>NZ_JAIMIG010000003.1:0-612290 GCF_019795975.1 Pantoea sp. DY-17 | reverse complement strand
TTAGAACGTCGTGAGACAGTTCGGTCCCTATCTGCCGTGGGCGCTGGAGAATTGAGGGGGGTTGCTCCTAGTACGAGAGGACCGGAGTGAACGCACCACTGGTGTTCGGGTTGTCATGCCAATGGCATTGCCCGGTAGCTAAGTGCGGAAAAGATAAGTGCTGAAAGCATCTAAGCACGAAACTTGCCCCGAGATGAGTTCTCCCTGACTCCTTGAGAGTCCTGAAGGGACGTTGAAGACTACGACGTTGATAGGCCGGATGTGTAAGCGCAGCGATGCGTTGAGCTAACCGGTACTAATGACCCGTGAGGCTTAACCTTACAACGCCAGAGGCGTTTTGGTCTGAGAGACCGGATTTTCAGCTTGTTTACGGACTGGTCTGCGGCGCCTGAGAGGGGGCAGCGGACGAAACAGAATTTGCCTGGCGGCTTTAGCGCGGTGGTCCCACCTGACCCCATGCCGAACTCAGAAGTGAAACGCCGTAGCGCCGATGGTAGTGTGGGGCCTCCCCATGCGAGAGTAGGGAACTGCCAGGCATCAATCAGTGAAGAAGCCCCGAACGAAAGTTCGGGGCTTTTTTACGTCTGAAATTTAGAAAATCCCTCAAGATTTAGTGCCATCCTGAAGCTAAAATCCGCTACATGCCATATTAATCCGCCTAACGACTTATCCCAAATCCCACCTAAAGCTGAAACATTTTCATAAACCGCATGAAGACTCGACATTCCCGACATAACACGTTAATGTCGGGCATCTGGATGTCTAAACGTTTATACGGTTATCAGTAAGAGGTGAGTAGGTTATGCCAATCAGGATTCCCGACGAATTACCGGCAGTGAATTTTTTGCGTGATGAAAACGTCTTTGTCATGACGTCGTCGCGCGCCAGTGTTCAGGAGATCCGTCCGCTAAAAGTGCTGATTCTTAACCTGATGCCAAAGAAGATTGAGACGGAAAATCAGTTCCTGCGTCTGCTCTCTAACTCACCGTTGCAGATTGATGTGCAGCTGCTGCGCATTGATAGCCGCGAGTCGCGCAACACGCCGACAGAGCATCTGAACAACTTCTACTGCAACTTCGAAGACGTCCAAAACGATAACTTCGATGGACTGATTGTGACCGGCGCGCCGCTGGGATTGGTCGATTTCAATGATGTCGCTTACTGGCCGCAGATTCAGCGCGTGCTGCATTGGGCGAATGAACACGTCACCTCCACGCTCTTTGTCTGTTGGGCGGTTCAGGCGGCACTCAACATTCTGTATGGCATTCCTAAGCAGACGCGGCAGAACAAATTGTCCGGTGTTTATGAGCACCAAATCCTCCATCCCCACGCCTTACTAACGCGCGGTTTTGACGACAATTTCCTGGCCCCGCATTCACGCTATGCTGATTTTCCGAGCCAGCTGATCCGCGATTACACCGATCTCGAGCTATTTGCCGAATCGGAATCCACCGGCGCATATCTGATGGCGAGCAAAGACAAGCGCCTGGCGTTTGTTACCGGCCATCCGGAGTACGATGCCCTGACGCTCTCGGGTGAATATCATCGCGATTACGATGCTGGCCTGCAGCCGGACGTGCCGTTCAACTACTTCCCGCACGACAACCCAGAGCTGCCACCGCGCGCCACCTGGCGCAGCCACGGCAACCTGCTGTTCTCCAACTGGCTGAACTACTACGTTTATCAGATCACGCCGTTCGATCTGCGCCGGATGAATCCAACACTCGAATAGATCAAACACCTCGTTTGATCCTGCCGCGCT
Source organism: Pantoea sp. DY-17 (assembly GCF_019795975.1). Taxonomy (NCBI): domain Bacteria; kingdom Pseudomonadati; phylum Pseudomonadota; class Gammaproteobacteria; order Enterobacterales; family Erwiniaceae; genus Pantoea; species Pantoea sp. DY-17. The sequence continues at coordinate 610,528 of NZ_JAIMIG010000003.1, read as the reverse complement.
AGCCGAAAGCTATCGCGGCTTTTTTTTGCCTTCAATTCACCAGTGGAAGTTATTGCCTTTAATTCGAGAGATTAAATTACATAAATATCAATCTGATAAATCAGCATAAACATTAAAATGGAAATAGTTTTTGAAATTAAAATAAAAATCATTATGCTCTGATCTTGCAGGTTATAAAACACCCTACATCCGGATCCGATCGTTAAACGATGGATCAACTCAGGAGGCAGCCCGCATGACAGACTCGGTTATCAGCAATACGCTAACCTTCAGCCAGCCCTTTACCCACGCGGAAAAGCAGCTGATTACCCCAGAAGCGATCGACTTTATACACGCATTAGTGGTGCGCTTTGCACCAGAGCGCGAACGCCTGCTGAAAGCACGCCAGCAACGACAGAAGCGTTACGATCAAGGTGAGTTACCCGGCTTTGATTCGGAAACCGCTTCCATTCGTGAAAATGCGTGGCAAGTTCGTCCTATTCCGCAGCTGCTTCAGGATCGTCGCATAGAGATCACCGGGCCGCCGGATCGCAAAATGGTGATCAACGCGCTCAACGCAAACGTCAACGTCTTCATGGCCGATTTTGAAGATTCACTGGCGCCAACCTGGCAGAAGCTGATCGACGGACAATTAACACTGCGCGATGCCATCAATGGCACGCTGAGCTTTACCAGTGAAACCGGCAAGATCTACCAGCTGCGCGCCAATCCGGCGCTGCTGATGTGTCGGGTGCGCGGTCTGCATCTGAATGAAAAGCATGTGGAGTGGCGCGATCGGGCCATTCCCGGCGGATTGTTCGACTTTGCGCTCTACTTTTTCCACAACGTTGAAGCGCTGCTGGAGAAGGGCCACGCGCCATGGTTCTATCTGCCGAAAACCGAGCATGCCGCTGAAGTGGCGTGGTGGCGTGAGATCTTCCGCTTCAGTGAAGATCGCTTCGATCTGCCGCGCGGCACCATCAAAGCCACGGTATTGATCGAAACGCTGCCGGCGGTATTCCAGATGGATGAGATCCTGTGGGAACTGCGTGATCACGTCGTTGGCCTGAACTGTGGCCGTTGGGATTACATCTTCAGCTACATCAAAACGCTGGGCCAGCATCCCGATCGTATCCTGCCGGATCGCCAGCAAATCAGCATGGATCAGCCATTCCTCGATGCCTATTCACGCCTGCTGATTCGAACCTGTCATCGTCGTGGTGCGCTGGCGATGGGCGGTATGTCGGCGCTGATTCCGAGCAAAGACGCGGAGCGCAATGTATGGGTGACGCAAAAGGTGCAAGAAGATAAAGCGCGAGAAGCGGGCAACGGTCACGACGGAACCTGGGTGGCGCATCCCGGCCTGGCTGATATCGCGATGGAGGAGTTTGACCGTCGGCTGGGCGATCAGCCCAATCAACTGCACATCACGCGTGAGCAGGATGCGCCAATCACCGCCGAACGTCTGCTGGCGCCCTGTCGCGGCAAGCGTACTGAAGCCGGCATGCGCGCCAATATCCGCGTGGCGCTGCAATATCTGGAAGCCTGGATCAGCGGCAACGGCTGCGTTCCGATTGATGGGTTGATGGAAGATGCCGCCACCGCTGAAATCGCCCGCACCTCCATCTGGCAATGGATTCATCACAAACAAATTCTCAGCGATGGCCAGCCGGTCACGGTGGCGCTGTTTGAACGGCTGCTGGAGGAAGAGCTGGCCACCTTGCAGCAAACCGTTGGCGCAGAACGTTTTCAAAATGGACGCTTCGACGATGCCGCCGCGCTGATGGAGCAAATTACCACCGATGACGAACTGGTTTCCTTCCTCACTCTGCCGGGCTACCGCCTGCTGCCTTGAACCTGGAGATATGACGATGAATCGTACGCAACAGATCAAACAACTGGAATCGAGCTGGAATGATGCGCGCTGGCAGGGAATTACTCGTCCGTACAGTGCGGAGGATGTGGTCAATCTGCGCGGTTCGGTCAATCCCGCCTGCACGCTGGCGGAGCGCGGTGCCACCAAACTCTGGTCGCTGCTGAATGGTGAATCGAGCAAAGGCTACATCAACAGCCTTGGCGCGTTGACCGGCGGACAAGCGGTGCAGCAGGCGAAAGCCGGCATAGAGGCGATTTACCTCTCCGGCTGGCAGGTGGCGGCAGATGCTAACCTGGCCGGGCAGATGTATCCCGACCAATCGCTGTATCCGGTGAATTCGGTGCCAAATGTGGTGGAGCGGATTAATCAGAGCTTCCAGCGAGCCGATCAGATTCAGTGGGCCAGCGGTGTATCGCCAGAAGATAATGATTTTATTGATTACTTCCTGCCGATTGTCGCCGATGCGGAAGCGGGCTTTGGCGGCGTGCTCAATGCGTTCGAGCTGATGAAATCGATGATTCAGGCCGGTGCCGGCGCGGTGCATTTTGAAGACCAACTGGCGGCGGTGAAGAAGTGCGGCCACATGGGTGGCAAGGTATTAGTCCCAACGCAGGAAGCGATTCAGAAACTGGTGGCGGCGCGTCTGGCCGCAGACGTCATGAACGTGCCGACGGTGTTGCTGGCGCGCACCGATGCGGATGCCGCCGATCTGATCACCTCAGATTGCGACCCGCGTGATGCGGCGTTTATCACCGGCGAGCGCACCTCGGAAGGCTTCTTCCGCACGCGTGCCGGGATTGAACAGGCGATCAGCCGCGGGCTAGCGTATGCGCCTTATGCCGATGTGCTGTGGTGCGAAACCTCAACGCCAGATCTGGAGATGGCGCAGCGCTTTGCCGACGCGATTCACGCGCAGTATCCCGGCAAGCTGCTGGCTTACAACTGCTCGCCTTCGTTTAACTGGAAGAAGAACCTCGACGATCGCACTATCGCCCGTTTCCAGCAGGCGCTGAGCGAAATGGGCTATCGCTTCCAGTTCATTACGCTCGCCGGGATTCACAGCATGTGGTTCAACATGTTTGACCTGGCGCACGCCTATGCACAGGGCGAAGGCATGCGCCATTACGTGGAGAAAGTGCAGCAGCCGGAGTTTGCGGCGCGCGATAAGGGTTACACCTTCTCATCGCATCAGCAGGAAGTGGGCACCGGCTATTTCGATCGCGTCACCAACGTCATTCAGGGCGGACAATCCTCTGTGACCGCGTTGACCGGCTCCACCGAAGCCGCACAATTCTGAAGCCGTTGTAAGGTCGCCATTCAATGGCGACCACTTACCGCTAAAGGAGCGTTGCCGATGACGCCGAGAGAATCGCTGATCGCCCACACCATTCTGCAAGGTTTTGACGCGCAGTATGGCCGCTTTCTGGATATCACCGCCGGTGCGCAACAGCGCTTCGAGCAGGCCGACTGGCACGCGGTGCAGCAGGCAATGAAAGCGCGTATCCATCTTTACGATCACCATGTTGGCCTGGTCACCAACCAGCTGCGCATTCTCAATGACACTTCGGACTGGGATGACGCGTTCTGGCTACGGGTGAAAAGCCATTACGAAACCTTGCTGCCCGGCTATCCGCGCCATGAAATCGCCGAAAGCTTCTTCAATTCGGTCTATTGTCGCCTGCAGGGCCACAGCCATTTGTCGCCCGAGCGTCTGTTTATCTTGCCGTCGCAGCCCTATGCGCCTGCACCGGTTGCGCCGCGCCCGCTGTCGCGCCTCTATCGTCCGCAGCAGAATTGGCAGGAAACACTGCGTCAGGTGCTGAATGACATTCCGCTGCGTCTAACGTGGCAGGATCAAACGCGCGATATCGGCTGGATTGTGCGCCATCTGCACGAGCAGTTTGGTGCCACACAGCTGGCGACGGCGACGCTGGATGTCGCCAGCGAACTGTTTTACCGCAACAAAACCGCGTGGATTGTGGCGCGCCTGCAGCTGAGTGATGGCATGGTGCCCTGTTTGCTGCCGATTCAGCGCGATGATGCTGGCCGTTTATGGATCGATACCTGTCTCACCGACAGCGATGATGCCAGCATCGTGTTTGGTTTTGCCCGCGCCTATTTCATGGTGTACGCGCCGGTGCCTGCCGCGCTGGTGGCGTGGCTGCAACCGATTCTGCCGGGAAAAACCGTGGCAGAGCGCTACATGGCGATTGGCTGTCAGAAGCACGGTAAAACCGAATGCTACCGTGAATACCTGCACTATCTGGCGAACAGTCAGGAAGATTTCACCGTCGCACCCGGCATTCGCGGCATGGTAATGATGGTGTTCACGCTGCCGGGTTTTGATCGCGTATTTAAGGTGATCAAAGACCGCTTCGCACCGCAAAAAGAGGTCACCGATGCGCAGGTGCGCGACTGCTATCGCATGGTCAAAGAGCACGATCGCGTGGGTCGTATGGCGGATACGCAGGAGTTTGAGCACTTTGCGTTACCGCGCGCGCGTATTCCGGCCGAGCTGATGGCGGAGTTTGAGCGCGATATCCCGGAAAAGCTCGAGCTGCGCGACGATGTGGTGATCATCCGCCATTTGTGGCTGGAACGCCGCATGGAGCCGCTTAATCTGTGGCTGGCTCAGGCTTCGCCGGAACAGCGGCAGCATGCGATTGGCGAATATGGTGATGCGATTCGTCAGCTGGCGGCGGCAAATATTTTCCCCGGCGACATGCTGTACAAAAACTTTGGTATGACGCGTCATGGCCGCGTGGTGTTTTACGATTACGACGAAATCCGCCCGATGACCGAGCTGGTGTTCCGCGATGTGCCGCAGGCGCGCTATGAGGAAGATGAGCTGCAGGCCGAGCCTTGGTACAGCGTCGGGCCGGATGATGTGTTCCCGGAAACCTTCCGCTATGCGCTGTGCAGCGAACCCTCGACCGGCAAACTGCTGCAGGCGCTGCATCCGCAGCTGTTTGATCCCAACTGGTGGCGCGCGCTGCAAACGCGCATCCGCGAAGGGCATATTGAAGAGGTAATTGCGTGGCGCGCCAGCCAGCGTTTCAGCGCGCGCTATGCGTCGGTGGCCGCTTAGCGGCCAGAATAGGTTTGGGTCACCTGCTTCGCGGCGCGGATCACCAGCGCACCCAGCTCGGTGATGCGGTCGTCAGTCATGCGCGCAATCGGGCCGGAGATTGAGATGGCGGCGAAGGGTTCTCCATGTTCGTCATAAATCGGTGCCGCAACGCAGCGCAGACCCAGCGCGTGCTCTTCATCATCGTGCGAAAAGCCCATCTTACGAATCAGCGCCAGATTCTCCTTCAGGCTGTGCGGCGACATCAGCGTTTTCGGCGTGTAGTGATGCAGCCCTTTTTGATGCAGCAGCGCGGTAACTTGCTCATCGCTCAGATGCGCCAGAAACGCTTTGCCGGCGCCGGATGCATGCATCGGCAGCTTGCCGCCAATCGGCGCGGACATGCGCATCAGCTGCGTACACTGCACCTGATCGATGATCACCGCCTGATAATCGCTGAGATCCAGCACCGCCAGATTCACCGTCTCGCCGGCGTCTTCCATCAGCTTGCGCAGCAGCGGATGCACAATCGCCAGCAGATTGCGGCTCTGCAGGAAACTGCTGCCGACCACAAACGCGTGCGAACCAATGGTCCACAAACCTAAGTCGCCCACCTGATGCACAAAACCTTGCTGCTGCATGGTGGAGAGCAGGCGATGAGTGGTGGAGTTGGGTAAACCGGCCTGTTGTGCCAGTTCGGTCAGCGCCACGCTGCCGTGGGATTCGGCAATCAGCTCCAGCAGGCGCAGACCACGCGTCAAAGATTGTACTTGCCCGCCGACGGGCGCGCTGGTGGTAGCCGTTGTCGCACGCGGTTTCTTACCGCGTTTCACGGGCGCGGGGGTTGCCATAACGTCTCCAATTCGCATCAATGCTGGAAACCATTTTCGTTTTTAACCGCATTAATGCAAACGCTGACTTTCTGGTCAGACCTGTCATCGGCAATAGCTGAAAATGTCTCATCTGAGCTGACTTTTGATCACCTGCAAGTTGTGCCAGTATGACTGGCTGGCATATTAGCCAACGCAATGACGTGGACGGGGCGAGAGTGAGCAACAAAACAGAAATGCTGCAGCAGCAGCTGGCGCAACGCATTATGATTCTGGACGGTGGCATGGGCACCATGATCCAGAGTTATAAACTGAGTGAGCAGGATTTCCGTGGCAGCCGCTTTGCCGACTGGCCATCTGATTTGAAGGGCAACAACGATCTGTTGGTGCTAACCAAACCGGAGGTGATCCGCGAAATCCACGATGCCTATCTCGCTGCCGGCGCGGATATTCTCGAGACCAACACCTTCAACTCCACCACCATTGCGATGGCCGATTACGCGATGGAAGCGCTGTCGGCGGAGATCAACTTCGAAGCCGCCAAACTGGCGCGTGCCAGCGCCGACGCATGGACGGCGAAAACGCCGCATCGTCCGCGCTACGTGGCAGGCGTGTTGGGCCCGACCAACCGCACCTGTTCTATCTCGCCGGACGTCAACGATCCCGCCTATCGTAACGTCACCTTCAATCAGCTGGTGGAAGCTTACCGCGAATCGACGCATGCGCTGATCGCCGGTGGCTCCGACCTCATCATGATCGAAACGGTGTTCGATACCCTCAACGCCAAAGCGGCGATCTACGCGGTGCAGGCCGAGATGGAAGCGATGGGCGTGAAGCTGCCGCTGATGATCTCCGGCACCATCACCGATGCGTCCGGTCGTACGCTCTCCGGCCAAACCACCGAAGGTTTCTATAACTCGCTGCGCCACGCCGAACCGCTGTCGTTTGGCCTCAACTGCGCGCTGGGCCCGGACGAACTGCGCCAGTATGTAGCGGAGCTGTCGCGCATTGCCGAAAGCTATGTGACCGCGCACCCGAACGCCGGTTTGCCCAACGCCTTTGGTGAATACGATCTCGATGCGGCGATCATGGCTGAGCAAATTGGTGAGTGGGCGCGCGCCGGTTTCCTCAATATTATCGGCGGCTGCTGCGGCACCACGCCGGAACACATCGCGGCGATGGCGGCCGCAGTAGAAGGCGTTGCGCCGCGCCAGCTGCCAAAGATTCCGGTTGCCTGTCGCTTAGCCGGGCTTGAACCGCTGAACATTCAGGCCGATTCGCTGTTCGTCAACGTCGGTGAACGCACCAACGTCACCGGCTCGGCCAAATTTAAGCGTCTGATCAAAGAAGAGAAATACAACGAAGCGCTGGATGTGGCGCGCCAGCAGGTAGAGAACGGTGCGCAAATCATCGACATCAACATGGATGAAGGCATGCTGGATGCGGAAGCGGCGATGGTGCGCTTCCTCAATCTGATTGCCGGTGAGCCGGATATCGCCCGCGTGCCAATTATGATCGACTCCTCCAAATGGGAAGTGATCGAGAAAGGCCTGCAGTGCATTCAGGGCAAAGGCATTGTGAACTCTATTTCGATGAAAGAGGGCGTGGAACCGTTTATCGCGCACGCGCGCAAAGTGCGTCGCTACGGCGCAGCGATGGTGGTGATGGCGTTTGACGAAGCGGGTCAGGCGGATACGCGAGCGCGCAAAATTGAGATCTGTCGTCGCGCCTACAAGATTTTGACCGAAGAGGTCGGTTTCCCGCCAGAAGACATCATTTTCGACCCGAATATTTTTGCCGTAGCGACCGGCATTGAAGAACACAACAATTACGCGATGGACTTTATCGGTGCCTGCGAAGACATCAAGCGCGAACTGCCACACGCGATGATCTCCGGCGGCGTCTCCAACGTGTCGTTCTCGTTCCGTGGTAACGAACCGGTGCGCGAAGCGATTCACGCGGTTTTCCTCTATTACGCCATCCGCAACGGCATGGACATGGGCATCGTGAACGCCGGTCAGCTGGCGATTTACGACGATCTGCCTGCCGAACTGCGTGACGCGGTGGAAGATGTGGTGCTGAATCGTCGTGACGATGGCACCGAGCGCTTGCTGGAGCTGGCGGAGAAATATCGCGGCAGCAAAAGCGACGGCGAGCAGGAGAAACAGCAGGCCGAATGGCGCAGCTGGGACGTGGTAAAACGTCTGGAATACTCGCTGGTGAAAGGCATCACCGAGTTTATTGAGCTGGATACCGAAGAGGCGCGCCAGGCAGCAGCGCGGCCGATTGAAGTGATTGAAGGGCCGCTGATGTCCGGCATGAACGTGGTTGGCGATCTGTTCGGCGAGGGCAAGATGTTCCTGCCGCAGGTGGTAAAATCAGCGCGCGTGATGAAGCAAGCGGTGGCCTATCTCGAACCTTATATTCAGGCCAGCAAAGAGGCCGGACGCAGCAACGGCAAGATTGTGCTGGCAACGGTAAAAGGCGATGTGCATGACATCGGCAAAAATATCGTCGGCGTAGTGCTGCAATGTAACAACTACGAAATCATTGACCTCGGCGTTATGGTGCCGAGTGACAAAATCCTCAAAACCGCGATTGCCGAGAACGCCGATATCATCGGGCTTTCCGGCCTGATCACGCCGTCGCTGGATGAGATGGTCAACGTCGCCAAAGAGATGGAGCGTCAGGGATTCACCATTCCGCTGCTGATTGGCGGCGCGACTACCTCGAAAGCGCATACCGCAGTAAAAATCGAGCAGAATTACAGCGGCCCAACCGTGTACGTGCAGAACGCCTCGCGCACCGTGGGCGTGGTGTCATCGCTGCTGTCCGAGACGCTGAAAGAAGATTTCGTGGCGCGCACGCGCAAAGAGTATGACACGGTGCGTATTCAGCACGCGCGCAAAAAGCCGCGCACGCCGCCGGTGAGCCTGCAAACTGCGCGCGATAATGATTATGTCATCGATTGGGAAAGCTATACGCCGCCGGTGGCGCACCGTCTCGGTGTGAGTCCGGTCGAAGCCAGCATTGAAACGCTGCGTAATTACATCGACTGGACGCCGTTCTTTATGACCTGGTCGCTGGCCGGCAAATATCCGCGCATTTTGGAAGATGAAGTGGTGGGCGAAGAGGCCAAACGCCTGTTTGCCGATGCCAACGCCATGCTCGATATGCTGAGCAGCACCGGCACGCTCAATCCACGCGGCGTGGTGGGGATTTTCCCGGCCAACCGTGTCGGCGATGACATTGAAATCTACAGCAACGAGAACCGCAATCAGGTGCTGTGCGTCAGTCATCACTTGCGTCAGCAGACCGAGAAAACCGACTTCGCCAACTACTGTTTAGCCGACTTTGTGGCACCGAAATCCAGCGGTAAAGCCGATTATCTCGGCGCGTTTGCGGTTACCGCCGGAATTGAGGAAGATGCGCTGGCCGAGGCGTATGACAAGCAGCACGATGATTACAACAAAATCATGGTGAAAGCGGTGTCGGATCGCCTGGCAGAAGCCTTTGCTGAATATCTGCACGAGCGCGTGCGGAAGGTGATTTGGGGCTTTGCCGCCCATGAAAATCTCAGCAACGAAGAGCTGATTCGCGAGAACTATCAGGGCATTCGTCCCGCGCCAGGTTATCCGGCTTGTCCGGAACACACTGAGAAAGCACCGATCTGGCAGCTGCTGGAGGTGGAAAAACATACCGGCATGAAGCTCACCGAGTCTTTCGCCATGTGGCCAGGCGCAGCGGTTTCCGGCTGGTACTTTAGCCATCCCGACAGCAAGTACTTCGCCGTGGCGCAGATTCAGCGCGATCAGGTGGAAGATTACGCCGCGCGTAAAGGCATGAGCGTGAGCGAAGTTGAGCGCTGGCTAGCACCCAATTTGGGTTATGACGCAGATTAATAGTCGGTAACGCGCAATAAATGGCGCCGCTACGGTATGTGCACCTCTCCGTAGCGGCGCGATTTATCGCGCGGGTTTCACACCACCCGCGCTGATGTTAATTAAACCGCGCATCACGATCTGACGTCAGGTCATACAGCTGATATTTGCGACCCAGCATCTGCCCACCATCACGCGTCAACGGCACCCAGTTCACCTGCGCGCGGCCTCGCGTTGGCGTCACGGTAAACAGATCCATCGGCACCGAAATGTAGAAGCCTTTGGTGAAGTCGCCTTCGCCATAGGCTTCCGCCGACACGTTGGTTTTGGTGGCGTAGAAGCCCACCATCACGCCGCTATCAAACCGCTTCGACACATCTACGGTAACGCCTTTATCCTTCGCCAGATATTCACCGACGCTGGCTTTCACCAATACGTCCTGCATAAACCACGGACGCCAGTACGCGGTGAAATGTCCGGTTGGCGCTTTGTAATCGGTGAACTGCATCATGTTGTCCCAATCACGCTGCTTCACGTAGTTGGCATCAACCCCGAATGCCCAGTTGCTATCAATCGGACGATACAGCACTTCGCCGCCGACGCCGCCGTACATGGTTTCCAGATAACCGCCGTAAACCTGGCCGTAGAAACCGTTGCCGAGCGCCTGCATGTAGTTGGCTTGCAGATCGTTAACGTAAACGTTGTTCTCAACGTAATCACGAATATGCGTACGCACGCGCGGCAGCGTGGAATCCGTCGGTGCGCCGTTGTAGTTGAACTTATCGTAGTTATTGGCGAGGTTGCCAAACAGGCTGCCGCCGACCAACAGGTGATCGGTAAGCCAGTAATCGGCGTTGGCCATCACGCCAACCTGATACATGTAGAAGCTTTCCGGTCCGCCGACGGACTGATTCAGCACCGGCGACAGGCTGTAGTTCAGACGATCTTTGCGGATAAAGAAACCTTGCTCGGTGGTACCGTGATCGACCGGATTTTCACGCGTCTGCTGCAGCGGCTGTTCATGCCCCAGCGGATAACCCACGAGTTCGTTATGCAGGCTGGCAACGTTGGTGCGCGTGCTCACCTGCGGCATATTGAAGCGCGACTCGGTGACGTCGATGGTATCGATGCCGGCCGGCAGGTTGTTCATGATAATGCGATTGGCGCGATCGACCCCTTCGCGCGTATCGCGATATTTGGTCTGCTCGCCGGACACATACAACGTGCTGCCTTTGGTTTGAATATGCGGGCCATTCAGTCCTGCGTTGTACTTCAGATCGGTCAGCTGGTTTGCCACCACCGTTGGCTGCAACAGATCGCCCTGCGGCTGCGGGTTGTAGGCCGGCTTCTCGCTATCGATATGCGACTGATGCAGATCGTTGAAATTGGTGCGCAGGGTAAAGCCGAACATAAAGGTGTTGCCGCGCTCGTAGCTGGCGTTGATGTCCGCCCAGTCGGTGAGGCGATAAATCGCGCCGACGTTGACCTTACTGCGCTGATCCAAACGACCGGCGAAATCATCCTGATAATCGTTGCCTTCGTACTCCAGCTTGAGGCGCAGCGGCTGCCACGGTGTTTGATACTCTACGCCGCCAAACAGCGCCGCCGGACCGTGGAACATCTGCGAGCCATTAATTGAACCCGCTTCGCCACCGCCGGTGCGGCTACAGAAGCTGTCGCTATAGGAGCAGAACGGGTTCTTAATGGTGCCGCTGTTGCCGAGATAACCCCAGCCCAGACCCAAGGTGAAATCGAACGGGCCCCATGCTTTGCTCGCCACCAGATATTCGCTGTCGAACAGACCGGTACCGCCTAAATCGCGTGAGCCAACCGCCACTTCTGGCAGCCAATAGCTCTCTTGCCATAGGCGCAGCTTCACATCGAAGGCTTTATCTTTATAGCTTTGGTTGCCGCTGAAACCTTCTACTGCGCTGTAACGGCGGGTACGCACATCGGTATAGCGTACGGTGGTTTCCAGCCACGGGAACAGCTGCAGCGAGGCAGAATAGTAGCGATATTGATCGTTATCGCGGAAGTTGACGCTAAATTCGCCCTCTTTCGCCATACGCGCGGTGGGCGTCTGCATCAGGCCAACGCCACCAAAATCTGATTGAGAAGGACCGACCGGTTCAGGCCAGGTTTCCGCATGCACCTGGCAAGCGGCGGAAACAGAAGCAGCCAACAGGCTGAGAAGTAATTGTTTTTTCATCAGTCTGGTATCCGGTGAGTCAGAACGGAAAGCATGCGCTCATTCAAATCGCTTTGGCCCCATGGCAAGCTCCATGAGGTGAAACCGAGCCAGATAATGCTGCCGGGTTCCACTTCGATATGGCGATGATTCCAGTAGGCAACCGGAACTTGCTGGGTGCTGCCGGACGGCGCAATCACCGTGGCATAGCTGCGTTCCGCGCCGGACAGACGATCGTGGCCTTCGAGGTAATCACGCACTTCGCGGCCAGGCTGCCAGCGCGCTTTACCCGGATTGCTCAACGCCCCCAGCACCAGTACCTGCGTCGGCTGCGCCAGCATATAGAGGTCATAGCTGCCTTGCAGCGTGCGGTTATCCTGTGGACGCAGACGCACGTCATCGGGATCGAGCGAGGTGAACTGGCGGCCCGTTACCTGCAGCGCGCCAAGCTGGTGGATAACCGAGCCGATGGTTGCGGCCAACGACTCGCCGCTGTCTGCTTGCCATGCGCGCAGATCGGCCAGCAGCTGCTTCTGTTGCTGCTGTGCTACCGCCGTTGCGCCGCGTTCGGCAATCACCGTGCCCGGCCACCAACTGCGCAGTTCAGGATGGGTGAGCAACTGACTAAGATTCTGCGCATCGTTAATTTGCAGTGTGTTTTTTCCCGGCAGATCGTGCACGGTGACTTGCGCCGCCGCCAGTGCGTGGCCAGCCGTGAGCAGCGTCAATGCTGCCAGCATTGGAGTTATTTTTTTCATGATTTCGCCGGCTTCAGAATGGTGGTTTCAACGGGGAAGGCATCGGCGGCCAGCATCTGGTTGGCCTGCAATACCGTGCCATCGCGGTTATCGATCCAGAAGGTGTTCTGCCACTCCGCGCCTACGTTCTCGATGCGCACGGTTTCATGCCAGACGCGGCACGGTACGCGTTCACCGGCGATGTCCAGCACTGTATCGTCACCGCGCTCGAAGCGGGAAACCGCTGTGGCGGCACGCACTTTATCTTGCTCGCGCCACTGCACCACGCGCGTCCAGCTGGCACCGTTTTGCAGATGCAGCGCATCGGCGAGCGGATCCTGCGCCAGGTTACTGACGTCAGCGAGGTTGCTCGGTAACCCCAGGGTTTTGATCAGACGGCCATGCTGCATCACCAGCATCGCTTTATCCTGGGTGATCCACTTCTGTTGGCCGTTTTCGTTGTAACCGAGCACCACGAAGATGCGCGGTCCTTCATTGATGCGGGCATAGAGGCTGGCGTAGGGCAGGTTAGCAACCTGCTCGTTGGTGACCGTGACATCATCCGGGCCATTCACGGCCAGCATCACGGTTTGTTCGAGGCCTTTTTGCGTTTGTGTGCAGGCCTGCAACAACAGGCAAAGAAGTAGCAAAGAGAGTCGGCGCACGGGGTATCCCTGTCTAAATAAGCCAAGCAAAAAATAACCACACGGGTGTGTGGTTATGCTTAAAGGTGCTACATCAACGAGTGGTGCTCGTTGTGGTGGTTGTTGTTGTACCGGTATTTGCACCGTCACCGCCGCCAGAAGCAGCAATGCCGAGACCCACTAACGCACCGAGCGCGCCGATACCCACAGCGGTAGACGCGCCGGAAGAGATTGCTCCCGCCTGCGCGCCTGCTGCAGCACCAGCTTCTTCCGGCGCGGCAATCGCAGCGGAAGAAACGGCAACGTAAAGTAAGGCTGCACCGGCAACCATCAGTTTTTTCATAACAACGTTTCCTGCATTTATATGAATCAATGAATGTAGGATTTACCCAGATTTCGGGCGCGTTCAGTATAGGGCAACAAATTACCAGAGTTCAGCATGAGTAAAAGAGGGCAGGAAGTCGGGGTTTTTCTGGTGATAAATACGGCGAATTGGCGTTAGCTGCTTTTTTTTAACGCCTTTTTTCAGGCTGATAGGATAAGTGAATGGCTGCGCATTTCACGGCAGAGTTTTTCACTTTTGCACTAATTATTGGTACGGAATGGGAATAATCGGAATTTACTTATAAGGCTTAAATTAAAATCATAGATCTATCAGATGGATAAACTATTTTTAGGGTTAAATTAGGTCCATTTTTAAGCCAGGTAAGGTGCGGTAAATTGAAATGAATTACGAATTTCCTTACGCCACTTTAAGAATTTTCTAACCCTGTTTAAGGCAGTAATTAATAATATTGCGAGTGAGATGGCATGGTTGACAAAGAAAAGGCGGCAATTACGCCGCCTTATGTAAATTAGCCGGAAAATTAACGCCAGGATTTGTAGCGATTAATTAAGCCATTGGTGGAGCTATCGTGGCTGCTAATTTCAGCGTCATTTTCCAGTTCTGGCAGAATACGGTTTGCCAGCTGTTTACCCAACTCAACACCCCATTGGTCAAAGGTGAAGATGTTGAGAATCGCGCCCTGAGTGAAGATCTTGTGCTCATACAGCGCAATCAGTGAACCCAGGCTGAACGGGGTAATTTCACGCAGCAGGATGGAGTTGGTTGGGCGGTTACCTTCGAACACTTTGAACGGCACGATGTGCGCGACAGATTCGGCAGATTTACCCGCATCGGTAAACTCTTTCTCCACCACATCGCGTGACTTACCAAACGCCAGCGCTTCGGTCTGTGCGAAGAAGTTCGACAGCAGCTTTGGATGGTGATCGGTCAGCACGTTGTGGCTCAGTGCTGGTGCGATAAAGTCGCACGGAATCAGTTTGGTGCCCTGATGAATCAGCTGATAGAACGCATGCTGACCGTTGGTGCCAGGCTCGCCCCAGATGATTGGGCCGGTCTGGTAATCCACTGGATTGCCTTCACGGTCAACGTATTTACCGTTGGATTCCATGTTGCCCTGCTGGAAGTAAGCAGCAAAGCGATGCATGTACTGATCGTACGGCAGAATCGCTTCGGTTTCGGCACCAAAGAAGTTGTTGTACCAGATACCGATCAGCGCCAGCAGGACCGGCAGGTTCTGCTCGGCAGGCGTGTTGGCGAAGTGCTTATCCATGGCGTGCGCGCCGCTCAACAGCTGTTCGAAGTTCTCGAAGCCGATGGAGAGAATGATCGACAAGCCGATAGCTGACCACAATGAATAGCGGCCGCCAACCCAATCCCAGAACTCAAACATGTTGTCGGTATCAATACCGAACTCACCCACCGCTTTACCGTTGGTCGACAGCGCAGCGAAGTGCTTCGCCACGTGCTGCTGATCGCCCGCAGTTTTCAGGAACCAGTCACGCGCGCTGTGGGCGTTGGTCATGGTTTCTTGCGTGGTGAAAGTTTTAGATGCCACGAGGAACAGCGTGGTTTCCGGGCTGAGATCTTTCAGCGTTTCGGCGATATGGGTGCCATCGACGTTAGAAACAAAGTGCATGTTCAGGTGGTTTTTGTACGGACGCAGCGCTTCGGTCACCATGAACGGGCCGAGGTCTGAACCGCCAATCCCGATATTCACCACGTCGGTGATGGCTTTGCCGGTATAGCCTTTCCAGTCGCCGCTGATGATGCGCTCGGAGAAGCCTTTCATCTTCGCCAGCACCGCGTTGACTTCCGGCATCACATCTTTGCCGTCCACCACAATGGGCGTGTTGCTGCGGTTACGCAGCGCAACGTGCAGAACTGCACGCTCTTCGGTGCGGTTGATCTTCTCGCCAGAGAACATCGATTTGATGGCGCCTGCCAGATCGGTCTCTTTAGCCAGCGCCTGTAATTTTTCGAGGGTTTCCTCGGTGATGCGGTTTTTTGAGAAATCCACCAGCATCTGGTCATCGAAAGTGGCAGAGAATTTCGCAAAACGATCGGCATCTTGCGCAAACAGGTCGGCGATTTGCACCGATTTCATCTGCTCAAAATGCTGCTGCAGCGCTTTCCAGGCAGCGGTTTGGGTCGGATTGATATTTTTCATGGCAACACTCTAGTTGATATAAGAACCGTCATTCCATCCGGGGCGTCCTGCTGGCCCGGCATCCATAGCATTCTTGCACGGGGATGAGTATGACCACAGTTACTGGCTAAGGGAAAAAATTTGTGACCGTGGCCGCACTGTTTCAGGTAGATCCGGCAGCGATTGTCGGTGCTGCGCCAGCAGAATTCCCTGTGCCGCATCAGAAAAAAGCCGCTTTTGTCTGATTCGGACACTACTTTAGGCCGCTGATGGTGGGCGCGTTTGTTCAACGATGCGTTTACCGAAGTGTAAAAGTGAGAAATCCTCAAAGTGCGGGGATGGACAGGGGGGAAAATAATCAGTAATTTATGCGCGCTACTTACACCTCCGGGTGTAAGCCAGAAGAGGCGCGTCGCCCAGGCAGTGTGTTTGAGGATCCGTATCCGCAGAGAACACATCAGGGGGTGTGACGCCGAGGTGGGGCAACACGCGGGGTGTTGCACTGTCGGCTGCAGGGGCTGAATCCTCTGGGTTGTCACCAGAATCGTCCACAGTCGGACGGTTCGCAAGGTGAAGCGCTTTTGGTGACTTGTCTACTACTGATCTTGTCTGCCCAATTCTGCTCTTCTCTTGTGCCTAGGCTGCTACTATGTCTTCCGCCCCAAAACGGAAGAAAGATAACCTGACACGGGGTTCGTAATATGTCCCAAAATCTTATCGTGGCTAAATTTGGCGGCACCAGCGTTGCCGATTTTGATGCTATGAACCGCAGCGCAGATGTTGTGCTGTCGGACGCCAATACCCGCTTAGTGGTGCTCTCTGCCTCCGCTGGCGTAACCAATCTGCTGGTTGCCCTTGCTGAAGGCCAGGAACAAGCGCAGCGCGCTTACCTGCTGGATGAAATCCGCCGTATTCAATATGCCATCATCGATCGTCTGCAATCGCCGGATGTGATCCGCGATGAGATTGATCGCATGCTGGAAAACATCACCATGCTGTCTGAAGCCACCTCGCTGGCGACCTCACATGCGCTAACCGATGAGCTGGTGAGCCACGGTGAGCTGATGTCGACGCTGCTGTTCGTGGAGATTCTGCGCGAGCGTCAGGTCAACAGCGAATGGTTTGACGTGCGTAAAGTGATGCGCACCAGCGATCGTTTTGGCCGCGCAGAACCCGAAGTGGCGACGCTGAAAGAGCTGGCCGCAACGCAGCTGCAGCCGCGCATTGCGGAAGCGCTGGTGGTGACGCAGGGCTTTATCGGTAGCGAAATCAAAGGCCGCACCACCACGCTTGGTCGTGGCGGCAGCGACTATACTGCTGCGCTGCTGGGCGAAGCGCTGCAGGCCGCGCGCATTGATATCTGGACCGATGTGGCCGGTATCTACACCACCGATCCACGCGTGGTGTCCACCGCTAAACGCATCGAAGAGATTACCTTCGAAGAAGCAGCGGAGATGGCGATCTTTGGTGCCAAAGTGCTACATCCGGCCACTTTGCTGCCGGCCGTGCGTAGCGATATTCCGGTGTTTGTCGGTTCGAGCAAAGATCCCGCTGCAGGCGGTACGCGCGTGTGCAACGAAACCAAAAATCCACCGCTGTTCCGTGCGCTGGCGCTGCGTCGTAAGCAGACGCTGGTAACGCTGCACAGCCTGAACATGCTGCATGCACATGGCTTCCTCGCCGAAGTGTTTAACATTCTGGCGCGCCACAGCATCTCCGTTGATCTGGTGACCACTTCCGAAGTGAGCGTGGCGCTGACGCTGGACAGCACCGGTTCAACCACCACCGGCGACAGCTTGCTGACCCAGGCGCTGTTGACCGAACTCTCTTCACTGTGCCGTGTGGAAGTGGAAGAGAATCTGGCGCTGGTGGCGATCATTGGCAACAACCTGTCAAAAGCGTGCGGCGTCGGCAAAGAAGTGTTTGGCGCACTCGAGCCGTTCAACCTGCGCATGATTTGCTACGGTGCCAGCAGTTATAACCTTTGCTTCCTGGTTCCCACCCCAGACGCGGAAGAAGTGGTACGTGCGCTGCACAAGAATCTTTTTGGTTCTTAAGGCCAGTTTTTAGCATGCGGAATCAAGCCGGACCGGGTCCGGCTTTTTTATTGGTGAAATTTTTTAAACAATAATTCAAGCCCAGCGGCATTCACTGCTTCGCTCCAGACATTTCTGATGAACCCCATTATGGCTCGCGAGAACCGTCTCAAATACGCTGCTATCGCCTAAAAATCACCCTAATCCCTTATTCTTCGGTTGCGCTTCAATCGCCAAAAACGATAATCCCGCCGCGAAAACATTAAATTATTTGAGGGAACAGAGATGAAAAGATTAGTGGCTGAAACGCTGGGCACTTTCGTGCTGGTGTTGGGCGGTTGTGGCAGTGCGGTTTTGGCCGCGGCGTTTCCAGAATTGGGTATTGGTTTTGCCGGTGTTGCGCTGGCGTTTGGTCTGACGGTGTTGGTGATGGCATTTGCCGTCGGCCATATTTCGGGCGGCCATTTTAACCCGGCGGTGACCATCGGTCTGACGGTTGGCGGACGTTTCCCGGCGGCGCAGGTTGTGCCTTATATTATCGCGCAGCTGGTGGGTGCGGTTGCGGCGGCCGGCGTGCTGTATTTGATCGCCAGCGGTAAAGCCGGTTTCGATGCCGTGGCCAGCGGCTTCGCGTCGAACGGTTACGGTGAACATTCGCCGGGGGGCTTTAGCCTGCAGGCGGGCATGATCGCCGAACTGGTGCTGACCGCCGTATTCCTGATTGTGATCATGGGCGCGACCGATAAACGTGCTCCGGCTGGCTTCGCGCCCATTGCAATCGGCCTGGCGCTAACGCTGATTCACCTGGTGAGCATTCCCGTCACCAATACCTCAGTCAACCCGGCGCGCAGTAGCGGTGTGGCGATCTTCCAGGGCGGCTGGGCATTGGAACAGCTGTGGATGTTCTGGTTGTTACCGATTATCGGTGCCGCGATTGGTGGTGCGATCTACCGCTTTGTACTGGAAAAAGCAGAGTAACTTTGCCGTATTTCAGCGGATCGGCAGCAGCCGATCCGCATTTTGCCCCGCAAGCGACTTCCCGCCTTACGTCAAGATAATGAAATGTTATGATCCCGCGTCCGTCGCTGTGGTCGTTCCCTGCGCGACATTTCATCTGTGGCAATATAAAAAAATTCCTAAGGAAGTCTGGTTATGCTCGGCAAACTTACCCGCCTGTTCCCGCTCTGGGCCGTGCTGCTCTCGGTCGCTGCTTATTATTCTCCTGGCACCTTTCTCGGCATTGGGCCGTGGGTGACTTACCTGCTGATGCTGATTATGTTCGGCATGGGCGTGACGCTAAACATTGATGATTTCAAACGCGTGCTGGTGCGTCCGGCGCCGGTGATCGCCGGGACTTTCCTGCATTATCTGGTGATGCCGCTGGCCGCGTGGGGCCTGGCGAAGCTGTTCCAGATGCCACCGGATCTGGCGGCAGGCATGATTCTGGTCGGCAGCGTGGCCAGCGGCACCGCTTCTAACGTGATGATTTATCTGGCGAAGGGCGATGTGGCGCTGTCGGTGACCATCTCATCCGTGTCGGCGCTGGTAGGTGTATTCGCCACACCGCTGCTGACACGCTTCTACGTTGATACCCACATTCAGGTGGATGTGGTCGGCATGCTGCTCAGCATCGTGAAAATCGTGGTGATTCCGATTAGCCTGGGTCTGATTATCCATCACTCCATGAATAGCGTGGTGCGCCGCGTTGAGCCTTATCTGCCGGCGTTTTCGATGGTGTGCATTCTGCTGATCATTAGCGCGGTGGTGGCTGGCAGCCAGGGCTTTATCGGTTCTGTCGGCTTAATGGTGATTGTGGCGGTGATCCTGCACAACGCGATCGGTCTGTTGGGCGGTTATTGGGGCGGTAAGCTGTTCGGCTTCGATGAATCGACCTGCCGCACGCTGGCGCTGGAAGTGGGCATGCAGAACTCAGGTCTGGCGGCGACGCTGGGCAAACTTTACTTCTCGCCGCTAGCGGCCTTGCCGGGCGCGCTGTTTTCGGTGTGGCACAACCTGTCAGGTTCGTTGCTGGCCGGTTACTGGTCGGGTAAACCGATTGATAAGAAGCAGAAGTAATATTCAATAAAGCATCACATTCAATTCATGCACATAGCGTAGCGGCGCAATAAATTGCGCCGCTACGCTGCCTGCGCTCTGAATGTATTACAGCTTCAAATACGTACGAATCCCATCCAGGAACATTTGCGTCGCCAGCATGATCAAAATCAATCCCATCAGGCGCTCCAGCGCGTTAACGCCTTTGTCGCCCAGCAGGCGTAAAAACAGCCCCGACATCAGCAGAATCACCACCGTCAAACCCCACGCGATCAGCAGCGCGCCGACCAGATGCGTCATTTGGTTGGGATATTGATGCGACAACAGCATCAGCGTCGCCAGCAGGGACGGACCGGCCACCAGCGGAATTGCCAGCGGCACGAGGAACGGTTCTTCACCGGCCGGCAAGCCACTCGAGCTGCTCTCCTCTGACGGGAAAATCATGCGGATGGCGATCAGGAAAAGAATGATGCCGCCGGAGATCGACACGGTTTCGGTGCGCAGATTGAGAAACGCCAGGATGCGTTCACCGGCGAATAAAAATAGCAGCATCAGAATCAGCGCAATCAGCATTTCGCGCATCAGTACCACGCGGCGGCGTTTGGGTTCCAGATGCTTCAATACCGACATAAAAATCGGCAGGTTGCCCAGCGGATCCATAATCAACAACAGCAATATGGTCGCGGATATCATTTCAGTCATGTTGGTTAGCCATTATTAGTTGTACTGCTGAAAAAGTTGGCGCAATCGAATTAATTCACTTGCCAGAAGTGCTGCATTTTGTAGAGTTGACGGTCATAGGTAAACCTGATTATTACGCAGACCGGCACGATTATCCGGCCAGTCTTTTCCTCGCACCACACGGCCTCTTTCGAGAGCACCCGAGACGGACAGAAAATGAAGAATGTAGGTTTTATTGGTTGGCGTGGCATGGTCGGCTCAGTGCTGATGTCACGCATGAGCGAAGAACGCGATTTTGATGTCATCAATCCGGTCTTCTTCTCCACGTCACAGCTTGGTCAGGCGGCACCCACATTCGGCGGTAAGTCGACCGGTGCGCTGCAGGATGCTTTTGATATCGAGGCGCTGAAGGCGCTGGATATTATTATCACCTGCCAGGGCGGTGATTACACCAGTGAAGTCTATCCGAAGCTGCGCGAAAGCGGCTGGCAGGGTTACTGGATTGATGCAGCTTCCACGCTGCGCATGAAAGATGACGCCATTATCATTCTCGATCCGGTTAACCATAACGTGATTCGTCAGGGCCTCGATAACGGCATCAAAACCTTTGTCGGCGGTAACTGCACCGTTAGCCTGATGCTGATGTCGCTTGGCGGTCTGTTTGCTAACGATCTGGTTGAGTGGGCCTCGGTGGCGACTTATCAAGCGGCATCGGGCGGCGGCGCGCGTCATATGCGTGAACTGCTGACGCAGATGGGCATGCTGCATGACCACGTGGCGAAATCGCTCCAGGATCCGGCTTCGGCGATTCTGGATATCGAACGCAGCGTGACCGATTTCACCCGTTCTGGCACTTTGCCAACCGACAATTTCGGCGTACCGCTGGCGGGCAGCCTGATTCCGTGGATCGACAAGCAGCTGGATAACGGCCAGAGCCGTGAAGAGTGGAAAGGCCAGGCGGAGACCAACAAAATCCTGCGTACCAGCAGTGTGATTCCGGTTGATGGCCTGTGCGTGCGCGTTGGTGCGCTGCGCTGCCACAGCCAGGCATTCACTCTGAAGCTGAAAAAAGACCTGCCGCTGAGCGAAATCGAACAGCTTCTGGCCTCGCATAACGAATGGGTGAAAGTGGTGCCAAACGACCGCGACATCACCATGCGCGAACTGACGCCAGCCGCCGTCACCGGCACCCTGACCACGCCAGTAGGCCGCCTGCGCAAACTGAACATGGGGCCGGAATACCTTTCCGCCTTCACGGTGGGCGATCAGTTACTGTGGGGCGCGGCTGAACCGCTGCGCCGCATGCTGCGTCTGCTGATCGACTAAGCGCAGCGGCAAACCAGAAAGGCCGGGGTTTCCCGGCCTTTTTTTAATTATCCAGGCCGCAAAAATTCATGCAAATTGCGCCTGACAAGTGATCCGCTTCCCTTTTTTGCTTGCCCGATAAGTATTTTTCACGATCCTCCCTGGCTTCTGCTATCCCCAAGCTATGATTTAACAGAGATGTGCCGGTTGTTAACTGTTTTTGTTTTTTCGAACTGAATGGTTGTTGTACACGGTGAAGATCTTTCCCACGGACGGTTGTGTCCTCGCGGTGTACCTATGGCTCAATGAAAAGCAGCGCACCCGAGGCGATAATCCTGCCGACTCTGGTCGCCTGCGCAAAATCATAGGAAGAAAGTCATGTCAGAGCTTCCCGATCGCCAGGCGATCAATGCCCTTTTTGCCGGGAATTATGCCGATCCCTTTTCACTACTGGGCATGCACCAAACGGCTGCCGGCCTTGAAGTGCGTGCGCTGCTGCCCGATGCCTCAGATGTTTGGGTAATTGAAACCAACACCGGACGCAAATGTGCTCAGCTTACCTGCCTCGACTCACGCGGTTTCTTCTGTGGCGTGATTCCGCGTCGTAAAAACCGCTTTGGTTATCAGCTGGCGGTGAACTGGCACGGCCAGCAAAACCTGATTGATGATGCCTATCGCTTCGGCCCGCTGCTGGAGGAGATGGATGCATGGTTATTGGGTGAAGGCACGCATCTGCGTCCCTACGAAACCCTCGGCGCGCACGGCACCACCATTGATGGCGTGCACGGCACGCGGTTCGCCGTGTGGGCACCTAACGCGCGTCGCGTATCGGTGGTAGGCGAGTTCAACTTCTGGGATGGCCGACGTCATCCCATGCGTTTTCGCCGTGAACTTGGCGTCTGGGAACTGTTTGTGCCGGGCGCGGTAAACGGTCAGCTGTATAAATTTGAAATCGTGGATAATTCCGGCCAGATGCGCATCAAAGCCGATCCCTTCGCCTTTGAAGCGCAGATGCGTCCGCAAACCGCCTCGATGATCTGCGGGCTGCCACCGAAAACCGAGATGCAGCCGCAGCGTAAGGCCGCCAATGCTTTTGACCAGCCGATTTCGATTTATGAAGTGCACCTCGGTTCATGGCGACGTCACACCGATAACAACTTCTGGCTCAGCTATAAAGAGCTGGCGGAACAGCTCATTCCTTACGTTAAAGAGATGGGCTTCACCCACATCGAACTGATGCCGATTAACGAACACCCCTTCGACGGCAGCTGGGGCTATCAGCCGCTCGGCATGTATGCGCCGACGCGC
This sequence comes from Pantoea sp. DY-17, assembly GCF_019795975.1. Classification (NCBI taxonomy): domain Bacteria; kingdom Pseudomonadati; phylum Pseudomonadota; class Gammaproteobacteria; order Enterobacterales; family Erwiniaceae; genus Pantoea; species Pantoea sp. DY-17. The sequence goes on along the minus strand of NZ_JAIMIG010000003.1, from coordinate 587,449 downwards.
CGTTTCGGTACGCGCGATGAGTTCCGCCACTTCGTGGCCGCCGCGCATGATGCTGGTATTAACGTGCTGCTCGATTGGGTGCCTGGCCACTTCCCGAGTGATGATTTTGGCCTGGCGAAGTTCGATGGCACCGAACTCTACGAACACAGCGATCCGCGCGAAGGTTTTCATCAGGACTGGAACACGCTGATCTACAACTTTGGTCGCCGTGAAGTGAGCAATTATCTCTCCGGCAACGCCTTGTACTGGATGGAGCGTTTCGGCATTGATGGGCTGCGCGTCGATGCGGTGGCATCAATGATCTACCGTGATTACAGCCGCGCCGAAGGCGAATGGGTGCCGAACCAGTTTGGTGGACGCGAGAACCTCGAAGCGATTTCGTTCCTGCGTCACACCAACCGCGTTTTGGGTCGCGCCGCACCGGGCAGCGTCACGGTGGCGGAAGAGTCCACCGATTATCCCGGCGTTACGCGCCCTTCAGAAGATGGCGGCCTCGGCTTCTGGTTCAAATGGAACCTCGGTTGGATGCACGACACACTGGACTATATGAAGCTCGACCCGGTGCATCGCCGTTATCATCATCAGCTGATGACCTTTGGCATGATCTACAACTACACCGAAAACTTCGTGCTACCGCTGTCGCATGACGAAGTGGTGCACGGCAAACGTTCGATTCTCGATCGCATGCCGGGCGATGCCTGGCAGAAGTTCGCTAACCTGCGCGCCTATTACGGCTGGATGTGGGGTTTCCCCGGTAAGAAGCTGCAATTTATGGGCAATGAATTTGCGCAGGGTCGCGAATGGAACCACGACACCAGCCTCGACTGGCACCTGCTGGAAGGCGAGGATAACTGGCACAACGGCGTACATCGTCTGGTGCGCGATCTCAACCACACCTATCGCCATTACGCGCCGCTGCATCAACTCGACTTTGATGGGCAAGGTTTTGAGTGGCTGGTGGTCGATGACTACGAAAACTCCGTGTTTGTATTTGTGCGCCGCGATCGCGACGGCAATGAAATCATCGTAGCCAGCAACTTTACGCCAGTGGCGCGTCACAACTATCGCTTTGGCGTCAACCAGCGTGGCGGCTGGCGCGAAATCATGAATACCGATCAGCACGATTATCACGGCAGCGACACGCGCAATCACGGCTTGGTACACACCGATGAGATGGAGAGTCACGGTCGGCCGCAGTCGCTGAGTTTGACCTTACCGCCGCTGGCAACGCTTTGGCTGGTGCGGGAGAGCGACTGATGCTGGAGCAGGGGCAGCCGGAACCGTTAGGTGCGCACTATGATGGGCACGGCGTTAATTTTACGCTGTTCTCCCAGCATGCCGAACGCGTTGAACTCTGCCTGTTCGACGCGCACGGTGCTGAGCGCCGTTTCGCACTGCCCGCGCGCAGCGGTGATATCTGGCACGGCTATTTTCCCGCGCTGAAGCCCGGCCAGCGCTACGGCTATCGCGTACACGGTCCATGGGCGCCGCAGCAGGGACATCGCTTCAATCCGGCTAAGCTGTTGGTCGATCCCTGCGCCAAAGCGGTGGCGGGTGAAGTGGCGGACGACGCGCGTTTCAACGGCGGTGAACGTGAGCTAAATGGTTTGGATAACGCCGCCATCGCGCCCAAATCGTTGGTGACTGCCGAAGATTTTGACTGGGAGGACGATCACGCGCCGCGCACGCCGTGGGGCAACACGGTGATCTATGAAGCGCACGTACGCGGCTTAACCCAGCAGCATCCGGAAATTCCGGAAAGATTGCGTGGCACTTATGCGGCGCTGGGTCATCCTGCTATGGTGAAGTACCTGCGCCACCTCGGCATCACCGCGCTGGAACTGTTGCCGATTGCCCAATTCACCAGCGAGCCGCGCCTGCGCCGTTTGGGATTGAGTAATTACTGGGGCTACAACCCCTTTGCCTTGTGGGCGGTGGATGCGCGTTACGCCTCGGGCGAAAACGGTTTAACGCCGCTGCAGGAGTTTCAGCAGGCGGTTAAAGCACTGCATGCCGCAGGCATCGAAGTGATTCTGGATGTGGTGTTCAACCACACCGCCGAGCTGGAAGAGATCGGGCCAACGATTTCCCTGCGCGGCGTGGATAACGCCAGCTATTACTGGCTGGATGGCAACGGCGAATATCAAAACTGGACCGGCTGCGGCAACACGCTAAATCTCAGTCATCCGCAGGTGATGACGTGGGCGCTGGAAGCGCTGCGCTACTGGGTGCGTGTTTGCCATGTTGACGGGTTCCGTTTTGACCTCGCCAGCGTGCTGGGACGCACACCGGAGTTTCATCAGGACGCGCCGCTGTTTGCCGCCATCAAAGCCTGTCCGCTGCTGTCGCAGGTGAAGCTGATTGCCGAGCCGTGGGACATCGGCCCCGGTGGTTATCAGGTCGGCAACTTTCCGCCGGACTTCGCCGAGTGGAACGACCATTTTCGCGATGCGGCGCGCCGTTACTGGCTGCATGGTCAACTGAATAATGGCGATTTCGCCCGCCGTTTTGCCGCATCCAGCGACGTTTTCCAGCGTGAGGCGCGACTACCGCACGCCAGCATCAATCTCATTACCGCTCACGACGGCTTCACGCTGCGCGATGTGGTGAGTTTTAACAACAAACACAATCAGGCTAACGGCGAAGACAATCGCGACGGCAGCAGCAGCAACTTCAGCCATAACCACGGCAAAGAGGGACTGCAGGTCAATTTCGATATTGTCGAACGGCGGCGGCGCAGCGTGCATGGCTTACTGACCACGCTGCTGCTGGCGCAGGGCACGCCGATGCTGCTGGCGGGTGACGAACGCGGTCACAGCCAGCATGGCAACAACAACGCCTATTGTCAGGACAACCCGCTGACCTGGTTGAACTGGCAACAGGATGATTTTGGCCTGGTCGACTTCACTGCTGCGTTAATCCGTCTGCGCCAGCGCATTCCCGCGTTGACGCAGGATCGCTGGTGGCAGGAGGGCGATGGCAGCGTGCAGTGGTGCAATGCCAGCGGCACACCACTGGAAACCGAGCAGTGGGAACAGGGGACGCACCGAATGCAGATCCTGCTCTCCGGCCGCTGGTTAATAACAATAAACGCCACGGAATCGGTGAGTGATATCGCCTTACCAGACGGAGAGTGGCGTGCCATTCCTCCTTTCGCCGGGGAAGATAACCCCATCCTGACAACTGTCTGGCACGGTCCCGCACACGGTGTGTGTGTGTTCCTAAAGCAATCATAAGGAGTCAGACATGGTGAAATTAGATAGAACAGATCATCTGATGCTGGCGCGCCAGCTCCCTACACAAACGGTCGCCCTGATCCTTGCTGGCGGGCGCGGTACGCGCCTGAAAGATCTCACCGCGAAACGCGCCAAACCTGCCGTGCACTTCGGTGGCAAGTTCCGCATCATCGACTTTGCGCTGTCCAACTGCATCAACTCAGGCATTCGGCGCATCGGCGTGATCACCCAATATCAGTCGCATACGCTGGTGCAGCACATCCAGCGTGGCTGGTCGCTGTTCAACGAAGAGATGAACGAGTTTGTCGATCTGCTGCCGGCGCAGCAGCGTGCCGCTACCGAACATTGGTATCGCGGGACTGCCGATGCGGTGACGCAAAACCTCGACATTATTCGCCGCTATAACGCGCAGTACATCGTGATCCTCGCCGGGGATCACATCTACAAAATGGATTACTCGCGCATGCTGCTCGACCACGTCGATCGCGGTGCCAAATGCACCATCGCCTGCTTGCCAGTGCCGTTAGCTGAAGCCACGGCGTTTGGGGTGATGGCGGTGGATGCCGAAAACAACGTGATCGATTTTGTCGAAAAACCGCCGAAGCCGCCGTCAATGCCGGGTGACGATACCCGCGCGCTGGCCAGCATGGGCATTTATGTGTTCAACGCCGATTACCTTTACCAGCTGCTGGAAGAAGATCTGCTTGTAGCCGATTCCAGCCACGATTTCGGCAAAGATCTGCTGCCGAAAATCGTCGCCAGCGGCGAGGCGTATGCGCACTCCTTCACGCTCTCCTGCGTGCAGGTTGATGAAAACGCTGAGCCGTACTGGCGCGACGTCGGAACGCTGGAAGCGTACTGGCGCGCCAATCTCGATTTAGCGTCAGTCACGCCTGAGCTGGATATGTACGATCACAGCTGGCCGATTCGTACCCACATGGAGCCGCTGCCGCCGGCGAAATTTGTTCAGGATCGATCCGGCAGCCACGGCATGACAATGAATTCGCTGGTCTCGGGCGGCTGCATCATCTCCGGTTCGGTGGTGGTGAACTCGGTGCTATTCCCGCGTATTCGCATCAACTCGTTTTGCAATATTGATTCCGCAGTGCTGCTGCCTGATGTGGTGGTTGGCCGATCGTGTCGTCTGCGTCGCTGCGTGATCGATCGCGCCTGCGAACTGCCAGAAGGCATGGTCATTGGCGAAAACCCCGACGAAGACAGCCGTCGTTTTTACCGTTCTGAAGAGGGCATCGTACTGGTGACGCGCGCCATGCTGGCCAAATTGGCCGGAGGCGGTCAGTAAGTGACGAAAGAATATAGAGAAAATTGCCGCGTGGAACGTGTGCGATAACAATAGGGGTTCAGGATGCAGGTTTTACATGTCTGTTCAGAGCTTTTCCCGCTGTTGAAAACCGGCGGACTGGCTGATGTCGTCGGTGCATTACCACAGGCGCAAATAGCCGATGGTACGGATGCGCGGGTGTTGATTCCCGCCTTTCCGGATCTGCGTAAAGGGATTCCTGATACAGAGGTCCTGGCGGAGTTGCAAACTTTTGCGGGACCGGTACGCTTACTTTTTGGACAATTTAACGGCGTTGGTATTTATTTAATCGATGCGCCGGGATTGTATGAACGTCCCGGCAGCCCGTATCACGATACGTCGCAGTTTGCTTACGTCGATAACTACCTGCGTTTTGCGCTGCTGGGCTGGATGGGCGCCGAGATTGCCAGCGGGCTGGATACCGACTGGCAGCCAGATATCGTGCATGCGCATGACTGGCATGCTGGCTTAACCTGCGCCTATATTGCGGCGCGCGGGCGTCCGGCGAAAACGGTGTTCACCGTGCATAATCTGGCGTATCAAGGGCTGTTTTCGGCGCGTCATCTGGATGAGATCCAGATCCCGCGCGCGTTCTTCGACATGCATGGACTGGAGTTCTTCGGGCAAATTTCCTACCTCAAGGCGGGGCTGTTCTTTGCCGATCACATTACGGCGGTCAGCCCGACTTACGCGCTGGAGATTACCCGACCGGAATTTGGTTACGGCATGGAATCACTGCTCGAACAGCGACTGCGTGAAGGGCGCCTGAGCGGGATTCTGAACGGCGTCGATCCGGGCATCTGGGACCCGGCGCACGACCTGCTGCTCACCGCGCGCTACGACAGCGAAACGCTGGAGAGCAAAGCGGAGAACAAGCGCCAGCTGCAAATTGCCATGGGCCTGAAGGTGGATGATAAAGCACCGGTGTTCTGCGTCATCAGCCGTCTGACCAAACAGAAAGGGTTGGATCTGGTGCTGGAAGCGCTACCGGGCTTACTGGCGCAGGGCGGACAGTTGGTGCTGCTCGGCCAGGGCGATGCGGAGCTGCAGCAAGGTTTCCTTGCGGCGGCGGCGGAGCATCCGGGCCGCGTTGGCGTGCAGATTGGTTATCACGAAGCCTTCTCGCACCGCATTGTTGGCGGCGCGGATGTGATTATGGTGCCGAGCCGTTTTGAGCCGTGCGGCTTAACCCAGCTGTATGGTTTGAAATACGGTACGCTGCCGCTGGTGCGTCGCACTGGCGGACTGGCGGATACGGTGCAAGACAGCTCGCTTGAGAATCTGGCGGATGGCGTCGCCAGCGGTTTCACCTTTGAAGACAGTAATGCCTGGTCGCTGCTGCGGGCGATTCGGCGCGCATTTGTTCTGTGGTCTCGTCCTGCACTCTGGCGTTACGTTCAGCGGCAGGCGATGGGGATGGATTTTAGTTGGCAGGTGGCAGCACAAGCCTACCGCGATCTTTATCAACGTTTGCTGTAATGAGAGATTGGGATACTTGATATGAATGCACCTTTCACCTATGCCTCACCCACGCTGACGGTTGATGCACTGAAGCACTCAATCGCCTATAAGCTGATGTTTACTATTGGTAAAGATCCATCGATCGCGAATAAGCATGAGTGGCTTAACGCCGCGCTGCTGGCGGTGCGTGATCGCATGGTGGAACGCTGGCTGCGCTCCAGCCGCGCGCAGCTCTCGCAGGATGTGCGGCAGGTTTATTACCTGTCGATGGAGTTCCTGATGGGGCGCACGCTCGGCAACGCGTTGCTGGCGATGGGCATTTATGAGGATCTCAATCAGGCGCTGGAAGAGATGGGCCTCGACCTCAGCGAACTGATGGAAGAGGAGAACGATCCCGGCCTCGGTAACGGCGGTTTGGGACGTTTGGCGGCCTGCTTCCTGGATTCGCTCGCCACGCTCGGTTTACCGGGGCGCGGCTACGGCATTCGTTATGACTACGGCATGTTTAAGCAGAATATCGTCGACGGGCAGCAGCGCGAATCGCCGGATTACTGGCTGGAGTACGGCAATCCGTGGGAATTCCAGCGCTTTAACACGCGCTACAAAGTGCGCTTCGGCGGCCGTCTGCAACATGAAGGCGCGCGGGTGCGCTGGGTGGAAACCGAGGAGATCGTGGCGATGGCTTACGATCAAATCATTCCCGGTTTTGATACCGATGCCACCAACACGCTGCGCTTGTGGGGCGCGCAGGCCAGTAACGAAATCAATCTTGGTAAGTTCAACCAGGGTGATTACTTCGCCGCAGTAGAAGATAAAAACCATTCGGAAAACGTGTCGCGCGTGCTCTATCCCGATGACTCCACCTATTCGGGGCGCGAGCTGCGTCTGCGTCAGGAGTATTTCCTCGTCTCCTCGACGGTGCAGGATATTCTCAATCGTCACTGGCAGATGCATGAAACCTGGGACAATTTGCCGGACAAAATTGCCATCCACCTCAACGATACGCATCCGGTGCTGGCGATCCCGGAACTGATGCGCATACTGATCGACGAGCAGAAATTCAGCTGGGACGATGCCTTTGAAGTGACCTGTCAGGTGTTCTCCTACACTAACCACACGCTGATGACGGAAGCGCTGGAAACCTGGCCAGTGGATATGATTGGCAAGATCCTGCCGCGTCATCTCAGCATTATTTTTGAAATTAACGACTACTTCCTGAAAACCATTCAGGAATATTACCCGGATGATTGGGAGCTGTTAGCGCGCATCTCGATCATCGATGAGAACGATGGCCGCCGCATTCGCATGGCGTGGCTGGCGGTGGTGGTGAGCCACAAAGTTAACGGTGTGTCAGAGTTGCACTCCAACTTGATGGTGCAATCGCTGTTCGCTGACTTCGCGCGTCTGTTCCCGGGCCGTTTCTGCAATAAAACCAACGGCGTGACGCCACGTCGCTGGCTGGCGCTGGCGAATCCGGCGCTCTCCGAGGTGCTGGACGAGGCGATTGGCCGCAACTGGCGCACCGATCTTGGCCAGCTCAACGAATTGACCACGCAGATCGATTATCCGGCCTTTATCCAGCAGATCGCCGACGCCAAGTTTGCCAATAAAAAACGCCTGGCGGATTGGGTGGCGAAGAACATGGATATCGTGCTTGATCCGCATGCGCTGTTTGATGTGCAGATCAAGCGCATCCACGAATACAAACGTCAGCTGCTGAACGTGCTGCACGTGATTACGCGCTACAACCGCATCAAGGCCGATCCCAGCGCTGAATGGGTGCCGCGCGTTAATCTCTTCGCCGGCAAAGCGGCGTCGGCCTATTACGTGGCGAAACACATCATTCACTTAATCAACGATGTCGCCAATGTGATCAACAATGATCCGCAGGTGAAGAACAAGCTGAAGGTGGTGTTCATTCCAAACTATGGCGTGAGCCTGGCGCAGATCATCATTCCGGCGGCGGATCTCTCCGAGCAGATCTCAACTGCCGGTACCGAAGCCTCTGGCACCAGTAACATGAAGTTTGCGCTGAACGGCGCGTTAACCATCGGTACGCTGGATGGTGCCAATGTTGAGATGCTGGAGCATGTCGGCAAGGAGAATATCTTTATCTTCGGTAACACTACGCCGCAGGTCGAGAAGCTGCGCACCGACGGTTACAACCCGCGTAAGTATTATGAGGATGATCCTGAGCTGCATCAGGCGCTGACGCAAATCGCCAGCGGGGTGTTCAGCCCGCAGGAGCCAGGGCGCTACCGTAATCTGTTTGATGCGCTGGTGAACTTCGGCGATCACTATCAGCTGCTGGCGGATTACCGCAGCTATGTGGATACGCAGGATAAGGTGGACAAGCTGTATCGCCAGCCGGATAAGTGGCAACGCAGCGCGGCGCTAAATATCGCCAATATGGGTTATTTCTCGTCGGACCGCACCATTCAGGAATATGCGGATGAGATCTGGCACATTTCGCCAGTGAGATTGTAAGGCGAGGATTGCAGAACCAAGTCGCCATGAATGGCGACCCTACGTGAACACCCAAATCGATACCCAAAATCATTTGGACGGCAGGAAGGCGGCAAATGAGCGAATCCCCGGGAGCTTACTTTAGTAAGTGACCGGGGTGAACGAATGCAGCCAACGCACCTGCCGTTCGAAGGATGAAGGGTATTATTTCAACGTGATGCTTTTGACGATCCCATCAGCATCGCTTTGCGCTTGCTGCTGGTTGTCGGCTGGCAAGGTAATTTGCAGCGTCAGCAGTTTGCCATCCACTTTCGCCAGAATCACCGAAGACCATGAGGTCTGATTGTTGGCAGAAATCACCGTATCCAGCTGCTGTGCCGGCTGGTCTTTAAGCGTCACCGCTTTGTTAGACACCACCTGCAGCTGAGGATCGCGACCGCGCTGCTGCTGTTCCAGACGCTGTGCCAGCGCATCAAGCGCTTCGTTGGTGGGATCGCCGGCAATCACGATAATCGCGCGCTGACCGGTTTCGTCGGCATAGACGTGCATGTTGGTGGATTCAGAGCCGAGCTTGCCGCTCTTGTCAGACATGCCCGCCGGTAGAGAGAAACTCAGTTTGCCGTCCATCAGGTTAACCGTCTGGGCCGACTGGCTGGCGCTCGCACCGTTGCTGTTCGCTGCCGCATCATCTTTCTTCTGGTCACATGCCGCCAGGCCGATAACCAACAGGCCAATACCCACATATTTCACTACGTTACGCATTCTTTTCCCTTTTACATGATTCCAGTCAGCCGTTATACAAGCGGATTTAGTTAGCAAAAGCAACCGCCGGAGTGTCAGGAAATCTTAGCGTAATGCGGCATTTAGTGTATGTGCAATTAGCCGAAATTGATCTGCTGCTGCGCGGAACGTTCGGCTAAGCGCTTCAGCATGGCATTCAGCAGCACGCCGTAAGCGGGCAGGAAGAAGATCATGCAGATCAGCACTTTGAAGCTGTAATCCACCAGCGCGATTTCGACCCAATGCGTGGCCATAAACGGATCTGGGCTCTTGTAGAAGGCGATGAAAAAGAAGGCCAGCGTATCGCTGATATTACCGAGGAACATCGCTGCCGCTGGCGCAATCCACCACTGCGATAAACGGCGCAAACGGTTAAAAACGTGCACATCGAGGATTTGTCCCAGCGCATAAGCCATAAAGCTGGCGCAGGCGATACGGGCAACAAACAGATTCACCTCTTCCAGTGACGCCCAACCTTGCCATTCGCCCTGATAGAACACACACGAAACAATGTAGGAGATCACTAGCGCGGGAATCATCACCGCCAGAATAATGCGACGTGCCAGCGGCGCGCCAAAGATGCGCACGGTCAGATCGGTGGCGAGGAAAATAAACGGAAAGCTAAACGCGCCCCACGTGGTGTGGAAGCCGAAGATGGAAACCGGCAGCTGGACCAGATAGTTACTGGAGGTGATCACCAGCAGATGGAATAGCGATAGCCAAAACAGCGCATGCATGCGCTGACGTGCAGAGAAGTTAATCATTGTAAGCCTTTTTAGTGATGGGGTGAGGGAACCCAGGTTCGTGCATTGGCACGGTGGTAAATAAAAAATCGGCGGCATCTTAACGCGTTGCGCAATTTATGCAATGGTTAATTTTAACGCAATCGTTATCGCCTTGCGTTGGCTTATTCGCGCGCTAGAATGAGCGCCCATCCCTAACAACTGACAGAGAATCATGAGCGATCCCTTTTCTGCGCCTGACCATCAGCTTGATGCCCTTGGCCTGCGCTGCCCGGAGCCGGTAATGATGGTGCGTAAAACCGTGCGCAGCATGCAGGCCGGTGAAACCTTGCTGATCATTGCTGACGATCCCGCCACCACGCGCGATATCCCCGGTTTCTGCCGCTTTATGGAGCATGAGTTGCTGGCACAGCAGACCGAAAGCCTGCCGTACCAGTTTCTAATTAAAAAAGGCGCCTAACGCTGACGCAGCAGGCGCAGCGCGTTGGCTGTCACCAGTGCGGTGGCACCGGAATCCGCTAATACCGCCAGCCACAAACCGGTGAAGCCGAGCAGCGTGGTGACCAGAAAAATCGCCTTTAATCCCAACGCCAGCGCCACGTTCTGACGAATGATGGCACGCGTGCGCCGTGCCAGCACAATGGTGCGCGGCAGAATCGCCAGCTGATTTTGCGTTAATGCCACATCTGCGGCTTCCAGCGCCACATCGGTGCCGCTGCCCATCGCAATGCCGATGGTGGCGGCTTTCATGGCGGGCGCATCGTTAATGCCATCGCCGACCATTGCCAATGCGTGCTGTGTGCCTAACGTCCTCACCGCCGCAACTTTATCGGCGGGCAGTAAACCTGCGCGATAATCGATGTTGAGCTTAGCGGCAATGGCCGCAGCCACGCGTGGATTGTCGCCGGTCAGCATCATGCTGTTAACACCAAGCTTCTTCAGTTCAGACAGCGCGCTGAGGGCTTCAGTGCGCAACTGATCCTGCAAGGCTAACGCGCCAAGAACCTGCTGCTCCTGCAACAGCAGCACCACGGTTTGGCCCTGCGCTTCCAATTCAGCAATCTGCTGCTGCTGTGCATTATCAAGATGGCTGACTTCGCGCGGCGTCAGCAGTTGATAGGTCACGCCATCTATCGCAGCGCGAATGCCACTGCCGGCCAGCGTTTGCTGCTGTGCAGCTTGCGGAAGCGTGAGCGCGCGCCGCTCGGCCTCGCTAACAATCGCCCGCGCCAGCGGATGGGTGGAACCCTGTTCAACGGCGGCGGAGATGGTGAGCAAGTTGTTTTCCGCCATCGCGCCAAATGGCTGGATGTGGCTGATCTGCGGTTTACCGGCGGTCAGCGTGCCGGTTTTGTCGAACGCCATCATACTTACGCGACTGAGGCGCTCCAGCGCGGCACCGCCTTTGATCAGTGCGCCCTGACGCGCGGCAGCAGCCAGGCCGGAAGTGATGGCAGCGGGCGTGGAGATCACCAGCGCACAGGGGCAACCAATCAGCAACAGCGTCAGCCCCTTATAAATCCACGGCAACCACGCGCCATAGCCCAGTAGCGGCGGCAGCACCATCACCAGCAGCGCCAGCAGCATAATGGCGGGCGTATAGATGCGGCTGAAGCGATCGATAAAGCGCTCAACCGGCGCACGATGGGTTTCGGCTTCCTCAATCAGTTGCAGGATGCGGTCAATGGCACTTTGGCCCGGCTGGGAAATGACTTTCAGCGTCACCAGACGATCAAGGCTGGTGGCACCGGCCATGATCTGTTCGCCTGGCTCACGCGCCACCGGCAACGATTCACCGGTCAGCGCGCTTTCATCAAAGCTGGCGCTGGCGTGCAGCAGTTCGCCATCGGCCGGTAAACGTCCGCCGGCAGCCACTTCAATCACATCGCCGGGCTGCAGTGCTTCTAAGCGGACGTTTTCCCGCTGTGTGCCGTTGATGCGCGTGGCGGTAGCGGGACGCAGCGCCATCAGCGCGGTGACGCCACGGCGTGCGCGTGTGGCGGCGTACGCTTCGAGGCGTTCACCCAGTTGAAACAGCAGCAGCACCATCGCGGCTTCGGCGTGCGCGCCAATCACCAGCGCACCGGCGGCGGCAATGGTCATCAGCATCTCAATGCTGAACGGCGAACCACTGCGCAGGAGCTTCCAGGCGCTGCGCGCGATCGGCGCTAAACCTACCAGCGTGGTGGCGATAAACAGGCGATCGCCCCAAACCGGCGAAAGCTGGCTCAGCAGCCAACTGGCGAGCATCAGTACCGCAAGCAGCAGCAAACCGGCGTTTTCCTGCCAGCGGCTTTCGGGTTGTGGCGACGATGGGGAATCACTGGCGCTCAGCGCGAAGCCGGCATTTTTCACCACCTGTTCAATGATGGCGCGGATATCCTGGTCGGCATCGACCACCAGTTTTTCACTGGCAAAAATCACGCGTGCTTTTTGAACCTGCGGTATACGTTGCACGGCGGTTTCGATTTTACGCGCGCAGCTGGGGCAATCCATGCCCGCAATCTGCCAGCGGAATTGATGTGAAGAGAGGGCGGGCCTATCGCTTTCGGCGTCGCTTTCGCCGCCTGGCGAGCCGCTGTCGCTGTCACAGCAGCCGCAATCGCTGTCTGGCGTGATGGGCTGCGCCGCGGAGATGTTCAATGTTGCGGGTTTTACGCTGCGAATCGAGCACAGCGGCTGTGGCTGACGGTGTGATTTGCCACAGCGGCAAGGGTGAGCATGTTGATGCATGTAACCTCCGGAATCAGGGGCGGGCTGATGCCCGCGCCCTAATGCTACAATCTGGAGTGGACTCCAGAGTCAAGCGGAAGGTAAGGTTATCTTCAGTAGAGCCACAGTGAACGCACAATCATGAAGTGACCGGCGAAGTAGCAGGCGGCGACAATCGCGCTATCGGCGCTGAAACGGCGGCGATAATGCGAGATAAACCAGACAATATTGGCTAACAGCAGCAACGCGGCACCCACCAGCAGCGAGAAACTGAAGTCAGTTGGACGGAAGAAGTAGTTCTCCGCCGCCATCCAGTTCATCACTAGCGTCATGCCGATCAAGGTGCAGATAGGCCAGCGCAGATCTTCCAGTTTGCTCCACAGAATCCCGATAACGATCACGCCAATGATCAGGAAGGTGAGGGGAATCGGCCAGAAGAAACTCATGGTCATGTGTGCGGCAAAACTGATGGTGTACAGCAGATGCGACAGGAAGAATGCGCCCAGCGCATAGAGCATTTGCTGACGCGGTAACAGCATTAACGCGTCACCCACCAGCGTGGCGACCAGCCCGGCCAGAATCAAGTAATCGGTGGTGTTGAAGGTTGGCGCTTGCCACGCCCAGGCAACGAGCAACAGTAAGGTGACAGGTTTAAATAGCCAGCGTTGCCATTGCGGACCGCGGTATGAAGCATCGACGTAAAGCCAGCCGGAAAAAAGTACGGCAAGGAAAGACCAAAGCATGTTTTCTCCCTTTTCTGGACGAAATGTCCGCCAGTTTGATGAATTTTCCCAAAATCACGATCTCAGTGTAAGTTACCGGCGCCAAATGTGACAATCAGCCGACTCTGGTTGTATGCTTTGTCGTCTTTACCCGTTCCGAATTAACGCAAAGCACGAGATAAATCATGAGCAAACCACCGCTAATCTTTTTCATCGTACTGGCCATTATTGCCGTTTTGGCGACCCGTCAGTTTATTAAACAGCGCCGCGAAACGGCGGTGAACGATGCCTCGCCGGTGCGCTCGCTGAGCGTGGAAGTGAAAACCAAACGCGAATTTCCGTCGCCCAATCGCCGTTCACGTCAGCGCGAAGAGATTGTGGCGGAAGAGATGAAATATGAAGCCTGGTTCCATCCGTTGAACGGTGCCAGCGATATTAAAGTGATGGTGAATGCGAACCAGTATCACCAGATCGATAAGGGCGCTAAGGGCGAGTTGAAGATGAAAGGCACGCGTTTTGTGAGTTTTACTCCGGCCCAATAGGGCCGCCATTCATTGCGACCTGACTATAAACCGCACGAAACTACATCTTCGGATAATGCTTTTTCTGCCACGCCAGCAGCTCAAACACGCCAAAAAAGAAGATCTTCGCCTGGGTTACGCCGCTCAGTTTTGGGGCGTCTTTTGGCTGGGTGGCGCGCAGCAACACCAGCTGCAGGCCGTGCATAATCACCATAAAGAACAGCGCCACGTGCACGAAATAGCGCAGCGGCGTTGGGAAAGGTTGCACCAGATTGAGCAATAAAAAGGCCCAGACGCAAATCATCAGCAAACGTCCCAAATTAAGCCACATCGTGCGTCTCCTGCTGTTGGCGTTGATATAAGCGATACGCCACCTGACCGGCAATCTTCTCGCGGTACAAATCCCAATTTGCGGGTGCGACAGGTGTGCCATTTTCCACTTCGCTCTCGACATAAATCAGCGCTTCAGCCGCTAACCAGCCATTTTGCTCCAGCAGCGACAATGTTTCCTGTAACAGCCCTTTACGGAAAGGCGGGTCAACAAACACCACGTCAAACGGTTCGCCCGGCTGGCTTAACCACTGCAGCGTGTTGGTTTGCACCACTTTTGCCTGCGTAGCACGCAGCGTTTGCAGATTCTGTGACAGCTGTTGCGCCACCGAACGCTCCAGCTCCAGCAGCGTGGCCGACGCTGCATAGCGAGACAGCGCTTCCAGCCCTAACGCGCCGCTGCCGGCGAAGCAATCGAGGCAGCGCGCTTCCTGAATATCCGGCGCCAGCCAGTTAAACAGGGTTTCACGTACACGATCGGTGGTCGGGCGCAAACCTGCGCTATCCGGCACCGGTAATTTACGGCCGCGCCACTGACCGCCAATGATGCGGATCTGGCCAGCGCTGCTGCTGCGGGGGGATTTACTCATTTCGCTCACAACTCGTCATATTTTGTTGCGTAGTTTAACGGGCGTAGCGGGCAGAAGAAACGTTAAAAAAGGGTGCTGTGGTGCGCTGGCTGGAAAGTGTTAGACTACTGAGTTGGTATAGCGCGCGTAATTACCTGATTTTTACGCCGCTCACCCGCTTAAAATTGAATATTTTATCCCCTGGGAACAAGCGTGCTACCGGGAATAAGCCATCGAGGAGTAGGGTCACACAATGGCAAAAGAGAAAAAACGCGGCTTTTTTTCCTGGTTAGGCTTTGGCAAAGAAGAAGAGACGCAACAACCTGCTGAAGAGCAGCAGCAAACTGCCGAGGTGGTCGCTGAGCCTGCCGTTGAAGAGAGTGCGCTCGATCGCGCCGAAGCGCAGGCTGTTGAAACCGTCGCCGTCACCGAACAGGTGGCGGAACAGCAGCAGGTTGAACCGGAACTGATTGAAGAGCCGGTTATCGAGCCGCAGGAACCTGAGCCGGTTACCGCAATCGTTGAAGAGGTGCTGCCAGAAGAGATAGCAGCGCCGGATGTGGTACCGATTGAAGAAGAGCCGCAGCTGGAAGAGCTGGCGCTTGATGAGCCTGAACTGCACGAAGAAGCGCCATTAACTGACGAAGAACTGGAAGCGCTGGCGTTAGCGGAAACCTATGCGGAAGATGCTGAGCTAGCCGAAGCCACGCAGGATACCGTGAGCGATCTGCCGCTGGCCGCTGCGCCAATCATCGCGCAGGAGCAGGAGCGTCCGACCAAAGAGGGCTTCTTCGCCCGACTGAAACGCAGCCTGGTAAAAACCCGCGAAAACCTCGGTTCGGGCTTTATCAGCCTGTTCCGCGGCAAGAAAATCGATGACGATCTGTTTGAAGAGCTGGAAGAGCAGCTGCTGATTGCTGACGTTGGCGTCGAAACCACCCGCCGCATCATCACCAATCTGACACAACAGGCCAACCGCAAGCAGCTACGCGATGCGGAAGCGCTGTATGGCCTGCTGAAAGCGGAAATGTCCGGTATTCTGGAAAAAGTGGATCAGCCGCTGGAAGTGGGTGGCAAAACGCCATTCGTCATCCTGATGGTGGGCGTCAACGGCGTGGGTAAAACCACCACCATCGGTAAGCTGGCGCGTCAGTATCAGGCGCAGGGCAAATCGGTGATGCTGGCAGCGGGCGATACCTTCCGTGCCGCCGCCGTTGAGCAGCTACAGGTTTGGGGCCAGCGCAACAACATTCCTGTGGTGGCGCAGCATACCGGCGCAGATTCTGCCTCGGTGATTTTTGACGCCATCCAGGCGGCCAAGTCGCGCAATGTGGATGTACTGATCGCCGATACCGCGGGTCGTCTGCAGAACAAATCGCACCTGATGGAAGAGCTGAAGAAAATTACCCGCGTGATGAAGAAGCTGGACGAAGATGCGCCACATGAAGTGATGCTGACGCTCGACGCCAGCACCGGGCAAAACGCTATCAGCCAGGCCAAACTGTTCCATGAAGCGGTGGGCCTGACCGGCATCACCCTGACGAAACTGGATGGAACCGCCAAAGGTGGTGTGATCTTCTCGGTTGCCGATCAGTTCGGCATTCCGATTCGTTATATCGGTGTTGGGGAAGGCATCGAGGATTTACGGCCGTTTAAGGCCGCAGACTTTATTGAGGCACTGTTTGCCCGAGAGGAATGATTGGGATGATTCGCTTTGAAGAGGTCAGTAAAGCTTACCTGGGAGGACGTCAGGCGCTGCAGGGAGTGGATTTCCATCTGCGTCCCGGCGAAATGGCGTTCCTGACCGGCCATTCCGGTGCGGGGAAAAGTACCTTACTAAAGCTGATTTGTGGCATTGAGCGCCCGAGCGCTGGGCAGATCTGGTTTAGCGGCCACGATATTTCGCGTCTGCGTCACAGCGAAGTGCCTTTCCTGCGACGTCAAATCGGCATGATTTTCCAGGATCACCATTTGTTGATGGATCGTTCGGTCTACGACAACGTGGCGATCCCGCTGATCATTTCCGGTGCCAGCGGCGAAGATATTCGTCGGCGCGTGTCGGCCGCGCTGGATAAAGTCGGCCTGCTCGACAAAGCGAAAAGCTATCCGATTCAGCTCTCTGGCGGTGAACAGCAGCGCGTCGGCATTGCCCGCGCGGTGGTGAACAAGCCTGCGGTGCTGCTGGCGGATGAACCCACCGGGAACCTCGACAATGCGCTGTCGGAAGACATCCTGCGCCTGTTCGAAGAGTTCAACCGCGTTGGTGTCACGGTGTTAATGGCAACGCACGATGTCGGGCTGATTGCACGCCGGAATTACCGCGTGATGACGCTCAATCAGGGTCGTCTGCACGGAGGCCACGATGGTCAATAAACGCAACAAGCGCGCACCAGCGCCGAAAGCGAAGCAGCCCTCTAAAAGCAAGGCGCTGAAAGGCGGCTGGCAGGAACAGTGGCGCTATGCGCTGCGCGGCACGCTGTCGGATATGTGGCGTCAGCCGCTGGCGACGCTGCTGACGGTGATGGTGATCGCCATTTCCCTGACGCTGCCGAGCGTGTGTTACATGGTGTGGAAGAACGTCAGCCAGGCGGCGACGCAGTGGTATCCCGCGCCGCAGCTAACGGTTTATCTGGATAAAGCGCTGGATGACACTGCAGCGGAGAATGTCACCGCGCAGCTCAAGCAGCTCGATGGCGTGGACAACGTCAACTATCTGACGCGTGAAGAAGCGTTGAATGAGTTCCGCAACTGGTCTGGTTTTGGTGGTTCGATGGACATGCTGGAGCAGAATCCGCTGCCGGCGGTGGCCATCATCACGCCGAAACTTAATTTCCAGAATTCGGACACCATGGCGAATCTGCGCGATCGCGTATCTAAAGTGCAGGGCGTTGATGAAGTGCGTATGGATGACAGCTGGTTCGCGCGTTTAGCGGCGCTAACCGGGCTGGTAGGGCAGATTGCCTCAATGATTGGCCTGCTGATGGTGGTTGCGGTGTTCCTGGTGATCGGCAACAGCGTGCGGCTCAGCATCTTTGCGCGGCGCGATACTATTAACGTGCAGAAGCTGATTGGTGCCACCGACGGCTTTATCCTGCGTCCATTCCTGTACGGCGGTGCGCTGTTAGGTTTGGGCGGCGCGGTGCTGTCGCTGCTGCTCTCGGAAGTGCTGGTGTTGCGCCTGCAATCGGTGGTGGCGCAAGTAGCAACCGTATTCGGTACCACCTTTGTGCTGGAAGGTTTTTCCTGGGATGAAGGGTTGCTGTTACTGCTGATCGCCGCCATCATCGGCTGGATTGCCGCCTGGCTGGCAACAGTGCAACATTTACGCCGTTTTACGCCGCAGTAACCAAAAGCAACGTTTTTTGCTATACTCTTCCTCTGCTGCCGACGACCTGGGAGCAGAGGAATTCTCCTATATCCCCCGCCGTCATCTGTGTGTAAAATATTCACTGCTATAATTGAACTTGTGGATAACTTTGTCGTCCAAGTAGCACAGATTGCTTCTGGTTTTTTCGCGACGTTGACATAATGTAGCGTCTGCGCAAGGAACTGTGCAGCAAGTCCATTGAATTTGTGAGGGTTTGAATGACCAAAGAAATGCAAACTTTAGCGATTGCTCCTCTGGGTAACCTGGAATCTTACGTTCGGGCTGCCAACAACTGGCCGGTGCTGACGGCAGAAGAGGAAAAAGCATTGGCTGAGCGGCTGCATTACCAGGGCGATCTGGATGCAGCAAAGACGCTGATCCTGTCTCACCTGCGCTTTGTTGTTCATATTGCTCGTAACTACTCCGGTTACGGCTTGCCGCAGGCGGACCTGATTCAGGAAGGTAACATCGGCCTGATGAAGGCGGTGCGTCGCTTCAACCCTGAAGTCGGCGTGCGTCTGGTGTCGTTCGCCGTGCACTGGATTAAAGCAGAGATTCACGAATACGTGCTGCGTAACTGGCGTATCGTGAAAGTCGCGACCACCAAAGCGCAGCGCAAGCTGTTCTTTAACCTGCGTAAAAGCAAACAGCGTCTCGGTTGGTTTAACCAGGATGAAGTAGAAATGGTCGCACGCGAGCTGGGCGTGAGCAGCAAAGACGTGCTGGAAATGGAATCGCGCATGGCTGCGCAGGATATGACTTTCGACATGTCATCTGATGACGAAGCAGGCGAAGGCAAAGCGATGGCGCCGGTGCTGTATCTGCAGGATAAAACCTCTGACTTTGCCGATGGCATCGAAGAGGACAACTGGGATGCACATGCGGCTGACAAGCTGAGCGATGCGATGCTGAGCCTCGACGAGCGTAGTCAGGACATTATCCGTGCCCGCTGGCTGGACGATGACAACAAAACCACGCTGCAGGAGTTGGCCGACAAATACGGCGTCTCTGCGGAGCGCGTGCGTCAGCTGGAAAAAAATGCCATGAAGAAACTGCGTGTGGCGATTGAAGCCTGATAGTGATCGGGTGGAAAAACGGGGCGACTTTTAAGTCGCCCTTTTTATTACCTGGTCGCTACGCATCACGTTCAGGCATTCCGCGCGACATCCTTTCAACGTACCCAACCCTCAGCCTTCGCACGAAAACCACAAGCCTGCATAAACGCCGCACGCACGCCCTGATCGGCGTCGCCGTCATCGGCAATCCACCAATCTGCTAACGCGCTATTCTGCGCGATTGTCTCTTCCAGCAAGTATTGCCCCACGCCACGTCGACGCGTGACTTCGCGAACGTTGAGGTGGATGATTTTCCCCTGCGTGCCGCTGAGGGTCAGCTGCAGCGCCGCCAGTAATCGGTCGTTAAAACGCGCCGCATACAAACGCTGCGTGTCGCTGAGTTGTGCTTCCAGTTGCACAATATCGATTTCCGGCCAGACTTTAGCTAAATCGATACGATCCTGAGCGGTTAACGATGCTAAGCGCTGGATTGTCAGCTTCATACCTAATACCTGTACTAGTGCAAAGGCGATAGTGTAGCGAATTTAGACAGTCAGAGCGCTGTCACTTTTTTCTGATGAAAATAGGTCAAATGCCAGTCAGTTTGCCAGGATTGTGGAGTAAGCCATCAACGATAGTTGAAAAAGCCAGCATAACGCGCTGGTATCCTGCTGAAAAAACGGCCATAACAACCAGACGATTCTGCTGATCCACTCAGTCAATTCTGAATATGTCAGTTGATTTACAGAAGAAAGTTCCTGTTTAATAACCTGAAAAATAAAGCCTTATTACCTATAAACGCCAGAAAAGCGTGCTAACCCATTATTGCAGAATGAGTTTTCCTCTTTGACTGGCAGAAAATAAACAATCACAACAAACACGACACAACAGATGGGGAAGTTCGCATGAAAATGAGTAAAGGACGCGCATTACTGGCGGGCTGCGTTGCCCTGGCGATGAGCCATGCGGCGCTGGCTAAAGACATCAAAATTGCCATCGTAGGCGCATCAACCGGTCCGGTCGCGCAGTACGGTGACATGCAGTTTACCGGTGCCGCGCAGGCGATTAAGGACATCAACGCCAAAGGCGGCGTTAACGGTGACAAACTGGTTGGCGTGGAATATGACGATGCCTGTGACCCGAAACAAGCGGTTGCGGTTGCCAACAAAGTGGTTAATGACGGCATCAAATACGTTATCGGTCATCTGTGCTCCTCCTCTACTCAGCCAGCTTCAGACATCTATAACGATGAAGGCGTGCTGATGATCACCCCAGCCGCTACCGCGCCTGAACTGACTGCGCGTGGCTATGCTGACGTGCTGCGTACTACTGGCCTGGATTCCGATCAGGGCCCAACGGCGGCGACCTACATCCTCGACCACATCAAACCAAAACGTATCGCTGTGGTGCATGACAAACAGCAATATGGTCAGGGCCTGGCGGAATCGGTGCAGAAAACCCTGAAAGCCAAAGGCGGCAACGTGGTGCTGTTTGAAGGTATCACCGCCGGTGATAAAGACTTCTCCACGCTGATTGCGCGTCTGAAGAAAGAAAACGTCGATTTCGTTTACTACGGTGGCTATTACCCGGAGCTGGGCCAGATTCTGCGTCAGGCAAAATCCGCTGGCCTGAATGCCGGTTTCATGGGCCCGGAAGGCGTGGGCAACGCTTCCCTGTCTAACATCGCCGGCGATGCGTCTGAAGGCCTGTTCGTGACCCTGCCGAAACGTTATGACCAGCTGCCAGAGAACAAGGCGATTGTTGATGCGATTAAAGCCAACACCGTGTCTAACCGCAAAGATCCAACCGGTCCATTCGTCTGGACCACCTACGCGGCGATTCAGTCGCTGGTGGCC
Source organism: Pantoea sp. DY-17 (assembly GCF_019795975.1). NCBI lineage: Bacteria > Pseudomonadati > Pseudomonadota > Gammaproteobacteria > Enterobacterales > Erwiniaceae > Pantoea > Pantoea sp. DY-17. The sequence continues at coordinate 566,310 of NZ_JAIMIG010000003.1, read as the reverse complement.
GGAATCGAACGCAGCAAGAGCGATGAGCCTGATGCGATTGCGAAGAACCTGAAAGAGGGCGCTGCCGTTCCAACCGTGATGGGCAACCTGAACTGGGATGAGAAAGGTGACCTGAAGGGCTTCGAATTTGGTGTCTTCAAATGGCACAAAGACGGCTCTTCTACCGCAGTTAAGTAATCCCCCAAAATTCCCTTTCCCGCACGCGGGAGAGGGAATTATTCAGCTCCAGAGCAGGTCCTCACTATGTCCGAGCAGTTTCTCTATTTTATTCAGCAGATGTTCAACGGGGTGACCCTCGGGAGCACCTACGCGCTGATCGCCATCGGTTACACCATGGTTTACGGCATTATCGGCATGATCAACTTCGCCCACGGCGAGGTGTACATGATCGGTAGCTATGTCTCCTTTATCGTGATTGCCGCCCTGATGATGATGGGCATCGATACCTCGTGGCTGATGATCGCCGCCGGTTTCGTGATGGCGGTGATCATCTCCAGCGCCTATGGCTGGAGCATCGAACGCGTGGCGTACCGGCCAGTGCGATCGTCCAAGCGCCTGATCGCGCTGATCTCAGCGATCGGGATGTCGATCTTCCTGCAAAACTACGTCAGCCTGACGCAAGGCTCGCGCGATCTCGCGCTGCCAAGCCTGATCACCGGCCAGTGGACGTTGGGCGAAAGCAACGGCTTTGCGGCCACGCTTTCCACCATGCAACTGGTGATTTGGGTGGTGACCTTCCTGTCGATGCTGGCGCTGACGCTGTTTATCCGTTATTCGCGCATGGGCCGCGCCTGCCGCGCCTGTGCAGAAGACCTGAAAATGGCCAGCCTGCTGGGTATCAACACCGATCGCGTTATCTCTCTCACCTTTATCATTGGTGCGGCGATGGCCGCGGTGGCGGGCGTATTGCTCGGTCAATTCTACGGCTCCATTAACCCATTCATCGGCTTTATGGCCGGGATGAAAGCCTTCACCGCCGCGGTATTAGGCGGTATCGGCAGTATTCCAGGCGCGATGATTGGCGGCCTGGTGCTGGGTATCGCAGAAGCGCTGACCTCGGCGTATCTGTCGACCGAATATAAAGATGTGGTCTCCTTCGCGCTGCTGATTGTGGTGCTGCTGGTGATGCCAACCGGGATTCTTGGCCGTCCGGAGGTGGAGAAAGTATGAAACGCCTCGGTTTGGTCAACGCCGTGATCTCCACGGTGATGTTGCTGATTCTCGCTACCTTCTTTATGGGCGTGCGCCTCGATCTGGACGGCACCAAACTGGTGGTCGCCAATGCGGGCGCGGTGCGCTGGAACTGGATCTTCATGGGTTGTGCGGTGGTGTTTGTCTTCCAGCTGCTGCGTCCGCTGGTGCAGGGCAAATTCAAACGCAGCGGCAAAGGTTTTGTCCTGCCGGGTTTTGATGGATCAACGCCAAAGCAGAAGCTGTTGATGGCGCTGGTGATTGCCGCCGCCGTTATCTGGCCGTTTCTGGTCTCGCGCGGCAGCGTCGATATCGCCACGCTGACGCTGATCTACGTGATGCTCGGTCTCGGGTTGAACGTGGTGGTGGGTTTATCTGGTTTGCTGGTGCTGGGCTACGGCGGTTTCTACGCCATCGGCGCTTACACCTTCGCGTTGCTAAATCACTATTACGGTTTTGGTTTTTGGGAAAGTCTGCCGCTGGCCGGTTTAGTCGCCGGTGCGTTTGGCCTGATGCTCGGCTTCCCGGTGCTGCGCCTGCGCGGTGACTATCTGGCGATCGTCACGCTCGGCTTCGGTGAAATCGTGCGTATTCTGCTGCTGAATAATACCGCGATCACCGGCGGCCCGAACGGCATCGCGCAGATTCCCAAGCCAAGTCTGTTTGGTCTGGAGTTTGGCCGCCGCGTCAGTGAAGGCGGCTGGAGCACTTTCCATGATTTCTTCGGCCTGAAATACGATCCCAGCGACCGCGTGATTTTCCTCTATCTGGTGGCGCTGCTGCTGGTGGTGCTGACGCTGTTTGTGATCAACCGTTTGCTGCGTATGCCGCTGGGCCGCGCGTGGGAAGCGTTGCGTGAAGATGAGATCGCCTGCCGTTCGCTCGGCCTGAGCCCAACGCGCATCAAGCTGACGGCTTTCACCATCAGCGCCGTGTTCGCCGGCTTCGCGGGGACGCTGTTCGCTGCACGTCAGGGCTTCGTCAGCCCGGAATCCTTCACCTTCGTCGAATCGGCCTTTGTGCTGGCGATTGTGGTGTTGGGCGGCATGGGTTCGCAGCTGGCAGTGATCCTTGCAGCGATTCTGCTGGTGGTATCGCGCGAGCTGATGCGTGATTTGAACGAGTACAGCATGCTGGTGCTCGGCGGTTTGATGGTGCTGATGATGATCTGGCGTCCGCAAGGTCTGCTGCCGATGAAACGTCCGCATCTGAAGATGAAAAGCAGTAAACAAGGAGAGCAGGCATGAGTCAGCCTTTATTAGCCGTTGAAGGCCTGATGATGCGCTTCGGCGGCCTGTTAGCCGTCAACAACGTGGCGCTTGAGCTGCATCCACAAGAAATTGTTTCGCTGATCGGTCCGAACGGTGCCGGTAAAACCACGGTGTTCAACTGCCTGACCGGTTTCTACAAACCGACCGGCGGTACCATCAAACTGCGCGATCAGCCGCTGCAAGGTTTGCCGGGCCAGAAGATTGCGCGTATGGGCATTGTGCGTACCTTCCAGCATGTGCGTCTGTTCCGTGAAATGACGGTGATTGAGAACCTGCTGGTGGCACAGCATCAGCACCTGAAAAGCGGCGTGTTCTCCGGCTTGTTCAAAACCCCGGCTTTCCGTCGCGGTGAGAGCGAAGCGCTGGATCGCGCGGCAACCTGGCTTGAACGCATCGGTTTGCTGGATCTGGCTAACCGTCAGGCGGGAAACCTTGCTTATGGTCAGCAGCGTCGTCTGGAGATTGCGCGCTGCATGGTGACGCGTCCGGAAATCCTGATGCTGGATGAACCGGCGGCGGGTCTTAACCCGCGTGAAACGCACGAACTCGATGAGCTGATCGCCGAACTGCGTGGTGAGCACAAGGTTTCCGTGCTGCTAATTGAACACGATATGAAGCTGGTGATGGGCATTTCTGACCGCATTTACGTGGTGAATCAGGGAACGCCGCTGGCTAACGGCACGCCGGAACAGGTGCGTAACAATCCGGATGTGATCCGTGCTTATTTAGGTGAGGCGTAACATGGCAAACCCGATTTTAACTTTGCAGAATGTCAGCGCCCATTACGGTCCGATTCAGGCGCTGCACAACATTAATCTGCACATCAATCAGGGTGAAATCGTCACGCTGATCGGTGCCAACGGCGCGGGTAAAACCACGTTGCTCGGCACTTTGTGTGGCGAACCACGCGCCACCAGCGGCACCATCACCTTTGATGGTAAAACAATCACCGACTGGCAAACCGCGAAAATCATGCGTGAAGCGATTGCCATCGTGCCGGAAGGCCGTCGGGTGTTTTCGCGCATGACGGTGGAAGAGAACCTGGCGATGGGCGGTTTTTTCGCCACGCGTCAGCAGTATCTGGAGCGTATCGATCGCGTTTATCAGCTGTTTTCACGGCTGGCAGAACGTAAAGCACAGCGCGCGGGCACCATGTCTGGCGGTGAGCAGCAGATGCTGGCGATTGGTCGCGCGTTGATGAGCCAGCCGCGTTTGCTGCTGCTGGATGAGCCGTCGTTGGGTTTGGCGCCGATTATCATTCAGCAGATCTTCGACACCATTGAGCAGCTGCGTAAAGAGGGCATGACCATCTTCCTCGTCGAGCAGAACGCCAATCAGGCGCTGAAGCTGGCAGATCGCGGCTATGTGCTGGAGAACGGCCACGTGGTGCTGGAGGACAGCGGCGAAGCGCTGCTGTCCAACGAAGCGGTGCGGAGTGCGTATTTAGGCGCATAAGTTAGTGCTCGCTGTCCCCCATCCCGGCCTTCCCCCGCAAGCGGGGGAAGGAGACGCTGCCACATGCCACTCCCAACTCACATATAGCAGCATCTTCCTCCCCCATTAATGGGGGAGGACCGAGGAGGGGGACAGCCAGCACGTACCAGCCAGCACTCCTAACCCACCTGTCACATCCCCGTCATAAACCTGTTATTAATCCGTCATTTCCCCGTGTCATGTTACGTCGCGAACTAAAAAATGCGCGCATTCGCGCGTACTTAACAGCACAGGAAAAACCTTATGTCCGCTTTTACGCTTCGTCCCCGCCTGATGAGTGTCGTGCTCGGCCTGGCGCTCAGCGGTAATGCGCTGGCTGCAACTGAGATCCCTTTCTGGCACTCAATGGAAGGCGAGTTAGGCAAAGAAGTTGATTCTCTGGCACAACGTTTTAACCAGGCTCATCCCGATTACAAAATCGTTCCGACTTACAAAGGCAACTACGAGCAGAGCTTAGCAGCGGGTATCGCGGCGGTGCGCGCCGGTAAAGCGCCTGCGCTGCTGCAGGTGTATGAAGTCGGTACGGCGACCATGATGGCGTCGAAAGCTATCGTGCCGGTCAACCAGGTGTTTAAAGACGCCGGCGTGCAAATGGATCCCAGGCAGTTCGTGCCAGCCGTTGCCGGTTACTATAGCGACAGCAAAGGCCAGCTGATCTCGCAGCCGTTCAACAGCTCCACGCCGGTACTGTATTACAACAAAGATGCGTTCAAAAAAGCCGGTCTGAACCCGGATCAGCCACCAAAAACCTGGCAGGAGCTGGCGAAAGACGCCGAAGCGCTGCGCAAAGCCGGCCTGACCTGCGGTTACGCCAGCGGCTGGCAGGGCTGGATTCAGATTGAAAACTTCAGCGCCTGGCACGCGTTGCCGGTCGCCACCAAAAACAACGGCTTTGACGGTACCGATGCGGTGCTGGAGTTCAACAAGCCGGTGCAGGTGCGCCATATCGAAATGCTGGAAGCGATGAACAAGAAGGGGGATTTCACCTACTTCGGTCGCAAAGATGAATCCACCGCCAAGTTCTACAACGGCGATTGCGGCATCACCACCGCGTCGTCCGGTTCGCTGGCCGACATCAAACACTACGCCAAATTTAACTTCGGCGTTGGCATGATGCCGTACGATGAAACCGTTCCGAATGCACCGCAAAACGCCATCATAGGCGGCGCGAGCCTGTGGGTGATGAAAGGCAAAGATGCCAACACCTACAAAGGCGCGGCGGAGTTCATGAAGTTCCTCGCACAGCCGGAAATCGCTGCCGAATGGCACCAGAAAACCGGTTACCTGCCTATCACCACCGCCGCATACGAACTGACTAAGCAACAGGGCTTCTATGACAAGAACCCTGGCGCAGACATCGCTACGCGTCAGATGCTGAACAAAGATCCGCTGCCGTTCACCAAAGGCATGCGTCTGGGCAACATGCCACAGATTCGTACTGTCGTGGATGAAGAGCTGGAAGGCGTGTGGACCGGCAAACAGGCACCGCAAGCTGCGCTGGATAACGCTGTGAAACGCGGTAACGAACTGCTGCGCCGTTTTGAGCAGCAAGTGAAGTAACGCTGTTATCTCGGGGCCGGCGCCAGGCGTTCGCCCCGATTTTTCTCCTGGATTGAGCCTGCTATGTCCTCATCGCGCCCGGTATTTCGCTCCCGTTTTCTGCCCTATTTGCTGCTGCTGCCGCAATTGGTGATCACGGCCATCTTCTTTCTGTGGCCAGCCGGTGAAGCCTTGTGGTATTCACTGCAAAGCATTGATCCTTTTGGCATCTCCAGCACCTTCGTCGGAATGGCGAACTTTAAACGCCTGTTCAGCGACGAGTACTATCTGGCGTCCTTTTGGACCACCATTGAATTCAGTGCGCTGGTCACGATTTGCGGTATGACCTTTTCCCTGCTGCTGGCGGCGCTGGTGGATTACGTGATTCGCCTGCGCAAGCTTTACCAAACCTTGCTGCTGCTGCCGTACGCGGTGGCGCCGGTGGTAGCGGCGGTGCTGTGGATGTTCCTGTTTAATCCGGGCCTCGGTTTGTTCAGCCATCTGCTGAACCAAATGGGCTCCAACTGGAACTACGCGCAAAACAGCGGTCAGGCGATGTTCCTGATTGTGCTGGCGTCGATCTGGCAGCAAATGAGCTATAACTTCCTGTTTTTCTTCGCCGCGCTGCAGTCGATTCCCAAATCGCTGGTGGAAGCGGCAGCGATCGATGGCGCCGGTCCGGTGCGTCGCTTCTTCAATTTGTCCCTGCCGCTGATTACGCCGGTGAGCTTTTTCCTGCTGGTGGTCAATCTGGTGTATGCCTTCTTCGATACCTTCCCGGTGATCGATGCCGCCACCGGCGGCGGGCCAGTACAGGCCACCACCACGCTGATCTACAAAATCTATCGCGAAGGCTTCACCGGGCTGGATCTCTCTTCCTCCGCCGCGCAATCGGTGGTGTTGATGCTGCTGGTGATTGGCCTGACTATCCTGCAATTCCGCTTTGTCGAGCGTAAGGTGCAATACCAATGATTGAGAATCGACGCGGGCTGGACATCTTTAGCCACACCTTGCTGGTGCTGGGCGTGCTGACCATTCTGTTCCCGCTTTACATCGCTTTTGTCGCGGCGACGCTGGATAACGAGGCGGTGTATCAGGTGCCGATGACGCTGCTGCCGGGCACGCATTTGTGGGAGAACATCGCACGCATCTGGACGCATGGCGTGAATGGCAACGGTCCGGCGTTTGGCATGATGATGCTCAACAGCCTGCTGATGGCGCTCGGTATCACTATTGGCAAAATCAGCGTCTCGATGCTCTCCGCCTTCGCGCTGGTGTGGTTCCGCTTCCCGCTGCGTTCGCTGTTTTTCTGGCTGATTTTCATCACCCTGATGCTGCCGGTGGAAGTGCGTATTTTTCCGACGGTGGAAGTGATTTCGACGCTGAATATGCTCGACAGCTACAGCGGCCTAACGCTGCCGCTGATGGCATCGGCGACGGCCACTTTCCTGTTCCGTCAGTTCTTTATGTCACTGCCGGACGAGCTGATTGAGGCGGCGCGTATCGACGGTGCCAGCCCGATGCGCTTCTTCTGGGACATTGTGTTACCGCTGTCCAAAACCAATCTCGCCGCGCTCTTCGTGATCACCTTTATCTACGGATGGAACCAATATCTGTGGCCGCTGCTGATCATCAACGATGCCAGCCTCAGCACCGCCGTCGCCGGAGTGAAAAGTATGATCAACAGCAGCGGCGGGCCTACGCAGTGGAATGAAGTGATGGCGGCAATGTTATTAACCCTGATTCCACCGGTGGTGGTGGTACTCGTGATGCAACGTGCGTTTGTGCGTGGCCTGGTAGAGAGTGATAAATAAATGGCAGGCGTAACCCTTCAGACCGTTACCAAATCGTACGACGGCAAAAATCAAATCATTCAACCATTGAACATCACCATTAACGATGGCGAATTTATGGTGATGGTCGGCCCTTCCGGCTGCGGTAAATCGACGCTGCTGCGCATGGTGGCGGGCCTTGAGCGCGTATCGTCGGGCGACATCTACATCGACGACAAACGCGTCACCCACATGGAGCCGAAAGACCGCGGCATCGCCATGGTGTTCCAGAACTACGCGCTCTATCCGCACATGACGGTGGGCGAAAACATGGCGTATGGCCTGAAAATTCGCGGCATGGGCAAAGTGCAGATTGATCAGCGCGTGATGGAAGCCGCGCGCAGCCTCGAGCTGGATCATCTGCTGCATCGCCGCCCGCGTGAGCTGTCGGGCGGACAGCGTCAGCGCGTGGCGATGGGGCGCGCTATCGTGCGTGAACCGGCGGTTTTCCTGTTTGATGAGCCGCTGTCGAATCTGGATGCGCGCCTGCGCGTGCAGATGCGTCTTGAGCTGCAACAGCTGCATCGCCGCCTGAAAACCACCAGCATCTACGTGACGCACGACCAGGTAGAAGCGATGACGCTGGCGCAACGCGTGATGGTCATGAACAAAGGCGTGGTGGAGCAGGTGGGCACGCCGGTGGAAGTGTACGAGCGTCCGGCCAGCCAGTTTGTTGCCTCGTTTATCGGCGCGCCCGCCATGAATTTGCTGCCAGGGCAAATCAGCAGCGACGGCACGCGTTTCACGCTGGATGCGCTTAACAGCTTGCTGCTGGGCGAGAGCAGAGCCAAATGGGCCAATCGCCTGCTGACGCTCGGCATTCGTCCCGAACACATCAAACTCAGCAGCCGCGATGCGGGCGGCATTCCGCTGGTGGTTGAAACGCTGGAGATGCTCGGCGCGGACAATCTGGCGCACGGCCGCATCGGTAACGCACGCATGGTGGTCCGTTTGCCACACAGCGAGCGCCCGCTGGCGGGCAGCACCTTGTGGCTGCATCTGCCGTCAGATGCGTTACACTTCTTCGATTCAACCTATGGAAAGCGTCTGGAATGAGTCAACACAACTGGCCTTATCCGCACATTGTCGCGCATCGCGGCGGCGGCAAACTGGCCCCGGAAAATACCCTCGCGGCGATTGATGTCGGCGCGCAGCACGGTCACACCATGATCGAGTTTGATGCCAAGCTGTCGCAAGATAAGCAAATTTTCCTGCTGCACGACGATACGCTGGATCGCACCAGCAACGGTTGGGGCGTGGCGGGCGCGCTGTCGTGGCATAAGCTGTCACAGCTGGATGCCGGCGGCTGGTTTAGCCGCGATTACGAAGGCGAACCGCTGGCGCTGGTGAGCGAAGTGGCCGAGCGTTGTCGCCAGCATCAGATGATGGCGAACATCGAGATCAAACCCACCACCGGGCAGGAGGTGGAAACTGGCCGCAATGTGGCGCTGGCCGCACGCGAACTGTGGCAAGGACAAACCGCGCCGCTGCTCTCCTCCTTCTCTTACGCAGCGCTGGAGGCGGCGATGGAGGCAGCACCTGAACTGCCGCGCGGGTTGCTGCTGGATGAGTGGCACGACGATTGGCAGGCGCTGACGGCGCGTCTGGATTGCGTGTCGATCCATCTCAACCACAAATTACTCGACGCCAAACGCACCGCGCAGCTGAAAGCGGCCGGTCTGCATATTCTGGTGTATACCGTGAATCAGCCCGCGCGGGCGCGCGAGCTGTTGAGTTGGGGCGTCGATGCTATCTGCACCGACCGCATCGATATTATCGGTCCCGACTTCCGCTAGTTCTGCTGCTGTTTCTGGCCCGGCTGCGACTGAATCACCCGCTGCTGGGCGCTATCCCGCTGTTCCTGCACCTTGCGCTGGACATCCTGACTTTGCTGCTGCTGATTCTGCTGCAACCTGAGCTTCTGCTGTTGCTGCTGATTCTGCATCTGCGACTGCATCCGCTGCTGGCTCGGGTTGAAGCCGGGTTTGTTCGGATCGTTGGTGCTGTTCAACGTATTTGCCATGCTGCTTAACGGCAGCAATGCTGCGATCACAATTAGCCATTTGTTCATGGTCTTCCTCCATTCATGCAGCCTGCTGTGTGCTGATGCTGCCAAGGTGGCAACACGCGCTGCAGTCATAAGTTTATGCGATATCACAAACCTATGATCCAGGAGTGCGCCGAATTTAGCTTACTGCTACGCTTTTTACCGTGTTTGCAAACACTTGCATAAATAAATAACAAATGGATACCCAAAATAATTCGAGGCGCAGGAAGGCGGCAAACGAGAGAGTCCCGATGAGCTTACATAAGTAAGTGATTCGGGTGAACGAGAGCAGCCAACGCATCTGCACCTTGAAGTATGAAGGGTATAAATAACTTTAAAAGGATGGTGGCAGATGAGGATACAGGGCAACGTGCGTCAGTTCGGCTGGGCATTATTGATGAGTTTTACCGTGGTGCAAGGCGCACACGCTGCGCCCGCCAACGCGCCGCCGGTTTCGTATGGCGTTGATAGTGATACCTTTCACCCGGTAAAAGCCAAACATGGCATGGTGGCATCGGTGGATGCGATGGCGACAGAAGTCGGCGTCGATATTCTTAAGCAGGGCGGTAACGCGGTGGATGCGGCGGTTGCGGTGGGTTTCGCGCTGGCGGTGACGCATCCGCAGGCCGGTAATCTCGGCGGCGGGGGCTTTATGCTGCTACGCACCGCATCGGGCCGCACCACCGCCATCGACTTCCGCGAAATGGCACCGGCGCGCGCGTCACGCGATATGTTCCTTGATAAGCAGGGCAACGCTGATAGTAAGTTGTCACTCACTTCTCATTTAGCCTCAGGTACGCCGGGCACCGTGGCTGGTTTTGCGCTCGCGGCGCAGAAATACGGCACCTTGCCGCTGAGCACATTACTGGCGCCTGCTATCAAACTGGCGCGTGACGGTATCGTAGTGAACGATGCGCTGGCCGACGATCTCGCCACCTACGGCAAAGAGACGCTGATCAACCACGACAACAGCCGCGCGATTTTCTACAAAGCCGACGGTAAGCCGTATCAGAAGGGCGAACGTCTGGTGCAGAAAAACCTCGCGCGTAGCCTGCAGCTGATCGCCCAGCAAGGGCCGGATGCGTTCTATAAAGGCAAAATCGCTGAGGAAATTGCCGGTGAAATGGCGCAGCACGGCGGCCTGATCGGCAAGCAGGATCTGGCGGCCTATCGCGCGGTGGAACGTAAACCGGTGAGCGGCACCTATCGCGGCTATGAAGTGTTCTCCATGCCGCCGCCATCGTCCGGCGGGATTCACATCGTGCAGATCCTCAATATCCTGGAAAACTTCGACTTGGCAAAATTCGGCTTTGGTAGCGCGGATGCGATGCAGGTGATGGCGGAAGCGGAAAAATACGCTTACGCCGACCGTTCCGAATACCTTGGCGATCCTGATTTCGTCAAAGTGCCGCAGCAGGCGCTAACCAGCAAAGCCTACGCCAAAACCCTGGCGCAGCAGATTGACGTCAATAAAGCGCGTCCATCCAGCGAGATCAAACCCGGTAAACTGGCGCCGTATGAAAGCAATCAAACCACGCATTTCTCGGTGGTGGATAAAGATGGCAACGCGGTCGCGGTGACTTACACGCTGAATACTTACTTCGGCAGCGGCATTGTCGCCGGACAAAGCGGCATCTTGATGAACAATGAAATGGATGATTTCTCGGCCAAACCGGGTACGCCAAACGTCTACGGCTTAGTCGGTGGCGAGGCGAATGCGGTGCAACCGGCTAAACGTCCGCTGTCATCAATGTCGCCTACTATTGTGGCAAAAGACGGTAAAACCTGGCTGGTTACCGGTAGCCCAGGCGGCAGCCGTATTATCACCACCGTGCTGCAAATGGTGGTGAACAGCATCGATTTCGGCATGAACGTAGCGGAAGCGACCAACGCACCGCGCTTCCATCATCAATGGTTGCCCGATCAGCTGCGCGTGGAAAAAGGCTTCAGCCCGGATACGTTGCGCCTGCTGGAAGCCAAAGGCCAGCATGTGAAAGTGATGCCCGCGATGGGCAGCACGCAGAGCATTATGATTGGGCCGGACGGCACGCGTTATGGCGCATCGGATCCGCGTTCAGTGGATGATTTAAGCGCAGGTTATTGATCGCTAATGCGCAATAAATTGCGCCGCTACGGTATGTGCACGCATTTGTAGCGGCGCGATTTAACAGGTTATTTCAAGCGCGCCATATAGTGCGTATCCACCATTTCGCCGTCGCGCATGGCGTGACGACGTGCGGTGCCTTCGATCTCAAAGCCAAACTGCTGATACAAGCCAAGCGCTTTATGATTATCGGCGAACACCGTCAGCTCAATGCGCGTCACCTGCAGCCAGTTGTCGCACAAATCAATCATCGCTGACATCAGCGCTTTACCGACGCCGCGCCGATGAAAAGCAGAATCGACGCCCATGCCAAAGGTCGCGGTATGGCGACGGCGCGCCACCGATAGCACTTCCACCGTGAGTTGCCCGGCAATCTGATCGTCAATGCACGCCACTAGCATATGCACACCCGGACGCAGATTACTGAGGCGGTCCTGCCACAGCGTCGGCGATTGATACGGCAGATGCAGCGTGTTGGCCTGCGGTTCAGGCTGACTGTACATGCGCGTTAAAGCAGCAGCATCTTCGGGAATAGCGTGACGAACAACGATCTGACTCATGAGCGACTCCTTGTGCAAAATGGATAAAATCCCCTTTAACATCAAGGAATTCTCGCTCTTCGTCAATGCAAAATAATTCGCAAAAGGGCTTTACAGACGCGAATGATAATGATTATTATTGCCATGCGAGCTCGGAAACGTCTCCTGACAACCGGGTAAGCACGACATTGCTCACATTGCTTCCAGGTATTATTTAGCCAGCTCGGGTGCTGGCTTTTTTTTTGCCTTTACAGCGTGTACCAGGTTGCCGCACCGGGCCCGACCGGCAGATTGAAGACAAACACCCAAAGCACAAACAGCAGCGTCCAGCCAATCATAAACACCACCGAATACGGCAACATCATCGCCACCAGCGTACCGATACCCATATCGCGTCGATAACGCGCCGCCACCGCCATAATCAGGCCAAAGTAACTCATCATGGGTGTAATCACGTTGGTCACCGAATCGCCGATGCGATATGCCGCCTGAATCACTTCGGGCGCAAAGCCGACCAGCATCAGCATCGGGACAAAGATCGGTGCGGTCACCGCCCATTGCGCCGAGGCGGAGCCAATCATCAGGTTGATAAAGCCGCAGATCATGATGAAGCAGACAAACAGCAGCGGCGCGCCCATATCGATTGATGCCAGCAGATTAGCGCCTTTCACTGCCACCACGGTGCCGAAATTGCTCCAGTTAAAAAACGCCACGAACTGCGCAGCAAAGAACACCAGCACGATATACATGCCCATGCTGCTCATACTGGCGGACATGGCGTTAATGACGTCGCGATCGTTGCGCATATTGCCGATCAGGCGGCCATATACCATGCCGGGAATAGCGAAGAAGACAAAGATAAACACCACGATGCCCTTCAGGAACGGTGAACCCGCCAGCGTGCCGGTTTTCGGGTTGAGTAACACGCCGTAGCCCGGAATCACGGTCAGGATCAGCAGCAGCGTAACGCCAAGAACCGCCCAGCCCGCGCCTTTCAACGCCCGACGTTCTTGCGTCGTCAGCGCGCCCATATCGCCTCGCACCGCATCACCTTCGCTGTCGTGATATTTGCCCAGTTTAGGTTCGACGATGCTGTTGGTGATCCAGGTGCCAAGAATGGCAATCACGAAGGTACTGACAAACATAAAGTACCAGTTCACTTCCGGGCCAACATGGTAGTCAGGATCGATAATCTGCGCGGCGCTTTGGGTAATGCCCGAGAGCAGCGGATCGATGGTGCCAAGCAGTAAGTTGGCGCTGTAGCCGCCAGAAACCCCGGCAAACGCCGCGGCCAGGCCCGCCAGGGGATGACGGCCCAATGAGTGGAAAATCATCGCGGCCAGCGGAATCAGCACCACATAGCCCAGCTCAGAAGCGGTGTTGGAGATAATGCCAGCGAAGACGATGGTGAAGGTGATGAGCTTTTTCGGTGCGTTAAACACCAGCGCGCGCATCGCCGCCGAGAGCAGCCCTGAATGTTCGGCAATCCCCACACCGAGCAGCGCAACCAACACGGTGCCGAGCGGCGCAAAGCCGGTAAAGTTGGTGACCAGATGGCTGACGATGCGTTGCAAACCTTCGGCACTCATCAGGCTAACCACGTGAATCACACCGTCTGGTGCGCGTCCTGCCGCGCCAACTGGGCGGGGATCGATCACGTTGACGCCAAACGCTGCGGCAACGGCAGACGCAACAATGATAAACAGTGAAAACAGGGCAAATAGAGTAATCGGATGCGGTAATAAATTACCCAGCCATTCAACGGTATTCAAAAAGCGCTCAATCGGGCGCTTAGCGGGTGGAGTGATGTGTTCTGACATAATTTTTCCTTGTTATTCCTGCTTGCAGGGTCCGTGATGCTCATTGTTATGTAGTGGGTTATCTACAAGACCAATCTCGTTCGCACTTCCTCATCAGTAAAACCTGGGTCGTTTTTTCGTTTTCATTCACTTTTTTTGAACAGAGGGATGAAGTTTTTCAGCTATCAATCAATCCTTCGCAGTACCAAACTGTAAAAAACATTGAGGAGAATTGAACATGATTTATGTACGTAAAGCTGAAGAACGCGGTCACGCTAATCACGGTTGGCTGGATAGCTGGCACACCTTTTCTTTCGCCGATTATCACGATGCCAACTTTATGGGCTTCTCGGCACTGCGCGTGATTAACGAAGATGTTATCGATGGTGGTCAGGGCTTCGGCACCCATCCGCATAAAGACATGGAAATCCTGACCTATGTGCTGTCTGGCACCGTTGAACATCAAGACAGCATGGGCAATAAAGAGCAGATTCCGAGCGGTGAGTTCCAAATCATGAGCGCCGGTACCGGCGTGCGACATTCGGAGTACAACGCCAGCGCCACCGATCCGCTGCACCTGTATCAGATCTGGGTCATTCCAGAGCGCAAAGGCATTGAGCCGCGTTACGCGCAACGCCGTTTCGATGATGTTAAAGGCCGCCAGTTTGTGCTGACGCCGGATGAACGTGACGGATCGCTCAAGGTGTTTCAGGACATGACGTTGTCGCGCTGGGTCTTTGCTGAGGGCGAAAGCGATAAAGTGACAGTTGAAGCCGGTCGTCGCGTGTGGATTCAGGTGGTGAAAGGGCTGGTGAGCGTGAATGGCGAACAGGTTGGCAGCAGCGATGCGCTGGCGATTTGGGATGAAAGCGCGCTGAGCATCAAAGCTGACAGCGGTGCAGAGATTCTGCTGTTTGATTTGCCACCGGTTTAAAGGTCGCGCAATGAACGGCGCCGCTGCAATATCTGCACGTATTGGTAGCGGCGCGATTGATCGCGCAGGTTTTCCTCAAAGGCAGTGCATGACAAAAAAATGATAAACTCGTCGTATCTCTGATTTCAGGCGCATACGATGAAGAAGAAAAGACCGGTATTACAGGACGTTGCCGATCGTGTCGGCATCACAAAAATGACCGTCAGTCGCTACCTGCGCAATCCCGATCAGGTTTCTGCGGCGCTGCGCGATAAGATCGCCGTGGCGCTGGACGAACTCGGTTACATCCCCAATCGCGCCCCCGATATGCTCTCCAACGCCACCAGCCGCGCTATCGGCGTGCTGCTGCCTTCCTTAACCAACCAGGTTTTCGCCGACGTATTGCGCGGCATTGAGGCCGTCACCGACGAAGCGGGTTACCAAACGCTGGTGGCGCATTTTGGCTACAACGCGCAGAAAGAGGAGTTACAGCTGCGATCGCTGCTCGGCTGGAACATCGACGGCGTGATCCTCACCGAGCGTACCCATACGCCGGGCACGCTGCGCATGCTGGAAGTAGCGGGCATTCCAGTGATTGAGATGATGGATTCGGTCACGCCGTGCCTCGATATGGCGGTGGGCTTTGATAACGTCGAAGCAGCACGGCAGATGACGCATGCTATTCTGAAAAAAGGCCATCGCCATACGGTTTACCTCGGCGCGCGCCTTGATGAACGTACCTTGCAGAAGCAACAGGGCTACGAAAAAGCGATGCGCGAAGCGGGGCTCACGCCACACAGCGTGATGATGGAGGATGCCTCCTCTTTCAGCGCCGGCGCGCAACTGCTGTGCGAAGCGCAAAAGCGTTATCCGGAAACTGACAGCCTGTTTTGTACCAACGATGACCTCGCGGTAGGCGCGATGTTTGAGTGCCAGCGTCAGGGATTACGCGTGCCGCAGCAGATGGCGATTGCCGGTTTCCACGGCCACGACATTACGCAAGTGGTGAATCCGCGCCTCGCCACGGTGTTAACGCCGCGCGAGCGTATGGGACGGGAATCGGCAGCGATGCTGCTGGCGCGAATTGGCGGCGATCGCACGCTAACGCAACCGCTGGATGTTGGCTTTGAAATCTCCGAAGGTGACAGCATCTGATTTTGGCGATTATTTGAGTCAGTTCACATTTTCGTGCTTTTCCACCTGAGAAGGGTTGCCAGCCTTTCAGTGGGCTCTGACAATGGCAGCTCAATTTGTTATCGGTAACATTGGGCAGAATTCACTGCCGGAGCGCAAAACAATGACAACGCCATCTCCATCGCACCACGTCTTTATCCTGATGGGCGTTTCCGGCAGCGGAAAATCTGCCGTCGCCAATCAGGTTTCTCATCAGTTAAACACTGCGTTCCTCGATGGGGATTTCCTCCATCCGCGCAGCAACATCATGAAAATGGCGGATGGCCATCCGCTGGACGACAACGATCGCCAGCCGTGGCTGCAGGCGCTGAATGATGCGGCATTTGCCATGCAGCGCACGCAGGAGATCTCCATCATCGTCTGTTCGGCGCTGAAAAAGTCCTATCGCGATATCCTGCGTCAGGGCAACGAGAACCTGAAATTCATCTATCTGCAGGGCGACTTCGAAACCATTGAATCCCGCCTGAAAGCGCGTAAAGGTCACTTCTTCAAACCGCAGATGCTGGTGACGCAGTTCGCCACGCTGCAGGAACCCGGCGCGGATGAGCCCGATGTACTAGTGGTTGATATCAATCATTCACTGGATGAGGTAGTTGCGGCCACGGTTGCGACCATTGAGGGTGCAATCAACAAGGGTTAGTCATGAGTACCGCAACGCTAGTGTTAACCGCAGCAGGCTCTGTCCTGCTGCTGCTGTTTTTGGTGATGAAAGCGCGTATGCACGCCTTTGTTGCCCTGATGTTAGTCTCCATTGGTGCCGGTCTGTTCTCCGGCATGCCGCTCGATAAAATCGCTGAAACTATGGAAAAGGGCATGGGCGGAACGCTCGGCTTTCTCGCCATTGTGGTGGCGTTAGGCGCGATGTTCGGCAAGATCCTGCATGAAACCGGCGCCGTCGATCAGATCGCCATTCGCATGTTGAAAACCTTTGGGGAAAGCCGCGCGCACTATGCGATGGGCGTCGCTGGCTTGATCTGTGCGTTGCCGCTGTTCTTTGAAGTGGCGGTGGTGTTGCTGATCAGCATTGCGTTCGCCGTGGCGCGTCGCACCCAAGGCAATTTAGTTAAGCTGGTGATCCCGCTGTTTGCCGGTGTTGCGGCGTCCGCCGCGTTTCTGCTGCCGGGTCCCGCGCCGATGCTGCTGGCCGCGCAGATGCACGCTGATTTTGGCTGGATGATTCTGCTGGGCCTGTGCGCCGCGATTCCGGGCATGCTGATTGCGGGCCCGCTGTTTGGCAGCTTTATTGCCCGACATGTCAGCTTTAGTGCACCGCCGGAAGATCATCAGCCGGAAGTGGAAGAGGGCAAACTGCCGTCGTTTGGCTTTAGTCTGGCGCTGATTCTGTTCCCGCTGCTGCTGGTTGGCCTGAAAACCATCGGCGCACGCTTCACTACGCCGGGTTCCCAACTGTATGAGTGGCTGGAGTTTATCGGCCATCCGTTCACCGCGATTTTGCTGGCCTGTCTGGTGGCGATTTATGGCCTGGCTTATCGTCAGGGCATGGATAAAGAGAAGGTGATGCAGGTGTGCGGCAGCGCGCTGCAACCGGCGGGCATTATTCTGCTGGTGATTGGTGCGGGCGGCGTGTTTAAGCAGGTGCTGGTGGATTCGGGCGTTGGCCCGGTTTTAGGGCATGCGTTGACCGGCGCAGGCATGCCGATTGCGCTGGCGTGCTTCATCCTTTCTGGCGCGATTCGCGTTATTCAGGGTTCGGCCACCGTGGCGTGTTTAACCACCGTCGGTTTAGTGATGCCGGTGATTGAACCGCTGCACTACAGCGGCGCGCAGCTGGCCGCGCTGTCGATCTGTATCGGCGGCGGCTCGATCATTATCAGTCATGTGAATGATGCGGGTTTCTGGCTGTTTGGCCGCTTCACCGGCGCCACCGAAGCCGAAACGCTGAAGACATGGACGCTGATGGAAACCATTTTGGGCACCACCGGCGCGATTGTTGGCATGATTGCGTTCAGTTTGCTGTCGTGATGTAAAACCAGCGCAATACATTGCGCCGCTACGGACCATTACGCGGATTTGTAGCGGCGCGATTCTGACCTTGTTAATCCTCTTCCCGCTCATCATCCGGCTGATCTAAAACCGTGTACGCCACGGCGCAGAACAGCGAATTTAAACGCTTCAAATCGCCCAGCAAGCCAAGGTGCAACGAGCTGGTTTCAATGCTTTGTACGTTCTGCAGATGCAAGCGCTCGACGTGCGCGTGGGAGAAACGGCGAATCAGGATGCGGAAGCGGTGCTTGGATCGGCGCAGGCGTTTGGCGCTGGTGACATCGTGCGACAAAAACACCGACAAACTCAGACGCAGGTTATACAGCACCTGTTCCTGCAAGGTTTGCAGCTCCTCCAGCCCTTCGGCAGAGAAGGCGCGGCGCGCGGTCAGTGACTTATCCGCTACGTCGGCGCACATGCGTTCGATAATGTCGCCCGCCTGCTCCAGGTTGAGCGCCATCTCAATGATCTCCGCCCAGCGGCGCGAATCATCCTCCGGCAAATCCTCTTTTGGCATACGCGCCAGATAGAGTTTGATCGCGGTGTAAAGCACATCAACATCATCATCCAGCCGCCGCACCGCGCGCTCTTCGCGCAGGTCGCCATGCACCACCTTATTGAATGACTCAATCATCTGCTCGACCACATCACCGATGCGCAGTGTTTCGCGTGAGGCGTTAGCCAGCGCTAACGCTGGCGTATCCAGCGCGCTGCTGTCGAGGTGTTTGGGTTTGAGATGGGCTTCGTTTTCGGGATCATCGGCAATCATACGGCGGCAAAGGCGCGCCATTGGATCGGCAAACGGCACCATGACTAAGCAGCGAATCAGGTTGTAGAAGACGTGGAAGAAGATCACCAGCTCTTCGTCATTGACCGGCAGCTTATCCAGCACATCGGCGACAACATTGACGAACGGCAAAATGGCGATGCTGCCAATCAGCTTAAACAGCAGGCTGCCGAGCGCGACGCGTTTGCCCGCTGCATTGGAGCCGCTGGCGTTGATCATTGCCAGCAAGCCGCTGCCGAGGTTGGCACCAATCACCAGACATAGTGCGACCTTGAAGGAGATGACACCGGTGGCGGTCAGCGTGGCGGTAATCAGGACCGCCGCGAGGCTGGAGTAACTGATGATGGCGAACACCGCGCCAATCAGTGCATCAAGCATCACATCGCCGGTCAGTGTTGAGAACAGTACCTGAACGCCCGCCGCCTGGGTGATCGGTTTGGCGGCCGCGACAATCAGCTGCAGCGCCAGCAGAATCAGGCCAAGCCCAATACTGGCGCGGCCTAACTGCCCAATGCGCGTTTGCTTGCGGCTGAGAAAGAACACCACGCCAAAGAAGATAAACAGCGGCGACAGCCACGACAAATCAAAAGTCAGGATGCGCGCCATGATCGCGGTCCCGACATCCGCGCCCAGCACCACCACCAGCGCAGGCGTCAGGCTGACCAGATTCTGTGCAACAAAGGAGGTAACCAGCAGCGTGGTGGCGTTACTGCTCTGCACCAGCGCCGTGACGCCAATACCGGCAAGAAACGCCATCGGTTTTTTTTCGACGCTGCGGCTGAGTACGCGACGCAGATCGGCACCGTAAACGCGCATGATGCCGGTGCGCACAATGTGTGTGCCCCACACCAGCAGCGCAACGGCAGAAAGTAAATTAAGCAGAGTTAACACGTATAGAGGCTCCTCATCCGTCAGGCTCAAACCACACCGATTGCCAGCCTGACGGTGAGCACAACCGGTAAAACCTTCGCCGCGTTGTGTCGCCTTTTTTCGTTTAAATTAAGCAACCTGGCGCAACGTCGACATCTCTAACTGTAGCCCAATCTGCATACCAGCGGGATGCAAATCTGCCACGCTGCGGTTGAGTACATCTATCGAGAGTTCCACGTTTTGCGCACGCACCCGATAGCGAATCACGTTGCCAAGCAAGCTGTGGCTGAGGATGGTGGCGGGAATGCCCGCCTGCGGCGCGCACAGCTGGATCGACTCCGGGCGAATCGCTACCTGGCCGCTAAACGCCTGTCCGGTCAGCTGCGTTGCCTGCTCGGCGCTCAGCAGGTTGTAGTTGCCGATAAACCCGGCGGCAAACAGATCGGCCGGTTGGGTATAGAGCATTTCCGCGTTGCCGTTCTGCACGATCTTTCCCCGATTCATCAGCACGATGCGATCGGACATGGTCAGCGCCTCTTCCTGATCGTGGGTAACAAACAAGGTAGTGAGTTTCAGCTCGCGCTGAATATTGCGGATCTGTTCACGCAGATGGCGACGAATGCGCGCATCCAGCGCCGACAGCGGTTCATCCAGCAACAGCAAGCGTGGACGCGTCACCAGCGAACGCGCCAGCGCCACGCGCTGACACTGTCCGCCAGAGAGCTGATGCGGATAACGCCGCGCGAAGTCGGTGAGTTCCACCAGCGCCAGCACTTCCATCACGCGTTTCTGAATCTCGCTGCTCGCCAGTTTCTGCATCTTCAGGCCAAACGCCACGTTCTTCTCAACCGTCATATTGGGGAACAGCGCGTAGCTCTGAAACACCATGCCGATGGTGCGCTTTTGCGGCGGCAGCGGCACGATATCCTGTCCTTGCAGCAACACGTTGCCGCTATCCACTTCGGTTAACCCGGCGATACAGCGCAGCAGCGTCGATTTGCCGCAGCCGCTGGGGCCGAGCAGCGTAACAAACTCGCCTTCTTCGGCACTGAAATCGATGTTTTCAAAAATGGTGGTCGGACCGTAGCTTTTGTTCAGCTGGGTGACGCTCAGATAACTCATGGTCAGCCTCGTTCAGGATTGAGGGCATTCGCCAGCCAGGTAACCAGCAGGACGACGGCAAAATAGGAGATCACCAGCGCGCTGGTGAAATGGCCGCTGCCGTTGCGCATGTTAAACAGATAAACCTGCAAGGTTTCATAACGGGTGCCGACCAGCATATTGGCGAAGACAAACTCACCAATCAGGAAGGAGAAGGAGAGCAGCACCGCGATAAATACCCCTTTGCGCAGGTTCGGCAACACCACAAACAGCGCCGCCTGCCAGGTGCTGGCACCGAGCAGCTGCGCGGCATCAATCAGCTCTTTCAGGTTGATGGCCTGCATATTGTTGGAGATGGCGCGATAGATAAACGGCAAGGCGATGGTGAAGTAGCAGCCGATCAAAATCCACGGCGTGCCGGTCAGCATCAGCGGCGACGACGAATAGAGTTGCAGCAGCCCGACCGACGACACCACCGGCGGTACGGCGAAGGGCATCAGGATCAGCACGTTCATCACCGCATCCAGTTTCGGATAGTAGTAAGCGATCACAAACATGGCAGGCAGTACCAGCACCAGTGAAAACAGCAGCGCACCGCAGCAAACCAGTAGCGAATGACCGAGCGCGGTCAGGAAACGCGCATCGCTCCACAGCGCGCTGAGCCACTTCAGCGTAAAGCCCTGCGGCAGGATGGTGTCGCTCCAGCTGGTGGAAATGCCGTACAGTAACGTCGCCAGCAGCGGCGCGGCTAAAATGGCCAGCAGCAGCCAGACAATCAGGCGATGATAAAATTTTTCCGCGCGCGACACGTGTAGCTCCTCAGGAAGGTTTGGCGTTGAGATAGCTGCGGCGCACCAGATACTGCTGCACCACGGTAATCAGCGCCATAATCAGCACCAGCAACATCGCCAGCGCGCCGCCGGTGTTGGGATCAAGCGAGATATCGCCAGAGACCAGCGCGGCAATGCGTACCGGCACCACGTTAAAGTTGCCGGTAGTGAGCGCGTAAATGGTGGCGTAAGCGCCGAGCGCGTTCGCCAGCAAAATCACGAAAGTACCGAGCAGCGCCGGGAACAGAATCGGCAAACCGATGTGCCACCAATAGCGCCAGCGGCCTGCACCCAGCAGCGCGGCGGACTCTTGCCAATCCTGTCGCAAGCCATCAAACGCCGGATAGAGCAGCAAAATGCCGAGCGGGATTTGGAACCAGGTGTACACCAGCACCATGCCGTCACGCGAGAACAGTTTGAAGCCTTCCAGCACGCCGTAATGGCGCAGCAGCAGCGTCAGACAACCGTTCAGACCGAGCAGAATGACAAAGGCAAACGCCAGCGGTACACCGGCGAAGTTGCTGGTCATGTTGGTAAATGACATCAAAAAGCGCTGAAAGCGGCCGCTGCCGAGCTGATGCAGCGAATATCCGGCAACCAGTGAGATCAGCAGGCCGTAAATGCTCGACCAGATGGAGATGTCGAGCGACAGGCGAAACGCCTGCAAATAGAACGGCGAGGTGAGGATATCGCTGTAGTTGTCGAAGCCCCAACGCTCATTGATGTCGCTCCAGAAGCTGTTGATGGCAATCCACAGCAGCGGCGCGAGCTGGAATGCCACCCAGAACAGCGCAAACGGCAGCAGCAATAGCGCGGCGAGCGTTTTGCCTTTCATTACTGCGGCTCCGCCAGTAACGCGCGACATAGCGGTTTGTCATGTTCGACGCCGAGCAAGGTGCACACGATGCCGCACAGTTCGGTCTGCTGCGGCTGGAGATCCGGCTGCAGCGAGAAACCTTTGCCAAACACGAACAGCGGCACCTGCGTCTCCTCTGGCAAAATGCCGCCGTGCGAGCGGTCATCGTTCATGCCGTGATCGGCGGTGACAATCACCTGATAACCAGCCGCCAGCCAGTCCGGCATCCACTGCGACAGATAACCATCGGCCATGCGCGCGCGGTTGCGATACTGCGGCGATGACAGGCTGTGCTTGTGTCCGGCATCGTCAATGTTCATCGGGTGGATCAGCAGGAAGTCGGGATCGTGCCGCAAACGCAGGCTTTCTGCGTCTTCAAACAGGTGGGAATCCGGATAACCGTCGTCCCAGTAAAAATGCCCATACTGAATCGGCAGATCGGGCGCGACCGTGTGGCGGTCGCGCGCCGCGTTGAACGGGGATTGATTGTAGAGCTCACTCACCCAGTGGTAGGCGGCCGCTGCAGTGGTGAGACCGGCGGCACGCGCGTAATGGAAGATGCTGCGCTGATTACTTAAGCGGCTGACGCCGTTATGAATAATGCCGCTGCGCACGGGTGGAATGCCGGTGAGAATGCATTCGTACAGCGGGCGCGACAGCGAAGGCAGTTCGCAAGTCAGCGTATAATATTGGCCGTTGCCCTGCGCGCATTCAGCAAACAGATAGCCCATTGCGTGCTGCGCTACCTGATTACTCAGCCCATCCAACACCACCAGGATCGTTTTCATCCCTCGCTCCTTACTGCTTCATATTAATGATGACGTTCTCTTGCCACAGACGCGGCAGCATTTTCGAGGTTTTATCCCACGCGGCCTGGTCTTTGATTGGACGGGCATTCTTATACTCAGACTGCGGCAGCAGCTTGGCCTGCACGTCGGCGGGCAGAGTTAAATGCTCGGCACGAATCGGGCGCGCATAGCCTTTCGCCAGGTTGATCTGGCCTTCATCAGACAAGATGTATTCACGCGCCAGCTTGGCGGCGTTCGGATGTTTGGCGTATTTATTGATGATGGTGCTGTAGCCAGAAGTGACGGAACCGTCGGAAGGGATCACCACTTCGTAGCGGTTTTTGTCGATCTGATCGCGGTAGTTCAGACCGTTAAAGTCCCACACCACCGCCACCTGAATTTCGCCTTTTTCAATGTTGGCAATCACCGGATCGGTCACGCCAAGACGGCCTTCTTTCGCCAGATCGCCGAAGAAGCTCAACGCCGGTTTCACATTCTTCTCGTCACCGCCTAATGCATAACTGGCCGCTAACACGCCGTTCGCTGCCTGAGCCGCAGTACCAACGTCACCGATAGTGACCACATACTTACCTTTCTTCAGATCGGCCCAGCTGTGCGGCACATCTTTGACCTGCTGCTTATCCACCAGGAACGCGATGGTGCCGGTATACGCCAGCATCCAGTTGCCATCCTGATCTTTTGCCCAGCTCGGGATTTGCTCCCAATGCGTTGGCTTATACGGTTGCGCCACGCCTTTAGCGACGGCAATCGGACCGAAAGCCGCGCCCACATCACCGATATCGGCGCTGGCGTTCTTTTTCTCTGCAGCAAATTTTGCCAGTTCCTGCGCCGAGGACATGTCGGTGTCGCTGTGCTTCAGGCCATATTTGCTGTTGAGGTCACTCCAGGTATCTTTCCAGTTGGCCCAGCTATCTGGCATGCCGACGCTGTTGACCTGGCCTTCGGCGCGCGCGGCTTTTTCTAACGCGGCGAGGTCATTATCTGCGGCTTGCGCGGCGGGCAGCGCAAGCAGTACGGCACTGGCTACTACAGAGGCGATAAACGCTTTCATCTCGATTGCTCCCGGTATATGTTGTGGGACTTCTTGGACTAGTCCAGCAAGAACCGAGCCAATGTAGCCCGAATAGATGAAGGTTTTATGACCATGGTGGTGAAACGGGGTGTGGCGCGACGATCCACATGCGGTTACAGCGCGCTAAAGCGTGGGTTGTTCTCTGTCACATTGTAGTCATCGAACTGTCATAGTGCAGATTTGCCCCAAAATGAGGCTGAAAATGATGTCGAAAACGGCGGATGTGATTGCAGCAGGGCTGCGGGAACGCAT
Source organism: Pantoea sp. DY-17 (assembly GCF_019795975.1). Taxonomy (NCBI): domain Bacteria; kingdom Pseudomonadati; phylum Pseudomonadota; class Gammaproteobacteria; order Enterobacterales; family Erwiniaceae; genus Pantoea; species Pantoea sp. DY-17. The sequence continues at coordinate 541,806 of NZ_JAIMIG010000003.1, read as the reverse complement.
TGAAAGCGGTGAATTTGCCGGCGGTCGTTTGCCCGCCGAACGCAGCTTAAGCGAACACTATTCCACCACGCGCATTACGCTGCGTGAGGCGCTGGGCTTGCTGGAAGCGCAGGGCATTATCTATCGTGAATTGCGTCGTGGCTGGTTTCTCGCACCGCCTCGGTTGGTCTACAACCCCTCTCATCATAGCCATTTTCACGCCATGGCCGCTGAGCAAGGCCGTATTGCCAGCACTGAAGTGCTGGAGGCGCGCGAAGTGCCAGCGCAATTAGCCATCGCGCGTCATCTGCAACTGCTGGAGGGCGATCGGGTTTACCGCATTCGCCGTTTGCGCCGTATTGATGGCCGCGCCGTGTTGTATGTCGAGCATTACCTCAATCCCGCCTTCTTTCCGGGATTGCTGGATGAAGACCTGACGCGTTCACTCACCGATCTGTATGACCAGCGCTATGGCATTCGCTACGGCGGCGCGCGTTTTACCATTTTGCCGGGACCGCTGCCGGTGCGCGCTGCGCCCGCGCTCAACGTGGCGAGCGGCACGCCCGGATTGTTGATTACCCGCATCAATCGCGATCAGCACAATCGCGTGATTGATTGCGACTGCGAGTTCTGGCGCTATGACGCGCTGTGCGTGGATGTCGAAGTATAAATATTGTGATTTTGATCACACTACAGCATGATAGCGCCAGTGAGTAATTGAGAGCGTGAGGCGCAAAAATGACAATAAAAACAGGGGTGGGGCAGTACATCTCTTTAGCATTGCAGTGGGTGCTGAATATTGGTCTGATCATTCTGGCCATTATTCTGGTGGTGTTCCTCGGTAAAGAAACCATTCATCTGGCCAACGTGCTGTTGAGCACCGGTGAGCAGACGTCTTCCTATCTGCTGATTGAAGGCATCGTTATCTATTTCCTCTACTTCGAATTTATCGCCTTGATTGTGAAGTACTTTCAGTCGGGCTATCACTTCCCGCTGCGCTACTTCATCTACATCGGCATCACGGCGATTATCCGCCTGATCATCGTCGACCATAAAAATCCGTTCGATACGCTCTACTACTCGGCGGCGATTTTGATTCTGGTGGTGACGCTGTGGCTAGCGAACAGTAACCGCCTGAAACGCGAGTAATAATATCGCGTGGCACAACGAGCCGTGCCACGCATTCTCCTCTGCGCTAAACTAGGGCAACTTTTTTCCCGGAGATGTCCTGATGTCGCATGACGCGCTGCGCCAGTTACGCGCACTGCACTGGCTGCCAGCCTCTTCACCGCAGCTTTCTGCCCCGCTACTTGACTGGTTAATGGAAGAAGACTCCATGACGCGTCGCTTCGAGCAGCATTGCCAGCAAGTGACCGTAAAACTGATCCGCGAAGCGTTTATTGGCGCTGAAGAGATCTCGGAAGAAGCGGAATTTTTGCCCGCCGACCCGCGCTTCTGGTTACGTGAAATTGTGCTGTGCGGTGATGGCGAACCCTGGCTGATTGGCCGCACCGTGGTGCCAGAAAGCACGCTGAACGGCCCCGAGCAGATGCTGCAACAGCTCGGTACGCGCCCGCTTGGCCGCTATCTGTTCTCTTCATCTACCCTGAGCCGCGATTTTATCAATCCCGGTCAGGTTGGCGATTTATGGGGACGCCGTTCCCGCCTGCGTTTGTCGGGCAAGCCGCTGCTGTTAACTGAACTATTTTTACCGGCGTCGCCGCTCTATCGCGCGCTGGATCAAGGATAAAACCACTGTGCAAAACACCTTACCCATGACCAAATGGCAGGCTTACTGCCGCCTGATGCGTATCGATAAACCCATCGGCACTGTGTTACTGCTGTGGCCAACTCTGTGGGCACTGTGGCTCTCCGGCATGGCGATTCCACCGCTGCCGGTGCTGCTGGTGTTTGTGCTCGGCGTTATCGTGATGCGTGCTGCCGGCTGCGTCATCAATGATTACGCAGACCGCAAAATCGATGGTCACGTCAAGCGCACGGCGTCACGTCCGCTGGCCAGCGGCGCGGTATCCGGGAAAGAGGCGAAGTTGCTGTTTGCCGGTCTCGGTTTGCTGGCGTTTATGCTGGTGTTGACCATGAACACCATGACCATTTTGCTGTCGTTTGGCGGCCTGGCGCTGGCGTGGGTTTATCCGTTTATGAAGCGCTACACGCATCTGCCGCAGGTGGTGCTCGGCGCAGCGTTTGGTTGGGCGATTCCGATGGGATGGGCAGCAGTTAGTGAGTCCTTACCTTTAGTCTGCTGGCTGGTTTTCCTGGCGAACATCTGCTGGACGGTGGCCTATGACACGCAGTATGCGATGGTCGATCGCGATGACGATTTGAAGATTGGCGTAAAATCGACGGCGATTCTGTTTGGCCGTTACGACAAACTGATTATCGGTTTACTGCAGCTGGCAACGCTCGGTTTGATGGCGCTGGTGGGCATGATGCTTCATCTGAATGGGGCGTTTTACTGGTCGCTGCTGCTGGCAGCAGGCTTGTTTGTGCATCAGCAGAAGCTAATTGCCCAGCGCGAGCGCGATCCCTGCTTCCAGGCGTTTCTGAATAACAACTATGTGGGCATGGTGCTGTTTCTCGGCATTCTGCTCAGCACCGTGCCGTTCGCGGATCTGTTATAAACAAAAAAGGCGCACTGAAGTGCGCCTTTTTATTAGCTTGTCGCCGCGTTAATCGTGGGTGACCGCGCTTTCAATCGTCAGACGCACGTCGCTGGTCACCAGTTCCGCCAGCATCTGCCACATCATATGACTGCGTTCGGCATCGGCATCGCCTTTGTCACTGATATATCCTTCATCACGCAGCGTGAGGACCAGCGCAGTAAACACTGCTTTATCAAAGAACTCTGGTGCGTTGATACCGTGCAGCACAGACAGGCGTTGAGCCAGCGTGCGGCTCTCTTTCTCCAGCGTGCCACGGTTGATGGCCGGTTTCGCGCTGAGGATAGCGAAGGTAATCGCGAAGCGCTGCAGCGTCTCACGAATACCCGCCGCCAGCAGTTGCAGCGAACGGTGACGTGCCGGCGTCATTCTTAGTTGACCATCCTGCAAGGTGATCAGGCCCTGACGCGCCATCTCTGCACAGAGTGCGTTAAGTAGCGCAGGCAGCTCTGTCTTGTCCCAGCGCAAGAACAACTCGCTCTTTAGCATCGGATATACCAGGCTAACCTGACGCAGCAGCTCTGCTTCGCTGATTTCCCGATGTTGTTGCACGATGGCGGCAATCAACGATGGCATCACCAACATGTGATGAATGTTGTTGCGATAGTAGGTCATCAGCACCGCCTGCTCGCGCGGCAGAATGATGATGTCGCCAATGCTGTCTTGCTCGGTCTCGAACTTGTTCATGCCCATGGCGTGATCAAGCAGCGCTTCGGCGCTCATGTCAGGCACCGTGGCTTCTGGCGAATAGGGAACATTGCGCAGCAGCTGGGTGTAGCACTCTAACTGCTCAATCAGCTGTTCGCGGGTCAGTGAACGCTGACGTGACGCCAGCAGTGCAGTGACGCACAGGTTCATGGCGTTGGCTGCACCGGCTTCGTTGATGCGCACCATCAGCTTCGCCGCAATGTCATTCACGGCGGGCGTCATCCAGGCAGGGCGTTGCGGTTCGATAGGATCAATCGCATCACGCCATTCGGGCACGTTTTTGTTCAGATAGTTCATCAACGGCAGGGGTTCACCGAAGTTAACGTAGCCCTGGCCGAGATTGCGCAGCTTACGTAAACCGCGCACCATCTGCAGGAAACTCTCTTTCTCTTTGGCCGCACCCCGCAGCTCTTTGGCGTAGGTGCCCACTTCCATCACATGCTCGTAGCCAATGTAAATCGGCACGAAGGTGATTGGACGACTGCCGCCGCGCAGCATCGCCTGCAGCGTCATTGATAGGGTGCCGGTTTTTGGATCCAGCAAACGACCGGTACGCGAACGTCCGCCTTCCACAAAGTATTCCACGGAGTAACCCCGGCTAAACAGCTCGCCAAGATATTCACGGAACACGGTGGAATAGAGTTTGTTGCCCTTAAAGGTACGACGAATAAAGAAGGCGCCCAGACGACGGAAAATCGGGCCGGCTGGCCAGAAGTTCAGGTTAATACCGGCAGCAATGTGCGGCGGCACCAGGCCTTGATGATAAAGCACGTAGGAGAGCAGCAGGTAATCCATGTGGCTGCGGTGGCAGGGCACATACACAATCTCATGACCATCCTGCGCCAGCTGACGCACGCGCTCACCGCCATGCACGTTGATGCCCTGATACAGGCGGCTCCACAGCCAGCCCATCACGCGGTCAGTGACTTTAATCGCTTCATAAGAGAAGTCCGCCGCCACTTCTTCCATCATTTCGATGGCGTTCTGCTGGGCTTTCTCATGCGAAATCTTTTTGCTGCGCGCTTCATCTTCTACTGCTTTTTCGATCGCTTTGGATTGTAACAGCTTGTTGAAGAGATCCTGACGTGCAGGCAGACGCGGGCCGACCGCGGCCAGACGTTGGCGGGCAAAATGAATGCGCGCCACGCGAGCCAGCTTTTGGGCAATCGACTTATCGGTGCCGTGCTCGGTCGCCATCTGGCGCAACGAAACGGTTTGCGAGAAGCGAACAAAGCTGTCGCGGCCGTGCCACAAAATGGCGAAGAACTTCTGCACGCCATTGAGCACGCGCAGATGTGGCGTGGATTCACCGGAGGTTTCACGTCCCGGCGCACGACCAAACATCACCGCGACCGGCAGCATTTGCACATCGAGTTGCGGGTTGCTGCGGTGCAAATCCAGATAATCGTGGAACAGCTTTACCGATTCGGGATTGGCCACGAAATAGGGAATTACGCGTGGGCCATCGTGAATAAACACGTGGCGCGGCAGCAGGGTGCCATCGATCTCCAGCGGAGCCAGCGGATCGGGCAGATCATGTTTCAGGCATTGAGCACGCAGTGTGAGCAGGTCAGCCTTTGAATCATAAGGCAAAACATACATCACCGGACGTGTCGGATCGATCCCATGTTCAGAGATAGGATCGGTCGGAATGACCTTACTTTTTACCAAAATAGAGAGTGGTAAATTCAATAATTTGTAATAGAGTTTACGCCAACCTGACATAGACAACTTTAAGCCTCTTGTTAGCAAAGCGCGGCAAGCATACCAGAAAGCGCAGCGAAGGTCTGTGGCTCTGCCGCCTCATACTGCCCACACATTGACGTCAAAATAGTTCAAGGGTTCCATAGACATGGCAAATAACGTCACCGGTTTAGTAAGAATAGTGAAAGCCGCCGGTTATTCCTGGCAGGGCCTGCGTGCCGCATGGCAGCACGAAGCCGCTTTTCGGCAGGAAGCCATTGCCGCGCTGGTGGCCATTCTCGTGGCTTGCTGGCTGGATGTAGATACCCTTTCCCGCATCCTGATGATTGGCTCGGTAGTGCTGGTTATCATCGTTGAGATCCTTAATAGCGCTATCGAAGCGGTGGTCGACCGCATCGGGCAGGAGCAACATCCGCTCGCGGGCCGCGCTAAAGATATGGGATCGGCTGCCGTATTGCTGACTATCTTACTGGCTCTGTTCGTCTGGATCGCGCTGCTCTGGACGCATTTGAGATAGGGATTCCAGATTCATCAAACCGCTGATTTTTCCCTCTGTTACGGTTTTCATTTCGCGAATACCTGTATATACTCACAGCGACTGTATAAACAACCAGGGGGCGGGATGAAAGCGTTAACTGCACGGCAGCAACAGGTCTATGACCTGATTCGCGACCATATTAACCAGACGGGCATGCCGCCAACGCGTGCGGAAATTGCTGCGCAACTGGGTTTCCGCTCGCCCAATGCTGCCGAAGAGCATCTGAAAGCGCTGGCGCGTAAAGGCGTAATTGAAATTGTTTCCGGCGCATCGCGCGGAATTCGTTTGCTGATGGAAGAAGAACCGAGCGAAGGGCTGCCGCTGATTGGCCGCGTCGCTGCCGGTGAACCTTTGCTGGCACAAGAACACATCGAAGCCCACTATCAGGTGGATGCTAACCTCTTTAAACCGAGCGCCGATTTCCTGCTGCGCGTGAGCGGTATGTCGATGAAAGATATCGGCATTATGGATGGCGATCTGTTAGCGGTACACAAAACGCAGGAAGTGCGTAACGGCCAGGTTGTCGTGGCGCGCATTGATGATGAAGTCACAGTGAAACGCTGGAAAAAGCAGGGTGCGATTGTCCATCTGCTGCCGGAAAACACCGATTTTCAGCCGATTGTCGTGGATACCCGTGAGCAGTCGCTAACCGTTGAAGGTTTAGCTGTCGGGATTGTGCGCAACGGCGAGTGGCTCTGATCAGTTTCTGATCCACTTTAACTGCGGCGGTGCGTGTTTGCGCTGACCGCAGTCTGCTGTTTTACTTCTCTGTGACTCTTTCTGCGGCTCATTCTGGCGCCATTACGCTGATTACCGCACACAACGGAATGGGCTAATGCAGCTGTTTTCCTCTTCAGATAAAACGCTCTGGCGGCTAGCGCTGCCGATGATCCTGTCAAATATCACCGTCCCATTACTGGGTGTAGTGGATACCGCCGTTATTGGTCATCTCGATAGCCCGATCTACCTCGGTGGCGTCGCCGTGGGCACAACCGCCACCAGCTTCATCTTTATGCTCCTGCTGTTCCTGCGCATGAGCACCACCGGACTCACCGCTCAGGCATTTGGCGCCAATGACAAAACGGCGCTGGCGCGCGCCTTAACACAGCCGCTACTGATTGCGCTGGTTTTTGGTGCGCTGTTTATGGTGCTGCGAACGCCGGTCAGCAGCCTGGCGGCAGCGTTAATGGGTGGCAGCCCGGAAGTGCAGCAACAGGCGAAAATATTTATTGAGATTCGCTGGCTAAGTGCGCCCGCAACCTTGGCCAATTTGGTGATTCTTGGCTGGCTGCTGGGCGTGCAGTATGCGCGGGCACCGATGGTGCTGCTAATCATCGGCAACCTGGTGAATATCCTGCTGGATCTGCTGTTCGTGCTCAAACTGCATTGGGGTGTCGCCGGAGCGGCGGCGGCTACCGCGCTGGCAGAATATGTCACGCTGGGCGTGGGTTTGTGGATGGTGGCGCGGGTGCTAAAGATGCGCGGTATCCATTTTGCTTTACTCAAAAGCAGCTGGCGCGGCGATGCGGCGCGGCTATTCCGCCTCAATCGCGACATTATGCTGCGGTCTTTGATGCTGCAAATCTGCTTCGCGTCGCTCACCATCCTTGGCGCACGCATTGGGCCGGATGTAGTGGCAGTCAATGCGGTGCTTCTGATGTTCCTCACTTTCACCGCATACGCGCTTGATGGATTTGCCTACGCGGTTGAAGCCTGTTCGGGTGAAGCGGTTGGGGCCAAAGATCGCAGCCGACTATTGCTGATTTGGCATGCGGCTTGTCGCCAGGCATGCTTCGTCGCCGCGATCTTTGCGCTGATTTATGCATTCACCGGTCCGGAGATTGTGGCGATGCTGACGTCACTGGAAGCGCTACGAGAGATGGCCGACCGCTATCTGATTTGGCAAGTGATTCTGCCGCTGGTTGGCGTCTGGTGCTATCTGCTGGACGGCATGTTTATCGGCGCGACGCGCGGGCGTGAGATGCGCAACAGCATGGTGATGGCGGCGATCGGCTACGGTGTCTCGCTGCTCACGCTGCCGTGGCTCGGTAATCACGGTTTATGGCTGGCGGTGACGGTATTCCTCGCGTTACGCGGACTCACGCTGTGGCTCATTTGGCGTGGTCACTGGCGGCGCGATAGCTGGTTTAACGCCTGAATAAGCGAAGCGTAACCTACAGATTAATCTGTATTTCCCTGCAAACTGCGAAGCGGCTACTACAATTACCTCATACGGCGCATATGAGTAGCGCGTTGTCTGGGTATATCGCCAGCTAAGCAGGCAATATATCTATCTCACTCAGGATGTAGTGGAGGAATATTATGAACAAAGACGAAGCGAGCGGAAACTGGAAGCAGTTCAAAGGCAAGTTTAAAGAGAAGTGGGGCAAGCTGACCGATGACGACTTCACTGTGATCGAAGGTAAACGCGATCAGCTGGTTGGTAAAATCCAGGAACGCTACGGTTATGGTAAAGACCAGGCCGAGAAAGAAGTGAAAGACTGGGAAACAACCAACAAAGATTACCGCTGGTAATCTCACTTCACGGATGATGCTCCTACCCGCCAATCATTTAGCGTAGTGATTGGCCCGGCACAGGGATGTGCCTCCCTATTTTCTTACCCGCTTTTTACCCTCGACCTGATGGTCATGCTCGCAGCTTTCATGGTGCGTACAAGCCGCCACTTCTGCGCAATTTTCACACAGGCCATGTGCCTCAATCACGGTATGTCGCAGAGAAAATCCCGCCTGATCCGCTAATGCAGCGATGGTTTTTTCCACGCCATGAGCATGTTTTTCGCTAACTGCCGCACAACCGTCACACACCAACATCACAGAAGTATGTGCTGGCTCATCAAAATGATGGCAAACCACGTAACTGTTATTTGACTCTACGCGATGAATAAATCCCTGTTCCAGCAGGAAATCCAGCGCGCGATAGATGGTGGGCGGTTTTGCTTGCGGTTCACTGACACGCAGTTGATCCAGCAAATCGTAAGCGCTTATCGAACCGTTCTGCTCTGCCATTAAGCGCAACACTTCGGCGCGTTGAGTGGTCAGGCGCACGCCGCGATCAAGGCAAAGTGATTCAGCCTGGGTAAGAAGTTGTTCTGGCGTGAGGTTTGACATAAGCATTCTCCGGGTTGCAGGTGATGTTATTTTATCACACAAATTTTTACGCTGCTGTGATTGCTTATTGTCCTTAAAATCCCTAAGAAAATTCTCCCCAATCAATAGATTAACTTCGCCATTTTTCCGTCAATATTGCTGCAACCCTTATGTCTGTAAAATGCGTCCGGCCAGGCAGCGCAACGTCTGCACGGATTTTGCTTTGCAACTCACCGGGTTAGCGGCTATGGTTCAAAAGGTCTTAAGTAATTTCTGGTCTCAATTTACTCACTGTTAATTTTTCTGCATAAAAACACAGCGGAATGGCGTGGAAGCGTCCAATTCTGCGAATAGCAGTGCTATTTCCTTTTAATTCACAGCAATGAAGCGTTAGCCAGGGTTCAGAATAGCGGCTAACTAAACTTTCAGTCGGTGAGTGATTCAGCGACATTTCAAAGGTGATGGCAGGCTCATGGCGAAGACATTATTCAGGCACAAAAAAGTAGCTTATCTTGTTGGTTTGAATGCAGTATTTCTCTCTTCCTCAGCTCTGGCAGCAGGTACATGGTACGACGCGCGTAACGACGCAATGGGCGGTACCGGCGTAGCCTCTTCCACCTGGAGTTCAGCGGTGCTGGCTAACCCAGCATTGATGACCAAGGCGCAGCCTGAAGATAACGTCAGCATCATTCTTCCATCAGCCGGCGCACAGGTTACCGATAAAGACAAATTGATCGATCGCGTTGACGACATTACCGATACCGTTGATCGTTATCAGGACGTGATCGATAACCTGACCTTTCAGGATTACCTCAATGGTTACCCGCAGCTGAAGGCCGCCGCGGGCGATATGGCTAACCAGCTCAGCGACCTGCGTGGTAATAAAGCTCACGCAACAGCCGGCGTGGCCGTGGCCGTCACCGTTCCGAATGAAACCTTACCTTTTGCCTTTATCACCAAGGCTTACGGCACTGCGATTGTGCGCGCCAACGTGGCAGATAGCGATATTGCCTACCTGCGCGCGGTTGCCAATGGCACGAGAGTGCCTGTGCCGGGTGATGAAAATAACTTACGCTCCAGTGCCAATGGCCTGGCGGCATTAGTCACCGATTATGGTGTGTCAGTCGCGCATGAGTTCTCGATTGCCGGCCATCCGGTTTCTGTCGGCGTGACGCCAAAGCTGCAGAAAACCTGGCTGTATAACTACACCGCGAGTATCTACAACTACGACAAGAGCGACATCAACAGCAGCCGCTACCGCAGCAGCGATACCGGTTTCAACATGGATGCAGGTGTCGCAACAGATTTCGGTGAGAACTGGACCTTTGGCGTGACCGGACAAAACCTGATCTCGCGCGATCTCGATACCAAAGAGGTGAACGGTTACCGCGATACTTATCAAATTCGTCCGCTGGTCACTACAGGGCTTTCCTGGAATAACGGGCCATTCACGCTGGCGGGGGATGTTGATCTGACTGAAACCAAGCGCTTCAAGTCGGAAGACACCAGCCAATATGCTGGCGTAGGTGCGGAATATCGTGTGCTGGATTGGCTGGCGCTGCGTGCCGGCTATCGCGCCGATCTGAAGTCGACCGATACTGACGTGTTCACCGCCGGTTTGGGGGTGTCACCGTTCAACAATGCTGTCCATCTGGACCTGGCCGGTTCTGTAGGTAAAGACAACACCGTAGGTGCCATGCTGCAGCTCGGATTCAACTTCTAATTACCCGTCTGATAACGGGCGGCTGTGCCGCTCGTTTTGCTGTGATATGATTGCGCAGTTTCTCATCACTTACTTACTGCGGATTTACTGCGTTTCATGACCGATACTTTCTCCTCGCAACGTTTTTCCATCGCCCCAATGCTCGACTGGACCGATCGTCACTGTCGTTATTTTCACCGTAAGCTGAGCGGTGATACGCTGCTGTACACCGAAATGGTTACGACCGGCGCGATCATTCACGGTAAAGGCGACTATCTGGCCTACAGCGAGGAAGAGCATCCGCTGGCGCTGCAGCTGGGTGGCAGCGATCCCGCCGCGCTGGCGCAGTGCGCTAAGCTGGCAGAAGAGCGTGGCTACGATGAGATCAACCTCAACGTGGGTTGTCCATCCGATCGCGTCCAGAACGGCCGTTTTGGCGCCTGCCTGATGGGCGATGCGGCGCTGGTTGCCGACTGCATTAAAGCGATGCGTGATGTGGTGAGCATTCCGGTGACGGTTAAAACCCGCATCGGTATTGATGAGCAGGACAGCTACGAATTCCTGTGTGATTTTATTGGCACCGTGGCGCAACAGGGCGGCTGCGATACTTTTATTATCCACGCGCGCAAAGCGTGGCTATCGGGTTTAAGTCCGAAAGAGAATCGCGAGATTCCGCCGCTCGATTATCCCCGCGTTTACCAGCTGAAGCGCGATTTCCCGGCGCTGACCATGGCGATTAATGGCGGCATCAAAACGCTGGAAGAGGCCAAACTGCATCTGCAGCATATGGATGGCGTGATGATGGGGCGCGAAGCCTATCAGAATCCGGGGATTCTGGCGCAGGTTGACCGCGAGCTGTTTGGTCGCGATACGCCGCGCGTCGATCCGGTAGCGGTGGTGCGCTCGATGTATCCTTACATTGAAGCTGAACTATCCAAAGGCATGTACCTCGGCCATGTGACGCGCCATATGCTTGGCCTGTTCCAGGGCATTCCGGGTGCGCGCCAGTGGCGTCGCTATTTAAGTGAAAACGCCCACAAACCCGGCGCCGATGTGCGCGTGCTGGAAGCGGCGTTAGCGCTGGTAGCGGATAAGATCCCACAGGAAGTGATGTAATCACTGTTTAGCATGCCGGAACCTTCCGGTTTGATACGGTGCGCCTTCATGCGCACCGTAAAGCCAGTACCATAATTTTATAGATGGTTATTTCTACGCCGAGAATTAGTTTTTTTCATCACCTCATTATTTCTTCATTCAACTCTTGTCCATTGCTTTCAAGCAGTTAGCTATTTTTATAACCTGGCACGTATCTTGTAATGTTCCTGATGTTACTTACACAGGAGAGCCTTAGTGGAAATTCTATTTGTTATCGGCTTTTTTCTGATGCTGCTGTTCACCGGCGTTTCGTTGCTGGGCGTTATTGCAGCATTGGTGGTGGCGACCGCTTTGATGTTCTTTGGCGGATTGCTGGCAATTGTTATTAAAGTGTTGCCATGGCTGGTATTGGCGGTTGTCGTTGTCTGGCTTTATCGGGCATTTACCACGCCTTCAGGTGAGGCAAAATTGCGCAGGCTGAAAAGAAAAATCAGCGACTTAGATAGAAGGGACTGGCGCTAATTGCGGTGACGATCACAGACTCGGATATTGCTTAGCATTATTCCGCATTTAAACATATTTTTTACTTATGTTTTCTGTCAGGATGATTGGCGTTGTTTCAAACGAATTCATCGCCGCTGTCCCTACACCAGCGCGAACTATAAAAAGAAAGAAAAAAAGGGGCTTCCTACGGGAAGCCCCGTTTGCATTTAGCGATCAGGGAATCAGCAGGCTGGAACCCTGAGTCGCGCGACTCTCCAGCACCTGATGCGCGCGCACCGCGTCACTCAAGGCAAATTTCTGCTGCTCGGGCACGTTAAGCTGAATCGCGCGGCTGGCGATCAATGAGAACAACTCATTGCTGGCGGCATCCAGTTCTTCACGGTTGGTGATGTAACCGAACAGCGAAGGTCGGGTGACGAACAGTGAGCCTTTCTTGTTGAGAATGCCGAGATCAATGCCGGTAACCGGACCCGACGCATTACCAAAGCTGACCATTAATCCGTGGCGACGCAGGCTATCCAGCGATGGTTCCCAGGTATCTTTTCCCACCGAGTCATACACCACGGCCACTTTCTCGCCATGGGTCAACTCGCTGACGCGCTTCGCGATATTCTCTTCACGATAGTTAATTGTCGCCCAGGCACCGGCATCTTTAGCTATCTTCGCTTTCTCAGCCGAACCCACCGTGCCAATCAGATGTGCGCCGAGCGCTTTGGCCCATTGGCAGGCGATCAATCCCACGCCACCCGCAGCGGCGTGGAACAGGAAGATTTCATCAGCTTTCACTTTATAGGTTTGGCGCAGCAGATACTGCACGGTTAAACCTTTGAGGAAAGAGGCCGCACCTTGCTCAAAGGAGATGCTGTCCGGCAGGATCACCAGACGATCTTCCGCCACATTGTGCACTTCGCTGTAGGCGCCCAGCGCGGCCTGGCAATAGACCACGCGATCGCCCGCCTTAAACCGCGTCACCGCCGATCCGACGCGCTTCACCACGCCGGCGGCTTCGGTACCCAGGCCGGAAGGGAAGCTGCTTTGCGGATACAAGCCGCTGCGCACGTAGGTATCAATGTAGTTAATGCCAATCGCCTTGTTTTCCACCTGCACTTCATGTTCGGCGGGATCGGCCAGTTCGAAATCGACCCATTGCAGTACATCTGGGCCGCCGTGTTGGTTGAACTGAATACGCTTTGCCATTCTGACTCCTGTGATTGTTCATCCTGGGACGGTATACTTGCGCGTCCCTTTCACGATCGGTAATGCATTCACTATGGCAGGAAATAAACCCACCAACAAATCGAACGAACCCCGCGATCGGCAGCTGGAAGGCGTGAAAATGCCGCCGCATTCCATAGAAGCGGAGCAGTCGGTGCTCGGTGGGTTGATGCTGGATAACCAGCGCTGGGACAACGTTTCTGAACGCGTCGTCGCCAGTGATTTCTTCAACCGCTCGCACCGTCTGATTTTCACGGAAATGCAGCGTTTGCTGGAAGCTGGCCAACCGATCGACCTGATTACGCTCTCTGAATCGCTGGAAACGCTGGGTGAATTAGAGATGGCCGGCGGCTTCGCCTATCTGGCCGAACTGGCAAAAAATACGCCAAGTGCCGCGAACATTGGTGCTTATGCCGATATCGTGCGTGAACGTGCGGTAGTGCGCGAAATGATTTCTGTGGCGAACCAAATCGCCGATGCCGGTTACGATCCGCAAGGACGGAGCAGTGAAGATCTGCTCGACTTTGCTGAATCGAATGTTTTCAAAATTGCTGAACAGCGCGCTAATAAAGATCAGGGCCCGCAGAATATCGAGCAGATTCTGGAAGCCACGGTATCGCGCATTGAGTCGCTGGTCTCAACGCCGCACGACGGCGTCACCGGCGTCGATACCGGCTATCAGGATTTGAACAAAAAAACCGCCGGTTTACAGGGCTCGGATCTGATCATCGTCGCGGCGCGTCCTTCGATGGGTAAAACCACCTTCGCCATGAATTTGTGCGAAAACGCCGCGATGTTGCAGGACAAGCCGGTGTTGATTTTCAGCCTGGAGATGCCCAGCGAGCAGCTGATGATGCGTATGCTGGCGTCGCTGTCGCGCGTGGATCAGACGCGCATTCGTACCGGTCAGCTGGAAGATGAAGATTGGGCGCGCATTTCCGCCACTATGGGGATTTTGCTTGAGAAGAAGAACATGTTTATCGATGACTCTTCTGGCCTGACGCCCACCGAAGTGCGCTCACGCGCGCGCCGCATCTTCCGTGAAAACGGCGGGTTGAGCCTGATCATGATCGACTACCTGCAGCTGATGCGCGTGCCTGCGCTGTCGGACAACCGTACGCTGGAGATCGCCGAGATCTCGCGCTCGCTCAAAGCGCTGGCGAAAGAGCTGAATGTGCCGGTGGTGGCGCTGTCGCAGCTGAACCGCTCACTGGAACAACGTGCGGATAAGCGTCCGGTGAACTCGGATCTGCGTGAATCAGGCTCGATCGAGCAGGATGCCGACTTGATCATGTTTATCTACCGTGACGAGGTGTATCACGAAAACAGCGATCTCAAAGGCATCGCCGAGATCATCCTGGGTAAGCAGCGTAACGGCCCGATCGGTACGGTACGCTTGACCTTTAATGGCCAGTGGTCGCGCTTTGATAACTATGCTGGCCCGCAATACGACGACGAATAACCCTTCCAAACCGGATGCATGCACGTTTTGTGCATGCATTTCACGTCATCAGAAAATAGTGTTGGACAACCCCGGCTTTAATCAGGTTATCTGTAGCAAAGCGCCCCTTATTACGCTGTGGAAACAGAATGACTCAGGTAGACGATCACGACCTTAAGATATTGACATTATTACAATCTAACGGACGCCTCACCAACCAGGAACTCAGTGATTTAGTCGGACTTTCGGCGTCGCAATGTTCACGCCGCCGCATCAATCTTGAGCAGGCCAATCTCATTCTCGGCTATCACGCACGCCTCTCGCCCGACGCGGTGGGCCTTGGCATGGTGGGATTGATTGAAGTGCGATTGAAAAACCATACGCCGGATTATGAAGAGAGTTTCCATCGCATGGTGGAAGAAGAAGCCGCGATTGTTGATGCGTTCAAAACCACCGGCGATGCCGATTATCTGCTGAAAGTGGCGGTAGCCGATCTGGCTTCACTGAGCGCGCTGATCAGCCAGTTAGTGGCTGGCCATCAAAGCGTGGCGCACGTGAAAACTTCCGTGGTATTGAGCCGTTTGAAAGAGAACGGTTTGATGATCATCCCGCAGCACAAAACGCGCCAAAAAAGTGCGTGACGTGCTAATCTGGTGCAATTATTGCCTTAATAATGCAAAAAACGCGCACCAGAAAACAGATTTGTGCATGGGTTGATGGTTTAAGTCGCAACTGATGCACAAAAACCTGCAATAAAGCGCCTTAGTTATCAATTGGATAATCACTGGCACCCATCGGCGGCGAGCATACGCCGCCGATGTGGTGCGTTTTTTGCATTTGAACCGCATCATTTGCAATGAGATTAACCCATGGATAACGTTGTTCAACCCACTAAAGTTCCCCATTCGCTGATTGAAGATGCGCTGGCGATAGTCCTCGGCACGCTAATGGTCTCTTTCGGCGTCATTATGCTGAAACAGGCGGGTGCACTCACCGGCAGTTCTGCCGGTATTGCCTTCTTAATCAGCTATTTGTCACCGCTCTCCTTCGGTAGCGCCTTCTTCCTGATCAACCTGCCATTTTACTGGCTGGCCGTGCGGCGCATGGGCTGGGAATTTACCCTGAAAACCTTCTGCGCGGTTGGCCTGGTGTCGCTGTTCACCCATCTGCATCCACTGTTTGTGCATTTTTCTGCGCTAAATCCGTTTTATGCGACACTGTTCGGTAACGTGGTGATGGGCATTGGGTTTATAGTGTTGTTCCGCCACAAAGCCAGCCTCGGCGGTATTAATATTTTGGCGCTCTGGCTGCAGGACCGCATCGGTCTGCGTGCCGGAAAACTGCAAATGGCGGTCGACACTTGCGTGGTATTAGCGTCGCTGTTTGTGGTGTCGTTACCGATGCTGTTTGCTTCAATCGCGGGCGCGGTGATCCTCAATCTCATCATCGCAATGAATCATCGTCCCGGCCGTTACATGGTTTGATGACGCATCTTTACCTCTTATTTATGACCAATCATGGAGATCTGCACCGTGTTTCAAAACGTTGATGCCTATGCCGGCGATCCGATTCTGTCGTTGATGGAAACCTTCAAACAAGATCCGCGCGATAACAAAGTAAACCTGAGCATTGGTCTCTATTACAACGAAGCGGGCATCATTCCTCAGCTGCAGGCGGTCGCCGCAGCAGAAGAGCGCCTGCAGGCGCAGCCGCATCAGGCGTCGCTGTATCTGCCGATGGAAGGTCTGAACGCTTACCGTAACGCCATTGCACCGCTGCTGTTCGGTAAACAACATCCGATGCTGCAAGCGGGCCGCATTGCGTCCATCCAGACGTTGGGCGGCTCAGGCGCGCTGAAAGTCGGTGCTGATTTCCTTAAGCGTTACTTCCCGGCGTCCAACGTGTGGGTGAGTGATCCGACGTGGGAAAACCACGTCGCGATCTTCAACGGTGCCGGTTTCGAGGTGAATACCTATCCGTGGTATGACGCGGAAACCAACGGCGTGAAGTTTGATGCGTTCATCGCCAAACTGAAAACCTTGCCGAAGCAATCCATCGTGCTGCTGCACCCGTGCTGCCATAACCCAACCGGCGCCGATCTCACCAACGCACAGTGGGATGAAACCACCGAAGTACTGAAAGCGCAGGAGCTGATTCCGTTCCTCGATATCGCTTATCAGGGCTTTGGCGCGGGCATGGAAGCGGATGCTTATGCGATTCGCGCGATTGCGGCCGCGGGTCTGCCTGCGCTGGTTAGCAACTCGTTCTCCAAGATTTTCTCGCTATACGGCGAGCGCGTTGGCGGCCTGTCTATTGTCTGCGATAGCGCGGAAGAGTCTGCTCGTGTGCTGGGCCAGCTGAAAGCCACCGTGCGCCGCAATTACTCCAGCCCGCCAAACTTCGGTGCGCAGGTGGTTTCCTGCGTACTGAACGACGAAGCGCTGCTCAACAATTGGCTGGCAGAAGTCGAAGCGATGCGTCTGCGCATCATCGACATGCGTCAGGCATTGGTTGAAGTATTGAGTACCAAACTGCCGGGACAAAACTTTGATTACCTGCTGAAACAGCGTGGCATGTTCAGCTATACCGGCTTGAGCGCGCAGCAGGTTGACCGTCTGCGTGATGAGTTCGGCGTGTATCTGATCGCCAGCGGCCGCATGTGCGTTGCCGGCCTGAACAGCCGTAACGTCAACCAGGTTGCTGAGGCGTTTGCTGCGGTGATGTAAGCCAGGATTCGATGATTAAAAAACCGTCGGCGCAGGCTGGCGGTTTTTTTTAACTTATTTGTTAAGGATAAACGAGACTGGTCTTGTTAGGGCTTAACTCCTTGAATGTAAAGATTCTCCAGCCAAAAAATGGCCGAGCGCGACAACTTAATCGCGAATCTTTATGTATAAGGAAGCATGCCCATGACCCTGACAACCCGTTCTTATTTACTCAAACCTATGGCTATTGCGCTTGCGTTAGCCTTCACCGTTCCAGCTTACAGTACCGAACTGACGCGTGATAACGGCGCACCCGTCGGCGATAACCAGAACTCACAAACCGCAGGCGAAAATGGCGCAGTGTTACTGCAAGATGTGCAGCTGATCCAAAAGCTGCAACGCTTTGACCGAGAACGCATTCCAGAGCGCGTGGTACATGCACGCGGTACCGGCGCGCACGGCGAGTTCCGCGCCAGCAAAGATATCAGCGACTTAACCATTGCCGAAGTCTTTAAACCAGGCAGCGTGACGCCGGTATTTGTGCGCTTCTCATCCGTGGTGCACAGCAAACATTCACCGGAAACGCTGCGCGATCCGCGCGGTTTTGCCACCAAGTTTTACACCAGCCAAGGCAACTGGGATTTAGTGGGTAACAACCTGCCGGTATTCTTCATCCGCGACGCGATTAAATTCCCGGACATGGTGCATGCCTTTAAGCCTGATCCACGCACCAATCTTGGCAACGACGCGCGCACCTTTGATTTCTTCTCTCACGTACCGGAAGCCACGCACGGCCTGACCATGCTGTTCTCCAACATGGGGACGCCAGCAAACTATCGCCAGATGGATGGCAACAGCGTGCACGCCTATAAGTTCGTTAACGCCAAAGGCGAAGTGCACTACGTGAAATTCCACTGGAAAACCCTGCAGGGCGAGAAAAATCTCGATCCGGGCGAAGTGGCGGCTATTCAGAGCGGCACCTTCAGCCACATGACCGAAGATTTAGTGGCATCGATCAACAACAAAGACTTCCCGAAATGGGATCTCTATATTCAAACCATTAAAGCCAGCGATCTGGATAAATTCGACTTCAACCCGCTGGACGCCACCAAAATCTGGCCGGGTATCGCAGAAGTGAAAGTCGGCCAGATGGAATTGAACCGCAACGTGGATAACTTCTTCCAGGAAACCGAGCAGGTGGCGATGGCGCCATCGAATCTGGTTCCGGGCATTGAGCCATCGGAAGATCGCTTGCTGCAAGGTCGTTTGTTCTCTTACGCCGATACCCAGATGCACCGTTTGGGCGCCAATGGCCTGACGTTGCCGGTCAACGCGCCGCGCGTGCCGGTGAGCAACGGTAATCAGGACGGCGCAATGAACAGCGGCAAGGCTGACGATCATGGCGTCAACTATCAGCCAAGCCGTGTCTATCCACGCGAAGAGCTGCAGAGCGCCCGATACAGCCACAGCCCGCTGAGCGGCACCACGCAGCAGGCGATGATTGCTAAAACGCAGAACTTTAAGCAGGCGGGCGATCTGTATCGTTCCTTCAATGACAAAGAGAAAACCGATCTGATCAATTCTCTGGGCGGCGCGCTGAAAGGTGTGGATGTGCAGAGCCGCGCCATTATGTTGTCGTACTTCTACAAGGCTGATAAAGAGTACGGCGAGCGTCTGGCTGCAATTACTAAAGACGATGTGGGCAGCATCAAAACCATGGCCGCTAAGCTGAGCGACTAACCTTCAGTCGGCAGAGTTCACGCTCTGCCGCTTTTTCCTCTCTTCAGGGTTTACCTTTCGCCGACATGCTGCACACTTAAACGGTGTAATTACTTTTAGGATTCTGGCATGTGGCATCAACAAACGCTTACGCTTGGCGCCAAAGCGCGCGGCTTTCATCTGATCACCGACGAGATTGTCGGCCAGCTTCATGGCTTATCCGATGTGCGCGTCGGCCAACTGCATCTGCTGCTGCAACATACATCGGCGTCGTTAACGCTCAATGAGAATTGCGATCCCACCGTGCGCAGCGATATGGAGCAGCATTTCTTACGCCATGTTCCAGAAAGTGCGCCTTATCAGCACGATTACGAAGGGGCTGACGACATGCCGGCACACATCAAATCGTCACTACTCGGCGTTTCGCTGCTGATTCCGGTCAACCGCGGTCGCCTGATGTTAGGTACGTGGCAGGGAATCTGGTTGGGTGAACATCGGGTGCAGGGCGGTGCGCGGCGTATCGTGGCGACCTTACAAGGGGAATAAAAGATGAATACTTCGGATTTACTGACGTACTGCATGAGCAAGCCGGGCGCGGAGCAAAGCTTTAAAGAGTGCTGGCAGGCGACGCAGATTAAAAGTGAAGGTGTGCTGTTTGCCATGCTTTATGAGGTAAAAGGGCGTCCGGCCTTGTCGCTGAAAGCTACGCCTGCGCTAGCGGAATTGTTACGTGAGGAGCACAACGATGTGTTTCCCAGCGAACATTTAAATAAGTCGCACTGGAGCACGCTGTGGCTGGATGGTTCGCTAAAAGATTCGCAGATTTATTATCTGGTGGATGCTTCCTGGCAACAGGCTGACGCCACGCGCGCGGCGGGCGTCAACCATGATGAACACTGAGGCAAATTAAGCCGCAGATTCCTCGCGCAGAGTATTGATATCAATCACGAAGCGGTATTTCACGTCGCTTTTCAGCATACGTTCGTAGGCTTCGTTGATTTGATTCATCGCGATCAGTTCGATATCTGAAGTGATACCGTGCTTGCCGCAGAAATCCAGCATTTCCTGGGTTTCCGCGATGCCGCCAATCAGTGAACCGGCGATGCTGCGACGTTTCAAGATCAGGTTAAAGACCTGCGGTGCCGGGTGATCGTGCTCCGGCGCGCCGACCAGCGTCATGTTGCCATCACGCTTCAGCAGGGCAATGAACGGGTTGAGATCGTGCTGCGCTGCAACGGTGTTCAGGATGAAGTCGAAGCTGTTGGTGTGTGCGGCCATTTGGTCGGCATCTTTCGAGATCACCACTTCATCAGCGCCCAGACGTTTACCATCTTCAATTTTTGACGGTGACGTGGTGAACAGCACCACATGTGCGCCCATCGCATGAGCTAGCTTCACGCCCATGTGACCAAGGCCGCCCAAACCGACGATACCGACTTTTTTACCCGGACCGACATTCCAGTGGCGCAGCGGTGAGTAAGTGGTGATACCGGCACACAGCAGTGGCGCAACGCCCGCCAGATCGAGATTTTCTGGTACGCGCAGCACGAAGCTTTCATCTACTACCATGCTGGTGGAGTAACCGCCGTAAGTGATTGCGCCGGTTTCACGGTCTTCGCCGTTATAGGTGCCAACGAAGCCATTTTCGCAATACTGCTCCAGCCCTTCCTGACAGCTTGGACAGCTGCGGCAGGAATCAACCATACAACCAACACCGACCAAATCGCCCACTTTGTAGTTGTGGGTGTGAGCGCCAACGGCCGTCACGCGACCGACAATCTCATGGCCAGGCACCACAGGAAAAATGGTGTTGCGCCATTCGTTGCGTGCGGTATGCAGGTCCGAGTGGCAGACGCCGCAGTACAACACTTCAATCTGCACATCATGAGCGCGCAGTTCGCGTGGCTTAAAATCGAACGGGGCGAGTTTTGCTTTCGCGTCCTGTGCGGCATAGGCATGCGTAATATTCATGGTGTCTCCAGTAGGATGTGTCGTGATTTCTATGCGGGATCCCGTTCAGCACACTGAAGGGATAAAGGGCGTAAGGGACGCCAAAAGGAACGTTGTAAGGATAGTCAGCAGGGGGGAATGCGTATATGCCTGAAGTTGTCTGATTCTTGCCTGTTCCTGCATTTCGTTGCGGAATCCGACAGAAAAAAACAGGCCCGCAATGGCGGGCCTGAGAGAAATTTACTTCTTCAACATTGGCTTAAGGAAACGCGCCGTGTGTGATTTTTCACACTCCGCCACCGTTTCTGGCGTGCCGGACACCAGAATTTCACCGCCGCCGCTGCCGCCTTCCGGGCCGAGATCGACAATCCAGTCTGCGGTTTTCACCACGTCGAGGTTGTGCTCAATCACCACGATGGTGTTGCCCTGATCGCGCAGCTGATGCAGCACTTCCAGTAACTGCTGAATATCCGCAAAGTGCAGGCCGGTGGTCGGCTCATCGAGGATATAGAGCGTCTGGCCTGTGCCGCGTTTTGACAGCTCACGCGCCAGCTTGACGCGCTGCGCTTCACCACCAGAAAGCGTGGTAGCTGACTGGCCCAGACGGATATACGACAGGCCGACATCGACCAGCGTTTGCAGCTTACGCGCCAGCGCCGGCACCGCATCAAAAAATTCGCGGGCTTCTTCGATGGTCATATCCAGCACTTCGTGGATGCTCTTGCCTTTGTATTTAATCTCCAGCGTTTCGCGGTTATAGCGCTTGCCTTTGCACTGGTCGCACGGCACGTAGATGTCGGGCAGAAAGTGCATCTCTACCTTGATCACGCCGTCACCCTGACAGGCTTCGCAGCGTCCGCCGCGCACGTTGAAGCTGAAGCGCCCCGGATTGTAGCCGCGTGAACGCGCTTCCGGCACGCCGGCGAACAGTTCACGCACCGGAGTGAAAATGCCGGTGTAGGTCGCGGGATTCGAACGCGGTGTGCGACCGATCGGGCTCTGATCGATATCGATCACTTTATCGAAATGTTCCAGACCGGCGATCTCACGATAAGGCGCGGCTTCGATGGTGGTCGCGCCGTTGAGCTGGCGCTGCGCAATCGGGAACAGCGTATCGTTGATCAGCGTCGATTTACCCGATCCGGACACGCCGGTGATGCAGGTAAATAAGCCGACCGGAATCGTCAGCGTGACATCTTTGAGGTTGTTACCGCGCGCACCGGTGAGTTTCAGCACTTTGGCTGGATCGCCTTTGACGCGCTCTTGGGGAATCGCAATCTCGCGTTTGCCGCTAAGGAACTGGCCGGTCAGGGAATTTTCATTCGCCATGATCGCGTGCACATCACCTTCGGCAACCACCTGACCACCGTGCACGCCCGCGCCTGGGCCGATATCGATCACATGGTCAGCGGCACGAATCGCATCCTCATCGTGCTCCACCACAATCACCGTGTTACCGAGATCGCGCAGGTGAATCAGCGTGCCAAGCAGGCGTTCGTTGTCGCGCTGGTGAAGGCCGATTGAGGGTTCATCCAGCACGTACATCACGCCGACCAAACCGGCACCAATCTGGCTGGCCAGACGGATACGCTGCGCTTCACCGCCGGAGAGCGTTTCCGCCGAGCGTGACATCGACAGGTAATTCAGGCCGACGTTCACCAGGAAGCTCAGGCGATCGCCAATCTCCTTCAGGATTTTTTCCGCAATCTGCGCACGCTGGCCGCTCAGCTTCATGTTGGCGAAGAAATCCATCGCATGACCGATGCTCATTTCTGAGATGGTCGGCAGGTTGGTGTCTTCAACAAAAACATGACGCGCTTCACGACGCAGACGCGTACCTTCACAGCTGGCGCAGGCACGGTTGCTGATAAATTTCGCCAGCTCTTCGCGCACCGCGTTGGATTCCGTCTCTTTATAACGGCGCTCCATGTTGTGCAGCACGCCTTCAAACGGATGGCGGCGCACTGAGGTGTCACCGCGATCGTTGATGTATTTGAATTCGATATTCTCTTTGCCGGAACCGTACAGAATCACTTCGCGCGCTTTGTCGCTTAGGCTGTTAAACGGAGCTTCGACATCGAATTGCAGATGCTCTGCCAGCGAGCGCAGCATCTGGAAGTAGTAGAAGTTACGGCGATCCCAGCCGCGGATGGCGCCTCCGGCCAGCGACAGCTCGGGGTTCTGCACCACTCGATCGGGATCGAAATATTGCTGCACGCCCAGGCCATCGCAGGTTGGGCAGGCGCCAGCCGGATTGTTGAACGAGAACAGGCGCGGTTCGAGTTCACGCATGCTGTAGCCACAGATTGGGCAGGCAAAGTTGGCCGAGAACAGCATCTCTTCGGCGCTGGTATCGTCCATATCGGCGACGATCGCCGTGCCACCGCTCAGTTCCAGCGTGGTCTCAAAGGATTCGGCCAGACGCGTTGCCAGGTCCTCGCGCACGCGGAAGCGGTCAATCACCACTTCGATGGTGTGCTTCTTCTGTAACTCCAGCTTCGGCGGATCCGACAGATCGCACACTTCGCCATCAATACGCGCACGGATATAGCCCTGCGCAGCGAGGTTTTCCAGCGTTTTGGTGTGTTCGCCTTTGCGATCTTTCACCACCGGTGCCAGCAGCATCAGACGACGGCCTTCTTCCTGCGACAGCACCTGATCGACCATCTGACTCACGGTTTGCGCTGCCAGAGGAACGTCATGATCCGGACAGCGCGGTTCACCCACGCGCGCGAACAGCAGGCGCAGGTAGTCGTGAATTTCGGTAATGGTGCCGACAGTGGAACGCGGGTTATGCGAAGTCGATTTCTGCTCAATGGAGATGGCGGGCGAAAGACCTTCAATATGGTCAACGTCCGGTTTCTCCATTAATGAAAGAAACTGGCGCGCATAGGCCGAAAGCGACTCGACATAGCGACGCTGGCCTTCCGCATACAGCGTATCAAACGCCAGCGAAGACTTACCGGAACCTGACAGACCGGTGACCACAATGAGCTTATCGCGAGGGATGATCAGGTTGATGTTCTTCAAATTATGGGTGCGAGCACCGCGGACTTCGATCTTATCCATTCACCTTTCCCGGATTGAACAACACTCGCCATGCATTGCCAGCACGACCAGCAGAAACGGTCCATTATGGCACAAAAAATAAACTGAATAAATATCCAGTGTTTTTGCTATTCTGTCCGCCGATAAATTTTGGAATCCCGCTCTAAAGTGGGCACACGCCAATGTGACGTGATACAATTTTTCGCTTAGACTTTTAGCATCAACTCATCGGGAGACAGCAACATGGCCAGTCGTGGCGTAAACAAAGTGATTCTAGTCGGGAATCTGGGTCAGGATCCGGAAGTGCGCTACATGCCAAATGGTGGCGCGGTAGCCAACATTACGCTGGCCACGTCAGAAAGCTGGCGCGATAAGACAACCGGTGAAAACAAAGAGATCACGGAATGGCACCGCGTTGTGCTGTTCGGCAAGCTGGCGGAAGTGGCTGGCGAATACCTGCGTAAAGGTTCTCAGGTTTACATCGAAGGTCAGCTGCGTACCCGCAAATGGACCGATCAAGCCGGCCAGGAAAAATACACCACTGAAGTGGTGGTTAACGTTGGCGGCACCATGCAGATGCTGGGCGGACGTCAGCAGGGCGCGAACGCAGGTGGCGCACCGGCGGGCGGCCAGGGCGGCGGCAATAACAACGGTTGGGGCCAGCCACAGCAGCCACAACAGCAGCCGCAGGGCGGTGGCAACCAGTTCAGCGGCGGTGCGCAGCAGCGTCCACAGCAGCAGAGCGCGCCTGCTAACAACGAACCGCCAATGGATTTTGACGACGATATTCCGTTCTGATAACTCGCCTGAGCTATCTCAGTCCGGACGTTGTCGAATCCAGAAATGCCATTCCGCGAGGAGTGGCATTTTTTTTCTCAAGCCAAACAAGGTGCAGCCTTAATGCGGTCGCCATTCCCGCAATAACGCTTCCGTCTCACGTACCAGCACCGGGTTGCCCGGCATAATCAAATCGGCCCACACTTCGTTGTGCTGATTAATTTGCTGTTGTGCGGAAACATAGGTGCGGTCGGCGGTGGTATGCGCATCGGCGGCGACGGTGATGTGATAGCCGAGGCTGGCGCCGACTTTGATGGTGGTATCGACACAGTAATCAGTCGCGCAGCCGCAAATAACGAAGCTTTTAATACCGCGTTGGTCGAGTTGAGCGGCGAGATCGGTTTGCCAGAAACTGTCGCAGGCGGTTTTATTGACAAAGATGGCGTTGGCCGGCTGCTGCAACTCGGGGACGATGGCCCAGCCTGCTGAATTGACCTCTAAACCTGGCCCAACGTGCTGGATGAAGATCACCTGATCGGCCGCAGCGGTTAACTGATTGATCCGCTCGCAGCGTCCGGCACGATCAAAACGCGGCGATGCCAGCACGCCGTTTTGCATATCCACTACCACAACTACACGATTAGCCATTTTGATCTCCTGTTAAGTTTTGACAGTGTCCGGTGAACTCGCAACGAGGTAAAGCAAATCCGCTTTGCATTTATCGCCACTGCCGCGCATGCTTATAAGCGATTTTTCCCGGAGGTGTGTCGTGAAGGTGGTTCCTGAAATCTTTCCTTGTGAGCAAGATCGTGCGCAGTTTCAGCATTTCGCTGAGCTGCCGGGCATCGAGCTGTATCAGGCGCACATCTCCCGCTACGCTTTTGAACCGCATACCCATGAAGCCTTTGGCATCGGCACTATCGAATCCGGCGCCCAGCGCTTTCGCTATCGCGGCGCCAATTACACCGCGCCGCAGCATTCGCTGGTGATGATGAATCCTGACGAGCTGCACACCGGTGAATCTGCCTGCGACGAAGGCTGGCGTTATCGCATGATCTATATCGATCCGCAGGAGATGGATCGTCTGACCGGCGATCGTCATTGGTGGTTCACCGACGCTCTGCGCACCGATGCGCGTCTGGCGCAGCCGTTTTCTCAATTGCTGGCGCAGATGTGGCAGGCGGAAACCCCGCTGGAGCGTGAAAGCATTTTGCTCGAACTGCTGGAGTTAATGCGTCCGCTGGCGCGTCAGGGACAGCAACGACCTGTCGAAGGTGCACATCGCTTCGATGCGGTAAGAGACTATTTACGTGAAAATCTCGCCGAACCGGTGCGCCTCGAAGAACTTGCTGCGCTGGCATCACTATCGCCGTGGCATTTCCTGCGCAGTTTTAAACAACACTTCCACGTCACGCCGCATCAAATGCTGATGGCTTTTCGTCTGTTCGCAGCAAAACAGCAGTTGGCACGCGGCGACAGTGCGGCAACCGTCGCGGCATCGGTTGGTCTTACCGATCAGGCTCATCTCACCCGCGCCTTCGCGCATCGCTACGGCATCACGCCGGGCCGCTATCAAAAACAAGTGTTCCCTTCACGCTAACCGCAATCTGCTACAAGCCTTTAGCCTCCACCTGCGTCACACTGCAGCGGAATGCATATAAAGGAAGAGTTTATGTTTGCTGGAATACTGTTTGCGCTGGCGGCGGGACTGATGTGGGGATTGATCTTTGTGGGCCCGCTGTTAATACCGGATTATCCCGGCACCTTGCAATCGGCCGGGCGCTACGTCGCCTTTGGTTTGGTGGTGTTGCCGCTTGCCTGGCTGGATCGCCGTCGTTTGCGTCAGCTGGCGCGCAAAGACTGGATTGAAGCGCTGAAACTGTCGCTGATTGGCAATTTGCTCTATTACGCGTTTCTCGCTAGCGCGATTCAACGCACAGGCGCGCCCATTTCTACCATGATTATCGGCACCTTGCCGGTGGTGATTACCGTGACGGCCAATCTCTGTTATGGCCATCTTGAAGGGCGCTTGCCGTGGCGTAAATTGACGCCAGCGTTGCTGATTATTGCTGTGGGCCTGGCTTGCGTGAATGCCGCCGAACTCCAGACGCAAGGCCCCGATTTTGATTGGACGCGCTATCTCACCGGTTTAGGGTTAGCGGTTCTGGCGGTGGCATGCTGGACATGGTATCCGCTGCGTAATGGTTTATGGTTACGCGCGCATCCCCAGCACAAGCCATCCAGCTGGGCGACGGCACAAGGTTTGGTGACGCTGCCGCTGGCAATAGTGTTCTATCTATTAGTCTGCGTGCAGCTTCACTGGCAGCAACCTGCATTTGCGCTGCCATTCGGGCCGCAACCGCAACGCTTTCTATTATTGATGTTAGGTATCGGGCTGATTTGCTCATGGTTGGGCACGCTCTGCTGGAATGCGGCCAGCCAACGGGTGCCGACGGTGATCATGGGGCCGCTGATTGTGTTCGAAACCTTAGCCGGATTGCTGTGGACATTCCTGTGGCGACAAAGCTGGCCGCCGCTGCTAACCGCGCTTGGCATTGGTTGTTTGATTATTGGCGTGATCTACGCGATGCGTATCAAACCCGAGCCGCGCATCACTGCGGTATAGGTCATCAAAATCAGCGCTGCTGAAAAATCTTTTGGCAGCGTACTACGCTGTATTTTAAGAATTTGACTAACCCTTTTCACTCGCCTCTTCGCCCATTCAGGCACTCACCTGGCCATCGATATAACATTTTGGCTAATTGCAGCCCTCTTTTTAGCGCTGATTTGTCATAAAAAGTCATACCGTTTCATCCGGCGCATGAGTGTTTAACCGTATTGAGGCTTCCTGAACCTTCACGAATCTCCGATCTTCCTGGCTATCGCAGGCCCTAAAGCGGAAAAAACCGACGCATTAACGCGCAAAAACATGCATCTAACCTACCGTTTATTGCCATTTGGCACTGAAGATTGGCACTTGAAAACCACTTTTTGCTTAAGGGAATCGAGAGATGTTAAGAAAGATTCCATTAACCTTTGGCAAAAAACCATTAAGCGTAGCGATGAATAGGGTGCAGGAATTTAACTTATTTCCCGCTTTTTGGCCGTTATTGTTTAGGGCAGGTAACCTTTGTTATCAGGATTATTCCTGGCAACAGAAGAGGGAGTTATGGTCTACGCGTTTCAAACGATTGACGAATCGATCTCAGAACAGATCCAGATGAAAACAGAGGTTGTGTGTGAGCGGTTACACGCGGTTGTTCATTAATGCTTAACAGAACTATCCGCATTCAGGACTGATGATTAATGTTGGTAAAGTAATAATCGAAGCGCCAATCTCACCGAAATGAGATTGGACTTCGTTAGAATGGCTTGAATAGAGAGACTTTTGCTGATGTGAATCTATTTTACCGCAAAAAAGGAAGCAATTCCGCGATGGTATTCATCAGGAAAAATTGGTGCGAATTGTTATGTTGTGAACGCCGTATTAAATGATCTTCATATCTTCTGGTAAGAACAAATCTCAGCATTAGGTCAAATAACATCGGCCTTAATGGTATTAGCGATTATCTGTACCTGCAGGATAATGATAAACGCTACGGCTAATATCCAGTAAACGGCAGCTACGACGGGTACCTATGTCGAATGTCGTTTGCAGAAAGTTAACCGCCTGACGCTTTTCATTGGTGGTGAAGAAGTTTTTCAATACGCTTTGCAGCATCTCTTTATCGGAACTCAGTGATTGCAGCTCACGCGTGAGGTTAAGTAGCTGATCTTCCAGCTCCTTGATTTTTCTACCTTCTTCGGAAGAGAGCCCAGAAAACTTCTTCTTCCAGCTATAGAAAGTGGCCTCGGAAATGCCAAGCTCCTCACAAATCTCCCTGACTTTCACTCCCGTTTCAGAAGCTTTAATGGCATTTGTGATTTGCTCTTCGCTATATCGTGACTTTCTCATAAATGCTATTACCTTTCTTATCAATTAGTGGATGAGAATTACTGTATTAATATCTGGCACTGCAAAAACACTATTAATGCAGTATTAAAGTGCGCGATTTGAATTGCGAGGGTTAAATTAAGATATTTAGAAGAAATATCATCATGGGATAAATCTTATTTTATTCCGAATGGCATTGAACGCCTTCCTGGCTTTAGGTTTTTGATATAAATTCTCTCCATCCCAAATGCAGAAAAATACTACATTCATTGGAAAATCGGCATAAACCACTTGCAGAAATGTCAGGGTATGCCAGTAAACTTTTGCTTAGAATTTAGGCTGAAATCGTTTACATCCACCGAGTTTCGCACCGGATATAATCGGAATTTTCCTGAATATAATTCCTAATTGCTGACGCGAGTCTCATTTTTCGGACCAGTTTGGTTTGAAGTTAATAAATTAAGTCAGGCCCACTGAGCGCTTGTTAATTCATTTCAAGGACGTTGTACCGAAAGTTGTTGTAGTTCGTAATACTAAGGATCAGTCAATGAAATTGAGCGTAATGTCGAATGCCGCCTGGATGATGTCTGAAAAGATCGTCTCCGTGTTCGGCGTCATATTTGTGACCTCCTACGTGGCAAAATCCTTTGGTCCAACCATCTTTGGCCAAATGGCGTTTTCTACCTCACTGTTTTCCATGGTGCAGACCGTGGCGATTTTCGGTACGGAAACCATTCTGTTTAAACGTATCAGTAAGAGTGCACCGAAAGGGCTACGCCTGATGACCGTAGCGCGCAACATGCGCATGGTTTTGCTGTTGATCACATCGCTGCCCGTCTTGATTTGGGTCTGGTACAACATGCAGGAAAACTTCCTCGCTTTTGCACTGGCCTCATTTATCTCTTCGGTTTTCGTGACGCAGGACACCTTCAGTGTCTACAACAATGCGCGCTTAGCGTCGCGGCTGAATACCATCGCCAACTCTGTCGGATTGCTGCTGGGCTTCAGCTTAAGTTTCGCCATTGCCTGGCTGCACCTCAATCCGCTATGGCTGACCGTTTCAATTGTCGCCGTCACGTTGGTGCCGTACGTCATTAAGCGTTTTAACTTTTATCGCGAAAATCAGGATGTGGCGCCGCCGCAGGATAAGCGCAACACCTATCTGCGCTATTTGCTGTACGCCGGATTGCCGCTGGCCATCTCCAGCATCTTTATCTCGGTGCAGGTGAAAGCGGCACAGATGTTCCTGGCAGGCATCGCCTCAGCGCGCGATCTTGGTTTGTTCGCCGCCGCCAATACCATTTCGGCCTCCTGGATTTTTATCCCGGTCGCCATCATCACTTCCTGCTTTTCGGAAATCTTCCGTGAGCGTGGAGAAACCGCCATCAAGCTGACAGCACGGCTTAATGGTTATGTCATGGGTGTTTCATTGTTGTTGTTAGCGGTGATCGCGATGTACGGCGAAAAAATCATCATCGCTTTATATGGTCACGAGTACACACAGTCAGGAAGTCTCATTACGTTGTTGTCGTTAGCAACCTGCTTTTCGGCGATGGGGACCGTAGCGTATCGCTACATGGTCAAAGAAGGCGGGTTTAATTATCTGTTGAAGAAAATCGTTTGCCTGATGGTCATCAGCTTGCCTCTGTCGTGGTGGCTGATCCAGAGCTACGGCATCATGGGTGCCGCATGGAGCGTTTTCATCTCAGAATTGCTGTCTCTTACCGTAATGAATTACTTCTTCAAAAACGGCGTCATCCAAAAAATCCAGGTTTCCTCACTCAACTACAAAACCTACAAATGAGGTCAGATATGCTCAAGTTGAAAGATGAACTCAGAAGAAGCGTTCAGTACTTCATCAAGAAGATGCCCTGGGCATACCAGGATCGTATCTACTATTTTCACAAGTTCCGCAAATTGCCTAATCTGCGCGAGCCGAAAGTGTTTAACGAGAAGGTGCTGTATCGCAAATTCATCCATGGCGATTATCAGATTTATGGTCGTCTGTCGGACAAATATTCGGTGCGTGAATATATCGCCGAGAAAGTGGGCAGCGAATACCTGATCCCGCTGGTTTACGAGACCAGCGATCCCAGCTCATTGCACACGCTGCCGAGCTGGAAAAATACCGTTATCAAGCCGAATCACGCCTCCAACATGGTGGAGATCCTGCTGGAAGAGCCGGATGCGTTGAAGAAGCAGCAGATTATCAACGATTGCCATCGCTGGCTGAAGACCGATTTCGCCAACGAAGCGCGCGAGATTCACTATCGCTACATCAAGCCACGCATTCTGGTGGAGCAGTACATTGGCGATGGTAAATCGGCACCGATTGACTACAAGTTCCATATGTTCAACAAGCGCGACGGCAGCTTTGAGTATGTGCTGCAGGTGATCTACAACCGCTGCAATCCGCTGTTGTCGATGAACTTCTACGTCAACAACCTCAACGAGGCGTATCACAAAATTCGTGATACCGGCCTGGATGTGACGCCGCAAATGGCCTCGTTGCAGCACGCGTTGGCGTTGAGTAAAAAGCTGGCGAGCGATTTCGATTATGTGCGCGTGGATTGGTACATCGATAACGAGCAGATCTACTTCGGCGAATTAACCTTCACGCCGGGCGCGGGTTTGGTGACCGGTCTGGATCGCGGGCTAAATCAAATGATGGGTGATATGTGGATTCAGGATCGTCGCGGTACGAAGATACCGGGCATCACGGTGGCGGAAGTGACCATTCCGGCCGTATTGAAGAAAATTTAGAATCACACAGCAAAATAAAAAACCCCGCTTCGGCGGGGTTTTTTATTGGCGGCGATTAAGGCATTGGCCAATCGGTTGGCGTCTGGCTCATCACTTCGATAAAGGCGTTTTTGGAGATTTCCATAAAGTTATGCAAATTCTCCATGCTCAGCGTGATACCGAGTAGGCCAGTAACAAACCAGCATGACATGCCAACGCCGATGCCACCGCACAGCAGCGCCATCACGTGGTGACTGTTCTGACGCAGTCGAATTTTCATGGTGCTGGCGAAAAACATCATTACCGCACTCAGGAGTTCCCAGCGCATTACAATCAAACTGGTGGTTAGGGTGGCCATCTGCAAAAACCTCTTAGAATCAGTGATATCCCCGACATTCAATCGACATCACTGGCGGCTGAGAAGGAAGGTCAGGGAAGTCCTTCTGGCCGTCTTACTGAATACGGGAAAGTGTGACTTGGCTCACATTATATCACTCGATTTTAAATTTTGAACAAAATTTATACCGGGTCAGGTAGAAAGATTTTTATCGAACTGAGGAAAAAAACAGGCAGGCAAAGCGAGGTGCGCCCGCAAGGGGCGCGCAGAGAGGGTTAGCTAACCGGGCAGCACTCGCCGGTGGTACGCTGGGCAAAACTAGTCATGTTGTTGTCTGCACAGTCAAAACTGAGCAAGCGCGGACGCTGAATCATCGCCTGGCGACGCATGGTATGACGATAAGCGGTTGGCGTTTGCGAGAACTGACGGCGGAACACGCGCGAGAACGTCTGCTGCGAATCGTAACCGTATTGCATCGCGATATCGAACACCGGACGCTGGGTTTGACGCAGCGCTTCAGCGGCCAGGGTCAGACGACGTTCGCGAATATAGCCACCCAGCGTTTGTTTCGTGACGGCACGGAACATACGCTGCAGATGCCATTTTGAGTAACCTGATTTTGCCGCGACTTCATCAATTGACAGCGCTTTATCCAGATTCTGATCGATCCAGTTGGACAGCGAATGAATGATTTCCTGTTGCATCATAGCCTCATCCTTCTGATGTTTTTTGCCTGGTAAGAAATTCGAAGTTTTGCTGGGGTGCGAGTATAATTCCTCAAGTTAACTTGAGGTAAAGGCCCTAAATGAAAAAAGAACGCAATTACCCGAAGCCGGTTTTGACGCCGGGTGAAGTGGCGAAGCGCAGCGGCGTAGCGGTGTCGGCGCTGCACTTCTATGAGACCAAAGGATTGATCTGTAGCTCGCGCAACGGCGGCAACCAACGTCGCTACAGCCGTGACGTGCTGCGTCGCGTTGCCATCATCAAAATTGCACAACGCATTGGCATTCCGCTGGCGACGGTGAGCGACAGCCTGACGCATGTGCCGGCTAATAAACGGATGTCGACGCAAGAGTGGGACGCGCTGACGCAGCACTGGCGCGAGGAGCTGGATAAACGCATCGAAACCCTCACACGCTTACGTAACGATCTTGATGGCTGCATTGGCTGCGGCTGTTTATCGATGCGCGATTGCCCGCTGCGCAATCCCGGTGACCGGCTGGGCGAGCAAGGTTCGGGCGCGGTGCTACTCGATCCGGAACAGGACGAGCAAAAACGCTGATCGACTATACTTGGCGGAACACTTTTACCGGCAAGGAAACCGTATGATCACCGTTCACCATCTGGAAAACTCCCGTTCGCATCGCGTGTTATGGCTACTGGAAGAGCTCGCGGTGCCTTACCAAATCAAACGCTATCAGCGTGAAAACAGCCTGCTGGCACCCGATTCCTTAAAGAAAGTGCATCCGCTGGGCAAATCCCCGGTGATCACCGACGGTAATCGCGTGATTGCCGAGTCAGGCGCGATTCTCGAATACCTGCAACTGAAGTACGACAGCGAGCATCAGCTGACGTTGAGTCATGAAGATGAGCAGATTCAGGCGCGTTACTGGCTGCATTAC
The DNA here is from genome assembly GCF_019795975.1 of Pantoea sp. DY-17. NCBI lineage: Bacteria > Pseudomonadati > Pseudomonadota > Gammaproteobacteria > Enterobacterales > Erwiniaceae > Pantoea > Pantoea sp. DY-17. The sequence continues at coordinate 508,297 of NZ_JAIMIG010000003.1, read as the reverse complement.
GCTGAAGGTTCGCTGATGCCATTACTGGTAATGAAACTGCTGTTTGCGCAGTTTGGCAAAAAGCCGGTGCCATGGCTGCTGCGCCCGGCCGGCATCGCCCTGAGCAAAGGGATTCAGAAAGCCTGGCTGAATAAACAGCTGGCTCTACATGGTCGGGTAATTGAAGAGCATCTCACGCAGCATGCGTTTTTTGCCGGTTCACGTTTTAGCATCGCCGATGTGCAGATGAGCTTCCCGCTTCTGGCGCTGCAACTGCGTGGTTCCCTGAGCGATACGCCCGCCACCGTCCGCTGGCTGGAAACCATGCAGCAGCGCGCGGCCTGGCAGCGGGCGATCCAGCAGGGCGGCGCGATTGAATTAAGCCGCTGAGTTCAGCCAGGCCGCCATAATTGGTGGCCCTGCGGGGTGAGTTGCCTGGATTTATCCTGTCATACCCGTGATTAAGAGTTGAAAACCCCAGGGCAAACGCCAGATAATCGTTTGCCTTTTCTCCGCGTCCCCCTTTACGGCCTGGAATACGCGGCGACGTAAACGTTTGCCTGGATTTTCATCATGAAAAACCGCCATCAGGGAACGGCAAACGTGCGCCGCGCGGCGACTCACATCACAAAAAAATTGAGGAAGAATTATGTCTGGCGAATCGCGCCCGGCCAGTGGAAAACTGGACGCCTGGTTCAATATCTCTGCACGCGGCAGCAGCGTGCGTCAGGAAGTATTGGCGGGTCTGACAACGTTTCTGGCGATGGTGTACTCCGTCATCGTGGTGCCCGGCATGCTGGGCAAAGCGGGCTTCTCGCCAACGGCGGTGTTCGTCGCTACCTGTCTGGTCGCCAGTTTTGGATCGATCATCATGGGTTTGTGGGCCAATCTGCCGATGGCGATTGGTTGCGCCATCTCGCTGACCGCCTTCACCGCGTTCAGCCTGGTGCTCGGCCAGCACATTAGCGTGCCGGTGGCGCTTGGTGCGGTGTTCCTGATGGGCTTGCTGTTCACGCTGATTTCGGTTACCGGCATCCGCGCATGGATTCTGCGCAACTTACCAATGGGCGTGGCGCATGGCACCGGCGTAGGTATCGGCTTGTTCCTGTTGCTGATCGCCGCTGACGGCATTGGTTTAGTGGTGAAAAATCCGGCTCCGGGCTTGCCGGTGGCGTTGGGTCAATTCGCTTCGTTCCCGGTGATCATGTCGCTGGTGGGACTGGCGGCGATTTTTGGTCTGGAAAAACGCCGTGTGCCGGGCGGCATTCTGCTGACCATCATCGCCATCTCGATTCTCGGCCTGATTTTCGATCCGGCGGTGACCTATCAAGGTCTGTTTGCCATGCCGAGCCTGAAGGATGCTAACGGGCAATCAGCGATGTTTAGCCTCGATATCATGGGTGCGCTGCAACCGGTGGTGTTGCCAAGCGTGCTGGCGCTGGTGATGACCGCCGTCTTTGATGCCACCGGTACCATCCGCGCGGTCGCGGGGCAGGCCAATCTGCTGGATAAAGAGGGGCAGATCATCAACGGCGGTCGTGCGTTAACCACCGATTCCGTCAGCAGCCTGTTTGCCGGCTTGGTCGGCGCTTCGCCAGCTGCGGTCTATATCGAATCGGCGGCGGGCACGGCGGCGGGTGGTAAAACCGGTCTGACGGCGATTGTGGTGGGTTTGCTGTTTCTGGTGATCCTGTTTATGTCGCCGCTGGCCTATCTGGTTCCGGCTTACGCGACCGCGCCGGCGCTGATGTACGTTGGCTTGCTGATGCTGAGTAACGTGGCAAAAATCGACTTCAACGATTTCGTTGATGCGATGTCCGGCTTGCTGACCGCCGTGTTCATCGTGCTGACCTGCAACATCGTCACCGGCATCATGCTCGGCTTCGCTTCACTGGTGATTGGACGCCTGTTTGCCGGTGAGTGGCGCAAGCTGAACGTGGGCACCGTGGTGATTGCTGTCGCGCTGGTCGCGTTCTATGCCGGTGGCTGGGCCATCTGACCTGAAAGTTGAATAATTCCAGGATTATTCGCTTTCTGCATCACGCCGCACATCGGGTTGCTCCGCTGTGCGGCGTTTTGTTTTACACTTTCCCACGCAACAACATCGCTTTAATGAAATTGATTCGCCTAAGGAAAGCATGGAAATCTTCTTTACTATTCTCATCATGACGCTGGTGGTTTCACTCTCCAGCGTGGCGGCACGTATTCTGCCGTTTCAAATTCCCCTGCCGCTGGTGCAAATTGCCGCCGGTGCACTGCTCGCATTTCCCGTCTTCGGCCTGCATGTCGATTTTGATCCGGAACTGTTCCTCGTGCTGTTCATTCCGCCGCTGCTGTTTGCGGATGGCTGGAAAACGCCGATAAACGAGTTCCTGCATCACGGTCGCGAAATCATGGGGCTGGCGCTGGTTCTGGTGCTGATCACGGTGGTCGGGATTGGCTACCTGATCTACTGGCTGGTGCCAGGGATTCCGCTGATTCCCGCCTTCGCGCTGGCGGCGGTGCTTTCGCCAACCGATGCCGTGGCGCTATCCGGCATTGTCGGTGAAGGACGCATCCCGAAAAAAATTATGTCGATTGTGCAGGGCGAAGCCCTGATGAACGACGCGTCGGGCCTGGTATCGCTGAAGTTTGCCGTCGCGGTGGCGATGGGCACCATGGTGTTTACGTGGGGCGGCGCCAGCGTTGAGTTTCTCAAAGTGGCGGTCGGCGGTTTGGTCGCTGGTGTGGCGATATGCTGGCTGTATGGCCGCTCGCTGCGTCTGCTGAGCCGCTGGAGCGGGGATGACCCGGCAACACAAACCGTGCTGCTGCTGCTGTTACCGTTCGCCTCGTACCTGATTGCGGAACACCTTGGCGTGTCGGGCATTCTCGCCGCCGTCGCCGCCGGTATGACCATTACGCGTTCCGGCATTATCCGCCAGGCACCGCTGGCGATGCGTCTGCGCGCGAACAGCGTGTGGCAGATGCTGGAGTTCGTGTTCAACGGCATGGTGTTCCTGATGCTCGGCCTGCAGCTGCCCGACATCCTTTCCACCTCGATTGCGCAGGCGCAAGCCGATCCTAACGTGGAACTGTGGATGCTGTTTACCGACGTTCTGTTGGTGTACGCCGCGCTGATGGTGGTGCGTTTCGGTTGGTTGTGGATCATGAAGCGCACCAGCATGCGTCTGCTGAAGAAGAAGCCGCTGGAGTTTACCAATTACTCGCTGCGTGAATTGCTGATTGCCTCTTTTGCCGGCGTGCGCGGTGCCATTACCTTGGCCGGTGTGCTGTCGATTCCGCTGTTCCTGAGCAATGGCGATCCGTTCCCGGCGCGCTATGAGTTGGTGTTCATCGCTACCGGCGTGATTCTTGTGTCGCTGCTGGTTGGCGTGGTGCTGCTGCCGATTCTGCTGCGCGATGTAGAAAGCATCGATAAGGTCGGCCATCGTCGTGAGATTCAGTTTGCGCGTGCCGCGATGGCGGGTGTGGCGATTGAGAGCCTGCATAAAATGGAGCAGCGTCTTGAGAGCGACACCGAAGAGAACATCGATCCTGAGCTGCTGAAAGAGGTCAGCCTGCGCGTGATTGGTAATCTGCGTCGTCGCGCGGAGGGGAAAAACGATATCGAGCAGGCGCAATTTGCCGAAAATCTCGAGCGTCGTTTCCGCCTCAATGCGCTGCGTGCCGAACGTGCCGAGGTCTATCATCTGCGCGCCACGCAGGAGATCTCCAACGAGACAATGCAGAAACTGCTGCACGATCTTGATCTGCTGGAAGCGCTGCTGATTGAGAAAGAGGAATAGAGGCAAGCCATATTGTTCATCGGTAGCGGCGCAATTCATTGCACAATAAATTGCGCCGCTACGCTAATGTGCTGCGGTTGTTTTCACATCGACAGCCGTGGCGCACTATCCGGCCAGTGTTCACGGCAACATTCAATCCACGCCTCGGCGCTGCGCGACAGATAACTGCCTTCCCGCCAAATCAACCCCAAACTCCACTGCAGCTCCGATTCCAGTGGCAGCCACAGCAGCGACTGCTTATCCAGCCGCTGACAAATGGGCTCCGGCAGAATCGCCAGCCCCATGCCCGCCTGCACCATCGCGGCGAGAAAATCCCACTGCGCGCTGCGCAGCGCAATAGTTGGCGTCAGGTTCTGGCGTTGAAACGCTTTACGAATCTGGCGATTCAAGGCGAACTCTTCATTGAGGATCAGCAGCGGATGTTCGGCTAACTCTGCCAAACCGACTTTACGGTGATCGCGCCATTGTTCACTGCGCGGCAGCAGCACGCACAGCGGATGGTGCATTAACTCCAGCGTATTGAGCGGCAGTTCGGATTCGATCGGCAGCGCGGTGAGGGCGATATCCAGCGCGCCACTCAGTACCGCTTGCTGCGCCGTCAGTCCGCCGAACTCGGATATTTTCAGCTGTACGCCAGGATAACGGCGGCGAAAGGCGGAGATTGAACCGGCCATCTGCATGCCGACCATCGGTGGAATACCCAGCCGCAGCTCGCCGGTTTTCAGCTGGTTGATATCGCCCAACTGCGCTTCAAGCTGGTGGAACTCTTGCAGAATCACCAGTCCGCGCTGGTAAACCGCCTGACCGCTATCCGTTAGATGCAGTTTGCGGCCCTCGCGCAGCAGTAAGGTGCAGCCGAGCTCCTCTTCCAGCTGGCGCAGCATTTTGCTGATGGTCGGCTGTGTCACGAACAGCTTCTCAGCGGCGCGGGTGAAGCTTTGCTGGCGTACCACTTCAGTGAAGTAGCGCAGGGCGCGCACATCCATAAACATTCCTTTTTGGCATAGTTTGAATAATTTTAATTCATTTCTTTCACAATTTGCGGCGGATTTATACTGGTCACCTCAATTCTTCATCCAGGTAACAAGCAATGATGGCATTAAGTCCGCGCAGAACGGATCTCCTGCAACGTACGTTTGTTCCGCTGCAGCTGGTGCTGTATGTCGGTTTGTTTATTTTCAGCGACAGGCTGGTGAGCTGGCTGCATCTGCCGCTGCCCGCCAACGTAGTGGGCATGGTGCTGCTGCTGGTGTTGATCATGACGCGCATCGTGCCGCTGCGCTGGGTGAAAGCTGGCGCCAACTGGCTGCTGGCAGAAATGCTACTGTTCTTTATTCCAGCGGTGGTAGCGGTAGTGAACTACAGCGATTTGCTGCGCAGCGAAGGCTGGCGCATCTGCGTGGTGATCGGCGTCAGTACCTTGCTGGTGCTGGCTTCGACGTCACTGGTGGTTGATCGTTTATATCGCTTCGAATTGGCGCGCGCCGCACGCAAGCAGGCGCATCATGAATGATCTGCTGATTAGTCTGCTGTGTCTGGCGTTCACGCTGCTGGTCTACTACCTCAACAAAATTCTTTATCGCCGCTGGCGCACGCTGCTGTTGATGCCGCTGGTATTGACGCCGCTGGTGCTGGTGGCGCTGTTGCTGCTCACTCACGTCAGCTGGAAAAATTACATCGCTGAAAGCCACTGGCTGATTTGGCTGCTTGGCCCGGCGACGCTGGCATTTGCCGTGCCGGTGTATGAGAACCTTAAGATCATCAAGCGTCACTGGCTGTCGCTGAGCGTGGGCGTGCTGACGGCCACGCTGGTGGCGGTATGCAGTTCGGTGTGGCTGGCGCGCTGGCTGACGTTACCGGAAACCATTCAGCGCAGCCTGGCGGTACGCTCAATCACCACGCCGTTTGCGCTGGCAGCCGCGCAGCCGATTGGCGGCCAGCCGGATCTGGTGGCGCTGTTTGTGGTGATCACCGGTGTGTTTGGTATGGCGGTGGGCGACGTGCTGTTTCTGCGTCTCGCCATCAAGCAGGGCGTGGCTAAAGGCGCCGGTTTTGGTGCTGCATCACATGGCGCAGGCACCGCGCGCGCGTATCAACTCGGCCAGCAGGAAGGCGTGGTGTCGAGCCTGGTGATGATGCTGTCTGGCGTCGTCACCGTCATTCTCGCGCCGCTGTTAAGCCACTTACTGTGGGTATCGTAATCCGCTGGTTTTGAGTCATTGCTCATACAGCAGCCCGATCGCTTTGCTTATTGTTTGCCCGCTTAAACGATAAGGAAGCGAAAAATGAAAAGTCAGTATTTTGCAATGGGGCTCCTGTTGGCCTCCGCTGGGGTAACTGCTCAGGAAATCGGCGTGAAGGGGGGCAGTGATTTCTTTGCGGCCGCCATCAACAGCCAAAAAACCGCGCCAGGCCTGCAATATGGCGTGGAATACGTGAATGCCAAACATCAGTCAGAATTGCTGGACGCCAATCTGGGTTACGGCGTGGCTGTAGGCGCTATGCGCATTGTGCCGCGCGTCGGTTTGTTCTGGGCTGAATTGAACCACGATAAAACGTCCAGCTACGGCGTTAACGCGGGTATACGCGCGATGGCTCCACTGCCACAAGCTCGCCATACCTGGCTCTATCTCGATTTCAGCATGGCGCCTAACTTCAGCACCTATAAGCTGGATCATCTGCATCAGTTTGAGGCCGGAGTTTACTACCAACCGGCCCACTGGTTAACGCTGAGTTCCGGTTACCGCTATCTCGGCAGTGGCTTGCACGAATATAAAACCCATCGTGCGATTGATGGTCTTTTTATCGGCGCAGCCTGGCGCTTCTAATCTGAAAAGTGGCCTTTAAGGGCCACTTTTTTCCCCGCCGTAATCCATTTTTACGTAAAGCTTTCCAAATAATGTTGTCTCTCGTCGCCAGGCTGGTACCCTTGCCGCCGAATTAATTGTCCTTCATGGAGTGGAATCACATGTTAAAGCAACTTGTTACTGGAAGCGTTTTGGGTCTGGCACTGCTGAGCAGCGGCGCACAGGCAATTGAGGGCAGTGTTGACGTGGGTGAGCATAGCACCAACCTGAACCTTGGCCTCGGCACCACTTCACCGGGCCTGTTCCTGAAAGGCAACTGGCTGCGCAGCGATCACGATGGCAGCACCTACGGTGCGGGCCTCGGCTATAACATCGACGTGGGTGATTTCCGCATTGCGCCTACTGCGAAAGCGCTGTTCACCCATCCGGAAGATGGTCGTGATGGCTTCACCGTGGCAGTCGGTGGCGCAGCGCAATACAGCTTCAACAGCATGTGGGGCCTGTACGGCGAATATTACTATGCGCCAGAAGCGTTCTCCGATCGTCTGGATAGCTACCAGGAAGCCTCAGGTGGCCTGAGCTTCACGCCGATTTCGCTGCTGAACCTGCGTGTGGGTTATCAGTACATTGAGCTGAACAACAAAGGTAGCCGTAAAGATAACGTACTGGTCGATGGCCCGTATGTTGGCGCATCACTGCGTTTCTAATTGTTTAAATTAGAATGAAAAATGGCGGCCCAATGGGTCGCCATTTTTGTTTGGGTGCGGTCAGTCCCTCATCCCGGCCTTCTCCCGCAAGCGGGAGAAGGAGAAAACGCGCCGATCGGTTCCCTCTCCCATTTATGGGAGAGGGTTAGGGTGAGGGAAAGCCAGCACGGACTTAATGCGATTTCCCCTGCGAAATCCCAATCCCCGTCTGTGAGCGAATAAACTGCCCACGGAAGCGGGCACGTTCCTGGGCACCGCGTGCAGAATGGTCGGTAATTGAGAACAGCCAGATACCGATAAATGCCGCCAGCATTGAGAACAGCGCCGGATACTCATACGGATAGATCGGTTTCTCATGCCCGAGCACCTGCACCCAAATCGTCGGGCCAAGGATCATCAGCAGTACCGCAGTAACGAGTCCCAGCCAACCGCCCACCATCGCGCCGCGCGTGGTCAGTTTTGACCAGTACATCGACAGCAAAATAATCGGGAAGTTACAGCTGGCGGCAATCGAGAACGCCAGGCCGACCATAAAGGCAATGTTCTGTTTTTCAAACAGAATCCCTAACGCAATCGCTACTACCCCTAACACCAGCACGGTGATCTTCGAGATGCGCAGTTCATCGCGTTCCGTCGCTTTACCTTCACGGATCACGCTGGCATAGAGATCGTGTGAAACTGCCGAAGCTCCCGCCAGCGTCAGACCTGCCACCACCGCCAGAATGGTGGCGAAGGCCACGGCCGAGATAAAGCCGAGGAACAGGCTGCCGCCGACCGCGTTCGCCAGATGCACCGCTGCCATGTTGGTGCCGCCGAGCAGCGCGCCGCTGGCGTCTTTAAAGGCTGGATTCGATCCCACCAGCAAAATCGCGCCGAAGCCAATAATAAAGGTCAGGAAGTAGAAGTAGCCCATAAAGCCGGTGGCCCAGAACACGCTTTTACGTGCTTCACGCGCATCGGCCACGGTGAAGAAACGCATCAGAATATGCGGCAAACCGGCGGTACCGAACATCAAGCCGAGACCCAATGACAACGCCGAGATGGGATCTTTCACCAGCCCGCCCGGCTGCATAATCGCCGCGCCTTTCGGGTGCACCGCCATCGCTTCGGTGAACAGCGTATTGAAGCTGAAGCCGGTGGCTTTCATCACCATAATCGCCATAAAGCTGGCACCAAACAGCAGCAGCACCGCTTTGATGATCTGCACCCAGGTGGTCGCCAGCATGCCGCCGAACAGCACGTACAGCACCATCAGAATCCCGACCATCACTACCGCGATATGGTAATCAAGGCCGAACAGCAGCTGGATCAGCTTACCGGCACCCACCATCTGCGCAATCAGATACAGCGCCACCACCACCAGCGAGCCGCAGGCTGACAGCGTACGAATCGGTTTCTGCGCGAGGCGATAGGAGGCGACATCGGCGAAGGTGTAGCGCCCAAGGTTACGCAGACGTTCGGCGATCAAAAACAGGATCATCGGCCAGCCGACGAGGAAGCCGAGCGAGTAGATCAGCCCGTCGTAACCCGAGGTGTAAACCAGCGCAGAAATACCGAGGAAAGAGGCAGCGGACATAAAGTCACCGGCGATGGCGAGGCCATTCTGGAAACCGGTGATATTGCCGCCTGCAGTGTAGTAATCGCTGCGCGAGCGGGTGCGTTTCGAGGCCCAATAGGTAATGCCGAGCGTCGCCGCGACAAACACCACGAACATGATGATGGCTTCATAATTGGTGGCTTGCCGTTGCACCGCGCCGGTAATGGCATCGGCGGCAAACACGCTGGCGGGCACGATGGCTAAAAATACCGAAAGCAGGCGCTTCATGATTTCACCTCGCTCAGGATCTGTTTGGTCAGACGATCAAACTCGCCGTTGGCGCGCCACACGTAGACGCCGGTCAGCACGAATGACATCACGATCAAACCGACACCAATCGGAATGCCGCGCGTAACGTTAGTGCCCGCGTGCAGCTGCGTACCGAGCCAGGCGGGCGCAAAAGCGATCAGCAGAATAAAGCCGATATAGAGCACCAGCATGATCACGCTGAGCAGCAGCGCGAACGCCTGGCGCTTGTGCACCAGTTCATGAAAGCGCGGATTATTCTCGACTTGTTGCCAGACTGCTTCCTGTTCAGGGGTTTCGTTCATCACATTTTCTCCAGAGGCAAGGCGGCCAGCATACTCACGATTAAATGATTTAACTGGCTGAATATTCTAGTTTTATAAGTTGTGCGAACTCAGAAATACGTGGCATATAAGGGCGGCCAAATGGTCGCCCCTACAACAGAAGCCGGTTACGGCATGGTGATGGACTGTTTCTCCTCCAGCAATTTCTCTACCACGCCCGGATCGGCCAGCGTAGAGGTATCGCCGAGATTGCTGGTATCGCCCGTAGCGATTTTGCGCAGAATGCGACGCATAATCTTGCCGGAGCGGGTTTTTGGCAGCGAGTCAGTCCAGTGCAGTACATCCGGCGTGGCAATTGGGCCAATCTCTTTACGCACCCAGTTACGCACTTCGGTATACAGCTCTGGCGACGGCTCTTCGCCGTGGTTAAGCGTGATATACGCATAGATTGCCTGGCCTTTGATGCTGTGCGGAATGCCCACCACCGCCGCTTCGGCAATCTTCGGATGCGACACCAGCGCCGATTCAATCTCGGCGGTGCCGAGACGGTGGCCGGAGACGTTCAGCACGTCATCGACGCGGCCGGTGATCCAGTAATAACCCTCTTCATCACGGCGCGCGCCGTCACCGCTGAAGTAGCGATTTTTGAAGGTGGAGAAGTAGGTCTGTTCGAAACGATCGTGATCGCCATACAGCGTACGCGCCTGGCCTGGCCAGGAATCGACAATCACCAGGTTTCCTTCGGTGGCACCCTCGAGCGGATTGCCTTCGTTATCCACCAGCGCCGGCTGCACACCGAAGAACGGTTTAGTGGCGGAACCGGCTTTCAGTTCGGTCGCGCCCGGCAGCGGCGTGATCATGAAGCCGCCGGTTTCGGTTTGCCACCAGGTATCGACGATCGGGCAACGGCTGTCGCCAATCTTCTTGTAATACCACTCCCAGGCTTCCGGGTTGATCGGTTCACCCACCGAACCCATGATGCGCAGGCTACTGCGATCGGTGCCTTCAATCGCTTTATCGCCTTCGGCCATCAGCGCGCGAATCGCGGTTGGCGCGGTATACAGCAGCGTGACCTTGTGTTTATCCACCACTTCCGCCATGCGGCTTGGTTTTGGCCAGTTCGGCACGCCTTCAAACATCAGCGTGGTCGCGCCGCACGCCAGCGGGCCGTAAATCAGATAGCTGTGGCCGGTGATCCAGCCGACATCGGCGGTACACCAGTAAACATCATCAGGATGATAATCAAACACATACTTAAAGGTGCTGGCGGCATACACCAGATAACCGCCGGTGGTGTGCAGCACGCCTTTCGGCTTGCCGGTGGAACCGGAGGTATAAAGGATAAACAGCGGATGTTCGGCATCAACGGCGACCGGTTCATGCTGATCGCTGGCCTTCGCCACTAAATCGTGCCACCACAGATCGCGGCCTTCACGCCAGCCGGTATCTTTACCGGTGCGCTTAAACACCACCACATTTTTCACCGTGGTGACGTTTGGATTGTTCAGGGCATCATCAACGTTTTTCTTCAGCGGGATACTGCGTCCGGCGCGTACGCCTTCATCGGCGGTAATAATCAGTTTGGCGTTGGAATCGACCACGCGCCCGGCGACGGCTTCCGGTGAGAAGCCACCGAAAATCACCGAGTGCACCGCGCCAATGCGCGCACAGGCCAGCATCGCAACGGCGGCTTCAGGCACCATCGGCATGTAGATCGCCACCACGTCGCCTTTCTTTACGCCCAGGCTGCCGAGCACATTGGCAAAGCGGCAGACGTCCGCATGCAGTTCGCGGAAGGTAATGGTTTTGCTTTCGCTGGCGTCGTCGCCTTCCCAGATGATGGCGGGATGGTCGCCACGCGTGGCGAGATGGCGATCGAGGCAGTTCGCGGCGAGGTTCAGTGCGCCATCTTCATACCAGCGAATCGAAATATTGCCGGGGGCAAAGGAGGTATTTTTCACTTTGCTGTAAGGCTTAATCCAGTCGAGGATTTTGCCTTGCTCACCCCAAAAGGTGTCGGGATCGTCAACCGATTGTTGATACAGCGCCGCATACTGATCGGCATTAATGAGAGCATTCGCTGCAATGGCAGCGGGTACGGGATGCTTGTGTATTTGGCTCATGGCTGACCTCCTTGAAGATGTTAATCATATGTCAATCAATGGTTAATTGAAGACCACGACAGGGCTTTGTTTCTGTTTTGTAGTCTGGATCACGACCTTTTATCACTGCCAAATCCCCGGCGAACGGCGGGCAAAAACGCCGCGCCAGCAGCGTGATCTTCTGCTTTAAGCCTAAGAGATCTCTGCCTCTGCTGTGCAAATAATCAGCAAACGAGCCGGGCCGCTTTTTGCGCAATAATGCATAGCTATGCTGAAACTTATCGAATTAACACTTTTCATAACAGCGAGTTATGGCCGTTAACCTTCGTCAGCATTTTATGCTACTAACCTGAATAAGATTTGCGCTATCACGCCGGGGGTTGCATTTACCGTAGTGAAAATGGTACTTATCTCGGCCCTGTTCAGCAGGTATCAACTCAGACTGCATCACCCCGCAGGCGCAAAATGCCTGCACAGCTGTAACCGACGTAGTCATAAATAACCCTCTATTTTATCGGGCTTTTGCTCACTTCCCTGTGTGACATTTCTCCTGCACCTTCGCAGCAGAGCAAAGGGGTTTTTAACTGAGGAAATAACGCGTTATGAAAGGTTTTAAGTTCACCCTTGCATGGCAGATTTTAGTCGCGCTGATTCTGGGCGTGATTGTGGGAACCGTGCTGCATAATCAGCCCGACGATCGTGAATGGTTAATCACTAACATTCTGACGCCCGCGGGTGACATCTTTATTCATCTGATCAAGATGATTGTGGTACCGATTGTTATCTCCTCACTGATTGTCGGCATTGCTGGCGTGGGTGATGCGAAAAAGCTCGGACGTATTGGTGTTAAAACCATTATCTATTTTGAAGTGATCACCACCCTTGCCATTGTGGTCGGCATTACGCTGGCCAACGTATTCCAACCCGGCAGCGGCATAGATATGTCAACGCTGGCAACGGTGGACATCTCTAAATACGAAGCCACCACCGAAGCGGTTCAGGGTGCACCGCACGGTCTGGTCACCACCATTTTGTCGCTGATCCCACAGAACATCTTCGCCTCGCTGGTGAAGGGCGACATGCTGCCGATTATCTTCTTCTCGGTGCTGTTTGGTATGGGCCTGTCGGCGCTGCCATCGGAACATCGCGATCCGCTGGTCACGGTATTCCGTTCGATTTCCGAAACCATGTTTAAAGTGACGCACATGATCATGCGTTATGCGCCAGTCGGCGTGTTTGCGCTGATTGCGGTCACCATTGCGAACTTCGGTTTTGCGTCGCTCTATCCACTCGCCAAGCTGGTGCTGCTGGTGTACGTGGCGATTCTGTTCTTTGCTTTCGTGGTGCTCGGCACGGTGGCGCGCTTCTGTAAGCTGCGCATTACCACGCTGATGCGCATTCTGAAAGACGAGCTGATTCTTGCCTATTCCACCTCCAGCTCAGAAACCGTGCTGCCGCGCATTATGCAGAAGATGGAAGCCTACGGTGCGCCGAAAGCCATCACCAGTTTCGTGGTGCCGACCGGTTACTCGTTCAACCTTGACGGTTCAACGCTGTATCAGAGTATCGCGGCGATCTTTATCGCCCAGCTGTATGGCATTGATCTGTCGCTGACTGACGAGATCATTCTGGTGCTGACGCTGATGGTGACCTCGAAAGGCATCGCTGGCGTGCCGGGCGTCTCCTTCGTGGTGCTGCTGGCAACGCTGGGCAGCGTGGGCATTCCGCTGGAAGGCCTGGCATTTATCGCTGGTGTCGATCGCATCATGGACATGGCGCGTACCGCGCTGAACGTGATCGGTAACGCGCTGGCGGTGCTGGTGATTGCGCGCTGGGAAGACCAGTTCGACACCAAACAAGCCGCCGCCTACGAGCAACAGCTGCGCACGCAAAGCGCCAGCTAACGCACCTGCGCCGTAGGGGGCGACATTCATGGCGACCGCTACGCACAGAAACCCGCTTCGGCGGGTTTTTTTATGCCTGCTACAGACAAGTCTTATAACCCTTTGCCTCAAACCATTGCTTAAATCTATACCCACTATAACCACCAAAACTTTTCTTCGGTGGTTATAGTGGGTATATTTATTAGGCTGGAGACATCAGGAGGTTGTATTGAGCAGCAGGGAGCTGATCAGGATGTTGCTTGAGCGAGGTTGGGTATTAGATCGTGTTAAGGGAAGCCATCATGTATTCGTAAGAAGGGACAAGCCCTACCATATTTCGCTTCCTCATCCTGAGAAAGACCTGGCAACTGGAACAGTACGTAAGCTAATTAAGTTAATGGACTAATTTCACGGGGGCCTGGCCCCCGATTTGTAAAAGTGGCAATGTCAGCGGGTATTGTGATGCTTTCATATCTTCTAAAAGTCTTTTTAAAATCATTTTCAAGTGAGGGCTCAACATGAGATTCCCCGTTTATCTTCATAAGACAGAAAGCAACACCTATTCTGGCTTTGTACCGGACGTTGTTGGATGTTTTTTTGCTGGCGAGACAGTGGATGATGCATTAACCGATGCTTCTGCTGCGATTGATTCGCATGTTGAGTCGTCGACTGATGCGGGTTACGAAGTGCCTGTGGCAACGAACATTGAAACGCATATTGAGGATGAAAATTGTCAGGGTGGTTATTGGGCCTTTGTCGATATCGATCTCAGTCGCTATGAAGGCAAAGCAGTAAAGCTCAACATCACCTTGCCGCAGAATCTGTTAACTAAAATTGATAGCTATGTCGATCACCATCGTGAATATGGTTCCAGAAGCGGTTTTTTGGCCGCGTTAGCGCGCAAAGAATTGGCAAACGCCTGAACCACGAAAACGACCCGCTTCGGCGGGTTTTTTTATGTCCGCTGCGGCAAAAAGCAAAAAAATCCCGCGCAGCAGAGGAATTAACAATTCTGTGTGATATATAGTTTTACGAATAAATTATTCTCACACAGGAGTGTCTCATGCAGATCGATCTGAGTCAGATGATCACTGAAGGTCGTAATCCCGCCAGCCACAACATTGATGAGCTGACCACCGAAGCGATGCTGCGGGTGATCAATGATGAAGACAAAAAAGTGGCGCTGGCGGTGGAAGCCATTGTGCCGCAGATTGCGCAGGTGGTGGATGCCATCACCCACGCCTTCAGCAAAGGCGGTCGCCTGATCTATTGCGGCGCAGGCACATCGGGTCGTCTGGGGATTCTGGATGCCAGCGAATGTCCGCCGACCTTCGGCACGCCGCGCAGCCAGGTGGTTGGGCTAATTGCTGGCGGCCACACCGCGATTCTGCAGGCGGTGGAAAACGCCGAAGACAACGTGGAGCAGGGCGCGCAGGATCTGCGTGATATCACTTTCAACGCTAACGATGTGCTAGTCGGGATTGCCGCCAGCGGCCGCACGCCCTATGTGCTGGGCGCGCTGGCGTATGCGCGTCAGCAAGGCGCATTTACCGCAGCGTTAACCTGTAATCCCAACAGCCCAATGTCGCAGGCCGCAGATGTGGCGCTGACGCCGGTGGTGGGCCCGGAAGTGGTCACCGGTTCTTCGCGCATGAAAGCCGGCACGGCGCAGAAGCTGGTGCTGAATATGCTCACCACCGGCGCGATGATTCGCAGCGGCAAGGTGTACGGCAATCTGATGGTCGATGTGGAAGCCACCAACCAGAAGCTGGTGCAGCGCCAGGTGAACATCGTCAAACAAGCCACCGACTGTGACGATGCTACCGCGCAGCAGGCGTTGGCGGCGAGTAATGGGCACTGTAAAACCGCGATTGTCATGGTGCTGGCGGGATTAACGGCCGATGAAGCAAAATCGCTGCTGAGTCAGAATCAGGGCTTCATTCGCAACGCTTTGCGTGACGCAGGAGCGCAATAATGGCGGCCATTACCGAAGATCTGGTGCGCGACATTTTGCTGGCGGTGGGCGGCGCCAATAATGTGGTGCAGTGCGGCAACTGCATGACGCGCCTGCGTCTGACACTAAACGATGCCGCGCGAGTGGATAGCGCCACACTCAAAACGCTGCCGGGCGTGCTGGGCGTGATCGACAGCGATGCGCAGCTGCAGATCGTGCTCGGTCCCGGTAAAGCGCAAACTGCAGCAGAGAAAATGCAGGCACTGCTTAATCAACAGGCGCCGGGCGATCTGCAGGCCATCGCCAGCGCGCAAAGGCAGCAGATGAAGGCAAAGCAGACCAGCGCATTGCACCGTTTTCTCTCCTGCTTCGCCACCATCTTTACGCCGCTGATCCCCGGTTTTATCGGTGCAGGCTTGCTTCTGGGTTTCGCCACGCTGATTGAGCAGATCTTCCACCTTAATCAGCCTGGCGATCATGCACGCTGGCTGCTGGATACCGTGGCGTACATGAAGGTGTTTGGCAAAGGGTTGTTCACCTTCCTGAGTATTTTGATTGGCTATAACGCGCAGAAAGCCTTTGGCGGTACCGGCGTCAACGGGGCCATTATCGCCTCGCTGTTTGTGCTCGGTTATGTCCCTGACGCGAAGGTCGGTTATTACAGCGGGATGCAGGATTTCTTCGGCATGGTGATCGATCCGCGCGGCAATATTATTGGCGTGCTGCTGGCGGCAATATTTGGTGCCTGGATTGAGAAACAGCTGCGAAAAATCATTCCCGATAATCTCGATATGATCCTGACATCGTTGCTGACGTTATTAATTACCGGCGCGGTGACTTTCCTGGTGATTATGCCAATCGGCGGCGAATTATTTAAAGGCATGTCGTGGTTGTTCATTCATCTAAATAACAATCCGTTTGGTTGCGCTATTCTGGCCGGACTGTTTTTGATCGCGGTGATGTTTGGCATTCATCAAGGCTTTATTCCGGTCTATTTCGCGCTAATGGAAACCCAGGGCTTTAACTCGCTCTTCCCAATTCTGGCGATGGCTGGCGCCGGGCAGGTCGGCGCGTCACTGGCGTTATGGTGCAAAGCGGATAAAGACTCACTGCTGCGTAAACAGATCAAAGGCGCCATTGTGCCGGGCTTGCTCGGTGTCGGCGAACCGCTGATTTATGGCGTCACGCTGCCGCGTCTGAAACCCTTTATCACCGCCTGTTTTGGCGGTGCGCTGGGCGGCTTCTTTATCGGGCTGGTGGCATGGCTGGGATTGCCAGTGGGAATGAACACCGTGTTTGGCCCTTCAGGTTTAGTCACATTGCCGCTAATGACCTCATCGCAGGGCATTTTTGCCGGCATGGCGGTGTATCTCGCCGGGCTGATCGTGGCGTGGATTGGCGGGTTCGCCTTTACCTGGTGGGGCGGCACCCGCAATGTGGATTTAAGTTAAGTGAAGTACGGATATCGACCAGGTCGGCATAAAGCGTGACCTGGTCTAACCGTGATCACGATCACGCTTTTAAACTCTCTCAAGTCGCTTAATCCGTCACAGCCACATTCACTGCTTAAGTACCGTTTGTAAGTAAAGCGTTAGCAAAAAATAAATTTTTTATTAAGGAGATAGAAAGCCAGACCTAATATTTAAAATGGCCTCAAATTATTTAGAATATCCAACCTGCATCGCAATTAATTCCCCGAGATGACAATAGGTTACTCATAATTGTCTTTTGCACTCACCAGCGAAAAAGTCTATACCTAAAGCCAATTAATCTATAACAACAATTCCATCCCTTTTTTCACTGCACCGTATTTCTTCACACAGTTGTTCTCAAATTAGATTGCTACACGGGATTGGTCATTATCTGCCGCTTTATCCCCACGCGAAGAATTTAACGCTGTTGCAATAACAGCGCGGACGCTGCACGCCCACTGGAGGAAGTATGAGGTTTACATTAAATCCTATCGCATTAGGGATGTTGGCGGCGCAATTGCTGATCTATCCAGCAATGCAAAGTCAGGCTGTTACGTTGGGGACTTACACACCAGAAAATAATGACAACCAAACCGGTAAAATTACCGTCAGCAGCGGCAATGAAAGTCTGACCGGCAATCAGGCATTCACGGCAGGAACGGATGGCGCGGTCACCACCACGCTCGGGCAAGTGGCGATCACCTCGGGATCGCAGTATCTCAATCAGGATCGCCTGGATCCCGGCCCGCAAAACTTTGCGATCACTACGCCCGATCCCGCAACCGGCACCAACAGCACATTCCAGGTATATAACTCCGCCAGTCTTGTCGCCTTAGCGCCCGTCACCAGCGCCACCAGCGTGCCGGATGTGCAGAACGTCAATGATGCGCAGTACATCGATGCGCGCGTTGCGGATGTTACCGGCGGTACGCTGGATGTGAATATCGGGCAGGCGAATGCGCTCAGCAGCGCCAGCACCAACAGCTGGACCATGGCCGCTAAACAGACACAGCTATTTGATGTGAGCGGCACCGGCACGGTGAACTGGAACAGCAATAACCGCATCAGCTTTTTCGGTGCCACCGCTACGCCGGACGGCGCGGGATCGGCCACCAGCAGCTATCAGGTGCAAAACCTCGCCACCTATAACGGCGCATTCAGCGTGCAGACGCTGGATGGCAAAAGCACCAGCTTTACCGTCACCAACGCCAGCCAGCTGCAAAGCTACAACAACTGGCTGATCGGTCAGCTGCAGGCGGGCAATCTTGATAAAACCCGTTATCTGCCTGAATTCAACAAAGCCGTCACCTTCACCAATGCCAACATCGTCTACAACGTTAGCGCCACGCCGCCAGACGAGGTGACGCAGGCGATCGGCAATCGCATTGTGATCAATGCCAATGGCGCGGACGCGAGAGTCAATCTGGCGGCGGGTAAAACGCTGGAAGTGGTGGGCGCGACGGGCGGTGCGATCAAAGCCTCCAACGGCGCGCAAGCGGTGATTGATGGCAAACTGGCGAGTCGCGGCAGCATCACCAATAACGGCACGGCGCTGGTGTTAACCGATAACAGCAGTGGAACCAATAATGGGGTAATTAACGGCGGCTTCCTCAATCGTCAGGATGGTACCGGCATTGGTTCGACCGGCTACGGTGCCAACGGCGTAGCCGTGCAAACCGGTAGCACCTTTAACAACAACGGCATCCTCAACCTCGCCACCACCGGCAGCAATTCACAGTATGGCGTGGCGGGCATCAATCTTGGCGTGTCATCCACCGCCAATAACAGCGGCAATATCAACGTTGGCGTCAACGGTTCGAGCGCGCGCGGCACCGCGTCTGGCGTGTTACTGACCGACGCCACTTCCAGCTTCACCAATAACGCCAGCGGCAATATCTACATTGGTCGCGGACCGCAGAACAGCCTGGGTGAAGCGACGGCGGATATCGCGATGAACCAAAGCGGGTTGACCAGCGGTATCGCCCTGGTCGCCAACGGCAACGCGGTTAACAACGGCAGCATTACCCTCGGCACGAGAACGCAAAATGCGGCGGGGATGTCGGCGACCGGCGCGAATAACGCCACCATGATCAACACCGGCACCATCAATGTGAACGGTGCGGCTGCCACCATTCCGCGTGAAAACGTCGGCATGCTGGTGACCAACAGTGCCGGCAACATCAATAACGCGGGTACTATTAACCTGAATGGCGTGAACGGCACCGGCCTGAAAGTGCTGGCGACCAATGGCAACACCGCCAGCGCCACCTCAACTGGCACCATCAACGTGGCAGGCGGCGCCGATCCGGCCAGCGGCACGCGCAACTATGGCGTGTGGGTGGAAGGGCAAGGTGCAACCGGCACGGCGCAGGCCACCATCGATGGCCCGATCAATCTCAGCGGCAATGGCGCGATCGGCGTACATGCGCGCGGCAATTCCACGGTGACCGTGGATCCGGCTGCCGTGCCGACCTTTTCTAACGGTACCAATCAGATCGCCTTCTTTGCCTACGGCCCCAATGCGCTGATTAACGTGCTGGGCAACAATCCGTTTGATGTGACCACGCAGAACTCCACGCTGTTTCGTGTTGAGCAGGGCGCAGACTTCAACGGTAACGCCTTGTCGCTCACCGCGTCGGGTGCCGGTTCTACCGCCGTGCTCGGCAGCGGCGCAGGCACCGAAGTGAGCAGCGATGCGGCGGTGATCAACGTCAGCGGCAGCGGTGCCAATGGCATTACGGTGGAAGGGGGCGCAACAGGTGTTATTGATGCCGCAACCACCATGAATCTCACCGGTAGCAACGCAATTGGCGCGATCGTTGACGGACAAAAACACGATATCTTTGGCAGAAACAGCGGCTCGCCGGTGACCAGCACCCGCCTGAACTCTGCGGCGTTATTGAATGCGTCACAGAGTGGATTGACCGGTTATCTGGCCCGCAATCGCGCGCAGTTGACCAACAGCGGCGATATCACCTTCAGCGGCGCCAACGCCACCGGCATTCGCGTCGAGAGCGGTGCGACCGGCACCAACAGCGGCAATATCAACATCAACGATGGCGGCACCGGCATCGCGGTGAACAGCGGCAGCAGCACCTTTGCCACCACCGCCAATAACACCGGCACCATCAATGTTAATGGCGGCAGCACCACCAACCGCAGCCGAGGCGTCAGCGCCAGCGGCAATCGCGCGGTAGCCAACCTGAACGGTGGCACGCTGAATCTTAACGGCACCGGCGCGATTGGGGCGGAAGCGCTCAACGGCGCGCTGGTGAATATCGCCGCCGGTTCAGCGCCGGTATTCAACAACAGTGACCAAATTGCTTATCACGCGGCGGGCAGCGGATCGCGCATTAGCTCCGCCACCAACGCTTTAAATATTAACAGCAGCGGCTCAACCGGCTATCGCATTGATGACGGCGCGGCGCTGAGTTTCACCACGCCGACCACCCTCACCGCCAGCGCCAGCAACAGCACCGGCGCGATTATCTCCGGCAGCGGCAGCAGCCTGAATAGCAGCAACGCCAACTTCATCGCCAGCGGCCAGGGCAGCACGGCGATCCGTGCCGAAGGCGGTGCGAACGCCACGCTCGATAGCGGCAGCAGCATCAACCTCAGCGGCAGCAACGCGGTCGGCGTGCTGATTAATAATCTGCGTACCGATTTGAGTAACGCGCTGGATGGCAGCGCGGCGGCCACCCGCGTTACCAGCAACGGCAATGTGAGCGGCGCGGGCAATGGCGCGATGGGTTTTGATGTCACTAACGGCGCAGAGCTGGTCAACAACGGCAATGTGAACCTCACCGGCAGCAACAATATTGGGATCCGTTCGCGCGCCGGCAGCACGCTGACCAACAACGGCGTGGTCAACGTAGCCAACGGCACCGGGCTGGATGTCTCCGGCAGCGGCAGCACGCTGGCGAAAGGCGGCACCATCAATGTCGATAACGGTATCGCGGGCGTGCGCATCAGCGACGGCGCGCAGCTGGCGCTTACCGGCAGCGACACGGTGATCACCACGCGCGGCAACGCGCACGGCATTTTGCTGGATAGCGGTGCGTCCGCACTCAGCGCCAGCGACGCCACGGTGAACGTGCTGGGCAGCGGCAACGGCATCGAAAACCGCGCCGAACTGAGCAACGTTGGTCTGAGCAATCTCACCATTAACGTCGGCGACGGCAACGGGATTCGCACCGCTGTGCCATTTGATCCGGCTTCGACGGTGACCACCAACGTCTCTGGCAGCGGCAGCGGCCTGAATATCGCCAATGCCGATGGCTCCACCACCCGCGGCGATCTGACGTTGGGGTCGGGCTATCAATTTAATGTTACCGGCGCAGGCGGCACCGGTATTCGCGCCAATACCACCGGCAATGTCACCACCGCCGCCAATGTGAATATCGGTAATGCGGCGGGCGGATCGGCGCTGGTCTCCAGCACGGCGGGCACCATCGTCAATACCGGCAACTTCACCTCCAACAGCCTGACGGCGCCGGTGGTGGATCTGCGCGGCGGTAAAACCATCTTCGAGAACCTTGGCAACATCATCACCGCCAACCCACAAACCGTGGCGGTAGCGGGCAGCAACGCCGATGACGAAATTCTGCTGACCGAAGGCGCGGTGCAGGGCGATATCAATCCGGGCGGCGGATCGGATCGGTTCCGCTGGACGGGCGGAACGCTCAACGGCAGCCTGACCATGGGCAACGACAACAACAACACGGCTGAAGTGAGCAAGGTCGATCTCGGCACCACCTATCATCTCACCAGCGGTAATGGCACCGGCAACACCTTGACCTTCAATCAGATCGACGCGCGCGGCGGCAGCTTCAGCGCCGACGATCTCAGCAAAGGCGTTAATCTTGGCAGCGGCTGGAGCACCATCAACTTCGCCAATACCCAATGGACACTAACCGATAATCTGCAGCTGGCGCACAGCACCATCAATGTCGATGCGGATTCCACGCTGTATGCCGGCGATAACGTGCATCCGACGCTATCCGGCGGCACCGCCGATTCGCTGGTGGTGAACAACGCCGGTACGCTGGATCTCACCAACGGCGCGGGTTCACCGGGCAACACGCTGGATATCGCTGGATCGCTGGCGTCGAGCGGCGGCCAGCTCAATCTGGTCACTAACCTCAACCAGGGTGGTGCGCTAAGCAATCAGTTCACCGACCACATTAACGTCACCGGCAATGCCAGCGGTACCACGCTGGTGAATGTGAAACTGGCGGATGCCAGCACCGGCGCACTCACCGATCTCAATCAAAATGGAGGCGTAGAGGGCAACGAAGGGATCTCGCTGGCGCAGGTCGGCGGTAATGCCAGCGCCAACAGCTTCGCGTTGAAGGATGGCTATCTCGGTGCCGGGCCGTGGCAATATCGGCTCTACACCTTTGCACCGGGCAGCAGCGATCCCAGCCAGCGTTTAGTCAGCGGCAGCGGCAATAACTATTGGGATTACCGTCTGGCGAACTACTACGTGTGTGAGGATAGCGTTAACTGTCAGCCGACCTTCGTCACCGATGCCTTTGGCACGCCGCAAAGCTACGATTCGCGTCCGGCGGTGG
The DNA here is from genome assembly GCF_019795975.1 of Pantoea sp. DY-17. Classification (NCBI taxonomy): domain Bacteria; kingdom Pseudomonadati; phylum Pseudomonadota; class Gammaproteobacteria; order Enterobacterales; family Erwiniaceae; genus Pantoea; species Pantoea sp. DY-17. Next base: position 485,905 of record NZ_JAIMIG010000003.1, on the reverse strand, counting down.
TGCCGCAGGTGCCATCTTATGTGTCGGCACCGGTTGGCCTGGCCTATTACACCTCGGCGATTATCGACGATCTGCATAAACGCCTCGGCGAACTGCGCCACGAGCAGACACGTCCGCAAGGCAACGGCGGCGAGATGTTCCTGCGCTATATCGGCTCGAACCTGAAGTACAAGAGCGATAAGAGTTTCCGCGACTTCGGTTACGACTTTGACCTCGATTACAGTGCGGTGCAGGTAGGCGGCAATCTGCTGCGACTCGATGGCGAGCAGGATAGCCTGCGCGGCGGTTTAGCCTATACGCGCGGTAATACGCGCATTCGTCCGCATGCGGCCGACGGTTACAGCAGCACCACTTTCGACAGCGACAGCCTGGCGTTTTACGGCACCTGGCAGCGTCAGAGCGGATTCTATCTGGACGGTGTGTTGTCATTTGACTGGCATCGCGGCGAAACCGATATCGCCCGCACGCAAGAAGTAGCGAAGCTGAAAGGCCACGGCTGGACGGCATCGCTGGAGAGCGGCTATCCGTTTGCGTTGGGCGATGGCTACAAGCTTGAGCCGCAGGCGCAGCTGATGTACATGAAGCTGAATATGAATGATTTCACCGATAAAGACGGCAACAACGTGCGTTACGGCGACTATAACCAAACTATTGGTCGTCTCGGCGCGCGCCTCGACCGTACCTGGACCGACGACAGCAATCGTCAATACACCCCTTATCTGCGCGCGAACTACTACAAAGGTTGGGGCGGCAGCGCAGATACCTCGGTGTCATCGGTGGATAATCCGGCATTTGGCGCAACCTTCAGCAGCGGAAAATTTGGTCAAATGTGGGAACTGGGCGCAGGCGGCACTGCAACCTTGCAGAAGGATGTTTCATTGTATGCGGAAGCGGATTATCGCAAAGAGATCGCTGGCAATGGTGCTAAAGGGTGGCGGTATAACGTGGGGGTTCGCTGGCAATTCTGATTTCCCTGCGCCCTTTGCGTTGCAGGTGCGTTGGCTGCGCTCGCTCACCCCGGTCACAGAGTTCACTCTGCTCCCGGGAATGAGCGAGCTTGCCGCCTTCCTGCAACACAAATGGCTTTGGGAAATCCCATTTCCCTGCGCCTTTTGCGCTGCAGGTCTGCTAACTGGGTTTTTAATAAAAGATTGATTTGGTTTATTGTAAAACCCGGTTAATCGATGAGCTAAGTGAAAAAGTGTGAAAGCCGCTGCAAAGCGGCTTTTTTATTGGCCTGAATTTGAAACTGGTGCTAAAGCTCAAGCCGTACGATGCCGAAAAGATAAAAAAGTATTATCGATTGCTTCTTTTCGCCTGCGTATTGCAAGGACACACACATGCGTAACAACCAGCCCGTCACTCAGCGTGAATTCGCTTTTGACGATGACGCCACATTGATGTCGACTACCGATCTCAACAGCTACATCACCTATGCCAACGATGCCTTTATTGAAGTCAGTGGCTTCAGTCCGGAAGAGGTGAATGGCCAGCCACACAACATGGTGCGCCACCCGGATATGCCGCCGGAAGCCTTTGCCGATATGTGGGCGACCCTCAAACAGGGCGAGCCGTGGACGGCGCTAGTGAAAAACCGGCGTAAAAATGGCGATCACTATTGGGTGCGCGCCAACGCCATTCCGGTGGTGCGTGAAGGCAAGGTGCAGGGTTTTATGTCGGTGCGCACCAAGCCGTCGGTGGAGGAGGTTCGCCAGACCGAAGCGCTGTACCGCGACTTCCGCGAAGGGCGCGTCAAAGGACGCCGCTTCCATAAAGGCTTGATGGTCGGCACCGGCTGGCGTCGCCTGGGCTCGATCCTGAAAACTCTGCCGCTGCGCTGGCGCATCCGCTCAACCTTATTAACGCTGCTGCCGCTCTCGGTGATTGGCGTCTGGCTGCTGGGCCTTGCACCTCTTGCCGTTGGCTGCTTTGCCGGCGGCATGGCGGGCCTTTTACTGCTGGCGAGTCTGTGGCTGGAGCAGCAAATTTCACGTCCGATGGAGCGCATGTGCCGTCAGGCATTGAGCGTGGCGACCGGCGCCAGCCATAAAGTGGAGCAGATCGACCGCGTCGATGAGATTGGCGTGACGCTGCGCGCCATCGGCCAGCTTGGTCTGATGTTCCGCTGGCTGGTGGATGATGTCAGCGGCCAGGCGATCAACGTGCTGAGCGCCAGCGATGCCATCGCGCGCAGCAACGACGAATTGAGCCGCCGCACCGAACAAGCAGCGGCTAACGTGCAGCAAACCGCCGCCACCATGAACGAAATGACCGCCACGGTGAAGAGCAACACCGATACCGCCAAAGAGGTCAATGGGCTGTCGGAAAACACCAGTCATGCGGCGATCAAAGGCGGCGAAGTGATGCAGGAGATGGTGGGCATGATGGCGGAGATCGCCGACAGCTCGAAGCGCATCGCCAACATCACCAGCGTGATTGACGGTATCGCTTTTCAGACCAATATTCTGGCGCTTAACGCCGCAGTGGAAGCCGCGCGCGCCGGTGAGCAGGGCAAAGGCTTTGCGGTGGTGGCCGGTGAAGTGCGCAATCTCGCGCAACGCAGCGCCAAGGCCGCCAGCGAAATCAAACATCTGGTGGAAACCAGCGCCAGCCGCGTGCAATCGGGCAGCGATCACGCCGATGCGGCTGGGCACACCATGCAGGAGATTGTCGATCAGGTGCAGAATGTCACTGCGCTGATCGCGCAAATCAGCGGCGCGACCGCCGAGCAGGCCATCGCCCTAACGCAGGTCAGCACAGCGGTGGAAGATCTCGACGATATCACCCATCAAAACGCCGCGCGCGTGGCGGAAAGCGCCGAAGCGTCCGGTCGCATGAAGCATCAGGCCAATCGTCTGGTGGAAGCGATCAGCGTGTTCCGTTAACGCATGTCGCGTTCGGCGCGCAGTGCGCCGGGTGGCGTGCCAACAATGCGTTTGAAGGCGCGGCTAAACGCCGCCAGCGAACCGTAACCGAGGTGGAAGGCGACGCTTTCCACCGCTTCGCCCTCGTTCACGATACGTTCCACCGCCAGCCGCATGCGCAGCTCGGTAAGATAGCGCAGCGGCGTCATGCCGGTTGCCGTCTGGAAACGCGCGGCAAACACCGAGCGTGAACTGCCGGATTCGCGCGCCAGCCGCTCCACCGTCCAGTTTTCGCCGGGTGCGCGATGCATCGCCGCCATCGCCAGGCTGAGACGCGGATCGCGCAGCGCCTGCACCAGGCCGCTGCCTTTGCCGCAGCCGTTCTCCACCCAGCCCCGCACAATTTGCGCCGCCACCACATCCGCCAGCCGCGACAAAATCCCGGCGAAACCGGCTTTGCGCTGCCGCGTTTCGCGCTCCATCGCATCGAGAATCGGCTGAATTTCCGGATACTGCGCCAGCAGCGTACTCACCAGCATCACGTCGGGCATGGTGTGCACCAGCGGCTGCATGCCGCCCAGTTCAAACGCCATGCAGGCGCTGAACAGAATTACATCGCTGTTATCCGGGCAGAGTTCGGTGCTGTCGTCGATGGCGCAGACGCTGGCGCAAATCGGGCGGCTATTAAACGTCGAAATGGGTTCGCAAGCGGCCTCTTCGCTGGAGATCAGCGCGTGCGGTTTGCCGTGCGGGATCAGCAACGCATCGCCGGCCTGCAGCGGATAGATCACGCCTGACGCCGAGCGAATCAGTAACGATCCGCGCCCAACAAAATGCAGCTGCGCGCGACCAGGCGCGTCGTCATATTGCAGGCCAAAAGGCGCGTGCAGCGCGATACGCTGGTATTTGACGCCGTACAGGCGCATGCCCATCAGCAATTCACTGGTCAGATCTTCATAGCGACTCATACCAATCCCAGACGAATAATCAAAAAACAAAGTTTCTGCATCATAGATCGTCTGGTGAACAGTCACTATGCTTAACGCTAAATATTTTGTGATGGGGATCACAGATGAGCCTGGATACTGAAATAGTCGAAACACCGTTAGACGTGGATAAACCGGCGTGGGGCGCGGTGTTTGCCATGGCCTTTGGCGTATTCGGCCTGATTACCGCAGAATTTCTGCCGGTAAGCTTGCTGACGCCGATTGCCGACACGCTGCGCATCAGCGAAGGGCAGGCGGGACAAACCGTGACCGTGACTGCGCTGGTGGCACTGCTCACCAGCCTGGTGATTGGCAACGTGACGCGCCAGCTCGATCGTCGCGTGGTGATGCTGGCCTTTACGCTGCTGCTGATTGCCTCCGCGCTGCTGGTGGCTTTTGCCGAGAATCTGCCAATGATTCTGCTGGCCCGCGTGCTGCTGGGCGTGGCAATTGGCGGCTTCTGGACGCTCTCGACCGCGATTACCATGCGTCTGGTGCCGAGCGATCAGGTGCCACGCGCGCTATCCATCGTGTTTAGCGGTATTTCGCTGGCGACCATTATTGCTGCGCCGCTCGGCAGCTATCTGGGCGGCATTATTGGCTGGCGTAACATCTTCATTCTGACCGCCGCATTAGGCGTGCTGGCGCTGCTGTGGCAGTTCTTCACCTTGCCCGCGATGCCGCCGATTAATAAAGCGCGCAGCGGCGGTGTGCTGGATCTGCTGCGTAAAAGCGTGATGCGCTGGGGCATGCTGGCGGTGATCATGATGTTTACTGGCCACTTCGCCTTCTTTACTTATCTGCGTCCGTTCCTCGAAGGCAGCGCGCAGCTGAACGTCAATCAGCTGTCGCTGGTGCTGCTGGCGTTTGGCGTGGCGAACTTCTTCGGTACTTCGCTGGCAGGATATCTGGTGATGCGCAGCGTATCGCTGACGTTAACCGCGATGGCGCTGGTGATGAGCGTGACCGCGCTGCTGCTGGTGAGCTTCGGCGAGGTGTCGTGGCTGGTCGCGGCGGGCGTGGCGCTGTGGGGCCTGGCGTTTGGTTCGATGCCAACCGGGTGGTCAACGTGGATCTCCCGCGCGGTGCCAGACGATGCGGAATCAGGCGGCGGTTTGCTGGTCGCCACCATTCAGCTGGCGATCACCGCCGGTGCCGCAGCCGGCGGCTGGATGTTTGATCTGCAAGGCGCCGGCGGCGTGTTCCTCGCCAGCGGCGTGCTGATGCTGCTGGCGGCCATCACCATCTTCACCCGCGTTCGTCATCACGGTTAACACCTATGCCATCCGTCGCGGCGCGATAAATCGCGCCGCGACAGCGTTATGCGTTCGGGCTATCACAGCCATATATCCTGCCTTTTAATTAAATGTCAGATTTTTAACCCTTTGCACAAAGGTTAACCCAAACGTGCTTTTTATGTTCAAAATATTCGAATGACAACGGCAAATCTCTCCGCTTTTTACTGATCAATTCTGCGCCTATTATATCTCTCAACAAGGCGATGACGCCTTACTCAATCAAACGTACATTAAGGAATTGACCATGAAAACCATCAAAACTTTTGCTGCTGTTGTTGCTCTGACCGTTCTGCCATTCGCTACTTTTGCGCAAAGCATCACTGCAACTGCTTCAACGCTGGATGGAGCAGAAGCGCAAATCGCTGCTCAGGCGCATGAAGCTGGTGCTTCCTATAAAGTGACCGAAGCCAACTTCAACAACGGCGTGCACATGACTGCTGAACTAACCAAATAAGTTGCATTAACGTTCTGTGCTGACAGGGTGCCTTCGGGCGCCCTGGCGGCGTTGGTAAGCCGATAAAATCCTGTCACTTTCCCTTCGAAATGATTACTATTCTCAAAAAGTAGCACCCTTCGTCGGCTCGCCTCGGGCTGTCTTTTTAACATTGGTTGTAATGTCGGGCTTTCACTTCACTGCCATCAGGCGGTGTTTTTGCTATGGAGAAGTTATGAAGGCGAATAAAAAATCGTGGGCGCTGCGTCCACTGCTGCTGGCAACAGCGCTGTTCTCAACCTCTGCGGTGATGGCGGCGGAGTCTCAGCCGTTGAACCAGGCGATCTCAAAAGGCGCTTACGAGTTGGCGTTCAGCAACAGCGATAATGCGCTGTTCCTGGCGACCGCGCAGAGCACCACCGACAAAAAAGGCGGCACCGTTTATCGTCTCGATCCGCAGGATCTGGCGGTAAAGCAAACCATCAACACCGATCTGCCGACCTTTGGCGCGGCGATCAACCAGAAAACCAACATTCTCTATTTGGGTAACACCCGCGATGCTGCACTGACTGCAGTGGATGCCACCAGCGGCAAGGTGATCAACACGCTGGTGCTGGATGGTCGTCAGCGCAGTGAAACCGTGCGTCCGCTGCAGCCGCGCCAGTTGGCGGTTGATCCGGCGACCGATCGCGTTTACATCACTGGCCTCGGTGAGCAGAGCGTGGTGTGGGTGGTGGATGGCAAAACCCTGCAACTGATCAGCACCGTGCCGAACACCGGTAAAATGGGCACCGGTTTAGCGCTCGATTCTGCGGCGCAAAAACTGTACGTCACTAACTCCGATGGCGAACTGGTGACCATCAATACGCGCCTGAACGCGATTGAAAAGCGTCAGAAAATCGATGGCGACAACGATCACTTCTTCCTCAATATCTCGCTGGATACCAAAGGCCATCGCGCCTTCCTCAGCGACTCAAAACAACCGCAGGTGCTGGTGCTGGATACCCGCACCCAGCAGGTGATCCACAAGATCGATGTGCCGGAATCGCTGGCGGTATTGTTTAATGCCGATCGTGATGAGCTGTACGTCACGCACCGTAAAGCGGGCGAAATCAGCATCATCGACGCCAGCAGTTACCAGGTAAAACGCACGGTGAAAGCGCCGGGTCTGCCAAACAGCCTGGCGGTTTCCGCCGATGGCAAAACCCTGTTTGTCAGCATCAAGCAGCCGGGTTCACGCAAAGAACCACCAAAGAATCCAGATAGCGTGCTGCGTATCGCTTTATAAGCGGTAATAGTCTGAATTAAAGGGCGGCTTGTGCCGCCCTTTGCATTTCCGCACTTCGCTGCGCCTATTCTTTACGCACATACGCTACCTTGTAGGACGACAACACCAATGGAGAGGATGCAATGAGCCAGTTTTTTATGCATGAGAAAAACGATCTGGTTAACGAAGCCATCGAAGGGGTTTTGCTGAGTACGCCGTGGCACAACCTCAGTCGCCTCGATCTCGGTGATGAGATTCGCGTGGTGGTGCGTTCGGACTGGGATAAAAGCAAAGTGGCGCTGATCTCGGGCGGCGGTTCTGGCCATGAACCGGCGCATGCCGGATTTGTCGGCAAAGGCATGCTGACGGCGGCGGTGTGCGGCGATATCTTCGCCTCGCCGAGCGTCGATGCGGTGTTGAACGCCATTGTTAACGTCACCGGCGATGCCGGTTGCCTGCTGATTGTGAAGAACTATACCGGCGACCGTCTTAACTTCGGTCTGGCGGCAGAGAAAGCCAAAAACCTCGGCTACAAAGTTGAGCTGGTGATGGTGCAGGATGATATCGCGCTGCCGGAAAACCCGCAGCCGCGCGGTATCGCCGGGACTGTGCTGGTGCACAAAATCGCTGGCTTTGCGGCGGAGCAGGGACAATCGCTGGATGAGGTCAAAGCGCTGGCACAGCGTGCGATTGATGCCACATCGTCCATCGGTTTGGCTTTCGCCACTTGTCATGTGCCGGGCGAAAAACGCGATGAGCGCGTCGAGCCCGGGCACAGCGAGCTCGGCATGGGCATTCACGGCGAGCCGGGTGTAATCACGCTGGATGGGCAAGACAGCCGCCAAATCACCAGCATCATGACCGATAAACTGGCGCAGGCGCTGCCGGACGGCAAGCAAGCGCTGTTGCTGATCAACAATCTCGGTGGCTTCTCGCAGCTGGAGCTGGCGCTGTTAACGCGTGAAGTGTTGCAGTCGCCGCTGGCGGCACGCATCACGCATCTGCTGGGGCCGGCAACGCTGGTCAGCGCGCTGGATATGAAAGGTTTTTCGCTGACGCTGCTGGCGCTGGAGGAGCCGTTCCTTGAAGCGTTAAACGCGCCGGTTCAGGTGCTGGGTTGGGTGCCGGTGTATGACTTTGCGCCGATCAGCCTGCAACGTGCAGAGAAAATCGGCAGCGTGCTGGATTTTGATGCCTCTGAGAATGCGGAGGTGGCACGCATCGTCGCCAGCGTCACGCAGACGCTGATCGATCTGGAAAGCGAGCTGAACGCGCTGGATGCCAAAGTGGGCGATGGCGATACCGGCTCAACCTTTGCCGCCGGGGCGAAGAAAATTCAGCGCGGCCTGCAGGAAAAACAGCTGCCGCTGGATGAGCTGCCAACCTTGCTGGCGCTGATTGGTGAACAGCTGGCGACGGTGATGGGGGGATCGAGCGGCGTGTTGATGTCAATTCTGTTCACCAGCGCCGGCCAGCAGCTGGAAGAGGGCAGCGCGCTGCCGCAGGCCTTGATGCACGGGCTGGAGCGCATGAAACATTACGGCGGCGCGCAGCCGGGTCATCGTACGTTGGTGGATGCGCTGCAACCGGCGCTGGAAGCGTTAGTGGCGGGCGAGTCGCTGGCTGCGGCGGCAGAAGCGGCGCAGAAAGGCGCCGACGCCACTGCGCAGATGCAGAGCGCCAAAGCGGGGCGTTCCGCGTATCTGAACCAGCAGAGTCTGGATGGCGTGAAAGATCCGGGCGCGTATGCGATTGAGAAGGTGTTTGCGGTGTTGGCGGGTTAAACAGAGTGCGCCTGGCCCCTCACCCTAACCCTCTCCCGCAAGCGGGAGAGGGGACTGACCGAGCACATATTTAACATTTGGCAGCGTCTCCCTCTCCCCGTGGGAGAGGGCCGGAGTGAGGGCACCAGACCGCACCGCACTACCACCTTACTCCGCGGCTTCGCGCATCATCTCTTCGTGTGGAATATCCTGCAAAATCTGCTCGAAACTGCGCAGACGTTTATAGATCGACATCAGCGTAATCAGCGTTGACCACGACGTGATCAAATACTGGAACGACGAGCGCACCTGATCAAACACATTGGTGATCTGGTTCAGCAGACCGAGCGTAATGGTACCCGCCACAATCGACGGGAACAGCACAAACAGCCCGAACACGTTATCCACCTGCAGATACATAATGCGGGTGATGTTGAAGTACAAATAGTGGAAATAGAGGCGGAAATAGTTCTGACGCACGCGGCTAAACAGCTCCTGCACCGTCGGCGGTGAGGCGCGTTCAGGATCGTCTTCGCCATATACCAGCTCTTTACGGTAGGCCGCTTCCACCCGCTGATTGCGGAACTCCAGCCCCGGCAGTTTAATCCCCACCAGCGCCAGCAGCGCGGTACCAAACAGCGACCACAGCAGCGCGGCAATCACCAATGCATACGGAATGCTGCCAAGAATGGGCACCTCTTTCACATGGTGCGACAGCGTGACCAGCACCGGCAGGAACGCCACCAGCGTCATAATCGCCTGAATAAAGTTGATGCCCCAATCCTGCAACGTGCCAGCGAAGCGCATGGTGTCTTCCTGTACACGCTGTGCCGCCCCCTCAACCAGACGCAGACGCTGCCAGTTGTGCATGTAGTAATTGTTCATCGCGGTACGCCAGCGGAATACCCAATGGCTGACGAAGAACGAGTTCATCACGCCAATCACCACCGCAATCAGCGCGATACCGAGAAACGCCAGCACTTGCACATAGAACTGGTGGATGGCGACGGAACCGGCTTTGGTCAGCGCCTGTTGAATCATGTCGTAGAACGGGCCGTACCAGGCGTTAACGCCCACGCCGACCTGCACGCCAAACCAGGTGACAAAGATGATCAGAATTGAACCCCAAACCGACCAGCGCTGCCACGGATGGTTATCAATCACGCGCCACGCCAGCGCAAAGAGGCCAGCAACGATCCAGTAATAGGCGTAAAACCACAGTTGGCTGATGTGAATAAAACGGCTGGCATTGGTTGGCAAGGGTTCGTGCATCGCCGCCTGTAGTGCAGGCCAGCGCGCCGGGAAATCACTGAAAAAGCCAAACCAGGCAAAAATCGCCAGCAAACTCCAAATCGCAGCTGAGCTGAAAAACAGCGTTGGCCGCGGAAAAAAGGACTTAAACATAGGCACTCCGCTGTTGTGTGTACGCCTTTATACCGCTTCAGACCTCTATCTGTCTGTTGTGGGTTGTATCTGACGATGTCAGTTTCGCCGCTGCGATGTAAAACGACAGCGGCAATTGTTAAGTAATTAGTGCGAATTTGTTTCTAACAACTAAATTATCCACAGCAATGGTGTTACAATATTTGCACTGTTACCGGTAACAGTGCTGCTGTATCCCTTAAGCTATCAATAAAAAAACAATACAACGCAACTACTTAACTTTCATGCCGCATTATATGTGGTACTGAGGCAATGTCATGTCAGAACAAAAAAATGGTCACACTCGCAGGGATTTTCTGCTGAGAACCATCACCCTGGCGCCGGCAATGGCGGTGGGCAGTACGGCGATGGGCGCACTGGTGGCACCGATGGCCGCTGGGGCAGCAGAACAAAACGCATCACCACAACAGGCGCGTAGCTACCAGCCCACCTGGTTCACCGCCGAAGAGTTTGCCTTTATCACTGCGGCCGTGGCGCGCCTGATCCCCAACGACGAACGCGGTCCTGGCGCACTGGAAGCCGGCGTGCCGGAATTTATCGATCGTCAAATGAACACGCCGTATGCCACCGGTAACAACTGGTACATGCAAGGTCCGTTCAATCCCGATCTGCCAAAAGAGTTAGGTTATCAGCTGCCGCTGGTGCCGCAGCAGATCTACCGTCTCGGCCTCGCCGATGCCGATGGCTGGAGCAAAAAACAGCATGGCAAAGTGTTTGCCGAGCTGACGGGCGAACAGCAAGACGCGCTGCTGACCGCGTTTGAAAGCGGCACCGCCGAGTTCCCGCAGCTGCCAGCGAAAACCTTCTTCTCTTTCCTGCTGCAAAACACCCGCGAGGGTTATTTCAGCGATCCGATCCACGGCGGCAACCAGGGCATGGTGGGCTGGAAGCTGATTGGCTTCCCAGGCGCACGCGCTGACTTTATGGATTGGGTAGAACGCGGCGAACGTTATCCGTTCCCGTCAGTGGATATTCGCGGGGAGAGGACGTAAGCGTGGCAAATGAATTGAAAAAAGTGGATGCGGTCGTCGTCGGTTTCGGCTGGGCGGGTGCCATCATGGCGAAAGAGCTGACCGAAGCGGGCCTGAATGTGGTGGCGCTGGAGCGCGGTCCGCATCGCGATACCTACCCGGATGGATCTTATCCGCAGTCGATTGACGAACTGACCTATAACATCCGCAAAAAGCTGTTCCAGGATCTGTCGAAAAGCACCGTAACGATTCGTCACGATGCCTCGCAAACCGCCGTACCTTATCGCCAGCTGGCAGCGTTTCTGCCCGGCACCGGCACTGGCGGCGCGGGTCTGCACTGGTCAGGCGTGCATTTCCGCGTTGACCCGGTAGAACTGAACCTGCGCAGCCATTACGAGCAGCGTTACGGTAAAAACTTCATCCCGGAAGGCATGACGATCCAGGATTTCGGCGTCAACTATGACGAGCTCGAACCCTTCTTCGATCAGGCCGAGAAAGTGTTCGGCACCTCGGGCAGCGCCTGGTCAATCAAAGGCAAACTGCTGGGCAAAGAGAAGGGCGGCAACCCGTACGCGCCAGATCGTTCCAGCGACTTCCCGCTGCCGGCGCAGAAGCGCACCTACTCGGCGCAGCTGTTCGCGCAAGCGGCGGAATCAGTGGGTTATCACCCTTATGATATGCCGTCGGCCAACACCTCAGGCCCCTACACCAACACCTACGGCGCACAGATGGGCCCGTGCAACTTCTGCGGTTTCTGCAGCGGTTACGCCTGCTACATGTATTCCAAAGCCTCGCCGAACGTCAACATCCTGCCCGCGCTGCGTCAGGAACCGAAGTTCGAGCTGCGCAACAACGCCTACGTGCTGCGCGTCAATCTGACCGACGATAAAAAACGCGCCACTGGCGTGACCTATCTCGATGGTCAGGGCCGCGAAGTGGTGCAGCCTGCTGATCTGGTGATCCTGTCGGCGTTCCAGTTCCACAACGTGCATCTGATGCTGCTCTCCGGCATTGGCAAGCCCTATAACCCGATTTCCAACGAAGGTGTGGTCGGGCGTAACTTCGCCTATCAGAACATCTCAACGCTGAAAGCGCTGTTCGACAAAAACACCACCACCAACCCGTTTATCGGTGCCGGTGGCGCAGGTGTGGCGGTGGATGATTTCAACGCCGACAACTTCGATCACGGTCCGCACGGCTTCGTGGGCGGTTCGCCATTCTGGGTGAACCAGGCCGGTACCAAGCCGATCTCGGGTTTGCCGACGCCGAAAGGCACGCCAAACTGGGGCAGCCAGTGGAAATCCGCGGTCGCGGATACCTACAACCATCACATCTCGATGGATGCGCACGGCGCGCACCAGTCGTATCGCGCCAACTATCTCGATCTCGATCCGAACTACAAAGATGCCTACGGCCAGCCGCTGCTGCGTATGACCTTTGACTGGCAGGATAACGACATCAAGATGGCGCAGTTCATGATTGGTAAGATGCGCAAAATCACCGAAGCGATGAACCCGAAAATGATCATCGGCGGCGCGAAAGGGCCGGGCTCGCACTTCGACACCACCGTGTATCAAACCACGCACATGAGCGGCGGCGCGATCATGGGTGAAGATCCGAACACCAGCGCGGTGAACCGTTACCTGCAGAGCTGGGATGTGCCGAACGTGTTTGTGCCAGGTGCGTCGGCGTTCCCGCAGGGACTCGGCTACAACCCAACGGGCATGGTCGCCGCGTTGACCTATTGGTCAGCCAAAGCGATTCGTGAACAGTATCTGAAGAACCCCGGCCCGCTGGTACAGGCATAAGGAACACGGCGATGATCAAAAGCATTTTAGCCCTGTTTCTGGGCACCATGACGTTCGCCGCAGTGGCGGACGAAGCAGGTTCGGACGCGTTGGTGAAGCGCGGTGAGTATCTGGCGCGCGCGGGCGACTGCGTGGCGTGTCACAGCGCGCAGGGCGGCCAGCCGTTTGCCGGTGGACTGCCGATGGCGACGCCGATCGGCACCATTTACTCCACCAACATCACGCCGGATAAAACCACCGGCATTGGTGACTACAGCTACGACGATTTCCAGAAAGCGGTGCGTCACGGCGTAGCGAAAAACGGCGACACGCTTTATCCGGCGATGCCGTATCCGTCGTACGCGGTGGTCAGCGATGACGACATGAAGGCGATGTATGCGTACTTCATGCACGGCGTGCAGCCGGTTTCTCAGGCCAACAAAGAGAGCGACATTCCGTGGCCGCTGTCGATGCGCTGGCCGTTGTCCATCTGGCGCGGCATCTTTGCGCCGGATGTGAAAGCGTTCCAGCCGGCGGCACAGGAAGATCCGCAACTGGCACGCGGTCGCTATCTGGTGGAAGGTCTCGGCCACTGTGGCGCTTGCCATACGCCGCGTAGCATCACCATGCAGGAAAAAGCGCTCAACAACGGCGAAGGCAACAACTATCTTGCCGGCAGCAGCGCGCCGATTGATGGCTGGACCGCCAGCAACCTGCGTGGCGATAACCGCGATGGCTTAGGCCGCTGGAGCGAAGAGGATCTCAGGCAGTTCCTGCGCTTTGGCCGCAACGATCACACCGCCGTATTCGGTGGCATGACCGATGTGGTGCAGCACAGCCTGCAGTACCTGAGCGATGACGATATCAGCGCGATTGCTAAGTATCTGAAATCCCTAGGCGCGAAAGATCCGAATCAGGCAGTATTTAAGCAGGATGATGCGGTGTCTCAGGCGTTGTGGAAAGGTGACGACAGCCAGCCGGGCGCATCGACTTATGTCGATAGCTGCGCGGCGTGCCACAAAACCGACGGCAGCGGCTATCAGCGCTTCTATCCGGCGCTGCGCGGCAATCCGGTGGTGATGGCAGATGATCCGACCTCGCTGATTCACATCGTATTGGTCGGCGGCACTTTGCCTGGCGTGAAAGGCGCACCGACGGCGATCACCATGCCGGCGTTCGGCTGGCGTCTGAACGATCAGCAGGTGGCGGATGTGGTGAACTTTATCCGTGGCAGCTGGGGCAATGGCGTGAAGTCGAGCGTGTCGGCGAAAGATGTGGCCGAATTGCGTAAAGACGAAACCGTGCAGCCGAAGCAGGGTAATGCGGATATTAAGGTGTTGGAAGGGCAGTAATATTACAGGAGGCCAGTATGGCCTCCATTTTTTAATCATGTACACTTATCAAAATATCCTTACTCCTTTAATATTATCTTACTTTAAGTATTTGTGTAAAATTAACTGTGGTTTGTTTGATTTTTACATAATTAAATTTTTTTTATATATTGGTATGCTTTTTTTTAATTTTGCGATAGTGAGGGGTAATGTGAAGCGATTAACTTTGAGTATTGTTTTTTTATTATTATATTATTGATTGCTCTTCTTTTTTTTAAGACCGTTCTGTTATTTTATTATTATGTAATTATTTAAAATCCGGACCTCAAGATGAGTTTATATGATTTGTTAACAAATTAACACAAGGAGTTGTTATGTTAAAATCTTATGATCCCACTCTGCCAGGTCTGGAAATTTGGGTAAACACGCCGTATCAATACTGGAAAGGAAATTATATTGATGTAAAAAATGGTACCGTTGAGTTTACTATTAATGGAAAAACATTCCGGACCAAAGTTGCAGAAAACGGTGATTGGGAATTCCAGTTGCCTCTCCAACTGGCTGAAGGTGGACATAATGTTGCCATCCGTTTTTATGATGCAGCGGGTAATCGTGGTGATGTTTATCAATCACGCATCAATGTTGATCTCAGCGCACCGGATAAGCCTGGTATCACAAGTGTTATGGATGATGTGGGGAGTGTTAAGGGGCCAGTTGGAAATAAGGGATTTACTGATGACCCTAAGCCGACGATTTCTGGTTATGCCGAGCCAGACAGTATTGTTCGTGTATACAGCAATGGCATCTTATTGGGTAGTGTGCAGGCTGAGAAAAATGGCCAGTGGACAATGGAACCTAAATTGAGTGATGGTGAACACCGTATCTACATCACCGCTACCGATCGTTTTGGTCAAGTCAGTGAAGATTCTGATGTCTTCACGCTATTTATCAATGAACCCACCATCAATAAACCTCAATTGCTGGAGGTGTATGACAATTACGGCCAGGAAACCGGTGTCATCAAACATGGCGAAAATACAGATGATCTTCGTCCATCACTGAGTGGTAATGCGCCAGTTGGCGCCGAATCCGTACATATTTATGTTAATGGAAAGCGCGTAGGGATTGCTCCGGTTGAGAATGGAAAGTGGGATTGGGAAGCAAACTCAGATGTTCTGCACTATGGCAAAAACAGCATTACTCTGCGTTCGCAGAACAACCGAGGTGAATTAAGCCAGCCAACCGCAGCGTTTGACGTGATTGCAGTTGCCCCCACTACCGTAAAGATTGAGTATGCATGGGATAATTTCGGTAATTCGCAGGGCAAACTCGCTTCTGGTGCTGACACCGATGATTTTACGCCATCCTTTAGTGGCAGTGCTGAAGCTCACAGTATTGTCTACCTTCATGCGCGTCATCAAAATGGCAGCTGGTCCCTTAAAGGCAGTGCCGTAGCCGATGCAAACGGATTCTGGAATATTGAAGTAGCTGAGCTGACTAACGGCAATGGCGTGTATGATTTCCAGGCATCTAACTCAACGAGTTATAACGGTAAGAGTGGCGAATTCTCTCTCCAGATCAATGCATATGTGCAACCAGTCATTGATTCCGCCTACGACAATAATGGCTACGTTCAGGGCACTATCCAGAACGGTGGTCGTACCGACGATTTGACGCCAACCCTGAAAGGGCATGCCACTGCTAACAGTATTGTCTACATTCATACTAAACATGAAAAGGGCACCTGGGTGGTCAGCGGCAGTGCGAAGGTCAACGCTCAGGGAGAGTGGACATTTGATTTACCGCAGCTTTCCGCCTATGGCAACTACGATTTCGAGGCCTCCAGCAGCGCGACACGCGATCCAAAAGCAGCGACTTTCACGTTGTATGCGGGCCCGGACGTGCAGATTACGCCGGTCATTGATTCTGCCTACGACAATAATGGCTATCTTCAGGGCACCATCCAGAACGGCGGGCGTACCGACGATCTGACACCAACCCTGAAAGGGCATGCCTCTGCTGGCGCGATTGTCTACGTTCATACTAAACATGAAAACGGTACCTGGGTGGTCAGCGGCAGTGCCAAGGCCAACGCCCAGGGGGAGTGGACATTTGATTTACCTCAGCTGTCCGCCTACGGCAACTATAATTTCGAGGCCTCTGGCAGCGCGACACGCGATCCAAAAGCCGCGACTTTCACGCTGTATGCGGGCCCGGACGTGCAGATTCCACCGGTCATTGATTACCTCATCGACAACAACGGTCTGAGGCAGGGCACAATCGAGCATAATGGCCGAACCGATGACCTGACGCCAACTCTGAAAGGGCATGCCTCTGCGGGCGCAATTGTCTACATTCATGCCAAGCATGAAAGCGGCAAATGGTGGGTTAGCGGCAGTGCGAAAGCGGATGCCAAAGGTGAGTGGTCATATGATATGCCGCAACTGCCTAATTACGGCATCTACGATTTTCAGGCTTCGGGCAGCGCGACCCACGATCCCAAAGCCGCTACTTTCACGTTGTATGCGGCTCCTGATGCTCCGGTGATTGATTCCGTTTACGACAATATTGGCCTGATCAAGGGCACCATTGCGAACAGTGGACGTACCGACGACCTGAAGCCAACCCTGAAAGGCAGTGCCCCTGCTAACGATACCGTCTACGTTTATGCTAAGCATGAAAATGGCACATGGTGGATAAGTGGCAGCACGAAAGCCAACGCCAAAGGAGAGTGGGCATATGATATGCCGCAGTTGACTGCCTACGGCACCTACGCATTCCAGGTCTCTGGCCGTGAAGTACGCGATCCCAGCGCCAGCATTTTCTCGCTGTATGCCGCGCCTGATAGTTTGGTTGTTCCGGTCATTGTTTCTGCCCATGACAACAATGGTCTGCTCCAGGGCAGTGTTGAGAACGGTGGCCGGACTGACGATTTGACGCCGACCCTGAAAGGCTATACATCGGCTAACAGCACCGTTTACATTCATGCCAGGCATGACAACGGCACATGGTGGATCAGTGGCAGTGCGAAGGCTAATGCCAATGGCGAATGGACATTTAATGTGCCGCAGCTCACCGCATACGGCAGGCACGATTTCCAGGTATCCGGCAGCACGGTACGGGATCCTAAAGCGACTATTTTCACCTTTGACGCCAAACCCGATAGTTTTACATCCGAAATGAATGGCATTTCATCCGATTACTCAGCTGACTTACTCGCTACCAGCAGCCAAAAATCGATTGTGAATATGGCTAATAGCACTGCTGGGAATACACTGAGTATTAATGTCAGTGACATCCTTAGCGCGGGTAGCAAAGATCTCTTTATTCAGGATGGCAAAACGCAAATGGTGGTGCACGGCAATAAAAATGATGTCATTAAGCTTGATGATTTGTTAGGCAATGGCATTGATGAAGGTGATTGGCATCGGCAGAAAGGAAATGTATCAGTGGCAGGCTTGAAATATCAGATATATACCCACGACGGCTTGGATGTTGAATTACTGGTAGAACAAGGCGTGAAAATCGATCTGGTTTAACCGCGTCTAATCATGGCGGCAATATTGGCCGCCATTTCTTTATTAGTCTTCAAATATTCTCCAAATCCATCCCTCGGGTTTTCGGCCCGTAAATCCCCACCGACAGCATCACAATCAGCATGCTTAGCACGATAAAGGCGATCACGCCCTGGCTGCCGGCATACTGCAAAATAAGGCCAATCAAAATACTGCTGAACACCGTCGACAGGCGGCTAAACGAGTAGCAGAAACCCACCGCGCGGGCGCGAATGTGCGTCGGGAAAATCTCGGTCTGATAAGCGTGATAGCTGAAGGTTAGCCATGCGTTGCTGTAGGTGATCAGGAAGCCGCAGATGATCATCAGCACCGGATTGGTCATAAACGCAAACAGCGTGCCGAACACCACCGTCATCAGCGATGAAAACACGATCTGCCATTTATTCTCGAGCTTATCGGCGTAGCGGCTGCAAATCAGCGAGCCGAGCGGATAGGCCAGCGTAATGAAAAACGCATACAGCAGGCTGTGCGTGACGGTGGCGCCTTTGCCCGACAGCAGCGCCGGCAGCCAGTTGCCGAAGCCAAAAAAGCCGATCGCCTGAAAGAAGTTCATCACCACCAGCATCAGCGTGCGCTTGCGATAGGCCGGTGCCCAAATCTCGCTGAAACGCCCTTGCTTAGGTTGCTCAGGTGCGAACTGTCCGCCATCCCGGCCTTCCTCCGCAACAGGGGGAAGGGGAGAAGCGATACCACAGCGCTTTTCCATCGCACTCAGCACCTGATGCGCTTCCTGATGTCGTCCTTGTTGCGCCAGCCAGCGCGCCGATTCGGGCAGTTTTTTTCGAATCAGCCAAATCACCAGCGAGCAGACCGCACCGGCAATCACCACCCAGCGCCAGCCTTCGAGGCTGAGAATAGTTTGCGGCACCAGCCACCACGACATCAGCGCCACCGTCGGTACCGACAGGAATTGGATAAAGAAGGAGAAGGCGAACGCGCGGCTGCGCAGATGCGCCGGCACCCATTCGGAAAGATAGGTATCGATGGTCACCAGTTCGACGCCGAGGCCAATGCCGACCAGGAAGCGGAACAGGATAATCATCTCTGCGCTCTGCTGGAACGCCATCAGCAGCGAAAACGCGCCGTACCACGCCAGCGCGCACATAAAGGTCAGGCGGCGACCAAAACGGTCGGCGTAGGGCGCAAGCAAACTCGCGCCGACAAACAAACCGAGGAAAGTAGCGGAGGCAAATGCGGCCTGGTCGGCGATGCCGAACACGCCCGCAGAACCGGTATGAAACACGCCCGCCGCCACCAGGCCGGAGCTGATATAGCCGGTTTCAAACAGATCGTAGAGCTCAAAGAAGCCGCCCAGCGCCAGCAGCGTGATAAAGCGCCACAGGCCGGCAGACGAGGGCAGCGCATCAATGCGCCCGGCTAAGGTGTGGCGATCCGCGCTCATGTGATCGTTCGCCATCCCTGTCGACGTGATGGTTGTCATTATTATGTATACCTCGGTGTTTGCAGAACCCGCTGACGGCTGAGATAGGTTTTAAAAATAATTAACCGTTAGCAAGCGAAGGAATAGCAGGATAATAAATTCGCTGAGAGTTGCCGAGAGGCAGGACGGTGACATTTTGGCAACATACGTTGCAGTTCACAGAAAAGTGATCGCCATCCGTGGCGCAGGATTAGTGCAGACTTGGGTAGACGCCGGGACCGATCGGTAAACCGAGCGCGTACCACGCCAGCAGCAGCACAATCCAGGTGGTGAAGAACACCAGCGGATAGGGGAAGATCAGCACGTAATAGGTGCCCAGTTGCGCATCTTTTTGATAGCGCTGCAGGAAGCCGAGGAACAGCGGCAGGAACGGTGACATCGGTGCCAGCGGCAACACCGCAGAATCGGCGATGCGGAAAATCATCTGGGCAAACGCCGGATGGAAGCCAAGCAGCATAAACATCGGCACAAATACCGGCGCCAGAATCGACCAGATCGCCGAGCCGCTGGCGATAAACATGCACAGAAACGCCGACAGGAACATCAAGCCCATAAACGCCGGTGCACCGCTGATACCCGCGCTCTCCAGCACATCGGTCAGGCCAATGGCCATGAACTTGCCCATGTTGCTCCAGTTGAAGAAGGCCACGAACTGCGACAGTGGAAACACCATCACAATAAAGCCCGCCATGCTCTTCATCGGATCCACCAGCAGCTGCGGGATATCATCCGCGCGGCGAATCTGCTTGGTTACCGCGCCATAGGCAATCGCCACCACAAAGAAGAACAGGATGATGATCGGCACAATGCCCTGAATAAACGGCGAGGGAATAATGCCGCCGGTTTTTGGATTGCGCAGCGGCGCGTGTTCCGGCACCACCAGCAGCGCCATCAGCGCGATAAACACCAGCGCGGCGATACCGGCGGCTTTCAGGCCGCGATTCTCCAGCGCGGTGAGCGGCGGCAGACGATCGCTATTTCCGCCGTTCCACGCGGGCAGGCGCGGCTCGACAAACTTGTCGGTCAGCAGCGCACCGGCGATGGTCAGCACAATCACCGAACTGGCCATAAAGTACCAGTTGTCGATCACGCTAACGTGTACGGTGTCGCTCACCGCTTTGGCGGCTTCGCTACTGATGCCGGACAGCAGCACATCGGTGGTGACAATC
Source organism: Pantoea sp. DY-17 (assembly GCF_019795975.1). NCBI lineage: Bacteria > Pseudomonadati > Pseudomonadota > Gammaproteobacteria > Enterobacterales > Erwiniaceae > Pantoea > Pantoea sp. DY-17. The sequence goes on along the minus strand of NZ_JAIMIG010000003.1, from coordinate 465,577 downwards.
AGCAGATTGGCGGTAAAACCGGACGCCACGCCCGCGATCGCCGCCATTAATCCCGCCACCGGATGACGTCCCACCGCGAGAAAAATCAGCGCGCCGAGCGGCGGCATCACCACCAGCGCGGCATCGGAGGAAATATGGCTGAAGAAGGCGATAAACAGCACCATGTAGCTGGCGTAGCGACGGCTCACGCGCGAAGCCATCTTCACCATCAGCGACTGCAGCAGGCCGACTTTTTCCGCCAGGCCAGCACCAATCACCAGCGCCAGAATCGATCCCAACGGCGTGAAGCCGCTGAAGTTTTTGATGATGTTGGGCAGGATCCATTGAATCCCTGCCACGCTCAGCAGGTTGTTGACCCGCACCAGCTCGCCGTTGGCCGGGTTTTTCACCGCCACGTCGAGGCTGCTGAGCACGGCGGTGGCCACCATCAGCACCACAATCAAATAGACAAACAGTAAAAACGGGTTCGGCACTTTGTTGCCGACGCGTTCAATCCAGCTAAACAGCTTTCCAGGGCTGCGGTTCTCCGTTGTTATTTCCATGGCAGGTCCTCATCAGTCGTCTTATTGTGTTTGCAAGCCCTTCATACTTCGAGCTGCAGGTGCGTTGGCTGCGTGCGTGCACCCCAGTCACTTACTTGAGTAAGCTCCTGGGGATGCCCGCACTTGCCGCCTTCCTGCAGCTCGAATTATTTTGGGCTTTAGTTTTTATATTTTTTTTTGCCCGCGTTTATAAACGCGAGAGGTAAATCCTAGGACGTTAACTTCGACGGTGTGACATCCGCTGGAATCGGGCAGACGTAAGGCTGCTCGCGGCGTACGCGCTGGAACTCGTCGCGGCAGCGCGCCAGCGCCGCGTCATCCTGCAGCAAGGTCAGCGCGGTGGCGGCCATCACTTTGGCGGCCAGACACATGCCTTTGTGCGCAATGGACGTGCGGCCCTGCGCCACCAGCTGCCAGGTGTGCAGCGGCGTGCCGAAGGCGAAGCAGGGCGCAAAGCATTGCGCGGTGGGCGTCACCCAACTCACATCGCCAACGTCGGTTGAGCCGTAAAGGATCTCGCGCGTCACTGCATAGGGCGCCACTTCATCCATCAAAATCTTGTCGCCCAGCGCCGCTGCCCAGGCAACGCCCGCTTCACCGCCGGTGCGCGCCGCATTGAGACGCGCGTTACGCAGATCGTCTTTGCTCAGCGTGGATCGCATCTCGGCGGCAAATGCCTGTTCCGCATCACTGTAGTCAGGCAAACCAAACTGATGCAAATAGCGCTCCATCACGCTTTCCAGCGCGCGATTCGGCACGTAATTGGAGCAGGCTTTATCGAAGCGCACCGTCATCTGCGTGTCGGTCATCAGCGCCGCGCCTTTGGCGATGTTGATGACGCGCTGATAGATATCCTGCGCCTGATCGAGCTGCGGCGCGCGAATCAGGTACAGCACTTCGGCATCGGCTTGCACCACATTGGGGGAGACGCCGCCGGCATTGGTCACCGCGTAGTGCAGACGCGCTTCCTGCACGATGTGCTCGCGCAGAAAGTTGGCGCCGGTGTTCATCAGCGTCACCGCATCCAGCGCGCTGCGCCCTAAATGCGGGGAGTTGGCCGCATGCGCCGCCACGCCTTTGAAGCGGAAGGCGGCCTGAATATTGGCCAGCGTGCTGAGGTTGAACATGCCGCTAAAACCTTCGGGATGCCAGGTCACCGCCGCGTCGACATCGTCGAACAAGCCTTCGCGCACCATAAAGGTTTTGCCGGATCCGCCTTCTTCGCCGGGACAGCCGTAAAAGCGCAGCGTGCCGCGCTGGCCGTGTTGCGCCCACCAGGCTTTGATGGCGAAAGCGGCGGCCAAACCGGCGGTGCCGAGCAGATTGTGTCCGCAGCCGTGGCCGTTGCCGTTTTCCACCAGCGGCTGTGGCGTGGCGCACCCCGCTCGCTGGCTTAAACCGGCCAGCGCATCGAACTCGCCGAGAATGGCGATCACCGGTTTGCCGCTGCCAATGCTGGCAATAAACGCGGTATCGATGTTGCCGACGCCGCGCTCCACGCGAAAACCTTCTTGCTCCAGCGCATCGGCCAGCAGTGCGGAGGACTTTGTCTCTTCAAAACGGGTTTCCGGTACGTCCCAGATGGCATCGCTGAGGGCGGCAAAACGCGGCTGGTTTTGGTTGATGTAGCGATCAATAAATTCGCTGTGGCTCATCGCTGGCCTCCAAACTGTGCGTGATTGAGGGCCAGCGTCGCCAGCGTTTGCACCGCGGTCGCCATGATCGCTTCGTCAAAATCAAACTTCGCGTTGTGATGGCCCGCCGCCAGATCGCAGCCGAAAATCACGTAGGAGGATTGGCCGCCGCGCTGCTGCACGCGCTCCAGCATGTAAGTGGCATCTTCCGAGCCCGCCGCCTGCTGTTTCGTATCGACCACTGAGGTGAAAATGCCCAGCGCCTCGGCCTGCTGGTGGATGAACGCCACCCACGGCGGGCTCGGTGTGCAGCTGCGCGCGCCGCCCATCAGCTTGACGTCATATTCCACGCCGTACATCGCCGCCGCACCGCCAATCACGCGCAGCGCCTGCTGATAGATATCGTCGTTAACCTGGTTGCTGACGCCGCGCGTTTCCACCTTCATCAGCGCGCAGTCGGGCACCACGTTGCGTCCGGTTCCGGCCTGCAATACGCCGACGTTGACGCGCGCCACACCGCCGCTGTGCTGCGGCAGGTTGTGCAGCGCCAGCGTGGCCTGCGCCGCTGCCAGCAGGGCGTTGCGGCCTTCTTCTGGTTTGCCGCCGGCGTGCGCGCCGACGCCGGTGAAACTGACGTCGAGTTTGGTGGTGGCGAGGAAGCTGTCGCTGCCACAAACGATTTCGCCGGCGGGCACGCCGGTACCAAGATGAATGGCGGTGAACAGATCGACATCATCCACCACGCCAGCGGCCACCATCGCCTTCGCACCGCGTACGCCTTCTTCCGCTGGCTGGAAAATGATTTTGATGCTGCCGCTCAGCTGCGCTTTCATCTCCATCAACACGCCCGCCAGCGCCAGGCCGATGGTGGTGTGGCCGTCGTGACCGCAGGCGTGCATCATGCCGGGATTGCAGGAGGCAAAGCCTTCGCGCGTTGGCAGATGATCGGCGGCGCGACTTTCGTTCTGATCAAGCGCATCCATATCTACGCGGAAACCCATCACCGGGCCGGGACGACCGGTTTCCAGTGTAGCGACCACGCCACAAAATCCGCCGGAGAAGTGTTTAATCCACTGCGGCAGCGCGCCTTGCGCCAGCGCGCGCGCTTCCTGTTGCTCCAGCACTTCATCAGGGGGCAATCCCATGCGCGAGTCGGCATCGATCACCTCGCGGCCCAGCTTGAGTTGATAACCAAGACGATGCAGCTCTTCAGCCACCAACGTGGCGGTGCGGAACTCCAGCCAGCCCGATTCGGCAAAGTGGTGCAGATCGCGTCGCCAGGCCTGCATCTGTGGGATGCGCGCGTTGACGAGGTCAGAAAGGGTTTTCATCGGCATTTCCTTTGTGTTGGTTTTTTATGCATTCATCCGAATCTACACATTGGTTTTGCCGCGCATAAGATGCGAATATCTTGCTACTGATAAACAAGGGTTATCACCAAACTATGTCTGCGAACCTCAAACTTCATCAGCTGCGCGCTTTTGTTGCTGTGGCGCGTCAGGGCAGCATCCGCGCCGCCAGCCGCTTGTCCGGGCTTTCACAGCCTGCGCTGACCAAAGCGATCCAGGAACTGGAGCTGGCGCTGGGCGCGCGCCTGTTCGAGCGGCGACAGCAGGGCGTTACGCTGACTGATATCGGTGATAACTTTTTCAAGCATGCCAGTCTGGTTTTGGAAGAGCTGCGGGTGGCGCAGGAAGATATTCAGCAGCGGCTGGGATTAGCCGGCGGGCGCGTCAACATCGGCGTGGGCGGCAGTATTGCGCGCACGGTCATGCCGCAGGTGATCAATCAGTTTCATCGCGAGTATCCGCTGGTAAAGGTGCGAATTGTTGAAGGTCAGCTGGTTTCAATGGTGCACGAGCTGCGCCAGGGCGAACTGGATTTCACCATCAATACCTACGATAAAAATCATCTCGATCAGGAGTTAGTTTTTGAACGGCTGATGGAACGCGATTATCAGGTGGTGATGCGCAAAGGGCATCCGATGGCGCATGCGCGCACGCTGGCTGAGCTGCAACACTGCGACTGGACCATGCCGACACCGCAAGGGAGCTATTATCGGCTGCTACACGATCTGTTTGGCGAGCGCGGCATGGCGCCGAAAATTGTCGTCACCTGCGAGACCTTTATGGCCTGCACCAGCCTGGTGGCGCAGAGCGATTTCGTCAGCATTATTTCGCGCGATGTGATTGAAGACCCGACGCACGGCGGCCAGCTGATTTCCCTCGTTCTCGACGAACCTTTACCGAAAGCCACTTTCTATCTTATTCAGCGCAAAGACACCGCGTTGACGCCGATGAGTGCCTACATGGCGCAGCTGTTCCGGCGCTACTGTCAGCAAAGGTAAGAGTGCGGCCCGGCTCGCAACCGATTAAATAATGCGCACTACACTTGCAGTGGACATTCCCTTTATGGAGAACAGACCATGCAAGTTACCCCGTATGTGTTTTACAGCGGTCGCTGCGAAGAGGCGATTGCCTTCTACCTCGACGCCACCGACGGCGAGCTGCTGTTCAAGATGACCTATGGCGATATGCCGGATGAAACGCCGGTGGAGGATGAAGGTTGCATCTCGGGCGTGAGCTTCTCGCCGGAGCAGATCATGCATGCCCATCTGCGTATCGGGCAGGGTGAATTGATGATGAGTGACGGCGCACCGCAGGCGGCGTATGGCGGTTTTGCCGTGAGTTTATCCACGCCGGATGAGGCGCAGGGCAAGCGTTGGTTTGATGCGTTGTCAGCGGGCGGTGAGGTGACGAAAAGCTGGGCACCGACGTTTTGGGCTAATGGCTTTGGCATGTTGACCGATAAGTTCGGCGTGCCGTGGATGGTGAATGCGTATAAGCCGCAGATTTGAGTAGAGGGTGCGCGCTGGCCCTCACCCTAACCCTCTCCCACAGGTGGGAGAGGGAACCGATCAAGCGAATTATTTCCTCTCCCACAAGTGGGACAGGGAACCGATCGAGCCTATTTACTCCCTCGCCCGCTTGCGGGAGAGGGCCGGGGTGAGGGAAACCAACAACTTAGAAGTTGTAACCCACCACCAAATAGTAACCCCAACCGGTTGATTTCACTTCAAATGGACCGTTACCGAAGTTCAGCTCCTGGCCGTCAGCCCACTGGCCGCCGTTGTGGAAATAACGCGCCACAGTAGAAACATGCCAGTGATCGTAGTTCAGCGACAGAATGTGGCTGGACGCAATCGAGTTGCTGGTGCGTGAACGATCGGACTTATCACGCAGATCTGAACCCCAGTCGAAGTTGGTGAAGCCGATATAGCTCAGCTTGCCGCCCCACAGATCGGTAATCGGCACAAAGTATTTCACCTTAAAGCGATAACCATCCCAGCTGTTTTCGTTCGCCGCACCGTAGTTTTCCCACTGGTATTTAGCGTAAACGTTCAGCGACAGGCCGATATCGCTGTGCGTATCGATGTCGGTGCCAAGACCCATGTACCAGGTGTTCTGACGGTTATCGCTGTTGCGACCCATGTCGTAGATGTAGTTGTTGGCGAAGTACCACTCTTTAAACGGACCAAAAGAGAGATCGGTGCCGGTCAGCTTATCGATGGAGAAACGTGGCTCAATTTCCATGAACATCGGCGAACCGTGGTCGAACACGCCGTTAGCGTTGCTGTTGCCTACGCCGAAGAAGTTGGTCAGATCGAGGTAGCCATAGAAATCGAACCAATCCTTTTTGGCAAAGGCTTCATATTCCAGGTACACGTCGTTGTTGAACTGGGGTCCAAAACGGGTGTGGTAGCTGCCCACCACGTTCACGCTCTGATGCCACCAGTCAGAAACGTACTGCGGATCGCTGTCTGCCGCTTGTGCCGCACCAGTCCAGCTGCTGGCCAATAAGGCCCCTGCTATCAACGCTTTATATTTCATTATTGTTAACCACATGCTTTTGATCGCCGGGCCGTCGCCGCGATCGGGTGAAATTGATCCCAGGGGATGGGCAGTGAGTTGTCGTATCCGGTCTGCATCGCCAGATTTTCAAGCTTGCGTAATGTGCCTGTAACAGAGGCATAGAAAATAGATTTTGGTCACGTTTGTCAAAAAGTGTTGCAGTTTGATTCACTGGAAATGTGATCGATATCACATTAGGCCCGTGTAGCGAACGGAACCCCGCAACCGTTTACGTGTCGCGTACAGCAGGGAAAGTTATTGATGTAGGGAAAGGATGTAGCGGCGCGGTTTATCGCGTTGTTTTGATGTCGCACCGTGCCCACAGCAACTTTGCGCAATAAATTGCGCCGCTACGGCACGGTGAAGTTTATGGCAATGTCACGCGCACCTGCAGGCCGGCAATCTGGCCCTGCGGATCGTGGCGGTTCGACAGCGCAACCTGCATCTGATGTTTCTGCGCCACGCTGCGCACAATCGACAAGCCCAGTCCGCTGCCTTGCGCCTGCACATCCGGCGAACGGGTGAAGCGGTCAAAGGCACGTTCAATAAAGGATTCGGCCATGCCGGGCCCGTTATCGACGATATCCACCACGGTGTGATTGCCGACGCGATGCAGCAGCACATCGACCAAACTGCCTTCCGGCGTATGCAGCATCGCATTGCCAATCAGGTTATCGAACAGGCTGCGCAGATCGGAGCGGCTGGCGTGCAGGCGATAGTGCGTGGTGCCGTTGAAGCCGATATCGATGCCGCGTTTATCCGCCACCACCATTAGCTGCTCAATGCTCTCTTTCAGCAGATCGTCCAGCTCGATGCTTTCCACCGTGGCGACCACCGATTGATCTTCCTGACGCGAGATATTCAGCAGCTGCGTCACCAGATGGCGCGTGCGCGTCACGCCCGCTTCCAGCTGGTCAAACTGGCGGCTGGCTTCACCCGGTTGAATATGTTGCCGCAGATTCTCCAGCTGCAAAGTGACGGCGGTGACCGGCGTGCGCAGCTCATGCGCCGCATCTTCAAGGAACTGGCGCTGCGATGACCAGGCCGCGCGCAGTTTATCCAGCAAGGAGTTGTAAGCCGCCACCAGCGGCAGCACTTCATCCGGTAGGCCATCGGGCGAGACTGAATGAGGATGCATGGTTTCCTGTGCCGCGATATGGCGCGACGCCACACGCAAATCGCGCGTTATGGCCCGCACCACCAGCCATATCACAATCAGTGAGAGCGGCATCATCAGCACCAGCGGAATGATGGCGGAGAGCGCTCGCTTGACCATGATACTTTTCATGTAGCCAATATTATGCAGCACCTGAATATTGCCGATTTCACTGCCCAGCTCGCCGGGCCGCGTATAGACACGCCATTCGCAGTCATCACCACAGTCACCGACTTTCAAATCGGTCCAGCCTTTTTTCAGCTGCAATGGCGCATGCAGGCCCGGCCAGGAGCTGGCGCGCAGATGATTGCTTTCGTCCCACAGCTGGACGATATAGGTGCTTTTCAGTTTCTCTTCATGCATCACCATCGGCATTAGGGCCGGCATACGTTGGCTGCTGGCCCACGCATCGGCGATCTTGGCGAGCTGGTCGTCTTTCATGGTGCCCATCATGTCGCCGTAGCAGTGATAGAAATACCAGGTGACGCCGCCAATCATCGCCAGATGCAGAATCACCAGCGTGGCGAGCAGCTTGTTACGCAGCGAGCGCATAAAGGTGAAAGGTTTCATATTGCTGGTACCCGCCAGCCAAGTCCGCGTACGTTGCGGATCACTTCGTTATCCAGTTTGCGACGCATTCCGTGGATCAGCACATCCACCGCGTTGCTGCTGACCTCTTCGCCCCAGCCGTAAATGCGGTTTTCTAACTGTTCGCGCGAAAGAATGGCGCCCGGCCGCTCCAGCAAGGCGTAGAGCAGGGCATATTCGCGTGCGGTAAGTTGTTCGCGCTGGCCTTTGTACAGCACCTCGCGCGTCATGATGTCGATCTGCACATCGCCGCTGCCGAGCAGAGAATCTGCTGCACCGTGGCGACGGCGGGTAATGGCGCGCATACGCGCCAGCACTTCTTGCAGATCAAAGGGTTTCAGCAAATAGTCGTCAGCGCCGCTGTCCAATCCCTGAATACGTTGCTGCACGGTATCGCGGGCGGTGAGCACCAGCACCGGCGTCATGTCGCCGCGCGTGCGCGCACGACGCAGCACCTGCAGGCCATCTTCACGCGGCAAGCCCAGATCCAGTAACACGCAGGTATAGCCGCCTTCAGCCCAGGCATTGCTGGCATACACGCCGTCGCGTACCCAATCCACCGACCAACCTGCCGCTTCCAGCGCTTGCTGCAGATTCGCGCCAATCATTTCGTCATCTTCTACCAGCAGCACACGCATGATGCCCTCCAACTTAACTGAACGCAGTGTAGCGACAGATAATTAGGCCAGAATTATACCCATTTTCCCGCTTGCTAATTCTGCGCTAATTTTCTGCTAATTAAGGGATAAATTTAACGCGCTATTGTGGCGGCACTGGACATATTGCCAACGCAGGAGAATCCCATGAATCAGCGCGAATTTATCCGTAGTTTGCTGGACTGGATAGAGAATAACTTAGGGCACGATCTGCATCTGGATGAAGTCGCACGCCGCTCGGGATACTCCCGCTGGCATCTGCAACGTCTGTTCCGTCAGCACACCGGCTTTTCACTGGCCGAGTACATTCGCCAGCGCCGGTTAACCGAATCTGCGCTGACGCTGATTAACAGCGATGAGGCGATTTTGCAGGTGGCGATGAGTTACGGCTTCGATACGCAGCAGGCTTATACTCGCACCTTCAAAAACTACTTCATGGTGACGCCAGGCCAGCTGCGCCGCCAGCGTCGCGTTGAGCCGGATCGTTTATTGTTCCCATTGGCGATGGCGAGTTGATGTATGCCTATGCGCATCATTCGTAGCGGCGCAATTTATTGCGCAATATCTGGATGGGCTCGTTGCCATCATTGATAAGCGCGATGAATCGCGCCGCTACGAAATGTACGCTGATGGACTAATGACGCCTTTTGCTTTTAAGCTGCTGTTCTCACTCTCTTAACTGCCAGAGAACATGGACAACAGCGACAATCTCTCCGCCATGATGCTATTTGCACGCGTCGTGGAACGGCAAAGCTTTAGCGAAGCCGCACGCACCTTAGGCGTCTCCAAATCCCACGTCAGCCGTGAAGTGGCGCGCCTGGAAGTGCGCCTCGGCATTAAGCTACTGCAGCGCACCACGCGCAAAGTGGTGCTGACGGAGCTCGGCCAGGCTTACTATCCGTTCTGCGTGCGCATGCTGGAAGAGATGCATCGCGCCGACGCCTTTGTGCAGCAGGTACATCAACTGCCCGCAGGCAACGTGCGCTTGCAGGCGCCGATCACCTACGGCTGTCAGTGCGTGGTGCCGACGCTGAATGACTTTATTCGCCGCCATATTCACATCAACGTCGATCTCGACCTCACCACCAGCGATGACCCGCAACCCAGCGCTGACGTGGCGATTGTGATCCGCGCGCGTGCGCCCGACGCGGCTAATTATCGTGAACTCGCCAGCATTGATTGGGGCTTATACGCCACGCCAGATTATCTGGCGGCGCATGCGCCCATCGATCATCCCGACCGCCTGACGCGCCACGACTTGCTGCTGTTTCATGGCCCGGCGCACACCGCCGCGCTGCCGTTTCGCCGTGATAAACAGCGCCTGGCGCTGGATGTGCACAGCCGTTTCCGCGCCAACAACAGTATGGCGCTGCTCAATGCCGCACTGGCGGGCACCGGCATCGCTTATCTGCCCGCTTATATGACGCAAGATGCCTTAGCGCGCGGCGAAATCCAGCAGGTGCTATCAGATTGGCAAATGGACCGCCTGCACAGCTATCTGTTGCTGAAAGAGCAGCCGCAACCCTCTTCGCCGGTCACTTTGCTGTGCGATGCGTTAATCAACACCCTTGGTACAGCCTAATTGTTGTTATCTGGCAACAATACTGCGCCGCCTGGCAATTATCCGCGCTACTCTGTTTTCTACGCAGCGTCACTGTTAGCCTGCTAAAAAAGCAAAAAACAGGGATATTGCCATGCAGCAACCTCCACTCGCGTTAGCGCCCGAACAGCAACACTGGAAGCGAAATTTGTGTGTCTGCGTGCTGGGTTCGTTCAGCACCATTGTGGCGATGACGCTGCTGTTGCCGTTTCTGCCGCTCTACGTGCAGCAACTCGGCGTGCAGGAACCCGCGGCGATTGCGCGCTGGTCGGGTGCGGCCTACGGCGCCACCTTCCTCAGCGCCGCCCTGACCGCGCCGCTGTGGGGCAAACTGGCCGATCGCTATGGCCGCAAACTGATGCTGATCCGCGCCAGCCTCGGCATGGCGATTGCCATGTCGCTGATTGGTATGGCCACCGCGCCGTGGCAGCTGGTGGCGCTGCGTTTGCTGGCGGGTTTGCTCGGCGGCTACGCCTCGGGATCGACCATTCTGGTGGCGGCGCAAACGCCGAAAGAACAAACCGGCTGGGCGCTCGGCGTGTTGTCATCCGGCATTATGGCCGGCAACGTGGTGGGGCCGCTGCTGGGCGGCGTATTGCCGCCGCTGATTGGCATTCGTCACACCTTCTGGCTGACCGGCGCGGTGATTTTCCTCGCCTTCCTCGCAACCACCTTTTTGCTGAAAGAGGTGCCGCGCTCCTCTGGTAAGAAAACCGTGCAAAGCAGTGCAGCCGATGAGGCACCGCCGAATCTGCCGGTGGTGCGCCTGATGTGGCTGTCGGGCATGCTGCTGATTTTCGCCAATATGTCGATTGAGCCGATCATCACGCTGTATATCGGCCAGTTTGTTAACGGCGATCACGCCATCACCGTCACCGCCGGATTGGTGATGGCCGCCGCTGCGCTCGGCAGCATTATTTCCGCGCCACGTCTGGGACGGCTGGCCGATCGCGTCGGGCATGGTCGCGTGCTGGTGTATGGGCTGATAGCCTGCGCGCTGCTGCTGATCCCGCAGGCGTTTATCTGCGAAGCGTGGCAATTGGTGGTGCTGCGTTTTCTGATGGGCATGGCGCTGGGTGGATTGATGCCGTGCGTCACCGCGCTGATTCGTCACAGCGTGCCGCAGTCGCAGGTGGGCAAGATGCTGGGTTATTCAACCTCGGCGCAGTATGTCGGCCAGGTTTCAGGCCCGCTGTTCGGCGGCTTTATTGGCGGCGCGTTTGGTATGCGTCCGGTGTTTCTGGCGACCTGTGTGATCATGGCGCTGTGCGCGCTGTTAAATGCCCGGGTGCTGCGCAAGCGTTGAAGTTAAAACCCGCACATACCGTAGCGGCGCAATTTATTGCGCAATGCCTGGATGGGCGTCGAGCCGCCATTGATATGCGCGATGAATCGCGCCGCTACGAAGTGTGCAATAACGAAACATCGAGCATAAAAAAAGGCGGACTTCACAGTCCGCCTTTTCATTACTTCAACACCTCAACGCGAAAACTTACTTCGCATCAGGCAGTGCATAAGCAATCACATAATCGCCCAGCTTGGTGCCAAACGAACCGTGACCACCGGCAGCGATAACAACGTACTGCTTGCCATCCACTTCATAGGTCATCGGCGTTGCCTGGCCGCCTGCTGGCAGACGTGCCTGCCACAGCATTTCACCGGTGTTGGTGTCGAACGCACGCAGGTAGTTATCTGCGGTAGCACCAATGAAGAACACGTTACCAGCGGTGGTGATTGGGCCGCCCAGCATTGGCATACCCATTTTGAACGGCAGCGGCACTGGCGCGCTATCGCGAACCGTACCAATGCGTTTTTTCCACACGGTTTCGTTGGTCTTCAGATCAACTGCGGAGACATAGCCCCACGCCGGTTGTTTACATGGCAGACCAAACGGTGACAGGAACGGATTCAGCTCCACGCCGTACGGTACGCCGTACTGTGGCTGGATACCGGTTTCGGTACCTGAACCGCCTTTGTCGTCAGCCGGTGGCTCGATCGGGTTGCCCGGACCGCGCGGAACCAGCTTGGACACAAACGGCAGCGCCATTGGGTTAGCAATCGCAATCTGACGATGTGGGTCAACTGCGATACCGCCCCACTCGAACATGCCGAGGTTGCCTGGGAACACCAGCGTACCTTGCTCAGACGGCGGGGTGAACGGACCTTCATAGCGCAGACGCTTGAAGATCACGCGGCACACCAGCTGGTCGTACAGGGTCGCGCCCCACATGTCCTTGTCCGTCAGATTCTGTTTCGGACGGAAGGTCAGTTCGGAGTACGGCTGAGTAGGCGCAACGTGGTCACCTTTGGCGGCGCCCTGTGGAACCGGAGTTTCCGGCGCAGGGACAACCGGCTCACCGGTACGACGATCCAGGACAAAGATGTTACCGGTTTTCGCCGGTGCATAAATCACCGGTACGGTTTTGCCATCTTTAGTCGTGATATCGGCCAGCGTCGGCTGCGACGGCAGGTCCATATCCCACAGGTCGTGATGCACGGTCTGATACGACCACACCAGTTTACCGGTGGTGGCGTTCAGCGCCAGTACGCTGCTTGCATAACGTTCCTGCTCTGGTGTGCGGTTGCCGCCCCAGATATCTGGCGTTGACACACCCATCGGCAGGTAAACGATATCCAGTTTCGGATCGTACACCGCCGGTGCCCATGAGTTCGGTGAATTCATGGTGAAGCTGTGTTCATCCGCTGGAATCGCGTTTGGATCTTTGGCACCCGGATCGAACACCCACAGCAGTTTACCGGTGTTAACGTCGAAGCCACGGATGGCGCCTGACGGCTCACGGGTAGAGTAGTTATCGGTGACCGCACCCGCGACCACGATGGTGGTGTCGGTGATGACCGGCGGCGACGTCGGCTCATACTGGCCTGGCGTCAATACCGGCTGCTTGTGCTGCAGATCCAGTTCACCGTTGTTGCCAAAGGCAGCACAACGTTCACCGGTTTCCGCATCCAGCGCGAACATGCGGCCATCATTCACCGGCAGGTAAATGCGGCGTGAGCACAGCGCAGGTTGAGTATTGGCCGCATCGGCCGCAGCAGGCACTTCGTGATAAGAAACGCCACGGCAGGTAACGTGCTGGAAGGTTGGATTCGGCTTCAGGCCCGGATCAAATTTCCACTTCTGCTTACCGGTTTTGGCATCCAGCGCAAACAGAATCTGGTGCGGTGAGCAGAGATACAGGGTGTCACGGATTTTGATTGGCGTGACTTCATCGGTGATTTCGCCCGGATCGTTTGGCGTCTTCAAATCGCCGGTCTGGAACTGCCAGGCAACCTGCAGCTCTTTAACGTTACCGGTGTTGATCTGCTTCAGCGGGGAGAAGCGGGTGCCTTGCTGGTCACGCGCATACGCCGGCCAGTCAGCATCAGCGATGTTGCTCAGCGGCTGTGCCTGCGGAGCATTGGCTGCTGTCGCTGGAATTTCACCGTTCAGCTCTTGCGGATCGTGGAATACCGCCCACGCCAGCACCAGTACGCTGGCAAGCAGCGCCACTGACAGCAGCGCCAGAGCGCCTTTGCCGGCATTATTCAGACCGCGATACACAAACGGCAGAATCAGCCAGATGCCGAAGATCACCAGCACATCGGTACGCGGTGCCAGCGCCCAGAAGTCGAAACCGACTTCCCACACGCCCCACACCAGCGTTGCCAACAGCAGCAATGCGTACAGCAGTAATGCTGAGCCGCTACGGCGCCACAGCAGAATAGCGGTGATCAACATGACCACACCGCCAATAACGTAGTACCAGGAACCACCAATGGCGGCTAACCAAACGCCACCAACCAGCATAAACGCGCCCGTCAGCAGTGCAAACAGCACTGTGAGAAAACGGATTACGCCAAAAGATGAGGAAGCTTTCCCCATAATATTGACCTCTTTCTTTGCCATTAAAAACTAAAAAGGAAACAACGCGTTGGGTTGCTTCCCGACATAGAGTACGAAATAACGAAACGGTTCGAGCGACGCTTTCCGTGCGGCGAGATGTTCCCTTTGCGTTAAATTTTATCTTAAAAACGTTAAAGGGTTTGATATTTTTAGTGCTTTGCACTCGTTGAAGGGAAGTAGTGCGACATTTTATGAGGGAATAAAGGTGTTATGTCCGGTTAGATCGGGCCACAACACCTAAGAGCAACACATTGTGTAAACGTTTACCCTTCAAACAGTGTGCTGCTGGTGCGTTGTTCCTGCCAGCCGCTCAAATTAAGTTGCGCATAGTGCTCAGCGGGCAACGTTAACTGTGGCGTGCGTAATATTACTTCCACTTCTCTTTCACGACAGGATTCCAGCAGAAAAGGAAAGCTGAACTTGAGATAATTATCGTGAAAAAACTCGTCGGTCAGCGCAATACCGCTAAATGGAAACGTTGCGATATTCTTCCAGCAGGTGCCGGGCGGTGCCAAATCATAGAGCCAAAATGAGAAACGCTCTGCGGCCCTACGTAAAGCACTATCTTGCTGAACTAAATCGGCATAATTGATTGCCAGCTGTACATTCTCATCCTGCAGGCTGGAATAAATTTCCGGATCCTGTAAAAAACGCACAAGGTTATTTCCCGTTAACGGGATGATTATTAATTCGGGTGTATCCGGCAACTGATTATGCAGCGAAATTATGTTGTGTCCATTAAGTATTGCTGTGTTTTCCTGTTCACAATGCATAAAGGGGGCTGAATAACACACGCCAGCTAGCGCCCCGTCGAAGCGATGGATGCGCTCAGTAACATAAGGATTATAAGAACTGTTTTCCATTTATCTCTGTGAATAAATTAATTAACTGGAGCGTCTTAATTATTATAAGGACGGCGGGATAATGAAATCTAAACACAGTCAATATAGATCGTTTTGTTTATCAAGATCACCTTTTTTTAACTGTCACTGATAGAGAGATATTAGGTGCCACGCAGGATGAATTAATCGACTATTGCCATATTGGGAAACTTTTGGATATTTTCATCTCATAACCATCAGCCTGCTAATATTAAGAGCTCCATGCTTAGCTAATTTTTGGATAAGCTTCTGTTTTTAAACAGCACGGCTAGCCATTGCCTGGCTCAGTAAGATGCCGCACTCTGTGGCCTGAAAAAATAAAGCGGAAGCCGCAACGTGGCTTTTCACCAGGTTAGTGCAACGACGCTAACCGATGTAATTGTTTAGGATGGGATAAAACTATGGGTTCTCCAGTCTCCGCAGCAGAGGATTCATTGCTGCGGCACAGGTCGTTTGTCGCCTTTTGGCTGGCGCGCACCTGTTCATCGTTTGGTTTCCAGATGTTTTCGGTCGCGGTCAGCTGGCAAATTTATGCGCTGACCCACAGCGCGATGGCGCTCGGCATGATCGGTCTGATGCAGTTTCTGCCTTCTGTACTGCTGGCGCTGCCCGCCGGGCATCTGGCCGATCAGCTTGACCGTCGTCGTATCGTATTGCTCGGACAATTTATTGAGTGGCTGGCGCTGCTGGGGCTGGTTGCGCTCACGCTGATGAACTGGGCGGGCAAGATCGAGATTTGGGGATTGGTGTTTCTGATCTCCGTCGCCAAGGCGCTTGAGTGGCCAGCGATTACCTCGATGCTGCCGGCGCTGGTGCCGCCGCCGATTCTGGCGCGCGCCATGGCCGCCAGTTCGGTGGGCGGACAGGCGGCGGTGATTATCGGCCCAACGCTCGGTGGCTTCCTTTATGTCGCCGGTCCGCAAGTGGTGTATGGCGTCTCGGCGCTGTTCTATCTGTTCTCCATCGTGCTGGTGAGCCGACTGCGCTATGAGCGGCCGCCGCAGGCGCGCTTGCCGATGAATCTGCCGAACCTGTTTGCGGGCGTGCGCTTTATCCGCGATCGCAAAGATGTGCTCGGCGTGATTTCACTCGATCTGTTTGCCGTGCTGCTAGGTGGCGCCACCGCGCTGCTGCCGATCTTCGCGCAAGATATCCTGCATACCGGGCCGTGGGGCTTGGGCATCCTGCGCGGCGCGCCGTCGGTCGGTGCGCTGCTGGTTGGCGTGTGGCTGAGTCGTCACAAGCTGGAAAAGAACGTCGGCATGATCATGTTCGGCTCGGTGGCCGGTTTTGGCGTGGCGACGCTGGTGTTCGCGCTCTCCACGCAGCTGTGGCTATCGGTGATCGCGCTGGCGGCGTTGGGCGGCTTCGATATGGTCAGTATGGTGATTCGCGGCGCGCTGGTGCAACTCGATACGCCGGATGACATGCGTGGCCGCGTGAATGCGGTCAACGCCATCTTCATTAATACTTCGAATCAGCTCGGCGAGTTTGAGTCAGGTTTACTGGCGGCATGGATGGGCGCGGTGCCCGCGGCGGCGATTGGCGGCATCGGCACGCTGATCGTGGTGGGCGTGTGGATGACGATTTTCCCGCATCTGCGTAAGCGGCAGAAGCTGGAAAACGAAACCGTTACCTAACTTCAACATCGCGCGATGAATCGCGCCGCTACGGTTTGTAGCGGCGCAATTTATTGCGCGTGTCTTACGCGGTTGCTGCTTTCCCCAGGTTGGCGTCAAATTTTTTCCAACTCTCCGTCATATCCACCACGGTTTTCGATTTTCGCGCTTCATCGATTTTGATCGCAGTGAGGCCCGCTTCCAGTGCGTCCACCACTGAAACCTTCAGCGGCGTTCCCTGTGTAATGTGTTTCACAATCTCTTCGGCCATCAGCGCATCTGCGCCGTAATGGCCGTCATAGGCGTTGCCGTCATACTCAGTATCCACTTCGCGCGCACCGGTGCGCGCGTTGTGCACGCGGAAGTAGTTACGCACGAAGTCACCTTCGGCCATGCCATCGGTGCCCATCACGCAGAAGCGGCGGAACTCATCCGGTACGTTAAGGTTGGCATGGAAGGCGAGGGTCGCGCCACCGGCATACTCAATCAGCGCGGTTTGGTAATCGACGATGTCGGCATCGCCGTCAAACACCGCATCGGTACTCGACCAGCCGCTCGGTTTAACGTGATACACCTCTGACTGCGCTGTTACCGCACCTTTAGGCGCGTGCTGCGGGGTGAAGTTTTTGCGTCCGCCAAAGCTGGCAACACGTACCGGACGCTCGCCGACCAAACCCTGGTAAAGATCGATATCGTGGCAGCATTTTTCCAGAATATACGGGCCGGCGTACTTCTCCAGACGGCGCCAGTCGCGCTGGAAGAACGCACCGTGATACGGCTTGATGTGTTCGGTGGCTTCAATTGAGGTGATTTCGCCGAGGCGATTTTCATCACGCGCGGTGAGCAGGTCGCGATAGAGCGGTGAGTAGCGCAACACCAAGCCGACCAGAATGCGCTCGTGACCATATTGCTGCACCAGCTGCGCCATCGCCATGGTCTGCTCTTCGTTGATCACCACCGGCTTCTCGGTGAACACCGTGTAGCCCGCCGCTAAGCCCTGACGAATGTGTTCAAGGTGCATAAAGTTCGGCGAACCCACCAGCAGCAGATCAAAGCCGCCGTGTTGCAGCAGCGCATCCACGCTAGCAAACGCGGTGCCCGCGTCGATGCCAAAGCTGTGCAGATTCGGTAATCCCGCCGGAGCCGGATCGACATAACCCACCACGGAAAACGCTGTGTCGGCTTTGTTGAACTCTTTCACCACATGGGAAAGCCGAAAGCCCAGACCAATAATGCCCACTTTCATGTTGTACCCCTGAAGCCCGTTGCCTTTAAGCCGCCCGACCTGTCAGGCTGCTGATAATCTGACCGCTAACTTATTACGACAGAAAAACTAATGTCAATCCGTGTGGCTGATCTCAATTGGTGAAAAAATGTTATTTATATGATTTATATCTATTTTAATTAACTATACGGATTGCCTATTTATTTATTATTGCGATTTAAGTTTTTTTCCCCTATCTTTCGCACATCTATAAGCGTCATACCGTTTCGGGCTGGCAGGAGGAAGCGCGTGCAATCACTAATGCTGGGTATTGATGGCGGTGGTACGCACTGTCGTGGACGCCTGACCGACAGCGCCGGACGCCTGCTGGCGGAAGCCAAAGGCGGTCCCGCTAACGTCTGGTCGCAGTTTGATGCCGCCATCGTGGCCATTGATCAGGTCATTGACGATCTATTTACGCAGGCGAATTTACCCGTTGAAGCGCGCGACCGCACGGTGATCGTCGCCGGTTTGGCGGGCGCGAACGTCGCCTCGGTGCAAAGCCGTCTCGCCAGCTGGCAGCCACGCTGTCAGGCGCGCTATCTGTTTACCGATGTCGAAATCGCCTGTGCCGGTGCGCACGCCGGTGCGCCAGGCGCAGTGTTTATTATTGGCACCGGCAGCCAGGGCGCGGCCTGGGATGGCACGCACTTCACGCTGCTCGGCGGCTGGGGTTTTGCCCTGTCAGATGCCGGTTCGGGTGCGATTCTCGGCCAACGCGCGCTGCGGCTGGCGCTGCTGGCGCACGAAGAGATTGTGCCCGCCTCGGCGTTAACGCAGCGCATCATGGCAAGCTATCAAAACAGTCCGGAACAGCTGCTGATGTGGTCGAAACAGGCGACACCCGCTGATTGGGGCCGCGTGGTGCCTGAGGTGTTCGCTGCCGCGCAGCAGGGCGATGTGCACGGCACAGCGCTGGTGCAGCAATCCGCCGCGGATATCGTGCAGATGGTGCAGCCGCTGCTGGCGCGCAGCCACGGCAAGCTGGCTTTGATGGGCGGATTAGCCGCGCCCATTCAGGCGTGGCTACCGGCGGATATCGCCGCGCTGCTGGTGCCGCCGCAGGGCGATGCCCTAAGCGGTGCGCTTCGCCTGGCCATGCAGTTCAGCCTGACACTTCCCGCTTAACTTCAGATAAAGAGGCTCATGAGCGCTCCCAACGTAACCGCGCGCATTCTGCGGCTGATTGTCGAAAATGCGCCTATTAGTCAATCCGATCTCAAAGTGCGCAGCGGCCTGAGCATGTCGACGGTGTCGCAAGCCACCAATCGTCTGCTGACCGGCGGCATCGTGCAGGAGCTGGGGCTACGTCGCGTCTCAATGGGGCGGCCCAAAACGCTGCTCGGCCTCAATCCGGATCACGCCAGCGTGGTGGGGATTCAGCTTAATGCCGAACGTAACCTGATGGTGCTGACCGATCTCAGCGGCAACATCATCGGCGAGCAGCAAATTCCTTCCGGCGCGATGACGCCCAAACAGCTCGGCGATGCGCTGGCGAAGTTTTTGCGTGGCGTTGAGGGCAAAAAGGTTGGGGCGATTGGTCTGGCGCTGTCGGGCTTAGTCGATGCCAGCAATGGCGTTTGCGTGCTGTCACGCGCGCTGGGCTGGGATAACGTGCCGATTGCCCGTCTGCTGGAAGAGCGCTTCTCGCTGCCGGTATTTATTGAAAATGACGCCAACGCGCTGGCGATGGCGGCGCTGGTGTTTGGTCAGCTCGGTCATGCGCAGTCGGCGGTGATAGCTACGTTCGGCAAAGGCATCGGCGCGGGGATTCTGCTCGATCGCCAGCTTTATCGTGGTCGTCACGGCAAAGCAGGGGAGATTGGCGTGTCGCTGCTGGGCGATGGTTCTGAGCGTCTGCTGGAGGATGTGGCGTCGTCGCAGGCGATTCTGCAGCGCGTGGCGGCCACCACCAAAGAAGAGGTGCCGCATACGCTGCGCGATCTCGATGCGCGTCCAACGCCGGAGGTGCTGAGCGCGCTGGCCGAGGCCGGGCAGCATCTGGGGATGTCGCTGGCGAATCTGTCGGTGGCTTACGATCCGGACGTGGTGTATCTGGCGATGGAGCCGCAAATGGCTTCGCGCATTTTGCTCGACCACGTTACGCAGAGTTTCCAGACTTACCGTTTGAAGCTGACGCCGCACATGACGCCGCTGCAGTTCCTTACGGAATCCAACCGCATGTGGGCGCAGGGCGCTGCCGGGTTTGCGGTGAATAAGCTGCTGGATTTGTTGGCCGCACAGGCCGATGAAGAGATCGCACCGCAATAATGAATCACGCGATAAATCCCCGCCCATTCCGTCGCGGCGCGATTTATCGCGCCGCGACGAAAAGATGCGGCTTTTACCTTATCTGAGTCGCAAACCCTGCTCATCAAACAATAAACAGTGCTCGGCACGCAGCTGATAACTCAGCCGCTCGCCAATCGCGTGTTCCGCCACGTTACGTTCCTCAATCACCAGCAGCTTCTCTTCGCCAATATCGAGATAGAGATAATTGGTGTGTCCCAGCATCTCGCTAAACGACAACTCGCCGCTAAAACTCAGGGCATCCTCATTGCTGCTCACTGGCTGGAAATGCTCTGGACGTACGCCCAGCGTGATTTTCTGCCCTTCGCGGCACGACGCGGCGATCGGCAGCGTAAGCTGATTAATGCCCAGCGCCGGCACGCGTAACTGCACCGCGCCCGGCGCGATCGCGGCCACTTCGGCAGTGAGGAAATTCATCTTCGGCGAGCCAATAAACCCGGCGACAAATAGGTTATCGGGATCGCGATACAGCGCCATCGGCGCGCCGACCTGCTCAATGCGGCCCTGACGCAGCACCACGATGCGATCCGCCAGCGTCATCGCCTCCAGCTGATCGTGCGTCACGTAGATCATGGTGTTGCCCAGCGAAGCGTGCAGGCGAGCAATCTCAATGCGCATCTGCAAACGCAGCTCGGCATCAAGGTTCGACAGCGGCTCATCAAACAGAAAAATGCGCGGATGGCGGATTATCGCCCGGCCAATCGCCACACGTTGCCGCTGTCCGCCGGACAGCGCGCGCGGTAAGCGGTCAAGAAATTCGGTGAGATGCAGGCGCGCCGCAGTCTGTTTGATCGCCTGCTCAATTTCCGCTTTCGGGCGCTTCATTACTTCCAGCGGATAGGCCAGATTGCCGCGCACCGTCATGTTCGGGTAGAGCGCATAGGACTGAAACACCATGGCGATGCCGCGCTCGGTGGCGTGCTGATCGGTCATATCGGCGCCTTCAATCAGCAACTTACCGTCGGTGATCTCCTCTAGCCCGGCAATCATGCGCAGCAGCGTAGATTTCCCGCAGCCGGAAGGGCCGACAAACACCACGAATTCGCCGCTGTTAATGGTGAGATCGATGCCATGAATCACGTTTACATTTTCGTAGGACTTTTTAACGTTTTGCAGATGCAGGCTGGTCATGCGATGCCTCGACTCAGAGAAGTTGGCCCATATAAATGGCGTTGCTGCGCATAATCGGCGTGAAGCCAAGGCGCTGATAAAAGCCGCACACCTGCTCGTTTTGCAGGCTGACGCCGAGATAAACGCCCGGCACGCCCGCGGCACGCAGATCGTGTAGCAGCTGTTCAATCAGCTTGCGCCCCCAGCCACCTTGCTGCGCGGCGGGTAACAAATTGATGTGCAGATGCGCAGGCCATTGCGTCACCAGCTGATCCGCTGCCGCATCGGGCTGATGAATCGCTTCCAGCACTTTGCTGTCGAGCGGCGCCTGCGGCGCGTAATCGCGATACTGCTGTTGCAGCTGTGGCCACCAATCAGTATTCAACTTTGCTTCGAAGGCGCGCGTATCGGGCGCGGCGACCGCGTAGCCGACTACCTCGCCGTGCTGTTCCAGCACATAAGCAAATTCGGGCGCAAAGCGCGCGTAGGGAATGACAAAGCGCAGGCCGGGCAGCACGGGATCGGAGTAGAGCGCGCTGGCATCGGTGCCGGCATTGGCGGTCTCTAAGCAGATGCGCGACAAGGCGGGAAAATCTGCCTCGCTGGCGCGACGAATAACACCTTCAGCCGTCATGGTGGAGCCTCTGTGGTCAGGAGATGAACAGATTTTACGGTAAAGAAAGCCGACTTAGTTTTCAAGGTGTAATAATTGCGCTGGCGCACAAAGCTGATGCGAACTATAACCACAAAGCATGACTGGGCGGCTGACAAACTCACGCGCAACGCCGGTATGAGCGCTGGTTGAAAGCACATTGCCTTTCGCTTATCTATTGCTGTGATGATAACTATAGGATTTTCGTATGCTCTATCAGTGAGTTAATGCGTCTCTCTTGGCTGAGTGATTTATACCGATGCTCAGGCTTTACTGTGCGGCGCTGTCCGGTTTGCGCGCTGAATCGCAGCATCCTCTGCTGTTCTGGCGGCTTTTCTTCTTACTCTTTGCACTGTATCACAGAGCAAAAATTCCGCAGTGGCGATGTTTGACTTTCTTTTGTGCATAAAGTAAGTATGAATTATATGCGTTGTCGCTGCTGAATCAACCTGCCGGGAATCGCAGGTGTCGAGATGAAGGGATGCCAGTCATCTGTTGGAGAAACCGAGCATGATGTGTGATTCAACCAATCGTCCTTCCCGTTTGCAAAGCTCACTGCGCACGGTGTCGCGTCTGGTCTCCGCCGGGATTCTGCTCGGTGCGACCATGGCAGCCGCGCAGGCCGTTACCCTGAATGAGTGGGACATTTACAACTATCCGCAGCAGACCGAAGCGGTGGATGAAGCGGTAAAAGCGTTCCAGCAAAAGAATCCGGGCATTGTGATTCAGCGTTCGGTGCACTCCTTCGAAGACACGCGCATTCCGCTTAAGCTGGCGCTGACCGCCGGTGACGGCCCGCAAATCGCCCAGGTGAATCAGGGCGGCGGCGATATGGGCTCGCTGGTGAAAGACAAGCTGCTGTGGCCGCTGGATGATTACGCCAAAACTTACGGCTGGACCACGCGCTTCCCGGATTCAATCCTGAAACGTAACCGCTGGTCAGATAAACAAGATTTCGGCAGCGGCAAACTCTACGGCGTGGCGAGCCTTGGCGAGATGGTGGGTTTGTTCTACAACAAAGCGCTGCTGGATAAAGCCGGTGTCGCGGTGCCTAAAACCTTGCCGGAACTCGAACAGGCGATGGAGAAACTCAAAGCCGCCGGCACACCGCCGATGATGCTCGGCCTGCTCGACGGCAACATGGGCCAGCAGCTGCTCAGCACCTTGTGGGAAGCGCAGATTGAGAGCAGCGACCGGAAAAAACTCGACGATCTGATTTACGACGTGGGCGGCACGTTCAAAGACGACAAGCTGGTGAAAGCCGCCAATATGATGAAAGGCTGGAATGACAAAGGCTATCTGTTCCCCGGCTTCCAGGGCATTGGGCACGACGATGCGGCGACCCTGTTCCAGAATGGTCAGGCAGCGTTCCTGGTGAGCGGAACCTGGTATCTCGGCCAGTTTAAAGACAACAAAGATCTGCACTTCGCCGCGATGCCAGCGGGTGAGGGCGTGCAGCATCCATTGATGGTGGGCGGCACCGATCTGGCGTTCTCCATCACCAGCACCGCTAAAGACAAAACGCAGCAGGACGCAGCAGCGAAGTTCATCGATTACATCGTCTCGGATGAGATGGCTAACCGCTGGCTAAAAGTGGGCTTCCTGCCGGCTGGCACCAGCAAAAATGCACAGATTCCAGCGGATAACCCGCTGCTGGCGGAAGCGTATCAGGTGTGGGTGACGCTGAATGAGAATGATGGTCTCGGCCATTATCTCGACTGGGCCACGCCAACCATGAACGCCGAGTTGAATCAGAATGTGCAGCTGCTGCTGGCGGGACGTCAAACCGCCGACCAGATGGTGATCAACTTCGATAACAACTATCAACGTTACCTGAAAACCCTCAAGCACTGATGACGTACGGCCCGGCGTAAGTGGCCGGGCCGCGAACAGGCCCGCAAGCGAGTAAGGTTATGCTGAATAAATCTGCCTGGCGCAATGCGCTCTATCTTCTGCCCGCGGTGCTGGTGTATGCGGTGTTTCTGCTGATGCCGCTATTGGCCTCGTTAGGGATCAGCTTCACCGAATGGGACGGCACCTCGTGGCCGATTTTCATCGGCATGGGCAACTATCTGCGCATGTTCCAGGATCCAGTGTTCTGGGTGGCGCTTGGCAATAACGCCTTGCTGATGCTGTTCTACACGCTGTTTCCGATTGGCGTTGGACTGCTGCTGTGCAGCTTCCTGTATGAGACGCGCAATAACAAAGAGCGCAGCGTGCTGCGCATCCTCTTCTTCCTGCCGTACATCATGCCGATGGCGGTGCTCGGCGTGGTGTGGCGCTGGCTGTATAACCCGGCGTTTGGCCCTATCGATCAGTTCCTGCGCGCCGTGGGTTTGCCGCAGCTGGCGAAGTCATGGCTGGGGGATTTTACCTGGGCTCTGCCCGCGGTCGGCTTTGTCGCCACCTGGTACTTCTTTGGTTTCTGCCTGGTGCTGTTTATGGCGGGCTTGCAACGCATGGATCCGTCGCTGCTGGAAGCGGCCGATCTCGATGGTTCATCACGCCGGCAGAAATTTATGCGCATCACGCTGCCGTCGCTGCGTCCGGAACTGCGTATCGCGCTACTGCTGACGGTAATCGCCAGCCTGAAAGCTTTCGATCTGGTTTACGTGATGACGCAAGGCGGGCCGGGCACTTCCACCATGGTGACCAACATCTTTATGTATAAGCAGGGCTTTGACCTGCACTACTTCGGCTATGCCTCCGCCGTGGCGGTGTTCAGTATGCTGATTGTGTTAATGATCAACGGCTTAATTCATCTATGTCTACGGGAGCGTCACTGATGCGCGGCACACCAACTGTCTCACGCGCGCTGATCTGGATTGTCGCGTTGATGACCATCCTGCCGTTTTTAATGGCGCTGATGACCTCGTTCAAAACCCAGATGGAGCTATTTCAGGGCGTGTTTACCTTGCCCTCGTCGCTCAATTTTAAAAACTACATCACCGCATGGCAGCAGGGACATTTCAACGTCTACTTCATGAACTCGGTGCTGGTGGTGATTCCGGTGGTGATCTGCAGCATCCTGCTCGGCATTCTGGCGGGATTCGGTTTCGCCTGGCTGAAGATCCCCGGCAAAACGGTGGTTGCCGCGCTGCTGGGCCTTGGCATGGTGCTACCGAGTGAAGCCTTTATTATTCCGCTCTATCACGAGCTGCGCTGGATGGGCCTCACCAACACCTATCTGGCGCTGATTCTGCCGCAAATTGCCTTGTCGCTGCCGTTTACCACGCTGATGATTGCCACCGCGTTGCAGCAGGTGCCGCGCGAGCTGGTGGAAGCGGCGGTGATGGATGGTGCATCACGCCGCAAAATTCTCTGGGGCCTGCTGGTGCCGGCGATTTGGCCGACGCTGTCCACGCTGGCGCTGCTGCTGTTTATCTGGACGTGGAACGAGTTCCTTATCCCGCTGATTCTGGTAAATAAAGATGAGCTGCGCACCTTGCCGATCGGCATGATGTTTTTCCAGAACAAAAACACCATCGATATTCCGGTGCTGATGGCGGGCGCGATGATTGTCATCCTGCCACTGGTGGCGGTGTTCCTGGTGTTCCAGCGCAAATTTATCAGCGGCGTCACCGAAGGCGCGGTGAAATAACCATCTTGTCCACCAGCAAAAGGTTTTGGTCATGCGGCGCGTGCTGCAATAGCGCATCGCCGCTATTCAGGAGAACCGCATGCACGTTTCACTGGCTGATTTCTACCCCATCGCCGATGGCGAAACGCTGGATACACACTGCTTCCAGCGCGCACTCAATCATCTGGCAACGCGCGGCGGCGGCACCTTATCAGTGCCGCCTGGCCGCTATCATCTCGGCACGCTGACGCTGGGTTCCAACATTAATCTGCATCTCGAAGCGGGCGCCACGTTGCTCGCCAGCTCACGCGTTGAGGATTATCAGCAGCAGCTGGCGCAGAGCCAGGCTGAACTGTCGCAGCATGTGCTGCTGTACGCCGTCGGACAGCGCAATATCAGCATCAGTGGCAAAGGGGTGATCGACGGTAACGGCGATGCGTGGTTTGCTGCGGAAAAGGACGAGCAGGGTTATCGCCTGCCGCGTGCGCAGCGCCCGCGCATCGTGGTGTTTGAGGATTGCGAGCAGGTGACGCTGCAAGATTTCACCATCATTCAGGCGCCGATGTGGACGGTACATCTGGTGAGTTGCCGCCATGTACATGTCGACCATCTCACCATCAATAACAGCATGAGCATGCCGAACACCGATGCGTTGGATATCGACAGCTGTGAAGCGGTGTTTGTCAGCAACAGCTATCTGAGCGCGGCCGATGATGCCATCTGCATCAAAACCAGCCAAAAACCCGCGCATCTACGACGTGCCGCGCGACAAATCATGATCAGCAACTGCCTGCTGCGTTCCTACAGCTGCGCGTTCAAAATCGGCACCGAAACCTTCGATGATGTGGAAGATGTCACCGTCTCCGGCTGCACCCTCTTTGATTCCAACCGCGCGATTGGCTTGCTGTCGCGTGATGGCGGCCAGTTCCGCCGTTTGCTGTTCAGCAATATCACGCTGGCCTGCCGTCACGCGCCGCCGTGCCATTGGGGTAAAGCCGATGCGCTGTTTATTTCAGTGCGCGCACGCGATCCGGCGATAGCGCCGGGCAGCATTGAGCAACTGCAATTCAGCAACGTCAGCGGTGTGATGGAAGGAGCAATTAACCTGCATGCGGAACAACCGGGACAGATCCGTGATGTGATGCTGGCGAATCTGCAGCTGCGGCAAGTGGTAGCAGCAGGTGCGGATCAAGGGCATTACGATGTGCGCCCGCCGTGTAACCCCGAATCGCCGACCGGCATGGGGTTGGACAATGCGTACAAACTGGATAGCGCATCGGGCTTAGCGTACGGTGTTGCCGCCTATCCGGATGGCTTGCCGGGCGTGTTTGCGCGCGGCGTGGAGAATCTGCAGCTGCATAACGTGGTGATTACGCGCCCGCAGCCGTTGCCCCACGGCTGGCATGCGGAAACAGTGCAGATTCTTTAGGGCACGCCTGGATGTTACAACGCAGCAGCGATAGCCGCGCCCAGCTCCTCGGTTGACGCGCGGCCGTCGAGGTCGCGCGTCAGGCTGTTGCCCGCCGCCAGCGTAAGCTCGATGGCATCCAACACCGCTGCGCCCGCTTCGGCGTAATCGAGGTGCTCCAGCATCATCGCGCCACTCCAAATCTGACCAATCGGGTTGTTCACGCCTTTACCGGCGATATCGGGTGCCGATTCAAAGGCGCTGTAATTAATGCGTTGATTTTGATTATTTGTAATCATATTTGATGCTTTGTGAGCAGCATCAAACAAATTAAGCCCTGTTTAGCCTATAAAACGCCTCTAATATGCGTAAATTCATTCTTCTTTGAGCGAAATGAATCATAAGCATAAGTGGGGTGGCGAAGTGCGCAGACACGGTGAATAACAACATCGGCCACCTCATCAACGGGACGCGTGAAGCCCAGCGCGTTCCACGACCCTACGTTATCGATGAGGCTGAAATGAAACAATTCTCTACAGAAGGGATGGTGATTATTGTCGGGATTGTCATTGTGTACATCCTGTTCACCACCTGGCTCACCTGGCGTCTGCGCAGTAAAAACAGCGGCGACTTTATGGCTGGCTCCAATGTGATGCCGGCATTTGTGGTGGGCGTGATGCTGATGTCGGAATACATCGGCGCCAAATCCACCATCGGTACGGCTCAGGCAGCTTTCGAAGATGGCTTTGCCGCTTCATGGTCGGTGATTGGTGCCGCCATCGGTTTCCCGCTGTTTGGTTTTTTGCTGGTAAAGCGCATCTACAATACCGGCAAAATCACCATCTCTGCGGCGATCGCTGAACGTTATGGCAACTCCACCAAAAACATCATCTCGCTAATCATGATCTATGCGCTGTTGCTGGTTAACGTCGGTAACTACGTTAGCGGTGCGGCGGCGATCTCAACGGTGCTCAACCTCGATCTCACTACCGCTGCGGTGATCACCGCGATCGTCAGTACGTTCTATTTTATGTTCGGCGGCATGAAAGGCATCGCCTGGGTCACGCTGCTGCACAGCGGACTGAAATATATCGGTATTCTGATCATTCTCGGCGTGGCCCTGCACATGACCGGCGGCGTCAGCCCAATGATCAAAGAGATGCCGCATTTCTACTGGACGTGGGACGGCAACGTTGGCGGCAGCACTATTTTCGCCTGGATGATTGGTACTATCGGCTCGATCTTCTGTACTCAGTTTGTAATTCAGGCGATTGCCTCGACCAAAAGTGCCGAGTCCGCCAAACGTGCAACCTGGGTGGCGTTCTTCTTCTGCATGCCGATTGCCATTGCTATCGCGCTGATTGGCGTGGCGGCGAAATACCTGCATCCCGATATTAAAAGTCTCTATGCGCTGCCGGTGTTCCTGCAGGACATGAGTCCCTGGCTGGCGGGGATTGTCACCACCTCACTCGTGGCGTCGATCTTTGTCAGCGTCAGCACCGTAGCGCTGGCGATTGCTTCGCTGGTGGTAAAAGATTTCTACGTGCCCTATCGCAATCCGACGCCGGAGCGTGAGTTCCGCATGACGCGCTGGCTGTCGCTGCTGATCGGTTTCCTGCCGCTGATTTTCGTGCTGTTCGTGCCGGAAGTATTGAAGCTCTCCTTCTTCACCCGCGCTATTCGGCTATCGATTTCAGTGGTGGCAATCATCGCCTTTTATCTGCCGTTCTTTAAAAGCACGCGCGGCGCCAATGCAGGCCTGATTGGTGCGTGCGTCATGACGTCAGTGTGGTATCTGCTCGGCGATCCATTAGGTATCAACAACATGTACGTGGCGTTGATCACGCCTGCGGTCATCATGGTGATTGACCGCCTGATCCCTTCAAGCCAAACCCATGAGAAAAAAGCCCCGAAATCTTCAATGCAAAACAGTGGAGCCTGAAATGAGTGATTTAACCTTTACCGTTGAACGCAGCGGTAACCTCCATCCGCACGCGCAGGATGCGCAACAGCTCACGGCGATGCTGCCTTCGGTATGCCCGCAGAACCATGCGGCGAATCTGCTGCCGCTACCCAATGGCGACTTGCTGTGTGTGTGGTTTGGCGGCACGCAGGAAGGGATCGCCGATATTTCTGTGTGGTGCTCGCGGCTGAAAAGCGGCAGCACACAGTGGAGCGAGGCGCAAAAGCTATCGGACGATCCCACGCGATCGGAGCAAAATCCGCTGCTGTTCCTCGATCCCGAACAGGTGCTTTGGCTGCTGTGGACGGCGCAGAAATCCGGCAATCAGGACACCGCGATTGTGCGCTATCGTCAGTCACGCGATTTTGGCCGCAGCTGGGGGGCAATCGACACTTTGCTCGATCAGCCCGGCACCTTTATTCGCCAGCCGATTGTGGTGCTGCCAAACGGTAACTGGCTGCTGCCGGTGTTTTATTGCCGAACGCAGCCCGGCGTGAAATGGGTGGGTAACGATGATATCAGCGCGGTGAAAATCTCCAGTGATAAAGGCCAAAGCTGGCGCGATGTGGCGGTGCCAGACAGCCTGGGCTGCGTGCATATGAACATCACGTTGCTGCAGGATGGCAGCTTACTGGCGCTGTATCGCAGCCGCTGGGCCGATTTCATCTATCAAAGTCGTTCGATCGACGGCGGCGAAAGCTGGAGTACGCCGCTGGCGACTGACTTGCCAAACAACAACTCGTCGATTCAGGTCACGACATTGCACAACGGCCATCTGGCGCTGGTGTTTAATGCCATGAGCGCCAGAGATGCCAGCGAGCGCCGCTTATCGCTGTATGATGAAATCGAAGATGAAGAGGATGACGGCGATGTGGCGGTGGCGGCAGAGCCGCTGGTGCACAGCGGACGCACCGCGTTTTGGGGCGCACCCCGCGCGCCAATGACGCTGGCGATTTCCGCCGATGGCGGCAAAAGCTGGCCATGGCAGCGTAATCTCGACGAGGGCGACGGCTACTGCATGACCAATAATTCGCAGCAAAAGCTTAACCGCGAGTTCTCCTATCCGAGCATCAAACAAAGTGACGATGGCGCGCTGCATGTGGCTTACACCTATTTTCGTCAGGCGATTAAATATGTGCGCGTCGATGAAAGCTGGGTGAAAGGATGAGCAGGCAGCGACACGCGCTGGTGACGGGCGTCAGCTCTGGCATAGGCGCCGCCATCGCCGATCATCTGTTGCAACAAGGTTGGCAGGTGACCGGTTTTAGCCGCACGTCGGTGCAGAACGATCATCCAGCGTTCACCTCGGTCAGCGTGGATCTGTTGGATGCCAATCTGCTGAAGCAGGCGCTACTGGCGCTGCCGAAGGTGGATGCGCTGGTGCATGCCGCAGGCATGATGGCGGCTGCGCCGCTCGGTGAGCTGGATGAGGAGCAGAGCGCGCGTTTGTGGTACCTGCACGTGCAGGTGGCGGAGATAATGGCAAATGTCTTGCAGCCGCAGATGGCGCAGGGCGATCGTATCTTGCTGGTTGGCAGCCGCACGTCACGCGGCGCGGCGAATCGCAGCCAGTACGTGAGCACCAAGGCGGCAATGGTGGGCATGGCACGCAGCTGGGCGGCGGAACTGGCACCCAAAGGCATCACGGTGAATGTGATTGCGCCGGGGGCGACGGAGACGCCAATGCTGCTGCAGCCCGGCCGCGCCAGTTCACCCCCAAAGCTGCCGCCGATGGGGCGCTATATCAAGCCACAGGAAGTGGCGGCGCTGGCAGGGTTTGTGCTGTCGCCTGCCGCCGATGCGATTACCGGGCAGGAGTTGGTGATCTGTGGTGGGGCGTCGTTGTAGTTTTTTCCCTCACCCTAACCCTCTCCCACAGGGAGAGGGAATTGAATAGTGCACCGACTAGCTCCCTCTCCCAGTGGGAGAAGGAATGGAATAGTGCACCGACTAACTCCCTCTCCCAGTGGGAGAAGGAATGGAATAGTGCACCGACTAACTCCCTCTCCCAGTGGGAGAAGGAATGGAATAGTGCACCGACTAACTCCCTCTCCCAGTGGGAGAGGGCTGGGGTGAGGGCAACAAGTCGCACCTAACCGCGCCGCAATCCCGCCACATCCACCTGCCACTGATGCAGCTTGTTATACAGCGCGGTGCGTGAAATCCCCAGCAGCTGCGCGGACTGGCGCAGGTTACCTTTTTGCTCACGCACCACCTGCATCACATGCTGGCGCTCATTCTCCTGCAGCGAGGTCAATTCGCTGGCGACAGGCGCGTTACGCTGCACCATCTCTTCCGGCAGATCGTGACGATCAATCTCCAGCCCTTCACACAAATTCACCATGCGCTCGACCAGATTCTCCAGCTCACGCACGTTGCCGGGCCAGTGCCACGCCTGTAAACAGCGCATCGCCTCAGCGGAAAGCTGCGGCGCGATGCGCTTCAGCCGGGTGCAGAGCGCCTGAATAAAGGTATTCACCAGGCCGGGAATATCCTCCTGACGCTCGCGCAGCGGCGGGATCTCCAGCGAAATCACATTCAGGCGATAGTAGAGGTCGCGGCGGAACGCGCCTTTTTCCACCGCATCCAGCAGATTGCAGTGGGTAGCGGCGATGATGCGCACATTGACCTTGATGGGATGGGCCGCGCCGATTCGCACCACTTCGCCCTCCTGCAGCACGCGCAGCAGGCTGGTCTGCGCCTCGAGCGGCATCTCGCCAATCTCATCAAGGAACAAGGTGCCGCCATCGGCCAGCTCAAATTTGCCTGCCGAGCCGCCGCGTCGCGATCCGGTAAAAGCGCCGTCGACATAGCCAAACAGTTCGCTCTGCACTAAATCACGTGGCAATGCGCCGCAGTTCAGCGCGATAAAGGCTTCCTGCTGGCGCGGGCTGGCGTTGTGAATCGCCTGTGCGAACAGCTCTTTACCGGTGCCGCTTTCGCCGGTTAATAATACCGTGCTGTCGCTGCGGCTGCTGGCGCGCGCTTTCTGAATCGCTTGCAGCACGCGCGGCGCGTGCCCGCGAATCATCTCAAAGGTGTAGCTGGCGCCGACGCCCATCACGCGGCGCGTAATGGCGCGGATACGTTGATTCTCGCGCAGCGACAGCACGCGGCCACCGTCTGGCGCGGGCATCAGCGAAATCAGGCAGGAAAGGGGATGCACGCCATCCGGCATAAATTGCAGCTCGCGGTCATTGCAGAACGGCATGGTGAGCAGCGATCCGCCTTGCGGTTGCAGCAGCACGTCGATCGGTCCGGCGCTGGGATCGAGGCCGCTAAAGATCTGGCGCGCATAGCGATTCAGCGTTTTGATGCGACCGTGACGATCGCAGACGATTACGCCTTCGTTCAGGGTTTCGAGGATCGACTGCTGCTCGGCCAGCAAACGACGTAGCATCAGCTGCTGACCGACCGCTTCGGCTGCCGCCTGCACCGTACCGAGCGTATGAGCATTAAAGTTGTCGGGCGTGGCGGTTAGCGTGAGCACGCCAAGCAGCTGGCCGCTGGCATCGCGCACCGGTGCGGCAGCACATTGGCGATGGCGTTTGCGCAGATCCAGCTTCCAGTTTTCGCCGCTCAACACGTACACCAGCCGCTGCTCAATCAGGCAGCGCGCGGTGCAATTGGTGCCGAGCACTTCTTCGCGCAGGATGCTGCCGACCGGCGTCAGATCCGCGCCGCAGAAGTGCAGCGTCACGCCTTGCGCATCGGTCAGATTGATGTGGCCATCCGGGTTATACGCCAGCAGGTTTTCCATGATGCTGCGCGCCGCGAGGATCAACTCGGCATTGTGCTCAAGGATCGCCGCCAGTTCCGCAGCGGGTGGCGAGACATAGGCAAAGGTGGCGGGATCGATCGCGCGCTGCTGCGATCGCCGCCACGACTGCAAAATGCTGTGCCGCATCCAGCCGGGCTGTTCACCGCGTTCGAAGCTGTGCCAGCCCTGCCACAACAACGTATCCCATTCGCCCACCTCCGCGCTGTCCGGCAAGCTGAAGATCGGATCGCTTTCATCTTTAAACGGCAAACGCTCACTGGCACGCATGTGACACTCCTGAACAAGATGGAATGTCCATTTTATTGACATGTGAAGTTGACATGTAAATTTTGTTGCCAAATTGTGAGCAATATCTGTGTCATGCCTCACATAAAGCGGCGAATTGCAGTTGGCATCGCCTTTGCACTACCGATTGCACATCCCTGCGCTCGAATGAGCATATCCAAAACAATAAGGACTAGGTCATGACATTTCATCTTAAGCCAGTACGCGTCGGCCTGATTGGCGCCGGACGCATGGGCAGCTTCCACGCGGAAAACCTGGCCTGGCGCGTGCCGGGTGCGATCCTCGCAGCGGTGGCCGATCCGCAACCGGGCGCGGCCGACGCGCTGACCAATAAGCTCGGCGTCGCTAAAGCCTATAGCGATCTGCATGCGCTGCTGCAGGATCCCGAAATTGAGGCGGTGGCGATTGCCGCACCAGCGCGCACGCACGCCGAATGGGTGATCGCTGCCGCTGAGGCGGGCAAACATGTGTTCTGTGAGAAGCCGATGGCGGTGACGCTGGAAGAGGCGGATCGAGCGATTGCTGCCGCGAAAGCGGCCGGCGTGGTGTTGCAGGTCGGTTTTAACCGCCGCTTTGATTCCGGCTTTGCTGCAGCGATCGCGGCGGTGAAAGCGGGTGAAAATGGCACCACGCAGCTGAGCCGATCGCTGACGCGCGATCCGGGCCTGCACGATCCTTCGCGCATCCCACAGTGGACGATCTTCCTTGAAACCCTGATCCACGATTTCGACACGCTGCTGCACTTCAACCCTGGCGCGAAGCCGGTGGAAGTCTATGCGCTGGCCGATGCGCTGGTGCGTCCGGATTTCAAAGACAAAGGCTTGCTCGACACATCGGTGGTTACCATCCGCTTTGATAACGGCGCGATCGCCACCGCCGAAGCCAACTTCCAGGCGGTGTATGGCTACGACGTGCGCGGCGAAGTGTTCGGTAGCAAAGGCATGTTGCAGGCGGGCCACATCAACGTTAACAACTGTGTGCGCTATCACCAGGATGGCATCGCGATTGAAACCTCACGCATGGATTCAGACCTGCTGCGCGAAGCCTATGTGGCGGAGATGGCCGAGTTTGCCCGCTGCATTCGCAGTGGCGAAACGCCGCGCGCTACCGGTGAAGATGCACGCAACGCGCTGGTAATCGCGCTGGCCTGTATCGACTCGGTGCAGCAGCAGCAACCCATTAAACTGGGAGCGCGCTAATGGCCGGTTATCAGCTGTCGGTATGTGCCGAAATGGTGTTTCTCGATCTGCCTTTTGTCGAGCGCGTGAAACGCATTCATGCACTGGGCTTTGGCGTCGAAATCTGGGGCTGGGCCAACAAAGATATCGATGCGCTGGCGGCGACCGGCGCGCGTTTCACCTCGATGACCGGCTACCTCAGCGGCAACCTGACCGATGATGATGAGATTCAGCAACTGCTGCAAAGTGCTGAAGCGTCACTGGCGGTGGCCGAGCGGCTCAACTGTCCGGCGTTGAACCTGCACGGTACCGGACTGGATGACAAAGGTTTGCCGGTCAAACCGGTTGACGTGGTGACCGGCGCGATGTGGCTGAAAGCGGCCGACACGCTGCGCAAAGTGGCGCAGCTGGGCGAGCGCGCCGGACGCGTCTTCACGCTGGAGAACCTTAACTTGCCGGTTGATCATCCCGGTACACCGTTCGCGCTGGCGGCCGACACGCTGGCGCTGGTGGAAGCGGTTAACAGCCCGGCGCTGAAGATGAACCTCGACCTGTATCACGCGCAGATTGGCGAAGGCAATTTGATCGAACTGATTCGTCGCTGTGGTTCGGCGATAGGTGAGATTCAGGTGGCCGATGTGCCGGGGCGTCAGCAGCCGGGCACCGGCGAGATTAACTATCGCGCCATCGCCCGTGCGCTACACGATGTTGGCTATCAGGGCACCGTGGCGCTGGAAGGCTGGGCCAGCGGCGAAAGTGGCGCCGCGCTGCAGCAGTTTCGCGATCACTTCACGCTTTAACGGTTCCACCGCCGGGTATTCGCCTGTTGCCCGGCGTTAAC
This sequence comes from Pantoea sp. DY-17, assembly GCF_019795975.1. Lineage (NCBI taxonomy): Bacteria > Pseudomonadati > Pseudomonadota > Gammaproteobacteria > Enterobacterales > Erwiniaceae > Pantoea > Pantoea sp. DY-17. The sequence continues at coordinate 430,714 of NZ_JAIMIG010000003.1, read as the reverse complement.
TTCATGAAATGAATAATATCTTAACCCTACAGGACTAACCCATGAACATCAGAAATGTGATGCTTTGCCTCTGCGCGCTGCTGCTCAGCCTGAGCGTGAGCGCTAAAACCTTCACCGTCGGCGTCGCGCTGGCGAACTTGATCTCAACTTCGTCTCGATTCTGCGCACCCAGATGCAGGCAGAGCTGAAAGCTAACCAGCTCAATAGCCAGTTTGTGGATGCCAAAGGCGATGTCGCGCTGCAAGTGCAGCAGGTGGATGATTTTGTTAATCAGGGTGTCGATGCCATCATCCTCAATCCGGTGGACACTCAAGGCGTATTGCCAATGATTACCGCAGCGAAAAATGCCGGCATTCCGCTGATCTTCGTCAATCGTAAGCCAGAAGTGAAACTGCCAACCGACATGGCGTATGTTGGTTCAGACTCGGCGTTGGGCGGCGAAATGCAGATGGAAGCGCTGGCGAAGAAGATGAATTACAAAGGTAACGTGGCGATTTTGATGGGCGCGCTGTCGAATGAAGAAGCGCGTGAACGCACCCGCGCGGTGGAAGCCGTGATTGCCAAATACAAAGATATGAAGGTGATTGAAAAGCAGAGCGCCAAATGGCAGCGCAACGAAGCGGTGGATGTGGTATCGAGCTGGCTGCTGAATCAGCGCCCGATTGACGCTATCGCGGCGAATAATGATGAAATGGCGATTGGTGCCATCATGGCGCTCAACCAGGCGAAAAATGAGAAGATTTTGGTCGCCGGTATCGACGGCACGCCGGATGGTCAGCAGTTCGTGAAGAAAGGCAAAATGACGCTGACCATTTTCCAGGACGCGAAAGGGCAGGCGACCGGCGCGGTGCAGGTGACTAAAGCGCTGCTGGAGAAGCAGAAAGTGCAGGAGTTCAACTGGATTCCGTATCAAACCATCACGCCTGAGAACTATGCGCAGTTCGCGGCGAAATAACATTTTTATTTACCAAAACTCTCCTGCTCGCAGGAGAGTTTTACGCTGGAAACCCGATTTATTCCTCCTCCACTTCGCTTTATTTGCCTAACTCTGACTGATAAACTCCGGCTGCAACCAGAATTGTCTCTGGTTAATGATTGCTCAGGCATGATGCATTAACAGAACGCATGCTTTCGACCGGAGAGAAGTGCAGGATGGATAAAGAGATTCTCAACACCATAAATTCTCAGCACCTTTTTCCCGCGCACAGCGACCGGCATATTTTTTTTGGTGTTGATGGTAAATTCATTGGCCACTCGCTGATTACCATCATGTCGATAATCAAGCATGCCAATGATGTTCGTTATCACTTTCATCTTATCTCTTCGGAAATATCTGCAGTTGATACTGCGCGTCTGGAAAAAATATTCGCTGGATCGCCACATGGGTTAACGCTGCATCATATTCAGGATAGTTTGTTTAGCGCGTTCCCTACCACAGAGTTGTTCACTCGCGCGACCTATTATCGTTTTCTCGCTCCGCTTATCTTGCCGCATGCCACTAAATTGCTTTATCTCGATGCCGATATGGTGTGTCTGAATCCTCTTGATGAATTATGGCAGATTGCCATGCCAGCTGACGTTATTGCCTTGGTGGTTGGCGAGATTCAGGCATTGCAACCGCAGTTGGCTGAAAAGGTGGGCTTGCGTGGAAAGCGCTATTTTAATGCCGGCATGATGCTGATTGATGTTCAAAAGTGGAACCGCGAGCAGATCAGTGAACGCGCTTTTAATTTGCTTAGCGAAAAGGGAAAACAATTCCAGTATCTTGATCAGGATGCGTTGAATACGTTGCTTGAGGACCGTGTGATATTTACGGAAACGCGCTTTAACACCATTAATATGCTCTCACACGATGATAGCGGTTATACACAGGATGTGCCGAAAAATACCTGCTTATTGCATTATGCGGGTGCCGATAAACCCTGGCAGCGGTGGAATCAACAGCACGTTGGCCATTACTATCGCGATCTTTATCAGATTTCGCCATTAGCCGACGTCTCTTTTGAAACACCGAAAAACGCGCAACAAGCGAAGAGAATGTACAAATTTTTGTTCCGTAGTCATCAATGGATGCCGGCACTCTATTGGCGCATTAAGTATTTTAAAATGAGGTATTTTTGAGTGCAGACTTTACGTTTGAAGCCGCTGTTAACCGAAAGCAATATTTATCAGCTGTGCTTTTTGCTGTTAACCTTGGCATTTGCGACCTCGTTAGTTATCCCCGCATATCCTAAGAAAACATTTTATCTGGTGGGTTATTTAACGCTATTTTTTCTGCTGGCCCAGGGAATAAAAAGAAAATTCATTATCGATAAGAGTGCTTTCATCGTCGCTATTCCCATTCTATTATTGGGCATAGTCAGGGTAATATGGTCGCGTGTTTATGCCGATGCCTATTTTAGCGATGTAGTGGATAACTATTTTCAGGGCGGTAAACTTTTCATTATCTCCGCTTTTGTCAGCTATTTTTTCATTGCGTGGCGTCACTGTTTGTCAGCGAAAGTTCTGCGCATTAGCGTATGCTTGTTAATTTTTGGCTTGCTGCTGACGCTGGGCGCCGGCTGGTACGAACATGCTCAGACGCAGCAACGCATTAAATTACTCACCGATTCAGCCGGTACCGTTTCATACCTGATGACGGCGTTAGCATTAACTGCCCTGTTTATTGTGAATAAGGTGATAGTTCGCCGCCTTAATCAAATTCTGCTGTTCACCGCTATCTTTGTGGTGAATATGCTGCTGATGTTCCTCACTGAGTCACGTGCGGCGGTGTTGGTGCTGCCCGTTTTATACTTGCTCTGTTTTTATCTGGTTCATCGCTGGGCAGGAAAATATTCGCTGGTGATTTTAGTTCTGTGCATTGCGGGGGGGCTGTTCTTCATGCCCAGCTCCATTATGCATCGGTTGGACAACATCCAGAACGAAATAGACAGCTATCAGAAAAATAATGATACCTCAATTGGTGCGCGCTTCTCGATCTGGAAAAGTGGCTATCACAGCGTTTCCTGGTCGCTGCTGGGGCAAAGTCCGGATGACAGAACGGATAAAGCGCGCGTTTATATTAAAACCTATGAACGCGCTAATCCTGAGGCTTATAAAAATGTGATGTATCACTTGCACGATGATTTTTTAGAAACGCTTTCGCTGCAAGGTATCGCGGGTGCTGTCACCCTGATTCTTTTTTATGTGGGTTTAATTGTGGCGGCAATGCGTCGTCGGGCATTGGATGTCGCGCTGCTTCCTGTTTCCATTTTTATATTCGGTTTGACTGATACCGTATGGATTCAAAGCAGTTCAGTGTTTATTCTGATGGCATCGATTATTATGAGCTATGCGCTGATGCAGCATAAGCCCCGAACGCATATCTAATATTTGTAAGGTCGCCATTGAAGGCGACCGATTTTCTCAACGTTTCAGCTCATTCTCCGCAATTTCATTCTCAGATATTTTTTCTTCAAACTAAATCTGACTTTACTATCCAGCAGGAATGAAACGAAAGAGACGTTTTGTATCGCCTGCTTCACCACCTGTTTCTCATGTTCAGCGTTAATCAGCGGGTAAAACTTATGCGCCAGATTGATCCAATGACAAGCGAGCAGGTTGCGGTAGCTTTCACCGAGCACATTATCCATCTGTTGCGTGGCTTTGATCAGCATCGATATTTTATCGGCATCCAGCGCGCTGGAGAGACTTTTTTCTCGTTTGAAATAGAGATACGGGCTCTGCTTCGCTAAAAATATCGTCTGACTGGCTTTCAGAATCGAGGGGAATAAATACGCATCTTCGTAGCAACTGAAGTCAGGGAAATGGTTATCTTCCAACAGCGAGCGTTTAATAAACTGACCGATAAAATGCGCCTGGATATCACGATGGATGAGGAATTTTTCAATCACCTGATGTTGCGACAAGGCGTTAACCTGCAAACCTTTCCACTGGTGTAGTTTGGTCTTCTTTTCATAAATTTCATTCAGCGGCGCCAGCAGAATATCGGGTTGTTGCGCCTGCAAAAACTGCACGATGTCAGCAAAAGAGTTCGGCAAAAGCTGATCGTCACCATCCAGCATCGTGACGAAGTGGCCGCTGCATTTGCTGACGCCAAAATTTCTCACTTTGCCGATGTTACGGAACAGCACGTCAAAAATTTTCACCTGGCTGAATGAAGCGGCAAAGCTGTGCAGCAACGCGCTGGTGTTATCTGTGGATGCGTCATTCACCAACACAACCTCGACCGCATCCTCAACGCCAGAGCAGGCCTTTTTGAGGCTGTTTAACGTCTCAACAATGTATTTTTCGCAATTGTGAGCCGTGACCAGGACGCTGAGAGTGCAAGGTGAATCCATAGTTAGCATCTATCCGTTAATGTTCTGAGAGCATTCATTGCTAACAAGTCTATCGCTTTCTACGCCGAAGGGAATGAAATTGTGTTGCATGGTTTAGGTGATCATACTCACAGCTCTGCGCGTCGTTAATCAGCACAACTAAACTTTCCTCCCGTCTTGCCGATGTTTTTTACCACTGAGTCCGTGCGCTTTGCCCCACGATTTTGGGGCTCTACGATCAACTTCTGGTGTGGAAAAATGTCATGATCGCAACGCCCTTGTCAGGCCCGGCGGCTTCGCCGGTGGAGATGGTTTCGCTCAAACGTATCGCACAGCGCGCGGATAGCCTGGCGGTGATCCTCAGTTGGGCGCTGTTGCCGATTGCACTTGGCGTTGGCTGGCTAAATGACAGCGTGCTGGTGGCGCTAATTGCGGGTTTGGTATTGGCGCTGCTGGCGACGTTTTTCGGCACCGCGCTGCGCGGTACGCTCACGTCGCGCATGGTCTTATCCGCGCTGTTAATCGGCTGGGCTGGGCTGCTTATTCAGGTTGGCGGTGGCGCAACCGAATACCACTTCTCGGTGTTTGTGTTGATGTCGGCGCTGCTGGCGTGGCGAGATGTGCGCCCGTTAGTAATGGGCGCTGCGGCGGCAGCCACGCATCATGTGTTATTCAATTATCTGCAGGAAAATGATCTGTTTGGCGTGGTGGTGTTTCATCATCCCGGCTGGGACATGGTGTTTTTCCACGCGCTGTTTGTCGTGGTGCAAACCGCGATGCTGCTGGTGATTGCACGCCAGATGGCAGCGGATGCGCGCTCGGCCAGCGAAGTGGCGCAACTGGCGGCACACATTAATCAGCAAGCCGGTTATCTCACGCTGCGTGCCGATACTCAGCGGAGTGAAACGCCGTTCGCGCGCACCTTCAGTACTACGCTTGGGACCCTACACGGCACTTTGCATCAGGTCAGCGACGGCGTCGGTCAACTGCTGGCGGAATCCGACAGCATTCTGGAGCGCAACGCCGCGCTCTCGACGCGTACCGACGAGCAGGCGCAAGCGCTGGAAGTGGCGGCCAGCGCCATGACCGAAATCAGTATCGCTGCCAGCTTAACCCGGGACAAAGCGCAAAGCGCGTGCGAGCTGGCGAGTGAAACCCGCGCGGTGGCGTCGCGTGGTGAAGAGAATATCCAGTCGGCGATTCGCTCGATGGAGAAAATCAGCGAAGAGTCGAGAAGGGTGAAGATCATCCTGGAGCTGATCGACGGCATTGCGTTTCAGACCAACATTCTGTCGCTGAACGCCTCGGTGGAAGCGGCGCGTGCTGGTAATCAGGGACGCGGTTTTGCCGTGGTCGCCAGCGAAGTGCGTAATCTGGCGATGCGCAGCGAAAGTGCGGCACGCGAAATCCGTCAACTGATGGATGCCAGTTCCACCAGCACCGAACACGGCACCGTGCAGGTGGAGCATGCGGCGCAAACCATGCGCGAGATTCACAGCAGTATTAGCGGGTTATCGCAGCTGGTGACGGAACTGTCGGCGATGAGTGAGCAGCAGAATTTGAGCATTGAGCAGATTCAGCAGAGCATCAATAGCATTGATCACAGCGTGCATCATAACGTGCAGCACGTGGCCGAAACGCTGCAAGTGGCGCAGCAGCAACAGCAGCAGGCCAATGCGCTGAAGCAGGCGATTTCGTTATTTAAGTTGGGATAAGCGTGACCTTTGCAAAGGTCGCCATGAATGGCGACCTTACGTTAATTACTCTACGCCATTAACCAGCAGCACGCGGTATTTCGCGCCTTTCAGGCGATGCGCTTTGGCTTCCTGATACGCCGGGCTGAAATACCAGCCTTTCGCCGCCTCAGCATCCGGGAATTCGAGCACCACCACGCCTTCCGCTTCCGGGCCTTCCAGCGTTTCCAGGGCGCCATAAAACGCCAGCGGGGTGATGGGATGGTCGCCGCGCGCCTGTCCGGCTTTCTCGGCATACGTCGCCAGCTCGTCCTGGTCTAAGGTTTCGTCCTTAATAAACACCACATATGCAGCCATTATTTCTCTCCTCGCGCCTGGCGTTTGTCTTCAGTGTTGTTATCGAAATCGGCGGCATCATGGCGCTCCAGCAGCTGATCCTGCGGCTCGGCACCAAAGGCACGATTCACTTTACGCCCGCGAATCACCGCCGGACGCTCGGCAATCTCTTTCGCCCAGCGCACCACATTTTTGTACGACTGCACATCAAGGAATTCGCTGCCGCCATATTGGTTGTTCAGCACCAGATTGCCGTACCACGGCCAGGTGGCGATATCGGCGATGGTGTATTCGTCACCGGCGAGGAAGCGATGGTCGGCCAACTGACGATCCAGCACGTCCAGCTGACGTTTAGCTTCCAGCGTGAAGCGGTTGATGGCGTATTCGATTTTTTCGGGCGCGTAGTGATAGAAGTGACCAAAGCCGCCGCCGAGATACGGCGCAGAACCTTGCAGCCAGAACAGCCAGTTCAGGGTTTCGGTGCGGCCTGCCAGCGAGGTCGGCAGGAAGTGACCGAACTTCTCGGCCAGATAGAGCAGGATATTGCCGGATTCAAACACGCGCTGCGGTGGCGTGACGGAATGGTCGCTCAGCGCCGGGATTTTCGAGTTCGGGTTTACATCGACAAAACCGCTGGAGAACTGATCGCCATCGCCGATACGGATCAGCCAGGCATCGTACTCGGCGTCTTTGGCACCCACCGCCAGTAACTCTTCCAGCAGGATAGTAATTTTCTGGCCGTTTGGCGTGCCGAGCGAGTATAGCTGCAGCGGATGTTTGCCGACCGGCAAGGTTTTGTCATGCGTCGGCCCGGCGGTTGGACGGTTGGTTTTCGCGCCGTTACCTTTGGCTTCCGGGTCCCAGGTCCAGACTTTCGCGGGCTGATACTGATGTTCCGACATAGTGGTTTCGCCTTGTTGTGATTGTATTTTTGCTGCTACTGAGTGTAGCAGCGCGTGATACAGGCGATTTAACCGCGCTGGCGGTGGGACGCAAAGTCCGATTATGTAAAGTTCTCTTGCGTAAACAGCATAAAGTCCACTCTACCAGGCTGATAGGTGTCGGGGATGTCGCCCTCTTCCAGATGCCGCAGCATCAGCGTTAAGGCAAGCTGAGCATGGCGCAGGGTGTTTTGATCGAGGGTGAGGTTCAGCACGCGATCCTGCAACAGTCGGCGTGTGGTGCTGTACAACTCGTGCGTGACGTACAGCACTTTACCGTCGAGACGATGACGCGCCAGCGCTTCGTGCACCTGTGTGTTGCCAATGCCGGTGTTATACAGCCCGACAATCGGCGGCGAGGCGGCCAGCGTTTTTTCTAACAGGCGGCTGATGCGTTCGCGCTCATCCTGACCGGCAAGAATCTCGCGCAGGCGCAGCTGCGGAAAGCGTTCGGCCAGCACCGCCTGAAAGCCCTCAATGCGCAGGCGGTGGGCAGCGTAATCCGCGCGTCCGCTCATCAACACCACTTCACCCGGCTGCGACAGCATGCTACCGAGCATCAAACCGGCGGTGCGCCCGGCTTTGTATTGATCGATACCGACGTGGCACAGCCGCGCGGCATCGGGCAGATCGGCGACCAGCGTGATCACCGGCACGCCGCGCGCTTTACAGGCGGCGAGCGCATCGTAGATTAGCGGGTTTTGATGGGCGAAGACGATCAGCGCATCCATCTTTTTACTGCTGGTGGTGATGTGTGCGGCGAGTTTTTCCGGTGCATTTTCCGGGATCAGCGTGCGATGCAGACGCAGGCGGCGATAACCGAGTTGGTCGGCGAGTTTGGCAAAGTCTTGCGCTAATTGCTGAAAGAAGAAGGAGGCGTTGCCGCTGAGCAGCACTTCGATCTGCCACGGATGGCGATGTTCCTCGGGCAAAATGCGTTTTAAACCGGCGTCACGCGCGGCCTGCAGGATTTTTTTGCTCATGGCGGGCGATACGCCACCGCGATCGTTGAGTACCCGGTCAACCGTGGCGACACCGACGCCCAGTTGTTTTGCCAGCTCGGCCAGCGTTACTGCTTTCATGTTGCGTGCATTCCAATAGAGCGGGCCCTCATCCTAACCTTCTCCCGCCAGCGGGAGAAAGGACCGATCGAGTAAGCCGCACCATCCAGTTCTCTCTCCCGGTGGGAGAGGGTTAGGGTGAGGGCATCAGCGCGCACTCAACTATCCCAACAGCTCACGCTCAATCAGTTCGCGGGTTTCCACCGCCTGATACTTCATCTTCTCCGGATAACCGAACAGCGCCGCCGAAATAATCGACTCGCCGCCAACCATAAAGGTGCGGTTGGCAAAATTCATCTCGCGCAGTGCTTCAAACAGCGCATCGAAATTCACTTCGCCTTCACCGACCGCCACGTGCTGGTGGATGGTGGCATCCACGCCTGGCGGGTTGACGATATAACGGCAGTGCTTGGTGTGGTTCATGGTATCGGCGATCAGCATATGTGAAAGATCGTCGCCGGCGTAATGCAGCATGTTCTTCACATCGCCCACACCTTTGTCGTAATAGAAGGTGTGCGGCGCGCTGTAGATGTACTTCACGTTTTCGCTGCGGAACGACTTCACAATGTCTGCAGTTTCGTTGCTCTGCTCACAGAAATCCCACGGATGCGCCTGAATTTCGACGCGGATGCCTTCACGTTCGATGATCGGCAGCAGCTCTTCCATCGAACGATAGAACATCTCTTCACAAATTTCTGGCTCGTTGGGATTGCCCGACAGCTCGGTGTTGATCACCTGCACGCCCATTTCGACGGCAATCTCGATCATGCGTTTCCAGTTCTTCACCGCCGCCTGACGACGCAGTTCATCCGGGCCAGACCAGCGATATACGGTAATAAACGAGGAGATCTCCAGCCCGGTGGCATTCAGCGCGTTTTTGTATTCGCGCATGATTTCACGGCTGGCTTTCGGATGTTTATAAAACGGGTTGATCTGCGGGTGCGGCGACTGCTCGATGTACTTGTAGCCCCATTCCGCCACCTGATGCACCATGCGCGTGATGCCGAGATCCCTGATTACATCCACATCAAAAGCGATTTTCATTGTTTTCTCCTGAGCGTTAAGCGGTGCGGACTTTGATGATGACCATACCGATCTTTTTACGCGCTTCATCACGTATTCTGATGTGAAACCATCAGCCAGACCGCTTTGAATACGCACATGAATATCAAACATTTATTCTGAATGGTATTAAGATGAAATGAGTTATTTCATTTTTGCGAGAGCGATCAAAATAATGAGAGATTCCCTATCACTTGAAGCCAATTACTGATGATTCCTGTGCGGGATGATTGGTGATTTACCGCAGATTAGGGCATTATTTTTGATAATTTATTATCATTTCATTCAGGGAAGTAGCGCATGAGTAAAATCACCATGACCGCGATTGCCGCCGCCGCCGGTGTTGGCGTGGCGACCGTCGATCGCGTGTTAAACCGTCGTGCACCGGTGCGCGCCGCAACGGAGCAGAAGGTGCTGGAAGCTGCTAATCGCCTCGGTTATCGCATCGGCAATGTGCCGCTGCTGAGCGGCACCGTGCCAGCCGCCAGCGTGACGCTGCGCATGGGCTTTATCCTGCTGTCAAAATCCTACTCGTTCTATCATTCCCTCACTGATGCGCTACGCCAGCATACGCAGCCGTTTCATCCGGCAGGCAGCGAACCGCTTTTTACCTGGCACGACATTGATGATGTGGAAGCGGTGGTGGCCTCGCTGTATGCGCTGGCCGGGCAGGTGGATGCGATTGGCTTAGTTGCGCTGGACCACCCGCTGATTCGCCATGCGATAGAAAACATATCGCGTCAGGGCGTGCGGGTTTATGCGCTGTTTTCCAACTTTTCGCCGTGCGGTCACGCCGGTTATGTCGGTCTGGATAACCAGAAAGCCGGACGCACCGCCGCGTGGATTGCCACGCACCTGTTGCATCAGCCGGGTTCGGTCGGCGTGCTGGTGGGCGACCATCGCTTTATCTGTCAGGAGAGCAATGAGATCAGTTTCCGCTCCTATCTGCGTGAGCAGGACAGCGCGCGACGCGTGCTGGAGCCGCTGAAAACCAATGAATCGATTGATGGCGGCTACCGTTCCACGCGTCAGCTACTGGAAGAACATGCCGATTTGGCACTGATCTTCGCGCCTTGCGGCGGCATTGAGGGCGTGATTCATGCGTTGCGCCAGCAGCCGCAGCGTAAGGTGGCGTTGATATGTCATGGTCCGGTGAAAGAGGGCGAGCTGGCGCTGATTGATGGCACCATTACGGTGATGATCCGCAACCGCATCGACGAAATGGCCATGCGCCTGGCGCAGATGGTGCAGCAGCATCATGAGCAGCCGGGCGATCATTTCTCCCAGATCATCCTGCCGTTTGATATCGTCACGCGTGAAAACCTGTAGGCCGCGTCGTTGCTGTATTTGATATATTTTCTATCATTTTAATGATACGAAATACCATGATCGCTATCAAAAAATGAATGTTTCATGGTTGTTGATGATGAAATATTTATTTGATACTTGCGCCATCTACTACCGCAAGGAACGATCATGACTATCCATATTGCTAACGCGCCCTGTAGCTGGGGCGTTGATGACCCGAAAAATCCCTTCCTGCCGCCGTGGCAGAAAGTCCTGAGTGAAGCGTCGCAGGCCGGTTATAAAAGCATTGAGCTGGGCCCATGGAGCTATCTGCCGGTTGAGCCTGCCGAACTGCGTCAGCAGCTGGAAGCGCACGACTTGTCGCTGGTGGCGGGCACCATTTTTGATGATTTGGTGAGTGAAGCCAATTTCCCGGCGATGGTTGAGCTGACGCACAACATCTGTCGTAACCTGTCTCTGGTACCGACCGCGACCAAAACCCATGCGGACAACAAGCCCGCACCTTATCTGGTCATTATCGACTTCGGTAATCCAGAACGCGCCAAATACGCTGGTCAATCCGCCAAGGCGCCGCGCCTGTCAGCTGAAGCGTGGCAGCGCATGATGCAGCACATCACCACGCTGAGCCAGATTGCCTGGAACGAATACGGCGTGCGTGCGGTGATCCATCCGCATGCCGGCGGATGCATTGAGTTCGCCGACGAGCTGCAACAGCTGGTGGAAGACATTCCGCATGAAGTCGCTGGTTTGTGCCTCGACACCGGCCATCTGTACTACTCCGGCATGGATCCGATTCCTTACCTCAGCCGCTACTGGGATCGCATCGATTATCTGCACTTCAAAGACGTTAACGATGCGGTATGGCGCGACGTGATTGCGCGCGGCGTCGATTTCTTTGCCGCCTGCGCAGAAGGCGTGATGTGCCCGATTGGCAAAGGGGCAATTGATTATCCAGCGGTGCGCGCCTTCCTGGCGGAGCGCAATTATCAGGGCTGGATCACCGTCGAGCAGGAGCGCGATCCGCGTGATGCCGACACCAGCCTGCGTGACGTCACCGCCAGCCTGCACTATTTGCAATCGGTCGGATTCTGAGGAGAACAACATGATCAACGGCATTAAGGCTCTGGATCGCTCGCTACGCTGGGGCATGGTTGGCGGTGGCGGCACCAGCCAGATTGGTTACATTCACCGTTCGGCGGCCACGCGTGATAACAACTTCACGCTGCTGGCAGGCGCATTCGATATCAACGCCGAGCGCGGCCGCGCCTTTGGCACTTCGCTAGGTATCGAAGCCGATCGCTGCTACGCAGATTACGAAACCCTGTTTGCGGCAGAAGCGGCGCGTCCGGACGGCATCGAAGCGGTGTCGATCGCCACACCCAATAACACGCACTTCGCCATCTGCCGCGCCGCACTGAATGCGGGTCTCCATGTGGTGTGTGAGAAGCCGCTGTGCTTCACCGCTGCCGAGGCCGATGAGCTGGAACAGCTGTGTGCTGAGAAGAAGAAAATCATCGGTGTGACTTATGGTTACGCCGGACATCAGCTGATTCATCAGGCACGCGAAATGATTGCCGCAGGTTTGCTGGGTGAGATCCGCATCATCAACATGCAGTTCGCGCACGGCTTCCATAACGAAGCGGTTGAATTGCAGAACGAAAGCACCAAGTGGCGCGTCGATCCGCGCTTCGTCGGGCCGAGCTATGTGCTGGGCGATTTGGCGACACATCCGCTGTTTATCGCCGAAACCATGGTGCCGCATCTGCAGATCAAACGCCTGCTGTGCAGCCGCCAGAGCTTTGTCAAAACCCGTGCGCCGCTGGAGGATAACGCCTTCGTGATGATGGAGTACGACAACGGCGCAGTCGGCACTATGTGGGCATCGGCGGTGAACTGCGGTTCGATGCACGGCCAGAAGGTGCGGGTGATCGGCGAGAAAGCCAGCCTGGAGTGGTGGGATGAGCAGCCGAATCAGCTGCGCTATGAAGTGCAGGGCGAGCCGGTGCAGATTCTCGAGCGCGGCATGGGTTATCTGCATCCGAGTGCGCTGGCTGACGACCGTATTGGCGGCGGACATCCGGAAGGATTGTTTGAAGCCTGGTCCAATCTCTATCGCCGTTTTGCGCTGGCAATGGATGCCACCGATCGTAGCGATCAGGCATTCCTGAAAGACTTCTGGTATCCGGGCGCGCATGCCGGTTTGATGGGCGTGCGATGGGTGGAGCAGTGCGTGAAGTCTGCGGATGCGGGATCAGTGTGGGTGACGTGCTAAGGGGGCGGTAAAGAAAATGGGTCGGCATGTCCAGCCGACCCAAAATGAGCATACCGAATGACTTATCGCGTGCAAACAATGTAAACAGTAGGAGCTGTTGATTTTGAGGCGATATCTCCTACGGTGCCTAGGGTGGAATCGAAATTGCCTTTGAGGCCTTTCCAGCTATCACTCAATGCATACCAAGTGCTGATGAATCCACTTTGTGTTAACAGCGTTCTGGCTTCAACAAAGTCGCCGCCTTCCTGGGCAAATACCGCCAATTCTGCGGAACCAGCTAGATGGGCACCCATATTGTTACAAAAATCTCTCACCTCCTGAACAGGCGGTGTTACCCCAGTCGAGTCATAGGCAAGGGCAAGGTATTGATGATTGCCGGCTCTGTATACCGGAGTAATGGTCTGACTGATCGTTTTCTGAGAAGTGTTAGCCAGCAACGCTTGAACAGTGCCCTGTCTCTTATTGCTGTTCACATGCAAGCTATCAAGAGTGGCGGTCGCCGTACCTGTAGCATCAGTGAATGATTCGCTATCGATGCTACCAATATCGGTCGACCAGTTAACTTTGTAATTGGGTACCGCCTGATTTTGCGCATTTTTTACCACCACGCTAATCACTGGATTATCGCCACCAAAACCGTATACCGCGTTTTTAGAGGTTTGCATTGATGTAATCGTGGCGGTGGAGCTATCGACCACAAATTCGACTTCCGGTGCGGTAACTGGCGCGTTGGCTCCGACACTCACGCTGACAATCCCTTTGCCTGGTGCACCTGATTGCAAGGTATTATGCGATTTTCCCTCATCATCTGTGCGCTGTGTTTGCCCGTTAAGTTGGCCAAAGTTGGTGGTCCAGTTGATAAGCAGCCCTTTCACGGGATTGCCATAGCGATCTTTCACCAGTGCGGTATAGGTCGCTTTACTGGTGTTGTCCGCTGGAATTTGTCGTGCATCCACGATCAGATCACCGGCGTTAAGGCTGGCGCTACTGCTCTCCGCCGTGAACTCCACCGCCGTCGCCGCCACCGCCGTGCCGCTACCCGGCTGCGCCGTGACGATAGCTGCTCCCAAAACCGTTGAGCTTAACGTTACCGTCGCCACGCCTGAGACGTTGGTTTTACTGCTATTCTGCGCCAGGTTGCCGCGGTCGGTGCTCCAGCTCACAGATAAATTGCTCAGCGGGTTGCCATAGGCATCCTTAATCGTTGCACTGTAAGTAATTTTCTCACCGCTATTCGCGATGGCGCTGACTTTGTCCGCCGTCACACCGCCATTGGCGATTTGTGCACTGGCGGTATCTGCCGTCACCGTCACTGGCGGTGCATTCACAGCCGCGCTGCTGTTGACGCGAGCGTTAACCTGCACGGTGCCTGCTAATGTGGCGGTGAGTGAGATAGTGGCCTCACCAGCGGTATTGGTGGTAGACGTCGTACCGCTCAGCGTTCCACCGCTGGTTGCCCAAGACACAGGCAGGTTGGCTACGGGGTTGCCGTGGGCGTCTTTCACTACGGCGCGGAAGATCGCCATGTCAAGAGTGCCCGCTGTGATGCTGGTTTTGTTTACCGTTAAATCACCGTCGCTGATGCTAGCCGAAGCGGCGTCAGCCTTGAAGTCAACCACCGGCGCATTAACCGCTGCGCGGCTGTTCACCACCGCCTTTACTTGCGCGTTACCTGCAGCCGTAGACGTTAACGTTATGGTTGCCTTACCGTCCGGACCAGTCACGCTGGCCGCACTGCTCAGCGTGCCGCGATCGCTACTCCATCCAACGGTTACGCCACTCACCAGGTTACCGGCGGCATCGATGACCCGTGCCGTATAAGACACGCTGTCGCTGCCGTTAGCCAGCGCGCTAGTTTTGTTGGCGGTGAGATCACCGCTGTCCAGACGGGCCGATGCCGCGTCGGCGACGATGTTTACCCTCGGTGCATTTGCCGGGTTGCCGTTGACCGCAGCGATGATCTGCGCCGACCCTACAGTGGTACCGGTGAAAGTAACCGTGGCCTCACCGTTGACGTTGGTGACAGACGTTGCATCGCTGAGTTTGCCAAGATTGCTGGTCCAGTTGACCTGCTGATGCGCCACTGGGTTGCCGTTAGCGTCTTTAACCACCGCCGTAAAGCGTGCTGCATCCGTGCCGCTACTTACAATGGTGGTTTTATCCACGGTCAAATCGCCGCTGCCGATTCGCGCGCTGCTGGCATCGGCGGCGAAAGTCACGAGGACGGCACTTAGCGCGGGTTTGCCAACCAGCGCTGCGCTTACACCCGCCTGGCCCATTTGGGTTGAGGTCAGCGTGACCTGGGTTTTGCCGTCTGGCCCTGTCACGCTTGTTGTCTGGCTAAGTGTTCCGAGTGAGGTCTGCCAGTTTACAACTTGTGCGGGCAGCGGGTTTCCGTTTTTGTCCTTCACAGTAATGGTGTAAGTCACGAGATCGCTGCCATCGGCCACGGCACTGGTTTTATCCACAATAAAGTCGCGCGCGTCGATGGTGGCGCTAGCGGCATCGGCGGTAAAGCTGATGACGGGTGCATCCACGGCGGCCTGCGTGCCAAGCTGTGCCTGTACCTGCACATCATGCGCCGCAGTATCTTTCAAGGTGACGATGGCAATACCGTTTTTGCCACTCTGACTCTCAGCAGCACTCAATGCACCACCGTTACTGTGCCAGTTGAGCTTCACGCCCGGTACTGGATTGCCATTGGCATCCTTAATCAGCGCGCTGAAAGTGACAGAATCGCTACCATTGGCGATGGCAGTGGTTCGATCAACTGTAAGGTTACTCCTATCCAGTGCGGCGGTGGATGCGTCGGCAATGAAATTCGCCAGGGCGTTGGCGCTGCCGTTGGCGGTAGACGCGGTAACTGTAATGGTTTCTGCCGCGGTATCGGTAAAGGCGATTACCACCATGCCGTTGTCGTCGCTGATGGCCGTCAGGCTACTGCCTGCTGCGACTTGCGCGGAGCCACTCAATGCAAAGGTCACGGTCACACCCGCAACCGGGTTGCCCATGGCATCTGTCACGCGAGCTTCTGCGCGAGCAATGGCACTGCCGTTGGCCACTACATTATCCCGTGTCAGACGTAGATCGCCGTCAGCCACGGTGGCGCTACCGATGTCGCTAATTTGTTTAATGGTCAGCGGGCTCAGTTGCAGCGTATCGATGGTGGCGCTGAGTTTAACGTCTGCTGCACGCGTACCGGCGGTTAGCGTGGCGAGGTATTCGCCATTGCCTTTTTCTGTGACAGCACTCAACACCGGCGTCTTCGCGGCAGCGGTAGCCGCATGGGTGCTGGGGCGAGCACCAACACCGGCTTTCTCCGGGGCGTTGCTCAACTCGGTAGCACTTAGCGCGATGGACGCAGCCACATCGGTCACTGGCTGCTCGTTTTCATCGCGCAGCAGGATGCTGATCTGCGACGTGGCCTTACCGTCGGCAAGCAAAGTGGCAGGCGAGGCGCTCAGCGTGCTAGTGCTGGCATTTATCGCCGGGCTACTGACGTTGACCACAGTCGAGGAAACTTTCGAACGGTTATTACGTGTGTCTATGGCCACGCCGCTCAGGGTATAGCGGTTATGGCCGCCAGCGATAAAGCGCGGTAACACGATTTGGTATTGGTTGTTACCCAGGTCCTGAATGTGACCACCCGCAGCGACGATCTCGGCGTCGTTCCAGATAATTGATGCCAGACCGTACTTGCTGATGATCTTGTAATTCAGAGTCACGGTTTTACCGCTGCGGCCATTGATTTCGGTCGGCAGGCCAAGTTGAATCAGCTCCTGTTTGCGATATTCCAGCACGATATTGTTATTACGCTCAACCAGCGCCATACGGTTAGCAGCTAAAGTGCGGTTTAGATTTACGGCGCTGGGATCGAGCTGGCTACTGAGCGTCTGACCCAATTGATAGTTGAACTGGAGGCCTAATTGGGATTCGCGCTGATGACCACTGGCTTTATGGTCCAGTGTGAACGACACCAATGGCACCGGGGTATAGCTCAAACCTGCGGTGAAGGCAGCAGGGTTACTTTGGCGCCTCTCTTTGCTGAACAATGCAACTTCGTCACCGTAGTATTTTTCGTACATAAAACGCCCGCCAATCGCCGGGTAGACGGGTAGCCAGGCCTCGGCCCGAAGGTCGAACCCGTTTGCCGGGCGAGCATCGTAGTCTTCAACATCTACAGAGTTGCGCCAGCTGCTCAGGCGATAATAACCATTTCCGGAAAGCTTGAGGTAGTCGCGCCAGGCTTCGGCACCAATGCCCATTCGTTTATGACTGCGACTGATGTTCTGGTCGTAAAAGGCGTTGTAGCCAAGCATCCAGCGGCTGGTGAAGTGGCGCTGGCCGAGACCGAAGTTACCAGTAAATTGACCGTCTTTATTGCGCAGGCCTTGTTGAGCGAAAAGTAGGCGGTCCGGCGTCTGATTGAGCGGTAACAGCAGGTCAAACGAGCCAGTCTGCGGCTTAAAGTGCTCATCCGTGCCAAGCTCGACGCGTGCGGTACCCCATTGTTTTAGCCATTCTTGCGCCTGGCCTACGGCGGCGCCAGTGACCTGCTGGCTGAGATAGCCGCTTAGGTTACCGGATTGATGCGCCTCAGCCAGTCCACTGGCCTGCTGGGCAGCGCTGCTGAGTGAGGTCTCTTCGCCCGGACGGATGGCGGCTTCAACAGATAATGCCCAAAAGGGTGTGAGTGCCATGCCCACCTGGACGGCAATCTGGGTAAAGATGAGCGGTCGCATCCAGCGGGATGAGGCATCGGCGCGTGACGCTGACGAACGTGTGTTGTCCATAAAATTCTCGTGTTTTGGCTAAAAGGGGGTCATGAAGTAGGTGAGGGGGAATTCTCACGCGGGGAGAAGTTGTTAGCGCTTGAGACGGGTCTTAAACCTTTTAAGTGATTTGAAAAAAGCAAGGCAGGAACGACTTGCGAGGAACAAGATTAAAAGGAGGATAGGACGAAAATACCGCTAGATGGACAACAACACATACGCTTACGAGGCGACCTGTAGATAGGCAAGTGTGTAAAGCGCTGGCTTGATGCGATATCAGTTCAGGCGTCATACTTGCCGTTTTTTTCACGCTTTACCTAAAAATTTGATGCCATTTTATCTTCGATTTCTCTGCGTTTTTACGCGCTTTTTGGCGCCTTTATGCGCTTTTATACCAAGCGTAGAACAATATTCTGTCTGCAACCAATAATCACACTCCTCATCATTAACCCAACGCAATATAACAGTTTTATTTCTGTAATAGTTAAACCTGGCTTATAACTATTGTACAAATAAAAACCGAATTCATGCTGTCTTCCTGAAAATAAAGGGGCATCTTTGACGGTAATAGCAGAAAAAGAAGACATATCCTGGAGAAGTCGCATTTTGTCTCATTCGCATAAAATGCTGTCTTAGGTAATTTTTTAGATCTTTAGATCGTTAAAATACAAATGTTAAGTTTTTTATTCTAAAAAAAGATCTTAAAAAAGATCAAAGATCTGTAAATTAACCGTCGCGCTAATTTTTTTAGGGTTATATTTCAAATTAAGCACGAATAGTCAAAAAAACTTTCAATAGCCTGAAAATTGTCATTTACTTAAAGCGGTCGAAGGGCTCCAACATTACTTCGATTAATGTTTTATCTGCTGTGGAAATGAAAGTTCATTGCTTGAGCAGAGACATTTTTTATGACGATTTTTGAGGCTTAATCATGAAAAGCAAGTTCGCAGTATTGGTTGCAATTACGGCTTCTCTTGGATTTATTGGCACGACAACTGCTGCTGATGGCACGATTAATTTCACGGGTACAATTACCGATAACGCTTGCACGGTGGATACTGGCTCTGCCAACCAAACCGTGAATCTGGGCACCGTTTCGAGCAAAACCTTCACCGGAGCCGGTGTCACCGCGGCACCGACTCGCTTCAACATTAATCTGACAAGTTGTCCTGCTGCGGTAACCTCGGCCAGCGTACGTTTCGATGGCGCAACCTCTGCGGGAAATAACCAAATCCTCGCTCTGAACTCAGGGCAAACTGCCACTAATGTGGGTGTCGCGCTGTATGAGCAAGACAGTTCCACTCTCATCCCTATCGCCAGCAAATCGGCTGATCGTCCGATCACGGCAGCCGGCCCTAATGTACTGACCTACATAGCGAAATATTACGCTACGGCTACGCCAGTTACTGCGGGTACAGCAAACTCCACGGCGACCTTCACCATTGCTTACAACTAAGTAGTTTCAGAGCCGCGTCATGCGGCTCTTTCTTTCGTCACGGAGAGAGATGGATGTTTAAAAAAAGTCTTTGGCCATTGGCCATGGCACTTTTGTGCCTGTCGCCTATGGCTCAGTCTGGTGTGCAGATTGGTGGCACACGTCTGGTTTATGACGGTAAAAACAAGCTGGCCGCGATAAGTGTGACTAATCCAGACGATCGTCCCTATTTGATTCAATCCTGGGTTAGCAGTCAGGAAGAGAGTGATACCGCTGATGACACTTTCATCACCACGCCCCCGCTCTTCCGCCTTGAGCCTCATAGCCAGAATTCGGTGCGCGTTATCTACAGTGGTCACACGTTGCCAGACGATCAGGAATCCGTGCACTGGTTGAATATCAAGATTATCCCGACGGTCAATCGTCAGGCCACTAACGATCTCGTTATCACCATTAAAAACAAGATGAAGTTATTTTACCGGCCCGCAGAGTTAAGCGGCGATCCCGCATTGGCTTTTACCAGGCTCAAATTTCGCCAGCGTGAGGGCAAACTCGCCGTGTTTAATCCCACGCCTTACAGCGTTTCGCTCTACGACCTGACCGTAAACGGTTCAACCATGACCAAACCGCCGATGGTGTTGCCTTCACAGGAAATCGTTCTTGGCCAAAAAGTGCACGTTGGCAATCCGGTGAGCTGGCGAGCGATTAATGATTTCGGCGGCATTACAGCAGAACAAACATTAAAAGTGGGCACCGATTAAAGGAGAGGGCCATGTCGATGAGACAAAATATACCTTTAACGCTGAGGCCTGCTTTTCAGCGCACCTTACTTAACATGGTAATACTGGCTGCAATGCCCATTAATGATGTGGCTGCAGAGGATTATTTTGATCCTGACACGGTGGAACGACACAGCGGCCAGCGTGCAAATCTGGATCTTTCCACTTTTAGTCGCAGTGGGGGTCAAGCGGCGGGCGTTTACAACGCCGACGTTTACCTGAACGACAATTTTGTTGGATCAAAAAGCATACGCTTTGAACCCGGTGCGAAGGGTCTGCAGCCCCTATTAATGAAAGCCGATTTTATGCGGTGGGGCGTGAAAGAGAATGCCACACCCGCTTTCGTGAAAATCTCACCTGCGCAGGAAGTGACGAATATCGCTGCCATCATCCCGCAGGCGCAAACCCGCTTTGATTTAAGCCAGCAACGCTTAAATGTCTCCATTCCACAAGAATATGTGCGACAAAACGCACAAGGGTATGTTGGCCCAGATGAGTGGGACGATGGTGTCAACGCGCTATTTATGAATTATGGCTATTCAGGTGCCAATAACTGGAGTGATTATCGTCAGGGAAGTGATAACAACGCGTATCTCAATTTGCGTAGCGGTATCAATCTCGGGGCCTGGCGCGCGCGCAATTACACCACCTATAGCCATAGTCAGGGTGATGATAAGTGGAACAGTATTAATACCTACGTTCAGCGTGACATCAAACCCTGGAAAAGCCAGCTGGTATTGGGAGAGAGCTATACGCCATCAGAGGTATTCGATAGCTTCCCCTTTCGTGGAGCTCAGCTCTACTCAGACGACAATATGCAGCCTGAAAGCTTACGAGGATTCGCACCCGTTGTACGAGGCATTGCGCAGAGCAATGCGCAAGTTACCATTCGTCAGGACGGTAACATCATTTGGCAAGCCTATGTGCCACCCGGACCTTTCGCCATAAACGATCTTTATCCTACCTCGGCCAGTGGCGATCTTGAGGTGGTAATAAAAGAAGCGAATGGCAGCGTCCGACAGTTTGTTCAGCCATTTTCTGCGGTGCCTATCATGCAGCGTGAAGGGCGTTTCAAATATGCTTTCACGGCCGGGCAATATCGTTCAACCGGGGGATCGGCAAAAAAACCGGGCTTTATACAAGGCACAGGTATTTATGGTTTGCCTTATAGCTCAACCGTTTATGGTGGATCTATCCTGTCGGGTGATTACACGTCAGCATCGGTTGGTGTGGGGAAAGGTCTGGGGTTATTGGGTTCGATTTCGCTGGACGGAACATTCGCCAATGCCCGTTTAATGGAAGAAACTCATCGCGGTGGCTCATTTCGTTTTCAATATGCAAAAGATGTCGCAATGAGCGGCACCACTTTTACTCTGGCTGGCTACCGTTATTCCACGTCTGGTTATTACGATTTTAATGAAGCTAATGGCTATTACGCGAATACACTGCCGCCGGGTTTCCGGGGTAATCCCAACAACCGCAATGAAGTTGAACAAGCCCGACGCGAATGGCGAAACTGGCGTTATAGCCATAACAGACGCAGTAAATCCCAACTCAACGTTAATCAATCGTTGGGTGATTATGGCAGTCTTTTTCTCTCCGCTTACCAGCAACAATATTGGGGCGTGACAGACAAGGAGCGCAGTTTGACGCTGGGCTATAACACCAGCTTCAACGCCATCAATTACTCCTTTAACTACAGCTATTCACAGACGCCGTTCTACACCAAACACGATCAAATTTTTTCGCTGGCGGTGCAGATTCCCTTTGACCGATTTTTACCCAAAAGCTGGCTGAACTTCTCGGGCAGCACCGACAATCGCGATAAAACCACTGGCGCGGTGGGGTTGTCAGGCACTGCACTGGCAGACAATAACCTGAGCTATAGCGTGCAGCAGGGTTACACCAATCGAGGGGTTGGCGCCAATGGCAATGCGTCAGTCAACTATAAAGCACGCTTTGGCGAATACCAGGCTGGCTATAACTACTCGCGTAATACCCGACAACTGAATTACGGCGCAACGGGCGGCATCGTGGTGCATCCCTATGGTGTGACTCTGAGCCAGCCGTTGGGTGACACCATGGCCTTAGTGCGTGCTGAAGACGCGGAAGCGGTTCGCGTGCTCAACCAAACCGGCGTGCTGACTGATGGCAGAGGTTATGCCGTCGTACCTAACGTAACACCTTATCGCCGCACCTCGCTTTCGCTTGATGCCAATTCGCTCGGCGATAACGTCGATCTGCTGAGTGACAGCCAAACAGTGGTGCCTACGCAGGGGGCCGTAGCATTAGCCAATTATCCCACGGTATCGGGGGCAAAAATGGTCGTTACCTTGCGTGGGCGTCAAGTGCCGTTCGGCGCACGTGCCAGCGTTGCCAACGGCGAAACCCTTTCGCATGGCATCGTTGATGACAAACAACATGTTTACCTCAGCGGCGTGCCCGCAGCGGGCGTGGTTAAGGTGAACTGGAAGGGCGGCGAATGTCAGGCTCCGTTTACGTTAGGAAAGGCTCAGTTTGGTGTCAATTCTGTGACGGCACAATGCCGCTAAAGGAAGCATTTATGCGTTTATTTCTTTTATTACCGAGCATATTTTTTATTGGGTTGTACGTTAACTTTGCGCAGGCTTATACCTGTACTACCACCACAGCAGCGACAACAATTTCTCCACCTGCGATAGTGATTCAACGGGATTTACCGGTGGGATCGTTGATTGGCAGCCAGATCACCTCGGGTGCGGTGAACACGTTTAACTGTACTAACACGGCGCCGGCGTTGACTTACCAAAGTGTGGGCGTAAAAGGCACCGGTAACTATGTCACGACCATTGGAGGCAGACGAATTTACAGCACCAATATTGCGGGAATAGGCTTTGCTATCGGTGCCATCTCAGTGAACAACTGCAATAACTTTAGTGGCTGGGTTGATGGAACCGGTACGGGAGATGGTAATGCGAACAATAGGTTGCTGTGTTCGGTCAATGGCTTAATGGCGGGACAACCTCTGCGCGAGCAAGCGTTGTTACAGTTCTATAAAACGGGGCCAACCGGTTCAGGGATGGTTGCCGCGCAGGAGGCCGGAGCGTTTATTTTGCGCAACAACCAGGCGCTCTGGCATTCACCGGGATCGACGATTCTTATGAATGGTTTTAGTGTCACAACGCTGGCGTGTTCAGTAAGCAATACAGCCATCGCCGTGAATATGGGCAACGTGGATAAGCGTGCGTTCAATGGGACAGGCAGTTCACCCGATGCCAGCTTTACGCGTAATTTTACCCTTCCGCTTAACTGTAATGCCGGCACCCGCATCAATGTGAAAATTGATGGAAATGCCCAAAACTCCGCCAATGGAGTATTAAATCTGACATCAGGTGCCAATACGGCAAGTGGAGTGGGCGTGCAGCTGCTGTTTAACAATGCGCCTGTGCAACTGGGCACTAATATTGTTGCCGGAACCTCGGCCAGCGCGGGGAATTATAACATTCCGCTTCAGGCGCGTTATTACCAAACGACCGCAACCATTACACCCGGCACAGCTAACAGTTCCGCGACTTTCACACTGACCTATCAATAAATAATCTTCCCCCTGGCGGGGGAAGATTGTCAGTGATGACTCACCGATAGATCACTTCAACAGCTTTAATATGACCCGATGATTGCACGCTGACATTGCCGAGTTGAAACGGCAGCGTCTGCTGTTGCTTATTGAATCTAACCTGACGCACTTTATCGACACCATTATGGCTACATTGCACTGCGGCATGCTGGCTATTGGTCATCGTCGTACAGGCAGGCTCAACTATCGCACCGGTAAAAGTAACGGTACCGCCCTCTGCCAGAACGGCTTGGGCAAATAGCAAACCAGAAAATAATACGAATGCTGTTTTCATCGGTCTTCTCCTGGTGGTGGCATAAAGAAGAACGACAAGTTAGGACCAAACTTTAATTAAAAATGGCGATACTGAAAAAATATCCCCCTTAATGCGATCGCAGGTCGCTGAGGAAGCGCTGCGCGCGCGGGTGCTGCGGCTGGGTGAAGAACTGTTCTGGCTGTGATTTCTCCAGAATCTGTCCCTGGTCCATAAACCAGATGGTATCTGCCACCTCACGGGCAAAGTTCATTTCGTGGGTCACGCACATCATCGTCATCCCTTCCTGCGCCAGACCGCGCATCACCGATAACACTTCGCCGACCATCTCCGGATCGAGCGCCGAGGTCGGTTCATCGAACAGCATCACCGGCGGCTTCATCGCCAGCGCGCGGGCAATCGCCACGCGCTGCTGCTGGCCGCCGGAAAGCTGCGCCGGATAAGCATCGGCTTTATGCGCTAAGCCCACGCGCTCCAGCAATTCACCCGCCTGACGACGCGCTTCGCTGCGCTTTACGCCCAGCACTTTCATCGGCGACATCATGATGTTCTCGGCCACCGTCACATGCGGGAACAGGTTGAAGCTCTGAAACACAAAGCCGATGCGCGTGCGCAGCTGATTGAGGCGCGTGCTGCTGCCGTGAATATCGGTGCCATCAAACACAATCTGGCCGTCATCGATCGGTTCTAAACGGTTAACGGTGCGGATCAGCGTCGATTTGCCCGAGCCGGAAGGGCCGCACACCACCACCACTTCGCCGGGATTAATCTCAGCGCTCAGGTTGGTCAGCGCCTGATACGCGCCGTACCATTTATTAACCTGATTAAACATGATCATCGGTCCCATGCGGTTTCCTTATTGCGAAGAGGTTTTAGTCAGCATCACCGCGGGCGCCATGCTGGCAGCAGGTTGCGGCGCTTGACGACGTTTCTGCGCAATGTGCGCTTCGAGTTTATTGGCCAGCCAGGTGAGGCTGAAGCAGATGAGGTAGTAGCTCAGCGCCACAATGGCGAACACCTGAAACGGTTTGGTCAGCAGCTGATTACTCACCTGATTGGCGGCAAAGGTCAGCTCCGGCACGTTAATCACATAGCCCAGCGTACTGTCTTTGATAATCGACACCAGCTGGCTAACCAGGCTGGGCAAGGTGTTGAACAGCGCCTGCGGCAGAATAACCAGACGCAGGGTTTTCAGGTGGCTCATGCCCAGCGCGCGCGAGGCTTCGTATTGGCCGTGCGGCAGCGCCTGAATGCCGCCGCGCACGATTTCGGCGATATAGGCACTCTCATAAATCACCAGCGTACACAGCATGGTGGCGAAACCGCTGATGTTGTGGCCAATCAGCAGCGGTACACAGAAGTAAGTCCAGAACACTACCATCATCAGCGGGATGCCGCGCAGCAGGTAAACCCAGCCGGTGGCGGGCCAGCTCAGCCAGCGCCACGGCGACAGACGCGCCAGGCCCAGCAGCACACCAATCGGAAACGCCAGCAGCACCGCCAGCACCGAGATCAGCAGCGTACAAAGCACGCCGCCAATCGGACCGTTTGGGTATTGCCCCATCAACAGCAGCATGCCGTTGTCATGCAAAATGGTGAACATCTCAAACATCGCCATTACCTCGCATAGACGCGCTGGAAGCGGCGGGCCAGCAATGCGCCAAGGCCCATCAGCAGCAGGGAGAAGAACAGATAGCCCACGGTCGCCACGATGTAGGATTCGAAGGTACGGAACGTTTGGTTCTCAATATCGCGCGTTACATAGGTGAGATCCGCCACGCCAATCACCATCGCCAGGCTGGTGTTTTTAAACAGCAGCACCGTGTGGTTGATCATCGCGGGCATCGCATTGCGAATGCCCTGCGGCAGAATCACGCCGTGCATGGCGCGCACGTAGCTCATGCCGAGTGCGCGCGCAGCTTCGTTCTGCCCGTCGGGAATGGCGCGCAGGCCGCTGCGGATATCTTCGGAGAAGTACGCCGCCTGACACAGACCCAGCGCGGTGAGGGAGAACAGGAACTCGGCGTTGTAGTTGTTGATCCACATCTGCAGCGCTTCCGGCAGCAGCGTGGGAATGGCGAAGTACCACATCATCAACTGGATCAGCGTCGGCACATTGCGGTGATAAGAGACATAGGCTTTGACCAGCCCAACCGCGATGCGGTTTTCAGTCAGGCGAATCACCACCAGCAGCAGCGCCAGCACCATCGCCAGCAGCCAGGCACCCAACGCCAGTTCAAGGGTGATCACCGTTCCGTCAACGATCATCTGGCCGTATTGGCCGGTTATCACACTGCTGAAATCGAGAGCCATTCTGTTACCTCATCTTCGCCTGCTACGCGCTGTGCTCGCCCGGTCGCATGGTGGAAAGACCGCCCGGCACCTGTAATGTCGGGGTGATTTCGATGTTGCCGATATTTACCGCCAGCGGTGCCGCGAGCGCGAAAGCAACGCAGTCGGCGATATCTTTGGCCTGAGGCAATTCAAAGCCATCAATGAAGCGGCGGCGCGCCTCTTCATGATCGCCTGACACGTTGCCGAAGATATCGGTGGCGACGCGGCCCGGACAGATTTCGGTGATGCGCACGCGCGCGCCGTAGCAATCGACGCGTAGCTGGCGCGAAAGGGCATGCACGCCGGCTTTGGTGGCGTGATACACCGAGTTACCGTTGAAGTTGTAGATGGCAGCAATCGAGGTGATGTTGAAGACGTGGCCACGATCGCGCGCCACCATGCCCGGCACCAGCAAACGGCACAGATGCAGCACCGCGCGCAGATTGACGTCCACCTGGGTTTCAATCACGTTCTCATCGGCATCGAGGATCGAGCCCGGATGCGACAGGCCAGCGTTATTCACCAGAATGTCGATTTCGAGATCCTGGCATAGCGCGGTCAGCGCCTTTATGTCACTGACATCCACCGCGTGCGGAATACAGCCGGTACGATCGGCCAGCGCTGCCAGCTGCTCTTTACGGCGCGCCACCGCGTGCACGGTGATGCCCTCCTGGCACAGGCGCTCAACAATCGCTTCGCCCATTCCCGCCGATGCGCCGGTCACCAGCGCGGTTTTGTAATCTGAAAATGGCATCTGCCTCTCCTCGTTATGGCGTCTTTTGACTGTATGCAGTTATGCCGCAAGGGCATAAGACATAAAAATTTTGAGGCAATAAGCGCCCCTTATAACCCCGCAGGGCCGCCATTCATGGCGACCGAAACATCAACACGTCCTCGCCATACTCCACCGCAGACAAATGCTCTACCGCGAACGACTGCACCGTGCCGCTATCCGGGCTGATCACCGGCACATACAGCGGGCCAACCTGCACCAGCGCCACCACCGCACCGGCCTCGATGTGCTGGCCAGGCGCGACAAAATCCTGCGGACTATGCGGATGGCGGCGCAGCAGCGTGCCGGGCATCGGTGCGCCGATGCGTTGCGGGATGGGGGGGATTTCTGCGGCGGGAAGCGTGACAGGCGCGGGCGTGGCTGGCGTGGCGGCGAAGGTCAACCGCACTGACCAGTGCTTGCCATCGAGCGCCAGGCTGTTCAGCCCGGAGGATTGCATCTTGCGCGCCAGCGCACGCAGCGTCGGCAGCGGTATTGCGGTTTTATCCATGGAATTCCCGTCAAAGCGAAACACGCCCGCCTGAGCGGGCAAAATCGTAATCTAGCGCGTTCGCAATACGGGCAGTAAGAGGGTTTCGCTTTGCGGCAATAAGCGGGACTTATCCCACCAACGTCAAAGGATGATTCTCAACGTTGCGGCGCGACATCAGCGACAGCAGGATCGATTTCACCGCTTCGGCTGGCTGTGACAGCGGCAAGTGATCCGACATGCAGAACGACAGCGACACCTGCACATCCGGATCGACGATCTTCGCCATCCACGCATCGCCGCTTTTCAACATCGCGCGCGCTGCGGATTCCGGCATGATGGTGGTGCCGAGACCGGCGCTCAGGGCGGCATTCAGCGTGGTTTGCGACTCGATCTCGCATTTCACGCGGTACTGCAGATTGTTGTGTACGAAGGCATCGTCGAGCACTTTGCGCATGATGTTGTAGACGCGCGGCAGGAACAGATCGTATTGCGCCACCTGCGCCAGCGGGATCTCTTTCACCGGTTGCGCGAGGCTGAACGGACAGACGAAGTAGAGATCCTCTTTCATCAGCGGCATAAAGCGCAGGCCGTGAATGGTGCGGTGATCGTAAATTACCGCCATATCCATGCGGCCATTCATGATCAGTTCGCTCAGCGTGGTGCCGAAGTTCTCATTGAAGTAGAGCACGATGCCGGGATGCTGCTGCTGCACTTCCATCATCAGCGGTAATGCGAGGTTTTGTGCCGCGGTGCCCGGCGCTAAGCCCACTGAGACGCTGCCGCTCAGTGACGCGCCGACCAGCTCGATGGCGCTTTGTGCCTGCTCGCACTGGCGTAAAATCGCCTGCGCGTGGGAATAGAGGGTTTTCCCGGCTTCGGTCGGCGTCACGCCGCGCTTGGTACGAATGAGCAGTTGCTGATTCACTTCCCCTTCCAGCGTAGCCAGCTGCTGGCTCAGCGCGGGCTGGGCAATATGCAAAATATCGGCGGCCTGGGTCAGGCTGCCCACATCAACAATTTTAACAAAGTACTTCAGGCGACGAAGATTCATGAACGCTTCCTCCAACAGAACGCATAGCGGGTATCAAGCAAAGTTGATGCCAAATAAGCTTTCGCGAATGAACTCAGACAGGAGGGTAGAGCCACAGTGCCTCCTACGGCAGGTGCTGAGTTGGACAGTTGCCGAGACGGCGAGGGTAAAACAGCGACCTTTGCACTGGTATGGTGCGATTCACTCATTAGATTTGGCGATGATGGGAGTGAGTAAACCGGCGTTACGCGCTGTTATCCGGCACTCAAAGTAACACTCTATTAACATTGCGTCAGGCGCTAGCGCGTGACCTGCCGCGCATTTCCACATCAGGCTCGCCATCTTTATGCCGAAAGTGTGCGGTCGGTTCAGTCATCGCTTTGTGTTATATCACCACAACAAAGCACTATTAACCGCCGCTTCGGGCAAAAACCTATCCTCTGGTAAACGTCGTGTTTGCAGCTTGCTGCAAGCCGTTCATGCTGACACTGAGCCAGGATTAACCCATGCCCGAGATAGCCGATCGATTAAAGAATGTGACCGTTTCTGCCTCCGTTGCCATGACCCAAAAGGCCCGCGATCTCGCGGCGCAGGGCATTGATGTGGTGGCGCTTTCTACCGGTGAACCCGATTTCCCCACGCCACCTCACGCGATTGAAGCCGCTTATGCCGCTGCGCGCGCCGGGGATACGCGCTATCCGCCCACCGACGGCACGCCGGCGCTGCGCAAAGCGATCCAGCTGAAGTTCAAACGCGATAATCAGCTCGATTACGACGTCAGCCAGATCCTCACCGCCGGCGGCGCTAAGCAGATCATTTTTAACGCGATCCTCGCGACCATCAATCCTGGCGATGAAGTGGTGATCCCGACGCCGTCGTGGATCAGCTATGCCGATATCGTCAAATTCGCTGGTGGCGTGCCGGTGGCGCTACCCTGCACGCAGGAGAACGGCTTCAAACCGCTGCCGGCCGATTTGGACGCCGCCATCACCGATAAAACCAAATGGTTGCTGCTCAACTACCCGAGCAATCCCACCGGTTCGGTGGCGAGCCAAGCGGAGCTGCACGCGCTGGGCGAGGTGCTGCTGCGCCATCCGCAGGTGTGGATCATGACCGACGATATCTATGAACACCTGATTTATGACGATGTGCATTTTTACACGCTGGCGCAGGTTGAGCCGCGCCTGGTTGACCGCGTGCTGACGGTGAACGGCGTGTCGAAAGCCTGGTCCATGACCGGCTGGCGATTGGGTTTCTGCGGCGGCCCGGCGTCGTTGATCAAAGCGATGAGCAACGTGAATACCCAGAACAGCGGCGGCGTTTGCACCTTAACGCAGGCCGCGGCGGTGGCGGTGCTGGAAGGCCCGCAGGATCTGCTGCAGGAGCGCGCGCGCATCTATCGCCAGCGCCGTGATTATGTACTGGAGCGCCTGACGTCGATCGATGGCCTGCGCTGCCACAAACCGCAGGGCGCATTTTATCTGTTTGTGAATATCGCGGGCTACATCGGCAAAACCAGCGCCGGTGGCAGATTGATCACCAATGATGCCGATTTTGTGCTGGCGCTGATTGAGGAGCAGCACGTGGTGACGGTGCAGGGCGCGGCGTACGGCATGAGCCCATTTATCCGCTTGTCGTATGCCACGAGCATGGAGCGGTTAGAGACGGGATGCGATCGCATTGCGGCGTTTTGTGGTGGATGTGTTTGATTCATTGAAATAATTATCGCGCCGTTGCGGAGAGATGCAAAAACTGTAGCGGCGCAATTTATTGCGCGATAAATCGCGCCGCTACGTATCGGTGCGATTGATAAGCAGGCCGCTAATCAATGACCACCTCCGCCGCCGGGGCTACCTGATGGCCGCTGGCTTCGATTTCGCTGCGCACAATGGTGGCGAGCGCCAGGGAGCCTGGCGTGTCGCTGTGAACCAGAATCGAGCGCGCACGCACCGCAATCTCTTCACCCTCAATCGTCGTCACCGTGCCGTGCTGCAAAAACTGGCGCACGCGGGCGCGCAGCGCGCTTTCCTCGTTGATCACCGCACCGGCAATGCCGCGCGGCACCAGACGGCCTCGCGCGTCATAGGCGCGGTCAGCCAGAAACAGCGTCAGCGTTTTCAGGCCAGCCGCCTGCGCCGCGACTTCAATGATCGTATCGGGCTGGGCGAAGATGATCAGATCGTTATTAATGCGCGCCACTAACTCCATCACCTGTTGCGCCAGGGTGGCATCGCGGTTGACGATGTTGCCCATCGCGGCGTGGAAACTGAAGTGGGAAACGTGGGTGCCTTCCGCGCGGGCAATCGCCGTCAGCGCGCCGAGCTGATAGGCCACCTGCTGACAAATCTCTTCGGCGCTAAACGGCAGTTCACGGCGGCCAAAACCCTGGCGATCCGGCAAGCCGGGATGCGCGCCAATGCCCACGCCATGTGCCTTCGCCAGCCGCACCATGTTGGTCATGATCGCCGGATCGCCAGCGTGGAAACCGCAGGCGATATTGGCGGATGACACCACTTTCATTAGCGCGGCGTCATCGCACAACTGGTAAACGCCGAAGCCTTCGCCCATATCGGAATTCACATCAATCTTCATGTCTGGTTTCCTTGTGCGGATTAAACGGTAAGCGCTTTACGCAGTGGCTGGCAGCTGAAGCGCAAACGGCTCAGCCAGCGCGCCACTTCCTGTTCGATGGCGATCGCTTCACGCACATCGCTGTGGATCAGCTGGATCGACTGGCCCGGCAGCACTTGCCCAAGCCGCCACAGATCCTGCTCGATCACACCAGCGATCTTCGGATAACCGCCGGCGGTATTGGCATCGCTTAGCTGGATGATCGGTTCCCCCCCCGGCGGCACCTGCACAATGCCGGGGATCAGCCCGTACGATCGCATCTCAACGGTTTCTGACGGGAAGATCGGATCGCCTGACAGCCGATAGCCGGTGCGATTGCTTTGATTTGATACCAGCCAGGATTGCTGCCAGAAGCGCGCGGCATCGGCGGCAAACAGCGGGTATTCGCCGGAGGGAATGGCGCGTAGCTGAATGTCTCCGGCGCTGTTGCGGGGAAAACTGGCGTGTAATGCGCTGTCTGGCGGTTCAATGCCGATACCGCTGTGCGGAAGTGCTGGGCCGCGATTTTCGCCGAGTGCCAGCCGATCGCCACGCTGCAACGGACGTCCTTCAACGCCGCCGAAGCCACCGCGCAGCGCGGTACTGCGCGAGCCAAGCACCAGCGGCACATCGATGCCGCCAGCAACACACAGATAGCCACGCGCGCCGCTGCGCGGATAACGCAGCTCCAGCACTTGCCCGGCCCGCACGCTGCGGCCCCACCACGGCGGCAGCGGCGTGCCATCCAGCGTGGCGCGGCAATCCGCGCCGGTCACCGCGATGCTGCTGTTTTGCATAAATCGCACGCGGAACGGGAACAGCTGCACTTCAATTGCCGCCGCATTTTCGTCGTTGCCGAGGAGTAAATTACCGGCACGCAGCGCCAGCGGATCCATCGCGCCGCTCACCGACACGCCGATGTGGCGATAGTTGAAGCGACCTAAATCCTGCACCGTGTTGAGCGCACCGCTCTGTTCGATCTCAATCACAGCTCAATCCTCTGCGGCAGAAAACGGATGCGATCGCCCGGTGCCATCAGCGCGGGCGATGCGGCCAGCGGGTCAAACACCACCAGCTCGGCAAAACCAATCGCGTTCCAGCCGTTCGGGCCGGTCAGCGCCGAAACGCCCGCCTGCGCGCCACCGATGGTGACGGTGCCTTTCAACATGCTGAGCGACGGCACTTTCTTGCGCGGTGTCGCCAGCAGCGGATCCAAGCCGTGCAGATAGCCGAAGCCCGGCGCGCTGCCCAGCGCAAACACCGTGTATTCACTTTGATGATGCAGGCGCACCACTTCGCGTGAGCTCAAGCCGGTATGGCGGCACACCGCCTCGAGATCGGTGGCGTGTTCACCGCCGTAATGCACCGGAATTTCAATCAGTTTGCCCTGCGGACTGATCGCCTGCGCCTGATCCCATGCGGCATGCAGCTGCATACGCACGGCGATTTCATCAGCTGGAATATGGCGGAACAGTACCAGCAGATTGGTGACGCCGGGGATCAGCGCTTCAATCGCTTCATCGGCATGCAGCAGGCGCGCCAGCGACCAGATGCGGCGCTGCGCCGGGAGATCGAAACCGCCTGGCGCTTCCACCAGCCACGCGCGTGCGCCGATGGTGGAGAGCTTGATAGCAGAGGAGCAAGCCAGCGCGGGAACGCTGGCAGGCTGGAGAGCAGAGTGCGACGTCACGGGCATGGTTATTCCAGCGGTTCAAATTTCAGACTGGAGAGCGGCTGTACGCGCTCTTCGCGCACCATTTTGTATTCGGTGTTGGGCCCAATCCACGTATCCCAGATTTTGTCGATGGTGCCGTCATCGTCCATCGCCTTCAGGCTGCTGTTGACGCTGGCCAGCAACGCCGGTTCATCACGCTTCATGCCGACACCAATCGGCTCCAGCGCCATCGGTTCTTTGATCATCGCCAGATTGATGCCGTCTTTTTTTGCCTGCGAAATGGTTTTGATGCCGGTCATGGTGTTGGTGACGAAGCCCACCGATTTGTTCTGCTCCAGCGCGAGGAACGCGGAGGCTGAATCCTGGAAGGTCACCGCTTTGCCGCCTTTGATATGGATTGATTGCTCAGAAGTGGTGCCTTTGGTGGCGCTGATGCGTTTCCCCTTGAAATAGCTCAGCGGCTTGTCGGCCAGCGGTGCTTTTACCAGCAGCATCTCCTTGGCGACGTAATAGGGATCGCTGAATTGAATCTGGTTGCCGCGGGTTTTGGTGTAGGCCAGATTGGCGATCAGCACGTCGGCGCGGCCGGTAGCAATCACCGCAATACGCGCTTCCACCGAAGTGGGCACCAGCGTCAGTTTGACGTTCATCTGCTTCGCCAGCGCGTTACATAGATCGATATCCATGCCCGCCAGCTGACGTGTTTTCGGATCCGGAGAAGAGAAGGGCGGCACGTCCGAATAGACCGCGCACTTTAGCTCGCCGCTGGATTTGATGTTGGCCATCATGTCGGCATGCGCAGCCGAAATAGCCAGCAGCGGCAGCAGTGCCAGCCCGATGGTGGTAGGTCTTTTCATGGTCATGTGAACTTCCTCAATGATGAATACCACGGCGTCACCGGGACGGAGCGCCTGCGTTCTCGCTTTTCTGGACTATATCGGCTTTGTTTTCAGGCGAAAAAGAGGGAAACCCTGTCGTGCAATAGCAAAAAAATATGGCTAAGCGGCGCATAAGTTCTTTCTATTCGGGCAGAGCAAAAAAGTGTTATCCAGCGCACACTTTTCTCGCCAGGCTTGATCGCATGTCCTCTCGGCAGTCCCGCCGATTGCATGTGGTAGAGAGAAGTGAAAAAGCATGAATGCCCGATTAGGCGTGTTACTGAAGATACTGGCCGCGCTGTGCGCCACCTTGATGCTGGCGTGTGTGAAGGGGCTGAACGGCACCCTTCCCACCGGCGAAGTGATTTTTTTCCGCAGTTTTATCGCGCTGTTGCCGCTGCTGATTTGGCTGAAAATGCAGGGCAACGTGCTGGACAATCTCAAGACGCGTAACCTGTTTGGTCACTTTATTCGCGGCTTCTCCGGCACCGGCGGCATGTATTTTAACTATCTGGCGCTGGTCTATATTTCGCTGGCCGATGCCACCGCGCTGAGCTATGCGGCGCCGCTGTTTACCGTAATCCTGGCGGCGATATTGTTGAAAGAGCGGGTGCGGGTTTCGCGTTGGGTCGCCGTGGTGGTGGGATTATCCGGCATTTTGATCATGCTCTCTTCCAGCCTGAGCACCAGCGGCGCGCTGTTTTCCCATGGGGCCAGCAACGCGACGACGAGTATTGGTGTGGCATGTGCGTTGCTGGCGGCGCTGTGCTCCGCGACCTCTAACGTGCAAATTCGCTTCCTCAACGGCATCGAAAAACCGGGCGCGATCGTGTTCTATTTCTCGCTGATGACTACCGTAATCGGCCTGGCGACGGCGCTGTTTGGCTGGACGAAACCCAGCGCGATGCAGCTGTTATTGCTGGTGGGATGCGGCCTGTTTGGCGGTCTGGCACAGATTCTGGTGACGCTTAGCCTGCGTTACGCCGATGCGTCACTGCTGGCACCGTTCGATTACACCACGCTGGTGTGGTCGATGCTGATTGGTTATCTGTTCCTGAACAGCCTGCCGGGCAGCAGCACCTTACTGGGCGCATCAATTGTTGCGCTGGCCGGGATTTTCGCGGTGTGGCGTGAAAATCGCCAGCGCAAACTGGCGATGGTGAGTAGTACGCCGTAGGGGCGCCATTTATGGCGACCTGGTGCGCATAAATGCGCACCCTACAACGGCGAAAGATTAGCGGAACACATCATCAATGATTTCAACCTGCTTGGTGCGCAGCGTCTCATCCAGCCAGCTGCGTTCGAGTGAGCCGGTTTTCGCCAGCTCGAAGTTGTGTTCATCAACGATTAAATACGCCTGGGCCGCTTCGAGAATACGTGCGGCATCCTGGCGAGGAATCACAATCACACCATCCGCATCGCCCAGCACGATATCGCCCGGTGAGACGTGAATTTTACCGCAGGCAATCGGCACGTTGATCTCGCCCGGACCATCCTTGAACGGGCCGCCCGGCGTGTGACCGGCGGCGTAGATGGGAAAGTCCATGCGTGACAACCCTTCGATATCCCGGACCGGTCCGTCCAGCACAATGCCTTCCATACCCCGCTGTCTGGCATAGGTCGCCATCACTTCGCCCATCAGCGACTGGCTGCGATCGCCCTCATTCGACAGAATAATCACATCGTTTCGGCCCGCCATATCCAGCGCTTTGTGCAGCATCAGGTTGTCGCCGGAACGCGCTTTAACCGTTACCGCCAGGCCACACATGATCGGTTGACGCGGCGCAGTTTTCAGGCTGATCTCGGCCGACAACGCGGGTAAACGGCTCATGCAATCCGCCACCACCGCAGCCGGTAACCGGCGAAAGGCTTCCAGCAGCGGTTCGGCATCGGCGGGACGACGTAAATAGATTCGGTTTCCTGCGCTCATGGTTATTTTCCTGTAGGGAGTGATTTAATTAATCGAATCGTGTTTCTGAATAAATAATTAAAGATGAAAGTGAGACGCTTTATTTTTCGTTTTGATGAGCCATTACTTCATTGAATAGGGTGTTCAGCTAACAAGCTGAATCATCGGATGATTACTGGAACGTGATTAAGCTTACGCGATTACGCAGATGTTACGCAGAGGATGTTACGGCTAACCGAGACAGGATCACGAATTACTATTTCGGATGAATTTAACTCACTGATAATTAATTTTATTGGATTTTATTATGGGGAGATAGATTAAAAGTATTAGCTGAGTATTTAATTATTTATCAGAGGCAACTCTCAAATCTAAACGTTAAGTGCAGCGGCAAGTAGAAATCATGATGCAAATCATCTCTCAAAATATAACTTCCAGTTTATATGGCATAGATATAAACTACAGTTTATGAGAGGCAATTTTGAACAGTTGGGAAGTCGAAATTACTTTGCTCTTCGCAGCATGGCTGCAAGAACAAGATGATGAAATGGTTGAAGATGTGCTGTCGAGTCTCGAACTGCTGAAGGTGTTTGGCCCAATGTTGGGGCGACCGGATGTCGATACCGTCATCGGCTCTCGTTTTGCCAACATGAAGGAACTTCGCGTTCAAAGCAATGGAAGGCCGATTCGTGCATTTTTCGCGTTTGATCCCGTGAGGAAGGCTATCGTGCTGTGTGCGGGGGATAAAACTGGAGTGAATCAGAAGCGTTTCTACCAATCGATGATCAAATTGGCCGATAAAGAGTACAAGCAGCATCTGGAGGAATTAACCCATGCCAAAACTTGAAGAACTGATTGCGCAGCGTTCCCCTGAATCTCAGGAGCGTATTAAAAATAAGGCCGATCAAAAAATCATGGAAATCCGCCTGCGTCAGTTGCGTGAGGAGCTGGAACTTTCACAGGTTCAGCTGGCTGAAAAGATGGGTATCTCGCAACCTGCTATCGCAGCGATTGAGGCGCGAGGCGACGAGATAAAACTTTCCAGCCTGAAAAAGTATGTAGAGGCGTTAGGCGGTAAGTTAAGTCTGAATGTTGAACTTCCCACCGGAGATGGTCGGATATTTCAGATCTGATGTGGAGGAAGATGTCCGTGAGAAACCGGCATCTTTTTCAGAACGCAGAAAAGCAAAAACCCAGCCATAAGCTGGGTTTTCAGAATGTTGGTGCCCGGACGCGGAATCGAACCACGGACACGGGGATTTTCAATCCCCTGCTCTACCGACTGAGCTATCCGGGCAACGGGGCGCATTAAACCCTAATGGCTTACAGCCGTCAACGGCTTTCGTCAAAAAAGCGGTGCAATCGTGATTGATTGCTTGCTTTTCAGACAAGATGGATAAAAAGGCTACGCCAGCGCACCATTTTTGCGGCACAGCGCGATGCCGAGCACATCTTCCGCCAGACGGCGCGCCGTCGCGACATCCTGCACGTTGCGTTTCACCAGCAGTTTGCTCAGGCAGCCTTCCAGAATCAGCTCCATCTGATCGGCCACCATGGTGGGATTATCCAGCGCTAAATCGACCAGAATTTCATGGGTAAATTGCCAGGAACTGCGCTTTTGCTGTTCGGCTAGCTGATGCACCGGCTGATCGGGTTGTGGATAGAAGCTGCAGGCGGCGATAAACAGGCAACCGGGAAAACGGCCTTTGCTGACGTGCTCACTCAGCACTTCGTAGCGGGCTAACAACTTTTGTTCGGCGCTGAGGTGTTCATCAAGCTGTACCTGACGACGCCAGCTGTCAATCTGCTGGCCGTGATAGCGCAGCGCGTCATACAGCAAAGCATCACGATCGGGCCAGAAACGCGTCAGTTGTTCGGCTTCAAGACCGGTTGCGCCAGCCAGCTGAGTTAGGGAAGTGGTGGCGGCCAGGCCGCTTTGTTCGAGCACATTCAACGCATGCTCGAGTATTTGTTCACGTTGCAAGTGACTCTCCTCTGGAATGCGGGCCCGCTCGCGGACGAACGGGCAGTGTCCTGCTGACAGTGTCGTTTAACGTGACACATTCTGCAAATGTGCGCGGAAATCGGCGGCGTTGAGGAAGCCGGTGACGCGCGAATCGGGGATCTCTTTGCCTTGCGCATCGAAGAACAGAATGGTGGGCAAACCTAAAACCTGCAGATGCTGCAACAGCGCGTTGTCCTGCGCGTTATTGGCGGTGACATTGGCTTGCAGCAGTTGTACCTGACTTAGCGCGTTACGCACGCCCTCATCGCTGAAGGTGTATTTTTCGAACTCTTTGCAGGCCACACACCAGTCGGCGTAGAGATCAACCATGGTGATGCGGCCTTGCGCCTGCTGTAGCGCGCTGTCGAGCTGCTCGCTGCTATTGATGGTGTGGAACGGCAGATGCGCCACGGCTTGCGCACTGTTGCTGCTGCCAAACGCCCAATCCTGTAGCGGGCGCGCACTGACCAGCGCGGCGGCAAGCATGATGACTTGCAGCACGCGCCATTTGCCGCTGGCGCGCAGGCTGAGGCTGAATGCCCAGGCAAAAAATGCCACGCCAAGCAGGCTCCACAGACGGATGCCCCACAGATCGCCAATCACGCGTTCCAGCAGGAATACCGGCAGCGCCAGAATCACAAAGCCAAAACCTTCTTTGACGGTTTGCATCCACGGCCCACTTTTTGGCAGCAGCTTGTTGCCAAACATCGTCACGGCAATCAGCGGCAGGCCCATGCCGAAGGCATACAACCACAGCGTGCCGGCTCCGGCCCACAGATTACCGCTCTGCGCGATGTACAGCAGAATGGCGCTGAGCGGTGCGGTGGTGCAGGGCGAGCAGATCAACCCGGCCAATGCACCCATCATCAAGACGCCCGGCAGCGAGCCACCTTGCTGGCGATTACTCCACAGCGTGAGGCGCGTTTGCAGGCTGGCAGGTAATTGCAGCGAGAACAGGCCAAACATCGACAGCGCCAGCACGATAAACAGCGCCGACAGGCCAATCAGCACGTAAGGATGTTGCAGCGCCGCCTGGAAGCGTAATCCGGCCGCTGCCACAACCATGCCGAGCACGGTGTACGTCAGCGCCATACCTTGCACATACACCATCGCCAGCGCGAACAATCGCCCCATCGAATAGCGGCGCGGGCCTCCTAAAATGATGCTGGAGATCAGCGGATACATCGGCAGCACACACGGCGTGAAAGCGACGCCAATACCAATCAGCAGCGCCCAAAGCGGTGAAAACGGCAGCGGCGTGCTGTGATTGGCGGGCTGCGCACTGACCGCAGGCGCAGCCTGATTGGCGGCAACCGCGCTCAGCGGCACCGCGCGGGTTTCCGGCGGATAGCAGAAGCCCGCAGCCGCACAGCCCTGATAGGTCACGGTGACGGTCGCGCCGGCAGCGGCCTGGCGCAGCGTGATCGGCAGTTGCAGATCCTGCGGATAGATTTCACTTTTGCCGTAGAACTCATCTTCATGCGGCTGGCCCGGCGGCAGCGTGAGTGGAGCAATTTGCGCTTTTTGTGGCGTGACGTGGATTTGCTGGCGATAGAGATAGTAGCCATCCTTCACTTTCCAGCTGAGCGTCAGCTGATTGTCTTGCTGAGTGAAGTCGAAGCCAAACGCCTGATCAACCGGCACAAAGCGGCTGTTGTTGTTCGGGGAGAAGAGTGAGGCTTGTGCCGAAAGGCAGAAAACCAGCGCCAGGCAAAAGCCGGCAAGGCGAAAGAGTCGTGCAGCCATAGCGAATGAGTGAGCTCCGGTGGCGAATAGGCCGCGATAATAACACGACCGCTTCGCCACGAGGTTTTCAGGATGTAACCGCGCTACAGAATCAGGCTGCCAAACAGGAAGCCAAACGCCACCGAGAAGGCAATCGCTAACACGCCCGGAATAATAAAGGAGTGGTTAAACACAAACTTGCCGATACGGGTTGATCCGGTGTCATCCATTTCGACCGCGGCCAGCAGCGTAGGATAGGTTGGCAGCACAAACAGCGCGGAAACCGCCGCAAAGGACGCGACGGCGGCCAGCGGCGAGACGCCAAGCATCAACGCGGCAGGCATCAACGCTTTGGTGGTGGCGGCTTGCGAATAGAGCAGCGTGGAGGCGAAGAACAGCACCAGCGCCAGCATCCACGGATAACCTTGCAGCATGTCGCCGGCTAACGCCTGAATATCGTTGAGGTGCGCTTTGACAAAGGTATCGCCCAGCCATGCCACGCCCATTACGCAGATACAGGCGCTCATGCCCGATTTAAAAGTGCTGGCGCTGAGGATTTCACCGGTATCGACTTTACAGGTCAGGCAGATCAGCGTGGCAACGGTCAGCATAAACACCACGATGGCTTCGTTGCGCGGCAGCACGGGATTGCTGATCAGGCCAACGCTGTCGCTAATCGCGGTGGCGTAGAGCACCACGGCGGCGATGCCGATCAGGAACAGCAATACGGCACGCTTCGCGCCCGGTTTGATGTCATAAACCTGCTCACCGCGCAGTTTCACTTCACCTTTCGCTAAACGTGCCTGATATTTCTCATCATCCCTGAGCTCCTTGCCGAGAAAACTGGTGATGATGGCGGCGCAGAAGATCGCTGCCATGGTAGAGGGAATCGCCACACCCAGCAGCACCAGATAACTCACGCCATGCGGTTCAAGGATTGAAGCGAAGAATACCACCGCCGCCGAGAGCGGCGAGGCAGTAATGGCAATCTGCGAGGCGACGACCGCAATCGACAGCGGACGCGACGGGCGCACGCCTTGCTCTTTCGCCACTTCGGCAATCACCGGCAAGGTGGAGAACGCGGTGTGACCGGTGCCGGCCAGCAGCGTCATGACATAGGTGACCAGCGGCGCAAGGAAGGTGACATAGCGTGGATGGCGGCGCAGCAGGCGTTCTGCTAATCCCACCAGATAATCGAGACCGCCGGCGATCTGCATCGCGGCAATTGCGGCAATCACCGCCATGATAATTTCGATTACATCAAAGGGAATCGCGCCAGGTTTCAAGCCGCAAATCAGCGTCAACGCCAGCACACCTAAACCGCCCGCGAAACCAATACCGATGCCGCCCAGACGCGCACCGAGCCAGATTGCCAGCAGGACAATAAACAACTCCACTACTACCATTCGTTCCACTCCCTGAGCCGCGGAGAAATCCCGACTCTTAAAGTTGTAGCCGCCAAAATGAAAAAAGCACGCCGCATTGTATATGGGCGTGCTGTTGGCAACTTGATCCGGAACGGATTACTGTTCGTTTTCGTCGGTGTAGCGTTTGGCTTTGTACGCCGGATGCATCAGGTTCTGAATGGAGAAAATGTCATCCAGTTCGGTTTCCGTCAGCAGGCCGCGCTCCAGCACCACTTCACGTACGCTCTTACCGGTTTCGGCGCAAATCTTACCGACGATATCGCCGTTGTGGTGGCCGATGTACGGGTTGAGGTAAGTGACGATACCAATCGAGTTGAACACGTAAGCTTCACACACCGCTTTGTTGGCGGTGATGCCGTTGACGCATTTTTCCAGCAGGTTGAAGCAGGCGTTAGTCAGGATGCTGATCGATTCAAACAGCGCCTGGCCAATCACTGGCTCCATCACGTTGAGCTGCAGCTGACCCGCTTCTGACGCCATGGTGACGGTGATGTCATTGCCGATCACTTTGAAACACACCTGATTCACCACTTCTGGCACCACCGGATTGACTTTGGCGGGCATGATTGATGAACCGGCCTGCAGTTCAGGCAGATTGATCTCATTCAGGCCGGCGCGCGGACCGGAGGAGAGCAAGCGCAGGTCGTTACAGATTTTCGACAGTTTCACGGCCAGGCGTTTCAGCGCCGAGTGCACCATCACGTACGCGCCGCAGTCGGAGGTGGCTTCAATCAAATCTTCTGCAGGCACCACCGGCAGATTGCTCACTTCCGCCAGACGCTGTACCGCCAGCTGCTGATAGCCATCCGGCGTATTGAGACGTGTGCCGATGGCGGTGGCGCCGAGGTTCACTTCCAGCAGCAGTTCAGCGGTGCGCAGAATGCTGCGAGTCTCTTCATTCAGCAGCACGTTAAACGCGTGGAACTCCTGGCCAAGCGTCATCGGCACCGCATCCTGCAGCTGAGTACGGCCCATTTTCAGAATGCTTTCGAATTCAACCGCTTTGCGCTGGAAACCTTCGCTCAGTTGATTAATGCCGTCGAGCAGTTTCAGGATCGAAGCGTACACCGCGATACGAAAACCGGTTGGATAAGCATCGTTGGTGGACTGACACTTGTTCACGTGATCGTTGGGATTGAGGTACTGATATTCACCTTTCTGGTGGCCCATCAGCTCCAGGCCGATGTTGGCCAGCACTTCATTGGTGTTCATGTTGACCGAGGTGCCCGCGCCGCCCTGATAGACGTCAACCGGGAACTGATCCATGCATTTACCGTTATTCAGCACTTCATCACAGGCCTGAATAATGGTGTTGGCGATATTGCGGGGAATGGTCTGCAACTCTTTGTTGGCGAGCGCGGCTGCTTTCTTCACCATCACCATACCGCGGACAAACTCCGGTATGTCGCTGATTTTATTGTTACTAATGTAGAAGTTTTCAATCGCACGCAGAGTATGAACACCGTAGTAAGCGTCTGCCGGAACTTCGCGCATGCCTAACAGGTCTTCTTCGATACGAATGTTGTTCGCCATGATTACCTTCTTGTTATTGCTGCCTGGTTACTGCCGGGCGTCGGGATGGACGGGCGGCAAACAACGTGCAGGTGAAGCGATTATATTGTCGTGGAATGTCAGCGCCGACATATTATCCATCTTCGCACTGACGGGCACGATCATATTCTGATGTTACAGAATTGTTTGTGCACAGATCACTTTACGGGCTTTTGCAGGCCCAGCGGTAATAACGATATGTGATGTACTTCGCAATTTTAAGTCAGTGGGAAAAAAATGGCAGGATCGGTTGAAAATGCCGGTGCAAATGCCCATCTCTATCAATACGGTCGTAAAGACCCTCCCTTTCTGCTGCCTGGCCATTTGCGGGGCAGCTCCAACTCACAGGAGAACTCGGTGCGCTGGTTACCGTTCGTGATTTTTTTTGTTTTGGCCTGGATTGAGATCTCTATCTTTATTCAGGTTGCGCATGCGCTGGGCGTGCTGCTCACCATGCTATTGGTGATCTTCACCTCGTGTATTGGTGTGTCGCTGGTGAAAAATCAGGGCATGAAGAACTTCCGTTTGATGCAGGAGAAGCTGGCGCGTAACGAAAGCCCGGCGGCTGAGATGACCAAAAGCGTTTCGCTGATTATCTCCGGCTTCCTGCTGCTGTTGCCCGGTTTCTTCACCGACTTCCTCGGCTTACTGCTGCTGTTGCCGCCGGTGCAGAAGCATCTGACGTTGAAGCTGATGCCGCACTTGCGCGTATGGCGAGGTCCGGGCGCCGGTCCGGATGCGGGTTTCACCGTGGACGGTGAATATGAGCGCAAAGATCAGGACCAAATAGGTCATGACAAAGACCATTAGATTATTAAGGCGGCGCAAGCCGCCTTTTTGTTGCTTTTTTCGCCGTCTGTTGCAGAAACGAAAATATTTATATTTTTTGCCCTTGAAAGCCCACTTATTGCCCCTATCTCTTCCAGCACGAGGCTGGAAGCCCTGCTGTCCGGCTCAACCCCAAAAATGAATGATTGGACTTTCTAAAGGAGAGCTATCAAATGAAAATTCGTCCATTGCACGATCGCGTTATCGTCAAGCGTAAAGAAGTCGAAGCTAAATCAGCGGGCGGCATCGTGCTGACCGGTTCAGCTGCCGGTAAATCTACCCGCGGTGAAATCCTGGCTGTTGGCAAAGGCCGCATCCTGGAAAACGGTGAAGTTAAGCCACTGGACGTAAAAGTGGGTGATCTGGTGATTTTCAGCGAAGGCTACGGTGCTAAAACCGAGAAAATCGACAACGAAGAAGTTCTGATCATCTCCGAAAGCGACATCCTGGCAGTTGTTGAAGCGTAATTTACGCGCAATTCACTGAACGAAACGAATTTAAGGGATATTTGAAATGGCAGCTAAAGACGTAAAATTCGGTAATGACGCACGCGTAAAAATGCTGCGCGGCGTAAACGTACTGGCAGATGCAGTAAAAGTTACCCTGGGCCCGAAAGGCCGTAACGTGGTTCTGGATAAATCTTTTGGTGCACCGACCATCACCAAAGATGGTGTTTCTGTTGCGCGTGAAATCGAGCTGGAAGACAAGTTCGAAAACATGGGCGCACAGATGGTGAAAGAAGTGGCCTCTAAAGCGAACGACGCAGCAGGCGACGGCACCACCACCGCAACTGTACTGGCTCAGGCCATCATCACCGAAGGCCTTAAAGCCGTCGCTGCGGGCATGAACCCGATGGATCTGAAGCGCGGTATCGATAAAGCCGTTATCGCCGCCGTTGAAGAACTGAAAACCCTGTCTGTGCCTTGCCAGGATTCTCGCGCGATTGCACAGGTTGGTACCATCTCTGCTAACTCCGATGAAACCGTGGGCAAACTAATTGCCGACGCGATGGACAAAGTGGGCAAAGAAGGCGTTATCACCGTTGAAGAAGGCACCGGCCTGCAAGACGAGCTGGATGTGGTTGAAGGTATGCAGTTTGACCGCGGCTACCTGTCTCCGTACTTCATCAACAAGCCAGAAACAGGCGCAGTTGAGCTGGAAACCCCGTTCATCCTGCTGGCTGACAAGAAAATCTCCAATATCCGCGAAATGCTGCCCGTGCTGGAAGCCGTTGCGAAAGCCGGTAAGCCACTGCTGATCATTGCAGAAGACGTGGAAGGTGAA
Source organism: Pantoea sp. DY-17 (assembly GCF_019795975.1). Classification (NCBI taxonomy): domain Bacteria; kingdom Pseudomonadati; phylum Pseudomonadota; class Gammaproteobacteria; order Enterobacterales; family Erwiniaceae; genus Pantoea; species Pantoea sp. DY-17. The sequence goes on along the minus strand of NZ_JAIMIG010000003.1, from coordinate 386,345 downwards.
GCCCTGGCAACGCTGGTGGTGAACACCATGCGCGGTATCGTCAAAGTAGCTGCGGTTAAAGCACCTGGCTTCGGCGACCGTCGTAAAGCGATGCTGCAGGATATCGCTATCCTGACCGGCGGTACCGTGATCTCTGAAGAGATCGGTATGGAGCTGGAGAAAGCCACCCTGGAAGATCTGGGTCAGGCAAAACGCGTTGTGATCAACAAAGACACCACCACCATCATCGATGGCGTGGGTGATCAAGGCGCTATCTCTGGCCGCGTAACGCAGATTCGTCAGCAGATCGAAGAAGCAACCTCTGATTACGACAAAGAGAAACTGCAGGAGCGCGTAGCGAAACTGGCAGGCGGCGTAGCCGTGCTGAAAGTGGGCGCAGCAACTGAAGTTGAAATGAAAGAGAAGAAAGCACGCGTTGAAGATGCCCTGCACGCGACCCGTGCTGCGGTTGAAGAAGGCGTGGTTGCCGGTGGTGGTGTGGCGCTGGTTCGCGTTGCAGCGAAAATCGCCGCATCTGGCCTGAAAGGCGATAACGAAGATCAGAACGTGGGTATCAAAGTTGCGCTGCGCGCAATGGAAGCGCCACTGCGTCAGATCGTTTCCAACGCCGGCGAAGAGCCTTCAGTTGTTGCTAACAACGTGAAAGCAGGCGACGGTAACTACGGTTACAATGCGCAGACTGAAGAGTACGGCAACATGATCGACTTCGGTATCCTGGATCCAACCAAAGTGACCCGTTCTGCGCTGCAGTACGCTTCATCGGTTGCGGGCCTGATGATCACCACCGAAGCGATGGTGACTGACCTGCCAAAAAGCGACGCACCTGATTTAGGCGGCGCTGGTGGTATGGGTGGCATGGGCGGAATGGGCGGCATGATGTAATTGCCCCTGACTGCTTAAGTCATCTGGAAAACCCCCGATCGGAAACGGTCGGGGGTTTTTCTTTTGCTGGGGAACAAGGTATAAGTAAGGGCGCAATACTTCGGCTTTACGGGTTTAGGGCAATGAATGTTCAGAAAAAAAGTGCGCTTTTCTGCTACGCTGCCGCCCGACACTGATGATAATAAATGGGGATTACAATGCGGATTAACCTCTTGCTCGGTCTGGCAGTCGGAACTTTACTGCTGGCGGGCTGTAGCAGCTCCAATCAACTGAGTGCTGGCGGCGAACGCGTGACCTTCGTCGACCAACAACCCGCAAGTCAATGTCAGCTGCTGGGAACGCTTACCGGCTCTCAGAGCAACTGGCTGAGCGGTTCAGGCGGTGAAGGCAGTTCACTGCGTGGCGCAGCTAACGACCTACGCAACCGCGCGGCAGAAATGGGCGGCAACGTGATTTATGGCGCCACCAGCCCGACGCAGAATCTGCTGTCAGCTTTCGCGCCACTCGACAGCAAAATGACCGGTCAGGTGTATAAGTGCCCGTAAGTTGCAGTTGTAAAAAAAGCCGCTGATGCGGCTTTTTTTATGCCTGACGCAGCTGCAAATCCAGCGGCGTCTTGCTTGGCTCGCCGCCAATCTCGCGCGCCAGTTTCGGCACCATATAACCGGAAACCATCGGCAGCAGCTGGCGCATCAGCCCACGTGCTTCCTCATCTGACACAAAGAAGTGCGCCGCGCCTTGCACCTTATCCAGCACGTGCAGGTAGTAGGGCAGAATGCCAGCATCAAACAGCGCATTACTGAGATCCGCTAGCGTCTGCGCATCATCATTCACATCACGCAGCAACACGCTCTGATTGAGCAGCGTCACGCCGACACGCTTCAGCATCTGCATGCCGTAACGCAGCTCATCATCAATTTCCTGCGCATGGTTGATATGGCTCACCATCAATACCTGCAGGCGCGTGTCCGCCAGAATCTGACACAAGCTTTCGGTGATACGCGACGGGATCACCACCGGCAAGCGGCTGTGAATACGCAGGCGTTTGAGATGCGGAATTTTCTCCAGCGCGCCCACCAGCCATGCCAGCTCATGATCTTTCGCCATCAGCGGATCGCCGCCGGAGAAGATGATCTCGTCCAGTTCCGGATGCGTGGCGATGTAGTCAATCGCTGCCTGCCAGTTGCGCTTGTTGCCCTGATTATCCTGATAGGGGAAATGGCGGCGGAAACAGTAGCGGCAGTTGACCGCACAGCCACCTTTTACCAGCAGCAGCGCACGATTTCTATACTTATGCAGTAAACCCGGCACCACGCTGCTTTGTTCATCCAGCGGATCGGTGCTATAACCTGGCGCATCGATAAATTCCTGACGGCTGGTGAGCACTTGCAGCAGCAGCGGGTCCGTCGCATCGCCTTTTTTCATGCGTGCGATGAAGGCGCGCGGTACGCGCAGGGCGAAAAGCTTGCGCGCATCCGCGCCTGCAGCCAGATCAGCATGCTGATCAAGAGATAAAAGTTGCAGTAATTCAGCAGGTTCGGTGACAACATCAGCTAGTTGCTGCAACCAATCTTCTCTGACGGGGGGATTTAGGGTTACAATGTGTGCCATTTTTTTGGCTATTTACCAGTTCAATATTTACAGAGGGCCTTTATGGCGACTTATCTTAGCAACGATTTCCGTCCCGGTCTTAAAATCATGTTCGAAGGCGAGCCATATGCCATCGAAGCCAGTGAGTTCGTTAAGCCGGGTAAAGGCCAGGCATTTGCGCGCGTTAAAATGCGTCGTCTGCTGACCGGTTCTCGCGTTGAGAAGACCTTCAAATCTACTGACTCTGCCGAAGGCGCAGACGTTCGTGATATGACGCTGCAATACTCTTACAACGACGGCGACTTCTACTACTTCATGCACCCGGAATCTTTCGAGCAGTATCAGATCGAATCTAAAGTGCTGGATGACGTGACCAAGTGGCTGCAGGACAATGCGGATTGTATCGTTACCCTGTGGAACGATAAAGCGATCGCTGTTCAGCCACCGAACTTCATCGAAGCGGAAGTTATTGAAACCGATCCAGGCCTGAAGGGTGATACCGCAGGTACCGGCGGTAAGCCCGCTACGCTGTCGACTGGCGCAGTAATCAAAGTGCCATTGTTCGTGCAGATTGGCGAAGTGGTAAAAGTAGATACCCGCTCTGGCGAATACGTTTCTCGCGTAAAATAATCGTCAAATCAGGCGCATCATTGATGCGCCTTTTTTCTCACTGTGTGTTTCCCTTCTCTTTTTTCATCCGTCCAATCCGCAGTTTTACAGATCAAGACTATGCTTTAAGAGCTGTACTTTTACTGCAACCAAAAAGGATATGGCTATGTTAAAGAAAAGTATTGTCGCGATTTTTTCCGTGCTGGTGCTCTCATCCGTTCTGACCGCTTGTAACACCACGCGTGGTGTTGGCGAAGACGTTTCGGCGGGCGGCAAGGCAATCCAGCGCAGCGCACAGTAAGATAGTCCGGTGCGAAAGCGACTTTCGCACCGGTCCTCTCTATTTCTGCTCCACCCAAATCAGCTCATCCACCGGGAATCCGGCACTTCTGGCCTGTTCAACCAGGCGTTGCTTAACATTTTCATCCAGCTGCGGCGTACGTGACAGAATCCACAAGTAGCTACGATTCGGCCCGCACACCAGCGCATAGCGATAGTCAGGATCCAGTGCAATCACGTTGTAGCCGCCATAGAACGGGCCAAAGAACGACACTTTCAGCGCGGCGCGCTGTTTATCGCCGGTGAAGTAGGCTTTGCCAACGCTCTCTTGCCAGCGCTGTTTCTGCTGATTGTAGCCGCGATTGATCACCTTCAAACCGCCATCCTCGCGCGGACTATAATTAGCGGTAACCTGTTGTAATCCGCGCTCAAAGCGGTGATCGAGGCGGGCGATTTCATACCATTGGCCGAGATAGCGCTGACTGTCGAAACCCTCTACTACCGTGACACCTTTAGGCGGCGCGGTTGAGCAGGCAACGGAGAGAAAAGCGCTCAGGCTGGCAAGCAGGGTTTTCCATGGGGACATTGTGGGATTCCTCTACGATTTTAATGGGTTAAGTATAGCTGCCCGCTAGCAAATTGCCGCCTGCGCCCGCTGCCGTTGTTTGCCATCGGCATTGCGGGTAGACTTCCACCCCTTATCTGTATGAGGAGTCATCAACATGAGCGAAACGGCAAGCTGGCAGCCGAGCGCACCCATTGCCAATTTGTTGAAACGCGCCGCTATCATGGCGGAAATACGTCGTTTCTTTGCCGATCGCGGCGTGCTGGAGGTCGATACCCCGGCGATGAGCCAGGCGACCATCACTGACATCCATCTGGTGCCGTTCCAGACGCGTTTTGTTGGGCCAGGCGCAGCCGAAGGGCGCGATCTGTGGCTGATGACCAGTCCGGAATATCACATGAAGCGCCTGCTGGCGGCCGGAAGTGGTCCGATTTACCAGATGGGTCGCAGCTTCCGTAATGAGGAGGCCGGGCGTCACCACAATCCCGAGTTCACCATGCTGGAGTGGTATCGTCCGCACTACGACATGTACCGCCTCATGAATGAGGTGGACGATTTGATGCAGCAGGTGCTGGAGTGCGACAGCGCGGAATCCCTATCGTATCAGCAGGCGTTTATCCGCCATCTGGAAGTCGATCCGTTATCGGCTGATAAAGCGCAGCTACGCGAAGTGGCGGAGAAGCTGGGCGAGGGCGAGTTGGCCAATCGTGAAGAAGACCGCGATACGCTGCTGCAACTGCTGTTTATGCTGGGCGTTGAGCCGAAGATTGGTAACGATAAGCCGTGCTTCGTCTACCATTTCCCGGCGACGCAGGCCGCGCTGGCGGAGATCAGTACGGAAGATCACCGCGTCGCCGAGCGATTTGAGGTCTATTACAAAGGGATTGAGCTGGCGAACGGTTTCCGTGAATTAACCGATAGCCGCGAGCAGCGTCAGCGCTTTGAGCAGGACAATCGTCGTCGAGCCGCGCGTGGCCTGCCGCAACATCCTATCGATACCTATCTGCTGGACGCGCTGGCGCACGGTATGCCTGCCTGTTCTGGCGTGGCGTTGGGCGTGGATCGTTTGATCATGCTGGCGCTGAAAGCCAGCTCGCTAAGCGAAGTGATCGCCTTCCCGGTCGATCGCAGCTAAATCATCAGGGCGCGCAAGCGCCCTTATGGCGTGGTGGTGGCGGGCGCGGTCACTTCCGGGAATTCCTGAATCGTCACCGGCAAGGTCATTTTCTTTTCATTACGCAAGATCTGCACGTCAATCACCGAGCCCGGACGAATTTCTGCCACCTGATCCATGGTTTCCTGCGCCGAGAGCGCCGGTTTACCATTCACTTCCAGCAGCACGTCATTGGCCTGAATGCCGGCGCTATCGGCGGGGCCGCCAGGCGTGACGTCGCTAACGATAATGCCCTGCACGCGATCAAGATTACTTCCCTGGCCGTGCAGCGGCGGCAGTTCGCGCCCGGTGATGCCGATGTAGCCGCGAATCACCCGACCATCACGAATCAGCTTATCCATGATTTTGCTCGCCAGCGCGGTGGGAATGGCGAAACCAATCCCTTCCGGCGTTTCGCCATCGCTGCTTTTATCAAACGTCAGGGTGTTAATGCCCATCAGTTCACCCAGCGAGTTAATCAATGCGCCGCCCGAGTTGCCCTGATTGATCGAGGCATCGGTCTGCAGGAAGTTTTGTCGTCCGGATGAGCTCAGACCCACGCGTCCGGTGGCGCTGATAATGCCTTGCGTCACGGTTTGGCCGAGGTTGTATGGGTTGCCGATCGCCATGACGACGTCGCCGATGTGCGCGATACGTTTGGCGTTGATGGGGATAACCGGCAAGTTGGAGGCGCTGATTTTCAGCACCGCTAAATCGGTCATGGCATCGGAACCCACTAAGGTGGCTTCGAAGAAGCGTCCATCCTGCAGCGCGACGATGATTTGGTCGGCGTTATTAATCACGTGTTTGTTAGTGAGGATGTAGCCTTTGCCGTTCATGATGACGCCGGAACCCAGCGTCGTGATGCCGCGATTATTGTTGCCGTGGGCGCTGCGGTTATAGACGTTAACGACCGCGGGCACGGCACGTCGCACACCCTGATTAAAACTAACGGGTGCTTCATCGTCGCTGTTGTCTTGATCAAAGGTGACGTTGCTGCCCATACGCAGCGCAGGGATCGCGACGAGCAGTAAGCCAGCCACGATCAGGCCCATCACCACAGAACGCAAAAGTTTAAGAAACATGGTGTTATTTCAAGCCAGGTGAGATCGCAGGGCAGAATAGCATGAGAAAGGCGGACAAACACCTGCTTGTCCGCCTGTTGCGAGGATTATCGCAGAAGCAGGTAAATCGTCTCTTCGCCGCGCACCACGTTCAGTGCCAGCACCGGCGGTTTGCCTTCCAGCACTTTGCGCATTTCGGCAATAGAAGCGACGCGATTGCGGTTTACGCCGATGATCACATCATCTTTCTGCAAACCGACTTGCTCCGCTGGCGTGCCTTTTTCAATGGCATCGACTTTCACGCCTTTATCACCGGTTTTGGTCGCGCCGTCGCTCAGCGTTGCGCCTTGCAGTGCAGGCGACATCAGCTGCGCGCTGGCGGTGGTTTGCGCGCTCTGTTCCAACGTGACGGTGACGTTGACCGGTTTGCCTTCACGCAGCAGGCCGATTTTCACATCCTGGCCCGGCGGCGTGGTGCCGACTTTCACACGCAGCTCAGCAAAGCTGGTGATTGGCTTATCATTGATGGAGGTGATGATATCGCCGGCTTTGATGCCCGCTTTCTCGGCGGCTGACTTCGGCAGCACTTCCGAAACAAAGGCGCCGCGCTGCGCATCAACGTTAAACGCTTTGGCGATATCGGCGGTCATTTCCGTACCTTTGATACCAAGCTGACCGCGCTTCACTTCGCCGAACTGAATCAGCTGCTGCGCCAGGTTCATCGCCATATTGGCGGGAATGGCGAAGCCAATGCCGATGTTGCCGCCGCTTGACGCCAGAATCGCGGTGTTGATACCAATCAACTCACCATTCAGGTTCACCAGCGCACCACCGGAGTTACCGCGGTTAATCGCGGCATCGGTCTGAATGAAGTTTTCCAGTCCTTCCAGATTCAGGCCGCTACGACCGAGCGCAGAGATGATGCCCGACGTGGCGGTTTGACCCAGACCAAACGGATTACCGATGGCCACGGCAAAATCACCCACTTTCAGCGAATCAGAGTCGGCGATTTTCACCTGTGTCAGATTTTTCGCGCCTTCAACCTGGATCAATGCGATGTCGGTTTGTTCATCGTGACCAATTAACTTAGCGTCATATTCGTTGCCGTCACCCAGCTGCACGCTGATTTTATCGGCGTTGCTGACCACATGGTTATTGGTGAGGATATAGCCTTTAGCGGCATCAATGATCACGCCAGAACCCAGACCTTCAAAAGGCTGCGGCTGCGATTGTCCCGGTGCCTGACCAAAAAAGCGTTTCAGTGGTTCAGGAATATCCTGCGCCTGCTGACCGCTGTCGGTACCTTCAACACGCACGCTCACTACTGCGGGCAGAACTTTTTCCAGCATCGGTGCCAGGCTTGGCAATGCTTGTCCCTGAATCTGGGCGGGAAGAGTTGCCAGCGCACTCGGCGCCGCAGCCAAACTCATCCCGATACCTAAGGCTAATGCGCTTAACAGACGTGCTTGTTTTTTCATTGCTACAACGCTCTCGCTGCGAAAGGGATAAAAGAAGTGTGACAGTAGTTTGTGGTTTGTGTTCGAAAACAAAAAGGGCACAGCTAAGCTGTGCCCCAAAAGGATTAATTACGCGGAGCGCGGTCGCTGCCACGTAACAGGCCGGATGCGCCTTCAGAGTAATCACGCGGCATCTGCACCGGCGCCTGATCGTTATCCGCTTCGGCTTCCGTTAACTGGTAGGCAAACGGATTTTTCTCGCCGGGCAGATTTGGCAGCAGGTCGTTAGACCCTTTCGCCATGTGCTGATACAGCTGGCGATAATCATGCGCCATATTGTCCAGCAGCTCGGCGCTGCGGGCGAAGTGGTTGGTGAGCTCCTCGCGGTAATCCGCCAGCTCAGCCTTCGATTTTTCCAGTTCATACTGCATGCTACGCTGCTCACGCAGCTTCTTGTTGCCAAAACGCATGACGACTGCGCCGACAATAATGCCAATCACTAAACCAATCAGCCCGTATTCCCAGGTCATAATGACTCCCGTGTAATTTCCGTTGTTTCGTAGGGCATTGCTTCTGTTGCAACATCAACTTCAATAGCAGCCACTATACCCAATAATCTATTGGAAGTGGAACTATCGGGCTGCATCGCTTAGTGTAGAGCGGCCTAATTTTCGTCAACCGACCCGTGAATCGGACTTTTTCAGGGATTCTGTGAGAACCATGCAAACCTCATCTCCGCTTGCACGCTACGAGCAGGCGCTGTCGCAGGGCGAATTTCGCCCGGATGACGTACAACGAGAAGCGATTACCCGCTTAGATACCATCCAGCAAGGATTGATTGCCCGCCAGCAACAGGTTGAACCGGCTGCCAAAGGTCTGTTTGGACGCTTGTCTAAGATAATGAATAAAGAGAAAAGCACCCGCGAAGCGCCAGTGCGCGGCCTGTATATGTGGGGCGGTGTGGGACGCGGTAAAACCTGGGTGATGGATCTGTTTTTTCAGTCAATTCCTGGTGATCGTAAGCTGCGCCTGCATTTCCACCGCTTTATGCTACGTGTCCATCAGGAACTGACGCAGCTGCAAGGCCACAGCGATCCGCTGCTGATTGTCGCCGATCGCTTTAAAGCGGAAACTGACATTCTCTGTTTCGATGAGTTTTTTGTCTCGGATATCACCGACGCCATGCTGCTCGGCACGCTGATGGAAGCGCTGTTTGCGCGCGGCATCTCGCTGGTAGCCACCTCGAACATTCCGCCGGATGAGCTCTATCGCAACGGCCTGCAGCGCCCGCGTTTCCTACCTGCCATCGAACAAATCAAGCGTCATTGTGAAGTGATGAATGTGGACGCGGGTATCGATTACCGCTTGCGCACACTAACGTCGGCGCATTTGTGGAACTTCCCGCTCAACGAGGCCACGCATAGCGAAATGGAGCGCATGTTCCGCGCGCTGTCCGGCAAAGCGCGTGAAGACGCGCCGGTGCTGGAAATTAACCATCGCCAGATGCCCACGCTGGGCGTGCATGAAGGCGTGCTGGCGATCAATTTCCTGACGCTGTGCGGCGAAGGGCGCAGTCAGCACGACTATATTGAGCTCTCGCGCCGTTTTCACAGCGTCTTGCTGTATGATGTGCCGGTGATGATTTATAAGACCGAAGATCAGGCGCGCCGCTTCCTTGCGTTGGTCGATGAGTTCTACGAACGCCACGTGAAACTGGTTGTCGCGGCTGAAACATCACTGTTTGAAATTTATCAGGGCACACGCTTGAAGTTTGAGTATCAGCGCTGCTTGTCGCGTTTGCAGGAGATGCAGAGCGAAGAGTATTTGCGTCTGCCGCATCTGCCCTGATGACGTGGCATAAATCGTAGGTTTTAGATGCAAAAAGGTTCGATCTTTGAGTTCGACTTCTCTATAATCTTGCGACCCCACGTTACAGCATCGGTTTTCTTTCCCAAGAACTCGATGTGATCCGGTAACTCACTTGAAGGGGTGGCTTGCTGGGCAAAATGGTCGTGTGAGCCTCAATCGTTTACTTAGCGTTTGGGATTTCACCAACGTGTAACTTTTTATTTGGGTAAGCTTTTCAATGAAAACTTTTACAGCTAAACCAGAAACCGTACAGCGTGACTGGTATGTTGTTGACGCAACGGGCAAAACCTTGGGTCGCCTGGCGACTGAACTGGCGCGCCGTCTGCGTGGTAAGCACAAAGCGGAATACACTCCGCACGTTGATACCGGTGATTACATCATCGTTCTGAACGCAGAAAAAGTTGCTGTAACCGGCAACAAGCGTACTGACAAGATTTACTATCACCACACTGGCCACATCGGTGGTATCAAGCAAGCGACCTTTGCAGAGATGATCGAGCGCCGTCCTGAGCGTGTGATTGAAATCGCGGTTAAAGGCATGCTGCCGAAAGGCCCACTGGGTCGTGCTATGTACCGTAAACTGAAAGTTTACGCAGGCAACGAGCACAACCACGCGGCGCAGCAACCGCAAGTTCTTGACATTTAATCGGGATTATAGGCAATGGCTGAAACTCAAAACTACGGCACTGGTCGCCGCAAAAGCTCTGCCGCTCGCGTCTTCATCAAGCCGGGTAGCGGTAACATCGTAATTAACCAGCGCTCTTTGGAGCAGTACTTCGGTCGCGAGACTGCACGTATGGTCGTGCGTCAGCCGCTGGAGCTGGTTGATATGGTTGGTAAATTTGACCTGTACATCACTGTTAAAGGTGGTGGTATTTCTGGTCAGGCTGGTGCGATCCGTCACGGTATCACACGCGCTCTGATGGAGTACGACGAGTCTCTGCGTTCTGAACTGCGTAAAGCGGGCTTCGTTACCCGTGATGCGCGTGAAGTTGAACGTAAGAAAGTCGGCCTGCGTAAAGCACGTCGTCGTCCGCAGTTCTCCAAGCGTTAATTGTTTGCTGCTCCGGCAGCGGCAGTTGGCTCAAAAAACCCGCTTCGGCGGGTTTTTTATTGCCTGCATTAATGATTTTTTCCCACGAAAAACGCGAGCTTTACCCGCATTTTGCCCGCAAATCATCACGCCCGCCCCACAAGCTGCTTAAAATCTGGTAAACTCACTGTCACTTTGCGCCTGCAAGACGCAGCGTTGTGCATGTCGTCCCTGTCCGGAAGACCGGTCGATGCTCCTGACGCTGACGGTAGGCGAATCTGATGAGCCGGTGAGTCGCCGCGTGGTTGGCTATTCGCAGTATCTTTTTGTGAACAAACTTGGAGGTTTTCATGGCTGTCGCTGCCAACAAACGTTCGGTAATGACGCTGTTTTCTGGTCCGACTGACATTTTCAGCCATCAGGTACGTATTGTACTGGCTGAGAAGGGCGTCAGCGTGGAGATCGAGCAGGTTGAAACGGATAACCTGCCGCAGGATCTGATTGACCTCAACCCGTATCGCACCGTACCGACGCTGGTCGACCGTGAACTGACGCTGTATGAATCACGCATCATCATGGAATACCTCGATGAGCGTTTCCCGCATCCACCGCTGATGCCGGTTTACCCGGTAGCGCGCGGTGAAAGCCGTCTGATGATGCACCGCATTGAGCAGGATTGGTACAGCCTGATGCGCACCATCGAAACCGCCAACGGTGCCGAAGCCGATGCAGCGCGCAAGCAACTGCGCGAAGAGCTGCTGGCGATTGCACCACTGTTCGCACGCACACCGTTCTTCATGAGCGAAGAGTTCAGCCTGGTGGATTGCTATCTGGCGCCGCTGCTGTGGCGTCTGCCGCAGATGGGCGTTGACCTGTCTGGCGCCGGTTCTAAAGAGCTGAAAGGCTATATGACGCGTGTGTTTGAACGTGACTCTTTCCTTGCGTCACTGACGGAAGCAGAACGTGAAATGCGCCTGCAAGCTCGGGGCTAATGTATGGAAATGTCGCAACTAACGGCGCGTCGTCCTTACCTGTTGCGGGCGTTCTACGACTGGTTGCTGGATAACCAGTTGACGCCGCATTTGGTGGTCGACATCAATCTGCCTGGTGTGCAGGTGCCGCTGGAATATGCGCGTGATGGACAGATTGTTCTGAACATCGCGCCGCGTGCGGTAGGCAATCTTGACCTCGCCAATGATGAAGTGCGTTTCAACGCGCGTTTCGGTGGCGTACCGCGTCAGGTTTCTGTGCCGATGGCTGCAGTTCTGGCGATTTATGCCCGTGAAAACGGCGCTGGCACCATGTTCGAGCCGGAACCGGCTTATGAGCTGGCGACGGACGAGCAGGAAGGGAGCGGTCAGGAAGAGACAATGATGTCTGTGATTGATGGCGATCGTCCGGATGATGCGACTGACGACGATCATTCGCCAGATGATGAGCCGCCGCCGCGTGGCGGACGACCTTCACTCCGTGTGGTGAAGTAAAACGTGCAATAAAAAACGGGCCGATTGGCCCGTTTTTTTTATGCCTGCGCGTCTTAGTAGACGTCGCGCAGGTAGCGTTTATCTTTCTTCAGCTGATCAACGTAAGCTGCCGCGCGCTCGCTGGACAAACCACCGAACTGACGAACCACTTCATACAGCGCCGCATCAACGTCTTTTGCCATGCGAGATGCGTCGCCACACACGTAGAAGTAAGCGCCATCCTGCAGCCAGGCGTACAGCTCAGCGCCTTTCTCCAGCATGCGGTTCTGCACGTAAATCTTCTCTTCCTGATCGCGCGAGAAGGCCAGATCCAGATTAGTCAGCAGACCTTTCTCCTGCCATGCCTGCAACTCTTCTTCGTAGATGTAATCGTGTGCCTGATGCTGGTCACCGAAGAACAGCCAGTTTTTACCTTCTGCGCCCGTTGCCTGACGTTCCTGCAGGAAGGCGCGGAACGGTGCGATACCGGTGCCTGGCCCAACCATGATCAGCGGCGCATTGCCGTTTGACGGTACACGGAACGCTTTATTTGGTGAGATGAAGATCGCCGGCTTTTCGCCGCGACGTACACGTTCAGCCAGATAAGTTGAGCACACGCCTTTACGCTCGCGGCCGCTGCTGTGATAGCGCACGGAAGCAATGGTCAGATGTACCTGATTTGGGTGGGCTTTCGAGCTCGACGAGATGGAGTAAGCGCGATGCTGTAACGGACGCAGCATGGCAACGAATTCCGGCACCGACAGGCTGCGCGTCAGCTCGAGCTGCAGCAGATCCAGCGTGTCTTTGCCCCACAGCCAAACGGCAAGGGTATCTTTATCGTCGTGCTGCAGGACGTGACGCAGTTCCTGGTTGGTGGTGTGCTGGCCAACCCACTCAATCAGTTTGCGTGATGGCTCGGAAATTTCGAACTGATAAGTCAGCAGATCGCCGAGGTTGCGATCAAAGCTGGGAACTGGCGTTTCGTAATCTGCTTTGAGCTGAGTCAGCAGCAGTGAAACCAGTGCTGCGTCGTTCACCGGGATCACACCCAGCGCATCGCCCGCTTCATATTTCAAACCGCTGTCGGTGAGATCAAACTCGAAGTGACGAATATCTTTCGCCGACTCTTCTGCCGAAAGACGCTTGTTAGTCACCAACGCAGCCGCATATGGGTTTTGCTTATTGCTGCCCGGAATGACCGGCGCTTCTGGCGCGCTTTCTAATGCTGTACCGCTGCTGCCTGCACTGGCGGCGAATTGCGGCATCGCCGTACCAATCCACGCGCTGGATGGCTCTTCGAAGTCGATATCGCAGTCGATACGATCGGCGACGCGTTTTGCACCGAGCTGCTCAAGACGCATATCGATGAATTTACCTGCCTGGCAGAAACCGTCGTAGCCGGTGTCGCCAATCGCCAATACCGCAAAGTGCATCTGCTCCAGACGCGGCGCGGTGCTGGCTGAAATCGCGTTCCAGAACAGCTGGGCGTTGTCCGGCATTTCGCCTTCGCCGTAGGTCGAGGTGACGATCAGCACGTGACGCATGGTAGCGAACACATCCAGATCCACTTCGCCCAGCGCTTGAACCACCGGCACCAAACCTTTGGCGCGTGCGGCTTTAGCGGCCGTTTGCGACAGCGCTTCAGCGTTGCCGGTCTGTGAACCGAACAGGATGTGCAACTGCGTATTGGTGCTGGCACCTGCAGCCGGTGCGCTCTGCTTGTCTTCTAATACCAGCAGGCGCGAATGGAGGCCAGCGAGGAAGCCCGCCAGCCAGTATTTCTGCTCACCGTTAAACGGTGCATCTTCAGGAATGTAAGGAATTTTCATCGGTAAGGCTCAATCCTGTTCAAAATTTTATCCCTGTCATACTTCAGGTTGCAGATGCGTTTGCCGCCTTTCTGCACCATGAAGTATTGAGGGAGAGGTCAAAATTACACTTGTTCATTGGCGCTGTAATCAGGAAAGTTTCCCGACCGCAGCAGCGATTTCTGGCAAGGCAGCACGCGCAAACAGCTCTTCAAAATCAGGTAGATGACCAAGCACTTCACGGTTGCAGGCATCCTGATAGATGATCCAGCCGTAAGTCGCCAGGCTGTCCATCGAGCGAATGTTGCGCTGCGTTAATGCCGCTTTGTAATCTGACATTCGTTTCGCGGCGATCAGGCTTGCCAGCTCGTCATCGCTGTAACTCTCAATCGCCGAGCGTGCATGACGTTGCAGCTTGCTGATGAGCGTGAAATCTTCGGTCATCAGAAGATTACGTACCGCTTTTTCTACTGCTGGATCTTCCACCGCCGTGCCTTTCGGCAGCTTGCCCAGCGCCAGCTGCTGCGCGAGGCTGAGAACGGTGTAATTGTTCAGCAGAACAAACATCTCCAGCGTATCGGTCGCGCCATAAGCCGGAACTGCGCCGTTGGCAATGGTTTTACCGTCACGCCACGCTGATTTGAACTTCGCAACCTGATGCGCAGCCAGCGAGGTTGACAGCTCTTCAAGCAGGTCTTTACGTGATTTGGCTTTCAGGATCTCGGTGCCATCCTGATACAGCAGCAGTGAACGCGGCATCACATAAACAAAGTGGTGGCACTCGGTTTCCCAGTTATCCAGCAGCCAGGCCGCGCGTGGCGATTGGGTTGCTTCCAGATGCCAGTTCAGCATGGTCAGCACCGCTTGTTTGTGCACCTGCGCCATTTCATCTTCATCGGCGATAGAGCCAAACAGCACCGAATCACCTGCTGCGTGGGCTGCCAGCGATCCATACGGATCGTACTGGTAAGCGAAACCGCCGCTCATGCCGTTGCCAAAGCCTTTACCAAAGGTGCCAAGGTTGAGGATGGCGCCGTTGGTCATGTATTCGCAGCAGAAGTCACCAACGCCTTCCACTACCGCGGTTGCGCCGGAGTTACGCACGGCGAAGCGGTCACCCGCCTGGCCCTGAACGAACAGACGGCCGCCGGTGGCGCCAAACAGCGCAAAGTTACCGATCAACACGTTGCCATCGCTATCCTGTGCGCCGCCGCCTGGTGACATCACCACCAACTCGCCGCCGCACTGGCCTTTGCCGACACCGTCGTTACAGGTGCCGTAATGCTTCATCTGCATGCCGTCGTTGCAGAACGCGCCGAACGACTGGCCGGCAGAACCGCTGGTGTTAATCAGCACGGTGGCTGGCGCCAGATAGTGACGACCGCGATCGTCTTTCAGCACCGCTGGCAATGCAGCCAGCTGCTCTTTCGAGAGTTCATGGTTCAGCATGCGTTCGATATCGATCGCCAGTTGACCACCGACGCTTTTGTTACGGTTGTTCAGCGTGATGCCCGCGCCCAGCGCGATTTCACAGCTTGACGCGCCAACCAGCTGCGTTTTCAGCTCGCTGACCCAGCCATCATCCAGCTCAAAGTCTTTTTCCAGATACACCGGCTTGGCAATTTTCTGCTCTGGCACCACGGTTAACATCGCACGCAGATCCAGTTTGCCAACTTCCAGCGGATGATCCATCAAGTGCAGCAGATCCGAACGGCCACGCGCTTCACGCAGAGAACGCAGACCGAGGCGGGCGAGGAACTCACGCACTTCCTGCGCCACGTTGATGAAGTACTGCGCCAGCTGACGCGGATCACCATCAAAGGCTTCGGCGTTGGTGGTTAAACCGGCCGGGCATTTGACGTTACAGTTTTTCGCCATCACGCATTTCAGCATCATCAGCGCGGTGGTGCCGAACTCGAAGCTATCGCCGCCGAGCAGGGCAGATTTGATCACATCGCTGCCGGTTTGCTGCGCGCCGGAGCAGCGCAGCTGCACTTTGTCGCGCAGGCCGTTGGCACACAGCGCCTGATGCACTTCAGCGATGCCGATTTCCGCGACGCGGCCGGTATATTTCAGGCTGGTAACGGACGCTGCGCCGGTGCCGCCGGTGTTACCCGCGACGTTAATGACATCCGCGCCGGCTTTCGCCACGCCGACGGCGATGGTGCCGATACCTTCAGATGAAACCAGTTTGACGATGACGCGCACGCGCGCGGCTTTACAGTCGTGGATCAGCTGCGCCAAATCCTCGATGGAGTAAGTGTCGTGGTGCGGCGGCGGTGAAACCAGCTCAACGCCCGGCGTACCGCCACGCGCTGCGGCAATCTCAACGGTCACTTTTGGTGCCGGCAGCTGGCCGCCTTCACCGGGCTTCGCGCCCTGACCGATTTTGATCTCCAGCTCTTCCAGCATTGGATCAGCAAGATAAGCCGCCCACACGCCGAAACGCCCGGATGCCAACTGCTTGATACGTGACGCGCGGATGGTGCCGTGACGTGAATAGTGCTCGCCACCTTCACCACAGTTACTCATGCCGCCAACCATGTTAGTACCGTGCGCGACAGCTTCGTGCGCCGGCGCAACCAACGCACCGTGGCTCATCGCACCGGAAGCAAAGGTACGCGTGATTTCGTGGGCTGGCTGAATCTCTTCCAGCGGCAGCGATGGCAGCGCGGTGAAGATCAGCGACAGATAATCGGCTGCTTTGCCGTAAGCGGTGATGTGCAGCACGCCATCCGCTACGTTGCTGCTTTCAATATCGTCGGTGAAACGGGTTTTCAGTGCCCGTGCCAGCGCTTCCAGGCGCTCGCTTTCTGGTTTCAGGCCAGCAATTGCATCGATCAGACGCAGCTCGAACTGGTTCAGGCTGCCGTTCACTGCTTCACATTTCAGGCCACGCGTAGCGAAGCCGTTGTTCACCAGCGAGTAGCGGCCCAGTTTGCGGCCGAATTCGGCTTCGCTGTCCACGTGGGTCAAATCGCACGGCAGCGCGAGGATGTCACGTAGCGCCGCAGGACGGCGTTTACGCTCGGCATGCATCAGGCTGGAGAACTGACGATAATCTGGCGTGATGGCAAAGCTGTCGATCACCTCATTTGGGATGCGCTCGAAGCTGCTGTCTTTAAAGGCTTCCGCTTTGATGTTGAACGCATTATCCAGTTTGGCCAGCGTCATCAAACGAATAAAGTTGTCCTCTTCGCGCTCTTTGTTAGCAAAGCGAATCGGTTGTTCCGTCATATCAATGAAGGTACGCACCGCAATGGTGCCGTATGAGTGGCCCGCGCCTTCAGCACGCTCTTTGAACAGGCCGAGCAACGGCACTTCCGCCTCGCCCTGAATTTTTAAGGCGCTTTGATGCCAGTCTACTGCCATCTGGGCGATCGCCGGGAAGCCCGCACCGCCAACCGGCGTTTTGATATTCGGGAAATACTTTTTCAATACCGGATCGTCGGTATTCAGGAAGTTCGGCTCGAAGAACTCGCCGCAGCTGTAGCTCTCAACGGTACACAGGCCGACTTTACCCATGGTTTTCATCAGCGCTTTTTCGGCTGCTTTGGCATAGCGTTTAAAGGCTTTATTGCCTTCTTCGCCTTCACCGAATTTCTCTTCCGCACGCATCTGCACGCCGAGTGGGTAAACGGCAGAAGCACCGAAGCCCAGCGTCGCCGCGATATGGTGTGAAGAGATGCTTTGACCACTTTCGACCACCAGCGAAACATCCAGACGCAGACCTTCCTGCACCAGACGTTGGTTGATCGCCGACACCATCAGCAGCATCGGGATCGCTGCGTGAGTTGAAGAGATATGACGATCGGTGATCACCGCGATGCCGCCTTGCTGGCGTGCGAAATCGACAACCTGCTGGGCTAAGTCATCAATGGCTTTTTCCAGCGCGTTGGCGTTGGCCGCACGGCTGACGATATCTTTGCCGACCACCGGCTCATACAGCATCTCGAAACGCGCATAAGGAGCGACGGTTTGCTCGCGCAGGCGCAGCATGTCGAGGTGCGTCAGGATTGGCGTCGGAACAATGATTTGCTGACCTTTGCTGCGGCCGAGATGCGGCTTCGCACCCAGCGCAACACGCAGCGTCATGCCGTCCGCTTCACGAATGGAGTCGAGCGGCGGGTTGGTAACCTGGGCAAATCGTTGTGAGAAGTAGTGCGCCATGCCGCCTTCGTGGTCAGACAGGCCGTTGATGGCGTTGCCGTAACCCATGGCTGAGATCTTCTCAGCGCCGGTTTGCAGCATCGGATCCATCATGAATTTGAAGCTTTCCTGGTTGTAGTAGTAGGCGACAAAACGTTGATAGGTTTTGAGGTCACCACGATAACGCAGCGGCGAGCCGAGCTGCTCTGCCTGAATTTCTGGCAGGTCAGCCAGATCGATACGCGCTTTGCTCAGCAGTGACAGGTAATCTTTTTCAGCTGCCAGTTTTTCCAGCGCTTCAACCGTGGTGTAAGAGCGTTTCTCTTTGTGATCGTAATAGAGCATGCCGCCCGCTTCGATACGGCCACGACGCAGCACGCTTTCCGGTGGGAAGGCGATCTGGCCCGCTTCAGACATCGCACCGATGTACTCCGCGGTTTCAACGGAACGCAGCGGACGCAGACCGAGGCGGTCAAGTCGCGCGCCGATCACTTCACCGTTACCGAAGATCAGCGCAGCTGGGCCATCGTTCTTCTCTTCATATAAAGAGAAGTACTCGAGCATGGCGCGCACTTCGTTCGAGAGCGAGGTATCGTTCTCCCACGCTGGCGGCATCATCGAAACCACGGCGTTGATCAGGTCGAGGTTATCTTCCATCAAACGGCTGTGGATGCTCTGGTCGAGACGCGAACTGTCGGACTGACCTTTTGGACGCACGATTTTTTTACCGCGCGCCAGCATCAGTGCCGCTTCGGCAATGCGGTTCTTACGATCGGTGTTCAGCTCGCCGTTGTGCGCCATTAAGCGGAACGGCTGCGCCATGGTGGTATGCGGATCGGTGTTGGTCGAGAAACGGGTGTGGAAGAACAGCCCGCGCACCTGATGATCGGCATCGGTCAAATCTTTGAAGTAAGGAATTACTTCGTTGGAGTTCAGACGCGCTTTAAATACCTGCGTGCGCGAAGAGAGCGACAGCGGATAGAGGCCGCCGAATTCGCTTTCGGTAAAGGCGCGCGCTTCGATATCCAGCAGCGCGCGATAAATCTGGCGCTCGAATTCGAGTTGTTCAGTCACTTCCTGCGGCGCGGCAAAAATCCACTGCACAATCGGCAGCTGGAATTGCAGGGCGGCCGGGCGCGTCACGCTGCCGTCCAGCGGCATATCGCGTTTCACTAATACCGGGAAGTTATGCGCCGCCAGCGTTTCTTCAACCAGACGCTCAGCGTTTGCACGCAGCTCTGCGTCTTTTGGTACAAAGAAGTTACCGACGCCAAAACGGCCGGCTTCCAGCGCCAGACCGGTGACCTTGCGGAAGAAGTTCAGGGAGAGATCGACGTTCACACCCGCGCCATCGCCCACGCCTTCGGCAGACATGCCGCCTCGGTGCGGAACCGTGCACAGCGCGCTATGGGCCATCCGCAGAATCTCATGAGTCTGCTCGCCGTCCTTACGGGTAATGAAACCTACACCACAGCTGTCACTGCCAGCTGATGGGTCATACAAACCATAGGGATTCGGTTTTTGCGTGGACATTGAGAGTCTCCTTAAACTTCTTTTGACATTACCTGCATTATTTCGTGTACCGCAGCGTGACAATGTAAGCCAGCGCGGCGGTATCAATTCTTGTGCCGCTCAGTAAAGAGCAGGCGTCGCAGCACCGAGCAAGGGCTCTCAAGACACTGTTGTCACGTCCTTAATGAGCTGCTCTTTTTATTCCGGTCTCTTTCGGGAGATAGCTTGCATCCAGAGGGAGGCTTCTTGCTGCATAGATATGCCGAGACACAGGCCCACCAGGAAAGCTTCCAGTGGAATTCCAACTTATCGGGAAAGCGAACTCAGGTCAAATAGCCAGCTTTGATGCGGGTAATAGGCTTTCTTGTCACTTAATTAAATGATTAATAAGAATTTATTGCGTAAATTTATGTCAATATCCCGCTGCGCATTCCCCCAGGAAGTGTGAGCCGTCTCACTGTGACCCAGCCCTCTAATATCCAAACAATGCTGGCGGAAAGGCTTATAACAGCATTTAATGCTGTTAGGGGCAGTTGATACACAGCATGTATCTGTTTTTCTTATGGCGTCATATTTGAATCAAAATGGCGCTGGCATTAGTAAAATTAATCACGCAAAGCATGCGTAGAAAGTCATTTAAATTGAATGGGTATGCAATAAAGAGGTGCAACCATCAGGATGAATGGCTGCCAGGGTGCTGATTAGCACCAGATGTTGAGGAAAGGTCCGCAAAAGCGCGGCCCTCCAGATTATTCAGTTGGCAGAATTAGTCAAGCGCTTTGCGCATATAGAAGGGAACGTCGGCGAAATCACGCTGCGATGCACCATTACAGGGCATAACCTGCGCGATATGGCCGGGTGAAGCGGGGCAGCGCAGCGATAATTACGCTATCATGAGCCAGATTTCGTTCAGGGAGCTCGTAATGAAACAGATTCGTCTTTTAGCGCAGTACTACGTTGATTTGATGGTCAAACTCGGCCTGGTACGCTTTTCGCTGCTGTTAGCCTCAGCGCTGGTGGTGCTGGCGATGGTGGTACAGATGGCCGTCACCATGGTATTGCGTGGGCATGTGGAGAGCATCGACGTCGTCCGCTCCATCTTCTTCGGTCTGTTGATTACGCCCTGGGCCGTCTATTTCCTCTCAGTGGTGGTCGATCAGCTGGAAGAGTCGCGCCAGCGCCTGTCGAAACTGGTGGATAAGCTGGAAGAGATGCGTACGCGCGATCTCGAGCTGAACCAGCAGATGAAAGAGACCATCACCCAGCTTAATCAGGAAATTAACGACCGTATTAAAGCCGAGCAGGCGCGCGAGCAGGTGATGGATAAGCTGCGCGAAGAGATGGCACGACGCGAGCAGGCGCAAATTGAGCTGGAACAGCAATCCTCCTTCCTGCGCTCCTTCCTTGATGCGTCACCGGATTTGGTGTTCTACCGCAACATTGATAAGCAGTTCTCCGGCTGTAATCGCGCCATGGAACTGCTAACCGGCATGAGTGAAAAGCAGCTGATTGGCCTGACACCACGCGATATCTACGATGACGAAGCCGCCACCAAAGTGCTGGAAACCGATGAGAAGGTGTTCCGCCACAATGTGTCGCTAACCTACGAACAGTGGCTGCAATATCCCGACGGGCGCAAAGCCTGTTTCGAAATCCGTAAAGTGCCCTATTACGACCGTGTCGGAAAACGCAGTGGCCTGATGGGCTTTGGCCGCGACATTACCGAGCGTAAGCGCTATCAGGACGCGCTGGAGAACGCCAGCCGTGAGAAGACTACTTTTATTTCGACTATCAGCCATGAGCTGCGTACGCCGCTGAATGGCATCGTCGGGCTGAGCCGCATCCTGCTGGATACCGATCTCAATCAGGAGCAGCTGAAGTACCTCAAAACCATCCACGTGTCGGCCATCACGCTGGGCAACATCTTCAATGATGTAATTGAAGTGGACAAAATCGAACGCCGCAAAGTGCAGCTGGATAATCAGCCGCTGGATTTCACCGGTTTCCTCGCCGATCTGGAAAACCTCTCCGGTCTGCTGGCGCAGCCAAAAGGGCTGAAATTTGTCATGGCGCCAGAGCTGCCGCTGCCCCATAAAATTTCGGCGGATGGCACGCGCCTGCGTCAGATTCTGTGGAACCTGATCGGCAATGCCGTGAAATTTACTCAGCAGGGCGAGATTGTGGTGCGCGTTGCCTATCGTCAGGATGAAACGCTGCACTTTGAAGTACAGGATTCTGGCATGGGCATTCCGCAGGAAGAGCAGGATAAGATCTTCGCCATGTATTACCAGGTGAAAGATCAGCACGGCGGCAAGCCGGCGACGGGCACCGGCATCGGTTTAGCGGTCTCGCGTCGTTTAGCCCAGGCGATGGGCGGCGATATCAGCGTGAGTAGCGTCGCGGGGCAGGGTTCCTGCTTCACCGTAGAGATCAACGCGCCACGCGTCGCTGAGGAAGTGGAAGACGACAATCTGGATGACAGTATGCCGTTGCCGGCGCTGCACGTGTTGCTGGTGGAAGATATTGAACTCAACGTCATCGTTGCGCGCTCGGTACTGGAGAAGCTGGGTTGCAGCGTCGAAGTCGCGATGACCGGTACGGATGCGCTGGCGATGTTTGATCCGCAGGAGTTCGATCTGGTGCTGCTCGATATTCAGCTTCCGGATATGACGGGCCTCGACGTGTCACGTGCCATCCATCAGCGTTACGCAGATGTGGCCCTGCCGCCGCTGGTGGCATTGACCGCCAATGTGCTGAAAGACAAAAAAGAGTATCTCGATGCCGGCATGGATGATGTGTTGAGCAAACCGCTTGCTGTGCCAGCGCTTACGGCGGTGATCAAGAAGTTCTGGGATTATCAGCCGGAGCTGGAAGAGATCGCCACCGAATCATCAGACGCGCAGTCGCGCACGCTGCTAGATGTGGCGATGCTGGAGCAATACCTTGAACTGGTTGGCCCTGGATTGATTACCCAAAGCCTGACCATGTTTGAGCAGATGATGCCGGGCTATCTCGAGGTGCTGGATTCCAACATGATGGCGCGCGATCAAAAAGGCATTGCTGAAGAAGGGCACAAGATCAAAGGTGCGGCAGGTTCGGTTGGCTTACTGCATATACAGCAGTTGGCGAAGCAGATTCAGTCGCCGGAATTGCCAGCGTGGTGGGACAACGTGCAAGAGTGGGTCGATGAGTTAAAACAAGAGTGGCTGAAAGACGTGAACGTGTTACGTGAATGGGTAGCGGAGCGGGAAAAATTACAGGACGTTAGAAAAAAATGACCCCAGTCGAAACTGGGGTGCGCGAATACTGCGCCAACACCAGGGAAATGGGCACTGCTGCTATTATTAGAAATCGAATAAGAAAGCAGCAGTTCGGTATTGGTTAACGCTTCCAAATCACCTTAACAAATTCGCCAATGCTTGCGACAAGATTCATTAAATTGTGTGATGTTGAGCAGCGATTAAATACAGAAAACATTAATTTGCTGACACAGTCAAGCAAGGAATTAATTTCTTTGCCATATTGCACCTTTTTTGACCAATTGTTCTGCTTTTTGCCTGGTTTTGCTTCAGTCGTTAGCAGGAAAAGCCCGACACGAGCATGGAAAATGTGATTCTGACAAAAAATTGAAGTTAAGTTAGATTAACATGCTGATATTGATGAATAAAGTAAGGTTTTCTGACGGCTTATCCAAAACGTTTTGGAAACCTTAAACGGAAAGTTCCAGTTTATAGTTTATTGAATGATGTAAACCAATTGTGCGGTAAATCGCTTTACCATCATTGAGGCCCAATGCAGGCAGGATCATACAGATTTGGTCGCATTTTTCAGATTGGTCTCTGTAATCAATGGACAAGTTCGAACATCATAAAAAATTATAGTTAAGCTTCATGAAAGCTTTTGCGTGAGCGATATCACATTCAGTTAAGTGTTCATGCACGCAGCGCCTGGTGCATTTAACATCATGGAACCGATTCCTTTTTGGCGGAAGTGCTTGATGTGATTGGCTCTAATAGAGGAACGTTGATTGCGCAGGCAACAATTTCACTGACGTTTTTGCCAATCAGAGGATAAAATTTAGTGGTTAATCGTTGGTATTAGCTATTGTGACTTGGGTGATTGATTAATACAGGGAACAGGTAAGAGAAAATTGCATGAGCAAGAGTAAAGGGACGCTGGGAAAACGTATTAAAGTACTGATTGCTAAAGTGCTGCTGGCCTGGCTCGGCATCTGGTTAGCGGGCATTCTGCTGTTTGCTTTTTTACCGGTACCGTTCTCGGCGGTAATGGTGGAGCGGCAAATCGGTGCCTGGTTTACAGGGCGTTTTGATTATGTGGCGCACTCGGATTGGGTCGGCATGGATGAGATCTCGCCGTGGATGGCTTTAGCGGTTATCACTTCTGAAGATCAAAAGTTTCCCGAGCATTGGGGCTTTGATGTTGATGCCATTCAATCAGTGCTGGATAACGATGGGAATGAACGCATGCGCGGAGCTTCAACCTTGTCTCAGCAGACGGCGAAAAACCTGTTTCTATGGGATGGCCGCAGCTGGGTGCGTAAAGGGCTGGAAGCAGGACTCACGGTGGGAATCGAAACCGTGTGGACTAAGCGGCGCATCCTGACGGTTTATCTCAATATTGCAGAATTTGGCGATGGCGTATTTGGCGTGGAAGAGGCCTCACAGCGCTATTTCCATAAACCCGCCAGCCGCCTGACGATGTCTGAAGCCGCATTACTGGCGGCGGTTCTGCCCAATCCGATCCGCTTCCGTGCCGATGCGCCTTCAGGCTACACGCGACAGCGTCAGCAGTGGATTATGCGGCAGATGCGCCAGTTAGGCGGCGAGGGTTTCCTGAATCGCTACAAGCTGCATTGAAAGGCTTAATCTTCGTCAAAGCCCGCTTCAAACAGTTCGATAACCGCTGCCAGCGCCTGCTCTTCCTGCGGGCCGCTGGCTTCGATTTCAATATGACCGCCTTTCGCTGAGTCGAGCATCAGCAACGCAATCACGCTGCTGGCTTCCGCTTCGGTGCCCGATTCGTTACGCAGCAACACTTCAGCATCAAAACTCTGCACCAGCTCGAACAGCTTCATCGCTGGGCGCGCGTGCATGCCCAGCTTGTTACGAATTTCAACGGTTTGCTTCACGGTCATGATTTGCGTTTTTCCAGAGTGCGATGACGAGACTGCACGTTTTTACCGCGTGAACGGAAATAATCCGCCAGTTGTTCCGCGATATACACCGAACGATGCTTACCGCCGGTACAGCCAATGGCGACGGTGAGATAGCTACGGTTATTGGTTTCCAGCATCGGCAGCCACAGTTCCAGATAGCTGCGCGTTTGATAGATAAAGTTGTGCACTTCGGTGTGACGATCGAGGAAGGCGGCCACCGGACGATCCAGGCCGGTCATCGGACGCAGCTTAGGATCCCAGTGCGGGTTTGGCAGGAAGCGCACATCGAAGACATAATCGGCGTCGATCGGAATGCCGTGTTTGAAGCCGAATGACTCAAACACCATGGTCAGTTCACGCTCACGCTTGCCTAACAGGCGGGTACGCAGCATCTCCGCCAGCTCATGAACCGACATCTCAGAGGTATCGATAATCAGATCGGCGCGTGAGCGCAGTGGCTCCAGCAGATCGTTCTCTTCATCGATAGCACTCTCCAGCGACAAGTTTTTGCTGGAGAGCGGATGCAGGCGACGCGTATCGCTGTAGCGGCGAATCAACGTGTTGCGATCGGTATCAAGAAACAGCAGCTGCGGCGAAAAGGCATCGGGCAGATTGTTGAGCGCCGCTTCAAAGACTTCCGGTGATTCCGGCATGTTACGCACATCAATGCTGACTGCCGCAGAAATATTGCGTTCGGTTAAGGTATTCGCCAGCTCCGGTAGCAGGACTACCGGCAAGTTGTCGACACAGTAAAAGCCCATATCTTCGAGGGCACGCAGCGCGACTGATTTTCCTGAGCCTGACCGACCGCTAACGATCATCAGCACCATCACATTTCTCCCGTTTTAAACCGGCGAATACGCCGGTAAAAGTGTTTCTCGCTTAAGAGTGTGCTTCCTGAGCTTCTGTGATAATGGCGTAGAGCTCTTGGTCGCTCTGTGCCGCGCGCAAACGACGACAGACGGTTTTATCTGCGAGGCGTTTGGCAACCAGCGAAAGCGTGTGTAAGTGGGTTTTACACTGGTCCGCGGGTACCAGCAGGGCAAACAGCAGGTCAACCGGCTGATTATCTACCGCATCAAAAGCGATAGGCTGATCGAGGCTAATAAACACGCCGACAGCGCGTAAGGTGTCCTCTTCCAGCTTGCCATGTGGAATGGCGATGCCGTTACCAATACCGGTACTGCCCATGCGTTCGCGGGTCAGGATGGCTTCGAAAAGCGTCTGGTGCGGCAGATTGAGCTGCTTCGCTGCCAGCTCGCTGATAATCTCCAGCGCGCGTTTTTTACTCTGGCAGTGTACGCCGCTACGGGTACAGTCCAGTGATAGGACCGAGCTCAATTCCAGTGTTAGATCGTTGTTCATCATCGTTTCACTTGCGAGTTCACATAGCCGCGAGTTTCAGGCAATTGATTTCATTACCGTTCACCCGCTGGCGCTTGCGCAGATGACAAAACGGGGCGGTAAGTTCCGCCCCATTTATGCTCTAAGTGCCGAATCAGTCAGCACTCTGCAAGCGTGAAGGTTAGTGTTTTTTCAGTTTGTCTTTGTGTTTGGTCAGCTGACGGGAAAGTTTATCGATTAACCCGTCGATGGCCGCGTACATGTCTTCCGCTTCCGATGTGGCGTGCAGCTCTCCGCCGTTAACGTGCAGTGTTGCATCCGCAACCTGCGTCACCTTCTCTACCTTCAGAACAATATAAACCTGATTGATACGATCAAAATAGTGTTCCAGTTTGGCAAATTTGGTATTTACAAATTCACGCAGAGGTTCGGTAATTTCAACATTAAGTCCGGTAAGGTTTAGCTGCATAGGTCTTCCTTCTTCGTTCGGTCAAACCAATTGCTTGCGCTGGTTTGATGGCGGTATAGATAAAGACTCGCGATATTTAGCAACCGTACGTCGCGCAACCATGATGCCCTGTTCGGATAACATGGAGGTCAGTTTGCTGTCGCTCAAGGGTTTTGCGGGGTTTTCCGCCGAGATTAATTTTTTCACTAATGCACGAATCGCCGTGGAAGAGGCTTCGCCGCCGCCTTCGGTGTTGACGTGACTGGAGAAAAAATACTTCAGTTCAAAGATGCCACGCGGGCTGTGTAAATACTTTTGCGTGGTCACGCGGGAAATGGTGGATTCATGCATATCAACAGCTTGAGCGATATCCGCCAACACCATCGGACGCATGTACTCCTCACCCTGCTCAAAAAACGCCTGCTGCTGTTCAACGATACAGCGTGTCACTTTCAGCAGCGTGTCGTTGCGGCTCTCCAGGCTCTTAATCAGCCACTTGGCTTCCTGTAAGTTGCTGCGAATAAACTGGTTATCGCTTTCATTACGGCCAGCTCCGCCCATCGCCGCGTACTGCTGATTGATTTTCAGGCGCGGCATGCTGTCGGAATTGAGTTCAACCGTCCAGCGCTTGCTGATTTTGCGCACCAGAACATCGGGAATGACATATTCCGGTTCGCTGGTGTTAATTGACTGGCCTGGGCGCGGATCGAGTGACTGAATCAGCAGCATCGCCTCTTTCAGCACTTCTTCCTTCAGACGGGTTACGCGCATTAGGCTGCGGAAATCATGGTTGGCCAGCAGATCGAGATGTTCGCTAACAATCAGGCGTGCTTCCGCCAGCATGGGCGTGTCGGCAGCATATTGCGACAGCTGGACTAACAGGCAATCACGCAAATCACGTGCACCGACGCCAATCGGATCGAAACGCTGCACGCGCTTGAGCACGGCTTCGACTTCTTCCAGCGCCAGCTCTTCATCACCAATACTGTCATAAATGTCTTGTAAGCTGACGGTGAGATAGCCGGTGTCATCAATGGCATCAACAATTGACGTGGCAATCGCGCGATCGGTATCAGTGAACGGCGTTAACTCAACCTGCCACATCAGGTAATCCTGCAGCGATTGGGTGGTTTCGCCTTGGTAGATCGGCAGTTCGTCATCCTGGTAATCGGTGCCGGTGCCTGACGGTGTGCCTGCGGTGTAGATTTCGTCCCAGGTAGCGTCGAGCGGAAGCTCTTCAGGCATATCTTTCTGTTCAAGCGCTTCGCGCGTGTCTAACGAATCACTTTCCTGATCCTGAAATTCACGTGCGTCAACTTCTTCGTGCAGTTCGGTTTGTTCAAGCAGCGGATTGCTTTCCAGCGCCAGTTGCAGTTCTTGCTGGAGTTCAAGCGTAGAGAGTTGCAGCAAGCGAATGGCTTGCTGCAACTGTGGAGTCATCGCCAGCTGTTGGCTGAGCCTGAGTTGCAAACCTTGCTTCATAATTCGGTAAGAATTTCCTAAGCAAACGTAGGGTGTTACAACACCTTATCAGAGTCTGAACTCTTCGCCCAAATAAACACGCTTAACCTGCTCATCTACAAGAATTTCATCAGGCGTGCCATGGGCAATTAAATGTCCCTGGCTGACGATATAAGCGCGTTCACACACCGCGAGGGTTTCACGCACGTTGTGGTCGGTAATCAGCACGCCAAGACCGCTGTCACGCAGATGCTCGATGATTTTCTTGATGTCGATAACCGAGATCGGGTCAACACCGGCAAAAGGCTCATCCAGCAGGATGAATTTCGGATTAGCCGCCAGCGCGCGGGCAATTTCCACACGACGGCGTTCACCACCCGACAGCGCCTGGCCCATGCTGTCGCGCAGATGGCCAATATGGAACTCTTCCATCAGCTCGTTGGCCCGATCCTGACGCTGTTCTTCGGTTAAATCATCACGGATCTGCAGCACAGCCATCAGGTTGTCGTACACGCTCAGGCGACGGAAGATCGAAGCTTCCTGCGGCAGATAGCCGATGCCGCGACGGGCGCGCGCATGCAGCGGCAGAATGCTGATGTCTTCATCATCAATCACGATGCGGCCGGCATCGCGCGGCACAATGCCCACCACCATGTAGAAGGTGGTGGTTTTACCGGCACCGTTTGGGCCCAGCAGGCCGACAATCTCGCCGGATTTTACCTGCAGGCTAACATCTTCCACCACGCGGCGGCCTTTGTAGGCTTTCGCCAGGTTTTCAGCGATTAGTGTAGCCATAGCAATCAGTTACTCTTTTTAGGGCTCGCGGACGAACCGTTTTTGTCCTGCAGCTGCGACGGTACCAGAACGGTAGTCACGCGCTTGCTGTCGCCCTGGCTGAACGCCTGCATTTTCTGCTCTTTCACCAGGTAAGTGATGCGGTCACCTTTGATGTTGCTGTCCTGCTGCTGAATGAAGGCATTGCCGGTCAGCTCAACAAAATCGTTCGCCAATTCATAGTGCAGTTTACTGGCGTGGCCTTGCACCGGCTTGCCGTTATCCTGCATCTGATAGAAGGTGGCTGGCGTGCCGTAAGCATCAACGATGGTTTTTTTGCTATCGCCGCCCGGACGAGTGACCACCACTTTATCGGCGGTAATCTTGATGGAACCCTGCGTCACAATTACGTTGCCGGTAAAGGTCGCAACGTTGCCCTGCAGATCCAGCGCCTGGTTAACGGAGTCGATATTTACCGGCTTGTCTGAGTCGCCGGTTAATGCCAGCGCAGGCAGGCTCGTTGCCAGCAGCGTACTCACCAGCAATAACTTAAGGCTATTTTTGTTCATTTTGAATTTCATAGGAAGTTTTGACCTTTTCAAGCAGCTCAGCATGTTTCGTCCGTAAATTGCCGCGCATTTTCATGCCAGTGGAATTAAAACTGCGGCCAAAAAGGGTGACTTGATCGTCAGATGTCACATCCTGGGTGACCAAATTAACCTGAGCGTTATCGGTGAGGATGCGCTCAAGCTGTGAATCCTGAGTCAAAGAATTGACAACAACGTTGCCGTAAAGATAAAGCATACGATCTTTGGTCAGCTTTGCCTTATCGGCGCGCACCGACCATGTCGCCACTTTATTTACGTCATAGGTGGTCATCACCGGATTATCGAACCAACTTATCTCATCGGCAGCAAAGTAGGTCACTTTATCGGAGACCAGCTTATAGCCCAGCGCGCCTGTGGGGTTATACACCACCGTGTTCGATTTCTCGCTGGTGTAGGTTGGCGCTTGATCGTTGGTTGCCACCGGCGTTCTGTCGTCATCCTGGTTGGTGAGATTCCAGCCGATCAGCACTAAGGCGATCAAGGCCAGGATCAGCGTCATCCAACGCCTGCTCTTACTCATATTGATTGCCCTTTGGCATCCTCAAATTTGTTCTGCGCCATCAAAATCAGATCGCACAACTCACGTACCGCGCCGCGACCACCGGCAATGCGGGTCACATAATGCGCGCGCGGCAGTAAAATCGGGTGAGCATCAGCAACGGCAACGCCCAACCCCGCCTGCGCCATTACCGGCCAGTCGATCAGGTCATCGCCAATGTAGGCGACCTGATCGGCCGTTAATGACAGTTTATCCAGGAGTTCCCGCCAGGCCAAAAGCTTATCCGATTGTCCCTGGTAAAGATGCGTAATGCCGAGCGTCTTACAGCGATCTTCCAGCAGTTTTGCTTTGCGGCCGGTAATAATAGCCACTTCGACGCCGGAGGTCAGCAGGCAACGCACGCCATAACCATCACGCACGTTAAAAGCTTTCAGCTCTTCACCACTGTTGCCCATATAAATGACGCCATCGGACATCACGCCATCAACGTCACAAATCAGCAGGCGAATCTTCGCAGCACGCGCCATGACGTCCGCGCTCACCGGACCGTAGCAAGTCTCGACCATCGCCGTTTCAGCACTCATTATTTCTTCCTGTTAGACCACGCCAGCGCGCAGCATGTCATGCATATGTACCACACCCAGCAGGCGATCGTCATCGGCCACCAGCAGGGCGGTGATGTTTTTGTTTTGCATCAAATTAAGGGCGTCAACGGCCAGCATATTGGGGCGCACGCGAATGCCGCCGCTGGTCATCACTTCCTGAATGGTGGCTTTCTGGAAATCGATGCCCATATCGAACACGCGACGCAAGTCACCATCGGTAAAGATGCCTTCGATTTTCATTAGGTCATCGACGATCACCGTCAAACCGAGATTCTTACGGGTAATTTCCAGCAGCGCATCCCGCATCGACGCATCACGGCTAACGTGAGGAATTTCATCGCCGCTGTGCATGATATCGCTGACGTGCAGCAGCAGTTTGCGGCCCAGCGCACCGCCGGGATGCGACAGCGCAAAATCTTCCTGGGTAAATCCGCGCGCTTCCAATAACGCCACGGCCAGCGCATCGCCCATCACTAAAGTCGCGGTGGTGCTGGTGGTTGGTGCCAGGCCGAGCGGACAAGCTTCCTGCGGCACTTTCACGCACAGATGCACATCTGCAGCGCGGCCCATCGCGCTCTCAGGACGGCCGGTGATACAAATCAGCTGCACTTTCTGGCGCTTTAACACCGGCACCAACGCAAGGATTTCTCCGGATTCACCGCTGTTAGAAATCGCGATCACCACATCATTGGTGCTGACCATGCCGAGATCGCCGTGGCTGGCTTCGCCGGGATGCACAAAGAACGAAGGTGTACCGGTGCTGGCAAAAGTCGCGGCCATTTTTTTACCGATATGCCCGGATTTGCCCATGCCCATCACCACCACTTTGCCGCGGCAGGCAAAGATCATCGCGCAGGCGCGATCGAAATCATCATTGATATATTGATCAAGCTGCTCCAGCCCTTCGCGTTCGATGCGCAGCACCGCTTTGCCTGCTTGCTGAAAATCGAAATCCGGTTGCTGATGTGACATGGTCAGTCCGTCCTTAATAGCTTGTGATAAGCATGGGGCTCAGCCATAGCCACAGCACCCACGCGATAAAACCACCTAATAATAGTGTGCCTGCGATACGACCAATACGGCGTTTGCGCAGCAGGCAGAGCAGGGCGAACAGTACGCTCACTGCCAGCATCACCCAGTAATCACGTGCGAAGGCATGCGCATCAACGCTGCCGGGATGAATCAGCGCCGGCAGGCCGAGAACAATCGCCAGATTGAAAATATTGGCGCCGATCAGGTTACCGATCGCGATATCGTCCTCACCTTTCAGCGCGCCAGCCACCACGGTGGCCAGTTCGGGCAAACTGGTGCCGACGGCGATCAGCGTCAGGCCCATCACCAGTTCGCTCACACCAAAGTAGTCGGCAAAGACGGTGGCGTTGTCGATCACCATACGCGTCGACATCGGTAAAATAATCAGTGCAACCGCCAGCCACAGAAAGGCCACGGTGTTGCCGGCCTCATCGCGCGGCAGCTCCGCCAGCTGTTCGCGGGTTAGCGTGTCGTTATTATCGCGTTCAGCACGGCGAGCAATGCGAATTACCACCAGCAGATAACCCAATGCAATCAGCAGTAACGCGATGCCGTCGAGTCGACTTAAATAGTTATCAAACAGCATGATGCCGCAGAGCAGTGAGACTAACAGCATTAATGGCAATTCGCGCCGAATCAGATTGGAGTGTACTGTCAATGGGTGGAGCAGTGCCGCGCCGCCCAGAATTAATAGAATATTGGTGATGTTCGAGCCCAACGCGGTGCCAACCGCTAAATCCATCTGCCCATGCTGTGCGGCCGAAAACGAGACGATCAATTCCGGTAATGATGTGCCAATGCTTACCACCGTCATACCAATGATCAGCGGTGGGATGCCAAAGGATCGACAGAGGATCGCGGCGCTAAATACCAAACGGTCGGCACCGTAAACCAGTAAAATCAATCCGATAAACAGCAAGGCAGAGGCTACGAACATTAAAAATCCTTGATGGATGGAGGTGTCGGCGAACCTTGTCCGACGGGTAAAAACATTCTGCACGCACTAACAGGCGCTGATTTTGACTGTCTGAGAGGCAAAAGTAAATTTTAAGGCCGTTTTCGCCACACTAAGTGGGTAAGTTTCTGTAAAACTATCGTGCATTCGAGGCTACCAGGCTACCATCCACAGCTTTGATAGCGCCCGATCCGCATAAAGAGGTAAAGATGATCCAGCAGCAAACGAATCTGGTTGAGGTTCGTGGCGTCAGTTTCACGCGCGGAGATCGTACTATCTTCGACGACATCTCGTTAACGGTACCTGCCGGTAAAGTCACCGCGATTATGGGCCCGTCTGGAATTGGCAAAACCACATTATTGCGTCTGATCGGTGGGCAATTACAGCCCGATAAAGGCGAGATTTGGTTCCGCGATCAAAATATCCCGACGCTTTCCCGCACCAAATTGTACGAAGCGCGTAAAAAAATGAGCATGCTGTTTCAGTCCGGCGCGCTGTTTACCGATCTCAACGTGTATGAAAACGTTGCCTGGCCGTTGCGTGAACATACGCAGCTGCCGCCAGAGCTGTTGCACAGCACCGTATTGATGAAGCTGGAAGCGGTGGGTTTGCGTGGAGCCGCTAAACTAATGCCTGCCGAACTTTCTGGCGGTATGGCCCGCCGTGCGGCGCTGGCGCGCGCTATCGCGCTGGAACCCGAACTGATCATGTTCGATGAGCCTTTTGTCGGCCAGGATCCGATTACCATGGGCGTGCTGGTGAAGTTAATTGACGAACTGAATCATGCCCTGGGCCTGACCTGCATCGTGGTTTCACACGATGTGCCTGAGGTCTTGAGCATTGCCGATCATGCCTATATTGTTGCCGGACAAAAAATCATTGCTCAGGGTAGCGCGCCGGAACTGCGGGAAAATCCCGATCCGCGTGTGCGCCAGTTTATCGAGGGTCATGCGGATGGTCCGGTGCCTTTCCGCTTTGCCGCTGGCGATTATCTCAGCGACTTGACCCGCTCAGGGAGAACGTAAACTGATGTTGTTACAGGCGCTAGCGTCATTTGGACGTCAGGGAATCAATACCTGTGCCGCTTTTGGCCGCGCAGGCCTCATGTTATTTCATGCGTTAGTCGGTAAGCCGGCGTTTCGTCGCCATGCGCCGCTGCTGGTGAAACAGCTGTATAGCGTGGGCGTGTTATCGTTACTGATCATCGTGGTATCTGGCTTGTTTATTGGCATGGTGCTGGGGCTGCAAGGCTATCTGGTGCTCACCACTTACAATGCGGAAACCAGCCTTGGCATGCTGGTGGCGCTCTCGCTGCTGCGTGAGCTCGGTCCGGTCGTCACGGCGTTGCTGTTTGCAGGCCGTGCGGGTTCAGCGTTAACCGCTGAAATCGGGCTGATGAAAGCCACCGAACAGCTCTCCAGCATGGAGATGATGGCCGTCGATCCGCTACGTCGCGTGGTATCACCGCGTTTCTGGGCCGGATTTATCAGCATGCCGTTGCTGGCGTTGATCTTTACCGCCGTTGGTATTGCCGGTGGCGCGCTGGTTGGCGTGAGCTGGAAAGGGATCGATCCCGGTTTCTTCTGGTCGGCGATGCAGAACGCGGTAGATTTCCGCACTGATGTCGTTAACTGCATGATCAAAAGCGCAGTCTTTGCCGTCACGGTAACCTGGATTGCGCTCTTTAATGGCTATGATGCCATCCCGACCTCGGAAGGGATCAGTCGTGCGACAACGCGTACCGTGGTGCATGCTTCACTGGCGGTACTCGGTTTGGATTTTGTGCTGACAGCACTGATGTTTGGGAATTGATGCAATGCAAAGCAAGAAAAACGAAATCTGGGTTGGCGTCTTCATGCTGGCTGCGCTGCTGGCGCTGTTATTCCTCGGCCTGCGCGTTGCCGATCTCAAAACTATCGGCACCGAACCAACGTGGAAGATGTATGCCACCTTCGATAATATCGGCGGACTGAAAGTCAGTTCTCCGGTGAAAATTGGCGGCGTGTTGATTGGCCGGGTGTCAGATATTGCGCTGGATGAGAAAACCCTCTCACCGCGTGTGACCATGGATATTAGCGATAAATACGCTAATAAGATTCCCGACACCAGCTCATTAGCCATCCGCACTCAAGGCCTGCTCGGTGAGCAGTTCCTGGCGCTGAATTTAGGTTTTGACGATCCCGAGCTTGGCTCTTCTATGCTGAAAGATGGCGGCACGCTGCGTGACACCAAGTCGGCGCTGGTACTGGAAGACCTGATCGGTCAATTCCTCTATAAAAGCGGCGATAACAAATCTGACGATAAATCACAGGGTGCGCAGAGTGCACCGGCAGCACCTGCAACAACGGAATAACCTACGAGGTAAAACATGATGTTTAAACGTTTACTGATGATTGCCCTGTTGGCAATCGCACCGCTGGCAGCCAACGCCGCAGCGGATCAAACTAATCCTTACAAGCTGATGAACGAAGCGGCGGAAAAGACCTTCACCCGCCTGAAAAACGAACAGCCGAAGATTAAGCAGGATCCGAACTATCTACGCGAAGTGGTACGTCAGGAACTGATGCCGTACGTACAGATAAAATATGCCGGTGCGTTGGTTCTTGGTCGCTATTATCGCGATGCGACACCGGCGCAACGTGATGCCTACTTTGCCGCGTTCGGTGATTATCTGGCACAGGCTTACGGCCAGGCGCTGGCGCTGTACAACGGTCAAACCTACCAGATTCAGCCGGAGCAGCCGATTGGCGATGCCAATATCGTGGCGATTCGCGTCACCATCATCGATCCTAATGGGCGTCCGCCTGTGCGTCTCGATTTCCAGTGGCGTAAGAACAGCCAAACTGGCAACTGGCAGGCGTATGATATGGTGGCCGAGGGCATCAGCATGATCACCACGAAACAGAATGAGTGGGGCGATCTGCTGCGTACCAAAGGCATTGATGGCTTGACGGCTCAGCTGAAAACCTATGCCGCACAGCCGATCACCCTGGATAAAAAGCAATAATGAGTGAACCGTTAAGCTGGCAGCGCACTGCCAGCACGCTGGCCTTAAGCGGCAAATTAGATCGTGATACTTTGCTGACCTTGTGGCAGGAACGTGACACTGCGGTGGCTGATATCACCACCATTGATGTCGCCGGGCTGGAAAGGGTGGATTCAGCGGGTTTAGCGCTATTGGTGCATCTACGTGAAATTGCGCGTGCTCAAGGCAGCGCACCACTTTTCTCTGGGATCTCCGATAAACTCCAGTCACTGATCACGCTGTATAACCTGCAGCAGATTATTGTTTCTGCGGAAAAAATCGCCTGATCAAATGATGTCGATGCTAAGCCCCTGATTTTTTCAGGGGCTTTTGCGTATTTAAGAGTCAGACGCTTTCCTCTAAGATGTCTGCCTTATTATTATTAAGCGAAGTAACGAGCGATGGAAAATAGTGAAGTTCAGGCCGTGCTGATGCAGGCGCTGGCATTAGAAGAAGTACACGTACTCAGCAACGATGGCAGCCATTTTCAGGTCATCGCGGTGGGCGAAATGTTCGGCGAACTGAGCCGCGTGAAGAAGCAGCAGGCTGTGTACGCGCCGCTGATGGAATATATTGCGGATAACCGTATTCATGCGGTTTCCATCAAAACTTATACCCCAGCCGAGTGGGCGCGCGACCGTAAACTCAACGGTTTCTAAGTGCCTCACCGGTTGTTTTATTGATAGATAATTGAGAGCGGTGTTAATGGACAAATTTCGTGTGCAAGGCCCCACCCGTTTAAGTGGTGAAGTGACCATTTCCGGGGCGAAGAATGCTGCGTTGCCGATTCTGTTTGCTGCGCTGCTGGCTGAAGAGCCGGTAGAGATTCAGAACGTACCGAAGCTGCGTGATATCGATACCACCATGAAGCTGCTGAATCTGCTGGGTGCGCGCGTTGAGCGCAATGGTTCGGTCCACGTTGATGCTCGCGAAGTTAATGTTTTCAGTGCGCCATACGATTTAGTGAAAACCATGCGTGCTTCGATTTGGGCGCTGGGTCCGCTGGTGGCGCGTTTTGGTCAGGGCCAGGTTTCACTGCCGGGCGGCTGCGCTATCGGTGCACGCCCAGTCGATCTGCACATTACTGGCCTGGAACAGCTGGGTGCGGAAATTAAGCTGGAAGAGGGCTACGTTAAAGCTTCTGTCAATGGCCGTCTGAAGGGCGCGCATATCGTGATGGATAAAGTGTCTGTCGGCGCTACCGTTACCATTATGAGCGCGGCCACGCTGGCCACCGGCATCACCATCATTGAGAACGCCGCGCGTGAGCCGGAGATTGTCGATACGGCAAACTTCCTCAACACGCTGGGTGCGAAAATCACCGGCGCGGGCACAGACAAAATTACCATTGAAGGTGTTGAGCGTCTGGGCGGCGGCGTTTATCGCGTGCTGCCAGATCGTATCGAAACCGGTACTTTTCTGGTCGCAGCAGCCATTTCACGGGGCAAAGTTGTTTGCCACAACACGAAGCCAGATACGCTGGATGCCGTGCTGTCTAAATTGCGTGAGGCTGGTGCAGAGATCGAAGTGGGCGAAGATTGGATCAGCCTGGATATGCACGGTAAGCGTCCAAAAGCGGTGAATATCCGTACCGCGCCGCATCCTGGCTTCCCTACTGACATGCAGGCGCAGTTCACACTGTTGAACCTGGTGGCAGAAGGAACCGGTGTGATTACCGAAACCATCTTCGAAAACCGCTTTATGCATATCCCTGAGCTGATTCGTATGGGCGCGCACGCGGAAATTGAGAGCAATACAGCGATTTGTCATGGCGTAGAAACCTTGTCGGGCGCGCAGGTGATGGCCACCGATCTGCGTGCATCAGCGAGTCTGGTGCTGGCGGGTTGTATCGCGGAAGGCACCACGATAGTGGATCGTATCTATCACATCGACCGTGGCTACGAGCACATCGAAGATAAGTTGAAAGCGATGGGTGCAAATATCGAGCGCGTAAGCGGCGAATAATTTCTGCTTCGTAGATCAAAAAAACCAGTCACGGCAACGCGGCTGGTTTTTTTTCATTGGTATTACAGTCAGATCTTTTTACGATCCTTCGGCGATCGTATGCACTTCTTGCGATCCAATAACTGGCCGGTAACAGGATCGTAATATCGGCTTGGCCAGATGTCTGCCGGATGAACCTTGATCGCATTGGCGATTAGCCACTCACCTTTGGGCCAGGGACGCGACAGCGCATTGGCCAGCGTTGAGGAGCTGAGCCCTGATTCGCGTGACAGCGCTGCCAGTGATGTGCCTTTCTTACGTAATGCAGCAATGATATCTGCCGGGTGCCAATCCGCTTTCCTTGTGTACATAACTCTCTTCTCCATGTCCGTGTTATTACTTCATCTCCGCTGTAAAAAGGCGCTCCCGTGGCAGAGATATCTGGAAAAAACCCGCGTTTTTATAGCAAATGTTTCCCGTAATTTTC
Source organism: Pantoea sp. DY-17 (assembly GCF_019795975.1). Lineage (NCBI taxonomy): Bacteria > Pseudomonadati > Pseudomonadota > Gammaproteobacteria > Enterobacterales > Erwiniaceae > Pantoea > Pantoea sp. DY-17. The sequence goes on along the minus strand of NZ_JAIMIG010000003.1, from coordinate 348,554 downwards.
CAGTAAATGTTTGGCCGGCGCACGAAACTGCGTCGCTTTTCGCAAAAGCGATGCAAGAGATGTAAGTAAAAAGGGAGAAGAGTGAGGAAGGAAACGGGGCCAGAGAAGGCCCCGTTGAAATCAGAAATCGCGCTGTACTGACATGTGCGCCAGCGCTTCGAGGGCGCTGCGCCACGGGCTTTCGGGTAATACCTGCAGGGCTGCGATGGCTTTATCTGCCTCTTCTTCAGCGCGTTTGCGCGTCCACTCCAGCGAGCCAGTCTGTTGCATCGCTGCCAGCACCGGTTCCAGCAGATGACGACCGTTACCTTCTTCAATGGCTTTACGGATCATCTGCGCCTGCTCAAGCGTTCCGTTGTGCATCGCGTGCAGCAATGGCAGCGTCGGTTTACCTTCGCTCAGGTCATCACCGGTATTTTTGCCCAGCGTTTCACCATCTGCGCTGTAATCCAGCAAATCATCAATTAACTGGAAAGCGGTGCCAAGGTAGCGACCATAATCCTGTAACGCCTTTTCCTGCGCGGGCGTCGCCTCAGCTAAAATCGCCGACGCTTGCGAAGCAGCTTCGAACAGGCGAGCGGTTTTGCTGTAGATCACCCGCATGTAGCTCTCTTCAGTGATATCGGGATCGTTGCAGTTCATTAACTGCAGCACTTCTCCTTCGGCGATCACGTTGACCGCTTCCGACATCAGCGCAAGGATCTTTAAGGATCCCATGCTGGTCATCATCTGGAATGAGCGCGTATAGATAAAATCGCCCACCAGCACGCTTGCCGCATTACCGAACGCGGCGTTAGCGGTGGCTTTGCCACGGCGCATATCGGATTCATCCACCACATCATCGTGCAGCAGCGTCGCCGTATGGATAAATTCGATCAGCGCCGCATTAGTGATGTGCAACGATCCCTGATAATTCAGCGCGCGTGCCGACAGCACAGCGATCATCGGACGGATGCGTTTGCCCCCGCCGCTGATGATGTAATAGCCCAACTGGTTAATCAGTGAGACTTCTGAATTCAGCTGCTCGAGGATGGTCTGGTTGACGGCCGCCATGTCCTGCGCGGTTAATTCATTAATCTGTTCTAAGTTCATTCGTCTTTTCAGCTTTACTCGTTTTTTGCATGGTAAGCGCTTTACACAGCGTGAGTTCAGGTAATCTGTTACTGATTGTACTTGAAAAATCGGGTTGCGAAACGTTTGCATTCGCCTTGCGCTTTTTTTCTGCAAGAGAGTGCAAAGTGCTCTTGTCTTCTGCTGGAGTATTGCGTAGAATTCGCGCCCTATTGTGAATATTTATCGCGCCGCCTGATGAATAGAAAGGCACGCGCAGAAGCGGAGTTTTATATGTACGCGGTTTTCCAAAGTGGTGGTAAACAACACCGAGTAAGCGAAGGTCAGACCGTTCGCCTGGAAAAGCTGGACATCGCAACCGGTGAAACCATTGAGTTTGACCAGGTTCTGATGATCGCAAATGGCGAAGACGTGAAAATCGGCGCGCCACTGGTTTCAGGCGGTGTGATCAAGGCAGAAGTTGTTGCTCACGGTCGTGGCGAGAAAATTAAAATCGTTAAGTTTCGTCGTCGTAAACACTACCGTAAGCAAGCTGGTCACCGTCAGTGGTTCACAGATGTGAAAATCACTGTGATCGGCGCGTAAGAGGAGATCTGACAAATGGCACATAAGAAGGCTGGTGGCTCGACCCGTAACGGTCGCGACTCCAACGCAAAACGTCTGGGTGTAAAACGTTTCGGTGGCGAATCTGTTCTGGCAGGTAGCATCATCGTTCGTCAGCGTGGCACTAAATTCCACGCAGGTAGCAACGTAGGTTGTGGTCGTGACCACACCCTGTTTGCCACCGCAGACGGCAAAGTAAAATTCGAGATTAAAGGCCCGAACAACCGTAAATATATCAGCATCGTTGCTGAGTAAGGTTGTCGTGCTGCAGACGTCTAACGTCTGAATACACGAATGAAAGGCCCCGCAGCTTTGCGGGGCTTTTTACATTCTGCTACTGAGCTTGCTGGATAACAGTTACGCTTTAGCACAGTTGTTGTACAATTTATGTACTCCTGGCTTTGCCAGTCTTGTATTATCCGCCGTCGGTCAGCGCAGAAGACCCTGGCGGACCCGTTTGCGGCCTGCAAGCTGCCGTGAACGACAGCGTGACGGAGAAATAAAATGAAGTTTGTAGATGAAGCGACGATCCTTGCGGTCGCGGGTGATGGCGGCAATGGTTGCGTAAGCTTCCGCCGTGAAAAATATATTCCAAGAGGCGGCCCGGATGGCGGCGACGGCGGCGACGGCGGCGACGTGTATTTGTTGGCGGATGAAAACCTCAACACCCTGATCGATTATCGCTTTGAAAAGTCTTTCCGTGCCGAACGTGGCCAGAATGGCCAAAGCCGTGATTGCACCGGTAAACGTGGTAAAGACATTATCGTTAAAGTGCCCGTTGGTACCCGCGTAATTGACCAGGGTACCGGCGAAACGCTGGGCGACATGACGCGTCATGAGCAGAAGCTGATGGTGGCGAAAGGCGGCTGGCATGGCCTTGGTAACACGCGCTTTAAATCCTCAGTTAACCGTTCCCCGCGTCAAAAAACCATGGGAACACCGGGCGAGAAGCGTGATCTGCAACTGGAACTGATGCTGCTGGCTGACGTTGGTATGTTGGGTCTGCCGAATGCCGGTAAATCGACCTTTATTCGCTCGGTATCCGCAGCGAAACCCAAGGTCGCGGATTATCCGTTCACTACGCTGGTGCCAAGCCTTGGCGTGGTGCGTATGGACAATGAAAAGAGCTTTGTTGTCGCCGACATTCCGGGCCTGATTGAAGGCGCAGCGGATGGCGCAGGTCTGGGTATTCGCTTCCTGAAGCACCTTGAGCGCTGCCGCGTGCTGTTGCACCTGATCGATCTTGCCCCTATCGATGAATCTGATCCGGTAGAAAATGCCCGCATCATTCTCGGCGAACTGGAGAAATACAGCGATAAACTGTTCCAGAAGCCGCGCTGGTTAGTATTCAACAAATGTGACCTGCTGAGCCGCGAAGAAGCGGAAAGCCGTGCCAAAGCGGTAGTGGAAGCATTAGGCTGGGAAGAAAAATATTACCTAATCTCTGCGGCTAGCCATGATGGCGTGAAAGATCTTTGCTGGGATGTGATGAGCTTTATCATCGAAAATCCAAAAGAAGCCGAAGAAGAAGCTAAAGAGCCAGAGAAAGTGGCCTTCATGTGGGATGATTATCACCGTGAAGCCATGGAAACGGCGCAGGAAGTGGAAGAAGACGACGATTGGGATGACGACTGGGACGAAGAGGACGACGAAGGCGTCGAAATCATTTACCAGCGTTAATCGCACAAAAAAAGCGGCCCGAAGGCCGCTTTTTTTATGTCTTAACCCAGCACCGCCACCGTCAATCTCGAGGTGCAGCACAGTTGGTCGCGGGCGTTACGAATCTCAATCTGCCAGCTTTGATTACGCGCACCAAGGTGTAACGGGCGGCAAATACCGCGCACTTCACCGCTGCTTACTGCACGATGGTGGCTGGCGCTCACCTCAATCCCCACCACGCTTTTACCTTCTTCGATGCTGAGATAACCGGCAATCGATCCCATCGACTCCGCCAGCACCACAGAAGCGCCGCCGTGCAGCAGGCCAAACGGCTGATGCGTGCGGGCATCCACCGGCATGGTGGCTTCGAGATAATCTTCACCGATGGTGGTAAACACAATGCCAACGTGTGCCACCAGCGAGTTTTCACCCATCTTATTCAACGTTTCAACATCGACCGAACGTTTCCAGATTGCCATAACTTAGGATCCCAGCGTTGCGCCACCGTCGACCACAATATCCTGCAGCACCACGTGGCTGGCAAGATCCGACGCGAGGAACATCACGTTAGCAACGATCTCCTGCGGTTTAGCGATCTTACGCAGCGGGATCCCCAGCTTGTACTGATCCGGGAAACCATTGATCATCTCCTGCTCGGCTTCTGGCGTATGCCACAGGCTGCGTTGCATATCGGTATCGGTGGAACCCGGAGAAACGATATTGCAGCGCACGCCGTAAGGCGCCATCTCTAAACCCACGGTCAGACACAAGCTGCGCAACGCCGCTTTGGAAGCGCCATAAGCGGACATACCAAGGCGCGGCGCATGTGCCGCATTAGAGGCGATAGTCACAATCGCACCCGCACGCTGCTGGCGAAACACTGGCAAGGTTTGCTGGAACAGGTTGAACGCGCCGCCAGCATTCACCGCCAGACACGCCTGCCAATCGTCGAACGACAGTTCATCGGTGCTGCCAATACGCAGGATGCCGGCACCGTTCACCAGCACATCGAGACGCGGCTGATCTGCCAGCAAACGCTGACAAACCGCTTTCACCTCGGCGGCGTTCGCCACATCCAGCACTTGCGTGGTGAAAGGATAGTCGGCCTGTTCGAAACGCAGATCGAAGCCGATAACCTGCGCGCCCGCCTGATGGAAGCTCAGCGCGGTGTGGTAACCAATCCCTTTGCCTGCGCCGGTTACCCAGACGATTTTTCCACTGAAATCGAAAGTTGCACTCATTTAGCTGGCACCCTTGATAACAGCGCCCACCAGCCATCGATGGTCGGATTTTTTGCCAGACTGACGAAATCGATGTCGCTGTGCACCTGACGCCAGCGCGCCGCCAGCGCCATCACGCGTACTGAATCCAGACCGTAATCGATCAGGTTCTCGTCATCTGCAGGCACATCGTCATCTTCCAGCAGCGGCAGAATCAGCGCACGCAGATCGTCTTTGCTCAACGGCAGCGGCATCAGGTCGGCGGTCATCACTACTTTACCGCTGCGACCTGCGGTGTAAGTCAGCGCCATCATGTGCTCTTCGCGCGTGAAGTCGGCCAGCGCATCCGCCACCATAAACGGCTGGATATTACGCATAAAGGCGTCAGTCGCGGTGGTCAGGCAACCGATATGCGCGTACACGCCGGTGATGATCAACTGATCGCGGCCCATCTCCTGCAGGATCGATTCCAGCGGTGAGCGCACGAAGGCGCTGTATCGCCATTTGGTCAGTACCTGATCGTCCTGATCCGGCGCCAGCGCATCCACGATCTTCTGCTGATCCGGATGTTTGTTCAGGCCCGGTCCCCACATGTCGTTGAGGAGTGCGCGATCGGCATCGCTCTGTTCGTTCGGCTGAGCGGTATAGAACACCGGTATGCCCTGCGCTTTGCAGTAAGCACGCAGACGAGCGATGTTTTCCACCACCTGATTAACCAGCGGGCTGTTTTCGCCCCAGAAATTAAGGAAGTAAGCCTGCATATCGTGAATCAGCAGCGCGGCACGCTGAGGCTCAAGCGCCCACTTCACTTTGTTGGTAGGCAGTTCAGTCGCTGCGGGCAGCGCGTAAGCGTTCAGTTTTGGAATAGCCATTACAATCTCCGGAACAGGTCAGGCTTGCGCTTGTTGGTCGGCAAGCTGTTGGCGTAAACGTTTTTTATCCACCTTGCCGACAGGCGTCAGCGGCAGGGCATCGACGCAGGTAATACGGTCAGGTAATTTGAACTCGGCCACGCCCAGTTCTCGCAGGTGACGACGCAACGCCACTGCTTTGATCGGTTGGCTGGCAACGATAAAGGCGCAGCTCTTTTCACCCATCAATTCGTCGTTCATCGACACCAGCGCGGCGTGGATCACATCCGGATGGCGTTGCAACAGATTTTCGATCTCTTCCGCGGCGATCTTCTCGCCACCGCGATTGATCTGATCCTTTTCGCGCCCTTGCACGGTGATGTAGCCCTGCGCGTCGATCTCAATCAGATCGCCCGAACAGTAAAACCCGTTGGCGTCGAAGCTGGCGGCGTTATGTTCCGGGCTCTTGTAATAGCCACGGAAGGTGTAGGGGCCGCGCGTCATCAGGCGACCGATGGTGCCGGTTGGCAGCGCGTTGCCGTGCTCGTCAGCGACCCACACTTCGTCATCTTCAGAGATCGGGCGGCCTTGCGTGGTGAGAATGATGTTCTCATCGTCGCCAAAACGCGTGTAGTTCACCAGACCTTCGGCCATGCCGAAAACCTGCTGCAGCTGACAGCCAATTTCACGCTGAATGCGTGCCGCGAGGGTTTCGCCCAGCTTGGCGCCGCCCACCTGAATGCGCTGCAGCGAAGCCAGCTGTTTATTACTGCCCCATTCCTGAATCGCCTGTAGCCACAAACTCACCGCCGGCGGCACCAAACCGGTATCGGTGACCTGATGCTTCTCAATCAGCGGGAAGCAGAGCGTGGCGCTGGGATCGGCAGCCAGAATCACCTGACCACCGGCATAAAACACACCGAGCGAACCCGGGGAGCTCATGGCAAAGTTATGCGGCGCGGGCAGGGCGATGAGATAACGCGTATCGGCGGTCACCTGACAAATCTCATCACTGGCGCGAATGCTGTAGTAATAGTCGTTGTGGGTGCGCGGAATCAGCTTCGGCGTGCCGGTGCTGCCGCCGGAGAGCTGGAAAAACGCCACTTCATCAGCGGCGGTTGGTGTGGCGAGGTAATCACCCGCGGCTTCCGCCATCAGCGCTTCCAGCGTATTTTCCGGCTGGTTGTCATTACGCAGAATCACCTGCTGCAGCGAAGGCTGCGCGGCGCACAGCGCGTTGATAAAGCTATCATCAGCAAACAGCGTGTGAGTGCGATCGGCAATCAGCAGTTTAGGTTCGATCTGCGCCGCATAGGCGCTTAGTTCGGTGCGCTGATGGCTGAACAGCGCAAATACTGACGCTACGCCGAGCTTAAACAGCGCAAATGCCGTGACATAAAAATCGGCCACGTTGCCAAGCTGCACCAGCGCAGTATCGCCATTTTGCAGGCCACGACGCTGCAGCGCGGCGGCCAGGTTGCTGCTCAGCACGTCCATTTCGCGATAGCTGATCTGGCGATCGCCATCAATCACCGCGATGGCATCATTATGCTGATGACGCGTCAGAATGTCGGTCATCGGCACATCCAGCCAGTAACCTTTTTCGCGATAGCGCGCAGCCAGGTCGTCCGGCCAGCGAGTATAGGGAATGCTCATGTTCTTTCCTTTATTGCAGTCCAAAGGCGCGCAACATGGTGTCCAGCTTCACGCCGGTTTCACGCCATTCTGATTCAGGTTGGGAGTCGGCCACGATGCCCGCACCGGCAAACAGGCGCACCCGCGTGCCATGCACGGTGCCGCAGCGGATGGTGACCACCCATTCGCCATTGCCCTGGCTATCGCACCAGCCGACGATGCCGCCAAATAGTTGGCGATCAAAAGGTTCCAGCTGCTGAATAAGCTGCTGCGCGCGCTGATGGGGGAAACCGCTCAACGCAGGCGTCGGGTGCAGCAGGCAGGCCAGCGACAGCGCATTTTCGCGCTCATCCTGCACTTCGCCGTCGATTTGCGTGGCGAGATGCCACAGCGTGGCGGTGGTAATCAGCGACGGAATGGTCGGCACCGACAGCAAACGGCTGCGCGGCTGCAAGGTGTCGCGCATCGCGTCGGTTACCAGTTTGTGCTCATGACGATCTTTGCCGGAATCCATCAGCGTATCGCCAGCGGCACGATCCTGCTGGGCATCGTCGTGATTGCGCCGCGCTGAGCCCGCCAGCGGACAAGAGCTAAAATCGCGCCCCTGTTTGCGCAGCATCAGCTCCGGACTGGCACCAATCAGCGCACCGCCTTGCGGCAGCGGCAGATGGAAATGGTAGCTGTTGGGGTTCTGCGCAATCACGCGCTGCATCAGCGCTGCGGTATCAACCGGCTGTTCGGTAACGATATCCATCAGACGCGACAGCACCACTTTATCCAGATCGCCGCGCTGCGTGGCCGCCACCGCATCTGCCACCATCGCGGTAAACACATCGTGATCCGGCACTGCGGTGCGACGTCGCACCTGCGGCAGATCGCTGACGTTTTCCGGCAACGCGTTTTGCAGGTCAGCGCGATTAAACGTCTGATAGGATTCAGGAATAAACAGCGCGGCGGGCTGGCTGACGTCAAACGGGATCGCCCCGACCAAAATCGGATTGTCGATGCCCTGTTTTTTCGCCGCGGCAAAATGCTGATGTAACTGTTGTTGGAAATCACCGTCCAGCCACGCGGCGTCATCTACCGGCGCGGTAACGGTGGTATAGCATCCTTGCGTTGCCAAACTACGCCACGGCGAGGTAAAGAGGAAACCACGGCTTAGCGCGGAATAATCCTTCAGCCAGGCATTTTCAAACGTGGAAGATTCCACCATAATTTTCACCTATAAATGATAAGATTATTAAGAATGATTATCATTTTTATTATGGGCCTGTAACCTACGTCGATTGGGCAAAAGTGTCAATCCATTCGCGGGATTTCAGCTGCGTTTAGCCGTAATCAGGCGCTGACGCTCAGCAGGGCAATATGCTAAAAAGTGGACCAAAACTTATGAATAAATGCGGTTTTTGGGGCATTGCAGCCCTTATAGGTATTTTCCAGATTTTCACCAGCGTCGCTCATGCCGAACAGGGTTGGCCGCGCACCGTTCAGGGTGCCAACGGATCGATCACGCTCAATCACGCGCCGCAGCGCATTGTCTCGACCAGCGTCACGCTGACCGGATCGCTGCTGGCCATTGATGCGCCGGTGATTGCTTCCGGCGCGACTGCGCCGAACAGTCGCCTGGCCGACGATCAGGGTTTCTTCCGCCAGTGGAGCGATGTTGCCAAAAAGCAACATCTTCAACGCCTGTACATCGGTGAGCCGAATGCCGAAGCGGTTGCCGCGCAAGCGCCGGATCTGATTATCGTCAGCGCCACCGGTAACGATTCTGCCATCAAGCTCGCCGAACAGTTTTCGGCTATTGCACCGACGCTGGTGGTCAATTACGACGACAAAAGCTGGCAGGATGTCGTCACGCAGTTAGGCCAGGCGACCGGGCATGAAGCGCAGGCGGCGCAGCGCATTAAAGCTTTCGACGATCGTGAAGCGGCGCTGAAAAAAGCCATCACGCTGCCACCGCAGCCGGTCTCCGCCATGGTGTGGAACGGCGGCGGACGCGCAGTCAATGTGTGGACCGCGGCTTCGGCGCAGGGCAAGCTGCTGGAACAACTTGGCTTCACCCTGGCAACGCCACCGGCGACGGTTGAGCAGGGACACAGCATGGGACAGCGCAAAGACATCATTCAGCTGTCAGGCGAAAACATTGCCAGCGGCCTGACCGGTAAAACCTTCCTGCTGTTCGCCGCTGACGATAAAACCACGCAATCGGTGTTGAACAATCCGTTCCTTGCACAAAACGCGGCGGTGCAGGGCAAGCAGGTTTACGAGCTGGGCGTCGATTCCTTCCGTCTTGATTACTACAGCGCCAGCAATCTGCTGGCGCGCCTGGAGAAGCTGTTCGTTAAATCATGATGCCTGTTCCGTCAGCTCCGGTGCTGGCGGATGGTAACGACGTAAACGGCCCATCACCCACCACATCACGATGCCGAGCAGCGCCGCCGTAAAGCCAAATACCGCGGCGGCCTGCGGTGGCAGCAACCATGAACCCATCGCACCAATCACCGCCGCACCAATCGCATCGCCGGTCACGTTCTGCGCGGTCCACAAGCCGTTGATGCGGCCTAACAGATGATCTGGCGTTAATGCCTGAATCATCGCGTACTGCACCAGGCTGTTGATGGCGCTGAAGTAACCGAAAGCGACTAAACCGGCTAACGCCAGCGGCAGGTTCGGCATCAGGCTAAACAAACCCAGCGCGACAAATGCTGCAATCGCACTGCCGAGCACCAGCTGTCCGGGACGCGCGGCGTGTTTCAGTTTACCGCTGGTGAACGCGCCGATAGCTGCGCCGAGCGGCACGGCGGCATACATCAGGCCAAGCTGGTCAGCGCTTACAGACCAATGCGGCGCGAGCGACGGATAGAGCACGCGCACCGCGCTGGCCAGCGTGACTAATGCGCCAATCAGCGCCACCATGCCGACAATCGGGCTGGCGAAAAGAAACTGCACGCCAGCGGCGAGGGATTTCAGCGGATGTTCACGCGGCTGCGGCGGCGGCGGCAAAGTGGGCAATTTCAGCAGCGTTAACACGGTAAGTAAGGTGCCAAAGGCAGCGAGTGCGTAGTTCCACGTCACGCCGCCGTGAGCAATCACCAGACCGGCAATCGCGGGCGATAAAATGGAGCCGAAGCGCACCGTCAACATGGTGATAGCGCCCGCCTGCATAATGTTTTCCCTACCGACCAGCGCGGGCGTCGCCGCCAGCAGCGCGGTGACGCCAATCGCGCCGAAAAAACCATCCCAGAAACCCAGCAGATAAACCGCGATCAGAGAGGGTTCTGGCAGCGCGGCGTTAATGGCCAGCGCGATAAAACCTAAGCCGCAGGTGGATCGGGCAAACAAAATCAGCTTTTTGCGTTCATGGCGATCCGCCAAAACGCCGCCGGTGAGCAGGCCGATAAACATGCCGGCAGCGGCCAGCGTCACCGCCAAGCCCACCAGCAGCGGTGAATGGGTCATGTGCTGAATCTGCACCGGCACCGCCACGGCGAGCATGCCGAGCGCGACAATCGAGATAAAACGCGCGATAAACACCGCGCGAAAAGCCGGATGGGTTTTCAGCAGCGAGAGATCGATAAAGTGGGAAGATTTGTTCATGTGTTCGCCTTATTGCACCAATTTTCCTCATCGTCCGCGAGGCGAGTCATGGTAACATAGCTAAACGCGAGTAATAACGATAACCATTATCAAGTTACATCGCGCATGCGACGACGTTGAACAGTGAAGGTTTAGAACGCTATGCGCCAGATTCGTGCATTAGCAGGCTCAGGGATTCTGCTCTTGCTCCTCATCGCGCTCAGCTTAATGCTGGGGGCAAAATCGATACCGCTTCCCGATGTTTATCATTCGCTTACCACTTCCTGTCACAGCGCGGAGTGCGTCATCGTGCGTGACGCGCGCCTGCCGCGTACGCTGGCCGGTTTGCTGGCGGGCGTGGCGCTCGGCCTCGCCGGTGCGTTGATGCAGAGCCTGACGCGCAATCCGCTGGCCGATCCGGGCATTCTTGGCGTCAACGCCGGAGCAGGTTTCGCGGTGGTGATTGGCATTGCGCTGTTCGGTGCTGACTCGCCGGTGGATTGGCTCGGCTTCGCCTTTGGCGGCGCGCTGCTGGCGTCCGTGCTGGTGGCGATGACCGGCGCGATTGGCGGCGGGCGCGTCAATCCGGTGCGTCTGACGCTGGCCGGCGTGGCGCTGGGCGCGGTGCTGGAAGGATTAACTTCTGGCCTGTCGCTGCTCAATCCCGATATTTACGATCATCTGCGCTTCTGGCACAGCGGCTCGCTGGATATTCGCAATTTCACTACGCTGCGCACGCTGTTCCCGGCGGTGCTGATCGGCAGTGTGGTCGCCATTGCGCTATCGCAGGCGCTGAACAGTTTGAGTATGGGCGGCGACATGGCGACCGCGCTCGGCACGCGGGTGGCGCGCACCCAACTGCTTGGCCTGTTGGCGATTGCGCTGCTGTGCGGCGCAGCCACCGCGGCGGTGGGCCCGATTGCCTTTGTCGGTTTAATGACGCCGCACTTTGCCCGCTGGCTGGTGGGCAACGATCACCGCTTGATGCTGCCTGCGACCGCGCTGATCACGCCGATTTTGCTGCTCGCCGCCGATATCCTTGGCCGCCTGCTGGTGGCGGGTGAGCTGCGGGTTTCCATCGTCACGGCGATGCTCGGTGCGCCGATGCTGATTGTGCTGGTGCGCCGTAAATTGGGCCGGGGTGCACTATGACGCGTCGTGTCGGGTTACATACGCTTTGGCTGCTGTGCGCCTGCGCTCTGCTGGCTTATCTGGCGATGACGCGCGGTGCATTGCAGATCAGCAGTGATCAAATCTGGCAAATTCTGCTCGGGCAGGGCGCCAGCAACGTCAAACTGATCGTGCTGGAATGGCGCTTGCCGCGCGTGCTAATGGCGCTGCTGATTGGTGCGGCGTTAGGCATCAGCGGCGCGATTTTCCAGTCGCTGCTGCGTAATCCGCTTGGCAGCCCGGACATTCTCGGTTTCAACACCGGCGCTTACAGCGGCGTGCTGGTGGCGCTGGTGCTGTTTAATCAAAGCGTCACGGCGATGACCGGCGCAGCGTTGATTGGCGGCATCGCCACGGCGGCGCTGGTCTATCTGTTTGCCTGGCGCAACGGCGTAGAGACCTTCCGGCTGATTATCGTCGGCATCAGCGTGCGCGCGCTGCTGATGGCGTTGAATTCCTGGCTGATTATCAGCGCCTCGCTGGAGTCGGCGCTGAGTGCGGGCTTGTGGAGCGCCGGATCGCTCAACGGCATTACCTGGGCAAAAACGCCGCCGGTGATTGCGGTGCTGCTGCTGGCGTTACTGTTGATGGCGCTGCTGGCGCGGCGGATGCGTTTGCTGGAGATGGGCGACGATACCGCCTGCGCGCTTGGCGTGCCGGTGGAGCGCAGCCGCATGTGGCTGATGCTGATTGGCGTGGTGCTCACGGCGGCGTCAACCGCGCTGGTCGGGCCGATTTCGTTTGTCGCGCTGCTGGCGCCGCAGATTGCCCGTCGTCTTGGCGGCGGCGTTAAAGGTGCCTTGCCGCTGGCGGCGCTGTGCGGCGCGCTGTTGCTGATTGCCGCAGACTTCGCCGCGCAGCACCTGTTCCTGCCTTATCAATTACCGGTTGGCGTGATAACCGTCATTCTCGGTGGACTTTATCTGATCGCTTTACTGGTGCGGGAGGCGCGACGCCAATGACCGATATCCCTTCACGTCTGCGCGGCGATAGCCTGACGCTGGGCTATGACAAAAAGGTGGTGGCAGAGAATCTGTCAGTGACGATTCCGCAAGGTGAGCTGACGGTGATTATCGGTCCTAACGCCTGCGGAAAATCGACGCTGCTGCGCACGTTGAGTCGCCTGCATACGCCGTTAAAAGGTGAGGTGTTGCTGGATGGCGCGGCCATTGCCAGCTATCCCACCAAAGAAGTGGCGCGGCGTCTGGGTCTGCTACCGCAAAGTTCCAACGCGCCGGCGGGCATCAGCGTCACCGAGCTGGTGGCGCGCGGACGTTATCCGCATCAGGCGCTGTTTGGTCGCTGGCGTGCGGAAGATGAAGCGGCGGTGCAGAACGCGATGCGCGCCACCGGCGTGGCCGATTTGGCCCAGCAGTCGGTGGATACGTTATCGGGCGGTCAGCGTCAGCGCGTGTGGATTGCCATGGTGCTGGCGCAGGAAACGCCGCTGCTGCTGCTGGACGAACCGACCACCTGGCTGGATATCACCCATCAAATTGAGCTGCTGGAATTGATGCAGGAGCTGAATCAACAGCATGGGCGAACGCTGGTGGTGGTGCTGCACGATCTTAATCACGCTTGTCGCTATGCCACGCATTTGATTGCGATGCGTGACGGCAGGATTGTCGCCGAAGGGAAGCCGTCGGAGATCGTGACGCCCGCGTTGATCGAGCAGGTGTATGGCTTGCGCTGCGTGATTGTGGACGATCCGGTGGTGCATACGCCAATGATTGTGCCGCTGGGGCGCGGGGGATAATTAAACACGGTGCGCGCGGGCCCTCATCCCAGCCTTCTCCCGCTTGCGGGAGAAGGGGCCGACCCAGCTTGTATGTTACACCCGTTACCACACCTAAACATTCCCTCTCCCGCCAGCGGCTCCTGATTGTTCCCTCTCCCGCTTGCGGGAGAGGGTTAGGGTGAGGGAAAAATCGCTATTGCAACAACCGCTGCAACAACGGCCCAATCTGCTCAAACATCTGCGGTGAAATGATCTCCACGTGGGCGCAATCCATCGGCCACACTTCCAGTTCACCGATATACGGCGCCCAGGCGCGGCGCGCATCTTGTCCTGGCTGCTGCGTCTGTTCGGCGAGGAACAGCGTGGCGCGACCGTTGAAACGCGCGCTGCGTGCGGTCGCCAGCAGGCGCACCGAACTGGCGTAGTTGGCCTCGATGGTGTCGAACATCGCACGCATCTCTTCACCGGCCTGATGGCGCTGCGCGGCGATAAACTGCTCGCGTTCGCGGTTCACCTCTTCCAGCACCGCCGGATCCAGCACGTTCTCGCCACGTTTCTCATCCCAGTTTTGCGTTTCTGGTGGCCAGGTATCCAGCAGGCCGAGGAACGCCACCTCTTCACCGGCCGCTTCCAGCCGTGCCGCGATGCCTTGCGCCAGGGTGCCGCCAAGCGAATAGCCGAGGAAATAGTAAGGTCCGTGCGGCTGCACGTCGCGCAGGGTTTGCAAATGGGCATTGCACACGTCATCCAGATGCGCGCTTTGGTTCAGCGGGCTGCTGATATCCGGCGACTGAATGCCGACCAGCGACCAGCGATCATCGAGATAACGCTGCAGGATGCTGAATTGCCAGGCAAACCCTGACGCCGGATGGAAGCAGAACAGCGTTGGTCCGTTGCCCTGACGCAGCGGCAGCACCGCTTCGAAACCGGCTTGCTGATGTGACTGCGTATCACTGAGCAGCGTTGCCAGCTTCTCCACCGTGGAGGCCACCATGATTTGTCCCACCGACACCGGCTGTTGCAGCTCACGGCGCAGCTGCGCCGCCAAGCGCATCGCCAGCAGCGAATGGCCGCCGAGGGCGAAAAAGTCATCCTGCGCGCTGATTTCCTCGCGCGCCAGCAGCTGACAGAAAGCATTGGCTAAGGTGGTTTCCAGCCCGGCGTGCGGTGCCCGTCCCGCGTGGGCACTGGCGGATTCGGGCAACGGCAGCGCTTTGCGATCCAGCTTGCCATTGCTGCTGAGCGGGAAGGCGTCGAGCTGCACAATGACTACCGGCACCATATGCGCGGGCAAGTGTTGCGCCAGCGCCTGACGCAGCGCGTCGCTATCAACCGGCTGCCCGGCAATCACGTAGCCAACCAGCTGACGCGCATCACCTTGCGCTGCCGTGCCGCCAAGCACCACCGCGTGTGTGACCGCCTGCTCAATGCCGGGCTGCGCGCTGAGCACATGATCGATCTCATTCAGTTCGATACGCTGACCGCGGATCTTCAGCTGATCGTCGCTGCGACCGAGATATTCCACTGCGCCGTTATCCAGCCAGCGCGCTACGTCGCCGGTGAGATACATGCGCTCGCCAGGCATGAAAGGATCGGCGATAAAGCGGCTGGCGGTGAGATCGGGACGGCCGAGATAGCCATGCGCCAGCTGCACGCCGGTTAAGTAGAGATCGCCCGCCACGCCCGGCGGCACCGGCTGCATGCGGGCATCAAGGATGCGCAGGCCGGTATTCCACACCGGGAAACCAATCGGCACGCTGGCACCTTCGACGGCGGCCAGGGCAGCACCAAACGCCGGATACCAGCTGACATCCACCGCCGCTTCGGTTGGGCCATACAGATTGTGCAGCGGCACGCGCGTCAGTTTTTCCCACTCGCGCGATAAATCCGTCGGCAGCGCTTCACCGCTGCAGAACACGTTACGCAGGCTGGCGCAGCAGGCAATTGCCGGTTGATCATCCAGCGCCGCGACAAAGGCCGCCAGCATTGAGGGGACGAAATGCGTGGTGGTGACTTGGTAGCGGGCAAACAGCTGCTGCAGCGCTTCCGGGTCGCGATGGGCTTCTGGCGGTGCCATCACCAACTGCGCACCGACCAGCAGCGGCCAGAAGAATTCCCACACCGAAACGTCGAAGCTGCTCGGGGTTTTTTGCAGCACCACGTCATCGGCTTGCAGCGGATAGCGATCCTGCATCCACAACAGGCGATTGACGATGGCTTCATGCCCCACCAGCACGCCTTTAGGGCGACCGGTCGAACCTGAGGTGTAAATAATGTAGGCGCCATCCTGCGGCGTCGGCGCGCTGGCCGGCTGCGGTGCATGGGCATTGTGATACAGCACATCAAAATGCAGCTGATTGACCGACGCGATGGCGCTGAAGCGCGCGCTGAGCGCTGCGCAGGTGATCAGCGTTTTTGGCGCGGCGTCTTCCAGCATCAGCTGTAAGCGGTCATCCGGATAACCCGTATCGAGCGGCAAATAGGCAGCGCCGAGCGAAACAATCGCCTGTAGCGCCAGGGAGAGCTGCACTGAACGCGGCAGCGCCACGGCGACAATATCGCCACGCTGCACGCCGGCGGCGCTGAGATCGGCGGCCAGCGCAAACACCTGCTGTTGCATCGCGCGATAGCTAAGCTGATGCTGCGCATCGGCCAGCGCCGGTGCATCGGGGGTGCGTGCCGCCTGCTGCGCTAACAGGGAAGCCAGCGTTTCTGCTGGCAGCGGATAGGCGGTTTGGTTGATTGCGGCAATCTGCGCATGCTCTTCGGCAGTGAGCAGATCGAGTTCGCCGCACGGCCGCTGCGGCTGTTGCGCCAGCTGATCGAGCAGCAGGGCAAAGCGGCTGGCATGACGCTGCAAGGTTTGTTCGCTATAGCGTTCGGCATTGGCCAGCAGCTCCAGCGTCAGTTCACCGTGCTCGCTGATGTAAATGGCGATCTCCAGATCGCGCACCGGCCCGGACGCCAGTTGATGGGTGATGCCTTCCACGCCAGCGAAATCGAGCTGGTAGTCAAACATCTTCAGGTTGATCACCGGACCGTACAGCGGGTCGCCATCGCCGAGGCGGCCGAGATCGCGCTGCACCTGTTCGGCGTCATAGCGCTGATGACGACGCATCTTTTTCACTTCACCCGCCAGCTGCGCGGCGAGCGCGCCGATCGGCTGCGCGGGATCGTAATGGATTGCCATCGGCAATACGTTGATCACCGGACCGGTGGCGCACAAGGCGGCCGAGCCGATGCGGCGCATAAAGATGAAGCCAGCGGCAAAGTCGTTTTGCCCGCTGAGACGTGCCAGCCACAGCGCCACCAGCGCAAAGGCGAGATCGGCCGCGCTGGCGTGCGGATGCTGCTGCACCAGCGTCTGGAAGGTGCTGCGATCCAGCGTAACGCTATGGCGCAGCAGATCGGTGCTGGCGTGTTGACCGGCGAGCGGCAGCGGCGAGAGCGAAGCCGGTGAGGGCAGCGCCGCGCCTTTTTCGCGCCAGAACTGGCTGTCACGCGCAAAAGAGGAGGATTCGCGGTAGCGCTGATACTCGTCCACCACTTCGCTAAACGGAATAAACGGCGTCGGTTCAGCGGCTTGCTGGCGTACGGCCGCGCTGTAGAGATTGGCGATGCGGCGCGTCAGCGCGGTAAAGCTGAAGCCATCCACCACCAAATGATGATAGCGCTGATACCAAAACCAATGCTGATCGTCGAGACGGAACAGGCGGTGATGCCACAGCTTTGCGCCGCTCAATACGCGCAGATCGCCATTCATGTCGTCACGCATCAGCGCGCGCGCTTTGGCGGCCGCATCGGCCTCCGCGCGCAAATCGACAATCTGCGGCAGGCTAAAGGCGTGTGGCTGCGGCCACTGCAACGCTTCGCCTTCCACCTCACCAAAGGCCATATTCAGCGTGTCGGCTTCCTGCATGCCCGCAACGATCGCCTTCGCCAACAGGGCGCTATCAATCTCACCGCGCAGTTCGACAAAGTGCGCCACCGCGTAAGCGTTGTGGTGAGGTGACAGCTGATCGGCAATCCAGATGCCGGGCTGTGCCGCGACTAACGGCAAGGTTTGTTGGTCGGTCATAGGCTTATTCATCAGGGATTCGGACATGGATGCTCCGGTTTGCTCCACAGCGCTTGCAGGCCATTCAGCAGGCCGCCGCGCCAACAGAGCGCGTCATGGCCGCCTTCCACCGGCAGGTAATTCACCTGATAGCCGGCAGCGCTAAGCTGCTGTTGAAGTTGTTGATTAGCTTGCAGAATCAAGCCTTCGCGTTTGCCCGCTTCGAGCCAGAAACGCAGCGGTTGACGCGGTGCAAGACCGTTATCCAGCGCCTGCAGCAGCCAGCCGTGCGGATTGCCGCGTTCCGGCCACCAGAAGGAGCCCGATAAGCTGAGCGCGTTGCCAAAGGTTTCCGGCCAGTGCAGCGCGGCAAACACCGACGCCAGGCCGCCAAAGCTTTGTCCGGCGACGATGGTACTGTCCGCCTGCTGGCGATAAGGCGTTGATTGTGCAACTTGCGGTAACAGTTCTTGCTGAATGGCTTGCCAAAACTGCGCGTTACACGGCAGCTCGCGGCTGCGGTGTTCGCGGTCAATGATGTCGATAAACAGATACACCGCTGGCGGCAAAGAACCGGCATCAGTGAGCTGCTGCAGCGGTCCGGCAATCGGCATGCTGTGCGCCCAGAATTGCCCGTCAAGCATGATGGCCAGCGGACGCTGTGCGGGATTGGCTCCGCCGGTGGTGTAAATCCACACCTTGCGGCCGTTGCCTAATAGCGTGCTATCCCATTGCTGCTGTTGCAGTTCAAGGGTTGGCGCTGTGCCGTTATCCACCGCTTGCCACAGCTGTTGATCGGGCGCGTGGGGCAGATGCAGCGGCGAAACGCCCATGCCGCGGCCACCGGACCAGCCACGTAAGCTATTGAGCGGATCGGCCTGCGCCGTTGGGAATTTGTCGCGCCACCAGTTGCGCAGCGTGGACATTTCGGCAATGCCGGTGAAGTCCGTGGCCTGCTCATCAGGGATCAAACAGTAACTGCCGCGCCAGTTGGCGGGTAGCGAGGTCTGCCAATACCAGACGTTGGTGCCGGCCACGCGCATCAATGATTGCGGCGGGCGGCGCTGGTGGTGATCGGTCACGCCGGTGATGTTGATCCACACGCGCTGGGTCGACGATTGCGTCTCATCGCCTTGCGGGTCACGCCAGAAGAAGGTGACCTGACATTGGCCATCGTCTGCTAACTCAATGCGGGGAATGCCTTGGGATTGTTGCGCCTGCCACCAGGCTGCACTGCCGGTTACATCATTTCGCCAGGTCATAGGGCTGCCAGTCGGTGTTTACGCGGAGATTTACATAAGCTTGATGAATAATACTATTGATAATAATTTGCATTTGCAATAGGGTGACTGCGCTCAAAAATGAGCACGCCTGTTCCGCCTGATGCTTACCGTTCGGTAAGGTTGCGCTACGGATGGTTTGAAGGGTCTGGAACTGGGCGCGATATGGACAGGGATCTTCTCACCGGCTCGCCAGTTAAGCATCCAACGGCTTTTTGCTGGCCATCCAGGAACGTATAAAATGAAAAATTACTCACGGTTATCGTTAGCCATTCTGATTGAACTTGGGCTCAGCGCCTCACTGCTTTCCAGCAGCGCCTGGGCAGCAGAGACTTCCTCCAGCAAAACCTCTGCCAGCACGACTGACGCACAATCAATGGACGGCGGCACCTTGATGGTCACCGCGCAGCAGCAGAACCTGCAAGCGCCGGGCGTCTCAACCATTACCGCCGACGAAATCAAAAAACATCCGCCCGCGCGTGATGTGTCTGAAATTATCCGTACCATGCCAGGCGTTAACCTGACAGGCAACTCCACCAGCGGCCAGCGCGGTAACAATCGCCAGATCGATATTCGTGGTATGGGCCCGGAAAACACCTTGATCATGGTGGACGGCATGCCGATCACCAGCCGCAACTCGGTGCGCCTTGGCTGGCGTGGCGAGCGTGATACGCGTGGCGACACCAACTGGGTGCCGCCGGAGATGATCGATCACATCGACGTGATTCGCGGACCGGCGGCGGTGCGTTACGGTAACGGCGCGGCGGGCGGTGTGGTGAATATCATCACTAAAAAACAGACCGATCAGCAGTGGCACGGTTCCTGGAACACCTATTACAACGTGCCGGAACATAAAGCGGAAGGCGCCACTAAGCGCACTAACTTCAGTCTGGAAGGGCCGCTGGGCGATGATTTCAACTTCCGTTTGTACGGTGGTTTAGCCAAAACCCAGGCCGATGCCTATGACATCAACGAAGGGCATGCGGCGGCGCGCACCGGCAGCTATGCGGGCAGCTATCCGGCCGGTCGTGAAGGTTCGGTTAATAAAGATATTAATGCTTTGCTGAGCTGGGCGTTTGCACCGATGCAGACGCTGGAGCTGCAGGCCGGTTACAGCCGTCAGGGCAACCTGTATGCGGGTGATACGCAGAACACCAACACCAGCGCGCTGGTGAAAAGCCTGTACGGTGATGAAACTAACCGCCTGTATCGCCAGAACGTCTCATTAAAATGGACCGGCGCATGGGATAACGGCGTCAGCACCAATACCTACGCGCGCTACGAGAAAACCCGCAACTCGCGTATCAATGAAGGTTTGGCCGGCGGCACCGAAGGCATCTTCTCTAACAGCGGTTTCAACACCATTCAGCTGGATGACGTGCTGCTGCATAGCGAAGTCAGCATTCCGTTTGAGCTGCTGTTTAACCAAACGGCGACGCTGGGTACCGAATGGAACCAGCAGCGCATGAAGGATGGCTCTTCCAACACGCAGGCGGCGAGCTACGGTTCGGTGCCGGGCATCGATAACACCGGTCGCAGCCCGTATTCCCAGGCAGAGATTTTCTCACTGTTTGCGGAAGACAACATGGAGCTGACCGATAGCACCATGCTGACGCCAAGCCTGCGTTTCGATCATCACTCGATTGTTGGCAATAACTGGAGCCCGTCGCTCAACCTGTCACAAGGTTTGGGCGATGACTTCACGCTGAAGATGGGGATTGGTCGCGCCTATAAAGCGCCGAGCCTGTATCAGACCAACCCGAACTACTTGTTGTACAGCAACGGTCAGGGTTGTGCGGCCAGCACCGGCGCCTGTTATCTGCAGGGTAACAGCGACCTGAAAGCGGAAAACAGCATCAACAAAGAGATTGGTCTGGAGTGGAAACACGAAGGTTATCAGGCCGGTTTAACCTGGTTCCGCAACGATTATCGCAACAAGATCGAAGCCGGTTACTCGCCTGTGAGCAAAGCATCCAATGGCACCACGGATATTTATAAGTGGGAAAACGTACCGAAAGCGGTGGTGGAAGGGCTGGAAGGCACCGTCAACGTGCCGTTCTCCGACAGCGTGATGTGGAATAACAACTTCACCTATATGCTGCAGAGTAAGAACAAAGAGACCGGCGATCGTTTATCGGTGATTCCGGAATACACGCTGAATTCGACGCTGAGCTGGCAGGCGACGCAGGATCTGTCGCTGCAAACCACGCTGACCTGGTACGGCACGCAGACGCCGAAGAAGTATGATTACAAAGGGAATCTTTCGACCGGCAGCGCAACGGATAAAGTGAGTCCTTACTCAATTATCGGTATGAGCGGTACCTACGATATCAACAAGTACGCCAGCGTCACGGTGGGCATTGATAACCTGTTCGATAAACGTCACTATCGCGAAGGTAATGCGCAAACCACCGGTAACGCCAACACCAACTCTTATCTGTATGGAGCGGGTGCGAATACCTACAACGAATCTGGACGTACTTACTTTATGAGCCTGAATACCCACTTCTAACGGCGCTTAGCCAATCAGTTGATGCGGTAAATAGCAGCGGGCAATCAGCCCGCTGCGATCTTCACGGTTCACCAGCTCCAGCCTGCCGCGATGCATCTGCACGATGCGCAGCACGATATTCAAACCCAAACCGCTGCCGCCATAACGCTGATCGCGACGACGAAACGCCTGTGTTAGCTCTTCCGCAGCGGCGGCTTCAATGCCGGGACCCTGATCCCACACTTCGATGATCACCTGCTGCTGGTCCTGCTGCATCTTCACCGCGACTTCGCTGCCTTCCGGGCTGTAGCGCGAGGCGTTTTCCAGCAGATTGCGCAGCATCAGGCGCAGCAGCACTGCTTCACCTTGCTGCGGCACATCGTCGTTCTGCGGCCAGCACAGGATTTGCTGACGCTGTTGATACAGCTCGGTCATTTCTGGTTTCAGCGGTTGCATGATGTCTTGTTGCCACTGCAACTGCTGATAGTGACCGCCCGCCAGCGCTTGCCCGGCGCGCGATAACATCAACAGCTGTTCCACGGTGTGCATCAACTGATCGATACGTTCAATTAGCATCTCGCTCTGCGGCACGTTCTGCTGGTGGAGCAGCT
The DNA here is from genome assembly GCF_019795975.1 of Pantoea sp. DY-17. Lineage (NCBI taxonomy): Bacteria > Pseudomonadati > Pseudomonadota > Gammaproteobacteria > Enterobacterales > Erwiniaceae > Pantoea > Pantoea sp. DY-17. Next base: position 326,589 of record NZ_JAIMIG010000003.1, on the reverse strand, counting down.
CGAGATGCAGGCGCAATCCGGCCAGCGGCGTGCGCAGCTCGTGTGCCGCATCGGCGGTGAACAGGCGTTCCTGCTGCAACGTGTGATCGAGGCGTGAAAACAGTTGGTTGATCGAGGTGGTTACCGCCACGATCTCATCCATTTCGGAGTAGATCGGCAACGGTGTCAGATTATCCGCTGAACGATGCGCAAGGCTGTCCTGCAGCGATTTCAGCGGACGAATAATCCAGTTAATCGCCCAAAACGACAGCAGCAAGGTGAGGGCGACCATGACTAAGGAAGGCAGCAGCAACGAGGCAATGGCTTCACGGATCTCGTTTTCTACCCGATCGTTACGCGCCTGCGCAGAGAGCGTTTCGTTGACTAAAAAACTGATCTGCTCGCGGCTTTCATGCCACAGCCAGATGGCGCTCATCACCTGACAGGTGAGGAGAATCAGCGCCAGCATAATCAATAACCGCTGACGCATGCTGTTCATTCGCGGATTTCCAGACGGTAACCGACGCCGCGCACGGTTTTGATGCGATCTTTTCCGAGCTTGCGACGCAAATTGTGGATGTGAACTTCGAGAGTGTTGGAGCCGGGATCGTCATTCCAGCTGTAGAGATCCTGCTGCAGCGTTTCGCGGTGTACGTTTTGCCCCACGCGCATCAGTAAGCGGGTGAGCAGTGCGAACTCTTTGGGCGTGATCTCCAGCGGCTGATCTTCCAGCAGAACCTGTTGTGAACTGAGATTGAGCGTCAGATCGCCCTGGTGCAGCAGGTTATCGCTGTGGCCCTGATAACGGCGGATCAGCGCCCGCACGCGTGCCTGCAGTTCAACCAACGCAAACGGCTTCACCAGATAATCGTCAGCGCCGGCATCCAGACCATCAACGCGATCCTCCAGCGCATCGCGCGCCGTGAGGATCAGTACCGGCACCGCAATGCCGTCACGTCGCCATTGTCGCAGCAGTGATGCGCCATCGCGATCCGGCAAGCCGAGATCGAGCACGATCAGGCTGTACTGACCGCTACGCAGCAGCGCGTTGCTCTCTGCGGCGGTACTGGCGCAGTCGATGGCGTAGCCTTGCGAGCTTAACGCCTGCGCAAGGCCCGATTGCAACAGCGCATCATCTTCAACGATTAGCAGTTTCATCAGTTGTTCTTGTTGATATCCGTATAGAGGCGGCTCTCAAAACGTACCAGCGGAATGCGGCGCGTTTTCTGATTTTCCGGCGGAACCGCGTAACCGGACAGGAACTGGACAAAGGCGACGCGCGCGCCGCTGGAGGTGGTGATGAATCCTGCCAGATTATAGACGCCCTGCAGCGAACCGGTTTTCGCCGAGACTTTGCCATCCAGCCCTGCTTCATGCAGACCGCCGCGATATTGCAGCGTGCCGTCGTAACCGGCCAGCGGCAGCATCGAAATGTAATTCAGCGTCGAATCATTTTTCGCAATGTATTGCAGCACTTGCATCATGGTCTCTGGCGCGATCAGGTCATGACGCGACAGCCCGGAACCATCAACCTGAATGCTGTTGCCCAGATCGACCCCGGCTTTTTCGCGCAGAATACGACGTACCGCATCTGAACCCGCACGGAAGGTGCCCGGCACGTTGAAGTAATGATGGCCGATGGTGCGGAACACGGTGTCGGCAATCATGTTGTCCGACTTCTTCAGCATGGTGTGCAGCAGCGTGTGCAGCGGCGCTGATTGCGTTGAAGCCAACACGGTACCCGGCGACGTCACTTGCGCCTGGCGAACCAGATGACCGCTGTAATCAATATCGGCGGCGCGCAGCTCGGCTTTAAGTATCTCACCGGCCCACGCAGCACCATCCTGCACGGCAAAGGCCAGCGGTAGCGGCTCTGAACGTTGACGCATGCAGCCGGTTAAGGTGTAACGATTGAGCTCGCCTGGTACCACATCCAGCTCGCAATATTGTCCGTCACCGCTGTTGCGGCCAATGGTGCGCACCTGACTGAACATGTGGGCCGGATAATAGGAGGCGATACGCACAAAGGCGTTTTCGCCCGGCGTATTGGCGCTATACAGCGACACGGAGAAACAGTTTTTATCGACGATGGCCGCTGCCGGTGGCGCACTAAAGCACTGCGTCAAATCGTTCCACGGCCAGCCTGGCGCCATATCGTGGCTGGCGAACACCGAAGTGTCGATCACCAGATTGCCCTTAATATGGGTGATGCCCTGTTTTTTCAGCGCTGTGACCATGTTGCGCAGATCCTGGCGGCTCAGCGTAGGATCGCCGCCAAATCGTGCCACTAAATCGCCATTCAGGGTGCCGTCATTGACCGCTCCTTTGGTTTCCATGGTGGTCTGGAAACGAAAATCGGGCCCGAGCTCTAATAAAGCCGCCAGCGCTGTCACCACTTTCATGGTGCTGGCCGGTAACGCCATCTGTTTGCCGTGATAATCGATTATCGGGGTGGATGCGCCCACTTTTTGTACCATCAGCGCCAGGTTTGCGCCGTCTGGCAAATACTGCATGTATTCTTCAACGGGAGCTGCTTGTGCCTGCAGCATAAACGCACAGGTTAATCCGGTAACAAGTCGTGAAAATCGCATAATCTCGCGGTAACTGACGGGTGAAGGCGTCAATACTACGTCCCCGGACGGTGCAAAGTAAACGATGACCCACAGGGAACTCTGGGGTAAAATACGTATCAAAATGCAAAACCGAACCTGACCCGGAAAGCTTTCCGGGTCAGGCTTCTTTTGCTTGTGAAAAGAGGTAACGCGCCGCAGAAGCTGTTTTCTGCTGTCACCGGTCAGGATGACGCCGTTAACCAGGATAGATGACGAGGAGCCAAAAATGAATCAGATTCCGATGACGTTGAAAGGCGCTGAGAAGCTACGCGAAGAGCTGAACGAACTGAAATCCGTGAAGCGTCCGCGCATTATCGCCTCCATCGCCACAGCCCGTGAGCACGGCGATTTGAAAGAGAATGCCGAATATCATGCGGCTCGCGAAGAACAGGGTTTCTGCGAGGGTCGTATTCAGGAGATCGAAGCCAAGCTTTCGAATGCGCAAGTCATTGATGTGACTGCCATGCCGAAAACCGGTCGCGTGATTTTTGGCGCTACCGTGACCATCCTCAATGTGGATACGGATGAAGAGTTCACCTATCGCATCGTGGGTGACGATGAAGCTGACTTCAAACAGAACCTGATTTCAGTGAATTCGCCGATGGCGCGTGGATTGGTTGGAAAATCAGCCGACGATGTCGCGATTGTGAAAACCCCAGGCGGGGATGTGGAATATGAAGTCCTGAAGGTGGAATACCTTTAAGATATTGCTACGCTTTGCAATATGTCGCTGCATTTTGTAAAGAAAGGAAAAAGGCCGCACTGCGGCCTTTTATCACATGCAGGAGCGTGGCACTTTCTTTGCCCGTCGCCGCCTTTAAAGGCATGATTAACGCGGAAGAGTAATTTTACGCTCTTTGGCAGGGCGATACAGCACCAGCGTGTTGCCGATTACCTGTACGTTGCCTGCTTTAGTTTCACGCACGATAGCGTCCACGATCAGCTGCTTAGTTTCACGATCTTCCGAGGCAATTTTTACCTTGATCAATTCGTGATGCTCGAGCGCCAGTTCGATTTCGGCGAGCACGCCTTCGGTCAGGCCATTTCCGCCCAGCATGACAACCGGCTTAAGCGGATGGGCAAGGCCTTTGAGGTGCTGTTTTTGTTTGGTACTCAGATTCATCGTATTTTTTGCTTACTCAGGGATTGAAAACGGTTCATTCTACCGCCATCTCGGGTATATCGCCAAATCAACGCGACCATTGCGTGCTGATTTATCGCTACGATGACGATTTAATTGGAAAAATTATGACGGGTAAAAAGCGTTCGGCCAGTTCCAGTCGCTGGCTACAGGAACACTTTAGCGATAAATATGTGCTGCAGGCACAGAAAAAAGGGTTACGTTCGCGTGCCTGGTTTAAACTTGAAGAAATTCAGCAGGGTGACAAGATTTTCAAACCCGGGATGACGGTTGTCGATCTCGGTGCGGCACCCGGCGGTTGGTCGCAATATGTGGTTCAGCTTATCGGATCAAGTGGTCGTATCATAGCCTGCGATCTGTTACCAATGGATCCGATTGTTGGCGTTGATTTTTTGCAGGGCGATTTTCGCGATGAGGCGGTACTTGGCGCCTTGCTGGAGCGCGTAGGCGACCAAAAGGTGCAGGTGGTGATGTCTGATATGGCACCCAACATGAGCGGTACACCTGCGGTTGATATTCCACGTTCGATGTATTTGGTAGAATTGGCGCTGGAAATGTGTCGGGATATCCTGGCCCCAGGCGGCAGTTTTGTCGTGAAAGTGTTTCAGGGAGATGGCTTCGATGAATACCTGCGGGAAATTCGCTCCCTGTTTACGAAAGTGAAAATTCGTAAGCCGGACGCTTCGCGATTACGTTCGCGCGAAGTGTACATTGTGGCGACGGGGCGCAAACTTTAGCCCGAAATGCCGGAATCAAAGCAAGACGACCAATGCGTTTACTCTGATGTGTAATTCTGAGTTTCAGGGTAAACAAGCAAAATCATCCGCACTGCGATTCCAGGTATGAAGGATCTATAGTACCCTACGCTGTCTGTTAACATCGTTGTAATATGAGGTTAATCCCTTGAGTGACATGGCGAAAAACCTGATTCTCTGGTTAGTCATCGCGGTCGTGCTGATGTCTGTATTCCAGAGCTTTGGGCCCAGCGAGTCGAATGGCCGTAGGGTTGATTATTCAACTTTCCTATCGGAAGTGAACCAAGATCAGGTCCGCGAGGCACGAATTAACGGGCGTGAGATTAACGTTGTCAAAAAAGACAGCAATAAATACACCACCTATATCCCCGTCAACGATCCTAAGTTACTCGATAACCTGTTGACTAAAAACGTCAAAGTAGTTGGCGAACCGCCTGAAGAACCAAGCCTGCTGGCTTCCATCTTCATCTCATGGTTCCCAATGCTGCTGCTGATTGGCGTGTGGATCTTCTTTATGCGGCAGATGCAGGGCGGCGGCGGCAAGGGCGCGATGTCCTTCGGCAAGAGCAAAGCCCGCATGCTGACCGAAGATCAGATCAAAACTACTTTTGCTGACGTGGCCGGTTGTGATGAGGCCAAAGAAGAAGTTGGGGAGCTGGTTGAGTATCTACGTGAGCCGAGCCGTTTCCAGAAGCTGGGCGGTAAAATTCCGAAAGGCGTCCTGATGGTCGGCCCTCCGGGTACCGGTAAAACGCTGCTGGCGAAAGCGATTGCTGGTGAAGCCAAAGTCCCGTTCTTTACCATTTCCGGTTCTGACTTTGTGGAAATGTTTGTCGGTGTAGGTGCATCTCGTGTGCGTGACATGTTCGAACAAGCGAAGAAAGCGGCACCGTGCATCATCTTTATCGATGAAATCGATGCGGTTGGCCGTCAGCGTGGCGCCGGTTTAGGCGGTGGTCACGATGAACGTGAACAAACGCTGAACCAGATGCTGGTTGAGATGGATGGCTTTGAAGGTAATGAAGGCATCATCGTTATCGCGGCAACTAACCGTCCAGATGTTCTTGACCCGGCGCTGCTGCGTCCAGGCCGCTTCGACCGTCAGGTTGTGGTGGGTCTGCCAGACGTGCGTGGTCGTGAGCAGATTCTGAAAGTCCATATGCGTCGTGTGCCGCTGGCAACCGATATGGATCCATCAGTTATCGCACGTGGTACGCCTGGTTTCTCCGGTGCGGATTTGGCTAACCTGGTCAACGAAGCTGCGCTGTTTGCTGCTCGCGGCAACAAGCGTGTTGTTTCGATGGTTGAGTTTGAAAAAGCCAAAGACAAAATCATGATGGGTGCGGAACGTCGCTCCATGGTGATGACCGAAGAGCAGAAAGAATCGACGGCTTATCATGAAGCGGGTCACGCGATTGTGGGTACGCTGGTTCCGGGTTACGATCCGGTGCACAAGGTCACCATCATTCCGCGTGGTCGTGCTCTGGGTGTGGCTTTCTTCTTGCCAGTAGGCGATGAGATCAGCGCCAACCGTCAGAAGCTGGAAAGCCGTATTTCTGTGGCTTACGGCGGACGTCTGGCGGAAGAGATCATTTATGGTCCGGACTATGTTTCTACCGGTGCTTCATCTGACATCAAAATGGCGACCAGCGTAGCACGCAACATGGTTACGCAGTGGGGCTTCTCTGAGAAGCTGGGTCCATTGCTTTACGCTGAAGAAGAGGGCGAAGTGTTCCTCGGTCGCTCAGTGGCGAAAGCAAAACACATGTCAGATGAAACGGCGCGCATTATCGATCAGGAAGTTAAACACCTTATCGATACCAACTACCAGCGTGCACGCCGTATTCTGAATGAAAACATGGATATCCTTCACGCGATGAAAGACGCGCTGATGAAGTATGAGACCATCGATGCACCGCAGATCAGCGATCTGATGGCACGTCGCGAAGTGCGTCCACCAGCAGGTTGGGAAGAGGCGAAAGTTGCTGTGGGTAACGGCGACTCTACGCAGGCTCCACGTCCTGTTGATGACCCGAAAACGCCGGGTTCAGACAAGATCATGTGATGGCATTCTGGCGGGATGCGTTGCTCACCGCCAGTTCTCCCTCCCGCAATACTTGTTACAATGCAAACCCCGGCCAGTCCGGGGTTTTTTACATTCCGCGATTCAGTGATTCCTCAAGGAGATTCTCGCCATGAAGTTGTTCGCCCGTGATTCCCATCTCGATCTCTCTTTTCCCCATGTGATGGGTATTTTGAATGTCACGCCGGACTCTTTCTCTGATGGTGGAAGTCACAACACGCTGGTCGATGCGCTGACGCACACTAATGAAATGGTGAATGCCGGTGCCACCATTATTGATGTGGGCGGTGAATCAACGCGTCCGGGCGCTGATGAAGTTAGCGTGGAAGAGGAGCTGGCACGCGTTATTCCGGTGGTGGAAGCCATCGCGCAGCGTTTTGAGGTGTGGATTTCGGTCGATACTTCTAAGCCAGAAGTGATCCGTGAAGCGGCGCGAGTGGGTGCTCACATTATCAATGACATTCGTTCTTTGTCCGAACCGGGCGCGCTGGCGGCGGCGGCAGAAACAGGCTTGCCGGTGTGTCTGATGCATATGCAAGGAGAACCGCGCACCATGCAGCAGGCACCGGAATATAGCCACATCGTGAGCGAAGTGGATGCTTACTTCGCTGCACAGATTGCGCGATGTGAAGCAGCCGGCATCAAAAAAGATAATCTGATGCTCGATCCTGGCTTCGGTTTCGGTAAGAATCTCAGCCACAACTATGAACTGCTGGCCAACCTCAGCCATTTCCACCACTACGGCTTACCGCTGTTGGTAGGAATGTCACGCAAGTCGATGGTTGGGCAGTTGCTAAATGTCGGTCCGGCCCAGCGTCTGACCGGAAGCCTCAGCTGTGCGGTGATTGCCGCCATGCAAGGGGCGCAAATTATTCGCGTGCATGATGTGAAAGAGACTGTCGAAGCGATGCGCGTCGTCGAAGCGACACGGAGAGCAAAAGGATAAAGCATGAGTAATCGTAAATATTTCGGTACAGATGGGATTCGCGGCAAAGTCGGTGAAGCACCGATTACCCCTGATTTTGTCCTCAAGTTGGGCTGGGCGGCGGGTAAGGTGCTGGCGCGCCAGGGTTCACGCAAAGTATTGATTGGTAAAGATACGCGTATTTCAGGCTATATGCTGGAATCGGCACTGGAAGCTGGCCTGGCGGCGGCGGGATTGTCGGCGGCTTTCACCGGCCCGATGCCGACACCTGCAATTGCTTATCTGACCCGCACTTTCCGCGCGGAAGCGGGTATTGTCATTTCAGCTTCTCATAATCCCTTTGACGACAATGGCATCAAATTCTTCTCGGCTGAAGGTACCAAGCTGCCAGATGAAGTTGAAGAAGCCATCGAACTGGAGATGGAAAAGCCGATCACCTGCGTAGAGTCGGCTGAACTGGGCCGCGCCAGTCGCATTGTCGATGCTGCTGGTCGTTACATCGAATTCTGCAAAGGGACTTTCCCAAGCGAGCTGAGCCTGAATGGGCTAAAGATTGTGGTCGATTGTGCGAATGGCGCGACGTATCACATTGCGCCTAATGTGCTGCGTGAGCTGGGTGCGAATGTGATTGCTATCGGCGTGCAGCCGGATGGCATGAACATCAACAAAGATTGCGGTGCGACCGATCTGCGTTTGCTGCAGCATCGCGTGTTGGAAGAGAAGGCCGATCTCGGACTGGCGTACGACGGTGATGGCGACCGCATCATGATGGTTGACCATTTAGGTCACAAAGTCGATGGCGATCAAATTCTCTACATCATTGCGCGTGAAGGGCTGCGTCAGGGCCAGCTGCGCGGTGGCGTGGTGGGCACGTTAATGAGCAACATGGGTCTGGAACTGGCGCTGAAACAGCTGGGTATTCCGTTTACCCGTGCGAAAGTGGGCGACCGCTATGTGCTGGAAAAAATGCAGGAGAAGGGCTGGCGTCTAGGAGCCGAAAACTCCGGTCACGTCATTCTGCTGGATAAAACCACCACCGGCGACGGCATCGTAGCAAGTTTGCAAGTGCTTACTGCAATCGTACGCAACCATATGACGCTACACGACCTGTGCAGTGGCATGAAAATGCTGCCGCAGATTCTGGTCAATGTGCGCTTCGCTGGCGAGCACGATCCGCTGGAAAGCGAAAGCGTGAAAGCTGTCACTGCGGAAGCTGAAAAAACGCTGGCGGGACGCGGTCGCGTGTTGCTGCGCAAATCCGGCACTGAACCCCTGATTCGTGTGATGGTGGAAGGTGAAGATGAGGCGCAGGTCAGTGCGCTGGCGCATAAAATCGCGGATGCAGTAAAAGCGGTGTAAGTTTTCAGGCGGGGAGTTTTTAAACTTTCCGCCTGCAAAATCACCGGGATGGTGCTTTTTTCCGCAATCGAAAGCGATGGTGAAAATTGCACTTGCAGAGGTATGTGCCTTTGGTTAGTATTCACACCCGCTTCTGATGGGTGATGACGAGACTCCCCATCGATATTGGTTGAAGCTTTAACTGTGCAGATACGCGCAAGGAAACAGGTTGATTATGTACGAAGCTCTGTTAGTTGTTTTCCTTATTGTAGCGATTGGCCTCGTGGGTTTGATCATGCTGCAGCAAGGCAAAGGCGCTGATATGGGAGCCTCATTCGGTGCAGGCGCTTCTGGTACGCTGTTCGGTTCAAACGGGTCTGGCAACTTTATGACTCGCATGACCGCGGTACTGGCTACGCTGTTCTTCATCATCAGCCTGGTTCTGGGTAACCTGAACAGTAATAAAACAGCCAAAGGTAGCGAGTGGGATAACCTCACTGCGCCGGCGCAGTCTGAACAGCAGACTCAGCCAGCTAAACCGGCAACGCCGGGCAATGATATCCCGCAGTAAGATCGTCAACGCTGTAGTGCGATAAAACAACGTCGCAGTCTAGTGATGTACCGAGGTGGTGAAATTGGTAGACACGCTACCTTGAGGTGGTAGTGCTCGAAAGGGCTTACGGGTTCAAGTCCCGTCCTCGGTACCAAATCTCAGTTTAACTTGCATTTTTTGCAAGGTCGGCGTATTATTCGCCACGTTTTCGGACGCGGGGTGGAGCAGCCTGGTAGCTCGTCGGGCTCATAACCCGAAGGTCGTCGGTTCAAATCCGGCCCCCGCAACCACTTTCCCTTAGAGTTCTTTTTCAAATATACTGTATGCATCGACGGACGCAATCTCAGTGATTTTTGAAAAAAATTCTTTTGGATTGTGCTCCGAAGCCGCTATGCGGCGTACAGGGTCCAGTCACAAAAAGCCCCGAATATTCGGGGTTTTTTGTTATCAGGAAATCGAAACACTGGGCTATAGGCCCTTTTTTTATGTCTTGGGGGTGGGCTTGTCCACATTAGAGCAAAAATTGACAGAGTTGATCTCTGCTCCAGTAGAAGCGCTTGGCTACGAATTAGTCGGTATTGAGTTTATTCGTGGTCGCACATCAACCCTGCGCATCTATATTGATAGTGAAGAGGGTATCAATGTTGATGATTGCGCCGATGTTAGCCACCAGGTTAGCGCAGTAATGGATGTGGAAGATCCAATTACCGTGGCTTACAACCTTGAAGTTTCCTCGCCGGGTCTCGAACGTCCTCTTTTCACTGCTGAACACTATGCACGTTTTGTCGGTGACGAGGTGAGCCTGGTACTACGCATGGCCGTACAAAACCGCCGTAAATGGCAGGGTATCATCAAGTCTGTTGAAGGCGAGATGATCACGGTGACCGTTGAGGGTAACGATGAAGTGTTCGCGCTGAGCAACATTCAGAAAGCGAACCTGGTCCCCCACTTTTAAAAGTCCGGATTGAGGCTAACCAGGATGAACAAAGAGATCTTAGCTGTAGTAGAAGCCGTTTCTAACGAAAAAGCCCTGCCGCGTGAGAAAATCTTCGAAGCGCTGGAGAGCGCTTTGGCCACTGCGACCAAAAAGAAGTATGAGCAAGAGATCGAAGTGCGTGTCAGCATCGATCGCCGCAGCGGCGATTTCGACACCTTTCGTCGCTGGCAGATTGTAGAAGAAGTCACGCAGCCGACTCGCGAGATCACGCTGGATGCAGCCCGTTATGAAGACGAAGCGTTCAATCTGGGCGAATTTGTCGAAGATCAGATTGAATCTGTCACCTTCGACCGTATCACCACCCAAACTGCTAAGCAGGTTATCGTACAAAAAGTACGTGAAGCTGAGCGCGCAATGGTGGTTGATCAGTTCCGTCAGCACGAAGGCGAAATCATCACCGGCGTGGTGAAGAAAGTGAACCGTGACAACATTTCACTGGACCTCGGCAGCAATGCTGAAGCCGTGATTTTGCGTGAAGACATGCTGCCGCGTGAAAACTTCCGTCCAGGTGACCGTATCCGCGGTGTGCTGTATGCCGTTCGCCCTGAAGCGCGTGGCGCGCAGCTGTTCGTCACCCGTTCTAAACCAGAAATGCTAATCGAGTTGTTCCGCATTGAGGTGCCAGAAATTGGCGAAGAAGTTATCGAGATCAAAGCGGCAGCGCGCGATCCGGGTTCACGCGCCAAAATCGCGGTGAAGACCAACGATAAACGTATTGATCCAGTGGGCGCTTGCGTCGGTATGCGCGGTGCGCGTGTCCAGGCGGTTTCGAGCGAGCTGGGTGGCGAGCGTATCGACATTGTGCTGTGGGACGACAACCCGGCGCAGTTCGTTATCAACGCTATGGCGCCAGCCGATGTGGCGTCAATTGTGGTGGATGAAGACAATCACACCATGGATATCGCTGTTGAAGCCGGCAATCTGGCTCAGGCGATCGGCCGTAACGGCCAAAACGTGCGTCTGGCTTCCCAACTGAGCGGTTGGGAACTAAACGTGATGACCGTCGATGATCTGCAGGCTAAGCACCAAGCTGAAGCCCATGCAGCGATCGATATGTTCACCAAACATCTCGACATCGACGAAGAGTTCGCCACCATTCTGGTGGAAGAGGGCTTCTCTTCGCTGGAAGAATTGGCTTATGTGCCAATCAACGAGCTGCTGGAAATCGACGGCCTCGATGAAGAGACCATTGAAGCCCTGCGTGAACGAGCAAAAAATGCGTTAACCACCCTGGCATTAGCGAAAGAAGAGAGCCTTGGTAATCAGGAGCCCGCTGAGGATCTTCTGAATCTTGAGGGCTTGGATCGTGCGCTGGCGTATCGCCTGGCGTCGAAAGGCGTTTGCACGCTGGAAGATCTCGCTGAGCAAGGTGTTGACGATCTGACAGATATTGAAGGGCTGGATGACGAGAAAGCCGGTGCGCTGATTATGGCTGCACGTAATATCTGCTGGTTCGGCGATGACGCGTAATAACAGGAAGGAACAGCATGACAGATGTAACCGTAAAATCGCTGGCCGCCGAAATTCAGACCCCGGTCGATCGCCTGGTACAGCAATTTGCTGATGCAGGGATTCGTAAGTCTGAAAACGATGCGGTATCCCAGCAAGAGAAAGAAACCTTACTGTCTCACCTGAATCGTGAGCACGGTCAGACCGGTTCAAGCAAGCTGACTTTGCAGCGCAAGACGCGCAGCACCTTGAATATTCCCGTCACCGGGGGTAAAAGTAAGTCGGTACAAATCGAAGTCCGCAAAAAGCGCACATACGTGAAAGGCGATGCAGAGTCTGAGCAAGCTCAGGCAGAAGCGGAAGCCGAGGCGCAGCGTGAAGCGGAAGAGCAGGCGCGTCGCGAGGCGGAAGAACAAGCCCGTCGCGAAGCTGAACAGAAAGCGCAACGTGAAGCCGAAGACAAAGCCAAGCGCGAAGCCGCTGACAAGGCTAAACGTGAAGCAGCGGAAAAAGAGAAATTGACTAATCAACCTACCGATGTAGTAGCCAAGGCTGCGCAATCTGATAAAGCCCGTCGTGAAGCAGAAGCTGCCGAACTGAAACGTAAAGCAGAAGAAGAAGCACGCCGTAAGCTGGAAGAAGATGCGCGCCGCGTGGCTGAAGAAGCCCGCCGCCTGGCTGAAGAGAAAGGCGCTGAATGGGCAAAACCTGAAGAAGAGGATAAAGGCGACTATCACGTCACTACCTCTACTCACGCCCGTCAGGCAGAAGACGAGAACGATCGCCAGGTAGAAGCTGGCCGTGCACGTGCTCGCACCACCAAAGCGGCTCGTCCGGTTAAGAAAGGCAACAAGCATTCTGAAGCTAAAACCGATCGCGAAGAAGCGCGTGCTCAGGTGCGTGGCGGCAAAGGCGGTAAGCATCGTAAGCCAAGCACCCTGCAGCAGGGCTTTAACAAGCCGGCTCAGGCGGTTAACCGCGATGTTGTCATCGGTGAAACCATCACCGTTGCTGAACTGGCCAACAAAATGGCGATCAAAGGTTCTCTGGTCGTTAAAGCGATGATGAAGATGGGCGCCATGGCGACCATTAACCAGGTTATCGATCAAGAAACCGCTCAGATGGTTGCGGAAGAGATGGGTCACAAAGTGATCCTGCGCCGCGAGAATGAGCTGGAAGAAGCGGTAATGGACGATCGTGACACCGATGCTGCGCAGGAAAGCCGTGCGCCAGTCGTCACCATCATGGGTCACGTTGACCACGGTAAAACCTCGCTGCTTGACTACATTCGTTCAACGAAAGTGGCATCAGGCGAAGCGGGCGGTATTACCCAGCACATTGGTGCTTACCACGTTGAAACTGACAACGGTATGATCACCTTCCTCGATACCCCGGGACACGCCGCGTTTACCGCAATGCGTGCTCGTGGTGCGCAGGCCACGGATATCGTTATCCTGGTTGTGGCTGCTGACGATGGCGTGATGCCTCAGACCGTTGAAGCTATCCAGCATGCGAAAGCAGCCGGTGTGCCAGTGGTTGTTGCGGTTAACAAAATTGATAAGCCTGATGCTGATCCAGACCGCGTTAAGAACGAACTGACCCAGTACGGAATTCTTCCGGAAGAGTGGGGCGGTGAGAACATGTTCGTTAACGTCTCTGCGAAAGCCGGTACCGGTATCGACGACCTGCTGAATGCGATTCTGCTGCAAGCTGAAGTTCTGGAACTGTCTGCTATCCGTGAAGGTATGGCGAGCGGCGTGGTGATTGAATCGTTCCTCGACAAAGGTCGTGGCCCGGTTGCTACCGTGCTGGTACGTGAAGGTACGCTGAACAAAGGCGATATCGTGCTGTGCGGCTTCGAATATGGCCGTGTACGTGCGATGCGTGACGAACTGGGTCGTGAAGTACTGGAAGCGGGTCCATCCATTCCAGTCGAAATCCTCGGTCTGTCCGGTGTGCCGGCTGCGGGTGATGAAGCGACTGTAGTACGTGATGAGAAGAAAGCGCGTGAAGTTGCACTGTATCGTCAGGGCAAATTCCGCGAAGTTAAGCTGGCGCGTCAGCAGAAGTCTAAGTTGGAGAACATGTTCGCCAACATGACTGAAGGCGAAGTGTCTGAGCTGAACATCGTGCTGAAATCTGACGTACAGGGTTCTGTCGAAGCCATCTCTGATTCGCTGCTGAAACTCTCTACCGACGAAGTGAAAGTACGCATTATCGGTTCAGGCGTGGGTGGTATCACCGAAACCGACGCCACGCTGGCTGCAGCATCCAACGCCATCATTCTCGGCTTCAACGTGCGTGCTGATGCATCTGCTCGCCGCGTGATTGACGCTGAAAACGTTGACCTGCGTTACTACTCCGTCATCTATAATCTGATTGACGAAGTGAAAGCTGCGATGAGCGGTATGCTGGCTCCAGAGTTCAAACAGCAGATTATCGGTCTGGCTGCAGTACGTGACGTGTTCAAATCACCGAAATTTGGTGCCATCGCGGGCTGTATGGTCACTGAAGGTATCATCAAACGTCACAACCCAATCCGTGTACTGCGTGACAACGTGGTTATCTATGAAGGCGAGCTGGAATCTCTGCGTCGCTTCAAAGATGACGTCAACGAAGTTCGTAACGGCATGGAATGTGGTATTGGCGTGAAGAACTATAACGACGTTCGCGTTGGCGATATGATCGAAGTGTTCGAAGTGATTGAAATTAAACGCACCATCGATTGATCATCATTTGATGTGTTGCAATTTGGGAGGCCTCTGGCCTCCCGAATTATTTGGGAGAAAGAATAATGGCAAAAGAATTTGGCCGCCAACAGCGCGTTTCTCAGGAGTTGCAGAAAGAGATCGCAATTATCCTGCAGCGCGAAATTAAAGATCCACGTCTCGGTATGATGGTGACGGTTTCGGGCGTCGAAGTGTCGCGCGATCTTGCCTATGCCAAGGTGTTTGTGACCTTTTTGAATGACAAAGATGAAGAAGCAGTGCAAAACGGCCTGAAGGCGCTGAAAGAAGCCTCTGGCTATATCCGTACGCTGGTAGGTAAAGCGATGCGCCTGCGCATCGTGCCGGAGCTAACCTTCTTCTACGACAACTCGCTGATCGAAGGTATGCGCATGTCGAACCTGGTCAGCAACGTTATTAAGAGCGATGTTGAGCGTCGTGGCGATAGCCCGGCGGAAGATGACAAGGAGGACTAATGAGCCGTCCTCGTCGTCGCGGTCGCGACGTCCACGGTGTGTTTCTGCTGGATAAGCACCAAGGCGCATCTTCCAATGATGTGCTGCAGAAAGTAAAACGTCTGTTCAACGCGAACAAAGCGGGCCACACCGGCGCCCTCGATCCTCTGGCGACCGGCATGCTGCCGGTTTGCCTCGGCGAAGCCACCAAGTTTTCGCAGTATCTGCTCGATTCGGACAAGCGTTATCGCGTCATTGCTCGCCTGGGTGAACGCACCGATACGTCTGATGCCGACGGTAATATTGTTGAGACGCGTCCGATTACTTTTGATCAGGCGGCACTGGATGCAGCGCTGGACTATTTTCGTGGCGACACCATGCAGGTGCCGACCATGTTCTCCGCGCTGAAGTATCAGGGACGCAAGCTGTACGAGTACGCACGTGAAGGCATAACCGTGCCGCGTGAAGCGCGCCCGATCAAAGTGTTTGAGCTGCAGTTTATTCGCTGGGAAGGTGATGAACTGGAGCTGGAGATTCACGTCTCTAAAGGCACTTACATCCGCACTATCATCGACGATCTCGGTGAACGGCTTGGCTGCGGTGCGCACGTTATCATGCTGCGTCGTCTGCAGGTGGCGCGTTATCCGATCGAAAGAATGGTGACGCTGGAGCAGCTGCAGGAAGTGGCGGCCACCGTCAACATGGCGGAAACGCCGGATTACAGTGCGCTCGATGCGTTATTGCTGCCGATGGATAGTCCGGCAGAAGAGTTCCCGATGGTGAATTTGCTGCCTACGGTGGCGGCTTATTTCAAACAAGGTATGCCGGTTCAGGTGGCGGATGCGCCGGAACAGGGATTGGTGCGCGTGACGGAAGGTGATGAGCACAAATTCATTGGTATGGCCGAAATCGCCGACGATGGGCGCGTGGCGCCGCGTCGTCTGGTGGTAGAATTTCCTGCGTAATCAAGCCTCTCGCATTTGACCTAACGGCGCAATTGCGTTGCTATCAGGCGAAGAGTAGAATGGCGCGGCTTTAAAAGCGGGCTGCTGAATTAGAGATCGGCACCCATACATTCATTATCCAACGGAGTTTATTATGTCTCTAAGCGTAGAAGCTAAAGCAGAGATCGTTGCTAAATACGGTCGTGGTACCAACGACAGCGGTTCAACTGAAGTTCAGGTTGCTCTGCTGACTGCTCAGATTAACCACCTGCAGGGTCACTTCTCTGAGCACAAGAAAGATCACCACAGCCGTCGCGGTCTGCTGCGCATGGTATCTCAGCGTCGTAAGCTGCTGGACTACCTGAAGCGTAAAGACGTTGCTCGCTACACCGGTCTGATCGAAAGCCTGGGTCTGCGTCGCTAAGTCTGAAGAATCTGATCAAGGATGTAGCGCATGCACCATGCAAAAAAACGCATCTGACGATCAGATTTGTGCGAGTTTCGCGAAAAGGGGGCCTTTATGGCCCCTTTTTTCGAGCAATCCGCAGCAATCCGGACCAAACTCATGTATTGTTGCAGAGAGTGATCTTTGCTTGCAGAGGTTCGCGCGGCTAATGAGAGGCTTTACCGCATGGGCGGTTAAGGTTGTCATTAGTCGCGAGGATGCAACTGAAGATCGGTAATCCCCGGCGCGCCAGAATGGGCTGCGCCTCTGAATTTAAGGACTTAAATTTTGCTGAACCCGATCGTACGCAAATTCCAATATGGTCAGCATACCGTCACGCTGGAAACCGGCATGATGGCGCGCCAGGCTACCGCTGCAGTAATGGTGAGCATGGATGACACTGCTGTATTCGTTACCGTTGTTGGCCAGAAAAAAACTAAACCAGGTCAGGATTTCTTCCCGCTGACGGTTAACTATCAGGAGCGTACTTACGCTGCTGGTCGTATCCCGGGTAGCTTCTTCCGTCGTGAAGGCCGTCCAAGCGAAGGCGAAACCCTGATCTCACGCCTGATTGACCGTCCAGTTCGTCCGCTGTTCCCGGAAGGCTTCATTAACGAAGTGCAGGTTATTGCAACCGTTGTTTCTGTTAACCCACAGGTTAACCCAGACATCGTTGCGATGATCGGCGCATCTGCTGCGCTGGCTCTGTCAGGTCTGCCGTTCAATGGCCCAATCGGCGCAGCGCGCGTGGGTTATATCAACGATCAGTACGTACTGAACCCAACTGCTGATGAAATCAACGAATCACGTCTGAACCTGGTTGTTGCCGGTACCCAGAACGCGGTGCTGATGGTGGAATCAGAAGCTGACATCCTTACTGAAGAGCAGATGCTGGGCGCTGTGGTATACGGCCACGACCAACAGCAGATCGTTATCGAAAACATCAATGCGCTGGTTGCCGAAGCGGGTAAACCACGTTGGGATTGGCAGCCACTGCCAACTAACGATGCACTGATCGCACGCGTTACTGCACTGGCAGAAGCGGGCATCAGCGATGCCTATCGCATCACTGATAAGCAAGAGCGTTACACTCAGGTTGGCGCAGTGAAAGACGCGACCATTGCTGCACTGCAGGCTGAAGATGAAACGCTGGATGCTGGCGATATCGCTGACATCGTTCACGACCTTGAGAAGAGTGTTGTTCGAAGCCGCATCATCCGTGGCGAACCGCGTATCGATGGCCGTGAGAAAGATATGATTCGTGGCCTGGATGTGCGCACTGGCGTACTGCCACGCACGCACGGTTCTTCACTGTTTACGCGTGGTGAAACGCAAGCGCTGGTTACCGCAACATTGGGTACCGCACGTGATGCGCAGAATCTGGATGAGTTAATGGGCGAGCGTACCGATAGCTTCCTGTTCCACTACAACTTCCCTCCATACTGCGTGGGCGAAACCGGTATGGTTGGCTCACCGAAGCGTCGTGAAATTGGTCACGGTCGTCTGGCGAAGCGCGGCGTGCTGGCAGTAATGCCTAAGCAAGCTGATTTCCCCTACACCGTGCGTGTGGTTTCAGAGATCACAGAATCTAACGGTTCTTCTTCGATGGCTTCCGTGTGCGGTGCATCTCTGGCACTGATGGACGCTGGCGTACCGATTAAAGCTGCCGTAGCCGGTATTGCGATGGGTCTGGTTAAAGAAGCCGACAACTTTGTGGTTCTGTCTGACATCCTGGGTGACGAAGATCACCTCGGCGATATGGACTTTAAAGTAGCGGGTAGCCGCGATGGTATCACTGCGCTGCAGATGGATATCAAAATCGAAGGCATCACCCGCGAAATCATGCAGGTTGCTCTGAACCAAGCGAAGGGTGCGCGTCTGCACATTCTGAGCGTGATGGAACAGGCAATCAGCACGCCGCGTCAGGAAATTTCTGAGTTCGCGCCGCGCATTTACACCATCAAAATCAGTTCAGACAAGATCAAAGATGTCATCGGTAAAGGCGGCTCAGTGATCCGTGCGCTGACCGAAGAAACCGGCACCACCATCGAAATCGAAGATGACGGTACCGTGAAGATTGCTGCTACTGATGGCCTGAAAGCCAAAGAAGCCATTCGTCGTATCGAAGAGATCACTGCTGAGATCGAAGTTGGCCGCGTTTACTCTGGTAAAGTGACACGTATCGTTGATTTCGGTGCCTTCGTGGCAATCGGCGGCGGTAAAGAAGGTTTGGTGCACATCTCTCAGATCGCCGATAAGCGCGTAGAGAAAGTGACCGATTACCTGCAGATGGGCCAGGAAGTTCCAGTGAAAGTCATGGAAGTGGACCGTCAGGGCCGTGTACGCCTGAGCATCAAAGAAGCGACAGAGCAGAAACCAGCGGAAGAAGTTGCTACCGCTGCATCTGATGCATCTGACGCCGAGTAAGCGTTTACCGATTTACCTCTCCCTGCTTTGCGGGGAGAGGTGTTTAGATCATCGCGAGGGCGGGAATCCTTGTGCACAGCAGGAGGATGACAGGATGGTTGTCCCAATGTTTGTATTCGGGAGTGGGAAATGAAGCCTTTTTTGCGCTGGTGTTTTGTTGCGACAGCTATCACGCTGGCAGGATGCAGCAACTCCAATTGGCGTAAGAACGAAGTTCTGGCAGTACCTTTGCAGCCCACACTGCAGCAAGAGGTGATCCTGGCGCGAATGGAACAAATTCTTGCCAGTCGTGCCCTTACCGATGATGAACGCGCACAGCTATTATATGAGCGCGGAGTGTTGTATGATAGTTTGGGTCTGAGGGCATTAGCGCGGAACGATTTTTCGCAAGCGCTGTCTATAAGACCAGATATGCCTGAGGTATTTAACTATCTCGGTATATACTTAACGCAGGCAGGCAACTTTGATGCTGCCTATGAAGCGTTTGATTCTGTACTTGAGCTTGATCCAACTTACAACTATGCGCATTTAAACCGTGGTATCGCCCTCTATTACGGCGGTCGATACAAGTTAGCGCAAGATGATCTGCTGGCGTTTTATCAAGACGATCCTAACGATCCATTCCGCAGCCTTTGGCTCTATCTCGTTGAAAGCGATATGGATGCCGACAAGGCAAAAGTTACGCTGAGACAGCGTCATGACAAAGCGGTTCGCGATCAATGGGGATGGAATATTGTCGAGTTCTACCTTGGCGACATCAGTGAAAAAACGCTGATGGAACGTCTCAAGGCGGACGCAACGGATAACACCTCGCTCGCTGAACATCTCAGTGAAACCAACTTCTATTTAGGTAAGTATTACCTAAGTCTGGGGGAGAAGGACGACGCGAAAGCGTTGTTCAAACTGGCGGTGGCCAACAACGTAAATAACTTTGTTGAGCACCGATACGCATTGTTGGAACTGGCGCAACTCGGCCAGACACAAGACGATTTATCAGAATCTGACCAGCAATAGCTGACGAACTTTTATTGCCTGAATACCTGTAAAGTCATCATCTTCAGAGATGAGGGCTTTTCTGTTCGTCAAAACTTCTAATTTGAGCCGGTTCACACTTTTTGATGAAAATGACTGAAAGTTTTCACGACGAGTTATGTAGACTGGCCGCCGCAATCTAAGAGGCACGTGTACTACATGACTGATATTCAAACCACTTTTGCTGACCTTGGCCTGAACGCCGACATCCTCGAATCACTGAACGGTATGGGCTACGTAAAGCCTTCTCCAATCCAGGCTGAGTGTATTCCTCACCTGCTGGCTGGCCGTGACGTGTTGGGTATGGCGCAGACCGGTAGTGGTAAAACTGCGGCATTCTCACTGCCGCTGCTAAACAACATTGATCCTACTGTTAAAGCACCGCAAATTTTGGTGCTGGCACCTACCCGCGAATTGGCGGTACAGGTTGCTGAAGCCGTCACAGAATTCTCTAAACACATGCGTGGCATTAACGTGGTAGCCCTGTACGGCGGCCAACGTTATGACGTACAGCTGCGCGCACTGCGTCAGGGACCACAAGTTGTTGTCGGTACCCCTGGTCGTCTGCTGGATCACCTGAAGCGTGGCACGTTAGATCTGTCTAACCTGCGCGGTCTGGTGCTGGACGAAGCGGATGAAATGCTGCGTATGGGCTTCATCGAAGACGTTGAAACCATCATGGCGCAGATTCCAGACGGTCATCAGACCGCGCTGTTCTCAGCCACCATGCCAGAAGCGATTCGCCGTATTACCAAGCGTTTCATGAAAGACCCACAGGAAGTTCGCATCCAGTCAAGCCTGACTACGCGCCCGGACATTTCTCAGTCTTACTGGACCGCATACGGCCGTAAAACTGATGCGCTGGTTCGTTTCCTGGAAGCGGAAGATTTCGATGCAGCCATCATCTTCGTGCGTACCAAAAATGCCACGCTGGAAGTGGCCGAAGCGCTGGAGCGCAGCGGTTACAACAGTGCAGCACTGAACGGTGACATGAATCAGGCACTGCGTGAGCAGACGCTGGAGCGTTTGAAAGATGGTCGTCTCGACATCCTGATCGCGACCGACGTTGCAGCACGTGGTCTGGACGTTGAGCGTATCAGTCTGGTCGTAAACTTTGATATCCCGATGGATGCAGAGTCTTACGTTCACCGTATCGGTCGTACCGGCCGTGCTGGTCGTGCAGGTCGTGCGTTGCTGTTCGTTGAGAACCGCGAGCGTCGTCTGCTGCGCAACATCGAACGCACCATGAAGCTGACCATTCCAGAAGTTGAGCTGCCGAACGCAGAACTGCTGGGTGAGCGTCGTCTGGCTAAGTTCGCGGCGAAAGTACAGCAGCAGCTGGAAAGCAGCGATCTGGATCAGTACCGCGCACTGCTGAGCAAAATGCAGCCGGGCGAAGATCTGGATATCGAAACGCTGGCCGCAGCACTGCTGAAAATGGCTCAGGGCGAACGTCCACTGATTCTGCCACCAGAAGCACCGCGTCCAGCGCGTCGCGAGTTCAGCGATCGTCCTGACCGTGGTGAGCGTCGCGATTCACGTGATTCTCGTGGTCCACGCGAAAGCCGTGACAGCCGCGATGGCGATCGTCCACGTCGTGAACGTCGTGACGTTGGCGAAATGCAGCTGTACCGCATTGAAGTGGGCCGTGATGATGGTGTTGAAGTTCGTCACATCGTTGGCGCGATCGCTAACGAAGGTGACATCAGCAGCCGTTACATCGGTAACATCAAGCTGTTTGGTACTCACTCAACCATCGAGCTGCCGAAAGGCATGCCGGGCGAAGTGCTGCAGCACTTTACTCGTACGCGTATTCTGAACAAACCGATGAATATGCAGCTGATGGGTGATGCGCCAGTGCACGAGCGTAGCGAACGTCGTCCATCTGCTGGCGGCGAACGTCGTGGCAATGGCGCACCGCGCGGTGATGGTGCTCCACGTGGCGAAGGCGCTCCACGTCGCTTCTCCGAACGTCGTGAAGGTGGCCGTGAAGGCGGACGCTTCAGCCGTGAAGGTGGTCGTGGCCCGCGTCCAGAAGGCGCTGCTGCACCACGTCGTCGTGACGCATAAGCGATAAACGCGAAAAGTAAAAAGGGACGCTAACGCGTCCCTTTTTTTATGCGCGTGGAAGGTGAATTTTACACGCCACCAGCAATCAGCACGCGTTCACCGCTAACGTAAGCTGACTCTTCTGACGCCAGAAACAGCGCCACCTGCGCCACATCTTCCGGCAAGCCAAAGCGTCCGAGCGGCGTTGCCGCTATCAGCTGTGCTTTCAACTCCGGGTGCATCTTCTTCGCCGCCAGCAAACCTTCAGTCAAAATAATGCCGGGTGCTAACGCATTGACGCGAATATTACGTGGCCCAAGCTCGCGTGCGAGGCCCTGCGTTAAGGTATCGATCGCGCCTTTGGTTGCTGCCCAAAGCACCGAGCCGGGCGTGCTGCGTTGGCTATTTAAAGCGCTAAGGTTGATGATGGAACCGCCGCGTGCGGGGAAATGTTTTGCCGCCTGCTGACACACCAGCAAGGTGCCCAGCAGATTCACATTCAGCTGCTGCTGCATCTCGCTGAGGCTAAGCTCGGCAAAGTCACCGTGGTGAAAAATGCCGGCGTTATTCACCACAATATCGGGTGCGTCAAACTGCTCATTGCTGCTAGCGAACAAGCGCTGCACATCGGCCTCGCGTGAAATATCAGCCTGTACGGCGATGGCGTCGCTACCCAGCGCCTGAATGTCGGTCACCACATCCGCCGCACCCACTTCATCCTGAAGATAATTCACCACCACCCGAGCACCGGCCGCCGCGAAAGTCATGGCGATGGCGGCACCAATGCCTTTCGAAGCGCCCGTCACCAGCGCAATTTTGCCTTCAAGTGTTTTCATCGTGTCTCTCCACCTGAGATTTCGGGGAAGATAAAGCATGCGCTGTCCATACATTCAGGTGGTAGCGCAATCCTGCAAGCTTCTTGCACGATCCTGCAAATCTGCTGTTCAAGGACTAGTCGCAGCGCCAACCACAAGCGAGAATATCAAATCAGTGATTTCTTACCGCGGAGCACCGAGCGCATGATTCATCAGGAACAATGGCAGCAGTTGGTGGCAATTATTGCCCGCCACGCACCGCAGGATGGTCGTCACTATTGCCCAATCGACTTTCTCTCTTTCGGCCGCAGTTCTCAGCCCACCAGTTTGGCGCACGTGGCGACCTGGGCGAGCTTTGCCCTGATCGCGCAGGGGCAAAAAGCGCTGCGCATGGGTGATGAAGTGATGCATTACGGGCCGGGCGATTTACTGTTGGTGACGCTTGATATGCCGGTGCAATCCTGCGTGGTCATGGCAACGCCAGAGAAACCGAATCTTGGTGTGGGCATCACCATCAACGAAACGCGTCTGATGCGTTATCTGGAACACTTTCCGCACCATCAACTCGGCAGCACGGCGGTGAGCGAGCGCGGTATCGCCGTGCATAAAGTCGCGCCCCCGTTGGTGGATGCGGTGATGCGTTTGGTCGAGTTGCTGGATCACCCGCAGGACATTGCTGCGCTGGCACCGTTGATTGAGCAGGAGATTTTCTATCGTTTGCTGACTGGACCCGAAGGGCCGCGCATTCTCAACATGGCGTTGACGGAACGGCCAGGCAACAAAGTGGCGCGCGCCGCGCGTTGGCTACGCGAAAACTTTCATCAGCCGTTGAAAATGGATTTTCTGGCGAGCAGCGTAGGGATGAGTATTTCGTCGCTGCATCATCACTTTAAAGCGGTAACGGCGATGACGCCGATGCAGTATCAAAAGCAGCTGCGGCTCAACGAGGCGCGGCGTTTGATGTTGATTGAGAAGCTGGATGCCGGCACGGCGGGTTATCGGGTGGGTTATCAAAGTGCTTCGCAGTTCAGTCGCGAATACAGCCGTTTTCACGGTCAGTCACCGGCGCGAGACGTGCGAACCCTTGCGGTGGGCCCAGAGTGGTTAAACCCACCGCAATGAGGTTTACAGCGTGCGCGCTGCTTCCATTGCCAGCGCGAAGGAGCGCAGACGCGCCTGCGAATCGTAAATCTGGCCGTTAACCATAATCTCGTCCGCCTGGGTTTCACGCATCAGCGCGGCGAGGCCGCTGCGGACTTTATCGCTATCGCCGACAATCGACATGCTGAGTGCCTGCTGCACGCCATATTGCTCGGACGGCGACCACAGATGATCCATGTTCTCCACCGGCGCAGGTAGCGGACCCGGTTTGCCGCGACGCAGGTTAATAAACTGCTGCTGCATCGAGGTGAACAGGAAGCGAGCGTCACGTTCGCTATCGGCTGCAACGACGTTGACGCACACCATCGCATACGGCTTCGCCAGACGTGTGGAAGGTTTGAATTTCTCACGATAGAGATGCAGCGCCTGGAACAGCAGATCCGGCGCGAAATGCGAGGCAAATGCAAACGGCAAACCCAGCTGAGCGGCCAGTTGCGCGCTGTACAGGCTGGAACCGAGCAGCCACACCGGAATTTTCAATCCTAAACCTGGAACCGGTTGTACTGGCGGATGTTCTCCCTCTTCGGCGTCAAACCAGCGAATCAGTTCAGAGACATCTTCTGGAAAACTATCTGCCTGGCCGCTGGAAAGATGACGACGCAACGCCAGCATGGTGCGTTGGTCGGAACCCGGCGCGCGGCCCAGTCCCAAATCGATGCGCCCAGGATAGAGTGACTCGAGGGTACCAAACTGTTCGGCGATCACCAGCGGCGCGTGATTGGGCAGCATAATGCCGCCTGAACCGAGGCGCAGCGTTTCGGTATTAGCCGCTAAATAGCCAATCAGCACTGACGTCGCGGCGCTGGCAATCCCCGTCATATTATGGTGTTCCGCCAGCCAGTAGCGGTGAAAGCCCAGTGCTTCGGATTGACGGGCCAGTGCCAGCGAATTATGGAACGCGTCGCGTGCAGTGGAACCTTGTGGAATAGGGGCCAGATCCAACACGGACAGGCGAACAGTTTTTTTCTCAGACATGGGCACTCCAAATAGGGATGGCGCAGGTGTTTAGTCGGACCTGCGCTTGTGAGTATTACTCATCGTTACCTATATTAAAACTGCTAATAACAGCAGGAATATAGCCGGAATGTGCCTTTACCTGCCGCCTTCCAGTGCCATTCCCGCCAGGCGACGCCAATAACCATTACAATCACTGCCGCGCGCCATCATCAGCGGTGCCTGACCGGCTTCGTTGGCGCGGAAGCGATCCACTTCGGCGAGCGTACTTTCGCCCTGGGGCGACAAACGTACAATGTCGATCCAGTTATGCATGCCGCTCAGGTCATTGCCGAGGTTGTAACAATAGCCGCTCATGGTCTGAATGCCGTTGAGCACAAACACCTGCTGGCCTTCCTGCGAGAGCACGCGACGGCCGGTTGGGTAATTGATGCAGCAGGTTTGGCAATCATCTTTGCCACGATTCTCGGCGCGTGCGGTAAAGCAGCGTGCTGACAGCGCCAGCGGCAGATGACCATAGCCGAGCACTTCCACCTCAAATTGTTCGCGCACACCCGCCGCATCGCACTGTTGCAGCAGTTGAATCAGCCAGTCGCGGGACATCTCCACCGGAATGCACCAGCGCGTCATGCCTTCTTTCAGCAACAGTTGCAGCGTCTGCGCGTTATACACATTCAGCGTTGGGCCGGCGACAAACGGCAATTTGCGCTCCGCCGCCATATTCACGGTACCGATATCATTGGCTTCCAGCAGGAACTCACCGTTCTCGACATAGCGGCGCAGCTCTTTGACTTCCGATGGCGACTGCAGCAGTGCCAACGTACTCAGCACCACTTGCTTGCCCTGCAGCGCTAGCATGCGCGCGATGTCCATCCATTGATGGAACGAGGTGGCGCGTCTTTTACTGCAGACGGCTTCGCCGAGATAAATGATCTCCGCGCTGCTCTCGGCGGCGCGTTGATAAAAGGTTTCCAGCGTTGCAGTTGGCCAGTACCACAGCACCGGCCCGATGGCGTATTTCATGCGATCTCCTTATTGCCAGTCACGGTGATAAGCACCGAGCGTGGTTTGGCTGCCTTCTGATAACTCGCCCAACGCCTGCATCCAGGGTTCCTGCACGGCATATTGTTCCGGCGATGCCATGCAGCGATCAATGGCCTGACGCCACACTTTCGCTACCTGCGCCACATAGGCCGGGCTGCGCTGGCGTCCTTCAATTTTCACCGAGGCAATGTTGGCGCGCAGCAGTTCAGGCAGCAGCGACAAGGTGTTCAGGCTGGTGGGTTCTTCCAATACGTGATAGAGCTGGTTATCCACTTCATAACGGCCTTTGCACAAGGTGGGATAGCCAGCGCTCTCGTCGGGCGCATAACGGTCAATCAGCACCTCATTCAGGCGCGATTCCATGCCTTTTGGCGTCTGCTGCCAGCGGACAAATTTCGCCGGCGAGCAGGCTCCCGCGCTATTAGGCGACTCGCCGGTCAGCCAGGAAGAGAGGTAGCAGCGGCCTTCAGCCATAATGCACAGGCTACCGAAGGCGAACACTTCCAGCGGTACCGGCGTTTCACGCGCCAGCTGTTTGACCTGATGCATCGACAGCACGCGCGGCAGCACCACGCGGCTGAGTTGAAAATGACGATGGTAAAAATGGATGGCCTGCAGATTGGTGGCGGAGGCCTGTACCGAAAGATGACGCTCAACCTGCGGATAATGTTTTGCCGCGTACTCCAGCGTGGCAATATCGGCCAGAATCAACGCATCCGCGCCGTTCTGAGCGGCAACATCAATCGCGCTTTGCCAGCGATTGATGCCATCAGGATGGGCGAAGGTGTTGATTGCCACATGCAGTTTGCGCCGATGCTGATGCAGATAGCGTGCGGCTTCAGCCAGTTTCTTATCGGTAAAATTGAGGCCAGCAAAGTGGCGGGCATTGGTATCGTCTTTCAGGCCGACATACACCGCGTCAGCACCATGCTCCACCGCCGATTTCAGCGCAGGCAAATTCCCCGCCGGACACAGCAGTTCCATACATTTTCCTCCCCGGATTCTGAAGCCGAAGAGTGTAAATAACTGACCCGACAGCAATGTTGATTTAAGGCAGTGAAAGCGGCATTGATGATCGGGAGTGAAGGTTTTTCGTCCAGCCAGGCGGCGATTTCCTTGATCTCAGTGGAGGCGAAGCCGGTCAGATGTGGCAAAATAGATGAAACTTTCTGAAGGGAATGACGATGATGTTTGCGCGCTTACGCGGTCTGATTGTTGAAAAAGGGCCAGAATTCCTTGCTTTACCTGTTTCCATTACCCCTTTCCCGCTAAAAAAAGCTATTCTGCAACAACTCCTAAACTGGCAATTTCGTCATGCTTTGTCTGAAGGTGAGTTAGACTTTCTGGAAGGGCGTTATCTGGGGATTGAGGTTGCCGATGTGAATCTGCGCTGGATCACCACCCTGCAAGCAGGGCGCCTGACCGTTTCGCGCGACACCGAGGCTGATGTCTGGTTTCGCGGTGAAGCCAACGATCTGTTGCTGGTGGCAGCACGCAAAGCGGATCCCGATATGTTGTTCTTTCAACGCCGTCTGGTGATTGAAGGTGACACTGAGCTGGGACTTGAGGTGAAAAACCTGATGGATGCCATTGAACTGGATGCCATGCCCACGCCATTACGCACGGGATTGCAGCAGCTCGCTGCTTTTATTGAGACAGGAATGAAACAGGACGCGAAGGCCGCTGAGGCGCGCGCGGGGATCTCATGTTGATTCGTACTGAAATTGGCGTTGATGCAGCAGGCATCGATAGCCTGTTAAAGCGCAGTTTTGCTACCGCTGCCGAAGCGGAACTGATACAGCAACTGCGCGAAGATGGCTTGCTGACTCTCGGTGTAGTTGCCACAGATGATGAAGGTCAGGTGCTGGGTTATGCCGCTTTCAGTCCGGTGACCCTGCAGGGAGAAGACCGCAATTGGGTCGCGTTGGCGCCGCTCGCCGTGGATGAATCGGTGCGCAAACAGGGCCTGGCTAAACGGATGGTGTGTGAAGGGTTGGATTCACTGAATGAGTTCAGCTACAGCGCCGTGGTGGTGCTGGGCGATCCTGAGTTCTACAATCCACTCGGCTTTGAACCGGCGGCACGTCATGGTTTGCACTGTCGCTGGTTAGGCAGTGAAGCGGCCTTTCAGGTTTACAAACTGGCCGACGATGCGTTTGTCGGTGCAGAAGGGCTGATCGAATTCGCGCTGCCGTTTAACCGTTTCGACTAAACCAGGCCACTAAGCAGGGCGGCTGCTGTGCAACCAGCAGCAGCTTTTGCGCGCGGCTCAGCTGCTTCACCTGATATTCCAGGCGTGACGCCGCCGCCCGATCGCCCGCATCGCAGTGAAACACCAGCGTCAGCGGGCCCTTGCCACGCAGCGAACGCGCGCCGCGTCCCTGCTGATGCTGTTGCAGCCGACGATTAACATCGGTGGTGATGCCGGTATACAGCATGCCTGCGGCGGTTTGTAGCAGATAAAGCTGCCAGCCTTGTTCCATCATACTTATCCCGAAAATTAGCTGGCAGGCAGTGTAGCGCGCTTCAGGCTGCATCGCTATTCGCCGCACGGAGTCCAATTTTGTCCGACCATGCTCATCTGATTCGCTACTTAAAAAAACAGCACGTGCTGTCGTTATCTGCCAGCCATGGCGACGATCTGTGGTGCGCCAACTGCTTTTATGTGTTTGATGCCGCGAACATGGCGTTCTGGCTGATGACTAAACCAGACACGCGCCATGGCGCATTAATCCAGTCAAATCCGCGCGTGGCGGGCACGGTGAATGGCCAGCCCAAAAGTGTGCTGCTGATTAAAGGCGTGCAGTATCGCGGCGTGATTCAGCTGCTAAGCGGAGAAAGGGAAGTTATTGCGCGTCACGCCTATCAGAAGCGTTTTCCAGTGGCAAAGAAAGTCACCGCACCGCTATGGGAAATCGTGCTCGACGAAGTGAAGATGACCGACAATGCGCTGGGCTTTGGCAAAAAGATTATCTGGACCCGGCCTTAGGGCCGCCATTCACGGCGACCCCAATGCAGGAAAAACTATCAGGCCGCGTTCAAAATCCGCAGCGACTCGCGATTAAACGCGGGCAGGTCTTCAGGCGTGCGGCTGGTAACTAACTTGTCATCATCCACCACCACTTCTTTATCGTAAAAATCCGCACCGGCATTACGCAGATCGATGGCGATGGCTTTTACGCTGGTCATTTTGCGGCCGCGCACGCCGTTCGCGCTGATCAGCAGCTGCGGGCCATGGCAAATGGCAAACACCGGCTTGCCGCTGGCGACAAACTCCCTGGTGAAGTTGACGAAGCGATCGTCACCGCGCAGGGCATCGGGAGAGTGTCCGCCGGGCAGCAGCAGCGCATCGAACTCGGCTGCATTCACATCATCAATAGCCTTGTCGATGTTGACCTCAGCTTTACCCTGTTTCCCTTTAACGATGTTGCCGGCCTTAAACTCGATGGTAACCACTTCATGGCCCGCCTGAGTGTAAGCCTCCGCCGGTGAGGTAAACTCTGAGTCTTCAAATTCATCGGTAATCAGTACCGCTATTTTCTTGCTCATCTTTTTTCCTCCTTGTTGATCACGAACCTTATGTTCGTTGCACTTCTAACCCAACAAGTCTGGTAGCCATGTCGCAAAAAGCAAGCCAGCCGGCAATTCTTCCGGGAGGTAAATTTTCGTGCCGGATCAAGTTTAGGCGATTTCCACATGGCGCAATGAAATGACCTGAATGACACTACGGCCTTTCCGCCGCGTATCCTAACGCGGCATTGTTATTCAGTTGAATACGGAATTCCGTGATGACCCAACTCCCTTCTCATGCCCCGGCGACACGCTTCGCCTGGTGGAAACCGCTGCTGTTCCTCGCCGTGGTAGTAATCGGCCTGTGGTATGTCAAATGGCAGCCTTATTACGGCAAAGCCTTTACTGCTGCCGAAACGCATTCGATCGGTAAATCGATTCTGGCCAATGCGGCGGACTCACCGTGGCGCGCGGCGCTTGATTACGCCATGGTCTATTTCCTCGCCGTGTGGAAAGCGGCCGTGCTCGGGGTGATCCTCGGATCGTTGGTGCAGGAGCTGATTCCGCGCGCCTGGCTGCTGCGTCTGATGGGCAGCTCACGCTTTGGCTCGACGCTGATGGGCACTGGATTAGGTTTGCCGGGCATGATGTGCAGCTGCTGTGCGGCGCCGGTAACCGCTGGCTTACGTCAGTCACAGGTTTCCAGCGGTGCGGCGATGGCGTTCTGGCTGGCGAATCCGCTGCTCAATCCTGCCACGCTGATTTTTATGGGCTTTGTGCTCGGCTGGCATTTTGCGGCGATTCGGCTGGTAGCGGGTTTGCTGATGGTGTTAGGCATCGCGTGGTTGGTGCAGCGCAGCGTGCCGGATCAGGCCGTTACCGCCCCCGTTATCCCGGCCCGCGATGAGCAGCCGTTTCTGTCACGCTGGCTGCGGGTGATGTGGCGACTGTTCTGCAACACCATTCCGCTGTATATCGTCGCGGTATTGTTGCTCGGCGCCGCGCGCGTGTGGCTGTTCCCGCACGCGGATGGCGCGGTGGGTAATACGCTGTTTTGGGTGATGTTGATGGCAATCGCCGGCTGCCTGTTTGTGATTCCTACCGCCGCGGAAATCCCGATTGTGCAGACCATGATGTTGGCGGGCATGGGCATTGCGCCCGCGCTGGCGTTATTAGTCACGCTGCCCGCCGTGAGTGTGCCGTCGTTATTGATGCTGCATCGCGCCTTTCCCGCACGGGCGCTGTGGATCGCGCTGATCGGCGTGGCAGGCAGCGGCATGCTGCTCGGCGTGCTCGCCTTGTGGCTGGCGTAACCACCAAATCTTCTGATTGCGGCTGCCGCGCCACAGCAGCCGCGCATCTTTCTCCGCTTCGATAAAGCGTCCATCAATCAGCACATCAATTTCATCCACCACTTCGCGCTGCGCCGCACTGAGTTCTGCCATCTGATATCCGGTCCACAGCCAGATATCCTTATCCGGACACTCACGGCGCACGCGTTTCACCAGACGACGTATATGCGGCACGTTGTGCGGATGCAGCGGATCGCCGCCGCTCAGCGACAAGCCCTGGCGCGCAATGCGCCGATCGTTAAGATCGGCGATCAGCTGCTCTTCCATCTCCAGCGTAAACGGCACGCCGGAATCCAGCCGCCACGTGCTTTGGTTGTAGCAGCCGCGACATTGATGTTCGCAGCCCGCGACAAACAGCGTGCAGCGCGTGCCGGGCCCGTTAACGATATCAACCGGATAATAGCCGTGGATGCGCATCATCCCAGTTTTCCTGTCTCCAGATGTTTAACGCGCCGCTGTACTTCTTGCTGCTTACCGGCGTTAAACGGACGCGCATCCGGGCTGCCGAGATAGCCGCACACGCGGCGCGTCACCGACACGCGCGCCGGATCGTGATTACCACAGCATGGGCAGGTAAACCCTTTGCTGGTGCAGCTGAACTCGCCGCTAAAGCCGCATTCGTAGCACTCATCAATCGGCGTATTGGTGCCGTAATAGGGCACGCGGTGATAGCTGTAATCCCAGACATCTTCGAGCGCCTTGAGGTTGTGCTGGATGTTGGGATATTCGCCGTAACAGATGAATCCGCCGTTAGCGATGGCGGGATAGGGCGCTTCAAAGTCGATCTTGTCGTACGGATTGACCTTCTTCTCCACGTCGAGATGGAAGCTATTGGTGTAATACCCTTTGTCGGTAACGCCGGCCACCACGCCAAATTCGGCGGCATCGAGGCGACAGAAGCGGTCGCACAGATTCTCGCTCGGCGTGCTGTACAAGCTGAAGCCGTAGCCGGTTTCCGCTTTCCACGCATCCACCGCGCGGCGCAGGTGCGTGACAATCGCCACGCCTTTTTCCCGCAGGTAATCGGCGTCATACGGATGCACTTGGTTGCCGCTCAGCGCATTCAGCGTTTCATGCAAGCCGATGTAGCCAAGGGAAATTGAGGCGCGGCCGTTGCGGAAAATGGCGCCCACTTCGTCATCCGCTTTCAGGCGCACGCCGCAGGCACCTTCCATATAGAGAATCGGTGCCACACGCGCTTTGGTTTTTTCCAACCGGGCGATACGCGTCATTAAGGCATGTTTCGCCAGCGCCAGACGTTCATCGAGCAAGCGCCAGAACTGCGCTTCATCGCCTTTGGCTTGCAGCGCGATACGTGGCAGATTGAGGCTAATGACGCCAATATTGTTGCGGCCTTCGTGAATCTGCTCGCCGTTCTCCTCGTAGACGCCAAGGAAGCTACGGCAGCCCATCGGCGTTTTAAACGAGCCGGTCACTTCCACCACTTTTTCGTAGTTGAGGATATCCGGATACATGCGCTTGCTGGCGCACTCTAACGCCAGCTGCTTGATATCGTAATTAACATCGCCAGGCCGATGATTCACGCCTTCGCGGATAGCAAACACCAGTTTCGGGAATACCGCGGTTTTGTGATTTTTGCCCAATCCGGCAATGCGGTTGCGCAGAATGGATTGCTGGATCAGGCGCGCGGCCCAGTCGGTGCCGAGGCCAAAGCCAAAGGTGACAAACGGCGTCTGGCCGTTGGCGGTGTGCAGCGTATTCACTTCATATTCCAGCGACTGAAACGCGTCGTAGCACTCTTTCTCGGTGCGAACGCGCGCATAGGCTTCGGCATCCGGAATCTGCCATTCCAGCGCCACCGCGCGGTGTTTTTCCAGACTGAGCGTAACGAACGGTGCCAGCACTTCATCAATGCGATTGATGGTGGTGCCGCCGTAAATGTGGCTGGCGACCTGCGCGATGATCTGTGCGGTCACCGCCGTGGCGGTGGCGATTGATTTGGGCGGCTCGATCTCGGCGTTGCCCATCTTAAAACCGTGGGTCAGCATGCCGTGCAGATCGATTAGCATGCAGTTAAACATCGGGAAGAACGGGGAATAGTCGAGATCGTGATAGTGGATGTCACCACGTTCATGCGCCAGCACCACATCGCGTGGCAAGAGTTGCTGCTGAGCGTAATGTTTGGCGACGATGCCAGCCAGCAAATCGCGCTGGGTGGGAATCACTTTACTGTCTTTATTCGCGTTTTCATTGAGCAGTGCGGCGTTGGTTTGCTCCACTAAACCGCGAATAGCGTGATGCAGTTTACCGCGCTGCTCGCGTGCTAAATCGCGGTCATGGCGATATTCGATGTAGGCACGCGCCAGCTGCGGCCAGCGTCCGCTCATTAGCGTCTCTTCCACCGCACACTGAATGTCGCGGATATCCACTTCAGCCTTGTCAGCCAGCTGTTGACTGACCTGCGCCGCCACTTGCGCGCACCACGTCGTATCATCGATTTGTACCGCAGCTGCAGCCGCGTTGACTGCCGCCTCGATCCGCTGCGCATCAAACGGCACTCTGCAGCCGTCACGCTTAATCACCACCGTCGCCATTTCTTCTCCATGAAACTATATGTAGATAATTTTAAGGAGTTTAATCGCTATATGTGGTGTTTGCGCTGAGATTAATCGCCGGCGGTTTGACCTACAACAAAGAAGCCACAACCAGGAACGAAAGCCGCGCAATGGTTAATCTGGCTAAAATACAAAAGTATTAACCCGCCTTGATTTCAGTTTGCGGCCACTTGCTTTGCAATGCGAAACAGGTTTAATGGGCCTTTTGCCCATTTTGGTCCGTTGTTTCATTTACAAGGATGCCCAGATGCCATTGCAAAGAACTCTGCTTGCCTGTTGTTTATCCATGACTTTTTCCGCCTTCGCCGCGCCGGCTGGAGATTTACCGCTGATGCCGTGGCCACAAAGCGTTGTCCAGCCAGGCGGCGGCGGGGCGTATGCGTTAACACCGCAGCTCACGTTGCATATCTCGGGCGATCATCTGGAAGGTGCTGAATCGCGCTGGCGCGCGCGCATTGCGCGGCAAACCGGCTGGCCGCTGCTGCCGGCCAGCGCATCCAGCGATCATCCCAGCATTCAGGTACAAATCGCGCAGGCGGTTGATCCGCTTCCCCAACCAGACAGCGACGAAAGTTATCATCTGCTGGTTAACAGCGATGGCGTCTTGCTGAAAGCCAACACGCGCTTTGGCGCGATGCGCGGCATGGAAACCGTACTGCAGCTGATTGAAAACACCGAAAACGGCACCGAAATTCCCTACGTCACCATTGATGACAAACCGCGCTTTCCGTGGCGCGGCGTGCTGATCGATTCGGCGCGCCACTTCCTGCCAATTGAAACCGTGAAACGACAAATCGACGGCATCGCCGCCGCGCGTATGAACGTGTTTCACTGGCACTTAACCGACGATCAAGGTTGGCGATTTGCCTCCAGCCACTATCCGCAGCTGCAGGAGAAAGCCAGCGACGGCTTGTACTACACGCAGCAGCAGATGCGCGATGTGGTGCGCTACGCCACGCAGCGCGGCGTACGCGTGGTACCGGAAATCGATCTGCCCGGCCATGCGTCGGCGATAGCAGTGGCGATGCCGGAGTTAATGAGCGCGCCGGGACCGTATCAGATGGAGCGCGGCTGGGGCGTGTTTAAGCCGCTGCTCGATCCCAGCAACGAAGCGGTATTTCGCTTTATCGACACCTTAATGGGCGAAGTGACGGCGATCTTCCCCGATCCCTACATCCACATTGGCGGTGATGAGGTTGATCCAACCCAGTGGAATGATTCCACACGCATTCAGCAGTTTATGCGCGACCACGGTTTAAAGGATACGCATGCGCTGCAAGCCTGGTTTAATCAGCGCGTTGAGAAAATCCTTGAAGCGCATCAGCGCCGCATGATCGGCTGGGATGAGGTTTACCATCCTGATCTGCCTAAAAGCATTCTGATTCAATCGTGGCAAGGACAGGATGCGTTGGGCACGGTGGCGAAAAACGACTTTCGCGGCATTCTCTCCACCGGTTTCTATCTCGATCAGCCGCAAACCGCCGCTTACCACTATCGCAATGAACCCTGGCCGCAGGGGCTCAACGGCGCGGATCAGGTGCAGGCTGGTGAGCAGGCGCAGAGCTGGCAATTCACCATGCCGCGTTTGAAAGGCAGCGCGCTGAAAGGCAGCTTTACCCTGATAGAAGGGAAAAACGGCTGGCGCGGCTTTATCGATTTCAGCGGCAAAGCGCGTCGCATGGTCAGTGATATTCGCTGGCTGTCGCCCACACAGCTGACGTTCAGCGTCGATACGTGGATGGGGCCATTCCAGCCGATGGTGACGCTAACGCAAGACAAGCTGACCGGTTATATGCTGGTGGGCAACGTGCGCTATCCCGCAGAAGGCAGCAAGTTGCCTCAGGTGCCAACCGGCATTGCGCCATCGCTGCCGACGCCGCAACAGATGCAGAACAACCTGATTGGCGGCGAAGCGGCGCTGTGGGCGGAGAACGTTAACAGCCGGGTAATCGACACACGCCTGTGGCCGCGCGCCTTTGTGGTGGCGGAGCGTTTATGGTCGGCGCAGGATGTCACCGACAGCGATAACATGTATCAGCGCCTGAGCGCGGTGGATCGCTGGGGCACTGTTTCAGTCGGCTTGCAGCAGCATCAGCAGGCTGAAGTGCAGATGATGCGACTGGCGAACAGCAGTGACATCACGCCGCTGCGCATATTGGCCGAAGTGCTGGAGCCAGCGCAGTACTACACGCGCCAGCATCTGAAATTTCAGGCGGGACATTATGACTATTTTGAACCGCTCAATCGTTTGGCGGATGTGTTGCCGGCCGAGAGCAATGCGGTGCGTGTGCTGGATAAGCAGGTGGATCGCTTGATCGCCAATCGCGCCGATCATGCGGCGGCGCATGCCATCCGTCAGCAATTGCAGCGCTGGCAGAACAACAGCGATGCGGTGATGCCGCTAATTCTGCGCAGCTATCAGCTCAAGCCGCTGCAGCAGCAAGTACAGCAAGTAGCAGAGTTGAGCCGGATGGGACTGGATTTGGTCAATGCGCTGGAACGTAATCAGGCGTATGGCGCAGGTGAGGTGGCGCAGATGCATTCACAACTTGATACGGCAGCGCAGGTGCAGGATGAAACAGTGCTGGCGCTGGTGCGGCCGCTGGAGAGGTTGCTGCGATCGTTTAAATAAATATTGTGCTGGCTTTCCCCCTCCTCGGTCCTCCCCCATAAATGGGGGAGGAAGAGGCTGCCATATGTCAGTGATGAAGCTGCATGTGGCAGCATCTCCTTCCCCCGCTTGCGGGGGAAGGCCGGGATGGGGGACAGCCAGCACCAACCAACCAAATCAACGACGTACCGCAATCGCCTCGATCTCAATCTTCACATCTTTCGGCAGGCGCGCCACTTCCACGCACGAACGCGCCGGGAAGCTGGCGTTGTGCTCGGTGAAGAACGCTTCATAGGTTGCGTTCACCGTGGCGAAGTCATTCAAATCCTTAACAAACACGGTGGTTTTCACGATATCGCCCACTTTCAGGCCGGCGGCTTCGACAATCGCCTTCACATTTTCCAGTGATTGACGTGCCTGCGCGGAAACATCGTCGGCAACGGCGCCGGTGGCCGGATCAACCGGGATCTGGCCTGAAGTGATGATCATGCTGCCGAGATCCACGCCCTGCACGTAAGGGCCAATCGCTGCGGGTGCGTTTGAAGTACTGATTTCGCGAGACATTGTTTCTCCTTGAAAGTGCGCGGCCGACCGATGTCCGCCGCGAAATGAATCGTCCCATTATAGGGACGACGCGGGCGATTACCAGTGACCGAGCACCACGTGGCGCGCGAACTCTTTCTCGCAATATTTGCACTTCAGATGCACATCATCTTCGCGCTTTTTCACCGCAAAACTGGTGAATACCGGCTCGTTACGGCTGATGCAGTTGCTGTTCGGGCAGGTCAGCACGCGATCAATACGATCCGGCAAGGTGGGGGCGATCTTCGCCACCACTTCGTATTCATCAATGCGGTTCACCGTGGCGAGCGGCGCATACACCGCCAGCTGATTGATCTGATCGTCGGTCAGGAAGGTATTTTCGATCTTGATCAGATCTTTGCGGCCCATCTCGCCCGACGGCAAGTTGAGGCCGATAGTGATGCGCTGATCGGTTTCGGTCAGACGAAACAGCGACAGTAACTTGAAGCCGACCTGCGCCGGGATATGGTCAATCACCGTGCCGCGTTTAATGGCTTCAACCTGCAATTTATTATCGTGAGTCATCGCTTTCTCCTTACAGTGCCAGTTCGCGATTCAGTACCAGCGCCAGCAGCGCCTGGCGAGCGAAGATGCCATTTCCAGCCTGCTGAAAATACCAGGCGTGCGGCGTGCTATCCACGTCGGTGGTGATCTCGTCGATACGCGGCAGCGGATGCAGCACTTTCATGTTGTCGCGCGCACCGGCTAAATCAGCGGCACGCAGAATGAACTGTGCTTTAACGTTGGCGTATTCCGACGGATCGAGGCGCTCTTTCTGCACGCGCGTCATATACAGAATATCGAGTTGTGGCATCACTTCTTCGATGGTGTCGTGGCGTGACCAGGCAATGTTCTGCTCATCCAGCATATCGGTGATGTACGCAGGCATCGCCAGCGCATCCGGCGCGATAAAGAAGAAGCGGTTGCCATCAAACTTCGCCAGCGCCTGCGTCAGTGAATGCACGGTGCGGCCATATTTCAGGTCGCCGACCATTGCCACATTCAGGTTATCCAGGCGATTTTGCGTTTCGCGGATGGTGAAGAGATCGAGCAGCGTTTGCGTTGGATGCTGGTTAGCGCCATCACCGGCGTTGAGAATCGGAATGCCGCCGGAGAATTCCGTCGCCAGACGCGCGGCGCCTTCCTGCGGATGACGCATCACGATGGCATCAACGTAAGTCCCAATCACCGAAATGGTATCGGCGAGGGTTTCGCCTTTCTTGCCGAGCGAGGTGTTGCTACCGTCGGCGAAGCCCACCACTGACGCGCCGAGACGATGCATCGCGGTTTCAAACGACAAACGCGTACGCGTTGAAGCCTCAAAGAAGCAGCTGGCGATCACATTGTGTTTCAGCAGCTCCGGCTGGGGATTGGCTTTCAGCTGGGCAGCGGTATGCAGCACCAGCTCCAGCTCGTCGCGGTTGAGATCGTTGATGGAAATGATGTGCTTGCGATATAGCGGGTTGGCCATAGCGTTCTCCTCTGCGCTGCCGGATTGCGGACAAAAAAAAGCCCCTGCTTAAGGGGCTTTTTTTACGATCGATTGATGACGGAAAGAAACAGATGCGCCGCCCGCTGTCAGGCGTCGTTGAGCGTCAAATTGTGCGCTGCGCTGTTGCATGTTTCCTCCGGCAAATTGGGCCGCATTATACGCATTCACTGATTTGCA
This sequence comes from Pantoea sp. DY-17, assembly GCF_019795975.1. Taxonomy (NCBI): domain Bacteria; kingdom Pseudomonadati; phylum Pseudomonadota; class Gammaproteobacteria; order Enterobacterales; family Erwiniaceae; genus Pantoea; species Pantoea sp. DY-17. Next base: position 288,405 of record NZ_JAIMIG010000003.1, on the reverse strand, counting down.
TCAAGCAAATATCGCGCGCGAGGTAAACGTTTGCGGCGCCACCAATCATAGCTTGCCGAGCGTCGCGACCATCACCGCTTTAATGGTGTGCATGCGGTTTTCAGCCTGATCGAACACGATGCTGTGCGCAGATTCAAACACCTCATTACTCACTTCCATGCCATCGTGCAAACCGTGCTGCTCGGCCATTTGACGGCCCAGCGTGGTTTTGTCGTCATGGAAGGCCGGTAAGCAGTGCAGGAACTTCACCTGCGGATTGCCGGTCAGCGCCAGCATCGCGCTATTAACCTGATAAGGACGCAGCAGGGCGATGCGATCTTCCCACACCGATTTGGCTTCGCCCATCGACACCCACACATCCGTGTAGATGAAGTCGGCACCTTGCACCCCTTCAGCGATATCTTCAGTCAGGGTGATTTTGCCACCGGTTTGCTGTGCGGCCACGCGGCATTGCTCCACCAGTTCCGCTTCCGGCCAGCAGCCTTTTGGCGCCACCAGACGCAGATCGAGGCCGACCAGCGCAGCGGCTTCCAGCATGCTGTTGCCCATGTTGTTGCGTGCATCGCCGACGTAAACCAGCGTCATTTCATTCAGCGATTTACCCGGCAGATGCTCCTGCATTGTCAGCAGATCGGCCAGCAGTTGCGTGGGATGGAATTCGGTGGTCAGGCCGTTCCACACTGGCACGCCAGCGAATTCCGCTAAGGTTTCCACCAGTTCCTGGCCGTAGCCGCGATACTGAATACCGTCATACATGCCTCCCAGCACGCGCGCGGTGTCTTTCATCGACTCTTTATGGCCGATTTGGCTGCCGCTTGGGCCGAGATAGGTGACGTTAGCGCCCTGATCGTAAGCGGCAACTTCGAAAGAGCATCGGGTACGAGTCGAGTCTTTTTCGAAGATGAGCGCGATGTTTTTGCCTTTCAGGTACTGCGTTTCGCTGGCATTTTTCTTTGCGTGTTTTAATTCACCTGCCAGACTCAGCAGAGAATCGATTTCGGCTGGGGTGAAATCCAGCAATCTCAGGAAATGTCTTTGATGTAGCTGACTCATACAGCGCTCCAGATGCCTACATTAAATGAATTAAAATTCAATCTAACCGTATGAATATGCATTTTCAACCCCAGCGTTAAGAAACTTGTTGTTTTGTGTAGTGGCGCGCGAGGCAGTGTGGGAAAATAATTGAATTCAGCCGAATATTTGAGGACACACCCATGGCATATGAAGCATTGCTGGAAGAACAGCGCGAAGAGACGCGACTGATCATTGAAGAGTTGCTGGAAGACGGCAGCGATCCAGATGCGCTTTACACTATTGAGCATCATCTCTCCTGCAACAACTTCGACTCGCTGGAGAAGGTGGCGGTTGATGCCTTCAAGCTGGGCTACGAAGTGAGCGAGCCAGAAGAGCTGGAGCTGGAAGACGGCACTACCGTAATGTGTGTGGATATCCTGAGCGAAGGCGCGTTGAAGCCAGAGCTGATTGATGCGCAGGTTGAGCAGCTGGTGAATCTGGCAGGCAGCTACAACGTCGATTACGACGGGTGGGGCACCTACTTTGAAGATCCTGATGCCGAAGATGAAGATGACGATGGCGAGTTCATCGACGACGAAGAAGACAACGGTGTGCGTCACTAAGCATTAATGGGCGGCACTCGCCGCCCTGAACACGTTTCCCCGTAAGACAAAAGACTGCCCATGAATTACGCTCCGCTATTAGAACCGATCTATCAATTCCTGCATTGCCGCACGCCACAAGCGTGGATTGATGAAGCACGCAAGCCGGAAAATCTGACGTTGCTGCTCACCGATCACATGGTTTGTGAATTGAAAGCCGCGCAAACCGCGGTGTTCATCATCCGTAAATACGTGGCGGATAAGCCAAGTGGTGATGCCATTCTGGCGTGGCTCAAGCCGTATGAAGATTTTATCTACCGCGACGAGCAGGACGGTAACTTTATCAATGCCCACAAGAATCTGACCAAAAGCATTATCGTGCGCAACGAGCTGCCGTGGGCCGATGATTTGGTGGAGATGATGGTGCTGCTGGTGAAAGAGGAGCTGCACCACTTCTATCAGGTGTGGGAAATCATGCAGTCGCGCGGTTTGCCGTATCGCAAAATCACTGCCAGCCGCTATGCCAAAGGTTTGATTCGCGAGATTCGCACATACGAGCCGGAAGCGCTGGTGGATAAGCTAATTTGCGGGGCGTACATCGAAGCGCGATCCTGCGAACGTTTCGCCAGCCTGGCGCCGTATCTGGATGAGCAACTGGAGAAGTTCTATATTTCGCTGCTGCGCTCGGAAGCGCGTCACTATCAGGATTACCTGAAGCTGGCGCAGCAGATTTCGCCGAAGGAGATTGCGCCGCGCGTGCAGGTGTTTGGCGAGGCAGAAGCGCGCTTAATCAGCGAGCCGGATGGCGAACTGCGGTTTCATAGTGGGGTGCCGGCGGTTTAGGTTTGTGCGCGCTGTCCCCCATCCCGGCCTTCCCCCGCTAGCGGGGGAAGGAGATGCTGCCACATGCAGCTTCAACGCTGACATGTGGCAGCATCTTCCTCCCCCATTTATGGGGGAGGACCGAGGAGGGGGACAGCGAGCACACACAGCGAGCAAATCACAACACCTTCAGCATCCGCACTTCACAATCCACATGCCCGGTACAACCCATCGCGCTATCAATCAGCTCAAACCCCAACGACTCATACAACTTAATCGCACGCGTCAAACTGCCGGTGGTTTCCAGATAGCAGCGCTGAAAGCCCTGCTGACGGGCGAATTCCATGGCACGCAGCGCCAGATCGCGCGCCAGACCTAAGCCGCGCACCTGCGGCAGGAAATACATTTTCTGCAGCTCACAGATATCCGGCGCGCTGCAGGCCAGCGGTGCAACGCCGCCGCCGCCCACCACCACACCATCATGTTCCACAATCCAGTAAGCGCTGTTGGCTTCGCTGTAGAGTTCGAACAGGCGATCGAGATGGGGATCGGACACGGTGTAGCCTTTATCCGCCGTCAGGCCAAATTCGGCTGACACATCACGGATCACCTGTGCAATCAGCGGGTTATCGGCGGCTGTAATGGGGCGCACCTTTAAATTGATGGGAGCGTCGGTGGTCATCATTATCTTCCGGTATAAAAAAGCCGGGCAGTGCCCGGCTTCGATTAAGCAGTTGGACTGAAGCGCTTACAATGCCGCAATCACGCCCTGCTGTTCAAACAGTTTTGCTTTTGATTGCTCAAGCTCAGCCACGCGCTCACGCTCTTTGGCGACAACCGCTTCCGGCGCTCGTGAGACAAAGCCTTCGTTCGCCAGCTTGGTCTGGATCTTCTCAATTTCGACATCAAGTTTCACCAGCTCTTTCGCCAGACGCTCCAGCTCGGCTTCTTTGTTGACCAGATCCGCCATCGGAATCAGCAACTCAGCGCCTTCAACAATCTTAGTGACCGAAACCGGGCCTTTCTCGCCTGCAGGCAGAATGGTCAGGCTTTCCAGACGCGCCAGACGCGACAGGAAGGTGCGGTTCTCTTCGACGCGACGCTGCGCGGCGGCAGAGCAGTCACGCAGCAGCACGTCGAGCGGCTTGCTTGGTGCGATGTTCATCTCAGCACGGATATTACGTACCGCGACGATCGCCTGCTTCATCCACTCGATATCGGCTTGCGCTTCGGCATCCTCTTTCGCCGCGTCATACTGCGGGAACGGCTGCAGCATGATGGTATCGTGATCGATGTTTTTCAGGCCTTTCACACGCTGCCAGATGGTTTCGGTGATGTAAGGAATGATCGGGTGCGCCAGACGCAGCAGCGCTTCCAGCACGGTGACCAGCGTATTACGCGTACCGCGCAGTTCCGCTTCGCTACCGCTGGTCATCACCGGCTTGGTCAGCTCCAGATACCAGTCACAGAACTGGTTCCAGGTGAAGTCGTACAGAATGTTGGCCGCGATATCAAAGCGATAGTTATCCAGCGCTTCGCGATAGGCTTTCACGCTGCGGTTGAACTCGCTCAGAATCCAGCGATCCGCCAGCGACAGCTTCATTTCGCCGCCATTTTGTCCGCAATCCTGCTCTTCGGTATTCATCAGCACGAAGCGGCTGGCGTTCCACAACTTGTTGCAGAAGTTGCGGTAGCCTTCGAGGCGCTTCATATCCCAGTTGATGTCACGACCGGTAGAAGCCAGCGCGGCAAGGGTGAAGCGCAGCGCATCGGTACCTGAAGGCACGATGCCGTCCGGGAACTGCTTTTCGGTACGTTTGCGGATCTTCTCAGCCAGCTGCGGCTGCATCATGTTGCCGGTACGTTTCTCCAGCAGATCTTCCAGCGAAATGCCGTCAATCATATCCAGCGGATCGATGACGTTACCTTTCGACTTGGACATCTTCTGGCCTTCTTCATCGCGGATCAAACCGGTCATATAAACGGTTTTGAACGGCACCTGCGGCTTGCCGTTTTCATCTTTGATAAAGTGCATGGTCAGCATGATCATGCGCGCAATCCAGAAGAAGATGATGTCGAAGCCGCTCACCAGCACGCTGGTTGGATGGAAGGTACGCAGCGCTTCGGTGTTCTCCGGCCAGCCCAGCGTCGAGAAGGTCCACAGACCGGACGAGAACCAGGTATCCAGCACGTCGTCATCCTGGCGCAGCGCCACATCGGCAGCCAGATTGTTTTCCTGACGCACTTCGTCCTCGGTGCGGCCAACATAGACGTTGCCGTCGTTGTCGTACCATGCTGGGATGCGGTGTCCCCACCACAGCTGACGTGAAATACACCAATCCTGAATGTCACGCATCCATGAGAAGTACATGTTTTCGTACTGCTTCGGCACGAACTGGATATCACCGTTTTCTACCGCTTCAACCGCGACTTTCGCCAGCGGTGCGGTGCGCACATACCATTGGTCGGTCAGCATTGGCTCGATCACCACGCCGCCGCGATCGCCGTAAGGCACGGTGAGGTCGTGCGGTTTGATCTCTTCCAGCAGGCCAATCTCATCAATGGCGGCAACCATCGCTTTACGCGCGGCGAAACGCTCCATTTTCTGGAACTGTGCCGGGATGTCGTCTGCGCACGCGTCGCTGACTTCGCCATTGGTATCGAACACTTCCGCGCGCTCGCGGATGTCGCCATCAAAGGTCAGAATGTTGATCATCGGCAGCTTATGACGACGACCCACTTCGTAGTCGTTGAAGTCATGCGCAGGCGTGATCTTCACGCAGCCGGTGCCTTTTTCCATATCAGCGTGTTCATCGCCAACGATCGGAATACGACGGTTCACCAGCGGCAGGATCAGCTCTTTGCCGATCAGATCTTTATAACGCGGATCTTCCGGGTTAACCGCGACGCCGGTATCGCCCAGCAGGGTTTCCGGACGCGTGGTTGCCACCACCAAATAATCTTTGCCTTCAGCGGTTTTCACGCCGTCAGCCAGCGGATAGCGGATGTGCCACATCGAGCCTTTGCTCTCGCGGTTTTCCACTTCCAGATCGGAGATTGCGGTACGCAGTTTTGGATCCCAGTTTACCAGGCGTTTGCCACGGTAAATCAGGTTCTCTTTGTACAGGCGGACAAACACTTCGCGCACTGCGTTGGACAGACCTTCGTCCATGGTGAAGCGCTCGCGCTCCCAGTCAACCGAGTTGCCGAGACGACGCATCTGGCGAGTAATGGTGCCGCCGGATTCCGCTTTCCACTGCCAGATTTTGTCGATGAACGCATCGCGGCCATAATCCTGGCGCGTTTTGCCCTCTTCAGCGGCGATTTTGCGTTCTACCACCATCTGCGTGGCGATACCGGCGTGATCGGTACCGGCCTGCCACAAGGTATTTTTACCCTGCATGCGCTGGTAGCGAATCATGGTATCCATGATGGTCTGCTGGAAAGCGTGACCCATATGCAAGCTGCCGGTGACGTTCGGCGGCGGGATCATGATGCAAAAGCTTTCCTGGCTGGTATCGCCATTCGGTTTAAAGTAGCCCTGCTGTTCCCAGTGCTCGTAGAGCGGCTGCTCGATATCTTGCGGGTTATATGTCTTTTCCATTTCTACACTGTCGTTTGCGGCGAGGGTGGCGTCGCCGTATTCAATTGGAAACCAACGCTGCGATAGGCTTTGTAGCGATCGCGCGCCAGTTGTTTTAGGGATTCTTCATAAGGAACGAAGTCTATCACTTCATGGAAACCAGTAGCAAAATCTGCGAACTGTGGCAGAAGGCTGATCAGCAGATCGCGCGGTGAACTACCGCGACGCTGTGGCCAGGCCAGCTCAACCGGAGCGCCGTAGCGCGGGCCTTCTCCAGCCAGATTGTGCGGCACAAAGGCGTTTGCCGGAAGTTGCCAGAGCGCTTCATCCAGCCGATTGGCTTGTTCTTCGTTTTCGCAGGCAATCAGGATGCGTTTGCCGTCACGCCAGCGTGTTTCGGCAAGAGAGCACACCAACGCTTCGATTGCGGTTAGGCCATCGCCGGCGCTCTCAGACTCCATCACATAGAAAGTGGCGTTTTTCATGGGATCCTTTGGATGAGAGGGGGGGGCTGGGTGCTTGCTGTCCCCCACCTCGGTCCTCCCCCACAAGTGGGGGAAGAAGATGCTGCCCTATGTTAGTTGTGAATTCGCATGTAGCAGCGTCTCCTTCCCCCACTTGTGGGGGAAGGCCGGGATGGGGGACAGCCATCACCAAATCAATCGTCGCCGTTCAACCCTGCGCGATTCAGCAGGAACTGCGACAGCAGCGGTACCGGACGGCCGGTTGCGCCTTTGGCTTTACCGGAACGCCATGCGGTACCGGCAATATCCAGGTGCGCCCAGTTAAACTTACGCGCAAAGCGCGCGAGGAAGCAGGCGGCGGTAATCGCACCGCCAGGACGGCCGCCAATGTTCGCCATATCAGCAAAGTTGGATTCCAGCTGCTCCTGATACTCATCCGCCATCGGCAGACGCCAGGCGCGGTCGCCGGACTGCTCAGATGCGCTGATCAGCTCGTGTGCCAGCGGATTGTGGTTCGACATCAAACCGCTGACATGGTGACCCAGCGCAATCACGCAGGCGCCGGTCAGTGTGGCCACGTCAATCACCACTTCTGGCTCGAAGCGTTCAACGTAGGTCAGCGCATCGCACAGTACCAGACGGCCTTCGGCATCGGTATTCAGCACTTCAACGGTTTGACCTGACATAGTGGTCAGCACGTCGCCCGGACGCATCGATTTGCCATCAGGCATGTTTTCACAGCCCACCAGCACGCCCACCACGTTCAGCGGTAAATTAAGTTCCGCCACCATGCGCATCACGCCGTAAACGGACGCCGCACCGCACATGTCGTACTTCATCTCATCCATGGAATCGGCCGGTTTGATCGAGATACCGCCGGAATCAAAGGTTAAGCCTTTGCCAACCAGCACGATGGGGCGCGCTTCGGGATCATGATTGCCTTTGTACTCAATCACCGACATCAGCGATTCATTGTGCGAACCTGCGCCGACCGCCAGATAGGCGTTCATCCCCAACTCTTTCATCTGCTGTTCGCCGATGACGCGGGTGGTGACATTTTTGCTGTACGCATCCGCCAGCTGACGCGCCTGCGACGCCAGATACGCGGCGTTACAAATATTTGGCGGCATATTGCTGAGATCTTTGGCGGCTTTCACACCGGCAGCCACGGCCAAACCGTGCTGAATGGCACGCTCGCCGCTGGTAAGTTCACGGCGGGTCGGCACGTTGAACACCAGTTTACGCAGCGGACGGCGCGGCTCGACTTTGTTGCTTTTCAGCTGATCAAAGTTGTAGAGCGCTTCTTTAGAGGTTTCGACCGCCTGACGCACTTTCCAGTAAGTATTGCGACCTTTGACGTGCAGTTCAGTCAGGAAGCACACCGCTTCCATTGAGCCGGTGTCGTTCAAAGTATTGATTGTCTTCTGAATGACCTGCTTATACTGGCGCTCATCAAGCTCGCGCTCTTTACCGCAGCCAATCAGCAGGATGCGTTCGGAGAGGATATTCGGCACATGGTGCAGCAGCAGCGTTTGGCCCACTTTTCCTTCCAGTTCACCGCGGCGCAGCAGGGCGCTGATGTAGCCATCGCTGATTTTATCCAGCTGCTCAGCAATGGGTGACAAACGGCGCGGTTCGAAAACGCCAACAACAATGCAGGCGCTACGCTGTTTTTCCGGGCTACCGCTTTTTACACTGAACTCCATGCACTCTCCTGAATCTTAAAGACAACGGCCTTGGCTGTCGTTAGAATGTAGCGCGCTCGTAACTCATTAATTCGTTGCGACGCCATGACAATTCAACGCCGGTAGTCATAATGAGTGGTGGTGACAAGTATGTTGTTTTTTCACCACACTAACGCGTTCGTCATACTATTTTAGCTACGATGACGGCCATTGATGAAGAAAAATGGCTGATAAGCGTTGAAACTAGCGATTTTCCTGCAAAAAGACAAGTTATCACAGGCGTACTAAGCGTGATCATCATTAGATATCTGGTTCGGGAAACGCTCAAAAGCCAGCTGGCTATCCTCTTCATCCTGCTGCTGATCTTCTTTTGTCAGAAGTTAGTGCGGATTTTGGGAGCTGCGGTGGATGGCGAAATCCCAACAAACTTAGTTCTGACATTGTTAGGACTCGGCGTGCCTGAAATGGCACAACTTATCCTGCCCCTAAGCCTGTTTCTGGCGATTTTAATGACCCTTGGGCGGCTGTACACCGAAAGTGAAATCACGGTGATGCATGCCTGCGGCCTGGGCAAAAGTGTGCTGATTAAAGCCGCGATGATCCTGATGCTGTTCACCTCGCTTGTGGCGGCGGTCAACGTCATTTGGTTAGGGCCATGGTCATCACGTTATCAGCAGGAAGTGACGCAAAACGCCAAATCTAACCCAGGCGCGGCGGCGCTGGCGGCTGGGCAGTTCCAGACCTCTAGCGACGGCAATGCGGTGCTGTTTGTTGAAGATGTGAAGGGCAATACCTTCGGCAACGTGTTCCTGGCGCAGCTGCGTCCGAAAGGCAACGCGCGTCCTTCGGTGGTGCTGGCTGATAGCGGCCACATGGAGCAACACAAAGATGGCTCGCAGGTGGTGACGCTGGATAAAGGCACGCGTTTTGAAGGCACTGCCTTGCTGCGTGACTTCCGCATCACGGACTTCGTCAACTATCAGGCGGTGATAGGCTACAAAGAAGCCACGCTCGATCCGAACGATGCCGATCAGGCGGATATTAGCACGCTGCTCAAGACCAAAACCCCGCAGTTCCAGGCGGAGCTGCACTGGCGCTTGACGCTGATCTTTGCCGTCCTGGTTATGGCGTTGATGGTGGTGCCGCTTAGCGTGGTGAACCCGCGTCAGGGCCGCGTGCTGTCGATGCTGCCTGCCATGCTGCTGTATCTGATCTTCTTCTTACTGCAAAGTTCTCTGCGTTCCAACGCCGCGAAAGGCCGCTTCGATCCGGCCATCTGGATGTGGGTGGTGAACTTCTCCTATCTGGCTTTGGCGGTGCTGCTGAACATGTGGGATACCGTGCCGATGCGTCGCATCCGCGCGCGCTTTAGCCGTGGAGGATCGGTCTGATGTTTAAGGTTCTTGACCGCTATATCGGCAAAACCATCTTTAACACCATCATGCTGACGCTGTTCATGCTGGTGTCGCTGTCGGGCATTATCAAGTTCGTCGATCAGCTGCGGAAAACCGGGCAGGGCGCTTACACCGCACTCGACGCCGGTTACTACACGTTGCTCAGTGTACCGAAAGATATCGAAATCTTCTTCCCGATGGCGGCGCTGCTAGGCGCACTGCTCGGTTTGGGCACGCTGGCGCAGCGTAGTGAACTGGTGGTGATGCAGGCATCGGGCTTTACCCGTATGCAGGTGGCGCTGGCGGTGATGAAAACGGCGATTCCGCTGGTGCTATTGACCATGGCGGTGGGCGAATTCGTTGCACCGCAGGGTGAACAGATGGCGCGTAACTACCGTGCACAGCAGCTGTACGGCGGCTCGCTGGTTTCAACGCAAAACGGCCTGTGGGCGAAGGACGGCAACGACTTCATCTACATCGAGCGCATCAAAGGTGATAACGAGATTGATGGCGTCAGCATCTACAAGTTCAGCGATCAGCGCCGTTTACTCAGCGTACGCTATGCGGCGAGTGCCGCCTGGGATGCGGATAAAAAGGTCTGGGCGCTGTCGCAGGTCGATGAATCGGATCTGCAAGATGCCAAACAAATTACCGGCTCGCAAAGCCTGAGCGGCGAATGGAAAACCAACCTGACGCCTGACAAGCTCGGCGTAGTGGCGCTGGACCCGGACGCGCTCTCGATCACCGGCCTGTATAACTACAGCAAATACCTCAAGCAGAGCGGCCAGGTTGCAGGGCGCTACCAGCTGAATATGTGGAGCAAAATCTTCCAGCCGCTCTCTGTGGCGGTGATGATGCTGATGGCGCTGTCGTTTATCTTTGGTCCGCTGCGAAGCGTATCGATGGGCGTGCGCGTGGTGACGGGGATTAGCTTTGGCTTCCTGTTCTACGTGTTGGACCAGATTTTTGGCCCGCTAAGCCTGGTATACGGTTTGCCGCCGATTCTGGGTGCGATTCTGCCGAGCGGTGCATTCTTCGCCATCAGCTTGTTCCTGCTGATGAAACGCCGCTAAGCCTTGTAAGGTCGCCATTCATGGCGACCTTTTTACTGAATACGCTCGATCCAACCCGGCACCTGCGACAACACATACAAAATCAGCCCAATCGTTCCGCCAACCAGCGTGCCGTTAATGCGGATAAACTGCAGGTCGCGGCCGATATTCAGCTCAATTTGCTGCGACATATCGCGCGCATCCCAGCTTTTCACCGTATCGCTAATATGGCGCGTCAGGAAGGCAGCAAACTCCGGCGCTACGCTGCGTGCGGCATCTTCCAGATGCTGATTCATCGAGGCGCGCAGCGCTTCGTCAGCAGCCAGCGTCTCGCCCAGCCACAGCGCGGCCAGTCTGACGCGCTCCTGCACTCGTGAATCCTCACTATTTAGATCGTCTTTCAGCCAGCCCCGTAAATCCTGCCACAGCTCGCCAATGTAGCGATTGAACGACTCATCTTCCTTCAGCCAGCTCTTGATGCTTTCAGCACGTTCCGCCATTTCGGGATCGCTTTTCAGCCGCTCAATCAGCCGCTGCACCGCGCGGTCGAAGCCCAGGCGCAACTCATGCCCCTGATCGAGCGCGACCTGATCGAGTATCGAATCCACCGCATTCGCCACCAAATCGGCGCTGTGTTCGCCCAGCCATTCGGTGGGCAGCATTTTGGCTTTGATCGGATGTTCGCGCTTGAGCCAGCGCACAATCTGCGCGGCGATAAACTCGCGCGTACCGGGCTTGTGCAGCAAGCGCAGCAGCTGTTGTACCGCCGCATCCAGCAGCTCCTGATGGCGATTATTTTTCGTCAGGCTATCCAGCAGCAGCGCGCTGGATTGGGTAAGATCAACCTTATCCAGCGCACGATGCACCGCACGGCGCAGAAAGCGCTGAATGCGCTGATCATCGGTGAGATCGAGAAAACCGCGCATCACCTGTAACAGATGACGACCAATGCGATCGGCGTTGCCCGGCGTGTTCAGCCACTGCGCCAGCTTCTGCGACGGATCGTGGCGGCGAATCAGCGCCAGCAGCGAATCGGTATCGAGGAATTTCTCCTGCACGAAGCGACCCAGATTCTCGCCAATGCGATCTTTATTGCGCGGAATAATTGCTGTATGACGCGAGATAAACGGCACCGGCACGCGCCGGAACAGCGCCACCACGGCGAACCAGTCGGCTAATGCGCCGACCATCGCCGCTTCTGCGATTGCCTTCAGCCCAAGCACCCAAAAGTTGGCTGGCAGAAACAGCGTCACAATAAAGGTGGCTGCCGCAATCAGCAGCAGTGACAGCGCCAGACGTTTGCTGCGCTTAAGTTGTTGGAATTTATCCATAGTTCCTTAAATACCCTAAACAATTCGAGTTGCAGGAAGACATACAGCTAACGCACCTGCGGCTTGAAGTATGCCGGGTATTAGCGACGGCGGCCGCCAAGAAGGCTTCCTAATACACCTCGAATGATCTGATTGGTGACCTGGCGCGCGGCACTCTTCGCCACGCTCTGCACCACGCCGTCGCGCTTGCCGCCGCGTGGGCCAGTGGTGCCGAACAGAATGTCCTTCAGGCCGCCGAGAATACCGTCATCAACGGCAACCTTGTTGCCTTTGGCTTCCGGCGCATTGGCTTGCTGCGTGGTGGCCTGCACGCCTTTTTGCAGCATTTCGAATGCCGACTCGCGATCGACTTCGCTATCGTATTTACCGTACAGCGGCGAATTGTTGATCAGGCCATTGCGTTCATCCTGCGTAACCGGTCCCATGCGCGAGCCGGGCGCAATCACCATCGCTCGCTGCACCATCGATGGACTGCCTTTTTCATCGAGAAAGGAGATCAGCGCTTCGCCAGTGCCGAGCGCCTGAATCGCCTCGACGGTATCAAACGCCGGATTGGCGCGCATGGTTTCGGCGGCACTTTTTACCGCTTTCTGATCTTTGGGTGTAAAGGCGCGCAGCGCATGCTGCACGCGGTTGCCGAGCTGGCCCAGCACGTTATCGGGAATATCAGCGGGATTCTGCGTGACGAAATAGACGCCAACGCCTTTCGAACGGATCAGGCGAATCACCTGCTCAACTTTCTCCAGCAGCACCGGCGGCGCGTCGGTAAACAGCAGATGCGCTTCGTCGAAGAAAAACACCATTTTCGGCTTATCGAGATCGCCAGCTTCGGGCAAGTGCTCATACAGCTCGGCCAGCAGCCACAGCAGGCTGGTGGCGTAGAGTTTTGGCATTTGATAAAGCTTTTCTGCCGAGAGGATGTTGATAAAGCCTTTGCCGTTGCTATCGCAGCGCATCCAGTCGCGAATATCCAGCATCGGCTCGCCAAAGAAGTGCTCAGCACCTTGCTGCTCCAGCGCCAGTAATCCGCGCTGAATCGCCCCAACGGACGCGCTGTTGATGTTGCCGTATTGCGTCTGGAAGGCTTTGGCGTTGTCGCCGATGTATTGCGTCATGGCGCGCAGATCTTTGAAATCCAGCAGCAACAAGCCCTGATCGTCGGCGATGCGGAAGATGATTTGCAGCACGCCCGATTGCACGTCGTTAAGGTTGAGCAGCCGCGCCAGCAGCAGCGGGCCGAGATCGGATACCGTGGCACGCACTGGATGGCCTTGCTGACCAAAAATATCCCACACCATCACCGGATTTTTCTGCGCCTGCCAGTCGCTGACGCCAATCTTCGCCAGGCGCGCCAGCAGCTTCTCGGATCCTTCACCTGCGGCGGAAATGCCGGTGAGATCGCCTTTCACATCGGCCATAAACACCGGCACGCCGATATCGGAGAAGGATTCCGCCAGCTTTTGCAGCGTAACGGTTTTGCCGGTGCCGGTAGCGCCGGTGATCAAACCGTGGCGGTTCGCCATGTTGGAGAGAAGATGCAGTTGAACGTCAGGCGTTTGGGCAATCAGTAACGGAGTGGTCATGATTTTTTCGCTCTCAGGCAATAGGTTATGCCAGAAGGATAGCAAGCGGCGCGCGAGGAGGGAGGAGGATTGTGCCGAAAAAGGCGTAATTATGTGCCTGCTATCCCCCATCCCGGCCTTCCCCCGTAAACGGGGGAAGGAGATGCTGCCACATGCAGCTTCTGAACGAACATATGGCAGCATCTTCCTCCCCCATTTATGGGGGAGGACCGAGGAGGGGGAATGCGAGCACAATTTTGGTGGGAGGACCGAGGAGGGGGAAAGCGAGCACAATCCAAAACTATTTCTGCACCGTATCAAAAAACAGCAAACTCACACCAATCCCTTGCTGCACATGATTCACGTTATTCCGCACCGCAACCTGCTGCGCGCCCTGCAGCGTCACCACGAACGGTGAGTTCTGCTGCACGGTTTTCTGCAAATCGGTATAGAGCGCACGGCGCTTAACCGCATCGCTTTCACCGGCCGCTGCGCGGGTTTTCGCACTCAGATCCGGAATATCCCAGCCGACGCGCCACGCCAGGGTTTTGGAACCGCCCGGCACGTTATAGGCAAAGGCGCTGGCGTTGGTGTTTGGATCGACATAGTCTGCGCCCCAGTAAATGAAGATCGACTGGAAATCGCGACCGCGCATTTTGCTCCACAGCTCCGATTCCGCCACCGGCTGCAACTCAATCTGCACATCCGCTTGGGCGAAGCTGGCCTGCAGCGCCTGCGCCACGTCAATGTAGGGCGGCTGATTGATCACCGTCAGCGCAAACTTCGTCCCCGGCTTGATGCCGCCTTTGGCTAAAATCTCTTTGGCTTTCGCCACATCGTAGTGGAACGGCTGATCGTCCAGCGCGCCGTCAAAGCCCTGCGGCAGGAAGCTCTGATGAATGCGGTACTGACCTTTCAGCAAATCCTTCGAGAGGGTGTTGTAGTCCACCAACCAGCGCGCGGCTTGCCACAGCGCCGGATTGCCTAACGCCGGTTGCGCTTTATCTTTAGTATTGAAACCGAGGTAGTAAACCAGGCTCGAAGGGAAGGCTTCAATGCGCAGATTCTTGTCGCTCTTCAGCGCATCAATTTGATCCGGGCCAAGCTGATACGCCACATCAACATCGCCTTGCTGAATCAGCAGACGACGCGCACTGGCATCCGCCACGCCTTTCAGCAGAATGCGTTTCAGCTTCGGCTGCGGATTCGCTTGTTGGTTAGCGCTCAGCACCAGCGCCTGCTGTGGCACATATTGCTGAAGGATAAATGCGCCGCTGCCGGCGGAATGGGTATGCAGCCAGCCGTTGCCGAGATCGTTATTGGCGACGTGTTGCTGCACGGTTTTGCTATCCACCACCGAGGCCACCGGCGCGGTCAGCAGGCGCAACGCCAGATTCTGACCAATCTGCGCTGGCCACTGAATCTCCAACTGATGGTCATTCAGCACTTTGAACTGGCTGGCGATGTTTTCATTGGTCCAGCCAAATTCGGCGAGGATGAAAGAGGGCGCTTTGTTCAGCTGCACCGCGCGCGTCAGTGAGAAGATCACATCCTGCGCCGTCACCGGATTGCCGCTGGAGAAGTGTGCGTTGGGTTTGATGTTGAACACTAAGCTGTGCGGCGTGCTGCCCTGTTGCCAGTGGGTGGCCAGCAGCGGTGCCAGCTTCTGCGGATCATTACGATCTGCCTCCACTAATGTTTGGTAGATGTTGCGCTGCACGCTGTTACTGACGGTTTCGAAGCTTTCAGCGGGATCGAAGCTAATAATGCCGTCGAGCGGGACGGCGACGACAAGGGTATCTTTCGGTGTGGCGGCATGCAGTGCAAAACTGCTGCCCCATAAAGCGACGAGCAAAATCAGTGAGCGCATTATTATTGTCCTGAGTGATAGATAAATTCACTCTATCTCTGCCGTCGCTTTGGCAAAATGCCGGTTTGTTCTGAGCTGTGCCGGAATATTACAATTGATTACCTGGGGGAATTATTGCGTTTATTTTGTGCGCGACTTGCTATTTCCACGAAATAGATCGTTCATCTGCTGGTCAATAAAGTAAATAAGATGTTATAAATGAGAATAGTTCTCTGGTATGGAAGTATGATTTTTTTTCATTGATTCATTTCTGCGATTATTTCTTTGCGCGATAATCCCTGGTCAAATGCCCACTGATTCGTGCCACTTTCCCATCAAATGTACGGTTAAACCCTGTTTTTTCGCCTCGAAAGCCTTTTACCAAGCCTTAACCTAAATTCAACATGATGACTGAATTTCATCAAAACACATCCATAATTGAATTTTTACATTCTGAAATACCTATATCCCTAAGATTGCCAGGTTATTTACCGATTTATAAAGCTATTAACAAAAATAATTATCTTTCTTAGCAAGTGAGAGTCGTCGCGCCATGCTTCTAAATAAACCGACCACCAGACGTAAGTTTTTACTTGGGTCGCTTTTGGCTTTGCCATTAAGTGACCTGGTATTTAAGGGATTAACTGCGGCTCAAGCTGCGGAAATGGCAGCACCCGAGCTCGCCGACTATAAACCGATCTTTTTCAGTGCCGATGAGTGGCAATTTATTCTGGCCGCAACCGATCGCCTGATTCCAGCCGGCGGCAAAGGTAAAGCGCCAGGTGCACTGGAAACCAACGTGCCGATCTTTATTGATCAGCAGCTGCACAGCCCGGAGTTCGGGGCAGAGATTTACATGCAGGGTCCGTTCAACGTGCATGCGCCTGCCACCATGGGTTATCAAATCCCGTTCACGCCACAGCAGATGTACCAAACCGGTATCAAGCTGGTGAATCAGTGGACGCAAAGCAACTTCCAGAAACCGTTCCATGAGCTGTCACTGGAAGAGAAAGATGCGGTGCTCACCAAAGTGAACAAAAACGACGGCATTGACTTCGCCGCCCTGGGCGAAGAGAACCTGAAGGCCTCGCAGTTCTTCGGCCAACTGCTCTCAGATACCAAACATGGCTACCTCGCTGACCCGATGTACGGCGGCAACAAAGGCATGAAAGCCTGGATTGCCATCGGCTTCCCGGGCGCACGCGCCAGCTTTACCGAATGGGTGAAGCAGCACAACGTGCCGTACCCGCTGGGACCGGTCAGCCTCTTGGGTGAAAGCGCGTAAGCACACCCCCGTTTTTGGTATGTGAGACAGGATTAACATGGCACAGATTACAAAGAAAGAAGTCGACGTCGTCGTTTGCGGCCTCGGCTGGGCCGGCTCGTTGATGAGTATCGAACTGGCGATGGCGGGACTCGAAGTGCGCGCATTAGAGCGCGGCGGCGAGCGTGATTACCCGGATTTCGCTTATCCGAAACCGGCTGATGAATACGCCTACAACGTGCGGAATAAAGTGTTCGCGACGCCAAAAGAAGTGGCGGTCACCGTGCGTTACAACAGCAGCCAGACGGCGTTGCCCACCCGTAAATGGGGCGCGTTTGCGCCGGGTACCGGCGTGGGCGGCGCGGGCATGCACTGGACGGCGGTGCTGATTCGTCCAACCCCAACCGACCTGAAGCTGAAAACCTACGTCGATGAGGCCTACAAGCCGGGCATCCTGCAGGAAGATATGCGCGTGATGGACTTCCCGTTTACCTGGGAAGAGATCGAGCCGTATTACTACAAGTTTGAGCTGATCTGCGGTCAATCCGGTAACACCGGCAACCTGCGCGGCCAGATTCTGCCGGGCGGCGATCCGTTTGAAGGTCCGCGTTCTGAACCTTATCCGTTGCCTGCACTGGAAGATACGCTGAACAACGTGATGTTCAAAGAGGCGGCCACCAAACTCGGCTATCATCCGTTCCCGAACCCATCTGCGTGCGTATCACGCGCGTGGAAAAACCCGTACGGCAACCAGATCGCGCCGTGTAACTACTGCGGCTACTGCTCGAAATATCCGTGCCTCAACTACTCAAAAGCCTCACCACAAACGGCGGTGATGGATGCGTTGAAACGTATGCCGAACTTCTCATACGAAGTGCATGCGGAAGTGGTGAAAGTGGTACTGCATGACGACCAGAAAACTGCCAAGGGTGTGATTTACTACGATGTGGACGGCAACGAAGTATTCCAGCCGGCGAAGATCGTGGTGCTCTCCAGCTTCCAGCTCTATAACGTACGCCTGATGCTGCTCTCCGGTATCGGCAAGCCGTATAACCCAATCACCGAAGAAGGTGTGGTGGGGCGTAACTACGCGTTCCTGTCAAACGGCGGCGCAACCCTGTTCTTCAAAGACAAAAACTTCAACTCTTACGCCACCGCCGGCGCCACCGGCCAGATGTTCAACGACATCTCACCAGGCAACTTCGATGGTCCGGGCCTTGGCTTCCTCGGCGGCGCCAAGATCCACAGCTCGCAAGCCACCGGCACGCCAATGGCTGCTGCGCTGCCGAAAGGCACGCCATCGTGGGGCATGGGTTACAAAGAAGGTCTGGAGGAGTGGTACAACCATTCCATGAAGATCAGCATCACCACTACCTGCCAGTCGTATCGCGATATCTATCTGGATCTGGATCCGAATTACACCGACCATCGCGGTCAGCCGTTGCTGCGCATGACGTTCAACTGGAAAGAGAATGAACTGAAGCTGCAACAGCACCTGAAAGGCATCGTCGGCAACATCGCCAAAGAGCTGAACCCAGACAGCATGAGCATGAGCTTCTTGCCAATGGGCGCGGACTTTGACCTCACCAAATACGTTTCGACCCACAACGTGGGCGGCGCGGTGATGGGCGATAACCCGAAAACTTCTGCACTGAACAAGTACCTGCAGAGCTGGGATGTTCATAACGTGTTTGTACCGGGCGGCAACGCCTTCCCGCAAAACTTCCAGGCGAACCCGACCGATACCATCGGCGCGATCACCTTGATGGCGGCACAAGCCATTAAAGAACATTATCTGAAAAATCCCGGTCCACTGGTACAGGCATAAGCGCATGAAATTAAAATCATTGTTAATCGCCAACGCCGTGCTGCTGGGCAGCTTTGCACTGCAGGCACACGCGGAAGATGAAGCTCAATTGATCAAGCAGGGTGAATACCTGTCGCGTCTCGGCGACTGTATGGCGTGCCATACCGTTTCCGGTAAAGGGGATTACGCTGGTGGTTTGGCGATTGAGTCGAATCTCGGCACCATTTACTCCACCAACATCACGCCGGACAAAGAGCACGGCATCGGCAACTACAGCGAGCAGCAGTTCTCCGACGCGGTGCGCAAAGGCGTATTGCCGAACGGGTCGCGTCTCTATCCGGCGATGCCGTACCCGGATTACGCCAAAATCTCCGACGCCGATATGCACGCGCTTTACGTCTATTTCATGAAAGGCGTGAAGCCAAGCAGCGAGCAGCCGCCGGAAACCGATCTGAGCTTCCCGTTCAGCCAGCGTTGGGGCATGCGCTTCTGGAACTGGGCGTTTACCTCTGACAAGCCATTCCAGCCGATTGGCGGCGCGTCAGAAGAGGTTAATCGCGGTGCTTACATCGTCGAAAGCCTGGGGCACTGCGGCAGCTGCCATACGCCACGCGGCCTCGGCATGAACGAGAAAGCGCTGGATAGCGGCGACGATCAGTTCCTTGCCGGTGGCAGCCTGAACAACTGGGATGTGCCGTCACTGCGCGGTCTGCCGCGCTGGAGCGAGCAGGAGATTGTCGATTACCTGCAAACCGGTCGTAACGATAAGGCAGCAGTGGGCGGTGAGATGAAGTCAGTGATTGAGCACTCGAGCTCGCACATGACCGATGCCGACTTGAAAGCGATTGCCTCCTATCTGAAGTTCCTTGGCGGCAACCCGGCGCTGCAGGCGTATGACGTGAAGAAACAGCAGGCGACGGAAGCGAAACTGACCGCGGCGAAAGGCTTGTCGGAAGGTGAGCGTCTGTATATCGACAACTGCGGCGCCTGCCACTTTGTCACCGGTAAAGGTGCGCCGGGGATCTTCCCGGAGCTGGATCAGGCGACCATCGTCAATGCCAAGGATCCTGGTGGTTTGATCCACACCATTCTGGCCGGTGCGCAGCAGCCATCCACTGAGAAAGCGCCATCAACGCTGGCGATGCCGGATTTTGCTAAGCGTCTGGATGATGATCAAGTGGCTAAACTGGCGACCTTCATTCGTCAGGGCTGGAGCAACAGTGCACCAGCGGTGACGAAAGATCAGGTAGCAGAAGTGCGTAAAACGTTGAAAGGTGAATAAATCGCTTAAAACTGCGCGATAAACCGCGCCGCTACGGATAGGCGCAAATACCGTAGCGGCGCAATTCATTGCGCGTCTTCAACGTGGTCTCAATGATAATTGTGAATCACTTCTAACACGCCATTAATCACGAACTGCACGCCCATACACACCAGCAAAAAGCCCATCAGACGTGAAATCGCTTCGATGCCACCTTTACCAACCAGCTTCATGATGGCGCCCGAACTGCGCAGCGAAATCCACAAAATCACCGACACGGCCAAAAACGTCAGCACCGGGGCGACGGCAACCACCCATGCCGGGAAATCTACGCCCGATTTAACCGTCGACGCGGAACTGATGATCATCGCAATGGTGCCCGGTCCCGCGGTGCTCGGCATCGCCAGCGGCACAAATGCGATGTTGACGGTTTCACGGTTGCTGTCGGTCGCGTCCAGTTCATCCTGCTTGTGCTCGGCTTCGACCGAATGCCCGACCGGTTTCGCCGGAAATAGCATGCGAAAACCGATAAACGCCACAATCAATCCGCCCGCCATGCGCAGGCCGGGAATGGAGATGCCAAAGGTGTGCAACACCGCGCTGCCGGCATACCACGCCACCATCATGATCAGGAACACGTAGATCGAGGCCTGCATCGCCTGGCGATTACGCTCCTGGAAATTCATCTCTCCGGCCAGGCCGAGAAACAGCGCCACCGTGGTCAGCGGATTGGCGAGCGGCAAAATCACCACCAATCCCAGCCCGATGGCTTTAAACAACTCCAGCATGAAATGTCCCATTTGAAAAATTATTCGATAATCGCACGGCTCGTAGCGACGCAATTTATTGCGCGTTAAGAGGATGAAGAGTCGGTCAAAACCGCGCGATAAATCGCGCCGCTACGGTGTGTGCGTTCATTGATTAGTGCTTCGGCGTATCCAGCGCCTCGATCAGCTCAGGGAAGAAATCCTGCAGCAGCTCAGGCGTCATCAGTTCGGGATAATTGATTAAATGCTCGCGAATGCGCTCATTCACATCCGGCAGCAGGCGTTGGGCGGCGTCTTGCGCACTGATCTTCTTCTGCTTCATCAGGCGCAGCACGTCATCCGGCAGATTGTCTTCATCTTCAACTTCATCCACACCTTCGAGATCGTCCAGCTCATCCAGCAGATCCATCAACGCTTCAATCTGCGGCGTGCGTGACTGGTATTCGGATGGCTGCTCGTTCTCCAGATAACGCAGCAGCGCGCGCACCGGTGAACCATCGGGTTCGGCAGGCGGTTCGTTGGCGAACCAGGTCAAGAGATCGTGCTGCGTCACCTGATGGACGTGATAACCGTTATCCACCAACTCATCGGCAAGGATATCGGCGGTATCGTGCTCAATCAGGCAAATGTGGGTGCGATTAGGCGTGAACTGCTCCAGCCATTGATAGATCTCTTCAATTACGCTGTCGTCGTAAATAAAGTGTTGGCTGAGATAGCTGTCATCCTGCTGGTGAACGCAGATGTGAATCTGGTCGGGATCGAAGTAAATCGCAATGTTGATGCCTTTCATGTGCGCTGTCCTGTGTGGTGCAAAATCTCACTATAGCCTCAGGCAGCGCAGATGAACATGGTGCTGCCAGCAGCATGGGCTACTGGCGGTAAAAATTAACGTAAATCAGCACGATCCAACCCATAAGCGCTGTCGAGTGCGCCCGGCGTCATCTGCGACAGCACCATCAGGCGGTTCCAGGTGTTGATCACCGCGATACAAAATGTCAGCTCGCTGGTCTCCACTTCGGAAAAGTGCGCGCGCACCTCGCTGTACAGCGCTTCGTCGATGCCGTGATCGCCCAGACGCGTCAGCGCTTCGGTCAGCGCCAGCGCCGCTTTCTCTTTGGCGGTGAACAGCGGTGATTCGCGCCAGATTGCCACATGATGCAGACGCAGCTCGCGCTCGCCATGCAGTTTGGCTTCTTTCACATGCATATCGACGCAGAACGCGCATTGGTTGAGCTGCGAGGCGCGCAGATCGACCAGATGCTTCAGTGAGGTTTCTAATGAAACATTACTGACGTTCATGGAGAGATCGTACATGGCTTTGACCAGTGTCGGTACGGTTTTAAAGTGGTTAACGCGTGCAGTCATGTTTTATCCTCAGGTCAGTCGTTTTTCAATGCGAAGGTGATGCGGGCATCTTAAACTTCCATGTCTGAGTGAAAAGGGTCAAAAAACGTGAAAACAGGTAGGGCATGGCGTGGGTTATAAAGAGATTTATGCGCGATATCGCCAGCAGATTCTTGCAGGGCAGCTGAAGCCGGGCGACCGCGTACCGGCGAGTGAGTTGCAAGTGGCGCGAAAAACGGTGGAAGCCGCTTATGAAATCCTGATCGGCGAAGGCTATTTTGTCAGTCAGGGCGCGAAGGGCACGCGCGTTAATCCTGAACTGATTCTGCCGGAAAAAACCGGGAAAACGGCAGTGCCTGCGCCGCCAGTGAGCGCGTTAATCCAGCGCGAGAGCAAAGGCGAGCTGCGGCTTGGCATCCCGGCGCTGGATGCGTTTCCGCACAAAAAATGGCTGCTTATTTCCGGCAAAGCGGCGCGCAGCCTGCGCGCCGATGAGATGATTTTGCCGCCGGTCATGGGTTATCAGCCGCTGCGGGAAGCCATCGCCAGCTACCTGAATATTTCGCGTGGACTTAACTGCCAGCCGGAACAGATTTTCATCACCAGCGGCTATCGCGCCAACCTGCGACTGATTCTGGCGGTGCTGGCGCAGCCAAGCGACAAGGTGTTGTTTGAAGATCCCGGCTATTTCTTCGGGCAAAAACTGCTGAAGCGCATCGCGCCGAATCTGCATTACGTGCCGGTCGATCGGCAAGGCATGGATGTGGATTATCTGCTGCGCTATCACGCCGATGCGCGTTTCGCCATCGTCACGCCTACGCATCACAGCCCGCTGGCGGTAACCTTATCGCTGCCGCGCAAACATCAACTGCTGGAGTGGGCACAGCACAATGACAGCTGGATTATTGAAGATGATTACGACGGCGAGTTTCACTACACGCGCAAAGTGATTCCGGCGCTGAAAAGCCTGGATGTGCACGATCGGGTGATTTACACCGGCACCTTCAGCAAAACCATGATGCCGGCGATGCGCGTGGGTTATCTGGTGATGCCGAAAGAGACCATCGCGCGCTTCAGCGAGTTGGGGGAAATCCTTGAAACCGGTATGTCGCTGCTGCCGCAAAAGATTCTGGCGCAGTTCCTCAGCGAAGGGCATTTCTATCGCCACATCAAAAAGATGCGCACGCTTTATCAGCAGCGACGCCGCATGATGCTGGATGCCTTGCAGGCATGTTTTCCGGATGTGTTTGATTTTGAACTGACGGATGGCGGCATGCACATTGTCGCCTTCCTGCCGCATGGCACGCAGGACACAGCGCTGGCGGAGATTTGGCAGCGGCATCAGCTGCGCGTATTGCCGCTCTCCGGTTGGTATATGCAGACGCAGAAACGCTATGGCCTGGTGATTGGCTATACCAACATTCGGTCGCTGGACCAGGCGCGGGAGTTGTTGCAGAGAACGGTGCTGGAGACGCGAGCGTTACTGGACTAAAGAAAAGGCGCGAGGGACAGCTCGCGCCTTGATATCGGCGCGTCCTTACATGCCGATATATTTTTTGCCTTGCTTCAGAACCACATCGCAGGCTTTGGTTTTCAGCTTCTCACCCATCGGCGAGTTGCTCAGACTTTGCAAATTCAGTTGCTGACCGTTGCCAGTGTTAAGCAAGCCTTGCAAACCCTGCTGGTAATCGGTTTTCTGCTCTTGCGCGGTGGTGCTGTTCAGGCCGAGTTTGCTCAGCACCTGATCTTTTACCGACTTCACGTTGTTATCCACCACGTTGTGCTGCACGCAGTAGGACATCACGCCGGCGGCGTTGGTCATGCTGTTGGAACTCACCGCTTTATCGCCGCCGTTCAGCAGGCCGGTAAGCGATGAGAGCGACATGCCGCCATTCTGCGTGGTGCTGGTGTTGCTGGTGCTGTTGTTTTGCTGTGACAGCTGCGATGCCGCGCTGCTCAGCTGATCCTGCCAGCTTGCTGCCGATGCGCTCCCCGCAACCATGGCTGCCGCGATGCCCCATCCCCAAATCATGCGTTGTACTTTCATCTCAACCTCGTTGTCTTTTATGTTCTGACTGCGTCAGTTTTGGTTAAGAGAGGTTTGAATTCGGAAAGTTCCAGTTAACCGGGCTGATTGGGGAAAATTGGGACCGTTCTGGATTTAGGTTTTTGGGATCCGTTTGATGGGATCGATGTTATAACAAGCAGTTATCCGCGAAGTGATGTTTTTTTCAACGCTTAGCGCACATCCCTAACGATTCCGGTTGCGCACGCTGTTCGTAACGGTATAATCCCCAACGTTTTCCGCATCCTCTTCAGTGCCGAAGTGGCGAAATCGGTAGACGCAGTTGATTCAAAATCAACCGTAGAGATACGTGCCGGTTCGAGTCCGGCCTTCGGCACCATCGATTGATGCAAAATTAAGTCGCTTACGAGCGGCTTTTTTTGTGTCTGAAATCTGGCTTTTTACCTAATCTCACTCCCTTAGCAACATAAACAAATTATTGCGATCGCGTTCTCATCGTGGACAATGTTCAACCATGGGTTGCGTTAATATCAATTAAATCAATAATTTTATTATGTCAAGGGATGGATAATGGACAGGAATACTCAGGGATTCACATCATACTGGCGTAATTCTTTAGCCGATGCCGAATCAGGGAAAGGGGCATTTGAGCGTAAGGATGCGGATAAATTTACTCGTTGGGTGGACATCAGCACGGGACGGCTGGATGAAGAGACTGTTAATGCGTTTTTTGAGGGTGAAGGTGACACGGTAAAAACCGTTGAGGTAGTGCTACGACCTAAAGCCTGGTTACGTTTGCTACAGCACGGCAAAGAGCGAACGGCAGGCGCTCCTGGAATAGTCACACCGCTGGTATCATCTGCGCTACTTAATCGCGAAGGTTTTTTGTTCCCTACTTCATCGGCCACTATCCCCCGTGATCTATTAGAGCCTCTCCCAAAAGGCACCTTCTCAATTGGCGAGATGGCGCAATATGATAGATATAAAACCACGCATAACTCGACCACCTTTGAAGTGGATTACGAACAGCAATACGAAGAGGAAAATGACGAGCAGCGAGCCCAGCGGTATGAGAAGCATCAGCTGCAGTGGCAAAAATTTCAGACTGAAATAAGCAATTTGCTGGAATACGTAATCGGACAATGGGTCGCCACCCACGAGCAATATGAACTCGCCGAATATGGTTACGTTATAAAAGCCAACCAGCCCGGCGGTGCCAGCCGCCATATCCTCCCTCTGTATGATCATCTTCGGGTGTGCAAGAAAGAGGTTCCGCTATTAACACGCTTTGCTTCGACTGCCAGGCCGATCCTGGAACCGTTGCTTGCATCTAATGCGAAATTCAGCGAGCGATTAGGCCATTCAGGAGATGAATTCCCGCTTGCTGTGGCGCAGCGCGACGCTCTTAACCATTATCTCACGCAGCAGTCGGGCGATATCCTTGCCGTCAATGGTCCGCCGGGAACTGGAAAAACTACACTTGTTCTCTCAATCATTGCTACTGAATGGGTTAAAGCGGCATTTAACAAATCTGAACCACCGGTAGTGATTGCCACCTCAACCAACAACCAAGCCGTTACCAATATCATTGAGGCCTTCGGTAAAGACTTTTCCACTGGAACAGGGGCTATGGCCGGGCGCTGGCTACCGGAACTAAAAAGTTATGGTGCTTATTTCCCTTCTCAAATGCGTGAAGCTGAGGCCGCTAAAAAGTACCAGACTGAAGACTTTTTCAACCGTGTGGAATCTACCGAATACGTTGAAGATGCGCTGGTACTTTATCTGGAGAGGGCAAAAGTAGCCTTCCCATCTGCGGAATGCCGTTCTCCAGAACAAGTTGTGAATCTACTACATGAGCGATTAACCACGCAGTTAGCTCAGCTTAAACATATTGAGCAGGCTTGGGGGAATTTGATCCGCATTCGCGAGGAGCGGATCCACCTTAGCGAAGACCTCGACCTTTATATTCACGATAAAAGTAAGCTACTGCTCGATAGCACAAAAGACATTGCGTTGTTAACTCAGGGTAAAAAGCAGTGGCAACAGTATCGTGCCAGCGAGTCGATGCTCTATGCGATCTTCTCCTGGATTCCCGCGGTTCGTACAAAGCGCCACTATCAGATTAACCTCTTACTCGACACTACGTTTGGTACAAGAATGGCCGAGTTTAAGGGCTCAGCGCCGGAAGATGTTGATGCTTATATCGACGGGCTTATTGCTCGCGCCCAAAAAGAGCAGGCCAAGTACCAGCAGCAGATTGATTTTGCTCAGGACGTTTCCAGACGTGAAAGCGAAGCTCTGCGAGTTTGGCATGGTTTCTCGGTTTCCCTGGGACATGCGGGCAAAGATGAGATAACCCTTGCTGTGGCTGATGCGCTCGCCGATACGGCTATCCGATTCCCGGCATTTCTTACTGCATCTCACTACTGGGAGGGGCGATGGCTGATGGACATGGCCGCCATTGGCGATCTTCGAAAGGAAAAAGGTCGTAAGGGGGCGAAAGCTACCCTGGCTCGCTGGCATCGAAGAATGAAGCTCACCCCTTGTGTGGTGATGACCTGTTACATGCTGCCTCGTCATATGGTCATCAGCGAACATGTTGGCGGCGCTAAGAAATTTGAATCCGGATATTTTTATAATTTTGCCGATTTATTAATTGTTGATGAAGCGGGGCAGGTATTGCCGGAGGTAGCCGCAGCCTCCTTCGCATTAGCAAAAAAAGCGTTAGTAATTGGCGATACGGAACAGATCGCACCCATCTGGAACAGTTTGCCGGGCATTGATATCGGCAATATGGTTGAGGAGAACCTCCTCCCTGTCGGTACACAGGAAGCGCTAGCGGAGTCTTATGCGCTTATATGTGATTCAGGGAAAAGCTCGGCATCGGGCAGCGTGATGAAAATCGCCCAATTTAGCTCGCGCTACCAGTATGACCCGGATCTGGCCCGCGGCATGTATCTGTATGAGCATCGCCGCTGTTTCGATAACATCATCGGTTACTGTAACGCGCTCTGCTACCACGGCAAGTTACAGCCAAAACGGGGCGGTGAAAAAGAGACACTTTTTCCAGCGATGGGTTATCTGCATATTAATGGGTTGGGTAAACGGGCAAACGGTGGCAGCCGATACAACACTTGTGAAGCCGAGACAATAGCGGCTTGGCTGGCGACCCATAAAGAAGAAATAGAGCATCATTATGACAAACCACTGCATCAAACGGTGGGAATCGTAACGCCATTTTCGGCGCAGGTGAACGCTATTAGAGCCTCATTGAGTAAGCTGGGTATTAACTGTGGTGGAGATGATGATTCACTGACCGTCGGCACTGTTCACTCCCTGCAAGGTGCAGAAAGAGCAATCGTGATCTTCTCCCCAGTTTATTCCAAACATGAGGATGGTGGATTTATCGACAGCGACAGCAGCATGTTGAACGTTGCGGTCTCCCGCGCTAAAGATAGTTTCCTGGTCTTTGGGGACATGGATTTATTTGAGATCCAACCTGCCTCTTCGCCAAGAGGATTATTGGCAAAATACTTGTTTGCACAAGACAGCAACGCATTAGCGTTTGAATTTCAGGTACGTAAAGACTTGAACGCAGCCCAGATGCCCGTTTCTACGCTACATGGGGTAGATCAGCATGATGCATTTCTGAATCAGACATTGGGTACAATCGAGAAGAGCATTACCATTGTCTCTCCTTGGTTGACCTGGCAAATGCTTGAGCAAACTGGCTTTTTAAACTCAATGATTCAGGCACGTGCTCGCGGTGTTGATATTACTGTGGTGACGGACAAGCATTACAATACCGAACATAGTGATTATGAAAAGCGTCAAGAAAAACAGCGGCGGCTTCACAGCGCACTGGAAAAACTGAATGAGTTTGGTGTTACTACTAAGCTGGTCAATCGCGTTCACAGTAAAATCGTAATTGGGGACGAGCGTTTACTGTGTGTTGGTTCGTTTAATTGGTTTAGCGCCACACGAGAAGATAAGTATCAACGGTACGATACGTCGATGGTGTATCGCGGAGATAACTTAAAAGGTGAAATTAAAACGATTCACACGAGTTTGATTCAACGCCAATTGTGAGGCGGAGCCACATCATGTCCGAGGTGAGTTTGGCGTTATGTGTATCAAATTAATAGCGCCAAGCCTTTTTTCACCGTCAAACGGCAGCTTAATGGAAACGGCTTAGTAAGTTGCTTGCACCTTTAAGATCCTCTTAAGAACTCTTCGTATAATAGCGCCCATCAACGTAAACCAAGAGTTCACCATGAAAAACACCCTGATTTCCCTTTCGATTCTTTTCTCTGCTTTGACCGTGACGTCTGTTCAGGCTGCCAACCCAGCCACCGGCTGCGCCGCTAAAAAGCAGGATATCCAGCAAGAGCTGGCGATGGCGCGTGAGCATGGCAATGCTGCGCGCATCGCCGGTCTCGAAAAGGCGTTACGCGAAACCAATGCAAACTGCACCGACAGCGGCTTGCTCAAAGCGCGCCAGCAGAAAGTGGCCGAGAAGCAATTGAAAGTGCAGGAGCGCGAACAAGATCTAAGGGAAGCGCAGGCCAAAGGCCGCAGCGATAAAATTGAGAAGCAGCAGCGTAAACTGGCTGACGCGCGTGATGAGTTGAAAGAAGCGCAGCATGCATTAACGCAATAAACCAGGCATTCCGGCTGGAAAACTGGCTCTTTGTCTCAAAATTCTCCCGCGGAGATTTTTTTCATCCAACTGTTGGGATTGCATGGCAGAATGGCGCTCCGGTGAAATCAGTGGAGGTGCAGAAGCGATGACAGTTGAAATTGAGCAGCGTATCTACGAGTTGGTGCGACGTTACGATGGCGTTTACCTGTTTAAGCAAAAAACGCTGACGCCGCAAATTGATATCGATAGCGATCTTAACTTCGAGCGTGAAGAAGCCGCTGCGCTGATGGATGAGTTCTTCGGCGAGTTCAGCGTCGATCGCGGCGGATTCGTCATTGAAACCTACTATCCCGATGAGCCCTCGCTGGCGCAGATTCTCAATCCATTTAATAAGCGTGAAGTGCCGGTGGTACCCGATTTCACGCTGGGAATGTTGATTGAATCAGCAAAAGCGGGGCGCTGGCTGTACGAGTAACAGCAGGCTCAGCGCCGAGTCTGCCACCTTTCACCGCTTTACATGCACGCCCAAGCCACTCTCTTCCGGGACAAACTCCGCCTTTAGCGTCAGCGCAGGGATTTCATAGTCGCCGCTGTTCTGCTGACGATAGGCAATGGGCGCGGTTTCCGCCAACGTATTCAGCCTTGTAGCCAGCGCATCGCACCAGCCAGCAAAATGTTCTGCTGCTGACTTTTGTACCCGATAGAAAACCAGCGGCGGCAGCACGCTAAAGCCGGGATAAAACAGCATGCCGTGCTGAATCGGGAACAGCAGATCGTTGATCGGGCCGTTAATGCCGCGCGGGCTGTAATGCGATTCCCATCCGCCGGTCGTCACCACCAGCATTGCACGTTTGCCGCTAAGATTGCCTTCGCCGTAACGATCGCCCCAATGCTGTTCGTTGTGCTCGCCCACGCCGTAAGCAAAACCGTTGGCGTAAACGCGGTCAAACCAGCCTTTCATGATGGCGGGCATCGAAAACCACCACAGTGGAAATTGAAAAATCACCGTATCGGCCCAGCGCAATTTTTCCTGCTCCGCGGCGATATCGGCGGCCTGCAACTGATGATCGTAGGCGAAGCGGGAATCCACCGTAGCATCGAAGTGGTCGCCCACTAACGGGGCGCGCGTGTCGGCAGCGTCGAGCGGCGCTTTCCACTGCAACGCATAGAGATCAGAGACCTGCACCTGATGTCCGGCATGCTGCAAATGCTGCACGGCAAAGTCTTTGAGTGAACCGCTCAGCGAACGTGGTTCCGGATGGGCATACACAATCAGTACATTCATGGGCTTAATCCTGTGAGATGAAAACCACTGCAGATTAAGTCGGCGCTGGCTATAGTGGAAATCAATTGCTGATATCTCAGGTATAGTCATAGTGAATATCGACTCGCTGGATTTGAATCTGCTGCAGACGCTCAACGTGCTGTTAAGCGAACTTAACGTTACGCGCGCGGCGCAGCGTTTGCATCTCTCGCAGCCTTCCGTCAGCGCTCAGTTGGCGCGATTGCGTAGGCATTTTGACGATCCGCTATTGTTACCGGGGCCGCGTGGCATGCTGCCAACGGCGCGCGCAGCAGCTCTGCGTGAGCCGCTGCGTCTGGCGCTGGAAGCGGTTGAGCGTGCGGTCGCGCCGCCCGATGCCTTTAATCCGGCCAATGCCGATAACACCTGGCGCATCGCCGCCACCGATTACACCTCGTCAGCGTTGGTGCTGCCTGCGCTCAACCTGATCCGCGCTGCTGCGCCGCAAAGTCGCATGGCGATATTGGCGCTGAATCCGCCGCTGGTGGCGCAGCAGTTGGAAAAAGGCGAGCTGGATGTGGTGTTTCATACGGGCGATAACGCGCCGCCGACGCTGCATCAACGCAAACTGTTCAGCGAGCGCTACGTGCTGGCGGGACGGTGCGATCACCCGCAGTTGCAACGTCTGCCGACGCTGGATCAATTCTGTCAGCTGGAATTTGTCATGGTATCGCCCGATGGCGGTGGCTTTAGCGCCGCCACCGATAATGCGCTGGCGAAGCTCGGGCGTTCACGCCGCGTGGTGCTGTCGGTGCCGCACTTCTTGTTTATGCAGGAAACGCTGGCGAGCAGTGATTTAGTGGCGGTGCTGCCCGAGCGGTTAGTGCGTCACGCTTCGCACCTCGCGGTTATCGATCTACCGCTGGAAGTGCCGGGCTTTGATATTTTGCTGCTGTGGCATGAACGTCTGCACCGCGATCCGGCCCAGCAGTGGTTGCGGCAGCAGATTGTGGCGGCGCTCTAGATAACAGAATGAATGGCTCTTCAGCTATTGTTCCAAAATGAAGCGCGCATTCAGCTTTCTTAAAAATTCGAATGTCGTCATACATGGCACATCAAACTGGTGACAGATATTGGGGACTTTTACTTTGCGAGCATTCGCTGGCACAGGAAGCTCATGCGTTATCACGGTAGCGCCAATGCTCTTACTCTTAGCGATAATCCAGGGATCGGCTTTTGCCAGAAACGTATCACGGGAACCAGCATTGAAATCAGCCATCATTACGCATTCAACAATTTGTTGAAAAATAATCTGCGTATCCTGGTCGTCATTAGCAATGAAATGAGTTGGCCGTGCTTTGACCCACTCGGATAGTTCATCATTGCCTGCACGCAGCTCTCGGGCAATCATATCGACGCTGCCGACAACATGTGATGCGAATTGAATATCTAACCATTGCCAATATCCCGGACAGATATCCATCCCATAATAGAAATTTTTCGCCATGATATAAGTGTTTGCATCCAGCAAATATTTCAAAGCCCCAACTCCTCTGCAAATTTCGACAACTTTGATGGCTGTATTCCATCCAATAAATCACTGGCTTCACGTAATAGCATTTGGCCGCTGAGAGCCTGGCTCAATACGGCACGAGAGAAAGAAACGCTGATTTGCGCTTTCCTAGTCCTGAAATAGCTTGGTCCACCGCTCTCTTTTTTAGCGCGTTGCTGATGAGCGAGTTTCTGCTCATGGATAAAATGCTGATAATCTTCTCTGCCGATCAAACTCATCGTTAAAGCGCGACGTGCCAGTACCCAACTACTGACGTGAAAATGGCTTTCCAGCGGGGCAAGATTTTCCTGCCAGTTCTCAACATCACGATCCCACAAAGGTAAAAATTCATCTGCGGGTACCAGAAACTCAGCGGCAACCGCATTACACAGTACTTCTTCATGGCGATGTGTACTTGCACCGCCGTCAGAGACGCCTGACTGTCCAATCCAGATATGACAAAGCTCGTGAATTAAGGTGAACAATCGTGCACCGGGTGCATCTGCATGGTTTACAAAGATGATTGGCGCGAGGTCATCCGCAATGGCAAAGCCTCTAAATTCATCAACGCTGAAGGGACGAGTGTGGTGATGGAGATAAGGAGAGCGCATCACCAGAATACCCATGTCTTCAATGCGTTTTACCAAATCGCTGTAGTAATTTTCCCAGCTTCCGCGCATCGGATGTATAGGCACATGTAGCTTGTGGCGCATGTCATTCACAATCGCGTCAATTGAGCTCCGCGAGGTGAAACGGCCACTCATTTCCAGTGGCGTCACCATCTGCTGCTGTAAATAATCGCGATACCATTCCTGGCGCATGAGCATGATCTTTAATAAATCGATCAATTCTGCGCTCGGACGCTGCGGTGCTTTTCCATCCAATGTGCGTAAGTCAGGAATGGGCAAGAGTTCTTGCGGCGGCGTCGTCAAAAAAAGATAACCAAAAGGGACATGTGCTTTTTCAGCAAAGGCCATCGCCTGGTTAAATGTCAGAGGATGTTGCCCATTTTCCCATTCCTGCAGACGCTCGAATGTGACGTTACACTTCTGCGCAAATTTTTCCACGGCGATGCCGGCCCGTTCACGGGACCATCTGAGCATCGCTGGATTGATATTGGCAGTTGTCATGGATTACCTAATTTTATTGGGTCTGGCCGAAGTATGTGCTTAAGCCCTGAACCGTTCAATAGCTGACCAGTTAACGTGAAATCTGAAGAGGTTTCTTCATGATTGATGTTTCGACAAAGCGCGATAATGAAATCAGCATCGCCGCAAAAAATTCACTTCTCCCGCGTCACAAAAATCATCACACTAGCCACCTTTACCATTATGGAGAGATGGCATGATTACCCGATTGCTGCTGGCGATGTCGCTACTTGCCAGCCTGAGTGCGCCGCTGTTGGCAGATCAAGACGGCGTCTCCTTTAGCCACAAAGACTGGGAACTGGCCTGCGATAACACGCTGACCTGTCGTGCCGCTGGTTACAGCGCCGAAGAGGGCGCGGGCGGCTCGGTGTTGCTGGTGCGCGCGGGCGGTCCCAATGCGGTGACGCACGGCCGTGTGGTGCTGGCCGATACCGGCGATGATGATTCTAAAGTGGTGAACAACTTAGCGTTGTGGATTGATGATCGTGCGCTGGGCGACGTGGCGAAAGCCGATAACGACGAATGGACGCTGACGGATGAACAAACCCAGGCGCTAATTAACGGCATTAAAGGCAGCGGCAAAGTGGAGTTTCGCGGTGGTGATGAGCCTTTCGATCTCTCCAGCAATGGCGCATTTGCTGTGCTGCTGAAGATGGATGATGCGCAAGGTCGTCTTAGTACGCCGGGCGCGTTGGTGCGCAAAGGCAACAAGCCGGAAAGCAGCGTACCGGCAGCGATGGCGATGCCGGTGATTCAGCAGGTAAAAGTGGCTAAGGCCGATGCGCGTCCGTTGACGGCCGATGAGCTGGCGCTGTTGAAGCCAAAGCTGATTGCCTCACTCACCGACGACGACAGCTGCGACAATCTGGCTCCGTCCGACGATCAGCCGGAAGAGGGCGCGGAGCCGCTGACCTTAACGCCGGTTGATGATGCGCATGTGCTGATCGCCGCGCTGTGCTGGCGCGGAGCGTATAACGAAGGTTATGGCTATTGGCTGATCGATAAAGCATTGCAGGGCACGCCGCAGCTGGTGACGGATTCCGGCTCTGATTACAGTGAAGGTGTGATCTCAGAAGCGCAGAAAGGGCGCGGCATCGGCGATTGCTGGAGTACAGCGGCGTGGGTGTGGGATGGCAAAGCGTTTGAGCAGAGCAGCGATGCCACCACCGGCATGTGCCGCGCGGTTCGTGCGGGCGGCGCATGGCAGTTGCCAACATGGGTGACCGAGGTGAAAGCGGCTCCCTGATAAAAACCGCACATATCGGTAGCGGCGCGATTAAAAGGCCAGGGACGCGCAATAAATTGCGCCGCTACGGAAGGTGCACATATTATTTACCGCAGCACTGCTTATATTTTTTACCGCTGCCGCACGGGCAAGGATCGTTACGGCCGGTTTTCTCGCCGGCAAAGTGCGGCAGTTGAGGTTCAGGATCGGGCTGCGCCATGCGCTGTTCCTGCCAGTATTCATGCAGCTCCAGCGCCGCAGGGCGGATCGCTTCAATGCTGGCTTCAAACTCTTCCGGGGTGAAGGCTTCGCGCTTCGCCAGATGATCTTCGCTGCCGTGCAAGGCAATCGCCTCCATCATCGGCTGCAGTGATTCTGGCAGCAGCGACCAGTCCGCATCCAGCGCCACGCCGCGCAAATAGCCATAGCACCAATCTTCCACCACGGTGAATTCCTGGCCTTCCATCTCTTGGGTGCCAAACAGCGGATCAAACTGCTCCGGGAACTCGGCCAGACGCTCGGCGATGTCGTTCAGATGCTGGAAGGTCAGCGTCATAAAGCGATCCATCTCGCGCTCATTCGACCACTTTGGAATGTGCTTTTTGCCGCCCCACATCGCCACCAGCCATTCGCTCGGTTCGATGTCGTTCGGGCCTGAGAGCAACGCCGTCAGCATGCCGTCCAGCTCAGCGGTATCCACCACCGAGTGTTCATTGCCGTATTTCTCCAGCATATCTTCAAGCCAGTT
Source organism: Pantoea sp. DY-17 (assembly GCF_019795975.1). Lineage (NCBI taxonomy): Bacteria > Pseudomonadati > Pseudomonadota > Gammaproteobacteria > Enterobacterales > Erwiniaceae > Pantoea > Pantoea sp. DY-17. The sequence continues at coordinate 254,020 of NZ_JAIMIG010000003.1, read as the reverse complement.
GAGCTCTTTTTCGGTTAACGGACCCTGGTTCATACGGCGTCTCCTGCTGTTCATTGATGGGCCATGCCCAAAGTTAATTGGCGGCGATTATAGCGGGAAGCGGGCACGATTTATCGCTTTTTGCATATCGATTGCTGAACCTCTCCTAAAAATGATTCGCCATAACTTATCGCGCAACAGTATTGGCTGCATTTGTCAGCAGATGGCAGCGTAAAGGCAGAATTTTTCTGCATGAAGGATGCAAAAGTATGGCCAGCACATTGCCGGTACTGGATTTAGCCCTGCTGGAACTGCCGGATGCGGAACAGGCGCAATACCTCGCCGAGCTGCGCGAAACCGCGCGTGACGTCGGCTTCTTCTATCTGGTGAATCATGGCATCAATCCGCAGCTGTTACAGAACGTGCAAAGCATCACGCGCGCGTTCTTTGCCTTGCCGGATGAAGAGAAGCAGCGCGTTTCGATGATCCATTCACCGCATTTTCGCGGCTACAACCGCGCGGGCGTGGAATACACCCGTGAGCAGCGCGATCAGCGTGAGCAGTTTGATATCGGTGCAGAACGGGCCGCCCTGACGTTGCAAGCAGACGATCCGGCGTGGAAGCAGCTGCAAGGACCCAATTTGTGGCCGCAGGCGCTACCGCAGCTGCGTCCGGTGATCCACGCGTGGCAGCAGGCGATGACTGACGTGGCGCTGCGTTTACTGCGCGCCTTCGCCAAATCCCTGTCGCTGCCGCCGGACGCGTTTGACGCGCTGTACGGCACGCACCCCAACGAACATGTGAAGCTGATTCGCTATCCGGGTCAGGATGCCGCTGCCAGCCAGCAAGGTGTCGGCGCGCATAAGGATTCCGGCTTTCTGACCTTTCTGTTGCAGGACGATCAACCCGGATTGCAGGTTGAAGTCACGCCAGATCAGTGGATTGATGCGCTGCCGAAACCGGGTGCTTTTGTGGTGAACATCGGCGAACTGCTGGAGATCGCCACCAACGGTTATCTGCGCGCCACCGTGCATCGTGTAGTGTCGCCGCCGGCAAAACAGCAGCGCATCTCCATCGCTTTCTTCCTCGGCGCGCAGCTCGACGCCGAAGTGCCGCTGTATCAATTACCGCCGCAGCTAGCGGCAGAAGCGCACGGACCGACCAGCGATCCCAGCAATCCGCTGCTGCGTGAAGTGGGCTGGAACTATCTCAAAGGACGTTTGCGATCGCATCGCGACGTGGCGCAGCGTTATTACGCTGACACTCTCAATAGCGTTAAATCATAAGAAACTAAGGGAAGCAGATGAATAAAAAGGTGATAGCCGCGTTGGCGATGGTTTCGGTGTTCAGCACTTACGCCTCGGCGGCCGCGCTGCGCGTGGCGGCCGATGCCGTACCGCACAGCGAAATCCTCAACCACATCAAACAGAGCGACAAGAAACTCGATCTCAAAGTGATTGAACTCAACGGCAACCTCAACGCCAACGAACTGCTGGCGCGCGGTGACGTGGATGCCAACTACTTCCAGCATGTGCCTTATCTGCGCGATCAGGAAAAAGCGCTGGGCGAGAAATTTTCTGTGGTCGCCACCGTGCATATTGAGCCACTTGGCATCTACTCGCACAAAGTGAAATCACTGAAAGATCTGCCTGATGGCGCGCAGGTGGCGGTACCGAATAATGTCACCAATCTGAGCCGCGCACTTTATCTGTTGCAGGCCAATGGTTTGATCAAACTGAAAAGCAGCAGCGCCAATACGCTGGTGACTTCCGCAGACATTACTGACAACCCGCACCATCTGAAGATTATCGAAGTGGAAGCGCCGCAGCTGCCGCGCGCGCTGGATGATGCGCAATTGGCGATCATCAATGGCAACTACGCGTTGCAGGCCGGTTTAGTGCCGTCGAAGGATGCGCTGGCGCTGGAACAGGCGAAAGATAATCCGTATGCCAACGTGCTGGTCACCACGCCGAAACTGGCGCACGATCCGCGTATTCTGGAACTAGCGAAAGATCTGGAGTCAAAGCAAACTGCTGAATTTATTAACCAGCACTATAAAGGATCGGTTATTCCCGTTAATCAATAATCCCCGCCGCCACCTGTTTTTGGCAGGTGGCGCTGACTTTCTTCTGTGCTATATTTCGCCACCAACACCCGTCGCACCCTTTATAAAACATAAAAATTCGCTCAATCCATTGCCATGATTACCTTCGCCAGGAATAAACGGGTGCTGTGCCATCGTTTAACAATATGCATCATTGTGCTGGGCATGAGCGTATTGCTCAGCGCCTGCGGCACCTTGTCGCAAACCTCCGCGCCCGTCAGCGATAAAGTCTATCTTTCACACGCGACTTTTAATGAAAACGTCGATGACATCGTGCGCCATTACATGCAGCAAAAGCAGGTTTCCGGCATCAGCATCGCCATTATCCATCAACGCAGCCAGCCTGAATTCTACAGTTTTGGTGTCACCGATGCGCTGCACCGTTATCCCATTACGCCAGACACTTTATTTGCGCTCGGCTCGCTGAGTAAAGGCATCACCGCGGAGGTGATTATTGAGCTGGTGGATCGCGGTGAACTGCACTGGAACGACACCTTAGCGACGCTTTTGCCGCCCAACGTGCCGCTCAGCGCCGATGCCAAACGCATCACGCTGTTGCAGCTGGTAACGCACACCTCGGGCTTGCCGCGTCAGGATATGGATTTGCCGATGTTCATGAAATTTATGGGCTATCTGCGTAGCGGCGAGAACTTTTATGGCAACCTCGACAGCGACGCCGTGCTGGATTATCTGGCCGACTTTGACGCGCCCGCGCATCCTGGCGCGCGCTATTCCAATCTCGGCTATGCGCTGTTGGGCTACATCCTTAAATATCGCTTCCATCAGGACATCGAAACGCTGGCGCAGCGTAATCTGTTCCAGCCGCTGGGCATGACCAGCAGCAGCTTCAAGCCGCAGAGCCTGCGCGGCTATCCTTGGCGTGCGCTCGGCCATGCCGGCGATCAGCCTAAGCTGATTCCTCGCGGGCAAATCACGCCGGACTGGGCGTTTAACAACAATATGGTGGCGGCCGCCAGTCTCTACAGCAACGCGCGCGATTTGATTCGCTATCTTGATGCGCACCTGCATGACGGCGCGGGCGCTTCGCTCAATGCGGCGTTTGCGCAGGTCAATCACGGCTACGAACAGCACGGCAATCAGTCACAAAATATCGCCTGGGTTACTGATACCTACGGCGATCAGCAGATTACCTATCAGGTTGGCTATATCGGCGGTTACTCCAGCTTTATTGGCTTTGATAAACAGAACGGCAATGCGATTGTGGTGCTGCAGAACGCGTTTAACTGGAGTAACTATCTGGGCATCGCGTTATTGATGGATCTGGCAAATAAAGCGCACGACAAAAACTAACATGGTTGCTTGCAATTTTACTGCGCCAAAAAGCGCCTGAGCTGAGGTATGCTGAGCAGCGAAATTTGACGCGCTAAGCGCGCCGGGGGAACCTTCTGCGTGCTTAACGTGTCAGTTAAATGGACAGTTAATAATTAACCAGAGTGGAAATCACCCATGCGCAGGACACACGTCAATCTTCTTTCTGCAGGAATTTTTCTGGGCGCTTTAAGCCTTGCTCCGGCCGCGCTGGCGGAAGGCGAGCAAACAGACGCCGTACCCATGCCGCCACAGGTGCAGCAAACCGCACCCGACGCGCAAACCCAGGCACCCGCCGCTGATGCACCCGCTCAGGCGCCGGCCGCCGATGCGCCTGTCAGCAATGAACCGGCTGAATCCAGCGGCGATGTCGCGCCGATTCGTCCACCGCAAAGCGGCAATGCGGCTGCGCCAAACAACTACGATCTGAACACCATCATCATCGACTACAAAGAGTACAAAGTGGGCGATGTGGTGCCAGATGAGTACCGTAAAAAGCAGTACACCATTGTTGAGTGGAAGCCACGCCATCTGCCAGCGCCGCAGCCAGGCACGCACTGGGCGTACATCAATGCCAACTACATCCTGATCACCGATGACACCGGTAAGATCGTGATGGGCAAATCAGGCGAAATCTTCTTCCGCGGTTAATTCCCGCGCAGCAGACGCGCTAACTGCGCAACGCCCGCCGTAATCTGGCTGGTGCTGGTGTTACCGTAACCCAGCACCAGCCCTTGTTGCTTCTGCTCACCGAGATAAAATCCTGACAGCGCGCCCGGCGCGTAGCCACTCTGGATCAGTCGATCCACCAACGCCATATCGTTTTGATCCGCAGCCAGTGATAACACCAGATGCATGCCGCATTCGCCGCCCAGCAACGGAACCTGTGCGCCAAACGTTTGCTGCAATGCCTGTCGCAACGTCGCCTGCCGTTGGCGATACAGACGGCGCATTTTGCTCAGATGACGGCTAAAATCACCGCTGCGTAAAAACAGCGCCAGCGCCTGCTGCTCAGGACGATTCCCGCCGCGCAGCAGTTCATGCAGCGCAGGGCGCAGCGGCGCGACCAACTGCGGCGGCAACACCATAAACCCGAGGCGTAGCGCCGGAAACAGCGTTTTGCTGAACGAGCCGACGTAGATCACCGGCGTTGGCTGCGTCATGCCTTGCATGGCGGCGATTGGCTCGCCGCTGTAACGAAAATCGCTGTCGTAATCATCTTCGATAATCCACGTTTGCTGTTGCCGCGCGGCCGCCAGCAGCGCCAGACGACGCGGTGCGCTCATGATTGCGCCGGTGGGATATTGGTGCGTTGGCGTGGTGTAAATCAGGCGCGGCGGACGCTGCTGCCAGTCCTGCGGCTGCGGCGCCAGACCTTGTGCATCGACCGCTATCGGTTCAATACGCATATCTCCCAGCCGCATCGCCGCTTTCGCCCCGCGATATCCCGGCTCCTCCACCCAACCGATGTCGCCAGGGCTGCTGAGCAGCGCCACGCACAGCGTTAATGCCTGCTGCGCGCCTTCGGTAATCACGATTTGTTCGGGCGTACAGCGCACGCCGCGCGCTAATGCCAGATGCTGCGCCAGCGCGGCGCGTAGCGTGCGTTCGCCGAGCGGATCGCCATAGCCCAGCAGTTGCTGCGGCTGATGCAGCATCACGCGGTTCAGCGCCCGTCGCCACTGAGCCAGCGGGAAATGTGCTAACGAAGGAACACCGGGCCGCAGCGCCATCTCCTGACTCAATGTGCGATGGCTGGATCGCAACTGAGCGATGCGCGGTGACAAGACAATTTCGCTGCTGGCGGCCGGCTGAGTTTCCTGCGGTAGCTGCGCCATATTGCTGATGCGACTGCCCTGGCGATCGCTCAGCAAAAATCCTTCAGCCTGCAGTTGCGCCCAGACGGCGATCACCGTATTGCGTGAAACCGCGAGATCCAGCGCCAGCTGGCGTGTTGCGGGCAAACGCGTACCGGCAGCGAGTTTGCCGCTCAGAATCGCCTGCTTGATACGCTGGAACAGCTGCTGTTGCAGCGTCAGCTCGCCGTTGGTCTCTAGCGGGGCCAATAATAATCGATGCAGTGCAATATCACTCATTTCCGCGGTTCCGTGGATCCATCAATTTCAACCATTGTGGCGCTTTTTAACACACCAGCAAAGTGGCACTCTGCGTTTCTGGCCCTGACTGATAAAGGAATTAAGCTATGTCGCAACACACGAATGATTACGGACAACCGGTAGGATTTCCGCTGCCAGATTGGCAACCCCGCGCCTGGCCGAGCTATGAAACCTTCACCGGTGACTATTGCCGCCTTGAACCGCTGAGTGCCGAGCGTCATGGCCGCGAACTCTATGCTGCCTATGCGCTGGCTGAAGATGGCCGTGACTGGACCTATATGTTCGCCGAACCTTTTGCCGATGAAGCGGCCTATGTTGCCTATGCGCGTCAGCTGGAAAACGGGCGTGATCCGATGCATTTCGCGGTGATCGATCCCGTTAGCAACCGCGCGGTCGGTAGCCTGGCGTTAATGCGCATCGATGCGACAAACGGATCGGTGGAGATCGGCCACGTCGCCTTCTCGCCGTTGCTCAAACAAACGCGCATGTCCACTGAAGCGCACTATCTGCTGATGCGCTACGCCTTTGAGCAACTGGGCTACCGGCGCTACGAGTGGAAGTGCGACAGCTGCAATCAGCCATCACGAAACGCGGCACAGCGTTTAGGGTTTCAGTTCGAAGGGACTTTCCGTCAGGCGATTGTCTATAAAGGCCGCAGCCGGGATACCTGCTGGTTCTCGATTATTGATAGCGATTGGCCGCAGGTGAAACAGGGCTTCGAACGCTGGCTGGCGGCAGAGAACTTTACGGCGGAGGGGACGCAACGCGAAAAGCTGGAGGCGCTGCGCACCCTACGTTAGTTTTGCGGAATTATTTTTATATCCACCATGCCGATCCCCAGTTTGCGGGGATCCTGGCCGATAATATTGCCGACATTTGACTCCTGCGGCTCCGGCGGCGCAATGATCAAATTGCGGCTGCCGGTTGGATTGGTGAAATGCAGCGTGGTGGTGGAGAAATCCTCACCTAAATTCAGTTGCTGCTCTTCATCGCCAACGCGCACCGGAATCGGACGGTGCGCATTCGGACCGAACGCCCGCGCAGTGATCACCACATCAAAGCGTTCTGGCAGCGGATCGGTGTACTCAATATTCACTTCCGGTGCCAGATTGGCATTTGACCAGCGTCCCCACTCTTCCGGGCGAGAGATCCCTTTAAAACTCTTCACGCTGGTTGGCGCGCCGGGCACTAATAACAGGAAGCTGTCCGCGTTGTAGCGAATCGCATTGTCTTCAATCCGAATCTGCTGCTCGTTGAGCTGGAAGGTTGCCGCACTCACTTCGGCTTTGGGGAAGCTGACTTTCGCTTTCCACTGCGGTTTATCAATGCGGGTAACGCTGGGTTTGGCGCCCATCTGTCCCATCGAAACACACAAATCGTTCGACAGAGCTAAATCTGGCTGCCACAGGCGCGCCATTTTAAAGCAGCGATCAACCCAAACGAATTTGTCGTCGGCAGCAAATTTAGCCAGCTGATAACGCAGTGGCTCCGCGTATTCGCCTTCGGGCAGCGGTTCAACATGCTTATCGGAGACGCGGAACAGAATCGGCAATTTGAAGGTTGCGCCGGAGAAGGTGAAGGTGTTTTTTTGTTGATCGACGGTAAAGCTGTCCATCTTACTGGGGAAATTCCACAGTTGAATGATATCCGCTTTCCACGCCGTGACGCGCTTCGCCATGTCTTCAAACTCGGTTGACAGCGAGGTGGAAGAGAGGCCGCTGCGACCAAGTCCAATCGCGTTATCCCCACCGAGAATATCCAGCACCGTGGCGCCGTTATCCAGCGTACTGCGTTTGGCGTCGAGCACTTCCGCCTGAGGCTGATCGCCACGAATCACCATAAACAGGTCACGGCGCGACTGCTTGATCAGGTATTGATGCGCGGTGTTATTCATCGCCAGATGATCGGAGGTCACCACGATGATGGTGTTTTTAAACCACGGCGACGCTTTGATGCGTTCAATCAGACGCGCCACATGCTCCTGCGAGCAGGCGACCGCGCTAAAGGATTGGTTTGGTTTGCCATCATAGCTGTAGCTTTTGCGCTGGCAGCTGCGCGAGATAAAACCATCCGGGTGATGGGTGTCGACGGTAAGGGTGAACAATGCGAAGCGTTTTTGCGCGCGCGACAGCTCTTCGTATTTCTCAAACACCTCGTCCATCACCGTGTCATCGTAGTAGCCCCAGTTATTACGATAGCCGGGATCGGCGACGCGACTTTTCAGCTCCTGCGAGCCATACATATTGGCCGCATCAAAGCCATGCGACAGCAGAAAAGTGTCTTTACCGGCGAAGCGTAAATCGGCGCCCTGAATAAACCAGTTCTCATAGCCAGAGTTTTTCAGGATGTCGCCCAGACAAATATTCTGCGGATAGAAGCTGGAGAGCGAGGCCGAGGCGTTGCCATCAAAAGGCGCAAACAGCGGGATGCCGCACTGGGAAGCCACCATGCCCGCGATGGTGTAATCAGTGCCAGGCAATTGTTCGGTTTGGCTGAAATCGATGCTGTTATCTTTTTCGCGGCTGAGTTCCGGGGCCAGACCGGGAAATGCCTGCTGATCGAAGTAGGTGCGTTCAAGACTTTCGCCATAAATGTAGACCAGGTTGAGCTTTGGCTCGGCGATCACCTTATTAGGCGTTTTGTAATAGGTTTCGAAGTCCGAATCGGCGAGGCGCGAATGTGAGGCGATCAGCTCTTTCACCTGGCGGAACGCAGGCGTGGTTTGTACCGAACCCGCAGCACAGGCAATCGCCAGCAAACTCCAGCCGAGGTGATGCGGCCGCTTACGGCGGCGCAGTAACCATGAAAGCAGGCAAAATAGCGAGAACAACGCGATGATCAGTCCGATGGCTGGCACCACATATTTGCTCACGCCCGCGCCGGTCAGGCTGTTGGTCAGGGTATACAGCACCGCGTCGTTAATGCCATCGCCGGTAAAATAGTTGCTGGCGACCAGCGTGACGTTAAGCACGATAAATAGCGTGAGCAGCAGCAGGATCAGACTAAACCAAAATTTATTTCGCCCGGCTTTGAAGGAGTAGACTGCAATCGCAGCCAAAAAGAGTACAACCGAAACCAATTCGGACAACGTCAGATCCTCATTTTGAATGAATACGCAATCCTTGCGCCAACGACCCTCTGCGGGGATTTTGCGACAATCTATATTGGGTGTCACATGGCTGCAACACATCCAACCAGATTTGTGCGATGCATTCCGATTCGTTTAAGGCGGGTTCAGGCTGACTGTGGTTTAGCCTGGCAGCAACGGACGGGCTGCTGCCAGTGAGGGCAGAGAAGGGAATCAGAGTTTTCCAGTGAGGTATTGCGCTTCGCCGTCGGCAAAGCTCCAGTCGCCTTTACTGTTGGTGATAAAACTAATCATCAAATCCGTGCCCTGTACGCCACAATTTTCCAGCAGCTCGCGTGCTAACTCTGCCATAAACAGGCACTTCTGTTCTTCACTTCTCGGGCTGGTATATACGCGCACCATGACCAGATTGTCGGTTCGCGCAAAGCCCAAGCCGGTATCCTGAAAGACCATCTGATAACCTTTGTTTTCGTGAACAATCTGATAACGATCGCGCGCCGGGACTTTGAAGGCGGTTAAGACCGCACGGTGTGCGGCATCCAGCAATGTGCGGATTTCTGATTCTGAACGGCCCTGAATAACGTCGAATGTCAGTAACGGCATAAATAAAACCTCGTTTTTGCTCATATGAAAAGAGTAGGATGTGGCGCTATGCTGCCGCTTGCTGCCGGAAAGAAAAAGCGCGCTGGTTGAATTGATTATTTATTATTTTGAACAATCGATATGAAAGAAATTAAAACCGATAGCCTTTGGGTCCATTTGCACTGGTTAACCGTGCTGGCTGAGCTCGGCAGTTTTACGCGCGCGGCGGAACGATTAGACGTCAGCAAAGCGGCGATGAGTCAGAAGATTAAAGAGCTGGAAAAGATGGCGGGCGTGGCGTTGGTGCAGCGCACCACGCGCAGCGTGCGGCTGACTTCCGCCGGTGAAAAGCTGGTGGATGAGCTGCGCGATCCCTTCGCGCGTATCGCACAGAGCTTTTTCAGCGTGCGCGATGAAGCCGGTCCGGTGCGTGGCATGGTGCGCGTCACAGCGCCGGTGGCGTTTGCGCGTCAGCAGTTGGTGCCAATCATTGGCGATTTCCTGCGTGACTATCCGCAGGTGCGCTTGCAGCTGGATGTCACCGATCGTCTGGTGTCGCTCGGCAGTGAAGGCTTTGATCTGGCGATTCGCCACAGTGATAGCCTGCCGGAAACCCATGTTGCGCTGCCGCTGTGTGAAACCCGCGCGCTGCTGGTGGCGTCGCCGGCATATCTGGCGCAAAACGGCCTGCCGGATTCACCGCAGGCATTGCAGCAGCACAATTGTCTTTATTATCCACGCGGACTTGAGTCGCCGCAGTGGCGCTTTCGATTGGCGGACGGCGGCAGCGAAACCGTGCAGGTGAAGATTCAGGGCAACTTTGCCACCAACAACAGCGAGTCGATCCGCGATGCCGCATTGCAGGGTTTGGGCATTGCGATGCTACCGGATTTCAGTGCCAGCGCGGCACTCGCCAGCGGCACGCTGCAGCAGGTGCTGCCGCAGTGGCAAGCGGTGGATGCGTTCGCCGACCGGTTGTGGGTGGTGCGCCCGTATGCCGCACAGGTGCCACGGGCGGTGACCACCTTAATTCACTGGTTACGCGCGCGCTTTGTTGATGGGTGATGCCAGCGCGATCGGCGCAGGCGTTTGCATCATCTGGCCCAACAAACTGCTGCGGTTGTAATTACCGAGCCGCAGGTTGAAGTCGAGATGCAACTGCTCATTGCCGCTGAGTTTAATCACCGGTGGCGGCGTGAGTGGACGCTGGTGAAACAGCACCGCGTGGGCAAACGCCTCGCTTTTCCAGCCGCTTAAACGCTGATAGTAATAAGCGTTCGCCTCGCATTTACGCAGATAGAGATTCACCCGGCGATGTTCGCGCATGGCGATCTGCTGCGCCAGAGAACCTAATTGCTGCTGCGGCTGCGCAATTTTCTGCGTCAGCAGGGAATAATCATCGCGCTTGGTCAATTCACTGAAGTAATTCTGTTCGCCGAGATGTTTGATCGGCGCGTAATGTTTTTGCCACTCGCGGATAAAGGGATTATTGGCGGTTGCCGCCAGGAACCAGCTCTCAATCACCGGCGCGAGATAGTTGACGGTGGCGTTTTCGTGATAATAACCAATCACATCCATGCGACGTTCCTGATGCGCGCGATGTACCCAGGAGAGATCTTCAAATAATAAAGTGCTGCAATCAATGGCAATGCCGCCATAACGCAACAGTAATTCCAGACGAATCACTTCGCTGCGTTGTTGGGCGGTTAATTGGGTCGAGGTAAAGATAAAATCCGGTAAAACTTCTTTTATCGTTAAACGATTTAATAAATGAATTTCATGATCGGGATTATCCTGACGAATCTTTTTAATATTTAACGCCATTGATTTCGGTAAATATTCATTATCCCAATACATCCAGACTTTCTTTGGAATCTCTGGCAGATCTTTTTCGCCAGAAAGTAACACGATATTGTCCTCCTGGCTGGGATCGTATTCCGGCGCACAGAGCGCATTATGCTGTTTTTTCTGCAGGAAAGTCTGGCTGGTAAAAGCGAGTCTTTTCCAGTTATGCCAGAGGGTTAACGCTGGCTGAAGGCGTTTTTTATTCATGATGCACCTGATTATTGTGATTATGGTGGCAAGGCGTCCCTGATCGCGGCGCTGAGCGCTCTTGATTGTCCTTTAGGCTGTGTGTAAAAAAGTACTCTCCTATGCTTAATAAAACATTCTGTGCGGCGCGGCTATCACTTTTTGATCCTTTCAGATAAACCGGAAAATCAAGGATCCGTTAAGCTTTAAATTAACGATAAATAACCGCGTGGATTGTTGATTATTCTATTTTATCTCATTGAGACTATTCCTAATAAAATAACAATAGCGTGGCGTAAGTCGCGGGGCGGATTAAAAATTGCGTGTGAGATCACGTGTTAACCTCGCTGCATTTTTCGCTGGCCTGCCGCGAAAATCCCCTCCTGATTGCGGGTTGGCTACGCTTAAAGGAGGTGACGAACAAAAGGAGACACTATGCAGCGACACCACCGTGGATTACTGGCGGTCGATAAGCAGGGCAATCGCGTGCTGTTTCTCAATCCCGAAACCTTTGCCGTTGAACAAGAGTTAAATGCCTTTCCGCCGCGTCCACACGAGCTTCTGATGCTGCCGCAGCTGGAGAAAGCTTACGTGCCGATCTACGGCGACGGCATTCACGGCGACAATCCGCATCCCGGCCACAAAGTGGCGATCATCGATCTGCGCCTGCGGCAGATCAGCGGTTTTATCGATCTGTCGCCGTTAAAAGCACCGCACAGCGGCCAGCTGGGACGAGACGGTAAAGTTTATCTCTGCTGTGAAAACAGCGCGGCGGTGGCGGTGATTGATCCCGTTAGCGATCGCGTGGAGAAAACCATTCAGCTACCTTCGCACAATGCGCACCGACTCACTTTGTCGCCCAGCGGTCGCAAGTTGTTCACCGAGAATGAAGAGGACGCCAGCATTACCGTGGTGGATCTGTGTGAGGCGGAAGGGCGGATTATTGACAATATTCTGATGCCCGGCCCGATTTCCGGCATCGCCGCCTCGCCGAAACATCCTTATCTGGTGGCGAGCGCCGCCGATGCGCCGCTGCTGTATGTGGTGGATCGGCAAAGCCATCGTATCCGCCAGCGCCTGACGTTGCCGGGCCACCAGCAACCGTGTCAGGTGGTGCGCTTCAGTGCCAACGGCGAGCGACTGGTGGCGATTGGCGATCAGGAGCCGGTAGTGACGCTGTTTGACGAGCTGCTCAATCCGCTCGGCGATATTCATGTTGGCAACAAGCCGATGGATGGCTGCTTCAGTGAGGATAATTACAGCTTGCTGATTGCTAATGAGGGCGACGGTTCGCTCAGCCTGATTGATCTGCAGCAGATGAAAGTGATTGCCACGCCGCAGGCCGGTACCGGTTGCGAAGTGCTGAGTTACTTTCAGCTCAAATCTTAAATAAACGGGCGATGATAAATCGCACTGCTCCAGTGGCGGCTGCTGGCATGTTTTTCGGCTTGCCAGCCGCGCTTGCGTAACTCGCGTGCAATCAGCTTATTCATGATGCCGTGCCCAACCAATAACACCGTGCCTTGCTGCGACAGCACCACCAGTTTATCCGCCGCCAGACGGGCACGTTCTCGCGCATGCTGCACCGATTCGACATGGCCGGCATAGCCGCACAGCCACAACAAGCGTAATAGCGCCAGCCAGACGTTGAGCGGCAGATGCAAGCGTTCAAACGGCAACGTCGGTATCGCCACTTCGCTGAACACCTCATCCACCGCGTTTGGCTGCAAGCCCAGCCGCGTTAACGACGAGCGGGCGCGCGGCAGCGGGCTGGTGGCGATCACACTCGCCAGGCGCGCAATAGTCTGACTGCGCGGCGGCGGGGAGTCGCAAATATCAGCCTGATCGTAACCTTCACACCAGTCGGCCAGCGCCCGAGCCGTGAAGCGCCCCGTGACCGGATGATTGGGTTTACCGTGTCGCATAAGAATAATGGTCATAGCGCTCCTGAGTGATCTTTCTCCAGTGTAATGCAGACGCTGAGTCAGTCGCGCACCGGTAACGGCATTTAAGAATATTGCGGGTGTGTCATTAAACTTTAACTGAACTGTGCGAAAACCAGCGCGATGAAGATGCAGTATGCGCCGTTAAATGGTAAGCAATAATCGTTAATTACGTTGTAATCAGACATTTCTTGCATACGCACATTAGATGTAATGTCATGAATTAACGCCTCTTTTATCTTGTGCTCATGAGTTATAGTGAAGTTTATCTAATAAATGTCACTATTTTTGCTTGATTTATCTACGCGCGTAGATAGACTATGCCCATAGTGATAACTCACGGTGCCAGAGACGAAGTTGGCCTTGAGATGACCCAGTTACATTTGCCTTACTAATGCGATCGATGAAAATTACATCGGCGGGAACAGGCGAAGAAGCGGATTCCAACACCAGGGAATTCATTACTGATTTTTCATCCAGGTTTGCCTACTGAACGTCGCCACCGGGGAGTTCCGCTTGTTGCTAGGGAACTGACCCACGGAAGGGCGTTTGCTGTTTTTACCTCATTCAGGGATTGGGTTATGACGGTTTCGCAACAAAGCTCACTGACATCCTCCTCAGCTGCCGACGCGCGGCTTGAAACATCATCCGGCCGCAAAGATTTCTGGCGCGCCACCTTCTCGTGCTGGCTCGGCACCGCGATGGAATATGCGGATTTTGCGCTGTATGGCCTCGCTGCCGGCATTATCTTTGGTGATGTCTTCTTCCCCGAAGCCACGCCGACTATCGCCTTGCTCTCGAGTTTTGCCACCTGGTCGGTTGGCTTTATTGCCCGCCCGATTGGTGCCTTGCTGTTCGGCTGGATCGGCGATCGTAAAGGCCGCAAAACAGTGATGATCTCGACCATCATTCTGATGGGCGCCTCCACAACATTAATCGGTTTGATTCCCTCCTATGCCAGCATTGGCGTTTGGGCACCGGCGTGTCTGGTGCTGCTGCGCTTTACCCAGGGTTTGGGGGCGGGCGCAGAGTTGTCCGGCGGCACAGTGATGCTGGGCGAATACGCGCCGGTTGAGCGTCGTGGTTTGGTCTCATCGGTGATTGCGCTGGGCTCGAACAGCGGCACGCTGATCGCCTCGCTGGTTTGGCTGGCGGTGATCCAGATGGACAAAGAGAGCTTGCTGGCGTGGGGCTGGCGTATTCCGTTCCTCAGCAGCGTACTGATTGCGGTGGTGGCGTTGTGGATCCGTCGTCATCTGCGAGAAACGCCGGTGTTTGAACGCCAACAGGCGGAATTGCAGGCCGAACGAAACGCCACGCTGGCGCAGGTGAAAGCAGAAGTTGATACGCGCAGTTTCTGGCGTCGCACCCGGGCCTTCTGGACCATGGTGGGTTTACGCATCGGCGAAAACGGCCCTTCTTATCTGGCGCAGGGCTTTATCGTCGGTTACGTCGCCAAAGTGCTAATGATCGATAAGTCGGTGCCCACCACCGCGGTGTTCATCGCCTCGTTACTTGGCTTCGTGATTATTCCGTTTGCCGGTTGGCTGTCGGATCGCTTTGGTCGCCGTATAACCTATCGTTGCTTCTGCTTATTGCTGATGTTCTACGCCTGGCCCGCCTTTAGCCTGATGGACAGCCGCGACCCGACGATTGTCATCGCGGTGATTGTGGTCGGCATGGCGCTGGCATCGCTGGGTATTTTCGGCGTGCAGGCAGCGTGGGGCGTCGAGATGTTTGGCGTGAAGCGTCGTTATACCAAGATGGCGGTAGCGAAAGAGCTGGGGTCTATCCTTTCAGGAGGCACCGCACCATTAGTGGCGGCGGCGCTGCTGTCGTTTACCGGACACTGGTGGCCGATCGCGGTTTACTTCACGGCGATGGCCAGCATCGGTTTTCTCACCACTTTCGTGGCGCCGGAAACGCGCGGACGCGATCTCAATCTGCCGGAAGATGCCATCTGACCAGCAGGATCGCGTAAATCATAACCCCCATTGGCCGGATATTCCGGCCAATGGCATTTACGCAGGGGCAAAGGAATGGCGAAATCTCCAACCGGAAACGTAACGCGCACGGACGTGGCAAAAATCGCCGGCACCTCGGTGGCGGTGGTCAGTTACGTGATCAATAACGGCCCGCGTCCGGTGGCAGAAGCCACGCGTCAGCGCGTGCTGGAGGCGATCAAACAGACCGGCTATCGCCCCAACGCGGTGGCGCGCGCGCTGGCTTCGGGCAGCACTAAAACCTTTGGTTTAGTGGTGCCAAACATCGGCAATCCCTTTGTTGCCTCGATGGCGCACATGCTGTTGCAGGAGTCGATGAATCACGGCCACGTCATGCTGTTGGGGGATGCCGGCGACGATCGCAAACGCGAGCTGGAGATTATTCAGGGCCTGTTAAATCGTCAGGTTGATGGCCTGTTTTACAACAGCGTCGATCGCCATCCCTACATCGATGTGATTCAGGCCAGCGGTACGCCGCTGGTGATGCTGGATCGCATTGAGCCGCGTCCAGGCGTTGGCATGCTGCGCGTCAATGAGCGCGAAGCGGCGTGCCAGGTGACCGCGCATCTGCTCAGCCACGGTTATCAGCAGGTGGGCATGATCAGCGGTCCACTGGACATGCTTAACGCGCAGGACCGTATTCACGGCTGGCGCGATGCGCTGGCGCAGAAAGGGTTGCTGGCCGATGAGGCAATGATATTCCCTGCCAGCTACACGCGGCAGGGCGGTTACGACGCCGCGCAGCGCATGGTGGCCAGCGGTCGTGTGCCGCGCGCGCTGTTTACCAGTAATGAAGGTCAGGCGATTGGCTGCATTCGTGCGCTGTCGGAGCATGGACTGCGCGTGCCGCAGGATGTCGCGCTGGTGTGTTTTAACGGTACCGATCAGTCGGCGTTTCATGTGCCGACGCTCACCACCGTACGTCAGCCGCTGCGCGATATGGCGCGCAGTGCGATTGCTATGCTCAAAAATTGGGATGGCGACGCGAAGCTGGCGGAATTTCCTCACCATTTAGAAATTGGTGAGTCCTGTGGCTGCCAGCTTACTCAACAAGAATAAAATTATAACACTATGAAAAGATTGATTATTGATTGTGATCCGGGAAACGGTATAGCGGGCGCCAACACCGACGATGGCCTCGCGCTGGCATTAGCATTGGCCTCAAAGTCACTTTCGCTGGAACTGATTACCACTGTGACCGGCAACACGCCGAGCGCGGTGGGTGCGCAGGTTGCGAAAGATCTGCTGCAGCGGCTGGGACGCAACATTCCGGTGGTGCAGGGCGCGCTGCAGGCGCTGCGTGAAGATCCTGCGCCGTGGCGTGCGCGTCTTGATAACGTTGCTGATGAAAAGCTCGGTGAACTGTGGCGCGGCGTTCGTCAACCGCAGCGTATTCCGGCGGATGGACATGATGCGGCTGGCGTAATGGGCCAACTGATTTGTGACAATCCCGGCGAGTTTACGCTGGTAGCCATTGGCCCGTTGACCAACGTGGCGCTGGCGCTGCAGCGTTATCCAGAGATGGCTGAATCGGTGGCAGAGATTGTGATTATGGGCGGCGTGTTCGCGCTGGATGATTACATCAAAGACACCAATTTTGGCCTCGATCCGGAAGCCGCGCATCAGGTGCTGCACAGCGGTGCTGCCATCACGCTGGTACCGATGGACGCCACCACGCAAACTCTGATGACGCAGCAGGATCTCACGCGGCTGACCGCTAACGATCATCCGTTGCCGCAGTTTGTGCGCGAGACGTTACGGCCGTGGATCGATTATTCGATCCGCACCCGTCATCTGCCAGGTTGCTGGATACATGATGCGCTGGTGGTGGCGTGGCTGCTGAATCAGCGTGTCGCCGACGGCGTGGATTATCATGTGGATATTGAGCTGCGGCCTGGCGCCACGCGCGGCAAAAGCTGGCGTTATCGCACGCCGCTGCGGCTGGATATTGGCGTGCCACCGCAGACCGGCGCCTTGGTGCATGTGATTCAAACCGTTAATAATGCGCTGCTGCTTGAGATGATCGAAAAGGCATTTAATCAGTTATAAAACCGTTGACTGCACCTGCCGTAACGGCGCGATAAAACGCGCCGCTACAGGATATTGCCTCCATCAATGACACGTTTTTTTACACCGCGCATCACTCGCTGACAATTCCCGCCACAGCCCGCCTTTCTGACATGCTATATACAAATAGTTAACAAATTAGTAACCCGTGAAATTATTCGCGCGGTAACTTCTACAATAAATCCGGCCAACGAACCGGAAGCTCATCAGACAGGATACCAACATGTTCAACTGGACTGCGACCCAGCGCAACGTGGCTTTTGCCAGTTTCGCGAGCTGGACGCTGGATGCGTTCGACTTCTTCATCTTAGTGTTTGTCCTCAGCGATCTTGCCCAATATTTCCATACCAGCGTCTCCGATGTTTCCCTCGCCATCATGCTCACGCTCGCCGTGCGTCCGATCGGCGCGCTATTGTTTGGTCGGCTGGCGGAGAAGTACGGCCGCCGACCGATTTTGATGCTCAATATCGTGATGTTCTCGGCGTTTGAGCTGCTGTCGGCGTGGTCGCCCACCTTCACGGCGTTCCTCGGTTTCCGCGTGATTTACGGCGTGGCGATGGGGGGGATTTGGGGCGTGGCGTCGTCGCTGGCGCTGGAAACCATTCCGGATCGATCGCGCGGCTTGATGTCCGGCATCTTCCAGGCTGGTTATCCGTGCGGCTATCTGCTGGCGTCGGTGATTTTTGGTTTGTTATTCGAAACGGTCGGCTGGCGCGGTATGTTCCTGATTGGCGCGTTGCCGATTCTGCTGCTGCCGTTTATCTACTTCAAAGTGCCGGAATCGCCGGTGTGGCTGGCGGCGCGCGAGCGGAAAGAGAGCAATGCGCTGCTGCCGATTATCCGCCAGCACTGGAAAATCTGTATCTATATGGTGCTGCTGATGGCCTGCTTTAACTTCTTCAGCCACGGTACGCAGGATCTCTATCCCACCTTCCTGAAAGTGCAGCATCAGTTTGATCCGCACACCGTCAGCATCATTGCCATCAGCTACAACATCGCGGCGATGCTGGGCGGCATTACCTTTGGTGCATTGTCCGAGCGCATTGGCCGTAAGCGCGCGATTATTCTGGCGTCATTCCTCGCGCTGCCGGTGTTGCCGCTGTGGGCCTTCTCCAGCGGTTCATGGATGATCGGTATCGGCGCGTTCCTGATGCAGTTTATGGTGCAGGGCGCGTGGGGCGTGGTGCCGACCTATCTCACCGAACTGGTGCCCGCCAATGCGCGCGCGGTGCTGCCGGGCTTTGTCTATCAGTTGGGGAATTTGATCGCCTCCGTGAATGCAACGCTGCAGTCGCGTATCGCCGAGGCGCACGGCGGCAATTATGGTTTGGGTATGGCGATTGTCGCCGGAACGGTGGCGGTGCTGATTTGCGTGTTAGTGGCCTTGGGTCGCGAGACGCGCGGCATCGAAATCTCCGGTGCCGCCGCGCGCGAGTCGTCTTAAAGCGCCTCGCAAACGTCAACCCATTTCGCCGCGGTGAGTTCTGCCATGCGCTGCGGCGAAATGCGCACCGCGCTATGAATCGATCCGGCTGCGGGCAGCACTTCGTTAAAGCTGCGCAGCGACACATCGCAATAGACGGTAAGCGGATTTTCCAGTCCGAACGGGCAAACGCCGCCGACCGGATGTCCGGTCCAGTTCACCACTTCATCCACGCTTAACATGCGCGCCTTGGCGCCGAGCGCTGCTTTCAGCTTGCGGTTGTCGAGACGCGCATCGCCGCGCGTAACGATCAGCACGATGGCATCTTTCACTTTCAGCGACAGGGTTTTGGCGATTTGCCCAGGCTGAACGCCATGAACGCGTGCGGCCAGCTCAACGGTGGCGGTGCTTTCCGGCATCTCGATGATGTCGATATCCGGTGCATGTTCGGCAAAGAAGTGCCGTACCGACTCCAGGCTCATTGTTATCTCCGGTAAAAACAGAGCCGAAAAAATGCCACAAGCCTGGAAAAGTGTAAACGGGAGAAAAGGAGAATCTGTAACAGAATGCGCGGGTGCTACACCGCTTTTAACGTGCAGTTACCGCAACGTTCTACATCGGGGATACGATAGCGCTGGCAGCAGCTGCGTCGTTCCATTTCGCCATTACGCGGGATCATGGTGCGATACAGCGGATTATCGCTGCCATCGAGCAGGGATTTGCTGAAAAATAGCGCCTGTTCCAGCTGCAAAATCGTCTCTTCCGGCAACTGGTTTTTCAGCTCACCAAGGAACCAGTAAAACGAAAAGCCCATGTTGTTCCAGATAAGTTTCGCATTGATATCACCGTGCTGCGTCATGCCGTTAACCGCCGGGATCAGGCATTGCTGAATCAGGCGATCGATACGCTGTTGGGCATTGAGGTAGCGCGCATCCTCATCTTCCTGCACATCCAGCCAGAATGCGCACGGATGGCCGTTTTCGTGAAACTCAACGTGAATCAGATGCGGCGAGCAGTTCAGCGCACGCGGTTCCTGCAATAACGCCATCATCAGCGGTGGCAGCAGCAGGCCAAAATACCACTGCGCCCACAGCGATTGCAGCGGCTTAGCTTCCTGGTGCACATCAGGATGATCGCGATAGAGATAATCGCTATAGCGCTGTGTCAGGCGGCGATAATGAAGCGGATTGGACCATTCAGCCAAAGTTAACGTCCCGGCGGGTGCCGGCTGGCCAAGCTTGAGGTTATCCAGCATGTAGCTGCGTTGATCGCGCATCAGATCTTCCAGCGCGCTCGCTAAACTGCGATCGCTCTGCATAAAGATCAGTGGATGCTCGCTGAAGCGATGATCCTGACGCGTGATGATGGCCATGCCGGTCCTGAGTGATAACGGGAATCGAGAGACAAATGATAATCGTTCCCAGCATTTTGAACAACATTTCTGCACATGCAACTGTTAACGCACATTTCGTCGCGGCGCGTTTTATCGCGCAATAAATTGCGCCGCGACGAGGTGTGCGTTGGGTAATGACAAGGCTTTATATCAGTTCATTACTCGCCTGCGTCAATTTCGGCAAATCTTCCCACGCCAGAATAGTGTTACGTCCCTGATTTTTCGCCACATACAGCGCGCGGTCGGCATTGGCGACTGCCTGGTCGAAATCGTCAGCAAAGATGGGCGCGATACCAGCGCTGATGGTGACGTGCGTCGAGACTTTCTCATTGAAGCGGTGCGGAATTTCTAAATCCACCACGTACTGACGAATGCGTTCAGCCAGTTTCATCGCGATTGAGGCATTCACATTGGTCATCAGCACCAGAAACTCTTCGCCTCCGTAGCGTGTGACGACATCGCGCGAACGAACCGCGTCGCGGATCGCCACGGACACGCGCGCCAGCGCCTGATCGCCCATCGCATGGCCGTAATTGTCGTTGTAGGCTTTGAAGTGGTCGATATCCAGCAGCAGCACAAAGTGGCTGCCGGCGTGGTTTTCCATAATGGTATCAAGGCGATTCTTCAATCCACGGCGGTTGTACAGGCCGGTAAGCGGATCGAGCATGCTCAAATCGCTGAAGCTCTCTTTTTCCTCGTACAGCTGGCTCACCAGCCGACGGGTAAAAGTATCAAAGCGACGACGCATTAAATGGTGCAGTGAAAAGCCGATTAATGGCAGCGTAATGGTGAACAAGATCATCATTAAATGCTGACCATCATCCAATAACAGCACGGTTAATACCGGCGGTGTGATGTGTAAACAGAATGCAATCAAATAGTCACTCAGCGCAATGGCACTGATAAAGAACACGCTTAACAGGCTGATAATTAAAAAGCTGCCATCAAAATAGTAAACCAGATGATATCTGTGGTTAATATGCCACGCCCACAGCGCACCCAAAATAAAAGCCACAGGATTTAATAGCGGTAATTTTTGTTTTGACGCCATTAAGCAAATAACCAGTAGCGTGGAGCTGAAGCCCGCTACAACGTCCACCGGCAGCGAGCGTATTGGGCTATCGCTGCCTAAAATCGGCAGCAGGCAAAAAAGCGAAACGGCGACATTAAGAAACAGAAAGAGCATCAGCGACAGCCGATATTTACTCTGTTTCAACTCATCATAAGATTGTAATTTCATTATTATTCTCGTGACAGCCCTGATATATCAAAGCGCTACCCGCAAGTAATAGTTTACCTACCCGGATAGAGAGCACGTTATTGTTGTGTTAGCGATATTGTTATCGGCGGCAATTTAACATTTTCCAGTAATTCTGTCATCCGGCATGGCTTGCGACAAAAATTCGCTGCAAGATGAGAAATATTGTCATATGATAATGCGAATGTTTATCATTTGAGGGTTGCGCGATGATCATGGCGATAATGGCCGCCTGCGGACTATGGGGCGTGAGCTGGGTAATGGGTAAACGTCTGGATAGCGGCTGGGGCGTGTTATTACCCTGCGCGGCGATGCCGGTTTTCGCGTTATGGGAACCGAGTTTCAGTCAATGGCGAGTAGTGATGATTGTGGCGTTGCTGCTGACCGTGGTGATGCTGTTTCACCATCGCCTGCGTCACTATCTGTTGCTGCCGTCTTGTCTGGCTTTGGCGGGCGGCTTAGCGGCGGTGTCGGTCAATTTCCACGTTATCTGATCAAATCGCAGAAACGACAACATCACGCTGAGAGCGTGAAGTTCGTTGAAAAATCTTTCGGGGGATTTACTGCTCGAAAGGAGTGACAACTGTTGGTGCGAAGGGAGGGACTTGAACCCTCACGTCCGTAAGAACACTAACACCTGAAGCTAGCGCGTCTACCAATTCCGCCACCATCGCATCTTAGTTGTCTGTTTATATCGTCGCATTGGTGCGAAGGGAGGGACTTGAACCCTCACGTCCGTAAGAACACTAACACCTGAAGCTAGCGCGTCTACCAATTCCGCCACCATCGCTCAGTGCGCAGATATAAACTGTGTGATTTTAGTTTGGTGCGAAGGGAGGGACTTGAACCCTCACGTCCGTAAGGACACTAACACCTGAAGCTAGCGCGTCTACCAATTCCGCCACCATCGCAAACTAACAACACCCTAAAGTATTGCTAACCACGGAGGCGCATTTTAGAGATTTTACTCATTGCGTCAACACATATTTCGCGACGGCAAAACGATCGCTGTAAAAAGCAACGTTTCTGCCGCCGCGCTGCTGTTAACGCGTTTTGGCACCGCGACCATATACGGCGCGATAGACTTTGAAGCGTCCGGTTTGCGCCAGCACTTCGTGATTGCCGAAGGTTTCATCCAGAATCTGTGGATACGGCAGGAAGGCGTTAGCCACGATACGCAGTTCGCCGCCGCTGTTCAGATGCTTAAGCGCACCGCGAATCAGCGTGTTAGCCGCTTCAAGGCTGGTTTGCAGGCCATCGTGGAACGGCGGGTTGGAGATGATCATATCGAAACGGCCGGTAACGTCAGAGAAAACGTTACTGGCAAACACTTCACCTTCCAGTTCATTGGCGGCCAGCGTGGCTTTACTCGCTTCAATCGCAGCAGCATGCACATCACACAGCCACAGACGCACGCGCGGCGACACTTTCGCCATCACAGTTGCCAGCACGCCGCTGCCACAACCGATATCCAGCACTTTGCCACGGAAATGCGGCGTCAGCGTGGAGAGCAGCAGATCGCTGCCGATATCCAGACCATCACGGCTGAACACGCCCGGTAAGGTATGGATGGTGAGATCCTCGAGCTGATAAGTATGGCCGTAGCTGCTGGCATCAAAGGTTGGCTGCTTATCGAGACGACCGTGATACAGGCCACAACGACGCGCGCTATCAACTTTCTCCAGCGTCGCCCACGCTTCCAGCATGCCTTCGGCGCTGCGCACGCCGCTGCGGTTTTCACCCACCACGAAAATATCGCAGCCTACCGGCAGCAGAGAGAGCAGGTTTTGCAGCTGGTACTGCGCTTCGGGTTTGTTCTTCGACCAGTAATAAACCAGCGTATCGCAGCCTTCAACATCGGCAGCGGTTGCAACCATGCTGTAAACCGCACGTTCACCAAGGCGATGGCTAAGGTTCTGCCAGTGATGATATTGCTGGGTATGCACGCGGCTCGACGCGGTTTCTAGCTGGGCGGGCAGGTCATCCTGCAGGTCGCCAGCAAACAGAACGTTGCGGGCAGTAAATTCATCACTGTGGCGCAGAATCACTTCGCTGGCCGGGGTAAAAGCAGACATGGAGCACTCCTGTTAAATCAGAGCGACGATTATATACACGTCATACTTCAAGTTACAGGTGCGTTGGCTGCTCTCGCTCACCCGAATCACTTACCTGAAGTAAGCTCATCGGGCTTCACTCGTTTGCCGCCTTCCTCTAACTCGAATTATTTTGTGTAGGGTGCTTTGTTGGCGCATGTTCGATGGGTTTGCTAGCATAGCGTCGCATTCTGGCAGCATAAAGGGTAATAGCATGAGCACAAGGCGCGACTGGCTTCTACAGCAAATGGGGATTACGCAGTATCAGCTGCGGCGTCCGCGCGTGCTGCAAGGGGAAATTGCCGTCACGCTTTTGCCCGACACGCGTTTGGTTTTGGTGGCCGAACAGGCACCCACGCTACAAGAACCGCTGATTCGCGACGTGCTGCGCGCGCTGAACATTCAACCCGCGCAGGTCATGGCGTTAACGCCAGACCAGCTGCAAATGCTGCCGGAGCAGGTCGATTGCGCCGGTTGGCTGCTGGGCGTTGAGAGCGAACATCCCTTTAACGGCATTACCTTCAACACCGCCGTTTTCAATGAACTGATCAGCAGCGGCGCAGCAAAACGCGCCCTGTGGCAACAGATGTGTAACCATGACAGCCATCTCTTTAGTCACCCCTGAAGACCAGCCGCAGCTGCTGGCGATCGAGCGCCGCGCACATGCTTTTCCGTGGAGCGAGCAGACGTTTAGCAGCAATCAAGGCGAACGTTTCGTTAATTTCCGCATTGAAGTTGAAGGTAAGCTGGCCGGATTTGCCATCACCCAAGTGGTGCTGGATGAAGCGTCGCTGTTCAATATTGCGGTGGATCCCGACTTCCAGCGCCGCGGCCTGGCGCGCCAGCTGTTGCAGCATCTGATTGCTGAGCTCGAGCAGCGCGACGTGATGACGCTGTGGCTGGAAGTGCGCGCCTCAAATATGCCGGCGATTGCGTTGTATGAGCAGCTGGATTTCCATCAGGTGAGCGTACGCCCCAACTATTATCCCACTGCCAGCGGACGAGAAGATGCCATCATTATGGCGCTAACGCTTTAAGGAGCACCATGCTTAACGATTGGGACTGCATCCTGTTTGATGCAGACGAAACGCTTTTCCATTTCGATGCTTACGCTGGTTTGCAGCGCATGTTTGCCCGCTATGACGTGCAATTTTCTGCGCAGGATTACACCGATTATCAGGCGATCAACAAGCCGCTGTGGGTCGATTACCAGAACGGCACCATTTCCGCACTGCAGCTGCAAACGCGCCGCTTCACCTTGTGGGGCGAAAAGCTGAGCGTCGCACCCGAAGTACTCAACAGTGATTTCCTCAGCGCAATGGCCGATATCTGCCTGCCGCTGGAAGGCGCAGCTCATCTGTTATCAACGCTGAAAGGCAAAGTGAAAATCGCTATCATCACCAACGGTTTCACTGCGTTACAGCAGGCGCGACTAGAACGTACCGGATTCCTCGATGTGTTTGATGCGCTGGTGATTTCTGAAGAAGTTGGCGTACCGAAACCTGACGTGGCGATTTTTGATCACACGCTGGCCTTGCTGGGCAACCCGGATCGCAGCCGCGTGCTGATGGTCGGCGATACGCCAGAATCAGATATTCTCGGCGGCATGAATGCCGGCCTGAAGACCTGCTGGATCGATCACGGTACGCGTCCGTTACCCGATCACATCACGCCAACCTGGCAGGTGAAAACGCTGGCCGAGCTGGAAACGATTCTGACGGAAGGTTAAAAGTATCTATTCATCGTTACCATCGTGATGATGCTGAGAAGCCCGCTGTGCGGGCTTTTTTTTATGTTATTATCTATGCATGAATCTATTCATCAGGCAAGGTGGCGGCAATGGCTGAGCTACAAAGTTTGCTGCTGGAAGGACCGCTTAGCGCGGCGGATCTGCTGGCTCGATTGCATATCAGCCAGGCCACGCTTTCACGCCAACTGCGTCAGCAGCCGCAGATTATCAAATGGGGCAAAGCGCGCGCGACGCGTTATGCGTTGCTGCGGCCCATCCGGGGTGAAAGCCGCTTCCCGCTGTATCGTATTTCCGCTGAAGGTCAGGCATCGCCCGCTGGCATCCTTTTGCCAACCTGGCCGCAGGGCAGTTGTCTGCATCTGGACCAGCACGATCAAGGCCGCTTTTATGACGGCTTACCGTGGTTCCTGCAGGAGATGCGTCCGCAAGGTTTTCTGGGCCGACAATGGGGCCGTGAATACGCGCCACAGCTCGGGCTGACGGATGATATTCGTCTCTGGAGTGATGAGCAGTGCCTGATGGCGCTGGCAAGCGGCGGCATCGATATGCCGGGCGCTTTTATTGTTGGCGACATGACATACCAGCGTTGGCTGCAACAGCCCGCACCGCAAGCCATCAGCGAGGCGCAAAAAATCGCGCGTTATCCGCTGATGGCACAACAGGCGCTGAGCGGCGATGAACCGGGCTCATCGGCTGGCGGCGAACAACCGAAATTCCTGTGCTATGCCGCAACGGCGAATGGCGATCGTCATTGTCTGGTGAAATTTACCGTCGCCCGTCAAAGTGATAATGCTGAGCGCTGGCGTGATTTGTTACGCGCGGAGCATCTGGCGTTGCAACATTTACTGGCGGCGGGATTGCCTGCCGCACATAGCCAGCTGATTGATAGTGAAGGACAATTTTTCCTCGAAGTGCAGCGTTTTGATCGCATTCATCAACGTGGTCGACGCTGCATGAGTTCATTAGAAGCGGTAAGCGCAGAGTTTATCGGCCATCAACAACACTGGCCGGATGCGCTGCGTGAGTTGCAGCGTCAGCAACGTGTTGATGCGGTAGCGGTTGAACGCGGGACTTTGCAGTGGGCGTTTGGACGACTGATTGCCAATAGCGACATGCACGCGGGCAATCTGTCTTTCTTTACTGATGAAGAACGTTTCAGCCTGACACCGGCTTACGACATGCTGCCGATGGCGCTGGCGCCCAATTCTCAGGGGCACATGCGCGATGAAGTCAAACTGACGCTGGATTTCGCGCTGCCAGGCGCCGTGTGGCGCGCTGCCAGCGCTATGGCGAAAATCTACTGGCAGGCGATTGCAGAGGATGCTGAGTTTAGCGCGAACTTCCGAAGCATTGCCGGGCAGGCATTACAGCAACTGGAAGCGATGGAAGTAACAATGCATAAAATGGCTTAACGCTCTTTTTCAGTCTCTGTGGTTGCTGCAGCCGCCGCTTCTTCCTCTTTCTCTTTATCCTCTTTCACCGTGCGGCTCGCTGTAAGCAGGAACGGCGATTGCTGCCAGCGGGTGCGGCGGTCGCGCAGCAGGGTGCGCGTCAGGATAATGCCGATGGCCAGCGCCAGTAACATCATCAGGCGCAGGATGTTGGTGGTGTTATCCACCTGACGCGATTCCGTCACCAGCACGTGAGTATCCAGCGTGACGCGCAGGAAACCTTGCGGGCCATCTTTGCCTTCCAGCGGCTGCACAATTTGATGATTGAAGTAGCTGCCGGCACGTTTGCCATCCAGCGACAGTCGATCGCGCACATTAATGCTTTCGCCGCTGTGCGCCACCAGGCTGCCATCATCGGCGTAGACGGAAGCATCAAGAATGCGGCTGTTGTCGGTCATCTGATTGAGGATGGCGGCAATCTGCGTGCGGTTATCGTCGCTGTTATCCATCAACGGTTTAAGGCTAAACGCCACCTGTTTGGTCAGCGTGCGCGCCAGTTCTTCCACTTGTTCAGAGCGAGCCATTTGATGGCCGAGGCTAAACCAGGATGCGCCTTGCATCAGAACCACTAACAGAGCCAGCGAGATAAGAACAATCACCGTGCGATGCAGGCGAAATTTCAGTGCGGTTTTAACCATCAGAAACCCGTGTGATGTAACAGCAGAAAGGCTGGCAATTATGTTGCCAGAACCCGCGCAGACAAGGTAGCCTCTTGCGTGGTTTTGTTGTCCCTACAGGAGCTGTAATGCCAAATCGTCTTACCTGGTGCGATCTGCCCGCCGATGTTTCACTTTGGCCGGGTTTACCCCTTTCCCTCAGCGGTGATGAAGTGATGCCGCTGGATTACCGTGCTGGTCGGACTGGCTGGTTGCTGTATGGGCGCGGGCTCGATAAACAAAAACTCACCGATTATCAGCATAAGCTGGGGGCGGCGATGGTGATCGTCAGCGCCTGGAATGTCGATGAGTATCAGGTGATACGTCTGGCAGGCTCGCTGACGCCGCGCGCCAGCAAACTGGCGCATGAAGCCGGTTTTGATGTGGCACCGCTCGGCAAAATCCCGCATCTGAAAACGCCAGGTTTGCTGGTGATGGACATGGATTCCACCGCGATCCAGATTGAGTGCATCGATGAGATCGCCAAACTGGCGGGCTGCGGCGAGCAGGTGGCGGAAGTCACCGAGCGCGCGATGCGCGGCGAGCTGGATTTCAAAGCCAGCCTGCGCGAGCGCGTCGGCACCCTGGCGGGCGCCGATGCCAATATCCTGATGCAAGTGCGCGATGCGCTGCCGCTGATGCCAGGCTTAACCACGCTGGTGCAGAAGCTGCAGGCGCTGGGCTGGCAGGTGGCGATCGCCTCGGGCGGCTTTACCTTCTACGCCGACTATTTGCGCCAGACGCTGCATTTAGCCGCGGCGGTGGCCAACGAGCTGGAAATTCGCGACGGTAAGTTAACCGGCCAGGTGCTGGGACAAATTGTCGACGCCCAATTTAAAGCCGATACCCTGAACGATCTGGCACAGCGCTTTGAAATTGCTCCGGAACAAACCGTGGCGATTGGCGATGGTGCCAACGATCTGCCGATGATTAAAACCGCGGCGCTGGGTATCGCCTATCATGCTAAACCTAAAGTGAATGAGCAGACGGAAATCATCATCCGTCATGCTGACCTGATGGGTGTGTTCTGCATCCTGACCGGCAGCCTGATTCACGAAGAGCGTTAACTGAGGATTTGATTTGGCCAAAGCGGCAAAACGCGCCTTCGTTTGTAACGAATGCGGCGCTGATTATCCGCGCTGGCAGGGGCAATGCAGCGCCTGCCATGCGTGGAACACCATCACCGAGGTGCGCATTGCCGCCTCGCCTGCGGCGGCGCGTAATGAGCGCCTGAGCGGTTATGCCGGCGGCAACGCGGGCGTTAGCCGCGTGCAGAAGCTGTCGGAGATCAGCCTCGAAGCCCTGCCGCGTTTCTCAACCAGTTTCAAAGAGTTCGATCGCGTATTGGGCGGCGGCGTGGTGCCGGGCAGCGCCATCTTAATTGGTGGTAATCCGGGTGCCGGTAAATCGACGCTGCTGCTGCAGGTGATGTGCAAGCTGGCAGAAGGGATGAAAACTCTGTATGTCACCGGCGAAGAGTCACTGCAACAGGTGGCGATGCGCGCCCATCGTCTGGGATTACCGACCGAAAACCTCAATATGTTGTCGGAAACCAGCATCGAGCAGATCTGCCTGATCGCCGAGCAGGAGCAGCCGAAATTGATGGTGATCGACTCGATTCAGGTAATGCACATGGCGGAGATCCAATCCTCGCCGGGCAGCGTAGCGCAGGTGCGTGAAACGGCCGCCTACCTGACACGCTTCGCCAAAACGCGCGGCGTGGCGATCATCATGGTCGGTCACGTCACCAAAGACGGTTCGCTGGCCGGCCCGAAAGTGCTGGAACACTGTATCGACTGTTCGGTGATGCTGGATGGCGACGCTGATTCCCGTTTCCGCACCTTACGCAGCCATAAAAACCGCTTTGGCGCGGTGAATGAGCTGGGCGTGTTCGCCATGACCGAACAAGGCATGCGCGAAGTCAGCAATCCGTCGGCCATCTTCCTGTCACGCGGTGATGAGATCACCTCGGGCAGTTCGGTGATGGTGCTGTGGGAAGGTACGCGTCCGCTGCTGGTCGAGATTCAGGCGCTGGTGGACCATTCGATGATGGGCAACCCACGCCGCGTCGCGGTGGGTCTGGAGCAGAATCGCCTGGCAATCCTGTTAGCGGTACTGCATCGCCACGGTGGCTTGCAGATGGCGGATCAGGATGTGTTCGTTAACGTGGTCGGCGGCGTAAAAGTCACCGAAACCAGCGTCGATTTGGCGCTGCTGATGGCGATGGTATCGAGCTTCCGCGATCGTCCGCTGCCGCAGGATCTGGTGATCTTTGGTGAAGTGGGCCTTGCCGGCGAAATTCGCCCGGTGCCGAGCGGCCAGGAGCGCATTTCCGAAGCGGCGAAACACGGCTTTAAGCGCGCCATCGTCCCGGCCGGTAATGCACCGAAGAAACCGGTCGAAGGGATGAAGGTGTACAGCGCGAAGAAGCTGGCGGATGCGTTAGCGATTCTGGATGAGTTGTAAGTTTTACCGGTCGGCATGAATGCCGACCCTACGTTTGTAGGGTGCGCATTTATGCGCACCGTCTTAAAGGCCGCACCGCCCTTTATTCCACGCAGGAGGCACTAAATGTCATCGTTTGACTACCTGAAAACAGCCATTCGCCAGCAAGGCCACACGCTGCAGCAGGTTGCCGACGCCAGCGGAATGACCAAAGGCTACTTAAGCCAGCTGCTCAACGCCAAAATTAAAAGCCCGAGCGCGCAGAAGCTGGAAGCGCTGCACCGTTTTCTTGGCCTGGAGTTTCCGCGCCGCGATAAAACCGTTGGCGTGGTGTTCGGGAAATTTTATCCGCTGCATACCGGCCACATCTATTTAATCCAGCGCGCCTGCAGTCAGGTGGATGAGCTGCATATCATCATGGGCCACGACGAGCCGCGCGATCGTGAACTGTTTGAAAACAGCGCCATGTCGCAGCAGCCGACCATCAGCGATCGACTACGCTGGTTGCTGCAAACCTTCAAATACCAGAAAAATATCCGCATCCATTCGTTTGATGAAGAGGGCATTGAACCTTATCCGCACGGCTGGGATGTGTGGAGCGGCGGCGTCAAAACCTTTCTGGCTGAGCAGGGCATTGAGCCGAATTGTGTCTACACCAGTGAAGAGCCGGATGCCGCGATGTATGAGCAGCACCTCGGCATTCCGGCGGTGGTGATCGATCCCAATCGATCCTTTATGAACATCAGCGGCGGGCAGATTCGTCAGGATCCGTTCCGCTACTGGGAATACATCCCGACCGAAGTGAAGCCATTCTTCGTGCGCACCGTGGCGGTGCTGGGCGGCGAGTCGAGCGGCAAATCAACGCTGGTGAACAAGCTGGCGAACATCTTCAACACCACCAGCGCATGGGAATATGGCCGTGATTATGTCTTCTCACACCTCGGTGGCGACGAAATGGCGCTGCAATATTCCGATTACGACAAAATCGCGCTCGGTCAGGCCCAGTACATCGACTTCGCAGTGAAGTACGCCAGTAAAGTCGCCTTTATCGATACCGATTTCATCACTACGCAGGCGTTTTGCCTCAAGTACGAAGGTCGCGAGCATCCGTTTGTGCAGGCGTTGATTGATGAGTACCGTTTCGACCTGGTGATTTTACTGGAAAACAACGTGCCCTGGGTGGCGGATGGATTGCGCAGCCTCGGCAGCTCAATGGATCGTCGCGAGTTCCAGACCCTGCTGATCACCATGCTGCGTGAAAACAATATCGAGTTTGTGCACGTTAAAGAAGATGACTATGACACGCGCTTCCTGCGTTGCGTCGAGTTAGTAAAGCAGATGCTGGGCAGCTGATTCAGCCATAAAAAAAGGCGCCTAATGGCGCCTTTTTCACAGCAACAGGCTTACTTCGTCATACGCTTGTACTTGATACGCTTCGGCTCGAGCGCATCGGCGCCGAGGGTGCGTTTCTTGTACTCTTCGTACTCGGTAAAGTTACCTTCGAAGAACTCCACCTTGCCTTCATCCTGATAATCGATGATGTGGGTGGCGATACGGTCCAGGAACCAACGGTCATGCGAGATCACCATGGCACAGCCTGGGAATTCCAGCAGGGCGTTTTCCAGCGCGCGCAGAGTTTCGATGTCGAGGTCGTTGGTAGGTTCATCGAGCAGCAGCAGGTTACCGCCGACTTGCAGCAGCTTGGCAAGGTGCAGACGACCGCGCTCACCACCTGACAACTCGCCCACGCGTTTGCCCTGATCGGTGCCTTTAAAGTTGAAGCGACCGACGTAAGCACGGCTTGGCATCTCGGTGTTGCCAACGCGCATAATGTCCTGACCGCCAGACACTTCTTCAAACACGGTTTTGGAATTGTCCATCGCGTCACGGAACTGATCAACTGACGCCAGCTTGACGGTTTCGCCCAGCTCGATGGTGCCGGAATCCGGTTGCTCCTGACCTGACATCATGCGGAACAGCGTAGATTTACCCGCGCCGTTCGGACCGATGATGCCAACAATTGCACCTTTCGGTACAGAGAAGGTCAGATCGTCGATCAGCACGCGATCGCCATACGATTTCTTCAGGTTGGTCACTTCCAGCACTTTGTCGCCGAGGCGAGCGCCAGGTGGAATGAAGAGTTCGTTGGTTTCGTTACGCTTCTGGTAATCGGTGTTGTTCAACTCTTCAAAGCGTGCCAGACGGGCTTTGCCCTTCGACTGACGGCCTTTCGCGCCTTGACGCACCCACTCCAGCTCTTTCTCGATAGATTTGCGACGCGCCGCTTCAGAAGAAGCTTCCTGCGCCAGACGCTGATCTTTTTGCTCCAGCCAGGAAGAGTAGTTACCTTCCCACGGAATACCTTCACCGCGGTCCAGTTCCAGAATCCAGCCAGCCACGTTATCCAGGAAGTAACGGTCATGCGTGATCGCCACAACGGTGCCTTCGAAGTCGTGCAGGAAGCGCTCGAGCCACGCCACGGATTCGGCATCCAGGTGGTTGGTCGGTTCATCGAGCAGCAGCATGTCTGGCTTTTCCAGCAGCAGACGGCACAGCGCAACGCGGCGGCGCTCACCACCGGAAAGGGTAGCGATTTTGGCGTCCCAGTCTGGCAGACGCATCGCGTCGGCGGCACGGTCCAGCTGGGTATCGAGGTTGTGACCATCGTGCGCCTGGATCACTTCTTCCAGACGGCCCTGTTCAGCGGCCAGCTTGTCGAAATCCGCATCGGGATCGGCATACAGCGCATACACTTCGTCGAGGCGCTTCAGCGCGCCCACCACTTCTGAAACCGCTTCTTCAACGGATTCACGCACGGTGTGCTCCGGGTTCAACTGCGGTTCCTGCGGCAGATAACCCACATTGATGCCCGGCTGTGGGCGTGCTTCCCCTTCGATATCGGTATCGATACCGGCCATGATGCGCAGCAGCGTCGATTTACCCGAGCCGTTCAGGCCGAGTACACCGATTTTTGCTCCAGGGAAGAAGCTAAGAGAAATATTCTTCAGGATGTGACGCTTCGGCGGAACGACCTTGCCGACGCGATGCATGCTATAGACGAATTGAGCCACGTTGTATTGAGCCTTTTGGTCTGTGAGTTATGAACTTTAGGTACAGAAGTTTAGCTGTTTTCACCCTTTATTCATACCCGTCATACTTCGCGCTGCAGGTGCGTTGGCTGCGTGTGTCCACCCCAGTCACATACTAATGTATGCTCCTGGGGATGAACCCACTTGCCGCCTTCCTGCAACACGAAGTATTTAGGGTCTGGTTTTGTTTCCCGGTAATAGAAACAGAGGAATTCTAAGCTTTAGGCAATCGCAGCGGAATATTCTGTTGTGCCAGCCAGCTCTTCAGCGCCGGTTCCGGTGCGCTATCGCTGACCAGCAAATCAAAACGGCGCAATTCACTGATACGCGCGGGCAGCACTTTGCCAAATTTACTGCTGTCCGCCACCAGCACGCGCTGACGTGCGCGCAGCATCGCGTGGTGCTTCATCGCCAGCTCGTTAATGTTGTAGCAGGTGGCGCCCTGTTCCTGATCGATACCTGCCGCCGAAATAAACGCCAGCGTCGGGCAGAGATCGTCGAGGATCGAATGCGCGCCAATCGGCGTGAACAGCGCGTTATCGGCGTGGAACTCACCGCCGCTCAGGATCACGTTGCAGGCCGGTTTCTCTTTCAACGCCAGGAAAGTGTTCATCGCGCAGCAGATGGCGGTGAACGGCAAGGTGTCAGGAATCGCATCTACGATGTACGGCAGCGTGGTGCCGCAATCAAAAAATACCGTGTCATTTTCACTGATCAGATCCGCAGCAGCCTGCGCCAGGCGCTGTTTGCGTGCGGCGTTTTGACCGTGCTGATCGGAGATGAAGTAGTGTCCGGCGTGGCTTTTCGGATCGCTGACGATATAGCCGCCCAGCAGCACCACGGTTGAAGCCGGTTCGGTGAGATCGCGGCGAATGGTCATTTCCGACACACCCAGCAGCTGCGCCGCGTCTTTCAGGTGCAGTTTATCGGTGCGTTTCAGCGCCTGAGCCAACTTGTGAATACGTTCGTCGCGCCGGGTTTCCATGATCATCTCTGCGTAATTAATCCTGAAGTCGAAGTGGCCTGGTCAAAAATCACGATAAATCTCACATATTTTAATGATTTGCGACGTATCCAGCAGGCCAGTTTTCAATCTTACCTGTAATGAGATCGGCCCGCAAACCTCATGCAATGCCGCCAACGTGTTGCTCTCAAGCCGCTTCGCTCTGATTCTCAATGTTGTTCAATTGTTAGAATAATAACATTCATTTCTACCAATTAATGGCTGTTTATCGGCTTTTTATTAGGATGTCGAGGTGTGAAATTTATCACACAATTAACTTTATTAACCTGATATTGTTATTTTAATAACATTATCAAGTTAAAAATTCACCGGGAGAAAACAATGGATATTGCGGTTATTGGGTCAAATATGGTGGACCTCATTACCTATACCAATCAGCTGCCTAAAGCGGGCGAAACGCTGGAAGCACCCGATTTTGCCATCGGCTGCGGGGGTAAAGGTGCCAATCAGGCTGTGGCAGCAGCGAAGATGGGCGGCAGCGTGATGATGGTGAGTAAAGTCGGCGACGATCTGTTCGCGCCGAATACCGTGGCCAATCTGCAGCAGCAAGGCGTTGATACCCGCTTCGTCACCACCGCGCCAGGCACCTCCAGCGGCGTGGCACCGATCTTCGTCGACGATGAGTCGCAGAACCGCATTCTGATTATTAAAGGTGCCAACCAACAGTTGAAGCCAGCCGATATCGATGCCGCCGCTGACGCGTTGAAAAGCTGCCAGTTGATCATCCTGCAGCTGGAGATCCCGCTGGAGACCGTTTATTACGCCATTGATTTTGCCCGTCAGCATGACATCAAAGTGATCCTCAATCCGGCACCGGCGGTGGCGGATCTCAATATCGACTACGCCTGCAAATGCGACTTTTTCATGCCGAATGAAACCGAGCTGGAGATCCTCACCGGCATGCCGGTCACCACGGATGAAGAGGTGAAGCTGGCGGGGCAATCGCTGCTCAAACGCGGGCTAAAAAACCTGATCATCACGCTGGGCGGGCGCGGTTCGCTGTGGATGTCTGGCGACAGCGTGCATCAGGTTGCCCCCACCGCGGTAAAAGCGGTGGACACCAGCGGCGCGGGCGATGCCTTTATTGGCTGCTTCGCCCACGAGCTGGTGAAAAGCGGCGATATCCCGGCCGCGATGGCGCAAGCCTCGGCTTACGCCGCCTACAGCGTGACCGGTCGCGGCACGCAGCGCTCCTATCCCGACGCGGAAACCTTCCAGCGTTTTCTCAACGTTCACTGAGGTCGAGTTATGCAACCGAACATTGTTCAGCAATCTGATGGCTATCTGAATAAAACGCCGCTGTTCCAGTTCATTTTGCTCTCGTGCCTGTTCCCGTTGTGGGGCTGTGCGGCGAGTCTGAACGACATCCTGATCACCCAGTTCAAAAGCGTGTTCGCGTTAAGCGATTTCGCCAGCGCGCTGGTGCAGAGCGCGTTCTATGGCGGCTATTTCCTGATCGCTATTCCGGCCTCGCTGGTGATCCGCAAAGCCACCTATAAACTGGCGATTTTATTGGGACTGGCGCTGTATATCGTGGGCTGCGTGCTGTTCTATCCCGCGTCGCACATGGCAACCTACACCATGTTCCTGGCGGCGATTTTCGCCATCGCCATCGGTTTGAGCTTCCTCGAAACCGCCGCCAACACCTACAGCTCGATGATTGGTCATCGCGATCACGCCACGCTGCGCCTGAATATCAGCCAGACCTTCTATCCGGTGGGCGCACTGATGGGCATCGTGCTGGGCAAATATCTGGTGTTTCAGGAGGGCGACAGTCTGGAAAGTCAGCTGGCCGGCATGAATGCGGAACAGGCGCATGCGTTCCGTCTCACCATGCTGGAGCATACGCTGGAACCCTACAAATATCTGGTGATGGTGCTGGTGGTAGTGATGCTGCTGTTCCTTTTCACCCGCTATCCGCGCTGCAAACCGGAAAGCAGTGAAAAATCGTTGCCGTCGCTCGGCGAGACTTTCCGCTACCTGGCGGCGAATCGTCACTTCAAACGCGGGATTCTGGCGCAGTTCTTGTATGTTGGCATGCAGGTGGCGGTATGGTCGTTCACCATTCGTCTGGCGCTGACGCTCGGCGCGGTCAATGAGCGCCATGCCTCTAACTTTATGATTTACAGCTTCATCGGCTTCTTTATCGGTAAATTTATCGCCAACGTCCTGATGACGCGCTTCCGTGCGGAAAAAGTGTTGATTGCCTACTCGCTGCTGGGTGTTCTGGCGCTGGCGTATGTGATGTTTGTGCCAAACTTTACCGCTGTCTATGCCGCCATCCTGGTCAGTGCGCTGTTTGGTCCGTGCTGGGCGACGATCTACGCTGGAACGCTGGCTACCGTCGATAACAAATACACCGAAGTGGCGGGCGCGTTTATCGTGATGTCGATTGTCGGTGCTGCCTTTATTCCTGCGATTCAGGGCTTCGTCTCCGATCATCTGGGATCGATGCAGCTGGCGTTCGGCGTTTCGCTGCTGTGCTTCGCCTGGGTGGGTTACTTCTTCTGGGGCGAGCTGCGTCATAAAAAACAGGCAGAAGCAGCCGGTCGTTTAGTTGAGGAGATGCCATGAAAACCCGTTTACCGTTACGTCGTGAGCAGTTTCATGAAACGCCAGCCACGCTGCTGCGCAACGAGACGTTCCACGTCGAGCTGTTTCGCTATCCCGCAGGCGTGGAAGCGGTGCGCATCAGCAATCCACGCGGCACGGTGATCGTACTGCCGTTTTACGGTCAGATGGTGTGGGACGCCAACTTTGACGGCCATTCGCTGACCATGGGCCACAGCTTTAAGCAGCCGCTGCCCGGCAGTTCGATCATTGATACCTACGGCTGTTTCGCTTTCCACTCCGGGCTGCTGGCCAACGGCTGTCCGGCAGAGGATGACGATCATCCGCTGCATGGCGAAATGGCCTGCGCGCGCATGGACAGCGCATGGATCGTGCTGGAGGACGATCGCCTGTCGCTGGAGGGCGAAACCGAGTATGTGAAGGGCTTTGGCCATCACTATCTTGCGGCACCGGCGGTGCGCCTTGAGGCCAATGCTGCGCGCCTGCACATTGAGATGAACGTCACTAACCTGGCAGGCGCGCCGATGCCGCTGCAGTATATGTGTCATCTGAACAGCGCCTGGCTGGATCAAGGGCGTTTCCAGCAGTCGATTCCGACCGATGCGTTCCAGCTGCGCAGTTCGATCCCGGCGCACGTCAAACCTACCCCGCAGTGGCGCGCATACACCGATCAACTGGCGCGCGATCCGCAGGCGTTTCAGCAGCTGGATCAGCCGCAGATGTGCGATCCGGAGATCGTGTTTTTCGCCGACGATCTCCAGCAGTACGGCGATGAGATGCAGTTCGAGCTGCACTCACCGCAAGGGTTTGCCCTGATGACGCGCTTCTCCAGCCAACAGTTCCCGCACGCCACGCGCTGGATGCTGCATAACCGCGATCAGCAGGTCGCCGCCTATGTGCTGCCGTCAACCTGCCGCCCGGAGGGTTTCAAAGCCGCACAGCGCGCCAGCACGCTGATTGAGCTGGCCCCCGGCGAGCAGCGTCACTTCAGCGTAGAGACCGGGATTTTGTAATCAATGGCGGTCTTTGGATCGCCATTTTAAAATCAATATCAACAGCGGATGTTGATATTAAAAATCATTTAAAAAATATCAAATATACCCCTATCTCCCCTCGGTTAATTGCAATGACCTAATGATTTAGATCAAATTATTAAATAAGAGGATGTGCATTATAGTTAACTGATTTAAATTTAAGTTCAGGGAAAGATTATGGCATCTGTACCGATAGGACCTGGTGCATTAATTATTCAGAATAATATGCGTGAAGCCAGATGTAATGGTATGTCGAGAGGTATGGCGACACCGGCAACCTATTACTGGTTTTATCAAAAAGTACGCAATCGCGGCTCTTGGGATTACAAACAATTCGACTTCAATTGGGCTGCTTTTGGAAACTTCAATTTTGGCGCTACAGGCAGAGCGGCTGGCATACCCGATGACATTTTGCTGATGGGCGCGGGATTTGCTCAAACACTCGCTGGCACATCAAAACCTCGCTGGGGAAAGTGGTATGATGTTCCTCCCTATGGAGATGATCCCACAGACCAACGCAATATACGCGAAGGAATTGAGTATGCTAAACAGCACGGTTATTAAGCGATTTCATTTGATACTGACTCTTCTTTTGCTGATTATTATTGGTTTTTTAGTCATCGGTAATGAAAGCTCACGTGATAATGATGTGTTGAAGCGTAGTCAAAAAATCAATCAATCTTCCTGGCTATATATGACTGAATACAGTGCTGGCGGTGCCACTGTTCCAGTTATTTATCGATATTATTTAACCAGTGAGATTACCGGCAACGAAAAACAAGTTTTAAATAAACTTAAAACGTTGGAACCTCTCATTGAAGGTGTAGGAAGCATCCGCTCAATTAATATATCAGCTAATGGGCATATCACCTTTGGATGGAGTGGAAAAATAGTGTCAGTGAGCAGTAAAGTTGACATGGCAGATTTTGAATTTGAAAATTAAATAAAATATTTAAAATGCTCTAAACGACGTGCCTCCTGCTTGTAGACGCGGCCGTTAGGCCGCTCTTTTGAATTATCAAGCTCAACTAAATCGCCACTAATCCACGTACGCCCTCGGCTTCCATGGCGGATCCGGCGCCGCGCTGCACGATCTCGCCGCGTGACATCACCAGATAGCTGTCGGCCAGTTCGGCGGCGAAATCGTAAAACTGCTCGACGAGCAGGATCGCCATATCACCGCGCTGCGCCAACTGGCGGATCACCGCCCCGATCTCCTTGATCACCGACGGCTGGATCCCTTCGGTTGGCTCATCGAGGATCAATAGCTTTGGTGAACAGGCGAGGGCGCGGCCAATCGCTAATTGCTGCTGTTGTCCGCCCGACAGGTCGCCGCCGCGGCGCGCTTTCATCTCACGCAGCACCGGAAACAGTTGATAGATCTCCTCCGGCACCGCTTTGGCCTGTGCGCCGGAAAAACGCGCCAGTCCCATCAGCAGATTCTCTTCCACCGTCAGACGCGGGAAGATTTCGCGCCCCTGCGGCACATAAGCGATACCGGCCTGCACGCGCTGATGCGGCTTGCGGCTGTTGATCACATTATCCTGCCAGCGAATTTCGCCGGATTTAGCCGGAATCAG
Organism: Pantoea sp. DY-17; assembly: GCF_019795975.1. Classification (NCBI taxonomy): domain Bacteria; kingdom Pseudomonadati; phylum Pseudomonadota; class Gammaproteobacteria; order Enterobacterales; family Erwiniaceae; genus Pantoea; species Pantoea sp. DY-17. The sequence goes on along the minus strand of NZ_JAIMIG010000003.1, from coordinate 215,010 downwards.
CCCCATCAAACACTTCAACAGCGTGGTTTTACCCACGCCGTTACGTCCCAGCAGGCAGGTAATTTCGCCCGGTTTCGCTTCAAACGACAGGCCGCGCAGGATGTGACTGCCGCCGTAATATTGATTCAGTTCCGCGACTTGCAGCATGTTAACGCCCCAGATAAACGTCGATAACCCGATCGTCCGCCTGCACTTCGCGTAACGATCCCTCGGCCAAAACCTGGCCCTGATGCAGCACGGTGACGTGATCGGCAATGGTTTCAACAAAGCCCATGTCGTGCTCGACCACCATCAGCGAATGCTTGCCGGCGAGGCTGCGAAACAGCTCGGCGGTGTATTCGGTTTCGGCATCGGTCATGCCGGCTGCCGGTTCATCCAGCAGCAGCAGATGCGGGTCCTGCACCAACAGCATGCCGATTTCCAGAAACTGCTTCTGGCCGTGCGACAGCAAACCGGCTTTGCGCTGACGTTCGGCACCCAGCCGCAGCAGTTTTAGTACCTCATCAATGCGATCCCGCTGCTCGCCGTTAAGCCGCGCGCGCAGGCTGGCCCACACCGATTTGTCGTTTTTCAGCGCGATTTCCAGATTCTCAAATACCGTTAGCGCTTCGAATACCGTGGGTTTCTGGAACTTGCGCCCAATACCGGCGCGCGCGATCTCCACCGGCGACATTTTGCTGAGAGCGGTATCCTGGTCGTAGATCACCTGGCCATTATCCGGCCGGGTTTTACCGGTGATCACATCCATCAGCGTGGTTTTTCCCGCGCCGTTGGGGCCGATCACACAGCGCAGTTCGCCCACGCCGATCTTCAGTGAGAGATCGGTGAGCGCGCGAAAGCCGTCGAACGACACGTTGATCTTCTCCAGCTGCAATACCGGATCGCTTTGTTCACGATAGCGATCCGAGGGATGAGGTTGGGTAAACAGGTGTTCAGTCATCACGCCTCCGGCGCAGCAGGCCAATCACACCACGCGGCAGGAACAGCGTGACCAGGATAAACATCAGGCCAAGGAAGAACAGCCAATATTCCGGGAAGGCGACGGTGAACCAGCTTTTGGCTCCGTTAACGATGGCCGCGCCAAGCAGCGGACCAATCAGCGTGCCGCGTCCGCCCAGCGCCACCCATATCGCCGCTTCAATCGAGTTGGTTGGCGACATTTCGCTGGGGTTGATAATGCCAACCTGCGGCACGTAGAGCGCGCCCGCCAGCCCGCACAGCACCGCCGACAGCGTCCAGACAAACAGCTTGAAGCCTTTGGGATCGTATCCGATGAACATCAGGCGGTTCTCCGCATCGCGCACCGCGGTCAACACGCGGCCAAACTTGCTGCGTGCCAGCGCGAAGCCAATGCCGAGGCTGACCAGCAGCAGCAGCACCGTGGCGACAAACAGTCCAATACGCGTGCCGGTAGCGGTGACGTTAAAGCCGAGCAATGTGGTGAAGCCGGTAAAGCCGTTATTACCGCCGAAGCCGGTTTCGTTGCGGAAAAACAGCAGCATGCCAGCGTAGGTCAGCGCCTGCGTCATGATTGAGAAGTAAACGCCTTTGATTTTCGAGCGGAAGGCGAAGAAGCCAAACACCAGCGCCAGTAAACCCGGCACCAGCATGATCAGGCACAGCGCCCAGGCAAAATGTTGCGTGCCCGCCCAAAACCACGGCAGCTCACTCCATGAAAGAAAAGACATGAACGCGGGCAGGCCGTCGCCGGAAGCCTGGCGCATCAAATACATGCCCATCGCATAGCCGCCAAGCGCGAAGAACAGGCCGTGACCGAGCGACAGTAGCCCGGCGTAACCCCACACCAAATCGAGCGCCACCGCGACCACGGCGTAACAGAGAATCTTGCCGACCAGCGTTAGCGTGTAGGTGGAGATCGCCAGCGGATGGGTGGCGGGCAGCAGGGCGCAGAACGGCAGCGCCAGCAGCAGCACAGCGATCACCACGCCGAGGCTGAGCGTCAGGCGTGGCGCTTTGCGCGCAATAGTTAACGTCATTGGCTGGCTCATCAGTCAATCACCCTCCCTTTGAAGGCAAACAGGCCCTGCGGACGTTTCTGGATAAACAGCACGATCAGCACGAGAATGAGGATTTTTCCCAGCACCGCGCCAATCTGCGGCTCCAGCACTTTGTTAAGAATGCCAAGACCAAAGGCCGCGACCACGGTGCCCGCCAGTTGGCCGACGCCACCCAGCACCACCACGAGGAAGGAGTCGATGATGTAGCCCTGACCGAGCTCCGGCCCGACGTTGCCGAGCTGCGACAGCGCCACGCCGCCGAGTCCGGCGATGCCAGAACCGAGGCCAAACGCCAGCATATCGATACGTCCGGTCGGCACGCCGCAGCAGTCGGCCATTGCGCGGTTCTGCGTCACGGCGCGCACGCTCAGGCCGAGACGGGTTTTATTCAGCAGCAGCCAGGTGAGGGCCAGCACGGCAAACACGAACAGGATCACCGCGATACGGTTGTACGGCAGCACCAGATTCGGTAATAGCTGCAGCCCGCCGGAGAGCCAGCCTGGGTTCGCCACTTCCAGGTTCTGCGCGCCAAACAGCATGCGCACCAGTTGAATCAGCATCAGGCTGATACCCCAGGTGGCGAGCAGCGTTTCCAGTGGACGTCCGTACAGATGGCGGATGATGGTGCGCTCCAGCAGCATGCCCATGCAGGCGGTGACCAGAAAGGCCACCGGCAGCGCCAGCAGCGGATACCAGGCCAGCCACTGCGGTGCGAACTGCTGGAACAGGCTTTGCACAAACCAAGTGGCGTAGGCACCCAGCATCAGCATTTCGCCGTGCGCCATGTTGATTACGCCCAGCAGGCCGTAGGTGATCGCCAGACCGAGCGCGGCCAGCAGCAGAATCGAACCGAGCGACAGGCCGGTAAACGCCTGACCGAGCAGATCGCCCCACATCAGGCGCTGTTTAATCTGCTTCAGGCTGGCGGCGGCGGCATCACGCACGCTGGTATCGGGTTCATTGCTGGCCTGGGTTAAGCGCGTGAGGCTGGCCTGCATGTTGGGATCGCTGGATTCGCCGAGCAGTTTGACAGCCTTCAGGCGCAGCGCGGCATCCGGGCTGGCGAGCTGCAGGTTGGCCGCTGCCATCAGCAGTACGTCGTGCACTTTCGTGTCTTTTTCCAGCGCGAGACGCTGCTCAATCAGCGGCAGCATATCGGCGACGCCATCGTTTTGTAGTTGTTGTGCGGCATGTAAACGGATCGCGGCATCATCGCTCACCAGCTGATGGGCGGCGAGGGCGCTGGCAATCAATACGCGCAGGCGGTTGTTCATGAACAGCTTTTTGGTGTCGCCGTCGGGCTGTTGCGCGCTGTCGAGCGGCTGCAACGCTTCGCCTTGTTTGCTGAACGGCTGCTGTTTTTGGTCGATGACCACGGTTTCATTGCGCAGCGCCTGCAGCAGCGGCAAGCGACTGGCCTGCGGTGCGGCGGCCCACTGCTGGAGCAGCGTGGCTTGTTGCGCGCGGCTGGCGGCCGCGAAGTCTGCGCCATCGCCCGCCTGGGCGAGCCAGGGCAGCAGTAACAGCAGACAGCAGAGATAACGGCGGATTGTCATGGTTCTGGCCCTGATGGTGAGAAGTTGTTTTGGTTTGGATTGGTGTGGCTGTCCCCCATCCCGGCCTTCCCCCATAAATGGGGGAAGGAGACGCTGCCACATGCATGTTCATTGCTGGCATTGGGCAACGTCTTCCTCCCCCATTCATGGGGGAGGACCGAGGAGGGGGACAGCCAGCACAACCCCTACTGCGTTGATTTCACCGGATGGTCCGGCTTCTTATCATTACCCGCAATGTACGGGCTCCACGGCTGGGCGCGTACCGGTTGCTCGGTCTGCCACACCACGTTGAACTGACCGTTCTCTTCCACTTCACCAATCATCACTGGCTTATGCAGGTGATGGTTGGTTTTATCCATGGTCAGGGTGAAACCGTCCGGGGCTTTAAAGGTCTGTCCCGCCATCGCCGCGCGCACTTTATCCACATCGGTGGTGCCCGCTTTCTCTACCGCCTGCGCCCACATGTGCAGGCCAACGTAGGTCGCTTCCATCGGGTCGTTGGTCACCACGGTGTTGGCGTTCGGCAGGTTATGCGCCTTGGCGTAGGCGCGGTAATCCGCGACGAACTTCTGGTTAGTTGGGTTATCCACCGACTCGAAGTAGTTCCACGCCGCTAACTGTCCGACCAGCGGTTTGGTATCAATGCCGCGCAACTCTTCCTCGCCGACCGAGAAGGCGATCACCGGGATATCCGTGGCTTTGATGCCCTGATTGGCCAGCTCTTTGTAGAATGGCACGTTGGAGTCGCCGTTGATGGTGGAGATCACCGCAGTTTTGCCACCGGCAGAGAACTTCTTAATGTTGGAGACGATGGTCTGATAATCGCTGTAACCAAACGGCGTATAGACCTCTTCGATATCTTTATCCTGTACCCCTTTGGTGTGCAGGAAGGCGCGCAGAATCTTGTTGGTGGTGCGCGGGTAGACGTAGTCGGTGCCCAGCAGGAAGAAGCGTTTCGCGCTGCCGCCATCTTCACTCATCAGGTATTCCACCGCCGGAATCGCCTGCTGGTTCGGCGCGGCGCCGGTGTAAAACACGTTCGGTGACATCTCTTCGCCTTCGTACTGCACCGGATAGAACAGCAGGCCGTTCAGCTCCTCAAACACCGGTAGCACCGATTTACGCGATACCGAAGTCCAGCAGCCAAACACCGCCGCCACTTTGTCCTGGGTCAGCAGCTGGCGCGCTTTCTCAGCGAAAAGCGGCCAGTTGGAGGCCGGATCGACCACCACCGGTTCCAGCTTTTTGCCCAGCACGCCGCCTTTGGCGTTGATCTCATCGATAGTCATCAGCGCCACATCCTTCAGCGGCGTTTCGGAGATCGCCATGGTGCCGGAGAGCGAGGACATAATACCGACCTTGATGGTGTCAGCAGCCTGCGCCGCAAAGGCAAAGCCCATGCTGGCCACAGAGGCAGAGAGCGCGAAAGCCTTGAGCAACGAACGTCTTTTCATCAGTAAACCCCTCACGATGTTTGTATTGTTATTCAATGGGTTGAAGTCGAGCCTGCTGTAACATATGCAATGTGATCTTTCTGACCTCTGCCTTACTGACGGCGATGTGGTCGGTTAAAATGCGCTGCGCCTCCTCGGTTTGTTGCTGGAAAATCGCCCGTAAAATCTGAGCGTGCTCGCGGTATGTCGCCTCCATTCGGTCGTCTCGGGTAAAATCGAGACGGCGAATGATGCGGATTTTTTCGGTCAGTTCGGCGTGGATGCGCGCCATCTCCTGATTGCCAGCGGCGGCCACCAGCGCCATGTGAAAGGCTTCATCCTGCGCCGAAACCGCTTTGCCATCGGCCAGCGGCGGTGCATCCATCCAGAAGCTTTTCAGCGCGGTGAGCATGTCGATGCACTGCGGTGCGGGCAGTGCGCACAAGCGGCGCACCGCTTCGCACTCCAGCACGGTGCGAAAGTCGTACAGCTCTTCGAAATATTCAAAGTCAAACGGCTTCACCTGCCAGCCGCTGCGGAACCACACTTCGACGTAGCCCTCGCGCTCCAGCCAGAACAGCGCCTGACGCACCGGCGTGCGGCTCACTTCCAGCCGATCGGCGATTTCGTTTTCGCTGAAGCGATCGCCCGGCATCAGTCGGAACTCAAAAATGTCCTGTTTCAGCGCCTGATAAACCTTCTCGGCCAGCGCTTCCGGACGACCTTTGCTACGAGGGCTCGTGTTCATGCCGACTCCTTATTCCAGCCACAGCAGGGCATCGCCCGGACTCACCGGACGTCCAGCCTGGCAGGCAATGCGTTTCACCATGCCTGCCTGCGGCGCGACAATCGCCAGTTCCATTTTCATCGCTTCCACGATAATCAGCGTTTGACCGGCTTCCACCGCGTCGCCCGGCTGAACCAGCACTTTCCAGATGTTGCCGTTCATATCGGCGCACACCGCCAGCGCATCGTCGTCGGCTTCGGCCACCACCAGCGTCTCCTCGCTGGTGAGCGGCGCGTTCTGCTCTTCCTGCGCCCACAGCGTCACTTCCTGTTCGAAGGCGGTGGACTGACGCTGGCGGAAATCGCTGATCGATGCGGCATTTTCCGCCAGGAATTGATGATGGGCGGCGAAGTCGAAGACCGTTTCTTCGATGCGCACCGTGGCGCGGCCTTCGCGGAAGTCATCGCGCAGCTGCGTCAGTTCGTTTTCCGTTACCGGATAAAAGCGCACCTGATCGAAGAAGTGCAGCAGCCACGGCTCGTCGGCCGCAAACTGCTCGTTTTTCAGGAACTTGTTCCAGATTGGTAGCGTGCGGCCCACCAGCTGATAACCGCCGGGTGAATCCATGCCGTAGATGCACATGTACATGCCGCCAATGCCAACCGTGCCTTCAGCGGTAAAGGTGCGCGCCGGGCTGTATTTGGAGCTCAGCAGGCGATGGCGTGGATCGATCGGTACCGCGCACGGCGCGCCGAGATAGACATCGCCGAGGCCGAGAATCAGGTAGCTGGCATCAAAAAGGGTGTCGCGCACCGCTTCGCGGCTCGCCAGGCCATTAATACGCTGGATAAAATCGACGTTATTTGGCAGCCACGGCGCGCTGGCACGCACGGTTTCCTGATAACGTTCGACCGCGCCGAGTGTGGCGCTGTCTTCGAAGGCCATCGGCATCCAGACAATGCGCGACGGCACTTTCAGCTGGCTGACATCGCCGAGCCCGGCTTCCAGTTCCAGCAGCAGCTGCATCAGCTGTTTCTGGCTGAGAATCAGGCTGTCGTAGCGTACCTGCAGAGAGCGCACGCCCGGCGACAGCTCTTCCACGCCCGGCACCGCGCGTTCACGTAGCGCATTCATCAGCAGATGCACGCGCAGACGCAGCGCCAGATCCAGCACGTTATCGCCGTACTCAATCAGCACATATTTGTCGCCCGCCTGGCGATAAACCGCCGCTGGCGTGGTTGCCGTGGCGGGGAGCGCCGCCAGCAAGGTGGCGGAACCGATAGCGCTGGCTGCTAAAGAGGGCACCGCAAAGGCCGGCGCGTGGCTGCTGCGCAGCGTGGCCACGCTGTGCGCCTGGGCTTTTTCCAGCGCCACCGCTTCGTCGGCGCTGATTGGGTGGAAACGGATTTTATCGCCCGGTTTCACCTGGCCGACTTTCCACAGTTCGGCTTTGGCGATGGTCACCGGGCAGACGAAGCCGCCGAGGCTAGGGCCGTCGTGCGTCAGGATCACCGGGAAGTCGCCGGTGAAGTTCACCGCGCCGATGGCGTATTCGCAGTCATGCACGTTGGACGGATGCAGGCCGGCTTCCCCGCCGTTGGCGCGCGTCCATGTCGGTTTCGGGCCAACCAAACGCACGCCGAGGCGGTTGGAGTTGTAGTGCACCTGCCAGTCGCTGGCAAAGAACTCATCAATCGCCGCCTGAGTGAAGAAATCCGGTGCGCCGTGCGGTCCATACAGCACGCCGATGCGCCATTCAGTGCCGTAGTGCGGCACCAGCGCATGATCGAGCGCCTGCGGGGCGCTGACCGGCGCGGGCGTGGTGCAGGCGGCAAGCTGCGGCTGAGAAATTGGCAGCATGTCGGCGACGCGCAGAGTGCGTCCGGCGTGGCCGCCAAACTGGCCGAGCGAGAAGGTGGATCGGCTGCCGAGATATTCCGGCACGTCGAACCCGTTGCGCACCGCTAAGTAGGTGCGGCAGCCGCTCTGCGCGCGGCCCAGCGTCAGGGTTTGTCCCGCTTTGACGCTGACGGGCTGCCAGTAGGCGATGTTTTCGCCATCGACGTCGGCTGGGCAATCAGCACCGGTCAGGGCGATGATGGCATCGCTGTGGAAGCGCAGCGTGGGGCCTTGCAGCGTGAATTCCAGACCGGCGGCGCTGTCGTGGTTGCCGACAATGCGGTTGGCGAGGCGGAAGGCGAAATCGTCCATTGGGCCGGATGGCGGCACGCCGATATCCCAGTAGCCGAGGCGGCCAGGGAAATCCTGAATGCTGCTGAAGGTGCCGGGTTGCAGCACTTCAATCACGCTGGCGGCTGGTGTGAAGCTATCGAGGAAGCGCGTCCACACGTTGCCGCTGCGGAAGGCGTCTGTGGCGACGATCTGGCGCAGATAATCGAGATTGCTGGCGATGCCGTGCAGCTGCGTGGCGTCGAGCGCCTGCTGCATCTTCGCCAGCGCCGCTGCGCGCGTGTCGGCATGCACGATCAGTTTGGCGACCATCGGATCGTAAAACGCCGAGACTTCGGTGCCGGTAGCGATCCAGCCATCAACGCGCACGTCATCCGGGAAACTGACGTGGGTCAGCACGCCGGGGCTGGGCTGGAAGTTTTTCAGCGGATCTTCGGCGTAGATACGCACTTCAATCGATGCGCCAGCGGGCGCTTGCTGCAGGCGCGCCCAGTCGAGGGCATCGCCAGCGGCGACTTTCAGCATGCACTCAACCAAATCAAGGCCGGTGACGCATTCGGTGACCGGATGTTCAACCTGCAGGCGGGTGTTCACTTCGAGGAAGTAGAAGGCATCTTGTTCGGCGTCGTAGATGTATTCCACCGTACCGGCGCTGCGATAATTCACCAGCTCGCCGAGGCGCACCGCAGAAGAGAGCAGCGCTTCACGCGTTGCCTGCGGCAGATTCGGTGCTGGCGTTTCTTCCACCACTTTCTGATTGCGACGCTGCAGCGAACAGTCGCGTTCGCCGAGCGCGATCACTTTGCCGCTGCCGTCGCCAAAAATCTGCACTTCAACGTGGCGCGCGCGATCGATGCAGCGTTCTAAAAACACGCCCGCATCGCTGAAGAACTGCTCGCCAAGGCGGCGCACGCTCTCCCACGCATTGCGCAGCGCATCGGCGTCGGCGCAGCGCGTCAGGCCAATGCCGCCGCCGCCCGCGGTGCTTTTCAGCATCACCGGATAGCCGATGGTGTCGGCGGCGCTTAAAGCTTCTTCCAGCGAACTCAGCAGCGGCGTGCCCGGCGTCATCGGCACGCCTGCGCTGGCGGCGAGCTCACGCGCGCGGTGTTTCAGGCCAAACTCGCCAATCTGCTGCGCGGTGGGGCCGACAAAGGCGATGCCGGCTTTTTCACAGGCATCGGCAAACGGCAGGCTTTCTGACAGGAAACCGTAGCCCGGCCAGATGGCTTGCGCGCCGGTTTCCTGCGCGGCGGCGAGGATTTTATCGATGCGTAAATAGCTGTCGCTGGCTTTGTCGCCGCCGAGGGCGATGGCGACGTCTGCTTCTTTGACGTGGCGCGCGTTGCGGTCAGCATCGGAATAGACGGCGACGCTTTTCACGCCGAGGCGTTTTAAGGTGCGAATGGCGCGGCAGGCGATTTCGCCACGGTTAGCAATCAGAACGGTGCTGAACATGCTTATTTACTCCCCAGAGAGGCCAGCCAGTTGCGCCAGCCGCCAAATTCGGTAATTTCCAGCGCCTGCGACAGCACCGCCGGTTCACAGATAAAGCCTTTTACGATGCGTCCGTCGGCCAGCGTCAGCGAGCCAATGCCGAGCGGGGCCGGGATTTCCGCCACGAACTCGCCAAAGCGCGCCAGCGGGATATCCCACAGTTCCACGGTGATTGCCGCACCGCTCTCGCCACGCAGCAGGCCTGGCTTTTTAATCGGGCCATCGAGCAGGGCGAACAGACGGTAATGGCTGGCGGTTTGCGTCTCCTCGACCAGCACCGCCTGGCGCGTGGTGAGCTGGAAGTTGAGCGGCATGCCGGTGAGATGCGCACCCACCACCGCCACGCGGACGTGATCGGCGGAAACCGGCAATGCGCCTTGCTGAGTAGGCTGCGCCTTGCCAGTAGCACCGAGCGGCAGCGCCATCTGCTGCTGCCAGCGCAGGCCAAAACCAGCCAGCGCGCGATCGTGCCACGCAGGTGCAATCAGCGTGATGCCGGCAGGCAATCCATCGGCGCGGAACGGCGCAGGCAGCGCCAGCGCGCTGAGATCGGCCAGGTTGGTGAAGTTGGTGTAGGTGCCGAACTGCGAGTTGTAATGCACCGGCTCCTGCTGCATTTCGTCCAGCGTATGGATGGTTGGCGAGGTGGGCACCACCAGCGCATCGAACTGCGCCAGCGTTTGCTGAATCTGGCGCGTCAGTTCGGCGCGTAGGTATTCCGCCTGATAGGCTTCCACCGCCGTGTATTTCAGGCCGCTGTTGACGATGCCGTACACCACCGGATCCATCTCTTCCGGGCGATGGATCATCTCGCCCACCGCCACGGTGCGCTCGGCAACCCACGGACCGTAATAGAGCTGCTCGGCGAGTTGATGGAACAGGGAAAAATCGATCGGATGCAGCGTGGCGCCGCCGGCCTGCAATTGCTCCAGCGCCGCCAGCCAGGCCGCTTCTGCCTGTTTGTCGCCGAAGAACTCGGGCGTGGCGGGAATGGCGAAATCGGGCTGCGCTTTGAAGCTAGCTGGCGCGGTGTGCGGATTGCTGCGCGAATAGGCATCGCCCGCGTCATAGCCGCCCGCTGCGGTAGCCACCGCGAAGGCATCTTCGACGGTTAACGCAAACACGGAAATGGTGTCATTGAGGCGGCAAGCCGGCACCACGCCGCTGGCAGAGAACCAACCTTTGGTCGGCTTGAGGCCAACGATGTTGTTGAAACCGGCGGGCACGCGGCCCGAACCGGCGGTGTCGGTGCCGAGTGAGAAGCCCACCAGACCGCGCGCCAGCACCGACGCAGAACCGGAGCTGGAACCGCCGCTGACGTAATCAGGATTGAAGGTGTTGCTCACGGCACCAAACGGCGAACGCGTGCCGACTAAGCCGGTGGCGTATTGGTCGAGGTTGGTTTTGCCAATCACCACCGCGCCTGCTGCTTTGAGCTGCGCGACAACAAAGGCATCGGCTTCGGCGGTGTAGGTGAAGGCCGGGCAGGCGGCGCTGGTCGGCCAGCCGGCGACATCAATATTATCTTTTACCGCAAACGGCACGCCAAACAGCGGCAGCGCCGCCGGGTTGCGCTGATAGCTCGCCAGCAGCGGTTCAATCTGTGCCTGCAGCTGCGCGGGCGTGGCAAGATAGAGCCACGCGTTATCCTGCGCGTCGAGGGCGTCGAGATGAGCCGCCAGCAAGGCGGTAATCTGTTGTGGATCCTGTTGGTAACTGCGTTGCCAATCCTGGAGCGTAAAGCCAAAGGTCGATGCCATGAGTGAATTCCAACTGGTATACAAGATGGAATTCAACAGAGCAAAGCGCGTGCCATTTTTGTAAGCCGATGAAACCGCGTAGTTAATTGATGTGTAATACGTTTTTCTGATGATAAATTGCACAACGGCGGCGCAAACGCTGCGCAATGGCGGTGCGCGAGCGTAAATTTTGTGAAGAACATGGCAAGAGACGGTTGGCCTGGTTAGCATGAAGGAAGTCTGGCATGAGCTGGATCGCAGCACTGAGAGGAGAGCGTAATGGAGAAGTGGCGTTACTGGATGCTAGGGATCTGTCTGGTCAGCACGGCCAGCAGCGTATGGGCCGATTCGCTGGATCAGCAGCGACAGCGCTATGCGCAAATCAAGCAAGCCTGGGATAACAAACAGATGGACCAGGTGACGCAGCTGATGCCGACGCTGCAGGATTATCCGCTCTACCCGTATCTGCAATATCGCCTGCTGGCGCAGGATCTCGATCAAGAGACGCCGCTGGCTGTGAAGAACTTTATTCAACAGTATCCTACGCTGCCACCGGCACGCTCGCTCTCAACGCGCTTTGTGAATGTGCTGGCGAACCGTCAGGATTGGCAGGGCGTACTCAGCTTCAGCCCGGATGAACCGAAACCGGTGCAGGCGCGCTGTAACTGGTATTACGCTAAGTGGGCGACCGGCCAGCAGCAGGCGGCGTTTGCCGGTGCGAAAGAGATTTGGCTGCGCGGCACCGCGTTACCGAACGACTGCGACAAGCTGTTTTCGGTATGGCAAGCCAGCGGGCAACTCTCGCCGATCACCATTCTCGAGCGTATTCGTCTGGCGATGAAAGCCGGTAACGACAGCCTGGTGAATTACCTGGCGAAAATGCTGCCGGCGGATTATCAAACCACCGCCAGCGCGCTGATTGCGCTGCAGCAGAATCCGCAAACCGTCACCACCTTTGCCAGCAGCATGGGACCCACCGATTTCACCCGCATGGCGACCAGCTATGCCTTCGCCCGCGTGGCGCGTGAGGATATGGATAACGCGCGTATGATGATCCCGCAGCTGGTGCAGGCGCAGAAGATGAGCCAGGTCGATGAGCAGGATCTGAAAGAGACCGTGGTGTGGCGCATGATGGGCGCGGATCTCACCAGCGAGCAGGCGCGCTGGCGTGATGCGGTGGTGATGAACAGCGAATCTACCGCGCTGGTGGAGCGCCGCGTACGCCTGGCGCTGAGCCAGAACGATCGTCGTGGTCTCAATACCTGGATCGCGCGTTTGCCGGTGGAAGCCAAAGAGAAAGATGAGTGGCAATACTGGCAGGCGGATCTGCTGATTTCGCAGGGCCGCAAAGAGGAAGCCAACGATATTCTGCGGAAGCTGATGCAGGCGCGCGGCTTCTATCCGATGGTCGCGGCGCAGCGTTTGGGCGTGGAGTATCCGTTGCAGGTCGACAAGGCTCCGGCAGCCGACAGCAGCGTGACGCAAGGTGCGGAAATGGCGCGCGTGCGTGAGCTGATGTATTGGGGGCTGGATAACCTGGCACGCAGCGAGTGGGCCAATCTGATCTCCAGCAAAACCCGTTCGCAGCAGCAGATGCTGGCGCGTTACGCTAACGAGCAGGATTGGTGGGATCTCAGCGTGCAGGCCACCATCACCGCGAAAATGTGGGATAGCCTGAAAGAGCGCTTCCCGCTGGCGTGGCAAAACCTTTACCAGCAATACACCAGCGACAAAGGCATTCCGCAGAGTTATGCGATGGCGATTTCACGCCAGGAGAGCGCGTGGAACCCGAAAGCGCGTTCACCGGTGGGCGCCAGCGGATTGATGCAGGTGATGCCCGCTACGGCGACGCATACCGTGAAGATGTATAACATTCCCGGCTATGTGAACAGCAGCCAGCTGCTGGATCCGCAGACCAATATTCAGATCGGTACGCAGTATCTGGAGTATGTCTATCAGCAGTTTGGTCAGAACCGAATCTTCTCTTCGGCCGCCTATAATGCCGGTCCGGGACGCGTGCGCAGCTGGCAGAAAACCAGCGGCGGTAATCTGGATGCGGTGGCGTTTATCGAAACCATCCCGTTCTCAGAAACGCGTGGCTACGTGAAAAACGTGCTGGCCTACGATGCCTATTACCGCTACTTCATGGGCAAGCCGGACAAGATTCTCGCCGACAGTGAGTGGAATCGCCAGTATTGACTGTGCTATGCTTCCGTACTCGTTAATGAGTACGGAAGCCCTTCATGAGCCAACCCCTTTCTTCCCAGCCGGAATCGGCTCAGCCTGTTGAAGATAACTGGCTGCGATTTATCGAACTGATGCAAAATGCCTTTGCCGATGGCGTGGCGCTGCCGTTATTACAACTGATGATGACGCCGGATGAACGTGAATCCTACGGGACGCGTTTGCGCATTATTGAAGAGCTGATGAACGGCGATATGAGCCAGCGTGAACTGAAGAATGAGTTGGGCGTCGGCATCGCCACCATTACGCGCGGGTCTAATAGTCTGAAAGAGGCGCCGCCAGAGCTAAAACGCTGGCTGGAAGCGCGTCTCGGCCGCGGTTAACGCTGGCTGTAGAGCGGATGGGTGAACGGACACAGCGCCAGAATCAACGCCTGATGGTAGACGCTGGAGCGGCTAAGCAGGCCGTGGGTGAGGGCACCAATCGCGCCACCTTTGTGTTTGATATTCTCCACGCCGGTTAAGCGTGCCATCTCATCACCCAGTTCATGCCCGGCAGCCAAGCCTGCCACGACAATCGGCGGCAGCGTAAAGCTGGCCGAACGTGATTCTCCGCGCTGCTGCGCGTTTTCAACCACCATCCACGCAAAGGCGCAATCGCCTTCAATGCCCGCTTCGATCGCCACCCAGTAATCGGCCCGTGGACGCGTTTGACGCGCGTTCTCAACCCGCTGACGTGCGCCAGTTCGCGTTTCAACATCACTAAGTGGCTGGGCTGCGACGCCGCTCTCGACCTCAACCCCTTCGATGTGGCAGGATCCTTCGCCGAAAACGTCGTTGAACGCCTGAGCAATCGCGCGAATTTTTGCCGGGTTGATGGTGGCTGCGACAACATGGTACATAATTGTTTGAACCCTCGAGGCAAATTTGTCGCAGTATAACGGAAATTAAGCATGCTACAGGTCTATCTTGTTCGTCACGGTGAAACGGTATGGAATGCGGCTCGGCGCATTCAGGGGCAGTCTGACAGCCCGTTAACGGAAAAAGGTGAGCAGCAGGCTCAGCAAGTGGGCGAGCGAGTGAAATCGCTGGGCATTACCCATGTGATTGCCAGCGATTTGGGACGGACGCGGCGTACGGCAGAGATTATCGCCGATGCGTGTGGCTGCACCGTGACGCTTGATGCGCGTCTGCGCGAGCTCAATATGGGCTGCCTGGAACAACGTCCACTCGATGGCTTAACCGAAGAAGAGGAACACTGGCGGAAAACGCTGGTGGATGGCACCACTGCTGGACGTATTCCGGGTGGCGAATCGATGGCGGAGATGGCGACGCGGATGCACGAAGCGCTGAATGCACTGCTGGAGTTGCCTGCCGGTAGCCGTCCGCTGATTGTCAGCCACGGGATGGCGCTGGGCGTGTTGGTCAGTACCATTCTCGGTTTGCCTGCGCATGCGGAACGTCGTTTGCGTTTGCGGAATTGCTCGATCTCGCGCGTGGATCATCAGCAGAGCGCGTGGCTGGCGGCCGGTTGGGTGGTTGAGACGGCGGGCGATGTGTCGCATCTGGATGCGCCAGCGTTAGACGAGCTTCAACGCTAAGCCAAAAAAAAATGCCGTCGCGATGACGGCATTTTTTATTAGTTATTCTGTTGGCGAATCGGAATCAGGTATTCGCAGCGGATTTCCGTTGGCGGCTCGCTACGTTTTTTACCCCCGTGCGTGTAGAAACGCTCGATGTCCTGTCCCTGACGACGCACTAATCCCAGCGTTGGCATACAAGTGCCGTACAGCAGCAGGATAAATTCACCCAGCGCGCTGCGCGCACCGTTGTAGGTGAACTGCACGTAATCACCGGCTTCCACAATCACGCTCTGATTCGACTGCATGCTTTTTGCCAGCTGATCGGCAGGCACCGCAGTGGTGTAAAGAATCTCCTGCTCATCATCTTTTTCATGGCTGGCGCGCACCTGATGCAAGCCATACAGCACCGGCGGCACCGTGTCGGTTTCCAGCAGGAACTGCTTCCAGAAATGCAGGCGCATCTCATCGCGATAGCTGGAAATCTGCTCCAGCGTACAGGAGTAACTCTGCGTCTGGCCGACCAGCACCGTTTCTGGCAGCGTGACAAACTGCGCTTCCGGCATGCTGTTATTGTCGAGACGAATTGGCGGGCGAATGCCAAACGAGTTCCACTCCGATGAGCGACGATACCAGGCAGGCGTTTGGTTGAATTGCTTTTTAAACGCACGGGTAAAGGTCTGCTGCGAATCGAAGCGATATTGTAACGCGATGTCGAGGATGGGGCGGCTGGTCAGGCGAAGCGCCACCGCGGCTTTCGACAGCCGACGCGCGCGAATGTACGCACCAATCGCGTGGCTGGTTACTTCCTTGAACATCCGCTGTAGATGCCACTTGGAGTAGCCTGCTTTCTGCGCAACGTTATCTAATGAAAGCGGTTGATCCAGATGGCTCTCCAGCCAGACAAGCAAATCGCGAATGATACCGGCTTGGTCCATAAAACATCCTCATAACTCTCTGGTGGCGCAACTATGAAGTCGTCGAATAATAGCACGAAATGCACAAAAGCGTGGGGGCGGTTTGCTAATCGAGTGTGCTAAGTCAAAGCGGGTTAAAACCCTTTTAGGTTTGGTTCTCTGTTCGATTGACAGTACATTACATTCTCATCTATTCGATTGGCAATGGTAACTCAATGACAATAGCTCGTATTCTTATAATCACGTTGGCAACATATGTATTCAGTGCTGGCGTTCAGGCCGAAGAGATCGGCTCAGTTGACACGGTATTCAAGATATTTGGCCCCGATCATAAGATCGTGGTAGAAGCCTTCGATGACCCCGACGTAAAAAATGTAACCTGTTATATCAGCCGGGCAAAAACCGGCGGTATTAAAGGGGGATTAGGTTTGGCGGAAGACACGTCCGACGCGGCCATCTCCTGTCAACAGGTGGGACCGGTAGAGCTTAGCGAGAAAATCGCACAAGGCAAGGCGCAAGGTGAAGTGGTGTTCAAAAAACGCACATCACTGGTGTTTAAGAAGCTGCAGGTGGTGCGCTTCTTTGACCAGAAACGTCATGCGCTGGTGTACCTAAGCTATTCCGACAAGGTGGTGGATGGATCGCCGAAGAATGCGCTGAGCGCCGTGCCGATTATGCCGTGGCATTAATGCAGGCATAAAAAAACGCCCTGACGGGCGTTTTTTCTTTCAACGCTTAATCCTGCAGTTCGCCGCAGAAGCGGTAACCTTCGCCGTGAATGGTGGCGATGATTTCTGGCGTGTCTGGCGTGGATTCGAAATGCTTACGGATGCGGCGGATGGTGACATCCACGGTACGGTCATGCGGCTTCAGCTCGCGGCCGGTCATCTTCTTCAGCAAGTCACCACGCGTCTGGATTTTGCCAGGGTTTTCACAGAAGTGCAGCATGGCGCGGAATTCACTGCGCGGCAGCTTGTACTGGTCGCCGTTCGGACTGATCAGTGAGCGGCTGTTGATATCCAGCTCCCAACCGTTGAAGCGATAGCTTTCAACGGTACGGCGTTCTTCACTTGGCATCGCCAGATTCATGGTGCGCGACAGCAAATTGCGTGCACGAATCGTCAACTCACGCGGGTTGAACGGTTTGGTGATGTAATCATCGGCACCGATTTCCAGACCGAGGATTTTATCCACTTCATTATCACGGCCGGTAAGGAACATCAGCGCGACGTTTGCTTGCTCACGCAATTCGCGCGCCAACAGCAAACCGTTTTTACCTGGCAGGTTGATATCCATAATCACCAGATTGACGTCATTTTCCGTCAAAACCTGATGCATCTCGGCGCCGTCGGTGGCTTCATAGACCACGTAACCTTCTGCCTCAAAGATACTTTTGAGGGTGTTACGCGTGACCAGTTCGTCTTCAACGATAAGAATGTGCGGGGTCTGCATGTTTCGCTACCTAAAATTTGCCAACAAATCGAAAACAGGGCGTACGTCGGTTACGCTAATGTGCTGCAACCGGTATACGAAATAATCTTCGGAATACACCATCCATCTACGTCAACTTCAGTGTTAGCTCAGCCAGTCAGGATGGATATTTGCACGCCCCGAGGATCTCGGACAGGCGCTCATCCTAACCGTATTAACAGCAACCTAACAGCACCAACAACAACCGATAAGCATAAAAACAACGCTTCGTTGACTTATATCAAATGCAAGTGTAGCACGTTAACACTTTTATGAAAAACTTCTCCAGGATTGCTAGTTTAGCTCACAAAATGCAGCATTTTTGCTACATTTCGTCCTTATATAACCAAAACTAAAACACGCAGGAAATTATATTTCAATGATATGAAAGAAAAGGGTTTTATATTCAATAGGTCCGATAATTTTGCTTATGCCCGCGAATTTCCACTGCAGCTGGATTTATCCCTCTTTTAACATCGTTAACATCTTATTTTCTCCTCTAGCCGCAGTTGGTATTTTCTCTCCTACATGCCAACATAATGCGAGTTGTTAACAGTTCGATGGAAAAATCATGCATTTCCCCTTAATCCTTGTCTCTCCCGCTCGTCCGGAAAATATCGGTGCGGCTGCTCGCGCTATGAAAACCATGGGATTTAGCGAGCTGCGCATTGTCGCCAGCGATGCCTGGCAAGATCCCGCAGCACGTCGAGTGGCGCACGGCGCCGGTGAGATCCTCGATAACGTCAAAACCTACGCCACGCTGAGCGAGGCGCTAAAGGATGTCGATTTTTCCGTAGCGACCACCGCACGTAGCCGCGCGAAATTCCGCTATTACGCTACGCCCAGCCAGGTTGAAAACATCCTGCATGAGAAGCGCCAATGGCTGAGCCGCATCGCGTTGGTGTTTGGCCGTGAAGACAGCGGCTTAACCAATGAAGAGCTGGAGCAGGTCGATCTGTTAACCGGCATTCCGATGGCCAATGATTATCCGTCGCTGAATCTCGGTCAGGCAGTGATGGTGTATTGCTATCAGCTGTCGGCGCTCAATCAGATTGCGGCTGAGACCGCAGAAGTGGCGAATGAGCAGCAGTTGCAGGCATTGCGCCAGCGCTTTCATCAGTTGCTGGTCAAGCTGGATGTGAGTGATGACGTCAAAATGGCGGACTGGATCGATCAGCGCATCGGCCTGCTGGAACAGCGTGACAGCGCCATGCTGCATCGTTTGTTACACGACGTAGAAAAAAAACTTATAGATAATTGCTCGGATAAATCCTGAGATGCTAGTGACTGATGCGGCAATCCGCCGCATCTCCTGAACGATCGCGATAATTTTTGCCTCAGCAAGCGCAGCACTGCGCAACGCCAGGGACGGCGCGGCTAAGACAAATTCGTTGACTTAACGTGCGCTTTGCTTTACTTCTGGAAGGCAGACGGACAAGACAAAGACAGACAGAAAAAAATCTAAATGCGTAAACTCAGCCTGAACACCACAATTATTATTACCACCACCATTACCACAGGTAACGGTGCGGGCTGACGCATACAGGAAAAACAAAGAAAAAAGCCCGCACCTAAACAGTGCGGGCTTTTTTTTCGGCAAAAATTCAGGAGAGCTTCAAATATGCGAGTGCTGAAATTCGGCGGAACCTCAGTAGCCAATGCGGAACGTTTTCTCCGTGTGGCGGATATTCTGGAAAGCAATGCACAACAGGGACAGGTTGCGACCGTACTCTCTGCACCAGCAAAAATTACCAATCATCTGGTGGCGATGATTGAGAAAACCATCAGCGGCCTGGACACGTTGCCGAATATCAGCGATGCCGAACGTATTTTTGCCGATCTGTTGCAAGGCTTGCGTGATGCGCAGCCGGGATTTGATTATGACGGACTGAAAACCCGCGTTGAACTGGAATTTGCACAGCTAAAACAAGTGCTGCACGGCATCAGCCTGCTGGGCCAATGTCCGGACGCTGTGAATGCCGCCATCATCTGCCGTGGCGAAAAGCTGTCGATTGCTATTATGGAAGCGCTGCTGCAGGCGCGCGGCCACAAAGTTACCGTTATCGATCCGGTGGAGAAGTTGCTGGCGATTGGTCATTACCTTGAATCCACCGTTGATATCGCCGAGTCCACGCGTCGCATCGCCGCCAGCCAGATCCCAGCCGATCACTTTATCCTGATGGCCGGTTTCACCGCCGGTAATGAGAAGGGCGAACTGGTGGTGCTGGGCCGCAACGGTTCTGACTACTCCGCTGCCGTGTTGGCTGCGTGTTTGCGCGCTGATTGCTGTGAAATCTGGACCGATGTTGACGGCGTGTATACCTGCGACCCGCGCCAGGTACCTGATGCGCGCTTACTGAAATCGATGTCGTATCAGGAAGCAATGGAGCTCTCCTACTTCGGCGCCAAAGTCTTGCACCCGCGTACCATCGCGCCCATCGCCCAGTTCCAGATTCCTTGCCTGATCAAAAACACCGCTAACCCGCAAGCGCCGGGCACCTTAATTGGTGGCGAAGGCGAGCTGGATGAGAATCCGGTGAAAGGCATTACTAACCTGAATAATATGGCGATGTTCAACGTGTCAGGTCCGGGCATGAAAGGCATGGTCGGCATGGCGGCGCGCGTTTTCGCCGCAATGTCACGCACCGGCATCTCCGTGGTGCTGATCACCCAATCCTCTTCGGAATACAGCATCAGCTTCTGCGTACCGCAAAGCGAGCAGGCGCGTGCGCGTCGCGTGCTGGAGGAGGAGTTCTATCTGGAGTTGAAAGATGGCTTACTCGATCCGCTGGACGTGCTGGAACAGCTGGCGGTGATCTCGGTGGTCGGTGATGGCATGCGTACGCTGCGCGGCATCTCGGCTAAATTCTTCTCGGCGCTGGCGCGAGCCAACATCAATATCGTGGCGATTGCGCAGGGCTCGTCTGAGCGTTCCATCTCGGTGGTAGTGAGCAACGATGAAGTCACCACCGGCGTGCGTGTGGTGCATCAGATGCTGTTCGCTACCGATCAGGTCATTGAAGTGTTCGTGGTCGGCGTTGGCGGTGTGGGCGCAGCGTTGCTGGATCAGCTGCATCGCCAGCAGACGTGGCTGAAACAGAAGCACATCGATCTGCGCGTGTGCGGCATCGCTAACTCGCGGGCGCTGTTGACCAACGTACACGGTATCGATCTCAGCAACTGGAAGGCAGAACTGAACGAAGCCAAAGAGCCGTTCAATCTTGGTCGACTGATGCGTTTGGTGAAAGAGTATCATCTGCTAAACCCGGTGATCGTCGATTGTACCTCCAGCCAGGCGGTTGCCGATCAGTATGCCGATTTCCTTGCCGAAGGTTTCCATGTCGTCACGCCGAACAAAAAGGCCAACACGTCGTCGTGGAATTATTACCAGCAGATGCGTGCAGCGGCAGCAAAATCGCGCCGTAAGTTCCTGTACGACACCAACGTTGGTGCCGGTTTACCGGTGATCGAAAACCTGCAAAACCTGATGAATGCCGGGGATGAACTGATCAAATTTTCCGGTATTCTCTCTGGCTCGCTCTCTTTTATCTTCGGCAAGCTTGATGAGGGCGTTTCGCTGTCGGAAGCGACCAAAATGGCGCGTGAGATGGGCTTTACCGAGCCGGATCCACGTGACGATCTTTCTGGCACCGATGTGGCGCGTAAGCTGCTGATTCTGGCGCGTGAAGCGGGGCATCAGCTGGAGCTTAGCGATATCGATATCGAACCGCTGCTGCCCGCCAGCCTGACGGAGATCGCCGACGTGGAGCAGTTTATGCAACGTCTGCCGGAGCTGGATAACGCCTTTGCCGCGCGCGTTGCCAAAGCGCGTGACGAAGGTAAAGTATTACGCTTCGTCGGCGCGATAGAAGAGGGTGGCGTCTGCAAAGTGAAGATTGACGCGGTGGACGGCAACGATCCTCTGTACAAAGTGAAGAACGGTGAGAATGCGCTGGCATTCTACAGCCGCTACTATCAGCCAATCCCGCTGGTTCTGCGTGGATATGGTGCAGGGAATGATGTCACAGCAGCGGGCGTGTTTGCTGACCTGCTGCGTACGCTGTCGTGGAAGTTGGGAGTTTGATGATGGTAAAAATTTATGCACCGGCCTCGATAGGTAACGTCAGCGTCGGCTTTGATGTGCTTGGCGCGGCGGTTTCGCCGGTGGATGGCACCTTGCTGGGTGACTGCGTTTCCGTGGAAGCCGCCGACAGCTTTAGCCTGGTGAACTCGGGGCGTTTTGTCAGCAAACTGCCGACCAATCCGCAGGAGAACATCGTTTATCAGTGCTGGGAGCGTTTTTGCCAGGCGATTGGTAAACAAATTCCGGTGGCGATGACGCTGGAAAAGAATATGCCGATTGGTTCCGGACTCGGCTCAAGTGCTTGTTCGGTGGTTGCCGGTTTGATGGCGATGAACGAATTCTGCGGCAAACCGCTCAACGACACCGAACTGCTGGCGCTGATGGGCGAGCTGGAAGGGCGTATTTCCGGCAGCGTACACTTTGATAACGTTGCGCCGTGCTTCCTTGGCGGCGTGCAGCTGATGATTGAAGAGAACGGCATCATCAGTCAGGACGTGCCGTGCTTTGACGAATGGCTGTGGGTGATGGCGTATCCGGGGATTAAAGTCTCCACCGCCGAAGCGCGTGCCATTCTGCCGGCACAGTACCGCAAAGAGGATGCCATTAAGCATGGCCGCCTGCTGGCGGGCTTTATTCACGCTTGTCATACGCGTCAGCCTGGGCTTGCGGCTAAACTTATGCAGGATGTTATCGCCGAGCCGTATCGCACCAAACTGCTGCCAGGCTTCGCCGATGCGCGTAAAGCAGCGCAGGATATTGGTGCGCTGGCGTGCGGCATTTCGGGCTCCGGCCCGACACTTTTCGCCGTTTGCAACGAGATGGCAACGGCACAGCGGATGGCGGACTGGCTGAGCCAGCACTATCTGCAGAATGAAGAAGGTTTCGTCCACATCTGCCGTCTTGATACGGCTGGCGCACGTAAATTGGGATAACGCATGAAACTCTACAACCTTAAGGATCACAACGAGCAGGTTAGTTTTGCTCAGGCCGTTAAACAGGGCCTCGGCTCGCAGCAAGGGCTGTTTTTCCCGCTCGAACTGCCGGAATTCGAACTGACCGATATCGATGCCATGCTGGAGATGGATTTCGTCAGCCGCAGCAGCAAAATTCTCTCTGCCTACATTGGTGATGAAATTGCGGCGCATCAGCTGGCCGAGCGCGTAAAAAACGCCTTTGCTTTCCCGGCGCCGGTGGCAAAGGTCAGCGATGATGTAGCCTGCCTCGAGCTGTTCCACGGTCCAACGCTGGCGTTTAAAGACTTCGGCGGCCGCTTTATGGCGCAGATGCTTTCCTATGTGAGCGGTGCGGATGAGCAGATCACCATTCTGACCGCCACGTCCGGCGATACCGGCGCCGCCGTGGCGCATGCCTTCTACGGCATGGAAAACGTGCGCGTGGTGATTCTCTATCCGCAGGGTAAAATCAGCCCGCTGCAGGAGAAACTGTTCTGTACGCTGGGCGGCAACATCGAAACCATCGCGGTTGAAGGCGATTTCGATGCGTGTCAGGCGTTGGTGAAACAGGCGTTTGATGATGAAGAGCTGAAAAAGGCGATTGGCCTGAACTCGGCGAACTCCATCAACATCAGCCGTCTGCTGGCGCAGATTTGCTACTACTTCGAAGCGGTGGCGCAGCTGCCACAAGAGAAGCGTAATCAGCTGGTGGTGTCGGTGCCGAGCGGAAACTTCGGTGACTTAACGGCTGGCCTGCTGGCGAAATCATTGGGTCTGCCGATCAAGCGCTTTATCGCTGCGACCAATGCTAACGATACCGTGCCGCGTTTCCTCGGCAACGGCGCATGGCAGCCAAACGCCACGGTAGCAACGCTGTCGAACGCCATGGATGTCAGCCAGCCGAACAACTGGCCGCGCGTGGAAGAGCTGTTCCGCCGCAAAACCTGGCGTTTGACCGATCTGGCGTACGGCGCGGTAACCGATGAAACCACCAAATCCACCATGCGCGAGCTGGCGGAGATTGGCTACATCTCTGAACCGCATGCGGCGATTGCTTACCGTTTGCTGCGCGACAACCTGCAGGAGGGCGAATATGGCCTGTTCCTCGGGACTGCGCATCCGGCGAAGTTCAAAGAGAGCGTGGATGAGATTCTGGGTCAGGATCTGCCGCTGCCAAAAGAGCTGGCCGAGCGCGCCGATTTGCCGCTGCTGTCGCACAACCTGAAAGGCGATTTCGCGGAGCTGCGGGCGTTCTTGCTGAAGTAAGTGCTGACTGGGGTCAGTGCTCGCTGTCCCCCATCCCGGCCTTCCCCCGCTAGCGGGGGAAGGAGACGCTGCCACATGCAGCCTCCAAACTCACATATTGCAGCATCTTCCTCCCCCATTTATGGGGGAGGACCGAGGAGGGGGACAGCGAGCACGAACCAAGGAGGGGGGCAGCGAGCACGATCCAGGACAGCGCTTGTTGAACTATTTCTGTTCGCGGCGCTTAAACACCAGCTCGTTATCTTTACTTTCTGCCGTGTCAAAGAAATACCCATCCACATCGAATTTCTTCAGCTGCGCAGGGTTGGTCAGGCGGTTCTGAATCACATAGCGGCTCATCAAACCGCGCGCTTTCTTGGCGTAAAAGCTGATGACTTTAAATTTGCCATTCTTCTCATCGAGGAACACCGGCTTGATCAACTCGGCGTTGAGTTTCTTCGGCTTGATGGCTTTGAAATACTCATCGGATGCCAGATTGATCAGCACGTCATCGCCTTGCTCAGCAATCGCCTCGTTTAACTTCTCAGTCAGCAAATCGCCCCAGAAGCCGTAAAGATCTTTCCCGGCCGGATTCGCCAGCTTGATGCCCATCTCCAGGCGATAAGGCTGCATCAAATCGAGTGGGCGCAGCAGGCCGTAAAGACCCGACAACATGCGCAGGTGCTGCTGGGCAAAGTCAAAATCGTCGTCGCTAAAAGTTTCGGCCTGCAAACCGGTATACACATCGCCTTTGAACGCCAGGATCGCCTGACGCGCATTCTCCAGCGAGAAGGGCGGCTGCCATTGGTTAAAACGATCGGCATTCAGGTGCGCCAGCTTGTCGCTAATGCCCATCAGTGAGCTGATTTGCGCCGGTGAAAGATCGCGCGCAACGTCAATTAATTGGTGTGATTTTTCTAACAGCGCCGGTTGGGTAAAACGTTGTGTCGCCAGCGGGCTTTCATAGTCCAGTGTCTTCGCTGGTGAGATAACCATCAGCATCGTGTACGTCCTCTTTGACCCGCAGGTTTATCAGGGAATTGAAGGGAAAATGTCGCAAGGAGTGTAGCAAAAAAGCGGCATGGATCGGCAAATCGCTCCCATTTGTTAGCGCTATCGTAAAGGGCACTTCGTGGTGTTGCGCCGTCACTTGTGCGTGATATTATCGCAACAGCCTTTTACACCCTGACAGTCAACCTAAGAGAAAGAGAACCATGACGGACAAACTTACTTCCTTGCGTCAGCTGACTACTGTGGTCGCCGACACCGGTGATATCGCGGCGATGAAACTTTACCAGCCGCAGGACGCGACCACGAACCCTTCTTTGATTCTCAACGCCGCTCAAATCCCTGAATACCGCAAACTGATTGACGAAGCCATTACCTGGGCACGTCAGCAGAGCAGCAACAAAGAAGATCAGCTGGCGCTGGTTTCTGACAAGCTGGCCGTCAACATTGGTCTGGAAATTCTCAAACTGATCCCTGGTCGCATCTCGACTGAAGTCGATGCGCGCCTCTCTTACGACACTGAAGCGAGCATCGCTAAAGCGCGTAGCCTGATCAAACTGTACAACGATGCGGGCGTCAGCAATGACCGTATCCTGATCAAACTGGCGTCAACCTGGCAGGGCATTCGTGCTGCTGAGCAGCTGGAAAAAGAAGGTATCAACTGTAACCTGACGCTGCTGTTCTCCTTCGCGCAGGCGCGTGCCTGTGCCGAAGCGGGCGTGTTCCTGATCTCTCCATTCGTTGGCCGTATCCTCGACTGGTACAAGCAGAACACCGATAAGAAAGAGTATGCAGCCCACGAAGATCCAGGCGTGGTGTCTGTGGCTGAAATCTACAGCTACTACAAGCAGCACGGTTATGAAACCGTGGTAATGGGCGCAAGCTTCCGTAACGTTGGTGAAATCATTGAGCTGGCTGGCTGCGACCGTCTGACCATCTCTCCGGGCCTGCTGAAAGAGCTGGCTGAGAGCGAAGGCACCGTTGAGCGTAAGCTGAGCTACACCGGCGAAGTGAAAGCGCGTCCAGCGAAGATGACCGAAGCTGAGTTCTTCTGGCAGCACAACCAGGATCCAATGGCCGTTACCAAACTGGCTGAAGGTATCCGCAACTTTGCTATCGATCAGGGCAAACTTGAGAAGATGATCGCCGAACTGCTGTAAGGTGATTGGCCGTGGCGGCAACCGCTGCCACGGTTTTACGTTTTTCCCCCGCTTCTTGTATTATCCTTCTAACTACTCACGTCATTTGCTGCCATGCAGCTAACCACAGCGATAACTCTATGGATACTTTACGAATTGGATTAATTTCCGTTTCCGATCGTGCTGCTAACGGCATCTATCAGGATCAGGGCATTCCGGCGTTAGAGAGCTGGCTCACCGCTGCGCTGGCTACGCCGTTTGAAATCGAAACGCGTCTGGTGCCGGATGAGCAGCCAATGATTGAGCAGGCGATTTGCGAGCTGGTCGATGAGCTGTTCTGCAATTTGGTCCTCACCACCGGCGGCACTGGACCGGCGCGGCGTGATGTGACGCCAGATGCCACATTGGCGGTTGCCGACCGTGAAATGCCGGGCTTCGGCGAGCAGATGCGCCAAATTAGCCTGCAATTTGTGCCGACCGCTATTTTGTCTCGCCAGGTTGGCGTGATCCGCAAGCAGTCGCTGATCCTCAATCTGCCGGGCCAGCCAAAATCCATTAAAGAGACGCTGGAAGGGCTGAAAGCGGAAGATGGAACGGTAAAGGTGCCGGGGATTTTTGCCGCTGTACCTTATTGTTTACAGCTACTGGAAGGGCCGTATGTGGAAACTCATGCCGATGTGGTAGCAGCTTTTCGCCCGAAAAGCGCCCGTTGTGAGACAAATGACTAAAAATCGGCATTTTCAGGCATAAAATCCAGCGGCACTGGTGTGGCAAAATATTGACGGTATAGTAATTCAATCTTTACATAAGTTGTTTTGCCTCTGGATACCGCTGGATTATGGATACGCACGCAACGCGCCGACTCAACGGGCAGGATTACAAAACCCTGTCGCTGGCCGCCCTTGGTGGGGCGCTGGAATTCTACGACTTCATTATCTTCGTCTTCTTTGCCGCCGTGATTGGCGAACTGTTCTTCCCGCCTGACATTCCTGAATGGTTGCGTCAGGTGCAGACTTTCGCCATCTTTGCTGCGGGTTATCTGGCGCGTCCGTTAGGCGGCATTATCATGGCGCACTTTGGTGACAAAGTGGGGCGTAAGAAGATGTTCAGCCTCAGTATTCTGCTGATGGCGCTGCCGACGTTAGCGATGGGCGCATTGCCCACTTATGCCAGCATTGGCATCGCTGCGCCGTTATTGATGCTGCTAATGCGCGTGCTGCAAGGCGCGGCTATCGGCGGTGAAGTGCCTGGCGCGTGGGTGTTTGTCGCCGAACATGTGCCTGAAAAACGCATTGGTTTTGCCTGCGGCACGCTGACCGCAGGCTTAACCGCAGGGATTCTGCTCGGTTCGCTGGTGGCAACGGTGCTGAACACCACGCTGTCACCGGCTGCGATGCGCGATCATGGCTGGCGCATTCCTTTCTTCCTCGGCGGTGTGTTTGGCTTGCTGGCGATGTATCTGCGTCGCTGGCTGCATGAAACCCCGGTGTTCCAGCAGATGCAGCAGCGTAAAGCGCTGGCAGAAAAAATGCCGCTGCAAACCATTTTTGCCAGCCATAAGCGCGGCATCGTAATTTCGATGCTGCTCACCTGGCTTCTGTCGGCCTGCATTGTGGTGGTGATTTTGATGGCGCCGACGCTGATGCAAAAACAGCATGGCATTCCCGCCGCGCTCAGTCTGCAGGCCAACAGCTTCGCCACCATTATGCTGCTGCTGGGTTGTGTTATCGCCGGATGGCTGGTGGATCGCTTCGGCGCGGCGCGTTCGCTGATGGTCGGTTCAATACTGCTGGCGATCGGCAGCTGGAACTTCTTCCATCAGTTAAGTAGCACGCCGGAAATGCTGTTTGTTTGGTACGGTTTAGCGGGCCTGAGCGTGGGGGTCGTCGGTGTAGTGCCGTTTGTGATGGTGCGCGCATTCCCGGCGGCGGTGCGCTTTACCGGCATCTCATTCTCGTACAATGTTGCTTACGCGATTTTCGGTGGTCTGACGCCGATTAGCGTAACGCTGATGATGAGCCTGACGCCAATGGCGCCTGCCTGGTATGTGCTGGCGCTGGCGATAATTGGCTTTATGGTGGGAATCTGGCTGTGGCGCGATAGCCGTCAGCAGTATGCGCAGTTAGATATGTCGCTGCACTCGTCATAATGCAAAAAGCGGAGCCAAACAGCTCCGCTATTCATTTGTCACTCGCCAATCGGCAATACCGTACGACCAAACTTCTCGTTCAGCACTTCGCCCATCGCCAGATAGAACGCACTCGAACCGCAAATAATGCCAATCCAGCCGGCAACGCGCAGCAACCCCGCGTTATCGGTCAGGTGGCCGATAGCCAGCAGCGCAAACAGCAGCGTCAGGCTGGCGAAGATGAACTGCAGCATTTTCGGTGACTTCAGCGTGCCGAAAAATAGGAATGCAGTGAACACGCCCCACAGCGCGAGATACGCGCCAAGGAAGTGGCCGTCGGCCGCCTCTGCCAGCCCCAGTTTTGGCAGCAGTAGAATCGCCACCAACGTTAACCAGAAGCTGCCGTAAGAGGTAAAGGCGGTCAGCCCGAAGGTGTTGCCTTTCTTATACTCCAGCAGCCCGGCAAAAATTTGCGCGATGCCACCGTAGAAAATCCCCATCGCCAGGATGATCACATCCATCGCAAACAGGCCGGTGTTGTGTAAGTTGAGCAGGATGGTGGTCATACCGAATCCCATCAGGCCCAACGGGGCGGGATTCGCCAGCGTGGTATTGCTCATAATTCCTCAGAAGCAGCGTTGAAGATGTTGTTCGTGTTTTACACCCGCGCAAACCGCTGGGGGCGCGAGGCGCTGCATAATAAGCGGCCTCTTTTTGCCCAACTTTGATCTGAATCGACGAGAGAATGAAATTTTTTTTAGTTTTAACCCTTGATGCGCATCGAACCGGCCCCATTTACTTGTCATCGAGCGTTGTGAGGCAGCAAAAAAAGCCTGCTTCAGCAGTTGAAAGTGGTCAGTTTGACCGCATCTCTGTTTCACAACCCAAATTGGCAAAGAATTTAAGTAGGAGACGTTTAGATGGGCAAGATTATTGGTATTGACTTGGGTACAACCAACTCATGTGTTGCAGTTATGGATGGTGGTAAAGCACGCGTACTGGAAAACGCCGAAGGCGATCGCACCACGCCGTCGATCATTGCGTATGCACAGGATGGCGAAACTCTGGTGGGTCAACCGGCTAAACGTCAGTCTGTGACCAACCCGCAGAACACCCTGTTTGCGATCAAGCGCCTGATTGGCCGTCGCTTCCAGGACGAAGAAGTACAGCGTGATATTAAAATTATGCCGTACAAAATCATCGGCGCAGATAACGGCGACGCATGGCTGGACGTAAAAGGCCAGAAAATGGCACCGCCGCAGATCTCGGCTGAAGTGCTGAAAAAGATGAAGAAAACCGCGGAAGATTTCCTCGGTGAAGCCGTCACTGAAGCGGTTATTACCGTTCCAGCTTACTTCAACGATGCGCAGCGTCAGGCGACCAAAGACGCCGGCCGTATCGCGGGTCTGGAAGTAAAACGTATCATCAACGAACCAACCGCAGCTGCACTGGCTTACGGCCTGGATAAAGGTCAGGGCAACCGCACCATCGCGGTATACGACCTGGGCGGCGGTACTTTCGATATCTCAATCATTGAGATCGATGACGTTGATGGCGAGAAAACCTTTGAAGTTCTGGCAACCAACGGTGATACCCACCTTGGTGGTGAAGACTTCGATAGCCGTCTGATTAACTATCTGGTGGCTGAATTTAAGAAAGATCAGGGCATCGATCTGCACAACGATCCGCTGGCCATGCAGCGTCTGAAAGAAGCGGCAGAGAAAGCCAAGATCGAGCTGTCTTCAGCACAGCAGACCGACGTTAACCTGCCGTACATCACGGCGGATGCGACCGGTCCTAAGCACCTGAACATCAAAGTAACACGTGCGAAACTGGAATCACTGGTTGAAGACCTTGTTTCTCGCTCTATCGAGCCGTTGAAAGTGGCTCTGCAGGATGCAGGTTTGTCTGTTTCAGACATCAACGACGTGATCCTGGTGGGCGGTCAAACGCGTATGCCAATGGTTCAGGCGAAAGTGACTGAGTTCTTTGGTAAAGAGCCACGTAAAGATGTGAACCCGGATGAAGCGGTAGCCGTGGGTGCTGCGGTTCAGGGCGGCGTGTTAGCGGGTGAAGTGAAAGACGTTCTGCTGCTGGACGTGACTCCGCTGTCGCTGGGTATCGAAACCATGGGCGGCGTGATGACTTCGCTGATTAGCAAGAACACCACCATCCCAACCAAGCACAGCCAGGTGTTCTCTACCGCTGAAGATAACCAGTCTGCCGTGACGATTCACGTGCTGCAGGGTGAGCGTAAGCGTTCAGGTGATAACAAATCCCTGGGCCAGTTCAACCTCGACGGTATCCAGGCTGCACCGCGCGGTATGCCGCAGATCGAAGTCACCTTCGATATCGATGCGGATGGTATCCTGCACGTGTCTGCGAAAGACAAAAACAGCGGTAAAGAGCAGAAGATCACCATCAAGGCTTCTTCTGGTCTGAATGAAGAAGAGATCGAAAAAATGGTGCGTGACGCGGAAGCGAACGCGGAGTCTGACCGCAAGTTCGAAGAGCTGGTTCAGACCCGTAACCAGGGCGATCAGATTTCGCACAGCACCCGTAAGCAGCTGGACGAAGCGGGCGACAAACTGTCTGCTGACGACAAAGCGCCAATCGAAGCTGCGTTGACCGAGCTGAACACCGCGCTGAAAGGCGAAGACAAAGCAGAAATCGAAGCCAAAATGCAGGCATTGATGGAAGTGTCCAGCAAACTGATGGAGCTGGCACAGCAGCAGGGTCAGGCAGCTGATGCAGGCGATGCTTCTGCACAGAAAGAAGACGACGTTGTCGACGCTGAGTTCGAAGAAGTTAAAGACAAAAAATAATTGCCCCTGACCGGGCGCGACGGCTGGCCTGACAGCCGTTGAAACCAGCACGGGCGTAGGAGATCTCTCCACGCCCGTGCGATCATGTTAAGGGCAGAACAAATATGGCTAAGAGTGATTTATACGAGATCTTAGGCGTCTCTAAATCCGCAGATGAGCGTGAAATCAAAAAGGCTTATAAGCGCCTCGCGATGAAATACCATCCGGACCGTAATCCGGACAATAAAGAAGCCGAAGCGAAGTTTAAAGAAATTAAGGAAGCCTACGAAATTCTGACCGACGCACAGAAGCGTGCGGCCTACGACCAATATGGTCACGCAGCCTTTGAACAAGGCGGCATGGGCGGCGGTGGTGGCTTCGGCGGCGGCGGTGCTGACTTCAGCGATATCTTTGGCGACGTATTTGGCGATATTTTTGGTGGTGGCCGCCGTCAGCGTGCCGCTCGTGGCGCCGATTTACGCTACAACATGGAGCTAACGCTGGAAGAAGCGGTACGCGGCGTGACCAAAGAGATCCGCATTCCAACACTGGAAGAGTGCGATGTCTGCCACGGCAGCGGCGCGAAAGCGGGGACCAAACCGCAGACCTGTCATACCTGTCATGGTGCAGGCCAGGTGCAGATGCGTCAGGGCTTCTTCACCGTGCAGCAGGCGTGTCCGACCTGTCACGGTCGCGGTTCAGTGATCAAAGATCCGTGCAATGCTTGTCATGGTCACGGTCGCGTTGAGCGCAGTAAAACCCTGTCGGTGAAAATTCCAGCAGGCGTGGATACCGGTGATCGCATTCGTCTGACCGGCGAAGGTGAAGCGGGCGAACAGGGCGCACCAGCGGGCGATCTGTACGTTCAGGTTTCGGTGAAAAAGCACCCGATCTTCGAGCGTGAAGATAACAACCTGTATTGCGAAGTGCCGATTAACTTCGCGATGGCAGCATTGGGCGGCGAGATTGAAGTGCCGACGCTTGATGGCCGTGTGAACCTGAAAGTGCCTTCTGAGACGCAAACCGGTAAGCTGTTCCGCATGCGCGGTAAAGGCGTGAAATCGGTGCGTGGCGGGGCGGTAGGCGATTTGCTGTGTCGTGTGGTGGTGGAAACGCCAGTTAGCCTCAATGACAAACAGAAAGCGTTACTGCGTGAACTGGAAGAGAGTTTTGGCGGCCCGAGCGGCGAGAAAAACAGCCCGCGCTCTAAAAGCTTCCTCGATGGCGTGAAGAAGTTTTTTGACGATTTAACACGTTAATCCCGTCTGGCATGCTTAATAAAGCGGAGAGGAAACTCTCCGCTTTTTTTATGTTTTCCCGCCAACGCGTCGCTCCTGATATAAGCTCAATCTGCCTGGCGTGAGATAAAAGCAGAAACCTTCTCATAATGCATCGGTATTATCGAGTCGTTAACGAGAAATAAGCTGCTTTTAACGAGGTGTTTGAGTCGCTACACTTCACAGCCTAAATGTCTCTACTCAGGAGGAGTTGTGAACAAACCCCGTTCTCTTCGAAGCTTACTGAAAAGCTTTATTGCCAGTGATGCCAGCAACGGCATGGTGCTGATTCTGGCGGCCGTCGCGGCAATGATTTTGGCTAACAGCGCGGAAACCGCTCAAGCTTATCAATCGTTTCTCGCCGAACCGGTGCAGATTCGCTTCGGTGCATTAGACATCAGCAAAAACCTGCTGCTGTGGATCAACGATGCCATGATGGCGCTGTTTTTCCTGTTAATTGGTTTGGAAGTGAAACGTGAACTGATCACCGGTGAACTCGCCAGCCGCGATCGCGCCATTTTCCCGGTGATTGCGGCAATTGGCGGCATGGTTATGCCGGGACTGATTTTCCTGCTGCTCAATCATGGCGATCCTATTGCACGTAACGGCTGGGCAATTCCTACTGCTACTGATATCGCCTTTGCTTTGGGCGTGCTGGCACTGTTGGGCAGCCGCGTGCCAACCGCGCTGAAAGTGTTCCTGATGGCGCTGGCGATTATTGATGATCTCGGCGCTATCGTAATTATCGCGCTGTTCTACACCAGCGATCTATCCGTGCTGTCGCTGAGCGTAGCGGCAGGTGCGATTGTGCTGCTGGCGATTCTCAATCGTTGCGGCGTGCGTAACATTGCCATCTATATGTTGGTCGGCATTGTGCTGTGGACGGCGGTGCTCAAATCGGGTGTGCACGCAACGTTAGCGGGCGTGATTGTTGGCTTCTTCGTGCCGCTGGAAGAGAAGAACGGCCATTCTCCAGCCGAGCACCTGGCGCATGGTTTAATGCCGTGGGTAAACTGGCTGATTCTGCCGCTGTTCGCTTTTGCCAACGCCGGCATTTCGCTGAGCGGCATTACCTTTATGGATACGCTGTCGCCAGAGCCGCTGGGCATCATTCTCGGCTTGCTGATTGGTAAACCGTTGGGTATCACGCTGTTCTGCTGGCTGGCGGTGAAGTGGCGGCTGGCGGTGTTGCCGGCGGGCACCACGATACGCGATATCATGGCGATTGGTGTGCTGTGCGGTATCGGCTTCACCATGTCAATCTTTATCAGTTCGCTGGCGTTTGATGCCGCCCATGAGCAACTGGTGACCTTCTCCAAGCTAGGGATTCTCAGTGGCTCGCTGCTCTCAGCGGTGATTGGTTACACGCTGCTGCGCATCAAATTGCGTTAAAAGAGGAAGGGGGCGAAAGCCTCCTTTTTTTGCCGATGAATCAGCTCAACTTTAATCATCTCTACTATTTCTGGCAGGTGTGTAAAACCGGTTCGGTAGTGCGCGCGGCGGATGTGCTGTGCCTGGCGCCACAGACGGTCACTGGCCAGATTAAATCGCTGGAAGAGCAACTCGGCGGCGTGCTGTTTCGTCGTCAGGGGCGCGGTTTAGTGCCGACGGAGCTTGGTCAGCTGGTGTTCCGCTATGCCGACCGCATGTTCATGCTGAGCCAGGAGATGCTCGATATCGTTAACTACCGCAAAGAGTCGCATCTGCTGTTTGATGTTGGCGTAGCGGATGCCTTGTCTAAGCAACTGGTGAGCAAGGTGCTGCAGGCTGCGGTGGTGGCTGAAGAGGGAATCCATCTGCGCTGCTTTGAATCAACGCACGAGATGCTGCTGGAACAGTTAAGCCAGCACAAGCTGGATATGATTCTTTCCGATTGCCCAATTGATTCGACTCAGCAGGAAGGGCTGTTTTCGGTCAAGCTGGGCGAGTGTCCGATCAGCTTCTGGTGCAACACACCGTTACCGACGCTGCCGTTTCCTGCCAGCCTGGAAGAGCGGCGTTTGCTGATTCCGGGGCGTCGCTCGATGCTGGGTCGCAAACTGCTGAACTGGATTCACAGCCAGGGATTGCAGGTGGAGATTCTGGGCGAGTTTGATGATGCGGCATTAATGAAAGCTTTTGGTGCGCTTAACAACGCGATATTTGTGGCTCCGACGCTGTATGGCGACGAGATTTACCGGGATGACGCCATCAAAGAGATTGGGCGGTTGGATGCGGTGATGGAGGAGTATCACGTGATCTTTGCCGAACGGATGATTCAGCATCCGGCGGTACAGCGGATCTGCCATCGCGACTTTAGTGCGCTGTTTACCCCTGAATTGCAGGCATAAAAAAACCGGCTAAACGCCGGTTCTTTTTTACAAAGCGATTAACAGACGGGCGATTAAGCCAGTTTGTTGATCTGAGCAGTCAGGTTTGCTTTATGACGTGCAGCTTTGTTTTTGTGGATCAGACCTTTAGCAGCCTGACGGTCCACGAGTGGTTGCATTTCGTTGAATGCGTTCTGCGCAGCAGCTTTGTCGCCTGTTGCGATAGCCGCGTATACTTTCTTGATGAAAGTACGCATCATTGAACGGTTGCTTGCGTTATGCTTGCGACGTTTCTCAGATGTTACGGCGCGTTTCTTAGCTGATTTGATATTAGCCAAGGTCCAACTCCCAAATGTGATCTATATGGACAAATCAAAGGCCGAGGACTATGCCTTTTGCGCCTTCTTATGTCAATGGATTTGTGCAAATAAGCGTCGTTTTAAAAACAACACTCGATTACGTAATTGATGGCGCAGGATTCTACCAGCAACGCGGCGTTGAATACAGTATTTCGCAGCAAAAATCTTCAGATCCTTGCTAAGCAATTGCCCACGCGTGGAATAAGCCGCGCCAGAAGCAGGAAAGGCACGTATACGGGTTAACCTAAACGCCATTCAAGGGTATAATCCGCCGATTTCCACCGGTTTGAGTCAGCCATGAAGTTTATCCGCGGTATTTATAATCTGAAAGAGCAGCATCGCGGCTGCGTCCTGACCATTGGCAATTTCGACGGCGTACATCGCGGCCACCAGGCTTTGATGGCGCAGCTGATTGCCGAAGGACGAAAACGCAATCTGCCGGTGGTGGTGATGGTATTTGAGCCACAACCGCTTGAGCTGTTTGCCGGCGACAAAGCCCCGGCGCGCCTTACGCGTTTGCGTGAAAAGCTGAAGTACCTCGAACAAGCGGGTGTTGATGCCGTACTCTGCGTACGTTTTGATCGTCGCTTCGCTGCGCATTCGGCGCAGAGTTTTATTTCTGAATTGCTGGTAGACAAGCTCAACGTCAAGTTCCTGGCCGTCGGCGATGATTTCCGCTTCGGCGCTGGTCGCCAGGGGGATTTCCTGTTATTACAGAAAGCCGGTGCGGAGTATGGCTTTGAGGTTATCAGCACCCAGACTTATTGTGACAGCGGCAAGCGCATCAGCAGTACCGCCGTTCGTCAGGCGCTGGCGCAGGATGATTTTGCGCAAGCCGAAGCGCTGCTGGGCCATCCGTTCAGCATCTCAGGCCGCGTAGTGCACGGCGATGCACTCGGGCGCACTATCGGTTTCCCAACGGCTAATCTCCCTTTGCGTCGCACCGTTACGCCGGTTAAAGGCGTGTTTGCGGTGGCAGTGTTGGGCCTTGGCGATCAGCCGCTGCCCGGCGTGGCCAATATTGGTACGCGCCCAACGGTAAAAGGTTTACGTCAGCAGCTTGAAGTTCATCTGCTCGACACACATATGAATCTCTATGGGCGTCACATTGAAGTGGTGCTGAAACAGAAGATTCGCGATGAACAGCGTTTCGCTTCGCTGGACGCGCTGAAAGAACAAATTGCGAAAGATGTGGTGACAGCCCGCCAATTCTTTGGGCTAAAAACACCGGTTTAATGACCGAAATACGGAATCGAGAATCTGATGAGTGACTATAAATCTACCCTGAATTTGCCGGAAACGGGGTTCCCGATGCGTGGCGATCTGGCCAAGCGTGAACCGGGAATGCTGCAACGTTGGTATGATGACAACCTGTACGGCATCATCCGCGAAGCCAAAAAAGGGAAAAAAACCTTTATTTTGCACGATGGCCCTCCTTATGCGAACGGCAGCATTCATATTGGTCACTCAGTTAACAAGATTCTGAAAGACATTATCGTTAAGTCGAAAGGCATGGCGGGCTACGACTCGCCGTACGTTCCAGGTTGGGACTGCCACGGCTTGCCGATTGAGCACAAAGTTGAGCAGATGATTGGTAAGCCGGGCGAAAAAGTGAGCGCGGCTGAATTTCGTGCCGCTTGCCGCCAATATGCGGCAGAGCAGGTTGAAGGCCAGAAAAATGACTTCATCCGCCTCGGCGTGCTCGGTGACTGGGATCGTCCTTATCTGACGATGAATTTCCAGACCGAAGCCAACATCATCCGTGCGCTGGGTAAAATCATCGGCAACGGCCATCTGCACAAAGGCGCTAAGCCGGTGCACTGGTGCATGGATTGCCGTTCGGCGCTGGCTGAAGCGGAAGTGGAGTATTACGACAAAACTTCGCCATCCATCGATGTGATGTTCAATGCCGTGGATGCCGATGCGGTGCGCGCGAAGTTTGGCGTCGCTGCTTCAGAAGGCCCGGTTTCACTGGTGATCTGGACCACCACGCCGTGGACCATGCCAGCTAACCGCGGTATCTCGCTGCATCCAGAATTTGAATACCAGCTACTGCAGATCGACGGTCGCAGCCTGATTCTCGCCAAAGAGATGGTTGAGAGCGTGATGAAGCGCGCGGGTATCAGCGACTGGACCGTGCTGGGCGAATGCAACGGCGCGGCGCTGGAGCTGCAGCTGTTCCAGCATCCGTTCCTCGAGCAGATCCAATCGAAAGTGGTATTGGGTGATCACGTGACGCTGGAGGCCGGTACCGGTGCGGTACATACTGCGCCAGGCCACGGCCCGGATGACTATGTTATCGGTCAGAAATACGGTCTGGAAACCGCCAATCCAGTGGGGCCGGATGGCGCGTATCTGCCAGGCACCTACCCGACGCTGGATGGTGTAAACGTCTTTAAAGCCAACGACATGATCGTTGAGCTGCTGAAAGAGAAGGGCGCGCTGCTGCACGTTGAGAAACTGCTGCACAGCTACCCGCACTGCTGGCGTCATAAAACGCCAATCATCTTCCGTGCCACGCCACAATGGTTCATCAGCATGGATCAGAAAGGCCTGCGTGCGCAGTCGCTGAAAGAGATCAAAGGCGTGCAGTGGATCCCGGATTGGGGCCAGGCGCGTATCGAAGCGATGGTAGCGAACCGTCCGGACTGGTGTATCTCCCGTCAGCGTACGTGGGGCGTGCCGATGGCGCTGTTCGTGCATAAAGAGAGCGAGCAGCTGCATCCGGAGACTCTGGAGCTGATGGAGAAAGTCGCGAAACGGGTTGAGCAGGACGGCATCCAGGCGTGGTGGGATCTCGATCCGCGCGACCTGATGGGCGACGACGCTGACCACTACGTCAAAGTGCCAGACACCTTAGACGTCTGGTTCGACTCTGGATCTACCAGCTACTCAGTGGTGGATGCGCGTCCTGAATTCGGCGGCCATACGCCAGATATGTACCTGGAAGGTTCGGATCAGCATCGCGGCTGGTTCATGTCTTCACTGATGATCTCCACGGCGATGAAAGGCAAAGCGCCTTATCGTCAGGTACTGACGCACGGTTTCACCGTGGATGGTCAGGGCCGCAAGATGTCGAAATCGATCGGCAACACCGTGGCGCCGCAGGATGTGATGGATAAGCTGGGTGCGGACATTCTGCGTCTGTGGGTCGCTTCTACCGATTATTCCGGTGAGATGGCGGTTTCCGACGAAATCCTGAAGCGTGCCGCAGACAGCTATCGTCGTATCCGTAACACCGCGCGTTTCCTGCTGGCAAACCTTGCTGGCTTTAACCCGGCGACCGATTGCGTCAAGCCGGAAGAGATGGTGGTGGTGGATTGCTGGGCGGTTGGCCGTGCGCTGGCAGCGCAGCAGGATATCGTGCACTCCTACGAAAACTATGATTTCCACGAAGTGGTGCAGCGTCTGATGCACTTCTGCTCAATCGAAATGGGCTCGTTCTATCTCGATGTGATCAAAGATCGTCAGTACACCGCAAAAGGCGACAGCCTGGCGCGTCGCAGCTGCCAAACCGCGCTGTGGCACATTGTTGAAGCGCTGGTACGCTGGATGGCGCCAATCATGTCCTTCACCGCAGACGAAATCTGGGGCTACCTGCCGGGCGATCGCGCGAAGTACGTGTTCACCGAAGAGTGGTATCAGGATCTGTTTGGTCTGGCAGATAACGAAACGCTGAACGATGCCTATTGGGATGATGTGCTGAAAGTCCGCGGTGAAGTGAACAAGGTGATTGAGCAAGCGCGTAGCGACAAACGCATCGGCGGCGCACTGGAAGCGACGGTTACGCTGTATGCGGATGCCGAGCTGGCAGCCAAGCTGCAGGCGCTGGGTGATGAGCTGCGTTTCGTGCTGTTAACTTCAGGCGCGACCGTGGCGGATTACGCCACTGCCAGCGATGAAGCGCAGCAGAGCGAGCTGTTCAAAGGTCTGAAAATCGCGCTGCATAAAGCAGAAGGTGAGAAATGTCCGCGCTGCTGGCATTACACTACTGACGTTGGCCAGAACCCGGAGCATGCTGCGGTGTGTGGTCGTTGCTACACCAACGTCGCCGGCAATGGCGAACAGCGGAAATTTGCCTGATGAGTAAAGCGCTCTCTTCAACCGGTTTGCGCTGGCTTTGGCTGGTGCTGGTGGTGATTGCCATCGATTTTGGCAGCAAGATGTGGGTCATCAACAACATGATGCTGCATGAAACGCAGACGCTGATGCCGTTCCTGAACCTGTTCTACGCACATAATTATGGCGCGGCGTTCAGCTTCCTGGCCGACAAAGGCGGCTGGCAGCGCTGGTTCTTCGCCGGCATCGCCATTGCTATCGTGGTGGCGCTGTTGGTGATGATGTATCGCAACGCTGCCAGCAACAAATTAACCAATATTGCCTACGCGCTGATTATCGGCGGGGCGTTGGGTAACCTGTTTGACCGTTCGTATCACGGCTTTGTGGTCGATTTTATCGACTTCTATGTCGGTGACTGGCACTTCGCGACTTTTAACATCGCCGACTGTGCCATCTGCATCGGCGCGGCGCTGGTGGTGCTGGAAGGTTTTCTCAGCCCGAACGGCAAACCGGCTAAACAGAAAGGGTAACTGATGACAGACTTAGTTCAGCGCGATAGCGCGTTGCTGGTGCATTTTACGCTGAAGCTGGAGGATGGCTCGACGGCCGAATCCACGCGCGCCAACGGCAAACCTGCGCTGTTCCGTCTGGGTGATGGCAGCCTGTCGGGCGCGCTGGAACAGCAGCTACTCGGGCGTAAAGTGGGCGACAAGCACGCATTTACGCTGGAGCCGCAAGATGCGTTTGGCGGCACCAGCCCGGATCTGGTTCAGTACTTCTCACGTCGTGACTTTAACGATGCGGGCGAGCCGGAAGTGGGTGCCATCATGCTGTTCAGCGGCCGCGGCGGCAGCGAAATGCCTGGCGTGATCCGTGAAGTTTCCGGTGACTCGATCACCGTAGACTTCAACCATCCGCTGGCGGGCCAGCGCATTCAGTTTGACATTGAAGTGCTGGAGATTGATCCGGCGCTGGAGGCCAACGATGCAAATCCTGTTAGCTAACCCACGCGGTTTCTGCGCAGGCGTTGATCGCGCCATCAGCATCGTTGAGCGCGCGCTGGAGATGTACGGCGCGCCCATCTACGTGCGTCACGAAGTGGTGCATAACCGCTACGTGGTGAGTAGCTTGCGCGAACGTGGGGCGATCTTTATTGAAGAGATCGCTGAAGTGCCGGATAACGCCATTCTGATCTTCTCCGCGCACGGCGTATCGCAAGCGGTTCGCGCCGAAGCCAAAGCGCGTAACCTCACCATGCTGTTTGATGCAACCTGTCCGCTGGTGACCAAAGTGCATATGGAAGTGGCGCGCGCTAGCCGTAAAGGTGTTGAAGCGATTCTTATTGGTCACGCGGGGCATCCGGAAGTCGAAGGCACCATGGGCCAATACAGCAATCCTAACGGCGGCATGTATCTGGTGGAGTCGCCGGAAGATGTGTTCAAGCTGAACGTCAAAGATGAGAGCAACCTGTGCTTTATGACGCAGACCACACTTTCAGTCGATGA
This sequence comes from Pantoea sp. DY-17, assembly GCF_019795975.1. Classification (NCBI taxonomy): domain Bacteria; kingdom Pseudomonadati; phylum Pseudomonadota; class Gammaproteobacteria; order Enterobacterales; family Erwiniaceae; genus Pantoea; species Pantoea sp. DY-17. The sequence continues at coordinate 174,830 of NZ_JAIMIG010000003.1, read as the reverse complement.
TACTTCGGACGTGATTGATGCACTGCGTCAGCGCTTCCCGGCGATTATCGGTCCACGAAAAGATGACATCTGCTACGCCACCACCAACCGTCAGGAAGCGGTACGCGTCTTAGCGCGTGATGCTGAAGTGGTGCTGGTAGTGGGATCGAAAAACTCCTCTAACTCGAACCGTCTGGCCGAACTGGCGCAGCGTGCTGGTAAGCTGGCGAAGCTGATTGATTCGGCTGATGACATCCAGGAAGAGTGGGTCAAAGACAAGCAGGTCATCGGCGTCACCGCGGGCGCTTCTGCTCCTGATATTCTGGTGCAACAGGTGATTCAGCGTCTGCGTGAGCTCGGCGGTGAAGCGGCGATTGAGCTGATTGGCCGTGAAGAGAACATCGTGTTTGAAGTACCAAAAGAGCTGCGCGTCGACGTGCGAAACGTGCAGTAAGCGGTTTACACCGCAGTAAAATCAGGCCGACATTGTTCGGCCTTTTCTTTGCCTGTCGCTGTAGAAAATCCTTCTTCCAGCATGCGGGATTGCTTTTACTGATAATGTTTCGCGGCTGGCATAAAATTCTTATATCCCTTTATTATTGTGGCGTGACTGTTATCTGACCGTTAACCTGTTTACGCTTTACATGCATAGATTTGTATCAGGAATGAATAATTATGAGTGAAATCCGCATTGCTATTGTTGGTGCGCCGGGTCGCATGGGACGCAATTTGATTCAGGCCGTACAGCAGGCGGAAGGTGTTGCGCTAGGCGCAGCACTGGCGCGTAGCGGTTCGTCATTGCTGGGCGTAGATGCTGGCGAACTGGCGGGCATCGGCAAAACGGGCGTGATCGTCTCTGACGACCTGCAAAAGGTGGTTAACGACTTCGATGTCCTGATCGATTTCACCCGTCCGGAAGGCACGCTGGAGTATCTGGCATTTTGCCGACAGCACAGCAAAGCGATGGTGATCGGTACCACCGGTTTTGATGAAGCCGGTAAAGCGGCGATTCGCGCGGCTGCTGAAGAGATTGGCATCGTGTTCGCCGCTAACTTCAGCGTGGGCGTCAACCTGGTGCTGAATCTGCTGCAGCAGGCGGCGAAGGTGATGGGCGACTACGCGGACATCGAAATCGTTGAAGCGCACCATCGTCACAAAGTTGATGCACCATCAGGTACTGCGCTGGCGATGGGCGAAGCGATTGCCGATGCCATGAAGTGGAATCTGGATGAGCACGCGGTGTATGCCCGTGAAGGTCATACCGGTGAGCGTAAAGCGCAAACCATCGGATTTGCTACCGTGCGCGCTGGTGATATCGTCGGCGAACACACCGCGATGTTTGCAGATATTGGTGAGCGCGTAGAGATTACCCACAAGGCTTCCAGCCGTATGACCTTTGCAAATGGTGCAGTTAAAGCGGCAAGCTGGTTAAAGAACAAGAAATCTGGCCTTTATGATATGCGTGATGTGCTGGATTTATCGATGTTGTGAGTGTTGTGAACCATCGTGATGTGGTTATTTCAATCGGTAAGACCTTGATTGACGAGGGCAATGTGATCATTGCCCTTTATTTTATCTGTAAATGACCGCTTTGCTTTATTATGGGTTCGAAATGCTTATTTATGGTAGTAAATGTGTAATTATCAGGCTTGTGATGGCTAATTTTGACCGTTTGGTCAAAAATTTATGCGCGCCAGCACCACTTTGCCATTATCGCCGTCAGGCAACCGATTATTTTTCCGAGTTATCTCACTCTTTTATCGCCTTTCACCGTTTTTAACATTCAGTTGCCCGAAATATACAAAAAAATAACCACATGTTGTAGACAAGGTGCGGGGCGATCATTAGAATGCGCGCAATTTGCCAAAATTCGAGTACTCAGGCGGGTTTTGCATTGATTCTGGTACTGCTTTTGAATTAATATGCAAATATTGTGACTGTTTATTCCCTGGAGGATGTTTTGATTAAGTCAGCGCTCTTGGTTCTGGAAGACGGAACCCAATTCCACGGTCGGGCCATCGGGGCTACGGGGTCGGCAGTGGGGGAAGTTGTTTTCAACACTTCAATGACCGGTTATCAAGAAATCCTCACTGATCCTTCCTATTCCCGCCAAATCGTTACCCTCACTTATCCCCATATCGGCAATGTTGGCGTTAACGCAGCCGATGAAGAATCCAGCCAAATCCATGCTCAAGGCCTCGTTATTCGCGATCTGCCGCTGATTACCAGCAACTTCCGCAGCGAAGAAAGTCTGGCAGCTTACCTGCAGCGCAATAACATCGTTGGCATCGCCGATATCGACACGCGCAAACTGACCCGTTTGCTGCGCGAGAAGGGTGCACAGAGCGGCTGCATTATTGCGGGTGATAATCCGGATGCCGCACTGGCGCTGCAGAAAGCGCAGGCGTTCCCAGGCTTGAAAGGCATGGATCTGGCGAAAGAAGTGACCACCGCGGAAACCTACGCGTGGCAGCAGGGCAGCTGGACACTGGAAGGTGACCTGCCGGAGCAGAAAACGGCGGAAGAGCTGCCGTTCCATGTGGTGGCGTACGATTACGGCGCCAAGCGCAACATCCTGCGCATGCTGGTGGATCGCGGCTGCCGCCTGACGGTCGTGCCGGCGCAAACTCCGGCGGAAGAGGTTCTGGCACTTAATCCAGACGGTATTTTTCTGTCGAACGGTCCTGGCGACCCGGAGCCATGCGACTACGCCATTAACGCCATTCAGGCGTTCCTGAAAACCGATGTTCCGGTATTCGGTATCTGCCTTGGGCACCAGCTGTTAGCGCTGGCGAGCGGTGCCAAAACCATCAAGATGAAACTCGGCCACCACGGCGGCAACCATCCGGTAAAAGATCTTGATAACAACACCGTGATGATCACCGCACAGAACCACGGTTTTGCGGTTGATGACAGCCAATTACCGGCCAATCTGCGCGTGACGCATGTGTCGCTGTTCGACCAAACCGTGCAGGGCATTCATCGCACTGACAAACCGGCCTTCAGCTTCCAGGGACACCCGGAAGCGAGCCCAGGCCCGCACGATGCGGCGCCACTGTTCGATCACTTTAACGAATTGATCAAAGCATACCGTTCTAACGCGAAGTAATCAGGAGCCCACGATGCCAAAACGTACAGACATAAAATCCATCCTGATTCTTGGTGCTGGCCCGATCGTTATCGGCCAGGCATGTGAATTTGACTACTCCGGTGCGCAGGCGTGTAAAGCGCTGCGTGAAGAGGGCTACCGCGTCATTCTGGTGAACTCGAACCCGGCAACTATTATGACCGACCCGGAAATGGCCGATGCGACTTACATCGAGCCGATTCACTGGGAAGTGGTACGCAAGATTATCGAAAAAGAGCGTCCGGATGCGGTGCTGCCAACCATGGGCGGCCAGACAGCGCTGAACTGTGCGCTGGAGCTGGAGCGTCAGGGCGTGCTGGCTGAGTTCGGCGTCACCATGATTGGTGCGACTGCCGATGCCATTGATAAAGCCGAAGATCGTCGTCGCTTCGACGTGGCGATGAAGAGCATTGGTCTGGGCACCGCACGTTCCGGTATCGCGCATACCATGGAAGAAGCGCTGGCGGTGGCCGAAGACGTTGGCTTCCCGTGCATCATCCGCCCTTCCTTTACGATGGGCGGCACCGGCGGCGGTATCGCCTATAACCGCGAAGAGTTCGAAGAGATTTGCGAACGCGGTCTGGACTTGTCGCCAACCAATGAGCTGCTGATTGATGAGTCGCTGATTGGCTGGAAAGAGTACGAGATGGAAGTGGTACGTGATAAAAACGACAACTGCATCATCGTCTGCTCGATCGAAAACTTCGATGCAATGGGCATCCACACCGGTGACTCTATCACCGTGGCGCCCGCGCAAACTCTGACCGACAAAGAGTATCAAATCATGCGTAACGCCTCGCTGGCGGTACTGCGTGAAATCGGTGTCGAAACCGGTGGTTCGAACGTCCAGTTCTCGGTGAACCCGAAAGATGGCCGTATGATCGTCATTGAAATGAACCCGCGCGTATCGCGTTCATCAGCGCTGGCTTCAAAAGCGACCGGCTTCCCGATTGCCAAAGTGGCGGCGAAACTGGCGGTGGGCTTTACCCTTGATGAGCTGATGAACGACATCACCGGCGGCTTAACGCCTGCGTCGTTCGAACCCTCTATCGACTACGTCGTTACCAAGATTCCTCGCTTCAACTTCGAGAAGTTCGCCGGTGCCAACGATCGTCTGACCACGCAGATGAAATCGGTCGGTGAAGTGATGGCGATTGGCCGCACCTTCCAGGAATCGATGCAGAAAGCGCTGCGCGGTCTGGAAGTCGGTGCCAACGGTTTCGACCCGAAAGTCAGCCTCGACGATCCAGAAGCGTTAACGCGCATTCGCCGCGAACTGAAAGATGCCGGTTCTGACCGTATCTGGTACATCGCCGATGCGTTCCGCGCCGGCATGTCAGTTGATGGTGTGTTCAACCTCACCAACATTGATCGCTGGTTCCTGGTGCAGATTGAAGAGCTGGTGCGTCTGGAAGAGCAGGTTGAACGCGAAGGTGTGAACTCGCTGAACGCGGAGTTCCTGCGCGCGCTGAAGCGTAAAGGCTTTGCTGATGTCCGTCTGGCCGCGCTGGCGGGCGTATCTGAAGGCGAAATCCGTAAGCTGCGTCAGCAATTTAACCTGCATCCGGTTTATAAACGCGTTGATACCTGCGCGGCTGAATTCGCCACCGACACCGCCTATATGTACTCAACCTACGAGGAAGAGTGCGAAGCCAATCCAAACCAGGATCGTGAAAAAATCATGATTCTGGGCGGCGGTCCAAACCGTATCGGCCAGGGCATTGAGTTCGATTACTGCTGCGTGCATGCGGCGCTGGCGCTGCGTGAAGACGGTTACGAGACCATCATGGTCAACTGTAACCCGGAAACCGTCTCAACCGACTACGACACCTCGGATCGCCTCTACTTCGAGCCGGTCACGCTGGAAGATGTGCTGGAAATCGTGCGTATCGAGAAGCCGAAAGGCGTCATCGTACAGTACGGCGGCCAGACGCCGCTGAAACTGGCACGCGCGCTGGAAGCGGCTGGCGTGCCGGTGATTGGTACCAGCCCGGACTCGATTGACCGTGCAGAAGACCGTGAGCGTTTCCAGCAGGCGGTTGATCGCCTGAGCCTGAAGCAGCCGGCTAACGCCACCGTTGCCACGCTGGAACAGGCCGTTGAGAAAGCAGCTGGGATCGGTTATCCGCTGGTGGTGCGTCCTTCTTATGTGCTGGGCGGCCGCGCGATGGAGATCGTTTACGACGAAATCGACCTGAAGCGTTACTTCCAGACGGCGGTGTCGGTCTCTAACGATGCGCCAGTGCTGCTGGATCGCTTCCTCGATGATGCGGTTGAAGTGGATGTTGATGCGATTTGCGACGGCGAGCGCGTGCTGATTGGCGGCATCATGGAGCACATCGAGCAGGCGGGCGTGCACTCCGGTGACTCCGCATGTTCACTGCCGGCCTACACGCTGAGCACTGAAATCCAGAACGTGATGCGTCAGCAGGTGGAAAAACTGGCCTTCGAGCTGAACGTACGTGGCCTGATGAACGTGCAGTTCGCGGTGAAGGACAATGAAGTTTACCTGATTGAGGTCAACCCACGTGCCGCGCGTACCGTGCCGTTCGTGTCGAAAGCCACTGGCGTGGCGCTAGCGAAGGTTGCCGCGCGCGTGATGGCAGGTAAAACGCTGGCTGAACAGGGCGTCACCAAAGAAGTGATTCCACCGTATTACTCGGTGAAAGAAGTGGTGCTGCCGTTCAACAAGTTCCCAGGCGTTGACCCAATCCTCGGCCCAGAAATGCGCTCTACCGGTGAAGTGATGGGCGTCGGTCGCACCTTCGCTGAAGCCTTCGCCAAAGCGATGTTGGGTGCGCAGAGCAACATGAAGAAAACCGGTCGCGCGTTGCTGTCAGTGCGTGAAGGCGATAAGAAACGCATCGTCGACCTGGCGGCAAAACTGCAGAAGTTTGGTTTCGAGCTGGATGCGACACACGGTACCGCAGTGGTGCTGGGCGAAGCGGGCATCAATCCACGTCTGGTGAACAAGGTGCATGAAGGTCGTCCGCACATTCAGGATCGCCTGAAGAATGGCGAATATACCTACATCGTCAACACCACGGCGGGACGTCAGGCGATTGAAGACTCCAAGCTGATTCGTCGTAGCGCGCTACAGTACAAAGTGCATTACGACACCACGCTGAACGGCGGTTTTGCCACAGCGATGGCGCTGAACGCGGATCCAACGGAGCAGGTAATTTCGGTGCAGGAAATGCACGCGCAAATTAAAGGCTGATTCCAACTGGCTACCCATTAACGGCTCCTGCGGGGGCCGTTTTTTTATCCTTTTACCAATGCCCGCATTTCCTTATCTGTAAAAATCCTATTGATTTGACATATGTTTTATCAGTTGATGCGGAAAGCGTTACACCTCGGAATATCCGCACAAAATTATAAATAAGATCCCAGTTAGCGCACCGTACTATTTCGCTCGCTCACCAATAGAGCGCTCACCTTAACTGGGATATAAAAAATGCAAATGCGTGCTTTCACTCTCAGCGCTATTGCTGCGTTACTCGCAGCGGCGCCACTCGCCAGCCAGGCGGAAATTACTTTACTCAAGCAGGATCCACAGGCGGGCGATGCGCTAAGCCGTCTCGACTTCAAAGTGGGCGGCAGTATTCGTCCGCAGTTCCAACATCAGAATGGCGTGAACGACAAATCGTACAAACGTAATGGCTACGACGGTGGCTCACGCTTCCGCTTCAGCGCCAATTATTACCTGTTTGACGACGTAAGCTGGGTCGGTTACTACGAGCTGGGCGTTAACTTCCCGGCCTGGTGGGGTTGGGACAATCATCATGCAGATGGTGCGAATAACACCTCGCGCCGCCAACTTTATACTGGCTTCAAAAGCGCCACCTTGGGTGAGCTCTACTTTGGTCAGCAGAACAGCGTTTACTACGATGTCGTAGGAGCGAAGACCGATATCTGGGATTACGACATGCTGGCGCAGGCGCCGGGCAACGGCATCAATGGTGATTACGATGGTTCTTACCGTTCGCGCAAAATGCTGAAGTACAAAAATACCTTCGGCGATGCGGATGTGTATGCGTCGTACCTGTTTGAAGATAATGAGTTCCTGCCAGGTAACGGCCTGCGCTATAAGCGTAAAGGCGGCGGCTCGCTGGGTGTGAACTATCACATCACCAAAGACCTGGCGTGGGGAACCGCGTGGAACTACACCCGCGCCGATATCCGCAATCCAGGCAATGGCGACAGCAAACGCTATGACCAGAATATCTACGGTACCGCTCTGAGCTGGACGCCGGATAACTGGACGCTGTCAGCCGGAGCGGGTTGGTATGAGAACTTCTCCCCAACCAAACGTAATACCGTTAACAATTACTTCGCGGATGACGCGTGGGGCATCGAATACTTTGCCGGCTACAAATTCCCAATTGGCCAGTATGCGGTGAAATCTATTCAGCCTTACTTCATGGGCGACCGTCTGGAGTTCGTCAACGGACGTGACTACAAGCGTATTGATAACGGCGTTGGTGTGAGTGCGCAGCTGGATTACGGCTTCCGTGTCGACTACGAATATGTCATCACCTCCAGCACCGACAAGTCACTGGGCAACGTGAATCTGGTGCGTCTACGCTACGATTTCTAAAGCGTTTCAACGGCTCCTGCGGGAGCCGTTTTCTTTTTTTGCACAGAGTGCGCTTTTCTTTACACTGCGATACCAATAACGCGACGTTTCGCGCGGAGTTGTGCCGCCTCGTCAGCAATTTCTGGCTCCTCGCCCCGCAATTGCCGGGAAAGTCGGTGTAAAACTCTGTCCAATAACAAAAGTGCGGTGGCATCGGAGCTTTACGCAAATAGCGGGGGCGGCCTATCGACGAAAGTTTCGCCTTTACGTATGATGGCGCCAATTTTTTCCAGTAGGTCTTTTAACATGATTAGTCTGATCGCGGCACTGGCAGCGGATCGCATTATTGGTATGGAAAACGCCATGCCATGGAACCTGCCAGCAGATTTGGCATGGTTCAAACGTAATACCTTGAATAAGCCGGTGATTATGGGTCGTCTGACCTTTGAATCGATAGGCCGCCCGCTTCCTGGACGCTTGAACATTGTGGTCAGCAGCCAGCCGGGCAACCATGAAGGCGTCACCTGGGTGACATCGCTGGAAGAGGCGGTAAAAGCGGCGGGTGATGTCGAAGAGATGATGGTGATTGGTGGTGGACGCGTTTACGAGCAGATGCTGGCTCGCGCGGATCGCCTCTACCTGACCCATATCGATGCGGAAGTGGAAGGGGATACGCAGTTCCCGGATTACGAACCGGACGAGTGGCAGTCAACCTTCAGCGAATTCCATGACGCCGATGAGCAGAACTCGCACAGCTACTGCTTCGAGATCCTGGATCGCCGCAAGTAACGTTGCCAGTGATGGCGACCCATAAAAAACCCCGCTTATGCGGGGTTTTTTATTTACGGCGTATCACTTAACGGTGGATGCGCACTCACCGCGCTGTCGGCCATTGCCTGTTCGCGATTGGATGCCTGTACGTAATACTGTTTGGTTTCCCAATGCAGCAGCGTCAATGTTCCGCCCCAGCAGCAGCCGGTATCCAGACCAATCACATGTTCCGGTGTGCCTTTACCTTCCAGCGATGCCCAGTGACCAAAGATCTGCGTATAGTCGCTGTCGATTTTGCCCGGCACCTTAAACCACGGCTTGAGCGGCGGCGGCGCGGATTCAGGCGACTCTTTGCAGATCATATCCAGCTGGCCGTTCGGGAAGCAGAAGCGCATGCGCGTCAGCGCATTAGTGCTAAAGCGCAGTCGCGCCAGACCGCTGAGTTCCGGCGTCCAGTTGTTTGGCATGTCGCCATACATCGCATCCAGAAACAGCGGATAGCTGTCGCTGGAGAGCACCGCTTCCACTTCACGCGCGCACAGCTGCGCCGTCTCTAAATCCCATTGCGGCGTAATGCCCGCATGCGCCATCAACAGCTTCTTCTCTTCATCTACCTGCAACAGTGGCTGACGACGTAACCAGTTGATCAACTCATCGGCATCATCGGCTTCCAGCAGCGGCGTTAGGCGATCTTTCGGCTTGTTACGGCTGATACCGGCATACACCGCCAGCAAATGCAGGTCGTGATTACCCAGCACCAGGCGCACGCAATTTCCCAGCGATTTTACATAGCGCAGCACATCGAGCGAACCGGGGCCGCGCGCCACCAAATCGCCGGTAAGCCATAAGGTGTCCTGCTGCGGATCGAAGTCAACCTGCGCCAACAGCGCACGAAGCTCGTCATAACAGCCATGAACATCGCCAATCAGGTATGTACTCATTGTCAGTCCGATTAAAACGCGCCGCCCGGACGGGCCGGGCGGAGGAGGATTAGTGAATGTGGGTTTGCACCGCGAGTCGGAACACCGGAATCTCGACGTGGAACTCTTCGCCCGCATCGTCGATCATCACATAGTGGCCTTGCATGGTGCCCATCGGCGTCTCCAGAATCGCGCCGCTGGTGTACTGATACTCGCCGCCGGCCGCAATGTGCGGCTGTTCGCCGACCACGCCTTCACCTTGCACTTCAGTCTCGCGACCGTTGCCGTTGGTGATCAGCCAATAGCGGCTACGCAGCTGGACGTTGCTGCGCCCCAAATTGCGAATGGTGATGGTGTAGGCAAACACGTAGCGATCCTCGTCGGGCAAGGATTGCGACTCCACATACTGACTATGCACATGGATACAGACGCGGGCCAAATCACTCATGCACTCAACTCTCCGGAGTTTCTGCCTGATGCTTGCTCAACCAGTTTGCCAGTTGGCAATATTGCGCCACAGAGACGTTCTCTGCACGCAGCGAGGCATCGATTTCTAATTGATCCAGCGCACCAGCCGCAAACATATGAGCAAGGCTGTTGCGCAGCGTTTTTCGGCGTTTACCAAAGGCTTCCGTGGTGATACGGCTCAGCAGTCGAATATCGCTGACCGGATACTGTGGCTGCATGTACGGCACTAAACGCACCACGGCTGATTCCACTTTCGGTGCCGGCGTGAAGGATTCTGGTGGCACTTCGAGCACAGGAATAACCTGGCAATAGTACTGCGCCATCACGCTCAAACGACCGTAAGCTTTGCTGCCCGGACCGGCGACTAAACGATTCACCACTTCTTTCTGCAGCATGAAGTGCATATCTTTAATCGAACCAGTATAGCTGAAAAGGTGGAACATCAGCGGCGTCGAGATGTTGTACGGCAGGTTGCCGAACACGCGCAGCGGCTGGCCTTTCTCTTGCGCCAGCGCAGAGAAATCAAAGGTCATGGCATCCTGCTGGAAAATGGTCAGCTTAGGACCGAGGAACGGGTGCGTTTGCAGACGCGCAGCAAGGTCGCGGTCCAGCTCGACCACGGTCAGCTCATCCAGACGTTCGCCTACCGGCTCGGTTAATGCACCCAAGCCGGGGCCGATTTCCACGATAGCTTCACCTTTTTGCGGGTGAATGGCGGAGACAATGCTATCGATAATGTACTGATCGTTCAGGAAGTTCTGCCCGAAACGTTTACGGGCGTAATGCCCCTGATGGACGCGATTATTCATTACTGCTCTTGATCATAGTGATGGCGAGATTAAGCGCCGTGATAAAGCTGCCCGGTTCTGCCTGACCGAGACCGGCTAATTCAAGCGCGGTGCCGTGATCGACAGAAGTCCGGATAAAGGGCAGGCCAAGTGTGATATTCACCGCGCGGCCAAACCCCTGAAATTTTAGCACCGGCAAGCCCTGGTCGTGATACATCGCCAGAACTGCATCGGCATGTTGCAGGTATTTCGGCTGGAACAGCGTATCGGCTGGCAGAGGTCCGGTAAGTTGGATGCCTTGCTGGCGCAGTTCGTTGAGGGCCGGAATGATAGTATCAATCTCTTCGCGGCCCATATGGCCGCTCTCGCCGGCATGCGGATTAAGGCCGCAGACGAAAATATGAGGATGCGGTAAACCAAACTTCTGCTGCAGATCCCGATGCAGAATGGTGATCACTTCATGCAGCGTGTCGCGGGTAATTGCGGTAGAAACATCTTTCAGCGGCAGATGTGTGGTAGCCAATGCCACACGCAACTCTTCTGTTGCCAGCATCATCACCACTACATTGCCACCGGCGCGATCGGCAAAAAACTCGGTATGACCGGTAAACGGAATGCCCGCATCGTTGATCACGCCTTTGTGCACCGGACCGGTAATCAGCGCGGCAAATTCGCCGTTCAGACAACCGTCACAGGCGCGCGTCAGGGTTTCCAGCACGTAGTGACTGTTTGCGACGCAGAGTTCTCCGGCGGTCACTGGCTGAGCGGTATCGACCTGCAGCAGCGTAAGCGTGCCGGCCTGCTGCGGTTGTGCCGCAACGGCAGGCTGATAGTCACGCAGCGTCAGCGGCAAACCCAATAAAGCAGCGCGACGGCGCAAAAGCTCGCCGTCGCAGCAGACCACCAATTCAACCGGCCAGTTTTGCTGCGCCAGTTGCAGGGTGAGGTCGGGACCAATCCCGGCGGGTTCGCCGGGCGTGATCACCACTCGATAATTACTGACCATTGTTATCCAGAATTTTCACGTAAGCACTGGCGCGCTGTTCCTGCATCCAGGTTTGCGCTTCTTCCGCGAATTTACGGTTGAACAGCATGCGATAGGCGCGCTCTTTCTGCGCGGCATCGGTCTTATCAACCTGACGCGTATCCAGCAACTGAATCAAGTGCCAGCCAAATGAGGAGTGAACCGGCTGGCTGACCTGGCCTTTCTGCAACTTCAGCAATGCATCGCGGAATGCCGGATCGTAAATCTCTGGAGATGCCCAGCCGAGATCGCCGCCCTGGTTAGCCGAACCCGGATCGTCGGAGAACTGTTTGGCCGCTGCGGCGAAGGTGGTTTTACCGCTTTTAATATCAGCTGCAATTTGTTCGATTTTGGCCTGCGCCTGAGCGTCGGTCAGGATCGGTGACGGCTTCAGCAGAATGTGACGCGCATGCACTTCAGTCACAGAGATGCTTTTGCTTTCGCCACGCAGGTCGTTCACCTTCAGGATGTGGAAACCAACACCTGAACGGATTGGACCGACGATATCGCCTTTCTTCGCGGTGCTCAGCGCCTGCGAGAACAGCGTTGGCAGCTCTTCAATTTTGCCCCAACCCATGTTGCCGCCTTTCAGCGCCTGCGGATCGGCTGAGTAAGTCACGGCCAGCTTGCCGAAGTCGGCACCGCCTTTCAGCTGAGCAACCAGTTGGCGCGCCAGCGTTTCCTGGTCGTCAACCTGCTGCTGCGTCGGGTTTTCTGACAGCGGCAGCAAGATCTGGCTGATATTCAGCTCAGTACCTTGCGTGTTCTGCGCACCCACCTGCGTAGCCAGCGTATCCACTTCCTGCGGCAGGATAGTGACGCGGCGACGCACTTCGTTGTTACGCACTTCTGAAATCAGCATCTCTTTGCGGATTTGCGCACGGTAATCGTTGTAGTTCATACCGTCATAGGCCAGACGGCTACGCAGCTGATCGAGGCTCATGCGGTTTTGCGCGGCAATGTTCTGAATTGCCTGATCCAGCTGCTGATCGGTAATCTGCACGCCCGCTCTTTCACCCATTTGCAGAATGATGGCATCCATGACCTGGCGTTCAAGGATCTGATGACGCAAGGTTTTGTCATCAGGGAGTTGCTGGTTTGCCTGCTGCGCCTGTGATTTCACGGTGCGCATCATGTTATCAATGTCACTTTCCAGTACCACGCCGTTGTTCACGACTGCGGCAACTTTATCAACCACTTGTGGGGCTGCGAACGCAGTGTTAGCGGTAATCGCTACACCAAGAATCAGCATTCTCCAGTTCTTCATACTTTATCCATTGTTGTTTCCGCACTGCGGGAGAGCCTGTCAAACATCACAACATCAGAAAGCGCGCTGGTAAGGGATGATGCCCTGACGCAGCATTTCGTTGGTGCCTAAGCCATAGTTAGAACTCAGACCACGCAGCTCAATGTTGAATGAGATTTGGTTGTCATACTTACTGTCGTTGTTTTCCCAACCGTTGATCTTGCGTTCGTAACCCAAACGAATGGCATAGCAGCACGAGCTGTACTGCAGGCCGACCAGCTGTTCAGCCGGACGACTGTTGCGGGTATCGTAGTAATAACCGCCCACCAGTGACCAGGCATCCGCAATCGGCCAGCTGGCAGTGCCGCCCACCTGTGAAATCCCGTTTTTATAGATCGGGTTAGTCACCAGGCTTGAGTTATTCAGCGCCTGCGCCACATATTCCGGGCTGCTGTAGCGATAGCTCAGCTGCACCATACGATCGGCATCCTGACGATACTCAACTACCGCATTGCCCTGCGCGACGTTATCGAGGCGGGTGTCATATTGCAGACCGCCACGCGCCCCCCAGCGATCGCTGATTTTCCAGTACGTGTCGCCGGCCCAAACCAAGCTGCCGGTGTCATCTTCTTTGTTCGTCTGGTTTACGCCGGTACGAGACGGGGTAAACGAGTAGATTTGACCCACAGAAACGTTAAAACGTTCAACCAGATCGTTATCATAAATACGCGTGGTTACGCCGGTCGCCACTTCATTTGCTGAAGCGATGCGATCCAGGCCGCTATAGGTACGATCGCGGAACAGGCCGGTGTAGTCGGTTTGCAGCAACGTCGAGTCGTACGGATAGATATTGCTCTGGTTACGATAGGGGACGTAAAGGTACTGAACACGCGGTTCCAGCGTTTGCGTATAGCCTGGTTCCCAGTCCATATCGCGGTCAAACACCAGGCGGCCATCCACTTTGAACTGGGGCAGCGTGCGGTTGACCGAGTTTTCCAGCTGATTATCACGAGCGGTATTTACCGAGGTGTTGTAATACTCAACGTCATCCTGCTGATAATGGGTTGCCAGGAATTTCGCTTCGGTATCGAGACTCGCCCAGCCGTTAGACAGCGGCAAATTCAACGTTGGCTCAACATGCAGACGCGTGGTTTCAGGCATCTGGCTATTGACGTTGGTAAATTTCACCGCCTGCGCAAAGATTCGACCATCAAACGGCCCCATATCGTTCTGATAGAAGTTCAGATCGAGCTGCGGCATCGCACGATAGACGTTGCTGTTGCTGGTGTTACCAAACACCTGGAAGTCTTTGGTCGACAGCGTCGCGTCCCAGTTGGTATCCGCGTAGCCAAGGCTGAATTTCTGCGTGGCGTAACCATCGGTGGAGCTGTAGTACTTCGACTCAAGATCGTTGAAGTAATAGGGATCGCTTACTTTGGTGTAGTCAGCGTTGAAGCGCCAGTGCTGGTCGTATACACCCGAATGGCGCCAGTAGAACAGCCAGCGATCGGAGCTATCGTCCTGCGCGATACCACGCACTGCTTTGTCATTGTCGTACTGCTTATCTGACTGCAGATAATCCAGCTCCATCAAGCCTGCGCCAAATACCGTCAAATAGCGGAATTCGTTCTGCAGCTGCAGACCGCGTTTTTCCATATAGTGTGGCGTGATGGTGGCATCGGCCTGCGGCGCGATGTTCCAGTAATACGGCAGCATGAATTCGAAGCCGTTATTACTGCCGTATTTCGCATTCGGGATCAGGAAACCGGAGCGGCGGCGATCGCCAATCGGTAGCTGTAAATAAGGGCTGTAGAATACCGGCACATTGCCGAGCTTAAAGCGGGCGTTCCAGATTTCCGCGACTTCTTCTTCGCGGTCCTGAATCACTTCGGAACCGACCACGCTCCAGCTGTTGGAACCCGGCAAACAAGAGGTAAAGCTGCCGTTTTCCAGAATGGTGTAGCGATTGTTACCGCGCAGTTTCATCTGATCGGCATCGCCGCGGCCCTGACGGCCAACCATCTGATAATCACCGTTCCACACGTTGGTGTCTTTGGTGTTCAGATTTGACCAGGCTTTCGGACCTTTGAGGATGACCTGATTGTCGTCATAGTGCACATTACCCAGCGCATCCACGGTACGAACCGGCGTGGTTTGGCCTTCCTGCTGACGTTGATGCAGCTGCACTTCGTCGGAACGCAGGCGGCTATTGCCTTGCTGCACGTCGACGTTACCGGTGAACACCGCATCATCCGGATAGTTGCCTTTGGCGGAATCAGAATGGATGGTGACCGGCAGCGAGTTGGTGTCGCCATTGACCAGCGGGCGGTTGTAACTCGGCACGCCCAGCATGCACTGCGACATCAGATCGTCGGCGAGTGATGACTGGCTATAAAGCGCTGCACCAATCATGGTAGCCAGCAAGGTAGGTATACGTTTTTTCATACGCGGTTTCGATAATTCCATGAAAACTGGCATCATGCCGACAATCCGGTCAGAGACTAACTTACTGCCCGGCGTTGCGCCAGTGTTAATCCTTGTCTGTCCGCGTTGCCGTTAGGCGCTGAGATAAATGACAGGTATGATAATGCAATTTTCAGCCGCAAGCATGGCGAATTGAGGAGTTTATGCGCTACTGGGGAAAAGTAATTGGTCTGGCGCTCGGGATATTTTCCGGGGCAGGCTTTTGGGGCATTGTACTGGGTCTGATCATTGGTCACATGTTTGACAAAGTGCGCAGCGTAAAAGGACAGGGCTATTTCGCCAATAACCAGGCGCGTCAGACGCTGTTTTTCAGTACCACATTTCAGGTGATGGGCCATTTGACCAAATCAAAAGGGCGCGTCACCGAAGCGGATATCCAGATTGCTTCCTTATTTATGGATCGCATGCAGCTGCATGGCGATGCGCGCACTGCCGCGCAGCGTGCGTTCCGTGAAGGTAAACAGAGCGACTATCCGTTGCGCAGTAAACTGCGCGAGCTGCGCAGCGCCTGCTTTGGCCGGTTTGATCTGATTCGGATGTTTCTGGAAATCCAAATCCAGGCCGCCTTCGCCGATGGTTCACTGCATCCCAACGAACGTCAGGTGCTGTATGTGATTGCCGAAGAGCTGGGTATTTCACGCGCACAGTTCGATCAGTTCCTGCGCATGATGGAAGGCGGTCAGCAGTTTGGTGGCGGCGGTTCTTCCCGCGGCGGCGCCTATCAGCAGGCGCAACGCGGTCCTACGCTGGAAGATGCCTGCAGCGTGCTGGGCGTGAAAAGCAGCGATGATGGCACCACCATCAAGCGCGCGTACCGTAAGCTGATGAGCGAACATCATCCTGACAAGCTGGTGGCGAAAGGTTTACCGCCGGAAATGATGGAGATGGCGAAGCAGAAAGCGCAGGAGATTCAGGCGGCTTACGATCTGATTCGTAAGGAGAAAGGGTTTAAATAATTTTATTGCTGTCCCCCATCCCGGCCTTCCCCCGCAAACGGGGGAAGGAGATACTGCCACATGCAGCTTCATCACTAACATGTAGCAACATCTTCCTCCCCCATCCATGGGGGAGGACCGAGGAGGGGGACTGCAAGCACGGACCGAGGTGGGGGGCAGCAAGCACGGAACGAGGAGGGGGACTGCAAGCACGGACCGAGGAGGGGCAGCATCTCCAACACTAAAATCCCGCCGGCTGCCTGAACGTCATGCTATTGCCAAACGCCGGATGGGTGATCGTCAGCGACTCCGCATGCAACTGCAAACGCGACGCCATCGCCAGCGCCTCATCATGTGCATAAAAGCGGTCGCCAAGAATCGGATGCCCCAGCGCCAGCAGATGCACACGCAGCTGGTGTGAGCGTCCGGTAATTGGCTTAAGCTTGACGCGCGCACTGTTCGTGGCTTCATACTCCAGCACCTGATACTCGGTCTGCGCCGCTTTGCCGTTCTCGAAACACACCATTTGCTTCGGCCGATTCGGCCAGTCGCAAATCAGCGGCAGATCGATCAAACCCTCTTCTGCCGCTGGATGGCCCCACACGCGCGCCACATAGTATTTAGAAGGCTCGCGCTCACGGAACTGGCGCTTGAGCTCACGCTCAGCCGCTTTATTCAGGGCCACGACGATCACGCCGCTGGTTGCCATATCGAGACGGTGCACCGATTCCGCCTGTGGGAAATCACGCTGGATGCGCGTCATCACGCTATCCTTGTGCTCTTCGAGACGGCCCGGCACCGACAGCAACCCGCTCGGTTTATTCACCACCATAATGTGCTCGTCCTGATACAGAATATGCAGCCAGGGTTCGAGCGGCGGGTTGTAAGCTTCCATCAGCATGATGTCGCGGTCCTGAACATTATTGGTGCGTGACAACGATCAGACGCAGCGCATCGAGACGCCAGACTGCATCGCCCAGGCTTTCCAATACCTGTTCGCGATTGCTTTCCAGCGCTTCAACCTCGTCATCACGGATGTTGGGGTTAACCGCGCGCAGCGCTTCGAGACGTGACAGCTCAGCACCGAGTTTCTCTTCGGCTTCCACTTTCGCTGCCGCGATAATCGCCTGCGCTTCCGGAACGATCGCTTTTTCGGCCTGGGTCAGAATCTCGTGCACGTCTTGCTGCACCGCATTCACCAGCTTGCTGCCGGTATGGCGATTCACCGCATTCAGCTGACGGTTAAAGCTTTCAAACTCCACTTTGCCCGCCAGATTGTTCCCGGCGCGATCCATCAGCAAACGCACCGGCGTTGGCGGCAGGAAGCGGGTGAGCTGCAGGCTTTTCGGCGCTTGCGCTTCAACCACATAGATCATCTCGACCAGCAGCGTCCCGACCGGCAGCGCCTTGTTCTTCAGCAGCGACAGCGCACAGCTACCGGTATCGCCCGAAAGAATCAGGTCGAGGCCGTTGAGGATCAGCGGATGTTCCCAGGTAATAAACTGGGTATCTTCACGCGACAGCGCCTGGTTACGGTTAAAGGTCACGGTGCAACCCTCTTCCGGCAGGCCAGGGAAATCAGGCACCAGCATGTGATCGGACGGCGTCAGCACGATCAGGCTATCGCTGCGGTCTTCCTGATTGATGCCGACGATATCGAACAGGTTCAGCGCAAAGTTAACCAGATCGGTATCGTTGTCCTGCTCGCCGATGGCATTTGCCAGCTCCTGAGCGGCTTCACCGCCGTTGGAGTTCAGTTCCAGTAAGCGATCGCGTCCCTGTTCCAGCTGTGATTTCAGCGCATCGTGCTGCTTGCGGCTTGCGCTGATGAACTCATCGAGTCCCTGCGGATTTTCCGGCGCGGCAAGATATTCAATCAGCTGATTGTACTCGTTGTCATAAATGGCGCGGCCAGTTGGGCAGGTGTGTTCAAACGCATCCAACCCTTCGTGATACCAGCGCAGCAGCACCGCCTGCGCGGTTTTTTCCAGCCACGGCACCAGAATCTGGATGTCATGCATCTGGCCGATACGATCGAGACGACCGATACGCTGCTCCAGCAGATCCGGGTTGAACGGCAAATCGAACATCACCAAACGGCTGGCGAACTGGAAGTTACGGCCTTCAGAACCGATTTCGGAACACAGCAACACCTGCGCGCCATCCTCTTCGGAGGCGAAGAAGGCTGCTGCGCGGTCGCGTTCGATAATCGATAGGCCTTCGTGGAACACGGCGGCACGGATGCCTTCGCGCTCACGCAGCACCTGCTCCAGTTGCAGCGCGGTGGCGGCTTTGGCGCAGATCACCAGCACTTTCTCTTTGCGGTTGCTGGTGAGGTAACCCATCAGCCACTCAACGCGCGGATCGAAGTTCCACCATGTGCCGCTATCGCCTTCAAATTCCTGATAAATCTGCTCGGGATACAGCATGTCACGCGCGCGCTCTTCTGCGCTTTTGCGCGTGCCCATGATGCCGGAGACTTTAATCGCGGTTTGATACTGCGCCGGCAGCGGCAGACGAATCTGGTGCAGCTCGCGTTTCGGGAAGCCTTTCACGCCGTTACGGGTGTTACGGAACAGCACGCGGCTGGTGCCGTGGCGATCCATTAGCATCGAGACCAGCTCTTTACGCGCGTCTTCTTTGCCATCGCGATCGCTGTTCGCCACTTGCAGCAGCGGCTCGATATCCTGTTCACCGATCAGATCGTTAATCAGGTTCATCTCATCTTTGCTGATGGCGTGGTCGGCCAGCAGCGAGCTCACCGCATCGGCCACCGGACGATAATGCTGCTGCTCTTCGACAAACTGGCCGAAATCGTGGAAACGATTTGGGTCGAGCAGACGCAGACGCGCAAAGTGGCTCTCTAAGCCCAGCTGTTCTGGCGTGGCAGTCAGCAACAGTACGCCAGCGGTTTTCTCTGCCAGCTGCTCGATAACCTGATATTCGCGGCTTGGTGCGTCTTCGCTCCATGCCAGATGGTGCGCTTCATCAACCACCAGCAGATCCCACTCGGCATCGGCCAGCAGCTCAAGACGCTGCTTGTTACGGCGTACAAAATCGAGCGAACAGATAATCAGCTGCTCGGTTTCAAAGGCATTGTCGCTGTCGTGCTGCGCTTCGGTGTAGCGATCGTCATCAAACAGCGCAAAGCGCAGGTTAAAGCGACGCAGCATTTCCACCAGCCACTGATGTTGCAGCGTTTCCGGCACCACAATCAGCACGCGCTCGGCACGACCGGCCAGCAGCTGTTGCTGGATGATCATCCCGGCTTCAATGGTTTTACCCAAGCCCACTTCATCCGCCAGCAGCACGCGCGGCGCGTGGCGACGGCCGACATCGTGAGCGATGTGCAGCTGATGCGGAATCAAATTGGTGCGCATCCCGCGCAGGCCGCTGATCGGCAGGCGGTATTGCTCGCTGTGGTATTTGCGTGCGCGGAAACGCAGCGCAAAACGGTCCATGCGGTCGAGCTGACCGGCGAACAGGCGATCCTGCGGCTTGCTGAACACCAGTTTGCTGTCCAGCATCACTTCGCGCATGACGACGCCCGCTTCTTCGGTGTCGAGACGTGTGCCGATGTAAGTCATTAAATCGTTTTCGTTGCGGACTTCATCGACGGTCATCTGCCAGCCTTCGTGGCTGGTGATGGTGTCACCCGGATTGAAAATCACACGAGTGACCGGAGAATCGTTTCGGGCATACAGGCGGTTTTCGCCGGTTGCCGGAAAAAGCATGGTGATCATGCGCGTATCGAGCGCGACCACCGTGCCCAATCCCAGTTCACTTTCCGTATCACTAATCCAGCGCTGACCCAGTGTAAAAACCATATATTTTTTGCTCGACTCTCTGACATGCCATAAAGAAGTTCACCTGTACTCAGGCAATACCCAACCGCCAAACGGGTGTTTGGTCAGATTGTGAGTGCGGTGAGAATCAGGAAGGGCGCTATGGTACTGGATGGCAAGGCATTCGTCACCTGTCAAAAAAGCCCCAGCTGCCCAGTAATGAGTGTAGCAAAGTCGTCACCGACGAACGGCAAAATGCCGTCAGCCACCGGCTGCAGCTGTTTGGTGACGTAATGATCGTAGTCGAGGGGCGTATTACGCGCCTCTAGCGGTTCCGGTCCGGCCGTGGCCATCACATAGCGGATCGAGCCACCGTTTTGATACTGCAGCGGGCGCTGCAGCTTGCGATTTTGCTCATCGGCGAGACGCGCAGCGCGCACATGTGGCGGCACATTGCGCTCGTAATCTTTCAGCGCGCGCCGCAGGCGTTTTTTATACACCAGCTGATCGTCGAGTTCACCGTTCAGCAGCTGCGCCACCGTTTCGCGAATGTAATCCTGCCACGGCTCGCCACGGAAAATACGGCCATACAGATTTTGCTGGAACTGCTGCGCCAGCGGCGTCCAGTCGGTGCGCACGGATTCGAGGCCTTTAAACACCAGCCGCTCGCCGCCCTCGCTGCGAATCATCCCGGCATAGCGCTTTTTGCTGCCCTGTTCGGCGCCGCGAATGGTAGGCATCAGGAAACGGCTGAAGTGCGTTTCATACTCCAGCTCCAGCGCGCTCTCCAGCCCATAAGTTGATTGCAGATGCTGCCGCCACCAGCCGTTAACCTGTTCAGCGAGATGACGACCAATCGCCGTCGCCTCCGCTTCACTGTGCGCGCCTTTCAGCCAGACGAAGGTGGAATCGGTATCGCCGTAAATCACATCAAAGCCTTCCGCTTCAATCAGCTCGCGCGTTTGCTGCATGATGGCGTGGCCGCGTAGGGTGATGGATGACGCGAGGCGCGGATCGAAGAAGCGGCAGGCGCTGGTGCCGAGCACACCATAAAAAGCATTCATGATGATTTTCAGCGCCTGCGACAGCGGTTTGTTGTTGTCGCGCTTGGCGGCTTCACGCCCTTGCCAAATCTGCTCGACAATTGCCGGTAAACAGTGGGTCTCACGGGAAAAGCGCGCATTGCGGAAGCCGGGCACGGAATCGGCGTCATCCGGGTGCGCCAGACCCTCCACCAAACCCACCGGATCGATAAGGAAGGTGCGAATAATTGAGGGATAGAGGCTTTTGTAATCCAGCACCAGCACCGAGTCGTACAAGCCGGGCCGCGAATCCATCACGTAGCCGCCGGGGCTGGCTTCCGGCGCCACTTCGCCGAGATTCGGCGCCACGAAACCGGCGCGGTGCATGCGCGGGATATAGAGATGACCAAAGGCCGCCACCGAACCGCCGTGACGATCCACCGCTAAACCATTTACCGTGGCGCGTTCCAGCAGGAACGGCATGATGGCGGTGTGCTGGAAAATGCGCGTCACCAGCTCGCAATCCTTGAGATTATATTTCGCCAGCGCTGGCTTATCGTTGGCAAAGCGCCAGTTGATCTCTTCCATGCGATCCCACGGATTATTGATGGCCTTGCCTTCACCGAGCAGCTGGCGCGAGACCGCTTCGAGGCTGAATGACGGGAAATCCCAAAACGCGGATTTGAGCGCGTCGATACCATCAATAATTAAGCGGCCCGTTGCCTGCGCGAAGAACACACCAGGTTTGAAGCCGTGCTCGCGCCACTCCAGCGCCTGCTTCTGACGCCCTAAACGCAGCGGAATGCCGTAGCGATCGGCGTGTTTCTGCAGTACGCGTAGATCGAACTGCACTACATTCCAGCCAATAATCACATCCGGTTCATGCCGCTCGAACCATGCGTTGAGCTGCTCAAGCAGCTGCGGGCGGCTATCAACATAGATCAGTTCAAAATCGAGCGTGCTGGCATCGCCGTTGGGCGGACCGAGCATGTAAACCTGGCGCTGACCGCAGCCTTCCAGCCCGATGCAGTAGAGCTCACCGTGCTGCGTGGTTTCGATATCCAGCGATACCCATTTCAGCTGCGGACGGTAATCAGGATGCGGTTTCAGACGCGCGTTGACCACGCTGTCACCGCGTATTTCACCGCTAAACCACACCGGCGCGGTGATAAAGCGCTCCATCAAATAGCGTTCGGGTGGACGAATATCCGCTTCATAGACCGGAATGCCGTTTTCACGCAGGCGCTTTTCCAGATTTTGCAGCTGGCGATTGCTGCGGCAATAGAGGCCAAACACCGGGCGGCGGCGGAAATCCTTCAGCTCCAGCGTTTGCAGGCGCGTATGACGTTCGTCGCGGATCAGCGCTTCGGTTGGCGTGCGAAACTCCTCGGGCACAAACGCCACGGATTCCTGGGCAGGCAGTACCAGCCGCTGCGGGCCGCTGTCGGTGGCCAGCCACAGCACCACTTCGCTGCCGGTCGGCGTATCTCGCCAATGTCGGGTAAGCAGAAAACCTGCGCGCGGATCGGTCACGTGAACTCCAGAGAATGAATTGCATTGAGTATAACATGGATGTTTATACAGTGTCCTGCAGGCGAAATTGTCACCACTTTGTCAACATCGTTCTACAATTCTTGCCTTGACGACCATGTGTATGCTCTGGACAATCCAGCCTCTATATTCCGCAGAGGATATTTATGGAAGCCTGGATTCAACACCTGTTTTCGCAATCGCTGGAGTACGCGCTGATCGCTGTGGCGCTGGTGACCTTCCTTGAGTCGCTGGCCTTCGTGGGATTGCTGTTGCCGGGCACGGTATTAATGGCCAGCCTTGGGGCGCTGGTCGGAAGCGGACAAATTGGTCTTTACCCTGCGTGGGCGGCCGGATTCGTTGGCTGTTTAATCGGCGATTGGGTCTCTTACGGCATTGGCTGGAAGTTTCAGGGGCCGCTGCATCGCTGGAAATATCTGAAAAAGTACAAGGGTTTGCTGGATAAAACCGAGCATGCGCTGCATCAACACAGCATGTTCACCATTCTGGTGGGGCGATTTGTCGGCCCGACGCGTCCGCTGATTCCGCTGGCAGCGGGCATGCTGGAGTTGCCGGTGCGCAAATTCCTGCCGCCTAACCTGATTGGCTGCATTCTCTGGCCGCCCGCGTATTTGATGCCGGGCATTCTGGCGGGCGTGGCGATTGATGTACCGCAGGCCGCGCAGGGTGGCAGCTTTAAATGGCTGCTGTTGCTGGTGGCGCTGCTGCTGTGGATCGGTGGCTGGTTGCTGTGGCGCTGGTCGCGCAGCGGTAAAACGGTGGATTGGGCGACTAAGTATCTGCCTGCATCGCGTTTGCGCTGGCTGGCACCGCTGGTGGCGGCGATTGGCCTGGGCGCGTTTATCGCGATCCAGTTCCATCCGATGATGCCAATCTTCCGCCACCTGCTGTGGAAAGTTTTCTTCGCTTAACGCGCTGTCACGCCAAGGATGGCGGCTGCGGCACTTTCACCGCGCACCAAACTCTCTGTACTGCCATCCCAATAGATGCGCCCGTCGACGATCACCAAACTGCGCGGCGCAATCTGCTGAGCATCTTCCAGGCTGTGCGACACCATCAACAAGGTGATGTTGCGGTTTTCGCATACCGAACGTACCAGCTGCAGCATCTCGTTGCGCAGCGCCGGATCCAGCGCTGAGAAGGGTTCATCCAGCAGCAAAATCGGTTGATTGCGCAGCAGGCAACGCGCCAATGCCACGCGCTGACGCTGGCCACCGGAAAGCTGACCAGGCAAACGCGTGAGCATCGCCTGCAAGCCGGTTTGCTCGGCGATATCCACCACTTGCTGCTGCTGTTCGCGCGTCAATTTCAGGCCCGGATGTAAGCCCAACGCCATGTTTTGCTGCACCGTGAGATGCGGAAACAGATTGTTCTCCTGGAACAGCATGGAAACCGGGCGCGCCGACGGCACGCTGTGGGTATGATCAACGCCGTTCATCATCAGCGCGCCTTGATTGATCGGCAAAAAGCCGCCAATCAGACTCAGCAAGGTACTTTTCCCCGCGCCGCTCGGACCGAGGATCGCCAGACGTTCACCCGCCTGTGCCGCAAAACTGAAGCGCATCGGCAGATGCTGATAAAGGTAAGTAAGGTTATTCAGTGTCAGCATGGCGACCCGGTAATTTTTCCATCAGAGTGAAGAGTAGCAAGCAGAGCAGCAGCAGCAGCAGTGCGGTGACGGCACCGTCAGCACCGCGATAGGCGCCAATCTGCTGGAACAGATAGAAGGGCAGCGTGCGGAAATCGGCGCTGCCAAACAACGCGACGACGCCAAAATCGCCAATCGACAGCACGCAGGCAAACGCCAGCGCCTGAGCAATCGGGCGTTTCAGCGCGCGCAGCTCAATCAGCCGCAAGCGGTTGAAACCGGAGATGCCGAGTGAAGCGCAGAGCTGGCTGTAACGGGCGCTGATATCGCGCATCGGATTCTCCAGCACTTTCATCGCATAAGGAATGGCGATCAGGGCGTTAGTAAAGATCACCAAACCATCGGCGCGCTGCGGTAACCCCACGGTGGCGTTGAACAGCAGAAAGAAACCGCTCGCCAGCACAATGCCCGGCATCGCCAGAATCAGCATGCCGCTCATCTCCATCGCCTGCGCGGCGACTCTGTTCTGGCGCTGCCGCAGTTCGCGGCTGCTCCACAGCAGCATCATGGTCAGCACCACGCAGAGCACGCCGGCGCCCACGGCAATACGCAGCGAGGTAAAGGTGGCTTGCCACAGCGCCGCTTGTTGTAGCGCACCGGCGACGCCGCCGCGCAAACCATCGACGATAACCGCCGCCAATGGCGGTAACAGCAGCAGCAGCGCCAGGCCAATCAGCAACGTATCGCTGATGCGCGCCTGCCATGAATCCTGCGGATCGCGCCAGCCGCGAATGCTCTGGCTGCCGGTGGGAATGGCTTTGCTAAAGCGCTGGCTCAGCAGCACCAGCAGTAAACAGCAAGCGAGCTGTAACAGCGCCAGCAGCGCCGCGCGGCCGGGATCGTAATCGAAATTCAGCGCCTGGTAGATCGCCAGTTCCAGCGTGGTCGCTTGTGGTCCGCCGCCCAGCGCCAGCACCGTGGCGAAGCTGGCGAAACAGAGCATAAAGATCAGCGCGGCCGTCGGCAGAATCTGACGGCGTAGCCACGGCCACTCAAGCAAGCGAAACAGATTCCAGCCGCGCAGGCCGAGCTGGGCGGCGACTTGCCGCTGCTCGCCGGGAATGCTCTCCAGCGCCTGTAACAGCAGGCGCGTCGCCAGCGGCAGGTTAAAGAAGACGTGCGCTAGCAGAATGCCCTGCAGGCCATACGGCGAAAAGTGGTAGTCAAGGCCGATGGCCGCGCACAGTTGCGCCAGCCAGCCGCTGCGACCGTACACGCTGAGCAAGCCAAACACCGCCACCAGCACCGGCAGCACCAGCGTCATGGCGCACAGGCGCAGCAACAGATTGCGTCCCGGAAAACGGCGGCGATAGAGCGCGCGCGCCAGCAGGATCGCGGGCAGCACCGAAAGCAGCGCCGACAGCAGCGCCTGCTCAAAGGAGAACAGCAGCACATGATGCAGATAGCTGTCGTCGAGTAGCGCGCGCCAGTCAGTGGCCGGAGCGACCATCACCAATGCACCAAACGCCAGCAGCGCTACCGCGCACAGCAACAGCGCGATGGCGCTACCGGGAATCAACCAGCCGGGCATTAACGGCTAACGGCGCGTTGCCATGCGCTGATCCACGCGGCGCGATGGTCGGCGACTTCGGCTGACGTGAATTGCAACGCCTTCGCGGGCACCTGCAACGTTTGATAACCGGCTGGCAGATCGCTTTTGATCACCGGATACATCCAGTTGCCGGTGGGAATGGTCTGCTGGAAGGCCGGAGAAACCATAAACTGCATGAACTGCTGCGCCAGCTTGGGCTGTTTGCTGCTGGCGAGCTGCGCGGCGACTTCCACCTGCAAATAGTGGCCTTCGCTAAATTCGGCCGCAGCGTAGTTCTCTTTCTTCTCTTCGATAATGTGATAAGCCGGAGAAGTGGTGTAGCTCAACACCAGATCGCCTTCGCCCTTCAGGAACAGACCGTAAGCTTCGCTCCAGCCTTTAGTGACGGTAACGGTTTTTTGCGCCAGCTTCTGCCACGCATCAGCTGCGTTATCGCCATACACTTTTTGCATCCACAACAGCAGGCCAAGACCCGGCGTGCTGGTGCGCGGATCTTCATAAATCACTCGCCATTTTTCCGGGCTTTCGACCAGCTCTTTCAGGCTTTTCGGCGGGTTCTTCAGTTTGTTTTTATCGTAGACGAAAGCGAAGTAGCCATAATCGAACGGGATAAAGGTTTGATTGTTCCAGCCATCCGGCAGTTTTAAGCTGCGGGTATCCACGCTGCTGTTAGCAAACAAGCCGGTTTTCTCCGCCGCCTGCACCAGATTGTTATCCAGCCCCAGCACTACATCGGCTTTGCTGTTTTTGCCTTCCATGCGCACGCGATTGAGCAGCGATACGCCATCTTCCAGCGCCACATACTTCAATTCGCAGTCGCACTGCGCTTCAAAGGCTTTTTTTACCGCTGGGCCGGGGCCCCAATCGGCAGAGAACGAATCGTAGGTGTAAACGGTCAGAACCGGTTTAGCAGCGAAAGCCGGTGCCGTAACCAGCAGCAACACAGGCAGAACTTTGTTTAACACTTTGCGCTCCTTGAGGAGAAGAGATGTTGAGTCGCAAAGGATCTGAGGCGTGAGGCATCTCAAATCCCTACGCCGGTATTAGCCGGATCAGGTTCGACGGGTTTCTCTCAGCCCTGATATCAAGGCACCCCGTTGAGAACGGCTCATTCTAGACATTTATATGACAGCGCGAAAGGATCACAGCTCCGGTGGTGCAAACCAGGCTGATTTGAAGTCAAACCAGCCGAGCGTATTCAGCCGCACGCCGCGCATACTGCGTTGCCCTTCCAGCAGCAGCCAGTGATGGAACAGCGGATGCAGATAGTCGCGGTCGATCAGCTGTTTACTCCATTCCGCCAGCGGTAACGCTTTCTGCCGCCAGCGCGCGGCATCGGCTTGCCAGTCAATCGGAATGCAGTGATGCATCAACGGCAGCTCGAACAGTTGCGCGAACAGCGCGTACTCCAGCGGCAGGGTAAAGTTGACGCTGCCGAGCCAGATATCACTTTCACCTTCGCCCTCGAACCACGCTTCGTAGCTCACGACACGAGTAATTAGCTCAACACCTTGCTGCGCCAACAGCGGTCGCAGCGCGTTAGCGATACCTTCATGCTCAACGTGATGGCTGTACCAGCTCAGCGTCAGCTGAGTTAAGCCTGCCGGTTTATCGGCGGAGGTGAGATCGCGGCGATGGTGCCAGCGCGGCAGCAAGCCATAAGCCGGGAACCAATAACGCTGATAGCCGACGCCTGCATGATTCAGTAAGGCGATGGGATTAAACAGATAGCTTACCCAGCGGCGGAAATGCGCATCGCGACCCAACTCGGAGCGCTGATCGTACAGCAGGAAGTAGCAGCCTTCTTCCAGACGACTCTCTTCCGATTTTTCATCGGCGGTTTCGCCCTGCAACTTGACTCCGGCATACACCAGCTCGTCGCTGATCTCCGGCAGCACCCAAATCGACACATCGTCAATCAGCGCGCGATAGCCAAAGTAATCATCAAAGGCGGCGATCTTCAGCTGCGTTTGCTGATTGCGCACCACGCTGTACGGACCGGTGCCAAGCGGCTGGCGGGCAAACTGGCGTAACGTGGGCCATTCGCGCGGCAGGATCATCGCGCTGACGCTGGCCAGCAGCCACGGCAACCAATCGTCCGGCTGGCTCAGATGGATATCCAGCGTCCAGGGCGCGGGCGAATCCAGTTTACTGATGTGAGAAAACAGCGGCTGGCTGCGCACGCGCTCCAGCGAAGCAATCACATCCGCCATTTCCAGTTCACGGCCATGATGAAAACGAATCGCCGGGCGCAGGAAGAAACGCCACTGCAGCGGCGAGGTTTGCTGCCAGTGATGGGCGATATCGGGTTCGATTTCCCCCTTTTCCTCATTTATGCGCATCAGGCCGTTGAAAATTTGTCGCGCCAGATGGGTTTCCGAGCGGCGCAGCGGCGAACCGGGCAGCAGATTGGGCAGCGGGCGATAATAGAGCACGCGCAGGATGTGTTTGCCCTGGCGGAAGCTGCGGCCTAAATGTGCCGCAATCATCTGGCGCACCTGGTTTTTATCGCCCACCAGCTGCACTAACTGTTCGATACGATCTTGTTCCAGCAGATCCTCGGCGCGCTGCTGCTGGAGCGCCAGGCCGGTGTAGCAAAAACTCAGCATTGAGCGCTTGCCGCGTCCCGCTTCTGCCTGCCAAATCAGCCAGCCTTGGCTTTGCATGGCGTTGAGCAGGTTACGCATATGGCGACGCGAGCAGTGCAGCAGATCGGCCAGCTCGCTGAGCGTGGTTTCCTGATCCTGCCCCTGACAGCTTTGCCATAGGCGGATAAATTGCTGCTGCAGACGTGAAGAGGACATAAAAGGGGAACTCCTTGTCAGAATCGCTCAGTTTTTCCTGCCTCATATTAGAGGCATACTGCCCGGCAATGGAAGAGCGGGAGGCATTCAGTAATGAATGGCGCTCTGCCAGCGGTTCCGCCGACGTGGAACCCCTTTCTGAGTAGGGTGCATTTTCACCGCCAGCAGCGCTTTATCTGCTGGCTTTTTTCGTTTTACTGTAGAATCTTCTACCCTCATTTCTCTACCTTTTTTATTCGCAAAGGGATTTCTGCATGAAATCGCTGTTAACGCGTCAACGTCGCATCAATCCGGTCTACCTCTCGTTTATGGCGGTGTCGTTTATGACCGGCGTGGCCGGTGCGCTGCAGGCGCCGACGCTGAGCCTGTTTCTGACGCGCGAAGTACAGGTAAGTCCGTTCTGGGTCGGCTTGTTCTTTACCATCAATGCGATCGCGGGGATTGTGGTCAGCCTGCTAATGGCGAAACGCTCCGATAATCAGGGCGATCGCCGCAATCTGATTCTGTTTTGCTGCCTGATGGCGACGCTGAATGCGCTGCTGTTTGCCTTCAATCGCCACTATTTAACGCTGGTGACGCTGGGCGTGTTTTTGTCGGCGCTGGCCAGCGTGTCGATTCCGCAGGTGTTCGCCCTCGCGCGGGAATATGCCGATCAGTCGGCGCGTGAAGTGGTGATGTTCAGCTCGGTGATGCGTGCGCAGCTGTCGCTGGCGTGGGTGATCGGGCCACCGCTGTCGTTTGCGCTGGCGCTTAATTACGGTTTTGTGACGCTGTTTTGCGTGGCGGCGGGGATTTTCCTGCTAAGCATGCTGCTGGTCTGGCGCACCTTGCCCTCGGTGCCGCGCGTGGTGGCCTCGCCTGAAGAGGTGCTGACGCAGCTGAGCCCGTGGAAGGACAGTCAGGTGCGGTTACTGTTTATCGCCTCGGTCACCATGTGGGCGTGCAACACCATGTATATCATTGATATGCCGCTGTATATCAGTACCACGCTTGGCCTGCCGGAGAAGCTGGCGGGCTTGCTGATGGGCACCGCCGCCGGGCTGGAGATTCCTATTATGCTGCTGGCCGGGCATTACGCGCGGCGCACCGGCAAACGCAACCTGATGCTGCTGGCGCTGGTGGCGGCGATTGTGTTTTATCTCGGATTGGTGATGTTCCAGTCGCGGACAGCGTTGATGGTGCTGCAACTGTTTAATGCCGCGTTTGTTGGCATCATCGCCGGAATTGGCATGTTGTGGTTCCAGGATTTAATGCCGGGCCGCGCAGGTGCGGCGACGACGCTGTTCACCACCTCAATTTCCACCGGCATGATTATCGCCGGCATCATTCAGGGCACCATGAGCGAACGCTTTGGTCATGAGTCGGTTTACTGGCTGGCGTTGGGGCTGGCGGTGCTGGCGTTGGGATTGGCGTCGCGCGTGCGGGATGTGGTTGATAGCTAGCAAAGAGAAGGGCGACAGGATGTCGCCCTTGTTGCCTCAGCGTAAGAACGCGGGCTGATTGGTCTCGTAGCTGGAGATAGACGCTTCGTGTTGCAGCGTCAGGCCAATGCTGTCGAGGCCGTTGATCATGCAGTGACGGCGAAAGCTGTCGATTTCGAAGCTATAAGTCTTATCGCCTGCGGTTACAGTTTGCGCTTCCAGATCCACGGTGAAGGTGATGCCCGGCTGCGCGGCAACCAGTTTGAACATCTCATCCACTTCTTCATCGCTCAGCTTCACCGGCAGCAGCTGGTTGTTAAAGCTGTTGCCGTAGAAAATGTCGGCGAAGCTTGGCGCAATCACTACATGGAAGCCGAAGTCGGTCAGCGCCCACGGCGCGTGCTCACGCGATGAACCACAGCCAAAGTTCTCACGCGCCAGCAAAATGCTGGTGCCTTTGAACTCCGGTTTGTTCAGGACAAAGCTGGCGGTTGGCACGGTGCCCGCATCATCTTCAAAACGCCAGTCGTGGAACAGATGCGCGCCAAAACCGGTGCGCGTCACTTTCTGCAGGAACTGCTTTGGAATAATGGCATCAGTATCGACGTTGGCCGCATCCAATGGCGCCACAATGCCGGTGTGTTGAGTAAATTTGTTCGCCATGGCTTACGCTCCCTGAGTCAATTCACGAATGTCGGCAAAGCGACCGGTTACGGCAGCCGCAGCAGCCATTGCCGGGCTCACCAGGTGAGTACGTCCACCGCGGCCCTGACGGCCTTCAAAGTTACGGTTGCTGGTTGATGCGCAACGTTCGCCTGGATTGAGGCGGTCGTTGTTCATGGCCAGACACATGGAGCAACCCGGTAAACGCCATTCAAAACCGGCTTCGAGGAAGATTTTGTCCAGACCTTCGGCTTCGGCTTGTGCTTTTACCGGACCCGAACCTGGCACCACCATCGCCACCACGCCCGGCGCCACTTTACGGCCTTTGGCAATCGCAGCAGCGGCGCGCAAATCTTCAATACGTGAGTTGGTGCAGGAACCGATAAACACTTTATCGATCGCCACGTCAGTCAGTTTGATGCCGGGCTGCAGATCCATGTAAGCCAGCGCTTTCTCTGCTGAGGCGCGCTCAACCGGATCGGCAAAGGATTGTGGATTCGGAATCGCTTGATCTACCGCCATTACCTGGCCTGGATTGGTGCCCCAGGTCACTTGCGGAGCGATATCTTCCGCGTGCAGCGTGACGATGCTGTCGAATTTGGCATCGCTGTCAGACTTCAGCGTGCGCCAGTAAGCGACCGCTTGTTCCCACTGCTCGCCCTTCGGCGAGAACTGCTTGTCTTTCAGATAATTGAAAGTGGTGTCGTCCGGCGCGACCAGGCCCGCTTTGGCGCCCATTTCAATCGCCATGTTACACAGCGTCATGCGGCCTTCCATGCTCAGCGCTTCGATCGCTGGGCCACAGAATTCGACAACGTGACCGGTACCGCCAGCGCTGCCGGTTTTACCGATAATGGCCAACACAATGTCTTTGGCGGTAATGCCTGGCGCCGCTTCGCCCAGCACTTCAATCTTCATGGTTTTCGCGCGGCCCTGTTTCAGGGTTTGCGTGGCAAACACGTGCTCAACTTCGGAAGTACCGATACCGAATGCCAGCGAACCAAACGCGCCGTGCGTGGCGGTGTGGGAATCACCGCAGACGATGGTCATGCCCGGCAACGTCATACCTTGCTCTGGCCCAATGACGTGCACGATGCCCTGGAATGGGTGATTCAGGTCATACAGCTGAATGCCGAACTCAGCACAGTTTTTCATCAGCTCTTGCATCTGAATACGCGCCATCTCGCCAGACGCATTGATATCTTTGGTCTGCGTCGAAACGTTGTGATCCATGGTAGCGAAGGTTTTCGACGGCTGTCGCACTTTGCGGCCGTGCGCACGCAGACCATCAAAGGCCTGCGGCGATGTCACTTCATGGATCAGATGGCGATCGATATAGAGTAACGGCGTTTCGTTCGGGGTTTCGTTAACGACATGTGCATCAAATAACTTCTGGTATAAGCTTTTCATTTTATTATTTTTCCTCTGCGATGAAACCGGCAATGATGCTGCCCATCTCATCTGTGCTCACGGCTTTGCCGTCACCGGCCAAATCACGGGTGCGATAACCCGCTTCCAGCGCACGGCTCACGGCGCGTTCAATGCTTGCGGCGGCTTCATCCGCATTCAGGCTGTAACGCAACAGCAGTGACAGCGACAGAATCTGCGCAATCGGGTTAGCGATGTTCTGGCCGGCGATATCCGGTGCGGAACCGCCCGCTGGCTCAAACAGGCCAAAACCTTCTTCATTCAGGCTGGCGGAAGGCAGCAAGCCCATGGAACCGGTAATCATCGCGCATTCGTCTGACAGGATGTCGCCAAACAGGTTAGAACAGAGCAGCACGTCAAACCGTGATGGATCTTTAATCAGCTGCATGGTGGCGTTATCGATGTACATGTGGCTCAACTGCACATCCGGATAATCTTTTGCCACTTCGTTCACAATCTCGCGCCACATGACGGAAGTCTGCAAAACGTTGGCTTTGTCGATTGAGGTGACGATGTTGCGGCGCTTACGCGCTGATTCAAAGGCGATACGCGCGATGCGCTCAATTTCGAAACGGTGATAAACCTCGGTATCGAAAGCGCGCTCGTGCGGGCCGCTGCCTTCGCGGCCTTTCGGTTGACCGAAGTAGATGCCGCCGGTCAGCTCACGCACGCACAGGATGTCGAAACCGCGCTCGGCGATGTCGCTGCGCAACGGGCAGAACGCTTCCAGACCTTTATACAGCGCAGCAGGGCGCAGGTTGCTGAACAGCTTGAAGTGCTTACGCAGCGGCAACAGCGCACCGCGCTCAGGTTGCTGCGCAGGCGGCAGATGTTCCCATTTCGGACCACCTACCGAGCCAAACAGAATCGCATCCGCTTGCTCTGCGCCGGCAACGGTAGCCGGTGGCAGCGGTTCACCGTGACGATCGATGGCAATACCGCCAACATCATATTCGCTGGTGGTGATACGCATGTCGAAACGCGTACGAATTGCATCGAGAACTTTCAGGGCCTGCGCCATCACTTCCGGACCAATTCCGTCGCCTGGCAATACCGCGATATGAGAAGACTTAGACATAGTTACACCGTTTCCTTCTGATCTTTAAATTTACGCTGCAGTTCTTTTTCCACCTGCTTAGCACGCCAAATATTGTTCAACGCGTTCACCATCGCTTTCGCCGATGATTCGACGATATCGGTCGCCAGGCCAACGCCGTGGAATTTACGACCGTTGTAGTTGACCACGATATCGACCTGACCCAGCGCGTTCTCGCCGTGGCCTTTCGCCGTCAGCTTGTAGTTAATCAGTTCAGCTTCAAAGCCGGTGATGCGGTTGATAGCCTGATAGACCGCATCAACCGGACCGTTACCGGTTGCGGCGTCAGCTTTGGTCTCTTCACCGCAGCCCAACTGCACGGAGGCCGTTGCGGTTACGCTGGAGCCGGTCTGCACGTTGAATTCGTTAAGCTCGAAATATTCCGGCTCTTCGTTCTGCTTGTTGATGAAGGCCAACGCTTCCAGGTCGTAATCGAAGACCTGACCTTTCTTGTCGGCCAGCTTCAGGAAGGCGTCGTACAAAGTGTCGAGGTTGTAATCAGACTCTTTGTAGCCCATCTCTTCCATGCGGTGTTTCACCGCCGCGCGGCCAGAACGGGAAGTCAGGTTCAGCTGGATTTTGTGCAGGCCGATGGATTCTGGCGTCAGGATTTCGTAGTTTTCGCGGTTCTTCAGCACGCCATCCTGGTGAATACCGGAAGAGTGGGCGAAGGCGTTAGAACCGACCACCGCTTTGTTAGCTGGAATCGGCATGTTGCAGATTTGGCTCACGGTTTGGCTGGTGCGGTAGATTTCCTGATGATTGATGTTGGTGTGGACGTTCATGATCTGCTGGCGGGTTTTGATCGCCATGATCACTTCTTCCAGCGCACAGTTACCGGCGCGCTCGCCTAAACCGTTCAGCGTACCTTCAACCTGACGCGCACCGGCCAATACCGCAGCGATGGCGTTGCCGGTCGCCATACCCAAATCGTCGTGGGTGTGAACCGACAAGATGGCTTTATCGATATTTGGAACGCGTGCCACCAATTGGCCAATGATGTTAGCGTATTCGCCTGGCAAGGTGTAGCCGACGGTGTCCGGGATGTTGATGGTGGTTGCACCGGCATTGATCGCGGCTTCAACCATGCGGCACAAATCGTCGATTGGCGTACGACCGCCATCTTCACAGGAGAACTCAACGTCGTCGGTGTAGTTGCGGGCGCGTTTGATCATGTGCACTGCGCGTTCAATCACTTCTGGCAGTGTGCTTCGCAATTTGGTGGCGATGTGCATCGGCGAAGTCGCGATGAAGGTGTGAATACGGAACGCTTCAGCCACACGCAGTGATTCGTAAGCGGCGTCAATGTCCTTCTCAACGCAGCGTGCCAGTCCGCAGACGCGGCTGTTTTTAATGGTACGAGCGATGGTTTGTACGGATTCAAAATCGCCTGGAGAGGAAACGGGGAAACCCACTTCCATTACATCCACGCCCATACGTTCCAACGCCAGAGCGATTTGCAGTTTTTCTTTAACACTCAGGCTGGCCTGTAAAGCCTGTTCGCCATCACGCAGAGTGGTATCGAAAATAATAACTTGCTGGCTCATCGTAATCTTCCTTATGCATTAACTTTGCCGGTGCTACGAGCATAAAAAAACCCGCGCATTGGCGCGGGTTTCTTAAACTTCTGCAGGTTCGAATCAGTTGTTGATTCCGCCCACTAGTCTACCGCGCAAACTGGATGCGTTTAGTAGTAGACCGAGTAGGCGGAAAGAATGAAACATGAGTCAAACCTCGTAAATTGAGTGCTGCACATATTGGTACTGGAATTGACGTGTGAAGTCAACCTTAAGTACAAGGGTATTTCTGTGAAGTCAGAAGGGCGATGTGCTGTGATTTTTCGGCTGCGCAGAGCAATGACATTAATTAGCAACAGAATAAGTGAATCCATCCACTTAAAAAATCGTTTAGAAAATAGAATTTATTTTAAATTGTTGATAATTAAAATTTTAAGTTGCTAATGCGCATTACTGATAAAACAAGATTAGGCTTGTTGTTAAGAAGAATATGATGTGATCAGGTCGTTTTATAGATAATCACGCCAGAAAGTAATTATCACAAAAGATTGTGGACTGAGTGGTCAGGCAATATGAAAATCATATTTCTTAGAACACGCTGCAAATAATCTATAAACCAGCATTTTCCTCTGTGGTTATGACGAAGCATTAGTTTAATCCTCGCAGGCAATAATCACGCATCAGTGCCTTTATTGCCGGATCGGGCGCGACGTGGCGTCCTGGCGTTTGCAGGGCGGGTTGTCTGCGGTTATGGTAATCGACCTACTCTCATATAATTAACTCAAGTAGATTCCCTGTACCTGGAAGGCGGACAGAACGCCGCCTTCTGAGCATAAACATAAGGTTTTGATCTTAATTGGCGATCGGGGGCCGGATATCAGTGGCGTGCGGGAAACGCGAACGTCAGTGGATTCAGTCCCTCAAGCCTGGAGGCAGAAAATGGAGATGTTGTCAGGAGCCGAAATGGTCGTCCGTTCGTTGATCGATCAGGGCGTTAAGCAGGTATTCGGTTATCCGGGCGGAGCGGTGCTCGATATTTACGATGCGCTGCAAACGGTCGGTGGTATTGACCACGTATTAGTCCGTCATGAACAAGGCGCGGTGCACATGGCCGATGGCCTTGCGCGTGCGACCGGTGAAGTGGGCGTGGTGCTAGTGACCTCCGGTCCGGGCGCCACCAACGCGATTACCGGTATTGCAACCGCCTATATGGATTCGATCCCGATGGTAATTCTGTCGGGTCAGGTGCCTTCGTCACTGATTGGTTACGATGCGTTCCAGGAGTGCGACATGGTCGGCATCTCCCGCCCGGTGGTGAAGCACAGCTTCCTGGTGAAAAACGCCGAAGAGATCCCAACCGTGTTGAAAAAGGCCTTCTGGCTGGCAGCAAGCGGTCGCCCGGGTCCGGTGGTGATCGATCTTCCAAAAGATATCCTGAACCCAGCCAACAAGCTGCCGTACGTCTGGCCGGAAACGGTGAGCATGCGCTCATACAATCCGACCATTCAAGGCCACAAAGGACAGATTAAGCGCGCGCTGCAAACATTACTGGCAGCACACAAGCCGGTAATTTACGCCGGCGGCGGCGCGATTATGTCGGGCTGCGAAGCCGAGCTGCTGCAGCTGGCAGAGCAACTGAATATTCCGGTAACGACCTCGCTGATGGGCTTGGGCGTGTTCCCTGGCACACATCGTCAGTGTGTCGGCATGCTGGGGATGCACGGCACTTACGAAGCCAACATGACCATGCACAATGCCGATCTGATTTTCGGTATTGGCGTGCGCTTCGACGACCGCACCACCAACAATCTGGCGAAGTACTGCCCGAACGCCACCATCATGCATATCGATGTCGATCCGACGTCGATCTCCAAAACGGTCAGCGCCGACATTCCAATCGTTGGCGATGCGAAGCAGACGCTGGCACAGATGTTAGAGCTGCTGGCGCAAAGCGATGCGAAGCAGGAACTTGATAGCCTGCGCGACTGGTGGCAGACCATTGAAGGCTGGCGCGGTCGCAAGTGCCTGGAATTCGATCGTACCAGCGACAAAATCAAACCGCAGGCAGTCATCGAGACCATCTGTCGTTTGACCAAAGGCGAAGCTTACGTGACGTCTGACGTTGGTCAGCATCAGATGTTTGCCGCACTTTACTACCAGTTCGACAAGCCGCGTCGCTGGATCAACTCCGGCGGCTTAGGCACCATGGGCTTCGGCTTGCCTGCAGCGTTAGGCGTGAAGATGGCGCTGCCGGATGAGACGGTTATCTGCGTGACCGGCGATGGCAGTATCCAGATGAACATTCAGGAGCTGTCGACCGCACTGCAGTACGATTTACCGGTGCTGGTATTAAACCTCAACAACGGCTTCCTCGGCATGGTTAAGCAGTGGCAGGACATGATTTACTCGGGCCGCCACTCGCAGTCCTACATGCAATCGCTGCCTGACTTCGTGCGTCTGGCCGAAGCGTATGGGCATGTGGGCATTTCCATTGCGCATCCGGCGGAGCTGGAAGAGAAGCTGCAGCTGGCACTGGATACGCTGGCGAAAGGCCGTCTGGTGTTTGTCGATGTAAACATTGACGGCAGCGAGCACGTTTACCCGATGCAAATTCGTGGTGGTTCGATGGATGAGATGTGGCTGAGCAAAACGGAGAGGACTTAATTATGCGTCGTATTTTATCGGTTCTGCTGGAAAACGAATCCGGCGCATTGTCCCGCGTAGTGGGGCTGTTCTCTCAACGTGGCTATAACATCGAAAGCCTGACTGTGGCACCGACCGATGATCCCACCTTGTCACGCATGACCATTCAAACGGTCGGCGACGCGAAAGTGCTGGAGCAGATTGAGAAGCAGCTGCACAAGCTGGTGGACGTGTTACGTGTCAGCGAGCTGGGTCAGGGCGCTTACGTTGAGCGTGAGATCATGCTGGTGAAAATCCAGGCCAGCGGTTACGGCCGTGAAGAAGTGAAGCGCAGCGCGGAAATTTTCCGTGGGCAGATTATCGATGTCACGCCAACGCTTTACACGGTTCAGCTGGCAGGCACCAGCGATAAACTCGATGCGTTTCTCAACACCGTGCGTGACGTGGCAGAAATTGTCGAAGTGGCGCGCTCAGGAATTGTGGGTGTGTCGCGCGGCGATCGCGTGATGCGTTAATCACCCAAAGTAACGATTTTATCTGATTCTAACCCGGCGAAATGCCGGGTTTTTTTATTTTATGCGCTTAACCAGGATGCGAGAGAAAAGCGGTTGCTCGGCGTAGTGTTCTGCGGTTAGATGTTACAAATGTTTTACCCATAGCTACTCTGCGGATATTTTCGTCAGCGCTGGCTTATCAGAATTAAGGTGTCACCGTGAAACTGGATGAAATTGCGCGCCTGGCAGGCGTGTCGCGCACCACGGCCAGCTATGTAATTAATGGCAAAGCGCGGCAGTATCGTGTCAGCGAAAAAACCGTCGAAAAAGTGATGGCGGTGGTGCGTGAACACAACTATCACCCCAATGCCGTCGCGGCTGGGCTGCGCGCCGGGCGCACACGTTCGATTGGCCTCGTGATCCCCGATCTGGAAAACACCAGTTACACGCGCATTGCGAATTATCTGGAGCGTCAGGCGCGTCAGCGCGGCTATCAGCTGCTGATTGCCTGCTCAGAAGATCAGCCAGACAACGAAATGCGCTGCATCGAGCATTTGTTGCAGCGCCAGGTTGATGCCATCATCGTTTCAACTTCACTGCCACCAGAGCATCCGTTCTATCAGCGTTGGATCAACGATCCGCTACCGATTATCGCGCTGGACCGTGCGCTGGATCGTGAACACTTTACCAGCGTAGTGGGTGCCGATCAGGATGATGCGCAGGCGCTGGCGGCTGAATTGCGTCAGCTACCGGTGAAAAATGTGCTGTTCCTCGGCGCGCTGCCTGAGTTGTCGGTCAGCTTCCTGCGTGAGTTAGGTTTCCGCGATGCGTGGAAAGATGATGAGCGGCCAATTGATTACATCTACTGCAACAGTTTTGATCGGGCCGCCGCTGCCGCGCTGTTTGAGAAGTACCTCGAAGATCATCCGATGCCGGAGGCGCTGTTCACCACGTCGTTTGGGCTGCTGCAGGGCGTAATGGACATTACGCTGAAGCGTGATGGTCGCCTGCCGACGGATTTAGCGATCGCCACCTTTGGCGACCACGAATTGCTGGATTTCCTCGAGTGCCCGGTGCTGGCGGTGGGGCAACGTCATCGCGACGTGGCTGAGCGCGTGCTGGAACTGGTGTTAGCCTCGCTAGATGAACCACGTAAACCCAAGCCTGGTTTAACCCGTATTCGTCGCAATTTATTCCGCCGCGGACAATTAAGTCGCCGCTCTAAATGAAATGCTGGGCAGTTCGCTGCCCAGCATTTATTAATCCTGTCGATATTTTGAAACCTTACGGCGTAAATAAGCGTAAATAATCGCCACTCCAGCTAACAAATTAACCTTGCTGACTTTTCTTAATTGTTTACATGTTCATCAGTGAGGCGTGGCAGAGCTGGCGCGATGATGCTGGGCATCCTTTCAGAAATCCCCTAAAATGCCGCCGCTGTCGCAGATTGCGGGGCAATTATACTTTTGCGCCGAAGCGCTTTATTTTTCGCCATTTATCCTCGTGCAGAAAATTTTATTCAATTATTCATCAGGTTAATTTTTTATTTTACGAATCCATGCCGATTAATTCCCTCATTGATTAATTTCACCCGATGTAAATAGTGATATTCACTTGCCGTTGCGGCTTGACAAGGATTTCATCGGCTCCGTAAACTCGTTTCGTGGTAAAAAGTGGGATAAAGTGGTGAAAACGGGTGATTGAGGGGTAAGGCTGGCATGTTCCGTGGAGCAACGTTAGTCAATCTCGACAGCAAAGGACGATTAGCAGTACCAACGCGCTATCGTGAATTGCTTGTCGCAGAGTCTCAGGGGCAAATGGTATGCACCATTGACCTCCACCAGCCATGCCTGCTGCTTTATACCCTGCCCGAATGGGAAATCATTGAGAAAAAGCTGTCTCGCTTATCCAGCATGAATCCTGCCGAGCGTCGCGTACAGCGACTGCTGTTGGGACATGCCAGTGAATGCCAGATGGATAATGCGGGTCGTTTGTTGTTGGCGAACACGTTACGTCAACATGCCGGCCTGACCAAAGAAGTGATGCTGGTTGGACAGTTCAATAAGTTTGAGCTGTGGGATGAACAGACCTGGTATCAACAAGTTAAGGATGATATTGACACAGAACAGTCGGCTCAGGAGCCTTTATCTGAGCGGTTGCAGGACTTGTCGCTATAGCTATGCAGGAAAATTTCAAACACACCACAGTGCTGCTGGATGAGGCGGTAAACGGCCTCAATATCAGGGAAGACGGCATTTATATCGATGGCACTTTTGGTCGCGGCGGTCACTCGCGCTTAATCCTTTCGCAGCTTGGCGAGAAAGGGCAACTGATAGCGATTGATCGCGATCCGCAAGCGATAGCCGCAGCCGCTGAGATAAACGATCCGCGCTTCTCGATCGTCCATGGGCCGTTTTCGGCTTTGGCAGAATACGTTGAAGAGCGCGGGCTGACCGGCCAGATCGATGGCGTTCTGCTCGATCTGGGCGTCTCTTCTCCGCAACTGGATGATGCCGAACGTGGCTTCTCCTTTATGCGTGATGGGCCACTGGATATGCGTATGGATCCAACACGCGGGCAATCGGCCGCCGAATGGCTGATGAGCGCAGAGGAGGCGGATATCGCTTTCGTGATCAAGACCTACGGTGAAGAGCGTTTCGGTAAACGTATTGCGCGCGCCATCGTAGAGCGTAACCGCGACCAGCCGATGACGCGCACCAAAGAGCTGGCGACGGTGATTGCCGCCGCAATGCCCGTCAAAGACAAATTTAAGCACCCGGCAACGCGTACTTTCCAGGCGATTCGTATCTGGATCAACAGTGAGCTGGAAGAGATCGATACCGCGCTGAAAGGGGCCTTGTCGGTTCTCGCGCCAGGCGGCAGGTTGTCGATCATCAGCTTCCACTCACTGGAAGATCGCCTAGTGAAGCGTTTTATGCGCGATCAGAGCCGCGGTCCTCAGGTGCCAGCAGGCATTCCGATGACGGAGTCGCAGCTTAAAGCCTTAGGCGGTCGTGAGCTGAAAACGCTGGGCAAATTGATTCCTGGCGAAGCCGAAGTGAACGAAAATCCACGTGCGCGCAGTTCGGTATTGCGTATCGCGGAGCGAACGGCCTCATGATTGGCAACGAGCGCCACAGCTTACCCGGTGTCATTGGTGGGGACTTGCTGCGATTTGGCAAGATCCCGCTGTTGCTGTTGATCGCGGTGCTGGTGTCCTCGGTAATGGTCGTGACCACCACGCACAAGACGCGCCTGTTAACTGCGCAGCGTGAACAGCTGGTGCTGGAGCGTGATGCGCTCGATATCGAATGGCGCAACCTGATTCTTGAAGAGAACGCACTGGGCGATCACAGCCGTGTAGAGCGGATAGCAACCGATAAACTGCAAATGCAGCATGTAGATCCTTCGCAGGAAAATATTGTGGTGCAGAAATAAGGAATCGCAGAACTCAATGAGTGGCGCAGGCAAAACGCTAAAGTTAAAAAAACAAGAAGATAAGGCCAGCTTTGTAAGCTGGCGCTTTGCGTTACTGTGCGGGTGCATTTTACTGGCGCTGGGCGGACTGCTGTCGCGCGTAGCGTGGCTGCAGGTGATCAACCCTGACAAGCTGGTGAAAGAGGGCGATTTGCGTTCGCTGCGCGTGCAATCGGTGCCAACCGCGCGCGGTATGATCAGCGATCGTGCCGGTCGTCCGCTGGCGGTGAGCGTGCCGGTGAATGCGATCTGGGCCGATCCGAAAGAGCTGACCGAACACGGCGGCGTCTCGCTGGATAGTCGCTGGAAAGCGCTGTCGGATGCCTTATCGATCCCGCTCGATCAACTTGCTGCACGTATCAATGCCAACCCGAAAGGGCGCTTTGTCTATCTGGCGCGTCAGGTGAATCCAGCGATTGGCGAGTATGTGAAAAAGCTTAAGCTGCCGGGCATCTATCTGCGTGAAGAGTCGCGCCGCTACTATCCGGCGGGCCAGGTGACTGCGCACCTGATTGGTTTTACCAACATTGATGGCCAGGGCATTGAAGGCATCGAAAAAAGCTTCGACAAATGGCTGACCGGCGCACCGGGTGAACGTACGGTGCGTAAAGACCGCAACGGCCGCGTCATTGAAGATATCTCCTCGGTAGATAGCCGCGCCGCGCACAACCTGACGCTGAGCATTGATGAACGTCTGCAGGCGCTGGTGTACCGCGAACTGAATAATGCCGTGGCGTTCAACAAAGCCGAATCAGGCACCGCGGTGCTGGTGGATGTAAACACCGGCGAAGTGCTGGCGATGGCGAACAGCCCCGCTTACAACCCGAATAATCTCAGCAACACGCCGAAAGACGTGATGCGTAACCGCGCTATTACCGACATCTTCGAGCCAGGTTCCACCGTGAAACCGATGGTGGTGATGACGGCTTTGCAGCGCGGTGTGGTGAAAGAGAACAGCGTACTGAATACCGTGCCGTACCGCGTCAATGGTCATGAGATCAAAGACGTGGCGCGCTACAACGAATTGACCCTTACCGGGGTTTTACAGAAGTCGAGTAACGTCGGGGTTTCACGTTTGGCGTTAGCGATGCCCTCCTCAGCACTTGTAGATACTTACGCGCGCTTTGGACTGGGTAAACCGACCAATTTGGGGCTGGTCGGGGAAAGTAGTGGCTTATACCCTCAAAAACAACGGTGGTCTGACATAGAGAGGGCCACCTTCTCTTTCGGCTACGGGCTAATGGTAACGCCGTTACAGTTAGCGCGAGTCTACGCAACCATTGGCAGCTACGGCATTAATCGCCCGCTGTCGATCACCAAAGTTGACCCGCCAGTGGCGGGTGAACGCGTTTTCCAGGAAGACCTGGTGAAAACGGTGATGCACATGATGGAAAGCGTTGCGTTGCCTGGCGGTGGTGGGGTGAAAGCCGCCATCAAGGGCTATCGCATTGCCATCAAAACCGGTACCGCCAAGAAAGTTGGACCGGATGGACGTTACGTCAACAAATACATTGCTTATACCGCAGGCGTTGCGCCTGCCAGCCGTCCTCGTTTTGCGCTGGTGGTGGTGATCAACGATCCCCAGGCCGGTAAATATTATGGTGGTGCGGTTTCAGCACCGGTGTTTGGCGCCATCATGGGCGGCGTATTGCGTACCATGAATATCGAACCTGATGCGCTGCCGACAGTTGATAAGAACGAGTTGGTGAAGAATAGAAGTGAGGGATCAAGTGACAGATCGTAACCTGCGCGACTTACTGGCCCCGTGGGTGCCGGGTGCGCCGGCGCGTCCACTCCGTGACATGACACTAGATAGCCGCGCGGCGGCTTCTGGCGATCTGTTTATCGCCGTGGCGGGCCATCATGCTGATGGACGTCGTTTTATTCCGCAGGCTATTGCACAAGGCGTAGCGGCAGTGATTGCCGAAGCCGAAGGCGAAGCCAGCGATGGAGATATCCGCGAGATGCATGGCGTCCCGGTTATCTATCTGGCGCAGTTGCAGCAGCGTCTCTCTGCACTGGCCGGACGCTTTTATCAGCAGCCTGCAAGCAAACTGAAATTGATTGGTGTTACTGGCACTAACGGCAAAACCACCACCACGCAACTGATGGCGCAGTGGGCCAATCTGCTCGGTGAAACCGGCGCAGTGATGGGCACGGTAGGCAATGGCCTTTACGGTCAACTGGTGGCAACCGAAAACACCACCGGTTCTGCGGTGGATGTGCAGCATGTGCTGAATGATTTAGTCGGGCAGGGCGCAACCCTGACGGCAATGGAAGTCTCCTCACACGGTTTGGTGCAGCATCGCGTTGCCGCCTTGCCGTTTGCGGCCGCGGTATTTACTAACCTGAGCCGCGATCACCTCGATTATCACGGTGATATGCAGAGTTATGAATCCGCTAAATGGTTACTGTTCTCTGAGCATCAGGTCGCTGAAGCCATCATCAATGCTGATGATGAAGTGGGGCGTCGCTGGCTGGCAAAATTGCCGGATGCGGTAGCGGTCACCATGGAAGACAATCTGCAATCGGGTTGTCATGGCCGCTGGCTGAAAGCTACGGCGGTGGATTATCACGACGGCGGTGCGCATATTCTGTTCAGCTCCAGCTGGGGCAACGGCGAGTTTGATAGCCGCCTGATGGGCGCTTTCAACGTGAGCAACCTGTTGCTGGCGCTGGGTACGCTGCTGGCGCTGGATTATCCGCTTGATGCGCTGGTTGCCACTGCACCACAGCTGCAGCCAGTATGTGGTCGCATGGAAGTATTCACTGCGCCAGACAAACCTACGGTGGTTGTCGATTACGCTCACACGCCGGATGCGCTGGAAAAAGCGCTGGAAGCGGCGCGTCTGCACTGTAAAGGCCAGCTGTGGTGCGTGTTTGGCTGCGGTGGCGATCGTGACAAAGGCAAACGTCCGCTAATGGGCGCGATTGCTGAGCAATTCTCCGACATCGTCGTGATCACCGACGATAATCCACGCAGCGAAGAGCCGATGGCGATTGTGAATGACATTCTCACCGGCTTGCTCGATCCGGGCCGCGCACGCGTGGTTTCCGGTCGTGCGCAGGCGGTCACCAACGCCGTGATGCAAGCCAGCGCCGATGACATCGTGTTGGTGGCCGGAAAAGGCCACGAAGATTATCAAATCATTGGCAACCGCCGTTTGGATTACTCCGACCGCGACACCGTCGCCCGATTGTTGGGGGTGATGGCATGATTCCCGTTTCTCTCAATAC
Organism: Pantoea sp. DY-17; assembly: GCF_019795975.1. NCBI lineage: Bacteria > Pseudomonadati > Pseudomonadota > Gammaproteobacteria > Enterobacterales > Erwiniaceae > Pantoea > Pantoea sp. DY-17. The sequence goes on along the minus strand of NZ_JAIMIG010000003.1, from coordinate 130,171 downwards.
GCTGGCCGAACTCAGTGGCGGTCAACTGCACGGCGCGGATTTAACCCTTGCCGATGTCACCACCGATACACGAAAAGTCACCGCCGGCAGCCTGTTTGTGGCGCTGGTGGGTGAACGTTTTGATGCTCACGATTTCGCTAACGATGCCATTGCCAACGGTGCGCAGGCGCTGCTGGTCAGTCAACTGCTGCCGGTTTCTGTCCCGCAAGTGGTTGTGGCTGATACGCGGATTGCTTTTGGGCAACTCGCCGCGTGGGTACGCCAACAGGCGAACGCTCGCGTAGTTGCGCTGACCGGTTCATCCGGCAAAACCTCGGTCAAAGAGATGACCGCCGCGATTTTGCGTCAGTGTGGCGAAACGCTCTACACCGCAGGCAACCTGAACAACGACTTCGGTGTACCGATGACGCTGCTGCGTCTCACCAAAGAGCATGCTTACGCGGTGATCGAGTTAGGTGCCAACCATCAGGGTGAAATTGCCTACACCACCGATCTGGTGCGTCCGGAAACTGCGCTGGTGAATAACCTTGCTGCCGCCCATCTGGAAGGCTTTGGCTCGCTGGCGGGCGTGGCGAAAGCCAAAGGCGAAATTTTTGGCGGCTTGCCGGTACACGGCACCGCGATCGTCAACGCTGACAGCAACGATCTGGCCAACTGGCAATCACAGTTTGCAGATAAAACCTTGTGGCGCTTCTCGCCGCAGCCGATGGCTGATGCAGAATTCCGCGCCAGCGAAATCGTGCTGCGAGCCGATGCCACGCTGTTCACGCTGCATACGCCACGCGGTGATATCGCCGTGGAGCTGCCGCTGCCGGGCCGTCATAACATCTCGAATGCGTTAGCCGCTGCAGCGTTGGCATTGTCAGTAGATGCGCCGCTATCGGCGATTCAAGCTGGCCTTAAAACCTTGCAGGCTGTTCCTGGTCGACTGTTCCCGATTCGCCTGGCGGCCAATCAACTGCTGCTGGATGACAGCTACAACGCCAATGTCGGTTCTATGACTGCCGCCGCACAGGTGCTAGGCGATATGCCGGGCTACCGCGTGATGGTAGTGGGCGATATGGCTGAATTGGGTGATGAAGCCGAATTGTGTCATCGCCAGGTCGGCGATGCGGCCAAAGCGGCAGGTATCGATCGCGTGCTGAGCATTGGAACTCTGAGCCAGCTGATTGGCGAAAACAGCGGTAAAGGCGAGCATTTCGCAACGAAAGCCGCGCTAACTGAACGTTTACGCACATTGCTGTCCGAACATCAGGACATCACTATTTTGGTTAAAGGTTCACGTAGTGCCGCCATGGAGCAGGTAGTACAGAGCTTACAGGAGAAAGGAACATGCTAGTCTGGCTGGCCGAACATCTGGTCGCATTTTATTCCGGCTTTAACGTCTTCTCGTATCTGACGTTTCGCGCCATTGTCAGCCTGCTGACCGCCTTGTTCATTTCTCTGTGGATGGGCCCGCGCCTGATTGCCTGGCTGCAGAAGCTGCAGATCGGTCAGGTGGTGCGTAACGACGGTCCAGAGTCACACTTCAGCAAACGCGGCACGCCAACCATGGGCGGCGTAATGATCCTCACCTCCATCACTATTTCGGTGCTGATGTGGGCCTATCCGTCTAATCCATACGTCTGGTGCGTACTGGTGGTGCTGGTCGGTTTTGGCATCATCGGCTTTGTGGATGACTATCGTAAGGTGGTGCGCAAAGACACCAAAGGCCTGATCGCGCGCTGGAAATATTTCTGGATGTCAGTGATTTCGCTGGCGGTTGCGTTCGCGCTGTTTATCGCTGGTAAAGATACGCCTGCAACGCAGCTGGTGGTGCCATTCTTTAAAGACGTGATGCCGCAGCTGGGCCTGTTCTACGTGGTGCTGGCCTACTTCGTGATTGTCGGTACCGGCAACGCAGTTAACTTAACGGATGGCCTTGATGGCTTAGCCATTATGCCAACGGTGTTCGTGGCAGCAGGCTTTGCGCTGGTGGCGTGGGCGACCGGTAACGTCAAGTTTGCCGAATATCTGCACATTCCTTATTTACGGCACGCGGGCGAATTAGTGATTGTCTGCACCGCGATTGTCGGAGCTGGACTCGGATTTTTGTGGTTCAACACCTATCCAGCGCAAGTGTTCATGGGCGATGTCGGCTCCCTGGCGCTGGGTGGCGCGCTCGGCACCATCGCCGTGCTGCTGCGTCAGGAATTCTTGCTGTTAATCATGGGCGGCGTGTTTGTGGTCGAAACGCTGTCGGTGATTCTGCAGGTGGGATCGTTCAAGCTGCGCGGTCAACGCATTTTCCGCATGGCACCGATTCACCATCACTATGAATTGAAAGGCTGGCCGGAGCCGCGCGTCATCGTGCGCTTCTGGATTATTTCGCTGATGCTGGTGCTGATTGGCCTGGCAACGCTGAAGGTACGTTAATCATGGCTGACTATCGGGGCAGAAAAGTCGTCATCATTGGATTAGGCATTACTGGCCTCTCCTGTGTTGATTTCTTCCTCGCGCAAGGCGTAACGCCACGCGTGATGGATACCCGTGTCTCGCCGCCGGGGCTGGACAAACTGCCAGCTTCGGTGGAGCGCTATGTTGGCGGTATGAATAGTGATTGGTTGCTGGCCTCCGATCTGATTATCGCCAGCCCCGGCATCGCGCTGGCGCATCCTGCATTAAGCGAAGCCGCCGATGCCGGGATTGAAATCATCGGCGATATTGAGCTGTTCTGCCGTGAAGCGCAGGCTCCGATTGTGGCGATCACCGGTTCGAACGGCAAAAGCACCGTGACGACGCTGGTAGGCGAAATGGCACGTGCTGCAGGTTGGCAGGTGGGCGTGGGCGGCAACATCGGTTTGCCGGCGCTGACGCTGTTGAAATCGCCAGCACAGCTTTATGTACTCGAACTCTCCAGCTTCCAGCTGGAAACCACCCACAGCCTGAAGGCGGCGGCGGCGACGATCCTCAATCTCACCGAGGATCACATGGATCGCTATCCGCTCGGCATGCAGCAGTATCGTGCCGCCAAGCTGCGCATTTACGAAAACGCCAGCGTCTGCGTGGTGAATGCCGACGATGGTATGACCATGCCGGTGCGCGGTGTTGATCAGCGCTGCGTAAGCTTCGGCATCAATCTCGGCGATTATCATCTCAATCAGCAGCAGGGCAGCACCTGGCTGCGGGCAAAGGGCGAGAAAGTCCTGAACACCGATGAGATGACGCTGGTCGGTCAACACAATTACACCAACGCGCTGGCAGCGCTGGCATTGGCCGACGCGGTGAACATCCCGCGTGCTTCCAGCCTGAAAGCGTTAACCACATTTACCGGCCTGGCGCACCGCTTCCAGCTGGTGCATGAAGCCCACGGTGTGCGCTGGATTAACGATTCCAAAGCCACCAATGTTGGCAGCACCGAAGCGGCGCTGAATGGCTTGCAGGTGAAAGGTACCTTGTGGCTGCTGCTGGGCGGCGACGGCAAGTCGGCTGATTTCAGCCCGCTGGCGCGCTATCTGCAGGGCGACAACGTGAAGCTGTTCTGTTTTGGTCGAGATGGTGATGCGTTAGCGGCATTGCGTCCGGAGATCGCCACGCGCACTGAAACCATGCAGCAGGCGATGACGCAGATTGCCGCCCAGGTTAAAGCCGGCGATATGGTGCTGTTATCACCGGCCTGCGCCAGCCTTGACCAGTTCCGTAATTTTGAACAGCGCGGCGATCAGTTCGCGCAACTGGCGAAGGAGTTGAGCTGATGCGCATTCCTGGAGCCGGTATCGCCAACTATCTGTCGTTGCGCCTGCGTGAGTGGGTGATGGGCGCGCGCGACAGTGATGATGCGCCGGTGGTGCTGTACGATCGCACGTTGCTGTGGCTCACCTTTGGGCTGGCGCTGATCGGTTTTGTGATGGTGACGTCGGCGTCGATGCCGGTCGGTCAACGTCTGAATGAAGATCCGTTCTACTTTGCCAAGCGTGATGCGTTTTATATCGCTTTGGCGTTTGGCATGGCGCTGGTGACCTTACGCATCCCGATGGATTTCTGGCAGCGCTACAGCAACGTGATGCTGATGGTGTCCGTGGTGATGCTGCTGATCGTCCTGGTCGTCGGTAGCTCGGTGAACGGTGCATCGCGCTGGATTGCCCTTGGCCCGCTGCGTATTCAGCCAGCCGAGCTTTCGAAGTTGACGCTGTTTTGCTATCTCGCCAGCTATCTGGTGCGCAAAGTCGAAGAGGTGCGTAACAACTTCTGGGGCTTCTGTAAGCCGATGGGCGTGATGGTGGTACTGGCCGTGCTGCTGCTGGCGCAGCCGGACCTCGGTACCGTGGTTGTACTGTTTGTTACCACGCTGGCGATGCTGTTCCTCGCCGGGGCGAAAATGTGGCAGTTCCTGGCGATCATCGGCTCCGGCATTTTCGCCGTGGTGCTGCTGATCATCGCCGAACCGTACCGTATGCGCCGTGTGACCTCCTTCTGGAACCCGTGGGAAGATCCCTTCGGCAGCGGCTACCAGCTGACGCAATCGTTGATGGCGTTTGGGCGCGGTGAGTTCTGGGGGCAGGGCTTAGGCAACTCGGTGCAGAAACTGGAATATCTGCCGGAAGCACATACTGACTTCATCTTCTCCATCATCGGTGAAGAGTTGGGTTATGTCGGTGTGGTTTTAGCGCTGTTGATGGTATTCTTCGTCGCTTTTCGCGCGATGTCGATTGGTCGCCGTGCTCTGGAGATCGATCAGCGCTTCTCAGGCTTCCTCGCTTGCTCAATTGGCGTGTGGTTTAGCTTCCAGGCGCTGGTTAACGTGGGTGCAGCTGCTGGCATGCTGCCGACGAAAGGTCTGACGCTGCCGCTGATCAGTTACGGTGGTTCGAGTCTGATCATCATGTCGACCGCCATCGTATTTTTATTGCGCATAGATTATGAAACGCGTTTGGCAAAAGCGCAGGCGTTTACCCGAGGTGCACGATGAGTGGCAAACGGTTGATGGTCATGGCAGGCGGTACTGGCGGACATGTGTTCCCCGGTCTGGCCGTTGCCCATCACCTGATGGAACAAGGCTGGCAGGTGCGCTGGCTGGGAACCGCTGACCGAATGGAAGCGGATTTGGTGCCGAAACACGGCATTGAAATTGATTTTATCCGCATCAGCGGTTTACGCGGTAAAGGTGTTAAAGCGCAGTTGCTGGCACCGGTACGCATCTTCAATGCATGGCGCCAGGCGCGTCGCATCATGAAGAGCTGGCAGCCGGATGTGGTGCTGGGAATGGGCGGCTACGTTTCGGGTCCTGGCGGCTTAGCGGCGTGGAGCTGCGGTATTCCGGTGGTGCTGCATGAGCAGAACGGCATTGCCGGACTGACCAACAAGTGGCTGGCGAAGATCGCCACCAAAGTGATGCAGGCGTTTCCGGGGGCGTTTCCAAATGCTGAAGTGGTTGGCAATCCGGTGCGTACCGACGTGTTAGCGCTGCCGTTACCGGCAGAGCGACTGAGCGCACGTTTCGGCCCGATTCGCGTGCTGGTGGTTGGCGGCAGCCAGGGCGCGCGCATCCTTAACCAGACCGTGCCGCAAGTGGCCGCAGCGTTGGGCGAAGCCATTACGGTTTGGCATCAAACCGGTAAAGGCGGACTGGAAACCGTGCAGCAGGCTTACCGCGCAGCGGGTCAGCCGCAGCACAAAGTCACCGAGTTTATCGATGACATGGCCGAAGCTTACGCCTGGGCCGATGTCGTAGTGTGCCGCTCGGGCGCATTGACGGTAAGTGAAGTGGCGGCCGCAGGTTTACCGGCAATCTTCGTACCGTTTCAGCACAAAGATCGTCAGCAGTACTGGAATGCGTTGCCGCTGGAAAAAGCGGGCGCAGCCAAAATTTTCGAGCAGCCGCAGTTCACCGCGGCTGTGGTAGCGGACACGCTGCGTCACTGGGATCGCACCACATTGTTGGCGATGGCAGAAAAAGCCCGTCAGGTCGCGATTCCCGATGCAACCGAGCGGGTTGCAAATGAAGTGGCGCGCGTCGCGAAGTAAATTAATCGGCCAGTTGATTTGGCCCGTACCTTTTAGCAGGTACAAACGGGAAAAACAGGTAATTGAAACAGATGAATACACAACAATTGGCAAAACTGCGTTCTATTGTGCCCGAGATGCGTCGCGTCCGGCACATTCACTTTGTCGGCATCGGTGGTGCTGGCATGGGCGGTATTGCCGAGGTGTTGGCGAACGAAGGCTATCACATCAGCGGTTCTGATCTGGCGCCGAACGCGGTGACACAGCATCTGGCTGCGCTGGGTGCGACGATTTATTTCAACCATCGTCCGGAAAACGTCACCGATGCCAGCGTTGTCGTGGTGTCGACGGCCGTAGCGCAGGATAATCCTGAACTGGTTGCCGCTCGTGAGCAGCGTATTCCCGTGATTCGTCGTGCTGAGATGTTGGCTGAACTGATGCGTTTCCGTCACGGCATCGCCGTTGCGGGCACGCACGGTAAAACCACCACCACCGCGATGGTGACCAGCATTTACGCGGAAGGCGGACTGGATCCCACCTTCGTTAACGGTGGCTTGGTTAAAGCCGCAGGTACGCATGCGCGCCTGGGCAGCAGCCGTTATCTGATTGCTGAAGCAGATGAAAGTGATGCGTCCTTCCTGCATCTGCAACCGATGGTGGCAATTGTCACCAACATCGAAGCGGATCACATGGACACTTATCAGGGCGATTTCGAGAACCTGAAGCAGACGTTCATTAACTTCCTGCACAACCTGCCATTCTATGGACGCGCGGTAATGTGCGTGGATGATGCAGTGATTCGTGACCTGATCCCGCGCGTAGGCCGTCAGGTAACAACCTACGGCTTCAGCGATGACGCGGATGTGCGTATCGAGAATTACGAGCAGCGTGGCGCACAAGGCCACTTCACCATTATTCGTCAGGATAAGCCGGTGCTGAAAGTGACGCTGAATGCGCCTGGCCGTCATAACGCGCTGAACGCAGCCGCCGCGGTAGCTGTTGCCAGCGAAGAGGGGATTGAAGATAACGCGATTCTGGCCGCGCTGGAGAGCTTCCAGGGCACCGGACGCCGCTTTGACGTGCTGGGCGAGTTCGATACCGCCGCCGTCAACGGTAATCCAGGCAGTGCGATGCTGGTCGACGATTACGGCCACCATCCCACCGAAGTGGATGTCACCATCAAAGCCGCACGTGCGGGCTGGCCTGACAAGAAGCTAGTGATGGTGTTCCAGCCACATCGCTACACGCGTACGCGTGACCTGTTTGATGATTTCGCGAATGTGCTGTCGCAGGTGGATGTGTTGCTGATGCTGGATGTCTATCCGGCGGGTGAAGCGGCAATTCCCGGCGCTGATAGCCGCTCGCTGTGCCGCGCGATTCGTAACCGTGGCAAAGTTGATCCGATTCTGGTCTCTGAGCATGACGCGCTGCCAGATGCGCTGGCACCGTTGCTGTCGGGCGACGATCTGGTGATCGTGCAGGGTGCAGGCAACATCGGCAAGATTGCCCGCAAGCTGGCCGAAAACGAATTACAGCCTGCCGTTAAGTCGGAGGCGCGCCATGACTGAGAAGGTTGCAGTATTGATGGGCGGCACCTCGGCCGAGCGTGATGTGTCGCTGATGTCCGGTGCGGCAGTGCTGGCCGGACTGCGTGAAATGGGCATTGATGCGCATGCAGTCGATACGCGTGATGTGTCGGTGATTGACCTGAAACAGCAAGGCTTCGCTAAAGCGTTTATTGCTTTGCACGGTCGTGGTGGTGAAGACGGCACGCTGCAAGCGGTGCTGGAGTTCCTGCAACTGCCCTACACCGGCAGCGGTGTGATGGCTTCCGCCATCACCATGGATAAGCTGCGCAGCAAATTGCTGTGGCAGGGCAGGGGATTACCCTCAGGCAAATTTGTCTGGCTGACGCGTCAGCAACATGAACAAGGTTTAAACGCGGATACCATCAAAGCCATTGAGGCGCTGGGTTTACCGCTGTTTGTCAAGCCAAGCTGCGAAGGTTCTAGCGTCGGTATCAGCCGCGTGAACCATGCGGATGCATTACCCGCAGCGCTTGAAGAAGCCTTTCGTCATGATGATGACGTGCTGATCGAAGCTTTTCTGAGCGGCGCGGAATACACCGTGGGCATCGTGGGTGAGCAAATTCTGCCTTCTATCAGAATTAAAACCGCCAGCGAGTTCTATGACTATGAAGCTAAATACATTTCTGACGATACTGAATACTTCTGCCCGAGCGGATTAAGCGCCGAGCAGGAAGCAGAATTGCAGACGTTGGTGTGGTCAGCCTGGCGCGCATTGGGTTGCAGCGGCTGGGGTCGCGTGGACGTGATGGCTGACGGTGAGGGCAACTTCCAGCTGCTGGAAGTGAATACTTCGCCCGGCATGACCAGCCACAGTTTAGTGCCGATGGCCGCGAAGCAAGCGGGATACAGCTTCCCGCAGCTGGTGGCGCGTATTCTGGAGCTGGCTGACTGATATGTCTCAGGCAGCGATACGAGTACGCAATCGCGAACCTCAGGAGCGGACACGCTCCGGGCGCAGTAACGGTGCGCGACTGTTTGGCATGGTGTTCCTGTTGATTGTGTTGGGCATTATGGTGGCGGGTGGCCTCGTGGTGCTGAAGTGGATGAATGACGCGTCACGCTTGCCGTTATCGAAGCTGGTGGTGACCGGGCAAACCCACTACACCACGCATGATGATATTCGTCAGGCCATTTTATCGCTTGGCGCGCCGGGAACCTTCATGTCGCAGAACGTGGATATCATCCAGCAGCAGATTGAGCGTTTACCCTGGATTAAGCAGGTCAGTGTGCGCAAGCAGTGGCCTGATGAGCTGAAGATTAATCTGGTGGAGTATGTTCCGGTTGCACGCTGGAATGACTCACATATGGTGGACGCCGCTGGCGTCTCCTTCAGCGTTCCGGCCAGTCACGTTGGCAAAGAAACGTTGCCGATGCTGTACGGTCCGGAAGGCAGTGAAAACGAGGTGTTAGCCGGCTATCACACCATGAGTGATGTATTAAAGGCTAACAAGTTTACCCTGAAGGTCGCGTCGATGACGGCGCGGCGCTCGTGGCAGTTAGTGACCAGTGACGATGTGCGCATCGAATTAGGTCGTAGCGATACCATGAAGCGTCTGAACCGTTTTATTGAGCTTTATCCGGATTTGCAGCAGCAGGGCCAGAGTCAGAACCAGCGCATCACGTACGTTGATTTGCGCTACGATTCGGGCGCCGCAGTCGGTTGGGCCGCTGCACCGATAGAGCCACAGGACAGTAATCAGCAACAGAACCAGGCACAGGCTAAACCACAATGATCAAGGCAACGGACAGAAAACTGGTAGTAGGACTCGAAATTGGCACCGCGAAGGTGTCCGCCCTGGTTGGGGAAATTCTGCCCGATGGTATGGTCAATATTATTGGGGTGGGCAGTTGCCCGTCTCGCGGCATGGATAAAGGCGGCGTAAACGATCTGGAATCGGTGGTGAAATGCGTACAGCGCGCCATCGATCAGGCTGAATTGATGGCGGACTGCCAGATTTCTTCGGTCTACCTTGCTTTATCGGGCAAACATATCAGTTGCCAGAACGAAATCGGGATGGTTCCGATTTCGGAAGAGGAAGTGACTCAGGATGATGTAGAGAACGTGGTGCATACGGCGAAATCCGTTCGCGTACGCGATGAGCATCGTATTCTGCATGTTATCCCGCAGGAATATGCCATCGATTATCAGGAAGGCATTAAGAATCCAGTGGGACTTTCTGGCGTACGTATGCAGGCGAAAGTACATTTGATCACTTGCCACAACGATATGGCAAAAAATATTGTCAAAGCCGTTGAACGTTGCGGCCTGAAAGTTGACCAACTGATTTTTGCCGGGTTGGCATCCAGTTTCTCCGTACTGACGGAAGATGAACGTGAGCTGGGCGTCTGTGTTGTTGATATCGGTGGCGGTACAATGGATATCGCTGTCTATACTGGCGGTGCACTGCGTCACACCAAAGTGATCCCGTATGCCGGGAACGTGGTAACCAGCGATATCGCTTACGCTTTTGGTACACCGCCGACCGACGCAGAAGCGATTAAAGTGCGTCACGGTTGTGCATTGGGCTCGATTGTCGGCAAAGACGAAAATGTTGAAGTGCCGAGCGTAGGTGGACGTCCACCACGTAGCCTGCAGCGTCAAACGCTGGCTGAAGTCATCGAGCCGCGTTACACCGAACTGTTGAATCTGGTCAACGACGAGATTCTGCAATTACAGGAGCAGCTGCGCCAGCAAGGCGTAAAACATCATCTGGCGGCCGGTATCGTGCTGACCGGTGGTGCGGCGCAGATTGAAGGTTTGGCAGCCTGCGCACAGCGCGTGTTCCACACGCAAGTGCGCATCGGACAGCCGCTTAACATCACCGGCCTGACGGACTATGCGCAGGAGCCGTATTACTCTACGGCGGTTGGCCTGCTGCATTACGGCAAAGAGTCACACATGAACGGTGATGCAGAAACGGAAAAACGTGCTTCAGTGGGCAACTGGTTCAAACGAATCAACAGCTGGCTGAAGAAAGAGTTTTAATTTTTGAAAAAGGAGATCATGCTGGCAATGTTTATGATCTCCAGGCGACAGGCACATAACGGAGAGAAATCATGTTTGAACCTATGGAATTAACCAATGACGCGGTGATTAAAGTCATCGGCGTCGGCGGTGGCGGTGGCAACGCCGTAGAGCACATGGTACGCGAGCGTATCGAAGGTGTGGAATTCTTCGCTGTGAACACCGACGCGCAAGCGTTGCGTAAGACAGCGGTCGGCCAGACGATCCAGATCGGGACCAATATCACCAAAGGTCTTGGTGCAGGTGCGAACCCAGAAGTGGGCCGTAACTCTGCAGAAGAGGATCGCGAAGCACTGCGTGCTGCGCTGGATGGTGCAGACATGGTGTTCATCGCAGCTGGCATGGGCGGCGGTACCGGTACTGGTGCAGCGCCAGTTGTGGCTGAAGTGGCAAAAGATTTGGGTATCCTGACCGTTGCGGTGGTAACTAAACCGTTCAACTTTGAAGGCAAAAAGCGTATGGCTTTTGCTGAGCAAGGTATCGCTGAACTGTCTAAGCATGTCGATTCACTGATTACTATTCCAAACGACAAGCTGCTGAAAGTTCTGGGTCGCGGTATTTCTCTGTTGGATGCGTTCGGCGCAGCCAACGACGTATTGAAAGGCGCTGTACAGGGTATCGCTGAACTGATTACCCGTCCTGGCCTGATGAACGTTGACTTTGCGGACGTGCGTACCGTGATGTCAGAAATGGGTTACGCCATGATGGGTTCAGGCGTGGCATGTGGTGAAGATCGTGCGGAAGAAGCGGCAGAGATGGCTATCTCTTCTCCGCTGTTGGAAGACATCGATCTGTCCGGCGCGCGCGGCGTACTGGTCAACATTACTGCGGGCTTCGACCTGCGTCTTGATGAGTTTGAAACCGTGGGTAACACCATCCGCGCCTTCGCTTCTGACAACGCAACCGTGGTTATCGGTACTTCTCTGGATCCAGAGATGAACGACGAACTGCGTGTGACCGTAGTTGCAACCGGCATCGGCATGGATAAGCGTCCGGAAATCACGCTGGTGACCAACAAGCCGGCCACTCAGCCAGTGATGGATCATCGCTACCAGCAGCACGGCATGGCGCCGCTGCCGCAGGAGCAGAAACCGGCTGCGAAAGTGGTGAATGACCAACCGGCGGCATCCAGCAAAGAACCCGATTACCTTGATATTCCAGCCTTCTTGCGTAAGCAGGCTGATTAAGAATATCCCGAGAATTGGGATTCTCCGCTCTTTGTGCTAAAGTATTCGCCCGCTGGTAATTTATACTGGCGGTCGGACAGGTAATATTGCGAGATAAAGCGATGATCAAACAAAGGACATTAAAACGTATTGTTCAGGCGACTGGTGTCGGTTTACATACCGGCAAGAAAGTCACACTGACGTTACGCCCTGCGTCGGCTAACACCGGGGTCATCTATCGTCGCACTGACTTGAATCCACCGGTAGATTTCCCGGCTGATGCAAAATATGTGCGCGACACCATGCTGAGTACTTGCCTGGTGAACGATGAAGGCGTGCGTATTTCAACCGTTGAACACCTGAACGCCGCATTGGCGGGCTTGGGCATCGACAACATTATTGTTGAAGTTGATGCACCGGAAATCCCGATCATGGATGGCAGTGCCGCGCCTTTTGTCTATTTGCTGATGGACGCTGGCATCGAAGAGCTAAGCAGCGCGAAGAAATTCGTACGCGTTAAGCAAACGGTGCGTGTGGAAGATGGCGATAAGTGGGCCGAGATCAAGCCGTATAACGGTTTCTCACTCGACTTTACTATCGACTTCAAACATCCAGCAATCGACTCAAGCTCGCAGCGTTACCAGCTCAACTTCTCGGCTGAGAACTTTGTTCGTCAAATCAGCCGTGCGCGCACTTTTGGCTTTATGCGTGAAATCGAATATCTGCAGTCTAAAGGCCTGTGCCTGGGCGGTAGTTTAGATTGTGCGATTGGCCTTGATGATTTCCGCGTATTAAACGAAGACGGTCTGCGCTTTGAAGACGAATTTGTTCGTCATAAAATGCTCGATGCGATTGGCGACCTGTTCATGTGCGGTCATAATGTTATTGGCGCGTTTACCGCCTTTAAATCGGGCCATGCGTTGAACAACAAGTTGCTACAAGCGGTTCTGGCTAAGCAGGAAGCCTGGGAATGGGCGACCTTCGAAGATGAAGCTGAACTGCCACTGGCATTCAAAGCACCAAATTTAGTTCTGGCGTAAGTCAGACATAAAACGGCAGGTTTCGCTGACACCCTCTCCGGTCAGTTGAACCTGCCGTTTTTTATTGCCTCATTTTTATTCCTGCCAAGCCGATCTCAATTCGCTGTAGCAACTGGCGAAACCCTGTACAAAAAAACGTGAATTCCGCCGAAGCCCCTTTAATCACTGGTGTCGAAGCCCCACATAAGTGCTATCATCTGGCGCTCACATAAGCTGGGTAACGCAGATTTTTGCTACCGCTTTATTACTTTATTCAATGCATTGTGGACGGATTGTGATCGGGATTTTCTCACGCTGGCGACAATTAGGCAGACGCTATTTCTGGCCACATCTCCTGTTGGGGATGGTGGCGGCCAGTTTAGGTTTGCCTGCCTGTGCGCAAAGTGCTGAGCCGAAAGCGAATGATTCGCCGATCAGCAGCCTGTTTGTCGGCAATGTTGTCCACTTTGATCATCTGATTCGTCTGCAGGAAAGCGCGCGTCGACCGAATTTCAACGTCGACTACTGGCACCAGCATGCGATTCGCACCGTTATTCGCCATCTTTCCTTTAGTATGACGCCGCCCGCTCAGGCGGAAGCCGATCAAGCTCTGCCGCTGACGGCACAAAAGCTGGCGTTGATAGGTTCGCTTCAGGCGTTGCTGACTTCTCCGGCGCAATCGCTGACTGTTGTTGAGCCGCAACAAAAACTGCGTCACAACGAACCACAAATTCTTTCCTCTGCTGATTGGCAGGCTGCTATTCATGGCATCCGCGCCGGGCCTTTCATTGCTTAACTGCTAACGTTTTTTCCACATCCTGAATCAGATTTTGCAGCCCGTGAAATCACGGCTGAATTGAGAAAAATTTATCATGTTAATCAAATTATTAACTAAAGTATTCGGCAGCAGCAATGATCGTACTCTGCGCCGTATGCGCAAAATCGTCGACGTCATCAATAAGATGGAGCCGGATTTCGTAAAGCTCTCTGACGATGAACTGAAAGCGAAAACTGACCTGTTCCGCGAGCGCCTGAAAAAAGGCGAAAGCCTTGAGAGCCTGATTCCTGAGGCCTTTGCCACCGTACGTGAAGCAAGTAAGCGCGTCTTCGGTATGCGTCACTTTGATGTGCAGCTGATTGGCGGCATGGTGCTCAACGAACGTTGCATCGCAGAGATGCGCACCGGTGAAGGTAAAACCCTGACCGCGACTCTGCCCGCTTACCTGAACGCGCTGAGCGGCAAAGGCGTGCACGTTGTTACCGTCAATGACTATCTGGCGCAGCGTGATGCCGAAAATAACCGTGCACTGTTTGAATTCCTTGGCCTGACCATCGGCATTAACCTGCCAAACATGCCAGCCGTGGCTAAGCGTGCAGCTTATGCCGCTGACATCACCTACGGCACCAACAACGAATACGGCTTCGACTACCTGCGCGACAACATGGCGTTCAGTCCGGAAGAGCGCGTGCAGCGTAAGCTGCATTACGCATTAGTGGATGAAGTCGACTCAATCCTGATCGATGAAGCACGTACGCCATTGATCATCTCTGGTCCGGCGGAAGACAGCTCTGAGCTGTATACCAAAGTTAACAAGATCATCCCGCATCTGGTGCGTCAGGAAAAAGAAGACTCTGAAACCTTCCAGGGCGAAGGCGATTTCTGGGTCGATGAAAAAGCGCGCCAGGCACACATGAGCGAGCGCGGCCTGGTAAAAGTTGAAGAGCTACTGGTTAGCCAAAACATCATGGTAGAGGGCGAGTCACTCTACTCCCCAACCAACATCATGCTGATGCACCACGTTACTGCGGCGCTGCGTGCTCATGCACTCTTCACCCGCGATGTTGATTACATCGTTAAAGATGGCGAAGTGGTCATCGTTGATGAACACACCGGCCGTACCATGCAAGGTCGCCGCTGGTCAGATGGTCTGCATCAGGCGGTTGAAGCGAAAGAAGGCGTGGAAATCCAGAATGAAAACCAGACGCTGGCTTCCATTACCTTCCAGAACTACTTCCGTATCTACGAGAAACTGGCCGGTATGACCGGTACCGCAGATACCGAAGCATTCGAATTCAGCTCCATCTACAAGCTCGATACTATCGTGGTGCCAACCAACCGTCCGATGGTGCGTAAAGATATGGCCGATCTGGTCTATATGACCGAGAAAGAGAAGATTGACGCCATTATCGAAGACATCCGTGCCTGCACTGCTAAAGGGCAGCCGGTGTTAGTGGGCACAATTTCGATTGAGAAATCTGAAGTCGTTTCCAATGAACTGACGCGCGCGGGCATTAAACACAGCGTACTGAATGCCAAATTCCATGCCAGCGAAGCGGATATCGTTGCTCAGGCGGGTCAACCTGCAGCGGTTACTATCGCAACCAACATGGCCGGTCGTGGTACCGATATCGTGCTGGGCGGGAGCTGGCAGGCTGAGCTCGCCGCAATGGACGAGCCAACCGAAGAGCAGATTCAGGCGATGAAAGAAGCGTGGGAACTGCGTCACGATGCGGTGCTGGCTGCAGGCGGTCTGCACATTATTGGTACTGAGCGTCACGAATCTCGCCGTATCGATAACCAGCTGCGTGGTCGTGCGGGTCGTCAGGGTGATGCCGGTTCTTCACGCTTCTACCTGTCGATGGAAGATGCATTAATGCGTATCTTCGCTTCAGATCGCGTATCGAACATGATGCGTAAACTGGGCATGAAGCCAGGCGAAGCAATCGAGCATCCATGGGTGACTAAAGCGATTGCCAACGCGCAGCGTAAAGTGGAAAGCCGCAACTTCGATATTCGTAAACAGCTGCTGGAATACGATGACGTTGCCAACGATCAGCGTCGCGCCATCTACAGCCAGCGTAACGAACTGCTGGATGTGTCTGATGTGTCTGAAACCATCAATAGCATCCGTGAAGATGTCTATAAAACTACCATTGATACCTACATTCCGCCGCAGTCACTGGAAGAGATGTGGGATGTTGCCGGCCTGGAAGAGCGTCTGCGTAACGACTTCGATCTCAACTTGCCTATTGCTGAGTGGTTGGATAAAGAGCCCGATCTTCACGAAGAGACGCTGCGCGAACGTATCATGACCCACGCCGCAGAAAGCTATGCTGCTAAAGAAGAAGTGGTTGGCGAAGAGATGATGCGCAACTTTGAGAAAGGCGTGATGCTGCAAACGCTGGATTCGTTGTGGAAAGAGCATCTGGCAGCGATGGATTACCTGCGTCAGGGCATCCACCTGCGCGGTTATGCCCAGAAAGATCCGAAGCAGGAATACAAGCGCGAATCCTTCTCTATGTTTGCGGCGATGCTTGAATCACTGAAGTACGAAGTGATTAGCACCCTGAGCAAAGTTCAGGTACGCATGCCAGAAGAAGTGGAAGCGATGGAGCAGCAGCGCCGTGAAGAAGCGGAGCGTTTAGCGCAACAGCAGCAGCTGAGCCATGTTGATGATGCCACCGCAGCAGCCGAAGCGTTAGCCGCACAAGGCGGGGAGCGTAAAGTGGGCCGTAATGATCTCTGCCCATGTGGTTCCGGCAAAAAATACAAGCAGTGTCACGGCCGTCTGGCCTGATAAAAAAAGGAGCCTTCGGGCTCCATTTTTTTTGCTGACGATTTAGCGTGTTATCGCCATGAGTTTCTCTTCGTTTAGGCGCACGCCATGATACGGCAGCGTGACCAGCAAACCATCCGGTAAGCCAGCTCGCTTCAACAGCGCCCGGCTTTGGAACAGTAGCTGATGGTAATTGTTATCGCTGATGCTCGGATAGCTCTCATTCCAAACGGTGGCAATAATCTGACGCTTCGAGGTAATCCGCAGCAACAGACAGGAGAAGAATCGTTTTTGCGCTTCATTCAACGAAATAACTTTGTGTTCAGGCCACCATGTTAAGGTGTTCTTTGCGCTGTCTAACGTCAGGATGTCATGAAATACCAGATGGCGTAGGGCATGTAATTGTTCCGGCGTAGTTTGCGCCAGAAACGTTGTTTCTTTGAATTCCATAGGTAGTCGGGTTTAACAGAAGAAAGTGCTGCGAGTATTCCCAACATTCCCGGTTGCGATCCTTACGACATGTCTTAATCACTGGCTTTTGTAGGGCGTGGGACGTCACTTTCCTCTCAAAGGTTAACATCACTCGATGTCTGATTTACACTCAGCGCTCATTTTATTAAAAAAGCGGAATCCAGCTTATGAAACACCTGCAGGTTGCGGTGGGCATCATTCGCAATACAGAACGTCAAATCTTCCTTGCCCAGCGTGCGGCAAGCTCCTATATGGCGAATAAGTGGGAGTTTCCCGGCGGAAAAATTGAACAAGATGAATCTGCCGAGCAGGCGCTCAAGCGTGAGCTGATGGAAGAAACCGGTATTGAAGTCACGTCGGCAAGCGCGATTGGTCAGGCCGATCACAGTTATGAAGATCTGCGCGTTACGCTGCATTTCTTCCTGGTTGAAGGCTGGAACGGCGAACCTTATGGTCGTGAAGGTCAGCCACAGCGTTGGGTCGAACAGCAGGATTTGGTCGCGGATGAATTTCCGCCTGCGAACCATGAATTGATCAGCCGATTAGTGGCTGGCGAGATTTAAGTGAAGGGGCGCTAAGCCCCTTACTTTTTACTGCTGTTCTTCGCTCCAGTCATCGCTGTCCATCTGGTCACCGCTGCTGGGAATACGTTTCTCTTCTGCTGCCCATTCACCTAAATCAATCAGCTGGCAACGTTTGCTGCAGAATGGCCGCCACGGGCTCAACTCATCCCAAATCACATCGCGACGACAATTGGGGCAAGGTACGTTAATTATCTCTTCCGGCATAACTTCCTCTAACAACAAGCTAATTCAAAATTCAGTCGGGCTGGTACTTCTCCGCGTTCGCTGTCTAATGGCAGGAAACGAATCGCATAACGGCTTTTGTGACCCGAGACTTGTGGGTACAGCGCGTCTTCCAGAGTTAATTGCAGGCGCAGTAAATCGGATCCTTCGGCGTTATCCTGATAAAAACCGTTGAGGCTGGTTTGATGACGAAATATGCCAGACTGACGCACCAAATCGAGGATCATCGTCAAACTATTACGCAGCGGATTCAGTGATGCCAGCCAGCCATTCACCTGAACATCTCGCACCGCTTGCTCCTGATGCAGCCAGATGTGCAGGCTGGGTAGATCGAAACTGCAGCAGCCGCCGGGAATGCTCAAACGCTGACGTACCAGAGCAACCAGGCGATCTTCACGTAACTGTTGGCCCATGCGCGGTGCCGCCATGAGTTCGCTTGAGCATTGCTTCAGCTGCTGACGCAGATCATTCACGCGCAGTTCATCAATGCCTGGCACATCCAGCCAGGCGCGTAATTTTTGTTGCTGGCGCTCCAGTTCTTTTAACAATTCAGTGCGCATATCTCCACGCTCAAAAATATCCAGTAAATCGCTAAGAATACGGAAAACGCCGAGTGCTGATACCGAACCGTTAACCGGCACCGTTTCATGCAGCTGATCAATCAGATATTCGACGCGCAGCCAGGTGCGCATCTTCTCATTCAATGGGTGTTCAAACAGAACAATTGTGCTCATGATGTTAATCCTTTCCGGTTGCTGCCAGGCGTAGATAGCGCTGGTGAAGCTCAGCAACGCGCGGTAGCACCTGTTCAGGCGTACCACTGTTATCAATGATGTCATCCGCACAGGCCCGACGCTGTTCGCGACTAGCCTGTGCGGCAAGAATATTTTTCGCCTGACTTAGCGAAATACCATCTCGCTGTTGGGTGCGTTGCAACTGCGTGGCGGTATCCACATCCACGACCAACACGCGATCGGCCTGATGCTGTAAGCCGTTTTCGACCAACAGCGGCACCACCCAAAGCACATAAGGTGAGGTGGCCAATAATTTTAATTGTTGCGTGCGGGCGTTGATGAGTGGATGAAGCAACTGATTGAGCCAATTTTTCTCTTGTGGCTGTTGGAAAATAATTTCACGAAGCCGCGCACGATAGAGCGTGCCTTCTGCCGTCAAAATGGTATCTCCATGACGCTGAGCAATCGCCTTTAGAGCAGGCGTTCCGGGCTCAACAACTTCTCTGGCAATGACGTCAGCGTCAATAATATCAACGCCTAGCGCTGCGAAAGCGTTGGCAATAGTGGTTTTACCACTGCCAATGCCGCCGGTGAGCGCAACGGTATAAGGCATAGCGTTCTCGCAAAATTTATATCGTGAGCGGCGATTAACCACAGCAAGATGAGAGCATGATCACAATCAATTTTCTCAGCTAAATTTAAGGGATTGTAGCCTAAATAAAGTGAAATTCGCAGTCTTGTCGCGGAACGAATGGCGCGTATGATAACGACACTGGAGCCGTGAGCGCTACCCGAACCGCGGTTCGTCGTCACTAACCAGGATAATCAGCTATGCGCATTGAAGAAGATTTAAAACTGGGCTTTAAAGATGTTTTGATCCGCCCAAAACGTTCCACTTTGAAAAGCCGTTCCGAGGTTGAGCTGGAACGCACCTTCACCTTTAAACACTCAGGCTTGAACTGGAGTGGCATACCGATTATTGCCGCCAACATGGATACCGTCGGTACTTTCACGATGGCTGAAGCCCTGGCGAGTTTTAACGTACTGACCGCAGTGCATAAACATTACAGCGTGCAAGAGTGGCAGGCATTTGTACAACGCGTGCCAGCGGCGGTGCTGAGTCATGTGATGGTCTCATCTGGTACATCAGAATCAGATTTCACGAAGTTATCCGCCATTCTGGCGTTATCATCGCAGCTCAACTTTATCTGCATCGACGTTGCTAACGGCTACTCTGAGCACTTCGTTCAGTTCCTGCTGCGCGTGCGTGAAAGCTTCCCAGGTAAAACCATCTGCGCAGGCAACGTGGTTACCGGTGAAATGGTGGAAGAGCTGATTTTGTCTGGCGCAGATATCGTCAAAGTGGGTATTGGCCCCGGCTCAGTGTGCACTACACGCGTGAAGACCGGCGTTGGTTATCCTCAGCTTTCTGCCGTTATCGAGTGCGCAGATGCGGCACACGGTTTAGGCGGACAAATCGTCAGCGACGGCGGCTGCTCGGTTCCAGGTGACATTGCCAAAGCTTTCGGGGGCGGTGCAGATTTCACCATGCTCGGCGGCATGCTTGCGGCACATGACGAGTGTGAAGGAACCATCGTCGAAGAACAGGGTGAGAAATTTATGCTGTTCTACGGCATGAGCTCCGAATCGGCGATGAAACGCCACGTTGGCGGTGTCGCACAATACCGTGCGGCGGAAGGCAAAACCGTGCGGTTACCAGTGCGCGGCCCGGTTGAGGAGACGGTTAAAGATATCCTCGGCGGTTTACGTTCGGCCTGTACCTACGTCGGTGCTGAACGATTGAAAGAGCTGACGAAACGCACCACCTTTATCCGCGTCGCTGAACAAGAGAACCGCGTGTTCACTCGTTAATCTCTGCCAACGGGCGCGCATCGCGCGTGCCCGTCATCGAATGGCATCGCCAAGACCAAATACCGGCAGATACATTGCAATCACTAAGGTGCCAACAATCCCGCCGATTACCACCATCATCATCGGTTCCAGCGATGCCGCCAGAGCATCAGCGCGCGCTAATGTTTGCGCCTCGTGCCACTCCGCCAGCCGTGCCAGCATCACATCTAACGCACCTGCTTCTTCACCCACTCGGATGAGTTGGGCACACAGGGGTGTAAACAGCAGATGCTGTTGCAGCGCCTGATGCAGCGGCGCACCCGCAGCAATGTGCTGCTGCAACTGAACGATGGCATCGCGCCACAATCGCGATACCAAGGTCACTTCAACCGCCTGCAGGCTTTGCAACAAGGTCAAACCGGATTGTTGTGTAAGTTGCAGGATGGCGTATATCTGGCTGAGCTGCCCGCCGCGCCACAGCGGAGATAACAGTGGCATACGCAGTAACCATTGATGTACGCGCTTTTGCCACGGTACCGAACGTCGATAAGTCTGATGCACAATCATCACTAATACGGCACCTACTAGCGACAGCGGCAGCGCGGCCTTCTGCAGCAGTTCTGACAGCGACATCACTGCAGCAGTAAAAGCGGGCAGCGGCGCATCAAAACTGGCATAGACAGAGACAAATTCTGGCAAAACAAAAAGCAGCATGCCAGCACTGACCGCGAGCGCTACCAGCAAGATAAACAGAGGATAGCGCAGCGCCTTCACCACTTTTTGCCGTAAGTATTGCTGCTTGCTTTGCTGCTGCGCCAGCTGGCGACAGCACTCGTCGAGTTGGCCGGTTAATTCACCCACTTGCATCAAAGCGGGAAACAGCGGGGGAAAGATCTGCGGCCACTCCTGCAAGGCTTGCGAGAAGGGCTCACCGGCGATGACGCGGCGCTGCAATCCTTTCAGTAATACCCGCCAACCGGCATGAGGATGGCCTTCTGCCAGCAGAATCAGACTTTCCGCCAGCGGTAAGCCGGCCTTTAGCAGCGTCGCCAGTTGCCGCACCAAATCGATTTTTTGCTGCCACTTCCAGTCGCGCGAACGCCAGCATTTTCCACGCTGCCAGTTCACCGGCAGCATGCCGCGATCGGAGAGTTGATTGAGCAACGCATCCTGGCTGGCATTAAGTGATTCGCCCTCCTGCAGCACACCCATGGTATCAAGAGCCTGCCAGCGGAAATGATAGAGATTAGCCATCGCCCAGTCCCACCACGCGCTGCATCTCTTCGAAAGAAGTATCGCCGCGACTTACTGCTTCCAGCCCCGCAGCTAGCAATGTTTTCATTCCCTGTTCATTTGCCAGCGTTAGCAGATGTTCCAGCGGCATATCTGCCGAGATAGCATTCTGCAATTTGCTGGTTAGCGGCAAGACTTCAAACAGCGCCAGCCGCCCGTAATAGCCGGAGAAGCAGTGATCACAGCCCGGCGCTCGCCAGGTTTGCAGTGTGCCCGGCCAGAGTTCGGCCGGCAGATGGGCGATGGCTTGTCCCGGCTGACGGCAATGCACGCACAAGCGTCTGACCAGACGCTGCGCCACCACCAACTGCAAAGCGGGGCCCAGCAGATAACCGGGAATATCCATCTGGCGCAGGCGCGTCAGGGTTTCAGCAGTCGAGTTAGTATGCAGTGTGGAAAGCACCAGATGGCCGGTCTGCGCTGCTTTAACGGCGATGCTGGCCGTCTCGGCATCACGGATTTCCCCCACCATAATCACATCGGGATCCTGGCGCAGTAGTGCGCGCAGCACACGATTGAAATCGAGCCCGCTACGCGGCTGGATCTGCGTTTGATTAATACCATCCAGCGGGATCTCAACCGGATCTTCCACGCTACAAACGTTCTTCTCTGGCACATTAAGCGCGCTTAACCCGCTATAGAGCGTGAAGGTTTTACCGCTGCCGGTCGGTCCGGTGACCAGAATTAAACCCTGCGGTTTCGCCAGCGCGTTTTTCAGTAAACGCAGTTGTGCTGCGGGCATGCCGAGTTTATCGAGGGTGATGGCGCTGTTTTCACTTTGTAGCAGCCGCACCACGGCTTTTTCACCCTGGCTTACCGGTAGCGTAGAGAGTCGAAACGCCGCCAGTTTGTCCTCTATTTCCAGCGTAAACTGTCCGTCCTGCGGCAGACGCCGTTCGGCGATATCCAATCCTCCAAGAATTTTCAGGCGCGCCAGAATCGCAGCGGGTTGTGCTTCAGAAGGCTGAGGTAGTTTGTGCAACACGCCATCGATGCGCAGACGCACCCGCAGTCCATGGCGCTGCGGTTCAAAATGCACATCTGAGGCGCGCCGCTGAATGGCCTGGCGCAAAATCTGATCGACCGCGTTAATCGCTGACTCAGCGCTGGCCTGTTCACGTGGTGCTGCAGCGGCATCCGGCTCGTGTAGCAACTGCTCAAGCCGTGCCGCAGGCCAGCACTCGACCTCCACCTTGCACTGGCTGGCGAACTGTAGCGCTTCCAGCAGCAGCGGATCGGGTGTGTCGGCTACCGCTACGCGCAGTAGCGTGGCGTCATGGTGCAGAATCACCGCCTGATAACGGGCGCACAACGTGTGCAGCGCACTATTAGGGTTGTCCATCAGTTGGCATCCTTGTCGGCAAAGCGAAACTGCTCGAGGCAGCTATCGCGCAGGCTGCTGTTATCGCTGGTACAAGTGCGTTGCCAGCTCAACGTGCCATCCGTTGCGCTCCAAATCGGCAGCATTTCAACCGTTAATCCGCTGAGACTTTCCTGGCCGGTCAGGTTGATGGTTCCGTTGACCACGCTCAGCGTTGCCACATAGCGCGAACCTTTGGCCACCGGAATGCCGCGTTCTCCTGCCTGACACTGCGCCGGTCCGCCGCGCTCAATGGCACAGAGTTCTACTGCTGTTTTGTACGGCACCATGGTTTGTAGCATGTCGGTGAGCGCTGCGCGTTGCAGGTAGTTTTGATAGGCCGGTAAACCGATGGCGCTGAGAATGGCGACGATGCCAATCACAATCATTAATTCGATAAGGGTAAAACCGCGTTGTCTGTCCATAGTGAGGCTCCTTGTTGTGGAGCCGCTACGGTAGAAAAGGACGAGGGAAAGCGGAAGTCATGGCGGCGCGATGCTGGAAAGCATCGCGCAGAGAATCGTCAGATTTACAGCGGAGATAACAGCATTTTGGAAGCCAGCTCGCATATCTGCCGCACTAACACGCGGCAGAACGGGGCATTAAAGCTCGCGGAAACGCATCGACAGATCCAGCGCACGTACATGTTTGGTCAGCGCACCAACAGAGACATAATCAACGCCGGTCTGGGCAATTTGTGGCAGCGTGGTTTCGGTTACGTTGCCAGAGACTTCCAGCAGCGCGCGTTTGTGGGTTAGCGCAACCGCTGCATGCATCATCTCAAGGCTAAAGTTGTCGAGCATGATGATGTCCGCTCCGGCATCGATGGCATCCTGCAGTTCCGCCAGCGATTCAACTTCAACTTCTACCGGCACATCCGGCGACAGCCACAGCGCTTTTTCTACGGCGTTACGCACCGAGCCGCTGGCGATAATGTGGTTTTCTTTTATCAGGAAAGCATCCGAAAGGCCTAAACGGTGGTTATTACCGCCACCGCACAACACCGCATATTTCAGCGCGGTACGCAGGCCTGGCAAGGTCTTGCGTGTATCAAGCAACTGGGTTTCACTGCCCGCCAGCAGGGCGACATAACGGCTAACCTCGGTGGCCACGCCAGAGAGCGTCTGCACGAAGTTGAGTGCGGTGCGTTCTGCGGTTAACAGCAGGCGCGCCGGGCCGGTAAGCTCGAACAGCAGCTGATCGGCAACCAGCGCTTGTCCATCTTCTACATGCCAGTTAAGAGTAACTTTATTACCGAGCTGGATAAATACTTCCTCTACCCAGCGTTTACCACAAAAAACACCGGCTTCACGGGTGATGACTTTTGCCACCGCCTGCTTTTCTGCTGGCAGCAGCAACGCGGTGATATCGCGATTCGCATCCACTTCGCCACCTAAATCCTCCTGAAGCGCCCGGGCAACGGCCTCCGGGATATCCTGTTCTATACGTTTAATCAGTTCCTGACGGCGATGATCGGGATCGTAACGACGCGTTGCCATGGTTTGCCCCTTCACAAGACGAAATTTCGTGCGCTCACCTTAGCCTGATTTATCGACGATTGCCAGTTGCTGGCGGTGAAATGTTTAGTATCCTGAACTCAACTGTGTCGGCGCATTAAGT
Organism: Pantoea sp. DY-17; assembly: GCF_019795975.1. NCBI lineage: Bacteria > Pseudomonadati > Pseudomonadota > Gammaproteobacteria > Enterobacterales > Erwiniaceae > Pantoea > Pantoea sp. DY-17. The sequence goes on along the minus strand of NZ_JAIMIG010000003.1, from coordinate 105,698 downwards.
CGCAAGTCTGCTGGGTGAAACATGTTATTCTCAGCCTGATTTTGCTTAGGATTTAACAGCATGAAACTGGAAGAGGGCTGGATTACCAGCGCGCGTAAAGTACCTTCACCACACTTCAATCAGCGTCCAAATGATGAAGTGCCCTCGCTGTTGGTGATTCACAACATCAGCTTACCGCCCGGTGAGTTTGGCGGGCCGTGGATTGATCGCTTATTTACCGGCACGTTGCCTGCCGATGTGCATCCCTATTTTGCGGACATCGCCCATTTACGTGTGGCGGCGCACTGTTTAATCCGTCGCGACGGCGAGCTGGTGCAATACGTCTCTTTCGATCAGCGCGCCTGGCACGCCGGCGTGTCGCAGTTTGAAGGACGTGAAAGCTGCAACGATTTTTCCATGGGCATTGAACTGGAAGGCACTGATACGCTGCCCTATACCGATGCCCAGTACGCGACTTTGCAACAGGTGACTCAACTCCTGCTGCAGCACTATCCGTTGACGCCTGCGCGCATCACCGGCCATAGCGATATCGCACCAGAGCGGAAAACCGATCCCGGTTCCTCTTTTGACTGGTTGCGCTATAAAGAATCCATCAGGCAGGAGAATCCCTGAGACAGCAGGAGCGGGTATGACGTTGTTTAGCTTGTTATTGGTTTTAGGTTGGGAACGCCTGTTTAAGTTGGGTGAGCATTGGCAACTGGACCATCGGCTGGAGCCGCTGTTTCGTGGCCGCCAGCGTTTTTCCCTGCTGCGCACGCTGATGATGACAGTGGTAGCGATGCTGATCGTCTGGCTGGTGGTGTGGAGCCTGAAAGGCATCTTGTTTGGCGTGGCGCAACTGCTGTTCTGGATTTTGGTGGGATTGCTGTGTATCGGCGCGGGTTCGGTGCGACTGCACTATCACAGCTATCTCAAAGCCGCGAGCCATGACGATGAAGCGGCGCATCAGGCGATGGCGGCCGAACTGACGCTGATTCACGGCGTGCCGGTTGAGTGCAGCGAGCGCGAGTTCCTGCGTGAACTGCAGAACGCGCTGATTTGGATTAACTTCCGCTTCTATCTTGCGCCGCTGTTCTGGTTTGTGGTCGGTGGACCTTACGGCCCGGTGCTGCTGGTGGGTTATGCGTTTCTGCGAACCTGGCAGAGCTGGCTGGCTAAGCATCAGACGCCGCTGGCGCGCTCGCAGTCTGGCGTTGATCGTCTGCTGCACGTTTTGGACTGGATCCCCGTGCGTTTGGCCGGCGTGGCTTACGCGTTGCTCGGCCACGGCGAACGTGCGCTGCCAGCGTGGTTTGCCGCGCTGGGCGATCTGCATCGCCCGCAATATCAGGTGCTGACCAGCCTGGCGCAGTTCTCGCTGGCGCGCGATCCGCACATGGATAAAGTTGAAACGCCACGTGTTGCAGTGGCGTTGGCGAAACGTATTTCTCTGGTGCTGGTGGTGGTGGTCGCGCTGTTGACGATCTACGGCACGCTGGTGTGATCGGCTGGCGGCACGCCAAAATCCGGTGTGCCGTCTTCGCGCCAGTCGAAATATTTCAAGCGCGTATGGCGATTCGGATCCCACAGCGGATCGCCCTCAATTTCGGTGTAATTACGCGCGTGATACACCAGGACCGCTCTTCCCGCTTCATCCACCGTAAAGCTGTTGTGTCCCGGCCCGTACTGCTGATTATCCCAGCTGGTGGCAAATACCGGTCGCGCGGATTTACGCCAGGCGTTGATGTTGAGCGGATCGGCCAACACATCAATGCTTAATATCCCTAGACAGTAATTTTCATCGGTCGCGCTAGCGGAATAGGTGACAAACAGCTGGTCGCCATGCTGAATCACCGCCGGTCCTTCATTAACGCTAAATCCTGCGCACTCCCATTCATACTCCGGTCGGCTCAGCATCAGCGGGGCGCTTTTTAGCGTCCACGGATTGAGCAACTCGGCGAGATACAGGTTAGAGTTTCCGGGAATCGCCGGATCTTTTTGCGCCCACAGATACCAGTGTTTACCTTGATGGTGGAAGTAGGTGGCGTCCAGTGAGAAGGAGTCGATGGGCGTATGTACGCGGCGGCAGGGCTGCCAGTAACCGCTCAGCGGATCGGCATCATTACACACCAGCGCATACATGCGGTGCTGGAACAGGCCATCTTTTATCGCCCGCGTCGGTGCGGCGGCGAAATAGATCACCCATTGCCCGTTGATGTGATGCAGTTCTGGCGCCCAGATCAGCGCGCTAAACGGGCCGGTATCCGGTTTGTGCCACACCGTTACTGCTTCTGCCTCAATCAGGCCAGTCAGCGTTGAGGCATAGCGAATCTCCAGTCGGTCATATTCCGGCACCGAGGCGATAAAATAGTAGCCATCGGCATGGCGCAGAATAAAGGGATCGGCGCGTTGCGTAATAAAAGGATTGGGCCAGCTCATTTGATCTCTCCGGGTTGCGCAGTCGCAGAGGACGCGATAGGGGATTCGTGGTGTGAATGGGCACGGCGCAGCGCCAGATCGGCCTGAATCGTACGCATTAAGTTGCGATCCACTTTCATTAAACGCACGACGCCGGCAGTGATCAGATATCCCACGCCCGGAATGACCGTGAACAGCAGCATGATGCCGTTAATCGCGTTAGGAGCCTGCTGTTTTGCGCCGGCATCGTAGCCATAAATCGACAGCAGGAAACCGACCATCGCCCCCGCCACCGCCAGCCCCACTTTGAGGAAGAACAGGTTGCCGGAGAAGCTCATACCAGTGATGCGTTTGCCGGTTTTCCATTCGCCGTAATCATCCACGTCGGCCATCAGCGACCAGTGTAGCGGCGAGGGAATCTGGTGCAGGATATTCAGCAGGAAGTAGGCGATGACCACCGCGACGGTGGCGTGCGGATCAATCCAGTAGAAGCCGCAGGAGAACAGCGCCAGTGCGATGTTGGTCCAGAAGAACACCTTGAGCTTGCACCAGCGATCGGTGAGGATTTTCGCCAGCGTGCTGCCGAACATCATGCCGATGACGCCAAGGCTGATAAATAGCGTGGCAAAGTGCGTTGATTGCCCCATCACCCAGGTAACGTAATACATGGTGGCGGCCATGCGGATAAAACCGGGGCAGACGTTGCAGAAGGTGAGCAGCAGAATGCGCACCCACTGATCGTTTTTCCACACGTCGCGCAGATCTTGTTTCAAATCATCGTTGCTTGGCGTCGCAGGATGAATGCGTTCACGCACATTGGCAAAACAGAACAGGAACATCGCCAAACCGATCAGCGCTAGCACGCCCATGGCCATTTGGTAACCGCGCGCTTTGTTGTCGCCTCCAAACCATTCGGCCATCGGTAACAGCGAAAGTGAGAGGATCAGCGTGGCAATGCCCACCATCACAAAGCGATAGGACTGACATGACACGCGCTCACCCGGATCGTTGGTGATCACACCGCCCAGCGAGCAGTAAGGAATGTTGATGGCGGTGTAAGTGAGTGACATCAGGAAGTAAGTGACAAACGCCCAGATAACCTTGTTGTCGTAGCTCCACTCCGGCGTGGTGAACATCAGCACGCTAAACAGCACGTAAGGCACGGAAACCCACAGCAGCCACGGACGAAAGCGGCCCCAGCGACTGTGCGTACGATCGGCAATCGCCCCCATGATCGGATCGGTTACCGCATCAAGTACGCGTACCGACAGTAATAGCGTACCGACCAGCGCCGGGGCTAAACCAAACACATCAGTGTAGAAATAATTGAGGAACAGCATGATGGCACCGCCAATCATGTTGCATCCGGCATCGCCCATGCCATATCCCAGTTTCTCTCTGAACGAGAGGGCTGCTCCTTTCATTGATCGTCTCCAGCGATATGATGAGCAGGAATTATCTGTGCAAAATCAGTAATCTGCTGGGGAGCAAATGGTCGGGTAGATGGACAAAACGCGCGGGCGGGGAAAAGTGTGAGCCAGATCAGAAGTGCTGCCCGGCATCAGCGTGCCGGGCAGGGAACAACATTACGCTTTCTGTAGTTTGTTCTTGATGGTGTAACCGATAGCCAGAATCACCAGCCATACCGGAATCAACCATACCGATATCGCCATGCCCGGCGTCATCAGCATAATGACCAACACACCGGCGAGGAACACCAGGCAGATCCAGTTACCCAGCGGATAGAGAACAGCTTTAAAGCGCGTGGTGACACCTTGTTGGTCTTTCTTTTTACGGAATTTCAGATGCGCGAGGCTGATCATCGCCCAGTTGATCACCAGTGCGGAAACCACTAGCGCCATCAGCAGGCCAAAGGCTTCGCCTGGCATCAGGTAGTTGATTAGTACACACAGCAGGGTCGCTACGGCTGAGACCAGAATGGTGGCGACCGGCACGCCGCGACTGTCCACTTTCAGCAATGCTTTCGGCGCGTTACCCTGTTGCGCCAGGCCGAACAGCATGCGGCTGTTGCAGTAAACGCAGCTGTTGTAGACCGACAGCGCCGCCGTCAGGATTACCACGTTCAGCGCGTTGGCCACAAAGGCATCGCCCAGCTCATGGAAAATCAGCACGAACGGGCTGGTATCGGCAGTGACTCGCGTCCAAGGCAGCAGCGAAAGCAGCACCGCCAGTGAGCCAATATAGAAAATCAGAATACGCCACAGCACCTGATTGGTGGCTTTCGGGATGCTCTCTTGTGGATTGTCGGCTTCTGCGGCAGTGATGCCCACCAGCTCCAGACCACCAAACGAGAACATAATGATTGCCATCATCATCACCAATCCGGTCATGCCGTGCGGCAGGAAGCCGCCCTGATCCCACAGGTTGCTGACGCTCGCCTGCGGGCCTCCGTTGCCGCTAAACAGCAACCAGCCACCGAAAAGAATCATGCCGATGACCGCGACCACTTTGATAATCGCGAACCAGAACTCCATCTCACCGAACACTTTGACGTTGGTCAGGTTAATGGCGTTGATCAATACAAAGAAGATGGCGGCGGTGGCCCAGGTAGGAAAATCCGGCCACCAAAATTGTACGTACTTGCCCACAGCGGTGAGTTCGGCCATGGCAACCAGCACATACAGCACCCAATAGTTCCAGCCCGAGGCGAAACCGGCGAAGTTGCCCCAATATTTGTAGGCGAAGTGACTGAAGCTGCCGGCAACCGGCTCTTCAACCACCATCTCGCCGAGTTGGCGCATGATCAGAAAGGCAATAAAACCGGCAATCGCATATCCCAGAATCACGGCCGGACCGGCCGATTGAATCACTGATGCGCTACCCAGAAACAGGCCAGTACCTACGGCTCCGCCCAGCGCAATCAGCTGAATATGGCGATTCTTTAAGCCGCGGTGCAGCGTGTCGCCATGCTGTTGTTCCATACAAACCTCGTGATGTTGTTATTGTGCACCTGCAGTGCGCGCACTGTAAGGCTGTTTACCTTAATGTATTCTTTTCTTTACGGTATCTGGCGTGCTGTGTGCATGCATGAGCTACCACGGCGTTCAGAATAGTGATAAGCGCGTCAGTTTGCACCTGCTTTTGCTTTTTGTGCTGAGAGATGACTGAAAAAGCAGCAGCATCCTCTGCGCGCCCGTCGCAGTATTTCTGCCATGAAAAAAGGGTGAACACGAATAGGTTTCCCTTATGGTTGGGCCGTTTTCTGGGCGCTAACTCAGTGTAAGGTTAGGTAAAAGTGCAATTCATTAACATTTGCCGCGTGCGGGGGATTTCTCGCTTGATGCCGGTAGGTTAGCGCACCAGCGCTACGATCCTCCCCTGAAGTGTGACCGCACCCATATAGACACAAGGTGAATACTTTGTTACTTTACCGGCACCATTTTTCAATTGGTATTACCAATTTACTCCGGACGTTTGGCTGATAAGAAGGGAAGATGGCCTACAGTAAAATTCGCCAACCCAAGCTCTCCGATGCGATTGAGCAACAGCTGGAATCCCTCATTATGGAAGGGACGCTCCAGCCGGGTGAAAAACTGCTCCCCGAGCGTGAACTGGCGAAACAGTTTGATGTCTCACGTCCATCCCTGCGCGAAGCGATTCAGAGCCTGGAAGCTAAAGGCCTGCTGCTACGTCGTCAGGGCGGCGGCACCTTCGTCCAAAAAAATCTCTGGCAAAGCCTGAGCGACCCGCTGGTCGGTCTGCTTGCCGAACATCCAGAATCTCAGTTTGACCTGCTGGAAACCCGCCATGCGCTGGAAGGCGTGGCAGCCTATTACGCGGCACTGCGTGGCACCGATGAAGATCTGCAGCGCATCCGCGACTGCCATGTTCATATTCAGCAGGCACAGGACAGCGGCGATCTCGACGCCGAAGCGGATGCAGTGATGAAGTATCAGATCGCTGTCACAGAAGCCGCCCATAATGTGGTGTTGCTGCATCTGCTGCGTTCCATGGGCCCTATGCTGGAACAAAACGTCCGTCAGAATTTTGAATTGCTCTACGCTCGTCGGGAAATGCTGGCGAAAGTGAGCGGTCACCGCGCCAGTATCTACGAGGCGATTGTAGCTCGTGAGCCAGAACAAGCACGCGAGGCATCTCATCGTCACCTGGCGTTCATTGAGGAAATCTTGCTGGATAGAAGTCGGGAGCAGAGTCGTCGTGAACGCTCCCTGCGTCGTTTACAGCAACGTAAGGAATAACGCACGGCAACGAACGTGCGGAAAACACGACGGGCCTGTCTTCTTGTGCTGTGAACCAGAAGCAAAGCACAAGAAGACAGGCTCCTGATAATTTCAACGTATTAGACACAGATAAGGAATACACCCCATGTCAGAACGTTTACAGAATGACGTGGATCCGATCGAAACTCGTGATTGGCTACAAGCGATCGAATCGGTCATCCGTGAAGAAGGTGTTGAGCGCGCGCAGTATCTGATTGATCAGGTAATGAGTGCAGCACGCAAAGGTGGCGTGAAAGTTGCCGCAGGTTCCTCTGCAATCAGCAACTACATTAACTCTATTGCTGTTGAAGATGAGCCGGACTATCCGGGCAACACCTCTCTTGAACGTCGTATCCGTTCCGCAATTCGTTGGAACGCCATCATGTCGGTGTTGCGTGCGTCGAAGAAAGATCTGGAGTTGGGTGGCCATATGTCCTCCTTCCAGTCTTCCGCGACCATTTATGAAGTGTGCTTTAACCACTTCTTCCGCGCGCGTAGCGACAAAGACGGCGGCGATCTGGTTTTCTTCCAGGGTCACATTTCTCCAGGTATCTACGCCCGCGCCTTCCTTGAAGGTCGTCTGAGCGAAGACCAAATGAACAACTTCCGTCAGGAAGTGCAGGGCAAAGGTCTCTCTTCTTACCCGCACCCGAAACTGATGCCGGACTTCTGGCAGTTCCCAACCGTATCAATGGGCCTGGGTCCGTTGAACGCGATCTATCAGGCGAAATTCCTGAAGTATCTGGAACACCGCGGTCTGAAAGACACCTCAGCACAAACCGTTTACGCCTTCCTCGGTGATGGCGAGATGGATGAGCCGGAATCCAAAGGTGCGATCACCATCGCCACCCGCGAGAAGCTGGACAACCTGGTGTTCATCATCAACTGTAACCTGCAGCGTCTGGACGGCCCGGTCACCGGTAACGGTAAGATCATCAACGAGTTGGAAGGCATCTTTGCCGGTGCTGGCTGGAACGTGATCAAAGTGATTTGGGGCGGTCGTTGGGATGAACTGCTGCGTCAGGACACCAGCGGCAAGCTGATTCAGCTGATGAACGAAACCGTTGATGGCGATTATCAGACCTTCAAATCCCGTAACGGCGCGTACGTACGTGAGCACTTCTTCGGTAAATATCCGGAAACCGCAGCTCTGGTGAAAGACTGGTCAGACGAAGAGATCTTCGCGCTGAACCGCGGCGGCCACGATCCGAAGAAAGTCTACGCTGCACTGAAAAAAGCGCAGGAAACCAAAGGTCAGCCAACGCTGATTCTGGCCCATACCATCAAAGGTTATGGCATGGGTGACACTGCTGAAGGTAAAAACATCGCCCACCAGGTTAAGAAGATGAACATGGATGGCGTTCGCTACATCCGCGATCGCTTCAATGTGCCGGTGGCCGATGACAAAATCGAAGAGCTGCCATACGTCACCTTCGAAAAAGGCTCTGAAGAGTACAACTATCTGCACGGTCAGCGTGAGAAGTTGGGCGGCTACCTGCCAACGCGTCAGGCTGAGTTCAGCGAGAAGCTGGAAATGCCAACGCTGGAAGAGTTCCGTCCACTGCTGGAAGAGCAGAATAAAGAGATCTCCACCACCATCGCCTTTGTGCGTGCATTGAACGTGATGCTGAAGAACAAGTCGATCAAAGATCGTCTGGTTCCAATCCTTGCCGACGAAGCCCGTACCTTCGGTATGGAAGGTCTGTTCCGTCAGATTGGTATCTACAGCCCGAACGGTCAGCAGTACACCCCGCAGGACCGCGAGCAGGTTGCGTACTATAAAGAAGACGAGAAAGGCCAGATTCTGCAGGAAGGGATCAACGAGCTGGGCGCAGGTTCATCCTGGCTGGCGGCGGCGACCTCTTACAGCACCAACAACCTGCCGATGATTCCGTTCTACATCTATTACTCGATGTTCGGCTTCCAGCGCATCGGCGATCTGATGTGGCTGGCCGGCGATATGCAGGCACGCGGCTTCCTGGTGGGCGGTACTTCAGGTCGTACTACGCTGAACGGCGAAGGCTTGCAGCACGAAGATGGTCACAGCCACATTCAGTCGCTGACTATCCCGAACTGTATCTCTTACGATCCGTCTTACGCGTACGAAATCGCGGTCATCATGCAAGATGGCCTGGTGCGTATGTACGGCGAAGCGCAGGAAAACATCTACTACTACATCACCACGCTGAACGAAAACTACCACATGCCTGCGATGCCGCAGGGTGCGGAAGAGGGTATCCGTAAGGGTATCTACAAGCTGGAAACCGTAGAAGGTAGCAAAGGCAAAGTGCAGCTGCTGGGTTCAGGTTCAATTCTGCGTCACGTGCGTGAAGCCGCGCAGATCCTGGCGAAAGATTACGGCATCGCTTCTGACGTCTACAGCGTGACCTCGTTCACCGAACTGGCGCGTGATGGTCAGGATTGTGAGCGCTGGAACATGCTGCATCCAACCGATGAGCCACGCGTACCTTACATCGCGCAAGTGATGAACGAAGCACCGGCCGTCGCATCGACCGACTACATGAAGCTGTTCGCAGAACAAGTTCGCAGCTACGTGCCTTCCAGCGATTATCGCGTGTTGGGTACCGATGGCTTCGGTCGTTCTGACAGCCGTGAAAACCTGCGTCACCACTTCGAAGTGGATGCATCGTATGTGGTTGTGGCTGCGCTGGGTGAGCTGGCTAAACGCGGTGAAATCGATAAGAAAGTGGTGGCAGAAGCCATCACCAAATTCAATATCGACGCCGATAAAGTTAACCCGCGTCTGGCATAAGAGGTAAGAGAGTAATGGCTATCGAAATTAACGTACCGGACATCGGGGCAGACGAAGTTGAAGTCACCGAAATCCTGGTAAAGGTGGGCGACAAAGTTGAAGCTGAACAGTCGCTGATCACCGTGGAAGGCGATAAAGCCTCCATGGAAGTGCCTTCGCCGCAGGCGGGCGTGGTTAAAGAGATCAAAATCTCGACCGGCGACAAAGTAGAAACCGGCTCGCTGATTATGATTTTTGACGCAGAAGGTGCCGCAGAAGCGGCGCCAGCGCCAGCAGAAGAGAAGAAAGCGGAAGCCGCTCCTGCTCCAGCTGCTGCCGCTGCTGCGGTCAGCAAAGAAGTCAACGTACCGGACATCGGCGGCGACGAAGTTGAAGTCACTGAGATCCTGGTCAAAGTGGGCGACACCGTAACGGCTGAGCAGTCGTTGATCACCGTTGAAGGCGACAAAGCCTCAATGGAAGTCCCGGCACCGTTCGCGGGCGTGGTGAAAGAGATCAAAATCTCCACCGGCGACAAAGTGAACACCGGTTCACTGATCATGGTGTTCGAAGCAGAAGGCGCAGCGCCGGCGGCTGCTCCAGCAGCTAAACAGGAAGCGGCTCCAGCAGCAGCACCTGCGGCGTCTGGCGCTAAAGACGTCAACGTGCCGGACATTGGTGGCGACGAAGTTGAAGTCACCGAGATCCTGGTGAAAGTGGGCGACAAAGTCACTGCTGAGCAATCCCTGATCGTGGTTGAAGGCGACAAAGCCTCAATGGAAGTGCCTGCACCGTTCGCTGGTACCGTGAAAGAGTTGAAAGTGTCGACTGGCGATAAAGTCAGCACCGGTAAACTGATCATGGTGTTCGAAGTGGAAGGCGCGGCACCGGCTGCGGCGCCTGCGGCTAAGCAGGAAGCGGCTCCAGCGGCAGAAGCCGCGAAACCGGCAGCGGCCCCAGCAGCAGCGAAAGCGGATGCGAAAGGCGAGTTCGCTGAGAACGATGCTTACGTACACGCGACGCCGGTGATTCGTCGCCTGGCGCGCGAGTTCGGCGTTAACCTGGCAAAAGTCAAAGGTACCGGCCGTAAAGGTCGCATCCTGAAAGAAGACGTGCAGACTTACGTCAAAGACGCAGTGAAACGCGCTGAAGCGGCTCCGGCTGCAGCAGCCAGTGGCGGAAGCCTGCCAGGTCTGTTGCCTTGGCCGAAAGTGGACTTCAGCAAGTTCGGCGAAATCGAAGAAGTTGAACTGGGCCGTATCCAGAAAATCTCCGGTGCCAACCTGAGCCGTAACTGGGTGGTGATCCCGCACGTTACACACTTCGACAAAACCGATATCACCGATCTGGAAGCGTTCCGCAAACAGCAGAATGCCGAAGCAGAGAAACGCAAACTGGATGTGAAATTCACGCCAGTGGTGTTCATCATGAAAGCCGTTGCCGCTGCTCTTGAGCAGATGCCACGCTTCAACAGTTCACTGTCTGAAGATGCACAGAAACTGACGCTGAAGAAATACATCAACATCGGTGTGGCGGTTGATACGCCAAACGGTCTGGTGGTTCCAGTGTTCAAAGATGTGAACAAGAAAGGCATCACTGAACTGTCCCGCGAGCTGATGGCGATTTCGAAGAAAGCGCGTGATGGCAAGCTGACCGCCGGCGACATGCAGGGCGGTTGCTTCACCATCTCCAGCCTTGGCGGCCTGGGCACCACGCACTTCGCGCCAATCGTCAACGCGCCGGAAGTGGCTATCCTCGGTGTTTCCAAGTCAGCGATGGAGCCGGTGTGGAACGGTAAAGAGTTTGAGCCGCGTCTGATGATGCCGATCTCACTCTCCTTCGACCACCGCGTGATCGACGGTGCTGATGGTGCGCGCTTTATCACCATCATCAACAACACACTGTCCGACATTCGCCGTCTGGTGATGTGAAGTTAATCAAGGCCGGCGAAAGCCGGCCTTGTTGTAAGCATTCAATGTTGCCGCGGTTGGCAGTTTGTTAACAATTCTGTAAACTCTCGCGGTGAAATGTCCCGGCGGATATAGGGCATTAGAGCTTGGGAAAAGCTTTTTCCTGACTGCCGGTAATCAAACAAGAGGTCATGATGAGTACAGAGATTAAAACTCAAGTCGTGGTACTTGGGGCAGGTCCTGCAGGTTACTCTGCAGCCTTCCGTTGCGCTGATTTAGGTCTGGAAACCGTAATCGTTGAGCGTTACAGCACCCTTGGCGGTGTTTGTCTGAACGTAGGCTGTATCCCGTCAAAAGCGCTGCTGCACGTCGCCAAAGTGATCGACGAAGCAAAAGCCCTGGAAGAGCACGGTATCGTGTTTGGCCAGCCGCAAACTGACATCGACAAAATTCGTTCGTGGAAAGAGAAGGTGATCAACCAGCTCACTGGCGGCCTCGCGGGTATGGCGAAAGGTCGTAAAGTGAAAGTGGTGACTGGCCTCGGCAAATTCACCGGTGCTAACACGCTGGTGGTCGAAGGTGAAGGTGGCGCAACCACCATTAACTTCGATAACGCGATCATCGCGGCCGGTTCTCGTCCAATCGAACTGCCATTCATTCCGCACAACGATCCGCGCGTGTGGGATTCAACCGATGCGCTGGAACTGAAAGAAGTGCCGAAGCGTCTGCTGGTTATGGGCGGCGGCATCATCGGTCTGGAAATGGCCACCGTTTATAAAGCGCTGGGTTCAGAGATCGACGTGGTTGAGATGTTCGACCAGGTGATCCCGGCTGCCGATAAAGACGTAGTGAAAGTCTTTACCAAGCGTATCAGCAAGAAATTCAACCTGATGCTGGAAACCAAAGTGACCGCTGTTGAAGCGAAAGACGATGGTATCTACGTATCAATGGAAGGCAAAAAAGCGCCAGCTGACGCACAGCGTTATGATGCGGTGCTGGTGGCGATTGGTCGCGTACCGAACGGTAAAGGCCTTGATGCGGGTAAAGCAGGCGTGGAAGTGGACGATCGCGGCTTTATCCGCGTCGACAAGCAGATGCGCACCAACGTACCGCACATCTACGCTATCGGTGACATCGTGGGTCAGCCAATGCTGGCGCACAAAGGTGTGCACGAAGGCCACGTAGCGGCGGAAGTGATCTCGGGTCTGAAGCACTACTTCGACCCGAAAGTGATCCCATCCATTGCTTACACCGAGCCAGAAGTTGCCTGGGTTGGTCTGACCGAGAAAGAAGCCAAAGAGAAAGGCATCAGCTACGAAGTGTCCACCTTCCCGTGGGCCGCTTCAGGCCGTGCTATCGCGTCTGATTGTGCAGACGGTATGACTAAACTGATCTTCGACAAAGAGACTCACCGTGTTATCGGTGGTGCGATTGTCGGTACCAACGGCGGCGAGCTGCTGGGTGAAATCGGTCTGGCGATTGAAATGGGCTGTGATGCCGAAGATATCGCTCTGACCATTCACGCGCACCCAACGCTGCATGAGTCTGTCGGCCTGGCTGCCGAAGTGTTCGAAGGTAGCATCACGGACCTGCCGAACCCTAAAGCGAAAAAGAAATAAGTTTGCGCTTCGAATAAATTAACGGCTCCTTTAAGGAGCCGTTTTTTATTAGTGGTTCTATTTACATAAACAAATAAAAAAGGCGCGAGAGCTAACACATGCGCAATGCCGGAATAGCGGGAGCGAACTCCCGCTAGTGAAGTTTTACTGTTGTGCTTCGTAAGCCATAACAGCCGATAATTCAGCAGTGAATATCCGTAATCGTAATTCACAGAGTGAACTGCGATTAACCAGACACAATCCTAATAGAATGAGTCCGCTGATAATCAGCTTGCTGAATATAGACTTCATAGTCACGTTCCTCTTGATTTAGCACGAGCAAGCGACTACCCTGACATTGTCTAGGTGTTAGGGTGTTAAGTCGCTCACCCGTGTGGTTAATGAAAATTAATCTCACGGGTTCACTCTCCACAACCTACCCCAATCTTTTCAGCTTGAAGCAAGTTGCCTCAAGCGCCCGCAGGCAGTGTACGCCAAACTTTTTATATTTCACCTTAATTCTAAAATTATTTATGATTAATGGATTCATATATTATCTAACCATTTAAATAGATCGAGCAATGGATGTTTTTAATTATCTATTAATTTCTTTAAGCCAATCAATAAAATGCCTTAGCGGAGCAGAAAGATATTTACGGCTCGGATAGTAGAGCCAGAATCCTTCTTCTACCTGAGTGAAGTCCGCCAGTATTTCTACTAAGTCACCGCGAATTAAATCTTCCCGCACCGTAGCCTCATGCAGAAAGGCAATGCCTACGCCCGCACGGGCTGCCTGTAATATCCGCTCATTACTACCCTGCAGAATGCGCAGGCTCATAACCAGAAGTTAGTGAATCAACTTACCGAGATGGCTGGAGGTTATGATGTAACAGCCGCTCAACTAGCGTTAGCGTGGGTGCTGGCACAAGGCGAGTTTATTGTGCCGATTCCCGGTGCCAGCAAAATCGCCCATCTGGAACAGAGCTGTGCCGCCGCCGATTTAGCATTACGTCATGCGGATGTCGCCACGCTGGACGAGTTGTTTAGCGAGAAAAATATTCTGGGCGAACGCTATAGCGACAGCGAATTTGTGCTGGTTGATCGTTAACACTCTTCTGCGTACATGAGAACAAGCAGGCTTTCATAGCCTGCTTTTTTATGTGATCCCGCTCAATTTGCAGATGAAGCTGCTAAAAAACGCACGAATGTTGCTTTTTTGTAAACAGATTAACAATCAGGCGAAATGCTGCTATGCTGCCCCACGCGGAACCGGGCACCTCACCCTACTGTTCGACAGCATCAAGGGGTGCACCGGAAAGCTATACAATGAGAGCGAGGAGAACGTCGTGCTAGAAGAATACCGTAAGCACGTTGCCGAGCGTGCTGCCCAGGGAATCGTACCTAAGCCGTTAGATGCTTCCCAAATGGCCGCGCTGGTTGAACTGCTGAAAAACCCGCCAGCGGGTGAAGAAGAATTCCTGACCGACCTGTTGGTCAACCGTGTCCCACCAGGTGTTGATGAAGCGGCGTACGTAAAAGCCGGTTTCCTGGCAGCTGTCACTAAGGGCGAAGCCCACTCTCCTCTGGTTACTCGCGAAAAAGCCGTTGAGCTGCTGGGCACCATGCAGGGCGGTTATAACATCCATGCGCTGATTGAAGCGCTAGAAGATGAAGCCTTAGCACCGATTGCTGCCGAAGCCCTGTCTCACACGCTGCTGATGTTCGATAACTTCTACGATGTCGAAGAGAAAGCCAAAGCGGGTAACCCACACGCGAAAAAAATTATCCAGTCATGGGCCGATGCCGAATGGTTCCTGAAGCGTCCAAAACTGGCTGAAAAAATTACCACCACCGTGTTCAAAGTGACCGGCGAAACCAACACCGACGACCTCTCTCCGGCGCCGGATGCATGGTCACGTCCGGATATTCCACTGCACGCGCTGGCAATGCTGAAGAACGCCCGTGAAGGCATCGAACCCGACGATGCGGGTAACATTGGCCCGATCAAACAGATCGAAGCACTGCAGACCAAAGGCTTCCCGTTGACTTACGTCGGCGACGTGGTCGGTACCGGTTCTTCACGTAAATCCGCCACCAACTCGGTGCTGTGGTTTATGGGCGATGATATCCCTTACGTGCCAAACAAAAAGGGCGGCGGTCTGTGCCTCGGCGGTAAAATTGCTCCAATCTTCTTCAACACCATGGAAGATGCGGGCGCCTTGCCGATCGAGCTCGACGTTGATCGTCTGAACATGGGCGATGTCATTGACGTTTACCCGTACAAAGGCGAAGTGCGCAATCACGAAACCGACGAATTGTTGGCGACCTTTGAGCTGAAAACCGACGTGCTGCTGGACGAAGTCCGTGCTGGCGGTCGTATTCCGCTGATCATCGGTCGCGGCCTGACCACCAAAGCGCGCGAATCGCTGGGTCTGCCGCATAGCGATGTGTTCGTGCAAGCCAAAGATGTGGCTGTTAGCACCCGCGGTTACTCGCTGGCGCAGAAAATGGTCGGCCGCGCGTGCGGCGTAGAGGGTGTCCGTCCGGGTTCATACTGCGAACCAAAAATGACCTCAGTGGGTTCTCAGGACACCACCGGTCCAATGACCCGTGATGAACTGAAAGACCTGGCGTGCCTCGGCTTCTCCGCTGACCTGGTGATGCAGTCATTCTGCCACACCGCCGCCTATCCGAAGCCGGTCGACGTGACCACGCACCATACGCTGCCAGACTTCATCATGAACCGTGGCGGCGTGTCGCTGCGTCCGGGCGATGGCGTTATCCATAGCTGGCTGAACCGTATGCTGCTGCCAGATACCGTTGGTACCGGCGGTGACTCACACACCCGTTTCCCAATCGGTATTTCCTTCCCGGCAGGTTCTGGTCTGGTGGCGTTTGCTGCTGCGACGGGCGTGATGCCGCTGGATATGCCGGAATCGGTGCTGGTGCGCTTCAAAGGCGAAATGCAGCCGGGTATCACCCTGCGCGATCTGGTACACGCCATCCCGCTGTATGCGATCAAAGCTGGCTTGCTGACCGTTGAGAAGAAAGGGAAGAAAAACATCTTCTCTGGCCGCGTGCTGGAAATCGAAGGTCTACCGAAACTGAAAGTTGAGCAGGCATTTGAGCTGACCGATGCCTCGGCTGAGCGCTCTGCTGCCGGCTGTACCATCAAGCTGGATAAAGAGCCGATCATCGAGTATCTCAACTCGAACATCGTGCTGCTGAAGTGGATGATCTCGGAAGGCTACGGCGATCGTCGTACGCTGGAGCGCCGCATTGAAGGCATGCAGAAATGGCTGGCCGATCCGCAACTGCTGGAAGGCGATGCGGATGCTGAGTACGCGGCGGTGATCGATATCGATCTGGCCGAGATCAAAGAGCCAATTCTGTGCGCACCGAACGATCCAGACGACGCGCGTTGGTTGTCTGACGTGCAGGGTGAGAAGATTGACGAAGTGTTCATCGGTTCGTGCATGACCAACATCGGTCACTTCCGCGCGGCCGGTAAGCTGCTGGATGCCCATAAAGGCCAGCTGCCAACCCGTCTGTGGGTTGCGCCGCCAACCAAAATGGACGCCGCCCAGCTGACCGAAGAGGGCTATTACAGCGTCTTTGGTAAGAGCGGTGCGCGTATCGAGATTCCGGGCTGTTCACTGTGCATGGGTAACCAGGCGCGTGTGGCAGACGGCGCGACGGTGGTTTCCACCTCAACCCGTAACTTCCCGAACCGTCTGGGTACCGGCGCGAACGTCTTCCTGGCGTCAGCAGAGCTGGCGGCGGTCGCTTCGCTGCTTGGCAAGCTGCCAACGCCGGACGAGTATCAGCAGTTCATGCTGCAGGTTGATAAGACCGCGGCTGACACGTATCGCTACCTCAACTTTGATCAGCTGGGACAATACACTGACAAAGCCGACACAGTGATCTTCCAGACTGCCGTTTAATCGGTTATCGGGATGAACAAGGGGACGATGAAAATCGTCCCTTTTTTTATGCCCTTTTTTCCGCTGACATCTCCAGGCATAATGCGAGCGCGATCCCACTTTATTCAGCGTGCTGCGCACAAAATGCACTAACACTGTGCTGCGCAGCGCGTCATCAATATGAGGCAATCATGGAATATGAATTTCTGCGTGATTTGACCGGTCAGGTCAAAGTGCGTATGTCGATGGACCACGAAGCGGTGGGGCACTGGTTCAACGAAGAGGTCAAAGACAATCTGCCATTGCTGGATGAGGTTGAGGCCGCCGCCCAACAGGTGAAAGGCACCATCAATCAGTGGCAGCGTGTCGGGCATGAATACACGCTGTGGCTGGATGATGAAGAGGTGATGATTCGTGCCAACCAGCTGGCGCTGGAAGATGACGGCATGGAAGAGGGCATGACTTATTACGACGAAGAGAGCCTCTCTTTCTGTGGCGTCGACGATTTTCTCGCAGTGATTGCCGCTTATCGGCTGTTTATTGCCGGTAAATAACTAAACAGTAAGGTCGCCATTGATGGCGACCCAGACGATTACCGCGCCGCGCCACTTGCCACGGAATGCGCATGCGTCACCTGTTCCTCATCGACGATAGGTTCAACTTTACCCATCAGGAACAGATAGTTAAGAATGCCAATAACCACCAGCACCGCCGAGAACACCAGCGCCCAGGTAAAGTGACCGGTTGCGCCAACAATCGCGCCGGTTATGATTGGACCCACCGCGCCGCCCATGTTTGAAACGGTATTCTGCAGCCCCGCCACAATCGACACGCTGTTTTGCGGTGCCACATCGCCCGGCAAGGCCCACACTTGTGATGCCGCCACGGTGGTGCCGGATTTGGCGATACACAGCAGCAGCACGGTCATAAACACCGAATCGGTGAACGGGGCAAATCCGATACACAGCGCCATCAGCAGGCCGATGGTGAGAAACAGTTTGCGTGTAGCGGTCAGCGACAGCACTTTGTTATGCACCATCCGATCCGATGCCCAACCCGCCAGCACTTCAATCACCATGCCACAGATCAGCGGCAGCGCAGCCACCATCCCCATTTTGAGGAAATCCATGCCTTTATCTTTCACCAGATAGGTCGGCAACCAGGTAATAAAGAAATAGGAGGTGTAGTTGATGGTGAAAAAGCCAATGCACATTGCCCAGATATTGCGATAGCGCAGCAGCTTGTACCACTTCATCGGACGCACGCTTTTGTCGCCGTGCTTTTGCGTCTGACCATTACGGATGAAGCGCACTTCTTGCTGGCTTATCGACTTATGATCTTCCGGATTCTCGGCGTAGATAAAGTACCAGGCAATCACCCAGAACAAGCCCAGCGCGCCTATAGCGAGGAAGGTCAGACGCCAGTCGAACAGGGCGATCATAAAGACGATTAGCGGCATGGCCACCGCACCACCAAATTTGGAGGCACTGTCGAACAGGCCAGAAACCGTGGCGCGTTCGCGATCCGGGAACCAGCGCGCGGTAATGCCCGCGTTGCTGGGATAGGCGGCGGCTTCACCGACGCCGAGCGCTAAACGCAGCGCCAGCAGCGATTTAAAGCCGGTCGCCAGTCCCATCGCCATGGTGGCGATCGACCACCAGCCGACGGCGATACCAAGCCCTTTTTTCTGGCCGAAGCGATCGGCAAACCAGCCCGCTGGGATCTGCAACAGCGCATAAGACCAGAAGAACGCCGCCATGATGAAGCCCATCATTTCAGGATTGATATCGAGTTCTTTGATCAGATGCGGAGCCGCTGCCGAGAGAACGGTGCGGTCAATGTAGTTAATGGCGATGGCCAGCCACATCAGGCCAGCAATCCACCAACGGATACGACTCGAGCGCGCAGAGTTAGTCATAGTAATTATCCACTCGAAAAAGGTTACAGGATAAGGCGGCGTGTTATTCCAGCCCGTTCATCACGTTGATTGGGCGTTCGCCCTGTTGGATGCACTGCACAATTTGCGTCACGCAGCGTTCACCAATCGCGCTGATCGCACCGTCGGTGTAACCGGCGATATGCGAAGTGGGAATGAAGTTGCTGAGCGTAAACAGCGGATGCTCGGTCAGCGGTTCCTGCACAAACACGTCAGCCGCTGCTCCGGCGATCACGTTATCCAGCAGCGCCTGATAAAGATCCTGCTCATTCACCACACCGCCGCGTGAGGCATTAATCAGGAAGGCATTTTTCTTCATGCGTTTGAGGCGCGCGGCATCAAACAGATTCTGCGTTTTGTCGGTAAGCGGCATGTGCAGAGTGATGAAATCGCTGGTTTCGGTCAGCTGATCCAGCGTGACGAATTCGATGCCGTGTTCAGCAGCAAACGGCTCATCAGGATAAAAATCAAATGCGATCACCCGCATGTTGAAACCTCTGGCGCGCAGCGCGACCTGCTTGCCAATATTGCCCAGCCCGATGATGCCCAGCGTTTTGCCGTACACGTCGGTGGCAAAAATACGCGGCCAGCAGCCCGCTCGGGTTTCGATGGCGGCTTGGGTGATCTGACGCGCGCTGTTAAGGATCAAAGCAAAGGCGAAATCAGCGACAGCATGTTTATTGGCATCCGGCACGTTGGTGACGTAAATCCCGCGTGCACGCGTGGCATCCAGATTGATGTTGTCGACCCCAACGCCGTGCTTACAGACGATTTTCAACTGAGGTGCTAACGCCAGCAGCTCTTCATTGATGTCTGTAAAAGCCACGATCAGCGCCACGGTGTCAGCCAGATGCGGCTGGAGTGCGCTCAGCGGCGCATCGGCGGGCAGCGTGATCAGCTCAAAACCGTGCTGTTGCAGCGTAGTTATCGGCGTCGCGTCATATTTTGCAAACGACGGTGAGGTACAGATGACTTTCATAATTCTTCCCGATGTTGAAAATAAATACCGTTCCCGCGGATCGCATGCATCGTAGCGGCGCAATTTATTGCGCGAAAAATCGCGCCGCTACGGCTTGTGCGGCGATTGAAATCGGCTTCACGCTGCTATGGTGATGACTCTAATTACTGCAAATACTGATTCACAATCTGGCGGATCTTCTGCTCTTCTTCGGCTGAGAAACTCACCGCGTAGCGGCTGTCACCAACCTCAAAACCAAGCAGCGTCACTGCTTTTTTCACTGCAGCGGGAGAGAAGCCGACGCTATACAGATCGGTGCGCAGACCGGTCACATTCTCTTGCGCCAGGCGCGAACCTTCGATATCGCCAGCATGGAAGCGCGCCCAAATCGCGTTGATCTCTTTAGGCGCCACGTTAGCAAGGCCAGAAATGCAGGCCGAGCAGCCGTCGACAAAGCCCTGATGGATCAGCGAATCCGGGCCGTTCAGCACATCAAAACTGTTGATGCCTGCAGCCGCTTGCAGAAAGCCGCTCAGGCTCTCATAGCTGCCGGCGCTGTCTTTGATACCGATGATGTTTGGGTGTGCGGCCAGCGTGCGTACAGTTTCCGGTTGCAGCGTGTTGCCGGTGCGCGCCGGAATGTTGTAAAGGAACAGCGGCACGTCGATGGCGTCAGCCACCGCGCGATAGTGGGCAATCAGCTCTTCCTGCTTTAGCGGCACGAAATAGGGTGTGATGACCGAAACCGCATCCACGCCCAGCTTCGCCACTTGTTTCCCAAGGCGAATGGTTTCACGCGTGGAGATCTCGCCAATGTGCGCCACCACCGGCGCGCTGCCGTTCACTTCATCGACGCAGGTCTGCGTCACCGCCAGCTTCTCCTGTTCGTTCAGCACGAAGAATTCGCCGTTGGTGCCGCCGCAGAAGATACCGTTGCCGGCGCTTAACTGGCGTTGTACCTGCTCGCGCTGGGCGGCTGGGTTGAATGCGCCGTCGCGATCGAAGGTGGTGACGATGGCGGTTAATACGCCCTGAATTTTCTTACTCATGGTGTCCTCAATAATCCTTAGTGATTCAAAGCCGGAAACAGCGTCAGGTAGACGTTTCGTACGTCATCGGCGCCCACTTTCATCGGTACATTCTTCATCAGGCGCTGCACGTCGAGCGCGGCTTCCACCAGATACGGCAGATGATCCGGGCCGATACCCAGCTCTTCCAGGCTGGCGGGCAGCTTCAGGCGCTTCACCAGCGCGGCAAAATATGCCACCAGCGCGTGGGATTTGGCTTCGTCGTCCAGCGTGATATCGGCATCCGGCAGCAGATCGTAAACCTGAGCGAATTTGCTCACCGCCGCCGGTCGTACAAAGCGCATGCAGGGCGCGAGGAGAATGGCATTGGCGACGCCGTGCGGCAGGTGATATTTGCCGCCCAGCGGATAAGACATGGCATGTACCAGATGCGTACCGGCATGCGCAATCGATGCACCACCGTAATAAGACGCCCACAGCATATTCAGGCGCGCTTCGAGATTGTCGGGTTCGGCGATAGTGGTTTCGAGGCTGGCAAACAGCTTTTTCATGCCGATCAGCGCATAGTTATCGCTCACCGGGTTCGCCACGGTCGCGGTAAAGCACTCAATCAAATGGCACAGCGCATCGATACCGGTGGAAGAAGCGATGTGCGCTGGCATGCTGGTGGTGAGTTCTGGCACCAGCGCGACATAATCTGGCAGCATCACCGGCGTGATAATGCCGACTTTGGTCTCTTTCTCGGGGATCGCCAGAATCGCGTTGGGCGTGGCTTCCGAGCCAGTACCTGCGGTGGTCGGAATCAGCAGCGAAGTGGTGCGCGTGTGCGGCTTCTCACCAGCCAGTAACGCCTCCAGTGTCGGCGCATCTTCGACACACAGAATCGACAGCAGCTTAGCGACATCCAGTACGCTACCACCGCCGATGCCAATCACCAGATCCACATCGGTGCTCGGCAGCGCGGCGACAATGGCCGCCACATCGTGCTGGCTAGGCTCTGGCGGCACCGTGTTAACGATGCTCAGGCTGGCAATCTGCTGCGTGAGCTGGGCGATCAGCTTTTGTACCGCCGGAATGCCTTCAATATTTTTATCGGTCACCAGCAGCGCTTTGTCTTTACCTTGCAGTAAATAGCTGAGGTCATTAAGCGCCTGAAAGCCACTGATCACGGTGCTGTTGATATTCATCTCTTACCCTTACGTTTTTTGCGCGGAATGATTGATTTTGCTCAATCGCCGCGAGTTCCATCACTGCAGTGCCTAATTTTATAGGGCAAATTGATTTCGATTAATTTGATCTTGCTCACATATAATCAATCATGATTGAATATAATCATTGCGACCCGGCAGCGGCCGGAAGAGGAGAGAGCATGACTTCACAGCCATGGAAAACGCCAGTCTTAGTGATTGCCGATGACTTTACCGGCGCCAATGACGCGGGCAGCGGGCTGGCACAAGCCGGGGCGCGTGTGCATGTGCTGTTTGAGAGCAGCACGCCACACGACGCTGGTGCTGCCGATGTGCTGGTGATCAGCACCGATAGCCGTGCAACCAGCGCACAAGAAGCGGCCCGGCGCACGCGAGCTGCCATTGAGCAACATCAGGCCATCGCTAACGACGGTTGGTTATTTAAGAAGATCGATTCCACGCTGCGCGGCAATCCCGGCGCGGAGATCGAAGCCGCGATGCAGGCCAGCGGTAAAACATTAGCCTTAGTGGTGCCGGCGGTGCCGAAGCTCGGACGCACCACGCGTGCGGGTGACGTGTGGATCCATCAGCAGCGTTTGATCGACAGCGAATTCGCCAGCGATCCCAAAACGCCGGTCACCAGCGGCCATGTGCTGACGCGTCTGCAGATGCAGAGCACATTGCCGGGTGAAACCCTCGATCTCGCCACGCTGCGCAGCGATCAACTGGCGCAGGTGCTGGCCAGCAAGCAAGGCTTGCTGGTGGTGGATATCGAGCAGGACGCCGACATTGCCTTGTTGATGGCCGCGGCAGCCACGCTGGAGACGCGACCGTTGTTGGCCGGAGCGTCCGGGCTCAGCGATGCGCTCGGCGCGTTGCTGGCGGCACGTCAGTCGCGTCCGGTGCTGGCGGTGGTCGGTTCGATGAGCGCCATTGCGCAGCAGCAGATTACACGCCTCGCCAGCCAGCGTGACATCCGCATTATCGACATTGATATCCGTCAGCTGTTTGCCCAACCGGCCTGGCCGCAGGCTGAACGGTGGCAGCAAGAGATACAGCAGGCGCTGCACGACGGCGCGCATTGCGTGGTACGCACTACCCAACATGCCGGGCAGCGTCATGAGATTGCGCAGTTGTGCCAACAGCATCAGGTTTCTCGTCAGCTATTGGGCGAACGCATCTGCCAGTTTCTCGCGCAGTTAACCCGCCGCGTGTGCCGCGAGGTGCAGCCTGCTGGGCTTTATCTCTCTGGCGGCGATGTGGCGATTGCCGTGGCCCAGGCATCAGGTGCCCGCGGTTTTCAGATTCAGGGCCTTGTAGCGGGCTGCGTGCCGCACGGGGTTTTGCTTAACAGTGAATTACACCTGCCGGTGATGACCAAAGCAGGTGGCTTTGGTGATGAAAACACCCTGGTAGAAGCCATTCGTTTTATTGAGGAGAAGTCGAGTGAGTAAAATTATTGCGATTACCATGGGCGATCCGGCGGGCATCGGCCCGGAGATCATCATTAAAGCGCTGGCAGAAGGTGAGTTAGCGGGCGTGCCTGCCGTCGTGGTCGGTTGTGCTAACACGCTGCGTCGGGTGATGGGTTTACATGTCACGCCGCAGGCTGAACTGCGCGTGCTCGACCAGGTCAAGGATGCGCATTTCGCGCCCGGCATGATCAACGTGATTGATGAGCCGCTGGCGGATGCCGCCGCGCTGCAGCCTGGCGTGGTGCAGAAAGCAGCGGGTGATTTGGCCTGGCGTTGCGTTAAACGCGCCACCGAACTGGCGCTGGCTGGCGACGTGCAGGCGATCGCCACCGCACCGTTAAACAAAGAGGCGCTGCACTCGGCGGGTCATATCTATCCCGGCCACACCGAACTGCTGGCGCAACTGACCAACACCAAAAATTACGCCATGGTGCTCTACACCGATAAGCTGAAAGTGATTCACGTCACCACACATATTGCGCTGCGTAAGTTCCTCGATACCTTAAACGGCGAGCGCATTCAAACGGTGATCGGCATGGCCGACAGCTTCCTGCGCCGCGTCGGTTTCGACCAGCCCCGCATCGCGGTGGCAGGCGTTAATCCGCATGCCGGTGAAAACGGTCTGTTTGGTGATGAAGAGATCACCATCGTCGCGCCTGCCATTAACGCCATGAAAGCGCAGGGCATTGATGTCAGTGGCCCGTGTCCGCCCGATACCGTGTTCCTGCAGTGTCAGGAAGGACAGTACGATATGGTGGTAGCGATGTACCACGATCAAGGCCATATTCCGCTGAAATTACTAGGCTTTTATGATGGTGTTAACATCACTGCGGGCCTGCCGTTTATCCGCACCTCGGCGGACCACGGCACCGCGTTTGATATCGCCTGGACAGGTAAAGCGAACTCTGCGAGCATGGCGATCTCCATTAAACTCGCGATGCAGCTTGCATAGGGAAATATGAAGGGACAAAGCCGTCTCGACCAGATTATGGATTATCTGAAGAGCCATAATTTGGTCACTGTTGAACAACTGGTGAGCGCGATTTCTGCCTCGCCAGCGACGATCCGCCGCGATCTGATCAAGCTGGATAAAGAGGGCGTTATCAGCCGCAGCCACGGCGGCGTTACGCTGAATCGCTTTATCCCCAATCAGCCGACCACGCTGGAGAAGATGCAGCGTAATCTCGCCGAGAAGCAGGCCATCGCGCAGTTTGCCGCCAGCTACGTGCAGTCGGGTGATGCGGTGGTGCTGGATGCCGGCACCACCATGCTGGAGCTGGCGCGCCAGCTGACGCACCTCAAGCTGCGGGTCATCACCGCCGATCTGCATATCGCGCTGTTTCTGTCGGAGTTTAAGCAAATCGAAACCACCATTATTGGTGGACGCATCGACGATTCCAGCCAGTCGTGCATTGGCGAACATGGTCGCCGTTTGCTGCGCAGCATCAATCCTGATATTGCCTTTGTCAG
Organism: Pantoea sp. DY-17; assembly: GCF_019795975.1. NCBI lineage: Bacteria > Pseudomonadati > Pseudomonadota > Gammaproteobacteria > Enterobacterales > Erwiniaceae > Pantoea > Pantoea sp. DY-17. Next base: position 80,823 of record NZ_JAIMIG010000003.1, on the reverse strand, counting down.
CTGCAACTCGTGGAGCATCGAACGCGGGATTACCACGCCAACCGAAGAGAAAGCCGGATTGAAGATGGATCTGCTGGCCAACGCGCGCCGCCGCGTTCTGCTGGCTGACAGCAGTAAATACGGTTCATGGTCGCTGTATTGCGCCGCGCCGATTGATAGCCTGACTGATGTGGTGACGGATGCACGTCTGGATGAAGCGGTGTGCCGCGACCTGCGCGAGCGGGGTATTGGATTGGAGTTGACGGTTTAGATTTAGATTGAGATTGTGCTGGCTGCCCCCCATCCCGGCCTTCCCCCGCCAGCGGGGGAAGGAGACGCTGCCACATGCAACTCTCGAACTGACATATTGCAGCATCTTCCTCCCCCACTTGTGGGGGAGGACCGAGGAGGGGGACAGCAAGCACCAACCTGCGGGCAATGATTACTTAACGTAAGCCAGCAAACTCAACGAATCGCGCGCCAGCGACTTACACTTCTTGTCGTTGGTAATGGCGATACCGCTCAAATCCTTGTAGCTCTCTTCGCCCAGCGACTTCATGTTGTAATTGCTGTAGTTGCTTAAATCCCAACGGTTCTGTTGGGCGAAAAACACCAGTGCTTTACGAATCTGTGCGTCCGGCAAATCCTGATAGCCACAATCGTTCTTGAGATAAACGAACACGGCGGTGAGGTCGGCCAGATCTTCTGCTTCGGATTCGCTCAGGGCAAAACTGGTGGAGGAGAAGCCAAGGAGTCCCGCCAGCAGCAGGATCTTGATGCTTTTCGTCATAATCATTCTCAACAAGGGACAATTTATTGACGTTAGCACAGTTATTGCCGCTATTCCGCTAAATTTGCCCTTTCGGGCCATTCCCACCCTTTTTATCAGTGCAATCTGTTTCAGGGCTTGACCCTCCCGCAGGGTAAAGGTTTACGCTGTGCCCTTATTCACGACAAGGATAAGAATATGCAACGTCGTCATTTTCTAAAGTTGACTGCCGCACTCAGCGCCGCCGGTGCGCTGCCGCTGTGGAGCCGCTCACTAATGGCCGCCACGCGCCCATTATTACCGATTCCCTCCATTTTGCAGCCTGATGCCCGCGGGCAATACACCTTGACCGCCATGACCGGTAGCAGCCAATGGAATGGCAAAGCGGTGCCTACCTGGGGATACAACGGTGGATTGCTCGGACCCGCGCTGCGTCTGCAACGCGAAAAAGCCGTCACGGTGAATATCCATAATCAACTGCCGGAAGCCACCACCTTGCACTGGCACGGGCTGGAGATCCCCGGCGATGTTGATGGCGGCCCGCAAGGGATTATTGCGCCCGGCGCGACGCGTCAGGTCAGTTTCACCCCTGATCAACCCGCAGCGACCTGCTGGTTCCATCCGCATCACCACGGCAAAACCGGTTATCAGGTGGCGCAAGGTCTGGCGGGTTTGGTGCTGCTGGAAGATGAAGCGTCCGGCAAGCTGCGTTTGCCGATGCAGTGGGGCGAAGACGATGTGCCGCTGATTTTCCAGGATAAGCAGCTAAATAAAGCGGGAACGCAAATCGATTATCAGCTCGATATCATGCGTGCCGCCGTCGGCTGGTTTGGCGACATGATGCTCACCAACGGCGTGCAATATCCGCAGCATGCGGTGCCACGCGGCTGGCTGCGTCTGCGTTTGCTTAACGGCTGTAACGCGCGTTCGCTGCATATCGCCACCAGCGATCGACGTCCGCTGTATGTGATTGGCAGCGACGGCGGTTTGCTGGCCGAGCCGGTGAAAGTGGATAGCTTGCCGCTGCTGCCGGGCGAGCGTTTTGAAGTGCTGGTGGATACGTCAGATGGCAAAGCCTTCGACGTGGTGACGCTGCCGGTGACGCAGATGGGCATGACGCTGGCGCCGTTTGACCAACCGCTGCCGCTGGTCAACATTCTGCCGCTGCGCGTGATGGCCAGCGGTACGCTGCCGGACAAGCTGGTGGATCTGCCGCCCATTCCCGCCACCGAAGGCCTGCAAAGCCGCTGGCTGCAGCTGATGATGGATCCGCAGCTTGATCAGCAAGGTATGCAGGCGCTGATGGATCGTTACGGCGATAAAGCCATGGGCGGCATGAAAATGGATCATGGCAACATGGCGATGAGTGATAGCGCGAAGCCGATGGATCATGGCGATATGGCGATGGATCACGGCAGCCACGGCAAAACTGCCGCCTATGATTTCCATAATGGCAACAAGATTAACGGTCAGGCATTTAATATGACCAAGCCGATGTTCAACGTGGAATTGGGCAAAGTGGAGAAGTGGACGATTTCCGGTGAAGGCGATCACATGCTGCATCCGTTCCACATTCACGGCACGCAGTTCCGCATCCTGTCAGAAAACGGCAAGCCGCCTGCGCCGCATCGCGCAGGCTGGAAGGACATCGTCAGCGTTAACGGCTGGCGCAGCGAAGTGCTGGTGCGCTTCAACTATGTCGCTAACGCCGACAATGCGTACATGGCGCATTGCCATCTGCTGGAGCATGAAGATACCGGCATGATGCTCGGTTTTAGCGTCAGTTAACCGACGCCTCCAGCGCCAGGCGGATATCCTCGATCAGGTCGTCAGGATGTTCGATACCAATCGACAAGCGCACGGTCGCATCGGTGATGCCAATACGTTGCCGCACATCCTGCGGCACGCCCGAATGGGTGGTGCTGGCAGGATGGCTGGCAAGCGATTCGGTGCCGCCGAGGCTCACCGCCAGCTTGAACAGTTCCAGCGTATTAAGGAAACGGAACGCCGCCGCTTGCCCGCCACGGATATCAAACGAGAAGGTTGAACCCGCGCCGCTGCACTGGTGCTGATACGTTTTGCCCGCCGGACTTTCTGCCGCCAGATACGGCAGCCAATGCAGTTTTTCAACCTGCGGATGATCGCGTAAAAACGCCGCCACGTTTTCGGCATTGCTGGTGGCTTTCTCCATACGCAGCGACAGCGTTTCCAGCGAGCGGCCAATCATCCAGCTGGAGTGCGGATCCAGCTGCGTGCCGATGGCGCTGCGCAGCGAACGTACCTTGCCGATCAACGCTTTGCTACCCAGCACCGCACCGGCAATCAGGTCCGAATGGCCGCCGACATATTTGGTCAGTGAATAGAGCGACAAATCTGCGCCATGCTGCAACGGCTGTTGAAACACCGGCCCGAGCAGCGTGTTATCGCAGGCGAGAATCGGCCGTGAACCCTGCTGCTGCGCAATCACATCCGCCACCTGCTGCATCAACTGAATATCCACCAGGCTGTTGGTGGGATTGGCGGGCGTCTCAATCAGAATCAGCGCCACGCGTCCGCGCTGCCATGCCAGCTTCGCCGCTTCATGCACCTTATCTTCATCGGTGCCATCGCTGAAACCCACCGCTTTGATCTCCAAATCGTGCAGCGTTTTGCTCAGCAGCGTTTCGGTGCCGCCGTACAGCGGCTGGGAATGCAGAATCACTTCGCCCGGACGCGCAAACGTCAGCAGCGTGGTGGCAATCGCCGACATGCCGGAAGAGAACAGCGCCGCGCTTTCCGCGCCTTCATACACCGCCAGCCGATCTTCTACGATTTCGCTGTTGGGATGATTGAAGCGTGAATAGACCAGCCCGCCAGTTTTGCCTTCCGGCGGCTGCTTGCGCCCGGCGACGAAATCGAAAAAATCCTGCCCCTCTTCGGCACTGTTAAACACGAAGGTGGAGGTGAGAAACACCGGCGGTTTCACCGCGCCTTCCGATAACTGCGGATCGTAACCGTAATTCAGCATCTGCGTTTCCGGGTGCAGATCGCGCGTACCAATCTTGGTTTTTTTACTGAATGAAGCGGTCATAGGAACTCCAGAACTCGGCGGTAAAGGGGCGGACGTGTTCCTACAGTTAACGCCAGCGCGATAAATTTCGCCACGGAATCGTTTGCGTTCTGTGCGCGGCGTTAGACGCTGGCTCGTCTATGATAGACTTCGTGGCTTTCCAAAAACCGTAACTGGACGCATGCAATGAAACATACCGTCGACGTGATGATCTCCGAGCAAGAGATCGCAACCCGAATTGCCGAACTGGGCAAACAGATCAACGAGCACTACCGCAATAGCGGCAGCGAAATGGTGCTGGTGGGTTTGCTGCGCGGCTCCTTTATGTTTATGGCCGATCTGTGCCGCGCCATCGACGTGCCGCATGAAGTCGACTTTATGACGGCGTCAAGCTACGGCAGCGGCATGTCGAGCAGCCGCGATGTGAAAATCCTCAAAGATCTCGATGAAGATATTCGCGGCAAGGATGTGCTGATCGTGGAAGACATCATCGATTCCGGCAATACGCTGAGCAAAGTGCGTGAAATCCTGCGCCTGCGCGAGCCAAAGTCACTGGCGATTTGTACCTTGCTGGATAAGCCAGAGCGTCGTGAAGTGGACGTCACCGTCGAATTTGTTGGCTTTACCATTCCCGATGAGTTCGTGGTCGGCTTTGGTATCGATTACGCCCAGCGCTATCGCCATCTGCCGTATATCGGCAAAGTTATCCCGACCGGTGAATAACCGCACAATCGTCCAAGGCTAAACTTCCCCGCCTGCGATACACTGCGCAGCCCGTAAGCCAACGGTTTATGGGCTGGCTCGACTCTCTGCTAAACTCCATTGATTTCTTAATGTTAATGACCGCGACATCGCTCGTGCGCATTACCATTTTCATAGGCCTTTGATGTCTCTACAACAAGGTATGGATTCGCAATGACATATGCACTGGAAATTTCCGGGCTGACCAAAACCTATCCCGGCGGCGTACAGGCGCTGAAAGGACTCGATCTCAACGTGGAAGCGGGCGACTTTTACGCCCTGCTGGGGCCAAACGGCGCCGGTAAATCCACCACCATCGGTATTATCAGCTCGTTAGTGAATAAAACCGGCGGCAGCGTGCGCGTGTTTGGCTATGACCTGCAAAAAGATGTGGTCAACGCCAAGCGCCAGCTTGGGCTGGTGCCGCAGGAGTTCAACTTCAACCCGTTTGAAACCGTAATGCAGATCGTGGTCAATCAGGCTGGTTATTACGGTGTTGAACGCGCTGAAGCTAACAAGCGCGCGGAAAAATACCTCAATCAGCTCGACCTGTGGGGCAAACGCAACGAACGTGCGCGCATGCTTTCGGGCGGTATGAAGCGCCGCCTGATGATCGCGCGTGCGCTGATGCATGAGCCGAAGCTGCTGATCCTCGATGAACCGACCGCGGGCGTAGATATCGAACTGCGCCGTTCGATGTGGAGTTTCCTGAAAGAGCTGAACATTAAAGGCACCACCATCATCCTCACCACGCACTATTTGGAAGAGGCGGAAATGCTGTGCCGCAATATCGGTATTATTCAGAGCGGCGAGCTGGTGGAGAACACCTCGATGAAAGGGTTGCTCTCCAAGCTGCAATCCGAAACCTTTATCCTCGATCTGGCGCCGCGTAGCCCGCTGCCGCAGCTGGAGGGCTTCCAGTATCGACTGGTCGATACCTCGACGCTGGAAGTGGAAGTGATGCGTGAGCAAGGTCTGAACAGCGTGTTCAGCCAGCTGAGCACGCAGGGCGTGCAGGTGCTGAGCATGCGTAACAAAGCTAACCGCCTTGAGGAGCTGTTCGTCAGCCTGACACAGGGAAAAACAGGAGTGAAAGCATGACGCACTTGTATTGGGTGGCGCTCAAGAGCATCTGGAGCAAAGAGATCAATCGCTTCGCCCGCATCTGGATTCAGACGCTGGTGCCGCCTGTGATCACCATGACGCTCTACTTCATTATCTTCGGCAATCTGATCGGTTCACGCATCGGCGATATGCACGGTTTCAGCTACATGCAGTTTATCGTGCCGGGCCTGATTATGATGGCGGTGATCACTAACGCTTACGCCAACGTGGCATCGTCGTTCTTTAGCGCCAAGTTCCAGCGCAACATTGAAGAGCTGCTGGTGGCACCGGTGCCAACGCACATCATTATCGCCGGTTATGTCGGCGGCGGCGTGGCGCGCGGCGTGTGCGTGGGGATTTTGGTTACCGCGATTTCGTTGTTCTTCGTGCCGTTCCACGTGCATTCGTGGTCGATGGTGGCGCTGACGCTGTTGCTGACGGCGATTCTGTTCTCACTGGCGGGCCTGCTGAATGCGGTATTCGCGCGCACTTTTGACGATATCAGCCTGATTCCCACCTTCGTGCTCACGCCGTTAACCTATCTCGGCGGCGTATTCTACTCGCTGACGCTGCTGCCGCCGTTCTGGCAAGCGGTGTCGAAGCTGAATCCGGTGGTGTATATGATCAGCGGCTTCCGTTATGGTTTCCTCGGCATCAACGATGTGCCGCTGGTGTTCACGCTATCTGTGCTGATCGCCTTTATCGTGGTGTTTTATGTGCTGGTGTATTCGCTGATTCAGCGTGGGCGCGGGTTACGGACCTAACCTGGCATAGCACCTCTGTCCCCTCCTTTGTAAAGGCCATTTTATGGCCTTTTTTTTCGTCCTGAGTTTGTCGCCTGTGGCATTAACACCTTCTTAACGGGTCAGGTTGAGATTGAGATATGTCTCAAACGCTGCCCTGTTTTGGCGCTTAAGACTGATGCTAACAGCCAATACCTTCTAAAGGTTGGACTTAAAATATTGAAGAAACTGGTCTTATTAAAATTTTAACCGCATCCGCTTTTCTCCTCGCTGCCTTATCCCGAAACGTCTTCCCTGATGTGACTTAATTTCCACAATAGATTGTCGTCATAAAAGGCTATCGGAACAGCATAAGACGTTTAGGCATTATGAAGCAGTTAACAGCAGTATTGAGCGCCATTCTTTTGGGCTTAATGGGGATTCATGCCGCGATGGCCAATATGAGCGTTTATCCCATGGTAATAAACCTGGATGAAAAGCGTAATGAAAACACGCCCATTCAAATCACCTCTAAAAGCGAAAATACCCAATATGTACGTGTGGTGGTTAAAGAGGTTATTCATCCTGCAACGCCAGAGGAACAAGAACGCGAAGTAAAAAGCTGGCAGGGTAAAAATATTGTGGTATCCCCGGTTAAGTTCGCTTTGCCTGCCGGAGCGAATAAACTCGTGCGGATTATAGCGCTGCAGCCGGTGAGTCATGAGCATGTTTACCGTATTTACTTTGAGCCGGTCGCCGCTTTAGACAGTGATGCACCGGCTGTGACCAATAAAATCAATGCTTCGATTGGTATGAGCTTAATTTGGGGCGTGCTGGTGCGCCAGCAACCATTAATCGCTCAGCCTGCCGTGGAATATGATCGACATAAACAGCAGTTGCATAATCGCGGTAATGTTCGCGTGATTCTGCAACGTTATAGTTATTGCAAAAAAGAGATGAAAGAGAATGCATGTCAATGGATCCAGGATCAACGCAGTGTCTATCCCGGTGAACGTTACACGCTGAAAAATCAGCCTAAGCATGGTGCTTTAAGGCTGGTATTTAAATTACAAGGAGAGGATCAAGAGAAAATAAGTGTCTTCCCTTGATTGTCCTGCGTAATGGCTAACTTTAGCCAATTCAATAAAAGTGAATAAAGGAATAGGAAATGAAAGTGAAATTACTCGCGGCAATGGCTTTAATGGGAGGCATGGCCTTAAATGCCTATGCGGTTGATCAGGATATTACCGTCACGGCATCCATTGATCCCATGATGACATTAATGATGGAAGATGGCTCAAATCTACCCTCAGCGATTGAAATGAAGTATCTGGCCGATATGAATAAATTGGCGCCTAAAATTATTAATACCCGCGTGCATACCAATGATGTTGAAAAAGACCTCAACATCAAACTGTATAACGCAGCGCAATTGACGCACACCCTGACGCCAGCAAACACCATTCAGCTGACGGTTAAATTTGATGGGAAAGCGTTGACGACGGCTAACACTACTTTTACCGCGACCAGCCTGTTTTCAACGGCAAAAGGTGCCGGTGCGTCGCGTTCCATTCCATTGGAAATCTCCAGCGGCAATGTTACGCCTGCAGCAGGTTTTTATACCGGTCTGGTAAGACTGGCAGTGGTGCAGGCACCTTAATGCTGTTGTGACAATCGTAATATTTCTGGCTTGAGATTTTAATTGTGAAGACGTTCTCCTGGTTAATTCTATTTTTGGTCGGTGCAGCGATTTATCCCTGCCTGGCGCAGAGCCAGGAGAACGTGCCATTAGGTTTTGAAGAGTTATTACTGGGTCAGCATGAATTACTGTCTGTGCGTTTAGCCAGCCATGACTTAGGGCTTTATGATGCGCTGGTAAAACCTGATGAAATCCAGTTTTCGCAACCAGAAAAATTGGTTAAGCGGATCAAAGAAATTTATGGTTTAAGTGAGGAACACGAAAAAAAGCTAACAACGGCTTTGCGTCAGCCACTCGCCCGTAATGGGCATAAAGCCTGTTTAAATGATGTTTCCTCAATACGTTGTGGGCAATTGGATACCGAAAGTGCTGCGCTAATTTATAATGAAAGCCGCAATGATGTTGATCTGTTTATTAACGTCACATGGCTGCCACTAGCCCCTGCGGGTACTGGCTATTACGCACCTGCGCTGAACGCGCACAATGCACTTATCCATCAGCAGCAAATCAATATCGCTACGTCTGACACAACTAAAAATATCAGCATTATAGGAAATGGTGCATTGGGATTGGGCGAAAAAAGTTATCTCTCCGGTAGCTGGCAAGCATTGTTCAATCAACAATCACATTACACGGAAAAAACATTTCGCCATGATGATCTGTATGTTCGTCATGATATTGGCACACGCCGCTATGTTCAGGCTGGCGAAATGGATAAGCGCAATCTCTATGGCGCGCTCGGCGGAAATTTTAATTTATCGTTATTACCGCTGCCTAAATTTTATGGAGTACGGCTGGGCACCACCCAAAGTTACGTTAATAACAGTGAAGAGAGCGAAACAACAACACCTATCACCTTATTATTATCGCGAACCACGCGGGTGGATGTTTATCGCGATGATGAACTGTTGGGTACGCAATACCTGCCCGCAGGCGTGGTGAAACTAAATAGTCAGGCATTTCCCCAGGGACGTTATCTTTTAACGTTGAAATTCTATGAAGAGGGCGCATTAAGCCGCGTACAACAATACCCGTTTAGCAAAACGACGCTGCAGCAGGGTCCGGCAGATTTTCAATGGTTCACACAGCTGGGGAAGGTGGCTGAGGCCGTTAATTCGGTGCCAGACGTTAAAAATCCTCCCCCTTTTGCTTTGCAGAGTGGCTTCAGAACGCGCCTTGCCGAACCGCTGACGATCACCAGCGCCGTTTCAGTGCTGGCAGGAGAAAGCTTTAATGAAACCCGTCTGGATTGGCAAAACGTCTCATCCCTCGGAATAGTCAATTTGGGAATCGGGGCAATGGCGAGCAAACATGGGCTGGCTGGCAATATTCAGCAGCTTGCGATGACTAAAGGCGCAACGCTTTCCTTATATCGTTATCAGCAGCAAGGTAATACCTGCATATCGGCCACGCACGCAGGTCAATATCGTTGTTCACAGAGTCTGAATGCAACGCTTTCTGGTCAGCTTGCGGGCAGCGCGGTGTCGCTGGGATACAGCAAGAGCCGCGCCTCAGTAACGCCTGACGTTAGGGTTGATACCGCGCCTTCATATCCGCGCTATACAGATCAGCAGGCCAGCAAACAGACGCGCTGGCAGCTGGATATCAGCCGCACTTTCACACTTAACACGCTATTAGTGTCGGCGCGTGCGGGCATCTTTCGTAGCATAAGTAGTGGTCAGGAACCCGATCGCGGTGGATACATCGGTATTTCCCTGTCCTATGTGCCGCGCGAGGAAGCCGCTTCGGATCGGCGTCACACTTCGCAGATTGGAGGCGAGTATCGCCGCCAACACAGCCAGGGGGCTGAAATGGGTTGGCAGGCTTCACATGCGGTTTCATGGTTTGCTCCGGAATATCGTGAATTAAGCGTGACCGCGACGGGCAGCCAGGGAGGCGAAATGTATTCTCAGCTCTCGGGGCGACGTGATGGGATGCATGGCAACGTCTATGGAACCTTATCCCATAACCAGGGTGGAACCAGTTTAACCGGAAGCTATAACTCGGCCTTCGCCGCCACGCCTCAGGGATTGTGGTCGGGCAGCAGCGCAGGCAGCACGGATTCTCCGGCGGGTGTGGTGGTAAGCGTGGATGCTGACAGCGCGTTATCGGGTCCAGCGGCAGAAGTCATGGCCAATGGCCATACTTATGCGCTCAATTTTGGCGACAGTGCTTTTCTTCCGGCGGTGGGATATCAATCGGGCACGCACCGCATTCGTGAGAGCACATCGAGTGATAATCAGCAGGCCGCCACGCTCAGTACCGGTGGCAGTGAACAATCATTGTTTTTGCTGCCGGGTAAAATTGTGCAGCGCAAGGTAAAAGCGCGGCTGAATTTAACCTATGTCGGACGGGCGCTCAAAGAAAATGGTATGCCATTGCGCGACGCCAGGGTGATAAATACACCGGCGCAATTAGATAGCGACGGCGGCATGTTATTTGATAGCGCACAGCGCATCACCACGCTTTATCTGCAGGAGTCGATGCAGATATACGCCTGCGCGCTACGTGTAAAGCAGCGTAAAAATGCTGTGCAGTTTGTTGGTGAAGTGATGTGTCCGCTTATAGATGTGGCGGCGCTACCAGACGCGATGCGCAAGAATATAAACCTCGCTGCGTTTAATAACCCTTAATGGCTTCAAAAGCGAGTGACAAACAATGCACTTTTTAACCCTGAGCTCACGCATATATAAGTGGGTAGGCATAATAATATGCGGCACGATGTTAATCACGCCGATGGCCCATGCCGATCAGGAAGCGAGTGATATTAATAAAATTGTCACCGCCGCTGTATCCAAACAAAAACTACCGAGCAAAATTGATATTTTTGTACGCGAAATTGCTGGCTGGAAGGTGGATGATGCCCGGCGCTGGGGCTATGGCACCTATTTGTGCGACTCATCAACTGATCCGCAGCACGGGGCATGTGAAACGAGCGCGAAATATTCTGGCGGCGAAGCGGAATCTGAAATCGTATTAACTTTCACCGAGCGTAAAACGAAAAATAGCGTCAATCTGAAATTGATCGCTTACCGGCAGCCTTATGGGCGTGGCGAGGCTGCACGCTGCACCGGAGGCTATTTTACCCATGAACACTATGCCATTAACGATAAGTTCTCGCCCAACTGTGGCGGCTATCTGCGCCAGGGATCGGGCCTGAGCGTCTATATCAGTGCAGATCAGCTCGCGCTGTTGCCCAGCGGCGGCATATGGGAAGCCGATTTAAAAATAAATGTGATGCAGGGAGAGCCGTTTCAAAAAGCCGCGGAATGGCGCGTAAATATCCAATTGAATATCGATGACAATGCGGCGCAACTCTATTTTCCCGCGTTTCATACCGCTACGCCGCGTATGGCGCTTAACTTGCGTGATACGGGAAAAAATATGGCGGGCGCAGGCCACAGCTATCTGGATATGTGCATGTACGATGGTTATGGCGCCAACAGTCAATCTCTGCAATTAACGCTCTCTGATGGCGTAATGTTGCCCGATCGCAGCAGTACCGATTTCACGATTATTAAACAAGGCGCTTTGAACACGGATAAAAGCCAGCGTATCGATTTTCAGGCATTCGTGGAGTGGAATGGCATGACGCGTCAATTCACTAACCAGTACGCGCTGGTCATTCCCCGTAACGACTACGGTGACTACCGCTTGGTGATGTTGCCGGGAATCAATGTTCCGGTGGCCTGTACGCTGGGACGATTACGCTTATCGACGCCGGCCTTTGATCACGCGACTAAGGCGGCGGGTCAGTACTCAGGCACGCTGAGGCTGGAATTTAAAGTCGAAACCGGCATTCCGTAGCAGGCTGCGGGTTGTGGGAATCGGAAAAGGGCGCCGCTTTGGGCGCCCCTGAGTTTAGGCGACCTGAACTGGTAACGCCTTAGCGAGGCGCTTCATTTCGTTATCGCCTTCGAAGTAGGCAACTTTCGGCTGCCAGCTGCGTGCGACTTCATCTTCGACCTGCACGTAAGAGCAGATGATCATGATGTCACCAGCGCAGGCGCAGCGTGCGGCGGCACCGTTGACTGAGATGATCTTCGAGCCACGTTCAGCGGCAATCGCGTAGGTGGAAAAACGCTGGCCGTTGGTGACGTTGTAAATGTCGATGGCTTCGTATTGCAGAATGCCGGAGGCGTCGAGGAAATCCTGGTCAATGGCGCAGGAACCTTCGTAATGCAAATCTGCCTGAGTGACTTTAACGCGATGCAGTTTGCCTTGAAGTACGGTGCGAATCATAACTGTCTAACCTTGTTAAGCTGCCAATAAACAACGGAAAACTACTCCGTCAGATCCACTTGCTGATTATCAATCAGACGCGCATTGCCGAGCCATGCGGCCATCAATATCACCGCGCGCTGGCTGTCCACGTTCAGCGCTTGTAAGGTTTCGGCATCGCAAATCGCCAGTCCATCCGGACGGAACCCCTTCTCACGCAACGCCACTTCCGCTTGCTCGATAATCTCTTCAACATGGCGCTCGCCGTTGCTCAGACGTTCGGCCATGCTGTTCATCACCTGGCTAAGACCGGCTGCAATATTACGCTCGTCGGCGGTGAGATAGCCATTGCGCGAACTCAACGCCAGGCCATCTTTTGCGCGTACCGTTGGCACGCCCACAATCTCGATATCGAAGCCCATATCCGCCACCATCTTGCGGATAATCGCCAACTGCTGGAAATCCTTCTCGCCGAAGCAGGCGATATCTGGCTGCACCAGATTAAACAGTTTGCTGACGATGGTGGAGACGCCGCGGAAGTGTCCCGGACGGCTGGCGCCTTCCAGCAGCGATGATAAACCCGGCACTTCCACGAAGGTTTGGCTATCCAGGCCTTTGGGATAGACATCGGCGGGCGCGGGCGCAAACACCAGATCCACGCTATGACGATTCAGCTTCTCGCAGTCGTCCTGCAGCGTGCGCGGATAGCGCGCTAAATCGTCGGGACGATCAAACTGCATCGGATTGACGAAAATCGAGACCACTACAACGTCAGCGCGCTCGCGCGCTTCATCGACCAACGTCAGATGACCGTCGTGCAGGTTGCCCATGGTGGGCACCAGCGCAATACGTTTACCTGCCTGACGCCAGCGACGAATCTCACGACGCAGCATCGGCAGTGTTTCAATGATCAGCACTGCAAATCTCCTGATTTACTGGAAACTGTGTTCAGCGGCTGGATAGAGGCCCGCTTCAACGTCGGCGATATAGTGGCGAATCGCTGCACGAATGTCGCCGGTTTCTGCGAGGAAATTTTTGGCAAATTTGGGAATGTGACCGCCGGTAATGCCAAAGGCGTCGTGCATCACCAGAATCTGGCCGTCAGTGACGTTGCCCGCGCCGATGCCGATCACCGGCACCGACAGCGCTTTCGTAACGCGTTCCGCCAGCGCCACCGGTACGCACTCCAGCACCAGCAGCTGCATACCGGCGGCTTCCAGCGCCAGCGCATCGGCCAGCAGACGTTCAGCGGCGGCTTCATCGCGGCCCTGCACTTTGTAGCCACCGAAGATGTTCACCGACTGCGGCGTCAGGCCCAAATGGCCGCACACCGGCACGGCGCGCTCGGTTAGCATACGCACGGTTTCTGCCAGCCACTCGCCGCCTTCCAGCTTCACCATATTGGCGCCGGCGCGCATCAGCTGTGCGGCGTTAGTAAACGTCTGTTCTGGCGTGGGGTAACTCATAAACGGCAGATCGGCCATCAGCAGCGCCAGCGGTGCGCCACGGCGCACGGCGGCGGTGTGATAGGCGATATCGTCCACGGTGACCGGCAAGGTCGATTCATGGCCCTGCACGGTCATGCCGAGCGAATCGCCAATCAGCATTACCTGAATGCCTTCATCGGCAAACAGGCGGGCAAAACTGAAGTCGTACGCCGTCAGCGTGGCAAATTTGCGCCCGCTGGTTTTGAGTTGGCGTAAATGGGAGAGGGTTGTTGGTTTCATCACACGCTCCAGAGTTTTCTGATGCGCGCAGTGTACTACGGCTTACTCAGACCACAAACGGATAGCGCTGCGATCCAGGGTGGCAAGAATCACAGATAAGGCTTGTCCATTCGGCATCGACAATTGCGGGGCAATTTCCAGCAGCGGTACCAGCATAAATGCGCGATTGTGCATGTCGTAGTGCGGCACGGTCAGGCGCGGCGTGTTAATGGTCTGGTTGCCAAACAGCATGATATCGAGATCCAGCGTGCGCGGTCCCCAGCGTTCAGCTTTGCGCACGCGACCGTGTTGCAGCTCAATGCGCTGGGTATGATCGAGCAGCGCCTCAGCGTCTAGCGCGGTTTCCAGCGCCACTACCGCATTAAGGTAATCAGGCTGATCCGGCGGGCCGTACGGCGGCGTGCGATACAGGGAAGATGTGGCGATGCGCGAGGTATGTGGAATGGCATCGAGCGCGGCCAACGCTGCATCAACCTGATGCAGCGGATCGGCCAGATTACTGCCTAAAGCGAGGTAAACGCGGGTCATTGCGGACTGTTTGTGCGAGGCCCGGTTGGACGGCGACGCGGACGGCGCGGTTTACGGCGCGGGGCCGGATCGTCGCCCAGCGTGGTCATCATGGTTTTCTGCTGCACCGGTGCCGCCGCCTGGAACTCGCCCCACCAATGCGTCAGCTTTTGCAGCTCAGGATTGTTTTCCACGTCGGCACGCAGCGCCATCAAATCGTAAGCGGCACGGAACTTAGGATGCTCCATCAGCTTCCATGCACGTTTGCCGTGACGACGCGACATGCGCAGCTGCAGCTGCCAGATATCACGAATCAGCGTGGTGATACGCTTGGGAATCGCCAGCGCGCGGCAGGCTTCATCAAGCGTTTCGTTCATCGACAAGGCGAAAGCATCGTAATAAGTCAGGCCGCTTTCCTGCGCAATGCGTTCGGCGGATTCCAGCTGCGGATACCAGAACATTGCGGCAAACAGGAAAGCCGGATTGACGCGCATATCATTTTGCAGGCGAGTATCCGTATTTTTCAGAACCTGCGCCAGCATACGCTCCATCAGGCTGTCGCTTTCGGCGGTGAAACCGCGCGTCAGCATCGGGAACAGCGGCTGGAACAGCTGATATTCACGCATCATCTGATAGGTGCGGTAGCCGTAACCGGCCTGCAGCAGCTTGAGTGACTCTTCAAACATGCGCGCCGGCGGAATGTCATTCAGCAGCGTCGCCAGACGCGGGATCGGCTCGGCCGTTTCTGCCGCGATACGCATCTGCAGCTTGGCAGCGAAGCGCACCACACGCAGCATGCGCACCGGATCTTCGCGGTAGCGCGTTTCCGGATCGCCAATCATGCGAATGATGCCTTCGTGCAAATCGTGCAAGCCACCGACGTAATCACGTACGGTGAAATCGGCCACGCTGTAATAGAGGCTGTTGATGGTGAGATCGCGGCGTTGGGCATCGTCTTCAATGCTGCCGAAAATGTTGTCGCGCAGCAGCATGCCGTTCTGGCCGCGCTGCGAGCTGTTGCGATCTTCTTCGCTCTCTTCATGATGATGACCACGGAAGGTGGCGACTTCGATCACTTCCGGACCGAACATCACATGTGCCAGACGAAAACGACGACCCACCAAACGGCAGTTGCGGAACAGCTTGCGCATCTGTTCAGGCGTGGCGTTGGTGGTGATATCAAAGTCTTTCGGCTTGCTGCCGAGCAGCAAATCGCGCACGCCGCCGCCAACCAGGTAGGCTTCGAATCCGGCTTTGTTCAGGCGATAGAGCACTTTGAGGGCGTTTTCGCTGATATCTTTGCGTGAGATGTTGTGGCTTTCTCGTGGAATGACAGTCATCTGACCAGGACTTTCAGCTTCCACCTCTTCAGGCGCCTCCTCATCACGCTTGAGGACTCTCCGGCAAAAATTAGCGACTCGGGTAAAAATGGGACACCTCGACAGTGAGAAAAAGGGTGTTAATAAAATCAGCGGCTAATCATAGCCTGTTGAGAACCATTTAGGAATGGTGATGTCGTTTCATCCTCTTTAAGACCGTTCTGCAACGGAATCAGGCGGATATTCCACTGCGCGACGGCCTGTTTCAACAGACTTTCCAGCGATTCATCCTGCCAGCCAGCCGAAACCGGCTGGCCAAGAAAGCGTAAAGCCTGCACCAGCAGCGGCCGCGCATCGCCAGCGGGCAGCGCGGGCGCATGATTCTGCTTGGAAAGCTTGTTGCCATCGCGATTGACCGCCAGCGGCAAATGCAGATAATCCGGCACTGGCCAGGCAAACTGCTGATACAGCGCAATCTGGCGCACCGTGGGCTCAATCAAATCCGCGCCGCGCACGATTTCCGTTACGCCCTGAAAATGGTCATCAACCACCACCGCGAGATTGTAGGCAAACAGCCCATCACGGCGATGGATAATAAAATCTTCCTGCGCCAGCTGCGCTTCAGCCTGTAAATGGCCACGCAGGCGATCGTCAAAGCCGCTAACCGGCGCATGCTGACGCAGGCGCAGCGCGGCGTTGTCCGGCGGCAGCTGCAAATCGCGGCAGTGACCATCGTAAAAACCGCCCAGCTGCTGGATGCGGCTACGCGTGCAGGTGCAGAAGTAACTTTGTCGATGCGTTTGCAGCCAGCTTAGCGCGGCGCGATAGGCATCGTGGCGCTGTGACTGCCATAAAACGTCGCCATCCCAGTAAAGACCATAATGTTCCAGCTGCTGCAAAATACGCGTTGCGGCACCGGGAACTTCACGCGGGGGATCGATATCTTCGATGCGCACCAGCCAGCGTCCCTGTTGCGCGCGCGCACTCAGGTAACTGCCTAACGCAGCAATCAGCGAACCAAAATGGAGGTCACCAGAAGGGGAGGGAGCGAAACGCCCAATGCAGTTTGAGGGATTCATAACGAAGTGTACCGCACGTCGGGAAAACAGGGATTTTCCCGGCTGTGCGGTAGCAATTTGCTTACGGCCATTAGCCAGCCATCTGCTTCTCGCGGATTTCTGCCAGCGTTTTGCAGTCAATGCAGAGATCGGCAGTCGGACGCGCTTCAAGGCGGCGAATACCAATTTCTACACCGCAGGAGTCGCAGTAACCGAAATCGTCGTCATCCACTTTCTTGAGCGTTTTCTCAATCTTTTTAATGAGTTTGCGCTCACGATCGCGGTTACGCAATTCCAGGCTGAACTCTTCTTCCTGCGCAGCACGGTCGACCGGATCCGGGAAGTTGGCAGCTTCGTCCTGCATATGTGACACAGTGCGATCTACTTCATCCCGAAGTTGGTTGCGCCAGGCTTCCAGAATCTTACGGAAATGGCCTAGCTGGGCGTCGTTCATATACTCTTCGCCCGGTTTCACCTGATACGGCTCCACTCCAGCGATGGCGAGGATACTCAGGGACGATGTTTTACGGTTTTGCCCTTCTTGCATGTTGTTTCTCCTGGATAACACGCACTTCCCTAGATACGTCAAGTTGCATGTGTTGACTGTGTGCCTGCAACCTAAACGATTTAGGGCTTATCGATTCCCATAAAGGGAAAAAAACAGGCCGCTATAAATAGCAGAAGCAATCAAGGTTGGCAATTATTCCTGACCACTACTTGACAAGCCTCTGAACAATCGCGTATTCAGCGCCTCGCCCAGAACATTCCTATCACACCAAATTGCCTTAAATATTACAACGCTACGTTAATCGGTTGCGTAAGTAATATCTTTAACGGTGAAATTTGAGCTTGATACGCCAAAACTTCCACACCACCACGCTGCGCCTGTTCCAGTAGTTCTGCGTAGTGCACGTCGATATGGCGTGCCGGGGAAACGTCCTCAATCCCCGTATGCAGAACTGCGAACAACAAAACGGCTCGATGACCTTCTGCCACGATGGTGCTCAATTCGCGCAGATGTTTCTGTCCACGAGCCGTCACCGCATCCGGAAAATAGCCTTTACCTGCTTGTAAAAGGGTGACGGACTTGACTTCAATATAGCAGTTGGATCGGCCATCCGCTTGCAGCAGGAAGTCAATTCGGCTTTTTTCCGTGCCGTATTTCACTTCAGGCTGGCAGCGGCTGTAAGCGGATAATTCCGGAATCGTGTCGAGCGTCAGCGCCTCGCGCACCAGCTGATTGGCGCGCAGCGTATTCACGCAGATCCAGTGGCCTTGTTGGGTCTCGGTGAGTTCCCAACTGTGCGGATATTTCCGCGTGGCACTGCTGGACGTCGAATACCACACGGTATCGCCCGGCGTGGCGCAGCCGGTCATCACGCCGGTATTGGCGCAGTGAATGGTCAGCGTTTCACCTTCTGGCGTAACTACATCGGCTAAAAAGCGTTTGTAACGGGCAATCAAGCGGGCGGGTTTGAGCGGTGGGTCGAACTCCATTTACTCTCCTGTGGATGATAGTAGCGGCCAGCGGGTCAGCGCCTGATAACGTGTGCGGCCGCGCGTCACGTTCGAAGCGAACAGCGCAAAATGGCGGATATCGGCGCGCCAGTGAAAACCGCGCGGCGGCAGCGCGATCTGTGACGCTGCGTGGCGCAACAGCGTGACATGCGGATGAAACGGCTGCGGGCTCTGTGCGCAGCCATGACGTGCCGCTTGCGCGCGCAGCAGGCTGGCGAGCTGCAGTAATCCGCGCGGCGCCCGCTGACAACCGAGCCACACCACGCCGGGACGCGGCCAGTGACCGGCGTCATCCAAATCGAGGGCAAAACCGGGCTGTTCGATGCGTGAGGCCAGCCGCTGCAGCTTGCGTGACGTCTCATCGCTGACCTCGCCGAGAAACGCCAGCGTCAGGTGCAGGTTGGCCGCCGCCACCGGTTTCCCGGCTTCGGCAGCAAAATTATCCGCGCGCCACTGCACCAGTTGTTGCTGGAGCGGAGCGGGCAGTTCAAGAGCAAAAAACAGACGTTGCGTTGCCAGGTTGGCCTCCGGTAATCCGCGCCTCAGAGTGCTACAATGCGCGCCATCTTAGCACAGGCATTTTGGGAGTTGAGTTTGAGTGAGTTACCGGTAAGCGAGGTGCTGCCTGCGTTGCTGGACGCGCTGGCGCAGTCGCCGCAGGTGTTGCTGGCGGCGCCGACCGGCGCAGGTAAATCAACCTGGCTGCCATTACAACTGCTGCAACACGCCCCATTGCCCGGCCGCATCATCATGCTGGAGCCGCGCCGACTGGCGGCACGCAACGTGGCGCAGCGTCTGGCAGAACAGCTTGGCGAGCAGCCGGGCGGCATCGTTGGCTATCGCATGCGCGGTGAAAACTGCTGCGGTGCCAACACGCGCCTCGAAGTGGTCACCGAGGGCATTTTGACGCGCATGTTGCAGCGCGATCCGATGCTGGAAGGCGTCTCGCTGGTGATCCTCGATGAATTCCATGAACGCAGCCTGCAGGCCGATCTCGCGCTGGCGCTGCTGCTCGATGTGCAGCAAGGATTGCGCGACGATCTGAAAATTCTGCTGATGTCGGCCACGCTCGATAATCAGCGTTTGCGTCAGCTGCTGCCGGATGCGCCCTTTGTGGTCTCTGAGGGCCGCAGCTTCCCGGTCACGCGCCGCTATGCTTCGCTCAACAGCCAGCAACGTTTTGAAGAAGCGGTAGCGCGCGAGGTGGCGCAACTGCTGCGCGAAGAGTCAGGATCGCTGCTGCTGTTCCTGCCCGGCGTGGCGGAGATCGAACGGGTTAAGCGCGAGCTGGAAGCGCGGGTCAGTGACGAGGTGGATCTTTCTCCTTTATATGGCGCGCTGTCGCTGGAGGCGCAACGCCGCGCCATCCTGCCGTCTCCGGCGGACCGCCGCAAAGTGGTGCTGGCGACCAACATCGCCGAAACCAGCTTGACCATCGAAGGTATCCGCTTAGTGGTCGATAGCGCGCTGGAGCGCTCGGCGCAGTTTGACGTGCGCAGCGGCGTGACGCGGCTGCAAACGCAGCGTATCAGCCAGGCGTCGATGACGCAGCGCGCCGGTCGTGCTGGTCGACTGGAACCTGGCATCTGCCTGCATTTACTGCCGCAAGAGCAGGCGCTGCGTGCGGCGGCGCAGAGTGAACCGGAAATTCTCAATAGCGATTTGACCTCGCTGCAGATCGATCTGCTGCAATGGGGATGTCAGAATGCGTCGCAGCTTATGTGGCTTGACGCGCCGCCGCCGCGCAACGTGCGTGCGGCGTGCGAGCGGTTAACCCAGCTAGGCGCGCTGGAGAATCACCAGCTCAACGCGCGCGGTCGAAAAATGGCCGCGTTGGGCAGCGATCCGCGCCTGAGCGCGATTCTGGTGGCTGCCGGGCAAAACAACGATGCCATCGCCAGCGCCGCGCTGCTGGTGGCGATTCTGGAAGATCCGCCACGCAGCGGCAGCGCCGATCTGCGTGATGCGCTTAACCATCCGCAGTCGCACTGGCAGCGCCGCGCGCGTCAGTGGCAGAAGCGCCTCAACGCCAGCGGCGGCACCATTAATCCCGACCTGTTCCCGCAGCTGCTGGCCGCCGGTTTTGCCGATCGTCTGGCGCAGCGTCGTGGCGACAGCGCGCGCTATCAGCTGGCGAACGGCATTGGCGCGATGCTTAACGAGCAGGATGGTTTGAGCCGCTATGAGTGGCTGATTGCACCGACACTGCTGCAGGGCGCCAGCGCCGCCGAGGCGCGCATGTTACTGGCGCTGCCGGTGGATATCGACGCGCTGCGCCGCGAATGCCCCACCTTAATTGAGCAGCGTACCGACGTGGAGTGGGATGAAGATAAAGGCACTTTGCGCGCGTGGAAACGCGAACTGATCGGCGCGCTGGTCCTAAAAGCGCAGCCGCAGGCACGCCCGGAGGCGGAAATATTGCATCCGGCGATGCTGCGCTGGATCCGCGAAAAAGGATTGTCGGTGCTGGGCTGGAAAGAAGACGCCGAACAGCTACGCTTGCGGGTGCACTGTGCCGCGCAGTGGCTGCCGGAAGAGGCGTGGCCGGCGCTGGACGATGAAAGCCTGCTCGATACGCTTGAAAGCTGGCTGCTGCCGGAGATGAGCGCGGTACGCGATCTGAAAGGATTGCAGAGCATCAACCTTGTCAGCGCATTATTACATTTGCTGACATGGTCACAACGTCAGCGGCTGGATACTGTGCTGCCAACTCATTACACTGTGCCGACCGGAAGCCGCCTGCCGATCCGCTACGATGCAGAGAAGCCACCCGCGCTGGCGGTGCGGATTCAGGAGATGTTTGGCGAAGCACAGAATCCGGCGGTGGCCGATGGCCGCGTACCGCTGGTGTTAGAGCTGCTCTCGCCCGCGCACCGTCCGCTGCAGATCACCCGTGACCTCGCGGCGTTCTGGCGTGGTGCGTATCCCGAAGTGCAGAAAGAGATGAAAGGGCGCTATCCAAAGCATCCGTGGCCGGACGATCCGGCCAACGCCTTACCCACAAGGCGGACCAAGAAATTTTCATCGTGAAACGCTGTGGATCGAATTCAGAGGGTTCTGCCATGCGCAGCACGAGAAAGCAGTTGTAGACTAAATAATTCGATTTTCAGGAAGGCGGCAAACGAGAGAATCCCGATGAGCTTACTTCAGTAAGTGATTCGGGTGAGCGAGAGCAGCCAACGCATCTGCAAATCGAATTATGACGTATATAGAGTAACGGCCGCCGCCGTAGCAATACCTGGAGAATAAAAGCATGTCTGGGAACGATCGCGAACCTATCGGGCGCAAAGGAAAAGCGCCAAAGCCGCCGCGCAGCAGTGCGCGGCGGGGTCGCCGCAGGGAACTTGATGATGATATCGATCAGGACGATTTTGACGAAGAAGATGAGGAGAGTGGACCGGTGCCACCAAAAAGTAAAAAACGTCCGCCACGCGGCAAACGTCGCTGGTTGGGCTGGTTGATTAAACTCTTCCTGGTCTTTGTGGTGGTGATGGCCGCCTGGGGCGTCTATCTCGACTCGGAAATCCGCAGCCGCATCGACGGTAAAGTGTGGCAACTGCCGGCCGCCGTTTATGGCCGCATGGTCAGCCTTGAACCGGGCATGTCGTACGACAAAAAAGAGATGATTGCGCTGCTGGAAGGCACGCAGTATCGCGAAGTGTCGCGCATTACCCGTCCGGGCGAGTTTAGCGTCAAAGGCAACACCATTGATCTGCTGCGCCGTCCGTTTGATTTCCCGGACAGCAAAGAGGGGCAGATCAACGCGCGCCTGACCTTTAGCAACAATGAGCTGAGCGAGATTAAAAACCTTGATACCGGCCGCGATTTTGGCTTCTTCCGCCTCGATCCGCGCCTGATCACCATGTTGCAGTCGCCGAACGGTGAACAGCGTCTGTTCGTGCCGCGCGCCGGTTTCCCGGATCTGCTGGTGAGTACCTTGATCGCCACTGAAGATCGCCACTTCTACGAGCACGACGGCATTAGCCCGTATTCGATTGGTCGTGCGTTCCTCGCCAACATCACCGCCGGTAAAGCGGTGCAGGGCGGTAGTACGCTGACGCAGCAGCTGGTGAAAAACCTGTTCCTCACCAACGAGCGTTCGCTGTGGCGTAAAGCGCGTGAAGCCTATATGGCGGTGATCATGGATGCGCGCTACAGCAAAGATCGCATCCTCGAGCTGTATCTCAACGAGGTGTATCTCGGCCAGACCGGTAATGACCAGATCCGCGGTTTCCCGCTGGCGAGCCTTTACTACTTTGGTCGTCCGGTGGATGAGCTGAGCCTCGATCAGCAGGCGATGCTGGTCGGCATGGTGAAAGGTGCGTCGCTGTACAATCCGTGGCGTAACCCGAAACTGGCGCTGGAGCGACGTAATCTGGTGCTGCGTTTGTTGCAGCAGCAGAACGTCATCGATCAGGAACTGTATGACATGCTGTCGGCGCGTCCGCTTGGCGTGCAGCCAAAAGGCGGCGTGATCACGCCTCAGCCGGCATTTATGCAGATGGTGCGTAACGAGCTGCAGGCTAAGCTCGGCGACAAAATGAAAGATCTCTCCGGCGTGAAGATTTTCACCACGCTGGATGCGATTTCGCAGGATGCCGCAGAGAAAGCGGTGATTGAAGGCATTCCAACGCTGAAAAAACAGCGTGGCCTGAAAGATCTGGAAACCGCGATGGTGGTAGTGGACCGCTTCAGCGGTGAAGTGCGCGCCATGGTCGGCGGTGCCGATCCGCAGTTCGCCGGTTACAACCGCGCGCTGCAAGCACGTCGTTCGATTGGCTCGCTGGCAAAACCGGCCACCTATCTCACCGCGCTGAGCCAGCCGAACAGCTATCGCCTCAACAGCTGGATCGCCGATGAACCGATTGCGCTGAAACAGCCGAACGGCAGCATCTGGAAACCGATGAATGACGATCGTCGTTTCAGCGGCAAAGTGATGCTGGTGGATGCGCTGACCAACTCGATGAACGTGCCAACCGTCAACCTCGGTATGACGCTGGGACTGGATGCGGTGGTCGATACCTGGAACAAGCTCGGCGTGCCGAAAGATCAGCTGCATCCGGTGCCGTCAATGCTTCTCGGTGCGCTGAACCTGACGCCGATTGAAGTGGCGCAGGCGTTCCAGTCGATTGCCAGCGGCGGTAACCGCGCTGAGCTGTCGGCGGTGCGTTCGGTGATTGCGGAAGATGGCACGGTGCTGTATCAGAGCTATCCGCAGGCGCAGCGTGTTGAACCGGCGCAGGCGGCGTATCTGACGCTCTACACCATGCAGCAGGTCGCCGATCACGGTACCGCGCGTGCGCTGGGTGCGCGTTATCCTAAAGCGCATCTGGCTGGCAAAACCGGTACCACCAATGACCTGATCGATAGCTGGTTCGCCGGTATTGATGGCAAAGAAGTGGCGATTACCTGGGTTGGCCGCGATAACAACCAAACCTCGAAGCTGTACGGTGCCAGCGGTGCAATGCAGCTTTATCGCCGCTATCTCGACAACCAGGCGCCAATGCCGCTGGTGCTGACGCCGCCGGAAGATATCACGCAGATGAATATCGATTCTGCCGGTAACTTTATCTGCGGTACGGGCAGCAGCACATGGCGTTCGTTGCCGGTGTGGTCGCTGGATCCGAACGCGCTGTGTCAGCAGCAGCAAGAGCAGGTTCAGCAACAACAGCAGCAGTTGCAGCAGCAACAAGAGCAGCAACAGCAACAGCAACAACAGCAGCCACAGAATGAGCAGAAAGATTCTGACGGCGTGGCGGGTTGGATTAAAGATATGTTCGGCAGCAAATAAGTTGCTGAGAAAACACAGGGCGCTGCGGCGCCCTTTTTTATTGGGATAGGTGGTTAGCTGGGCTGATTCTTACAGTTACTTTTGCGAATATCAATAACCATACCAGTACCTTGCGTCACGAGAACTTCCAGGCTTTTTACTGCAACGTCTCGTGCATGTAGCAGTGAATCTGCAGGTTCCTCGCCAAAATTAACGGTTCTCATCGGTGTGGCGGTACGCTCAGGATTGATGCAGTTCACTTTGACTTTATCCTCAATCCACTCTTCCGCCAGCGCCTGAGTCAGATTGACTACCGCAGCTTTTGCCGATGAGTAAAGGGCGTAAAAAGCCCGTCCACGAGTGTAAGAACTGGATGTGAAATTCAATAACATGCCGGAGTTGCAGGTTAACCGCTCTTTTGCCGCAATTGCCACGTTTACGGCTCCCAGATAATTAATGTTAATCAGCGCCATCACTTCCTGCTGAGTAAGCGTGGCGAGCGGTTTCTTAATCAAGACACCCGCAGTGTTGACGATAAAATCAATATTGCCATGCTCGGCAACAATGTTAGTTAAATAGTTTTTTACGCTGTCGAGATGAGTAATGTCGATATCATTATGTGAACGACTGGCAATATGTACTTTGGCCCCACACAGCGTGGCAACTTTCATCATCTCCAGACCAATTCCGCTACCTCCACCAAAAATAACCATATGCTTATCGCGCAGGAAATCGAGATTTGCAGAATTCAATGCGTGTGAGCTTTTCTCCTGCAGCAATTTCTCTGCGATAAAGAGATCAAGTGGATGGGTGATTTTAATATTGTTCTCATCGCCCTCTACGGTAATAACACGCGTTTCAGGCAGCATATTACGCAATACTCCGCAGTCGCAGGTAAACGTAAACTTACCCATGGCCGCTGCTTTCTCATAAGCCTGGCGAATTTTTTCCAGACGAAATGCCTGAGGGGTCTGGCCTCGGCGCATGCTGGCACGATGAGGAATATTGGCAATGCAGCCATCATCGTGAACTTCTACTAAAGTATCTGCTGAGGGGATCACCACATCTACGGCGTCAAAGGATTCAAGTGCATCTACGCATTTGCGAATAATAGTGTCGCTAATTAATGGACGCACGGCATCATGCAGTAAGATTTTACAATGACCGTCATAGTTGATAAGGGTTTTCAGCGCGGAATATGTTGAGTCAAAACGTTCCTTACCGCCGTTCACCACTTTACTCACTTTGTGCCACTGATTTTTTGCCACCAACTCCCACATGTAATCGATGTACTCATTTTGTGAGACGATAATAATTTCATCAATGTCGGCCGATTTTTCAAAACGTTCGATGGTGTATTCAATCACGGCACGTCCCGCTAACTTGGCGAATTGTTTTGGCTTGTCGCTGCCAAAGCGGGTGCCTGTACCGCCAGAAAGTATTATGGCTACATTTTTCATTTTTTATTCCGCCGCTTGCGGTCTGAGTGATGAACAAATAATTTCAGCGATTTTCTCGCCCGCTGTTTTCTCCTCTATCTGCAGTTCCTCACGCAGGACTTGTTCCCGGCGCACTTTCATTGCATCGTGACCCGCGACAATGTTGTCTACAAAGGTGAAAATATCCTTTTCACACCAGGCAACGTCGTAGGCGTCATAAATGAATTCTGCAGTGCGGTTCAAACCGTGACAGGTTTCGTGAGTGAGGTAGAGGATGGGTTTTTTCGACGGCAGATATTCCAGCAGGAAGGAACCGGCGTCCGCAATGAGTGCATCGGAACGCGCAAAAGTCAGCGTGTAATCATGCCCGAGATCCCACTCCAGATTGGTGTGTTGCTGCGACGCGCGCTGTAACTGCTGATAAAGACTTTGTGCCGTTGGGTTGGCTTCACCTATCCATTGGCTCAGCAGCGGATGGGGGCGAATGATCAGATGAATGTCCTGACGCTCAATCAGTTTTAAGAACGCCGAGCAGTAAAGGCTGAACGTGGTGTACATCTTCTGGTCGCCAGGCAGTACGAAATGCGGCGTCCACAGGAAGGTGGTTACCGTTTGAGCCGGCAGGTTATCCGTGAGATGGAAACGACGCTGATAGTGGTCAAATTTAGGATGGCCGGTAACGTGCACATGGCGATTTCCTGCCTGACACTGCAGCGCAAACTCAGTTTTATGTTTTTCCGAGCGGGCAAATATCCACGTCGCCAGATTTTGACAAAGCAAATTATATTGATACACCATGCTCTCTGCGCCAATTCCGGTATCGAGCGCATAAGGGATGTAAGCGATTTTCACGCCGCGCTCATGCAGGTAGTCGCTGCGAAAGGCTTCGGGGCGTGCTTCGTCGTAAGGGTTTTGCAAGAACACCACATCGGGCTGACGCTGCTCCAACTGATAGTCTTCAAATCCTGTGTAATCCAGCCCTCTTTCACGCAGAATTTCACGCTGAATATCGCCGTTAACATCGCTCGCCTTCCAGTTCAGGTAAGGCACCACCACGATGCGGCAATCGAACGCGGGATTGGCCTGCATCGCCTCAATCACCGATTCAAAGTTCGTCCAACCCGGTGGCCACTGGAAGTAAAAGTCGACTTTAATTGGGCCTGAAGTGGAGGGTTTGAATTTGGCGGGCGCAACGATTTGACTCAACGGTTTTCTGAAGAGTGCGCGGTAATCTACCGTTCGATTTTCGATATCGCTTTTATCGAGCCGTTGTACACCGGCGTTGGGGAATACGCCCAGCCAAAGATCCTGCTGCATCAGGCTATTCCAGTGCACATCAAGGGCATATTGTGCCTGCGCACCACCTTGCAATTGCGCCTGCAGCGCCTCGTGATAGTTTTCAATCAGCGTGGTGTAATAGCGGTGATTTACGATATAGGCGCATGCGCACCACGCGAAGTTAGCGCGCACGATATAGTCCACGCTCTTTAACGGCGTGACTCGGCGATAATTGGCCGCCAGAAAAGCCACTTGCCAGTTGATTTGCGGCAGGGCGGCAAAGTAGCGGTTGAGATTGTCGTAGTTCTTCTGGCTTTCATTGAAGCTAAAATCATCCTCCAGAATCAGCACGCGCTCCCAGCCGTTATCGCGTGCCATCTCCAGCGCGGCGATATGCGATTGCGTGCAGCCGATGTAGCCCTTTTCATGCTTGATCGCCTCCAGGCGAACGATTTTTTCAGCGGTTAAACCTAGCTTTTTAAGTTGTTTAGTGATGCGGGTTAATCGGTCTTTGCGTTTCTTCAAATTGATGAAGACAACGCGATCAACAATGTTCCAGTTTATAGCGGTCATGACTGTGTCTGCAGGAAGGAGAATGCAGGACATAAGCAATTAGCGGGCCATTTTTTTAAGTTTATGATTTTACTCGTTATCATTGGTTTGGTGCTCTGTCGGGATGAAATAAACTTCCTCTGTGCGGCAATGCAATTTCCCGATTACCGGCCTCCGCTCCTTTTATTGCTCATTTATTATTTGCGATCATGAATATGCGCGATCTGGCTGTAAACGCCGCGCTTACAGGCATTAATCGTTGCGAATATGACGCTATTTCGCCTAAAATCCGTGCGTCATAATAATCATTCTCGTTTGTATTCGCCTGCATCGACTTTTTTCGAGAGACCTCACTTATGAATACGCGAAACACTAATCCTTGTTTCTTACGCCCGCGTTCGCTGGCTTGGTTTATTTCACTGACTATGGGTACGTTCAGCGTGCAGGCGTTGGCAGAAGATACCGTGGTGGTTAGCGCTGATGGCGGCAGCGGAGTCGAGCAAGAGAAAGCGTGGGGCCCGTCGCCAACCATTGCGGCCAAACGCAGCGCCACCGGCACCAAAACCGATACGCCGATCGAGAAGAACCCGCAGTCAATCTCGGTAGTCACGCAGGAAGAGATGGCGATGAAAAACGTCACCAGCGTGAAAGGGGCTTTCAACTACACGCCAGGCGTGTTGACCGGTAACCGCGGTAGCTCCAATGTTATCGATGCGCTCTCTATTCGCGGCTTCAGCGAAACCAACACCAACCAATATCTTGATGGCCTGAAACTGCAGGGTGATAACTACTCTGAGTTTGCTATCGATCCCTATTTTCTTGAACGCGCCGAACTGTTGCGCGGTCCGGTTTCGGTGCTGTACGGCAAGAGCAATCCGGGCGGCGTGGTGTCGCTGGTGAGTAAGCGTCCGACGCAGGAGACGCTGCGTGAAGTGCAGTTCCAGATGGGCACAAACAATCAGTTCTCCACGGGTTTCGATTTCGGCGGCTCGCTGGATGATGACGGCGTTTACAGCTATCGCCTGACCGGTCTCGCGCACAGCGCCGATGCGCAGCAGGATATGAACAAAGAGAAGCGCTACACCATTGCGCCATCATTCAGCTGGCGTCCGGATGAGAATACGCGTTTCGATTTGCTGACCTACTTCCAGAACGAACCGGAAACCGGCTATTACGGCTGGTTGCCGCGTCAGGGCACCGTGGTGGGCATCACGCGTCCTGACGGCAGCAGTTACAAGCTGCCAACTAACTTTGATGAAGGCGAAGACAGCAACAAGATTTCGCGCAACACCAGGATGGTGGGCTACAACTTCGAGCACAGTTTCAACGACACCTGGACGGTGCGGCAGAATTTGCGGTATGCGGATCTGAGAACGGATTATCGCAGCATTTATGGCAATGGTTTTAATGCCGCAACACAGCAAATCACCCGCGGTTCA
Source organism: Pantoea sp. DY-17 (assembly GCF_019795975.1). Taxonomy (NCBI): domain Bacteria; kingdom Pseudomonadati; phylum Pseudomonadota; class Gammaproteobacteria; order Enterobacterales; family Erwiniaceae; genus Pantoea; species Pantoea sp. DY-17. Next base: position 51,932 of record NZ_JAIMIG010000003.1, on the reverse strand, counting down.
GCGGTTTCTGATGAAAAGCTCAACCAGTTTGCAGTCGATAACCAGGCGCAGGCCAAATTCACCACCAGTCAAATTGATCACACACTGTTGCTGGGTGTCGATTTCCAGCGCACGCGTAATGATATTGATGCGCAATTTGGTACCGCATCACCGCTGAATGCCGTTAATCCACAATATGGCGACGACAGCGTGACGCCGTTCCCTAATCCTTATCAGCACCTCAATAAGCAGCGCCAAACCGGTTTATACGCGCAGGATCAGATGGAGTGGAACCGCTGGGTGTTAACCCTCGGCGGTCGTTATGATTACGCTATGAACTCGGTCTATGATCGCGTAGCCAATACCGTTGATCGCCAGAACGATCAGGCTTTCACCTGGCGTGGCGGGCTGAACTATGTGTTTGATAACGGTATCGCACCTTACTTCAGCTACAGCGAAGCCTTCATTCCGAACTCAGGTTCAACTTATGATGGTCAAGCCTTTGATCCTTCCCGCGCGAAGCAGTATGAAGCCGGTGTGAAATACGTTCCTAAAGATCGTCCGGTGGTGTTGACGGCGGCGGTGTATCAGCTGACCAAAACCAAAAACCTGACGGCCGATCCGGATACCCTTAACCACCCAAATGCCAGCATTCAGAGTGGTGAAATCCGCTCGCGTGGCGTGGAGCTGGAAGCCAAAGCCGCGCTGAATGCCAACATCAATATGACCGCGTCTTATACCTACACTGATGCGGAATACACCGAAGACACAAACCTGAAAGGCAAAACGCCGGTGCAGGTGCCGAAGCATATGGCATCGCTGTGGAGTGATTACACCTTCCATGAGACGGCGCTGTCGGGCGTGACCGTGGGTGCGGGTGTGCGTTATGTGGGCGAGAGCAAAGGGTTGTACGCCAGCGGCGACGATATGAATCAAAACTTCGACGTAGCCGGTTACACCACCGTTGATGCCGCGCTGAAATACGATCTCGCACGCTTTGGCATGCCGGGCTCCACCATCGGCGTTAACGTCAATAATCTGTTCGATCGTGAATATGTCGCCAGCTGCTACCGCGACTACGCCTGCTACTGGGGCGCTGAGCGTCAGATTGTCGGTACTGCGACTTTCCGTTTCTAATCGTGTTACGTAGGTCGCCATCAATGGCGACCTACAGATTAACCAGGGATTATCATGCAGCATCCGCACCACGCAGAAACCACCTTCAGGCTGGATAACGTCAGTTTTCGTGTGCCAGGCCGCACGCTGCTACATCCGCTGTCTCTTACCTTTGCACCGGGCAAAGTCACCGCGCTGATTGGTCATAATGGTTCTGGCAAATCCACGCTGCTGAAAATGCTCGGTCGTCACCATGCGGCGAGTGAAGGGCGCGTGTTGCTGAATGAGGACGCGGTAGATAACTGGGGCAGCAAAGATTTTGCGCGTCAGGTGGCGTATCTGCCGCAGCAACTGCCCGCGGCGGAAGGCATGACGGTGCGCGAGCTGGTGGCGATTGGCCGCTATCCGTGGCACGGCGCGCTGGGCCGCTATGGTCAGGAAGATCGCGATCGGGTGGAAGAGGCGATTACGCTGGTGGGATTAAAGCCTTTTGCCGGGCGTCTGGTGGATAGCCTTTCTGGCGGCGAGCGCCAGCGTGCCTGGCTGGCGATGCTGGTGGCGCAGAACAGTCGCTGCCTGTTGCTGGATGAACCGACCTCGGCGCTGGATATCGCCCATCAGGTTGATGTGCTGGCGCTGATTCAGCGTCTCAGCCGCGAACGTGGGCTGACGGTGATTGCGGTGCTGCACGATCTCAACATGGCAGCACGCTATTGCGATCGTCTGGTGGCGCTGCGCGGTGGCGAAGTGATAGCCGAAGGTGGCCCCGAGGCGATCATGCAGGCCGATGTGCTGGGCAACATTTACGGTATTCCGATGGGCATTTTGCCGCATCCGCTTGGCGGCGCGCCCGTCAGTTTCGTTTATTAAGGCCTCGCCATGTTCGACATTTCTCGCCGCCGCCTGCTGACGGCGCTGGCACTTTCCCCGTTGATGTCCGCGTTGCCGCTGCGTGCCGCCATACCGGATGCGCAGCGCATTCTGGCGCTGGAGTGGCTGCCGGTGGAGCTGCTGATGGCGCTCGGCGTGACGCCACTCGGGGTGGCCGACATGCACAACTACAACATTTGGGTTGGCGATCCGCAGCTGCCGTCCAGCGTTATCGATCTTGGCTTACGCACCGAACCCAATCTGGAGCTGATGACGCAGCTCGAACCTTCACTCATCCTGCACTCCAATGGTTATGGTCCGGCGCTGGATAAGCTGCAGCGCATCGCGCCAACCATGGGTTTTGACCTCAACAGCGGCGACGGCAAACCGCTCAGCACCGCGCGTCACTCATTGCAGGCGCTCGGCGCACGTCTTGGCCGTGAAGCGCAGGCCGTGCAGCATCTGCAGTATGTGGATGAACAGCTGGCGGCGGCGCGTGAACGTCTCAGGCCGTGGGCCGATCGTCCGGTGCTGCTGATGTCGCTGATGGACAGCCGCCACGCGATTACCTTCGGTAAAAACAGTTTGTTCCTTGAGGTGATGGAGATCCTTGGCTTGAGCAATGCCTGGCAGGGCGAAACCAACTTCTGGGGCAGTGCAGTCGTTGGGCTGGAGCGGCTGGCGGAAGTGGGTGATGTGCAGGTGATCTGCTTCGATCACGATAACGATCGCGATATGCAGCAGGTGATGGCCACCGCGCTGTGGCAGGCGCTGCCGTTTGTGCGCGCGCAGCGTTTCCAGCGCGTGCCGGCGGTATGGTATTACGGCGCGACCTCTTCGGCGCTGAAATTTGTCCGCGTGCTGGAACACGCGCTGGAGTCGCACTGATGCGCAATCGTCTTTTTCCCGTCGCGCTATTGAGTACGGTGTTTCTGCTGGCGCTGGCCTTAACCGTGATCAATCTGCGCCAGGCGCTGCCGATCGATCAATGGTCGCAGGCGTTTTTTGCGCCTGACGTCAACAACATCCAGCAAGTGGTGTTTCATCACAGTTTGCTGTCGCGACTGGCGCTGTCGCTGCTGGTTGGCGCGGGCCTTGGCCTCGCCGGTTTGCTGTTTCAGCAGGTGCTGCGCAATCCGCTGGCGGAACCCACCACGCTTGGCGTGTCGTCGGGCGCTCAGCTGGGAATTACCGTCGCGACGTTATGGCATTTGCCGGGCGGCGAGTTCACGCAGCAGTTTGCGGCGATGGGCGGCGCGGTAATTGTCGGTATTTTGGTATTCGGCGTGGCCTGGGGCAAACGTCTGTCGCCGGTGACACTGATTCTGGCTGGGCTGGTGCTGAGTTTGTACGCCGGTTCGGTGAATCAAATCTTCGCGATCTTCAATCACGATCAGTTGCAGAACATGTTCCTGTGGAGCACCGGCGCGCTCAACCAGCTGGATGGACACAATGTGGCGCAGCTGTGGCCGCGTCTGCTGCTGGCGTTTGTGGTGGCGCTGGCGCTGCTGCGTCCGCTGACGCTGATGGGGCTCGACGATGGCGTAGCAAAAAACCTCGGTCTGGCGCTGTCGGCAGCACGTATTGCTGCGCTGGCGCTGGCGATTTTACTTAGCGCGCAACTGGTCAATGTTGCAGGCATCATCGGCTTTATCGGCCTGTTCGCGCCGCTGCTGGCGAAGATGCTCGGCGGGCGTCGCCTGATGAGCCGCATGATGCTGGCGCCGCTGATCGGTGCGCTGCTGCTGTGGTTGGCCGATCAGTGCGTGCTATGGCTGACCAGCCACTGGCGTGAAGTGTCTACCGGCACGGCGACCGCGCTAATCGGCGTGCCGATTCTGCTTTGGTTGCTGCCGCGCCTGCGTACCGGATCGGTGCCGCCAGCGCTTAATCAGGGCGATAGCGTGCCGGCTGAGCGGCAAAACGTCTTGCGCTGGTGTCTGGTCGGTTTGCTGATTCTGGCCGCGTTTAGCTGGGTTGGCATCACCTTTGGCCGCGATGCGCATGGCTTTGCGTGGGTGGGCGGCGATATGCTGCAGCAGCTGCTGCCGTGGCGCGCGCCGCGCGTATTGGCCGCGCTGATGGTGGGCATGATGCTCGGCGTGGCGGGTGCGCTGATCCAGCGGCTTACCGGTAATCCGATGGCGAGCCCGGAAGTGTTGGGGATTAGCTCGGGTGCAGCGTGCGGCGTGGTGGTGATGATGTTCTTCGTGCCGGGCGATGCGGTGGCGTGGCTGTTGCCTGCCGGTGCGCTGGGTGCGGCATTGACGCTGATGATTATTATGCTGGTGGCGAGTCGCGGCGGCTTTTCGCCAGAACGCATGTTGCTGGCGGGCATGGCGCTTAACAGCGCGTTTGTCACACTTTTGATGGTGCTGCTGGCCAGCGGCGATCCGCGCATGGCGGGCTTGTTGAGCTGGATTTCCGGTTCAACCTACAACATCAATATGCAGCAGGCCGTGCAAAGCGCGGTGGTGGGTGTGGTGCTGATTTCGCTGGCGCCGCTGGCAAGTCGCTGGTTGACGCTATTGCCACTCGGCAGCGCTACCGCGCGTTCAGCGGGCATGGCGCTCACTACCTCGCGCCTCAGCCTGCTGCTGCTGGCGGCGGCATTAACCGCCACGGCAACCTTGACCATCGGGCCGCTGAGCTTTATCGGGCTGATGGCGCCGCATATCGTGCGCATGCTCGGGTTCCGCCGTGCGTTACCACAGGTGTTGATGGCCGGTTTGTTGGGCGGCGGCTTGATGATTTTCGCCGACTGGTGCGGCAGGATGCTGGCGTTTCCGGATCAAATTCCAGCCGGGTTGATGGCGACCTTCTTTGGTGCGCCGTATTTTATCTGGCTATTGCGGCGGGCGTAATCAGGGTAACCCTGAATGGCGACTCCACAACGACGGTAGAGTGCGCCATTCAGGCGGTTTTAAAGTTTCGCGAAGCTGCGGCGTGCCGCATCGATGGTGCGTTGAATATCTTCTTTACTGTGCGCCAGCGACATAAAGCCCGCTTCAAAAGCAGATGGCGCAAGGTAAACGCCTTCTTCCAGCATCAGGTGGAAGAAACGCTTAAAGCGCTCAACGTCACACTGAGTGACGTCCTGATAGCAGGTCACTTCATCGGCATCTGTGAAGAAAATCCCGAACATACCGCCCACGTGGTTGATCACCAGCGGAATATTTTCAGCTTTCGCTGCGGCCAGCAGGCCTTGTGCTAACTGCGTGGTCAGATCGGTCAACGTGCTGTGGGTGCCTGGCTGCGCAATTTGCGACAGACACGCGAAGCCCGCCGCCATGGCAATCGGGTTACCGGACAAGGTACCGGCCTGATAAACCGGACCGGTTGGTGCCAGCGCATCCATCACATCACGACGACCACCAAAGGCACCGACCGGCATGCCGCCGCCGATGATTTTACCAAGACAGGTCAGGTCTGGCGTCACGTCGTAATAGGCCTGAGCACCGCCTAATGCAACACGGAAGCCGGTCATCACTTCGTCGATAATCAGCAGCGCACCGAATTCGTCACACAGCGTACGCAGGCCTGGCAGGAAGTCTGGCTGCGGTGGAATGCAGTTCATGTTGCCCGCTACCGGCTCAACGATGATGCAGGCAATATCCTCAGGATACTGCTCGAAAGCTGCACGCACAGTGCTGAGATCGTTATAGGTGCAGGTCAGCGTGTGCTTAGCGAAATCGGCCGGTACGCCCGGCGAGTTTGGCTGGCCGAGCGTCAGCGCGCCGGAGCCGGCTTTCACCAGCAGGCAGTCGGCGTGGCCGTGATAGCAACCTTCGAATTTGATGATTTTGTCGCGATGGGTGAAGCCGCGCGCCAGGCGAATGGCGCTCATGGTGGCTTCGGTGCCGGAGTTAACCATGCGCACCATGTCCATGCTGGGCACCAGCTCGCATACCAGCTCGGCCATTTTCACTTCCATCTCGGTTGGCGCGCCGAAGCTCAGACCGCGCGCAGCCGCTTCAATCACTGCGTTACGGATGTTGGCGTTGTTATGACCCAGCACCATCGGGCCCCACGAACCGACATAATCGATATAGCCTTTGCCGTCGGCGTCATACAGATACGCACCGTCAGCGCGTTCGATGAACAGCGGCACACCGCCCACACCGGTAAATGCACGTACCGGGGAGTTCACACCGCCGGGGATCAGGAGTTGCGCTGCGGCATACAGGTTTTCTGACTTACTCATTGTTCTGCTCCTGCTGTTCGGGAAAAAATCTGGCGCCATTCTACGGGAATAACGGCTTGCGCTAAAGTTTAGGGTATATACTTTCCTGCGCATGCGGCGGCACGCAGTGTCAAGCGTGAGACTTGATTGCACTGGACGGCTGGCAGATAATAGCGAGATTAAGGTCGTTTTCTGACCTCGACGTTTACCCGGAGTAAAAGATGAGTGACGACTTAGCAGCGCTGCCTTTGCAATTTACTGATGCAGCAGCAAAAAAAGTGAAAAACCTGATTTCTGATGAAGAAAATCCCGAGCTGAAATTGCGCGTTTACATTACCGGCGGCGGTTGCAGCGGTTTCCAGTACGGCTTCACGTTTGACGATCAAATGAATGACGGTGACATGACCATCGAGAAACAAGGCGTGGCGCTGGTGGTGGATCCGATGAGCCTGCAATATCTGGTGGGCGGTTCCGTGGATTACACCGAAGGCCTGGAAGGTTCACGTTTTATCGTGACCAACCCAAATGCCAAAACCACCTGCGGTTGCGGTTCTTCCTTCAGCATCTAATGCTGCTTCTGGCTGCCGTTCTGGTAGCCAGATTCCTACCACTCAATAGTCACTAAACGCGCAGATTCGCGGCGTTTAGCATCGCGTTTTAATACTCGTTCGGTAATGCGCGGCTGCGCGCTGAAGTGACGTCCACAATCCACTTTGGGCAGAGAGTGTTCACTCTGGCGTGAGATATCGCAACGCGAGAATAACGTTAAGGTAGCGGCGATAGAGCCGGTCGACGTGGCCGCACTCAGAGGTGCAGCGATCACGAGCCCTATGGCCAGCAGCAGTGCTCTGGTCATGAATAGTTCCTGGTGAAGACAAAATTGCGCTAAGCGCTAAAAAAGGGCACAGAGCATACGTGGCCGCTGCGCCTTGTATTATGATTTACGACAATTTATGCCGAATCTTTAATCTTTATTAGTGCTTTTTTTCGTCGGATGTAAATCTGCACACAGCTGTTTCGCTGCCAGCAGCATGCGAGGCCCCGGACGGCTAAGCCAGTCGTCATTGATGGCGATCACCGGCACATCCAATTGCGGCTGCCAATATTGCGCGATGCTGGCGGCCCGAGCGGCATCACCCCCGATGACAATCGCCTGCGGATGGCGCATCAGCACCTGTTCGCGGCTCACCTGCGGCCAGCTAACGCTGCTATCGGCAAAAATATTCCTGCCGCCGCACAGCTCAATGACCTGGTTTTGCATGGTGTTACGCGAAGCCGTAAACAGCGGCTGCTGACCAAACTGCAAAAAAAGCGGCAGCGGCGTACTTTGCTGATACTGCTTGCGTAGCGCCGCTTCCTGCGCGCGTAATGCCTGCGCCGCATCGATGGCTTGCTGCGGCTGCGGACTCCAGCGCTGTAACGCCGCCAGCGCATCGATCATTTGGTCAATGGTTTGCGGATCGATCCACTCAACCTTGACCCCGAAACGCTGCAGCTGTTCAATTTGCCGCTGTGGATTACCGCCGCGCCACGCCAGCACCACATCCGGCTTCAGTTGCAGAATGCGTTCCACTTTAATGCCTTGCCAGTTCGCCACCTGTTCCAGCGCGTTGGCCTGCGCGGGATAATCGGAGAAGGCGCTAACGGCGAGCGGCGTAATGCCTGCGGCGAAGGCCAGTTCCGTCAGATGGGGCGAAAGAGTGATGACGCGCGGCGCGGCAGCGAACAGGCTGTTGCACAGCAGCAACAGCCCAAGCAGCAGGATTTTAGCCACGCGCCAGCTGAACCAGCAGGTTTTCAACCATCAGCGAAGACTGTTTTGCCGCAACGCTGAGGAACTCGTCGAAGCTGAGGTGTGATTCCTGATCGGCGACGTCAGAAATGGCGCGCACTACCACAAATGGCACCTTGAACTGATGGCAAACGTGACCAATCGCGGTCGCTTCCATCTCCACCGCAATCGCCTGCGGGAAGGTGGTGCGGATGTGTTCCAGCGGTGCAGCGCCGTTGATAAACGCATCGCCGCTCACTACCAAACCGCGTACCGCGTTGAGATCGAGCTGCTTGATAACCATTTCAGCGGCGGCAATCAGTTTGTCATCCGCTTCGAAAGCCGCGGGGCAAGCGGCCATCTGGCCTGGCTCGTAACCGAAGGCGGTGACGTCGGCATCGTGATAGCGCACTTCATCCGACACCACGATATCGCCCACTTTCAGCGTTGGCGCCAAGCCGCCGGCAGAACCGGTGTTGATCACCACATCCGGCTTGCACAGCTGAAGCAGCAACGTGGTGCCTAGCGCGGCAGCCACTTTGCCAATGCCTGATTTCAGCAGCGCCACCTCAACACCGTTCAGCGTGCCGGTGTAAATTTCGCAGCCGGCCAGCGCCAGTGTCTGGCGGTTTTCGATTTTGTCACGCAGCAGAGTAACTTCCTGCTCCATCGCGCCAATAATGCCTACTTTCATAAGAATCTCGCTAATTTAATGGATGTAACCCGCAAAAGTGAGGCATAGTCTAACATGGCTGATTGAGGAAGAATTCACGAAAAAATAAGGGGTAATTATGGCGACGATCAATTTCAGGAAGAAGATCAGTTTCACCCGCCCTTATACCAGCCGCAAAGATCCCGAAGGGGAATACTTTATTACCCGCCACTTTGAAAGCGATCGCGGACGTATTATTAACTCCGCCGCGATTCGTCGTCTGCAACAGAAAACTCAGGTATTCCCGCTGGAGCGCAATGCGGCGGTGCGTTCGCGTCTGACGCACTCGCTGGAAGTGCAGCAAACCGGGCGATATATCACCAAAGAGATTCTGCAAGCGCTGAAAACTCAGGGCGGCGGGCTGGCGAATTATGGACTGGATGAGTTTGAAGGTGCCTTCGAAAGCCTGATTGAGATGGCCTGCTTGCTGCACGATGTCGGCAATCCGCCGTTTGGTCATTTTGGCGAGGCGGCGATCAATGACTGGTTCGACGATAATCTGCCTGCCGAGCTCGTCGATCCGCTGGTGGCGGGCGTTGCCGATGAGGCTGAGCGCGTCGCTTTTGACCAGTTAAATGCCATGATTCGTCAGGATTTATGCCATTTCGAGGGTAACGCCCAGGCGATTCGGCTGGTGCACACACTGCTGCAACTCAATCTCAGCTATGCGCAGGTCGCCTGTATTTTGAAATATACCGCGCCCGCATGGTGGCAAGGCGATAAACCGGATGAATTTAGCGTATTAATGAAAAAGCCGGGCTTCTATTTATCTGAGCGAGAATATGTGGCTGAGTTACGCGAAGCAACGAATATAAAAGAGCACCATCGTTTTCCGCTCACCTGGATAATGGAAGCCGCCGACGATATCTCTTATTGCATTGCCGATCTGGATGATGCCGTAGAAAAAGACATCTTCCATGTTGAAACGCTGTATAAGCATTTACTCGATGCCTGGGGCACGGTAAAAATCGGCGATGTATTCAGCCGCACCATCGGTGATGCGTGGAAAGAGGCTAATCAGAAAAAACGCCGCAGTATTAGCGATCAATTCTTTATGTCATTGCGGGTTAACGTGCAAAACGTGCTGGTTAGCCATGCGGTTAAGCGTTTCATCGACAACTTACCGGCTATTTTCGAAGGCGATTTTAATCACGCTTTACTGGAAGATGATGGTGAAGAAGGGCGTTTGCTGAAACTATTTAAAACGGTCGCGCGTCAGCAGGTGTTTAATCATCCGGAAGTTGAACAACTGGAATTGCAGGGTTATCGGGTAATTAAAGGTTTGCTCGAAATATATCAGTCACTGCTGTTGCTTGATTACGAGCAATTTACCACCTTGATGAACGAAGATTTTCTGGCAAAGCATCCGATTGAAACCCGCTTGTTTCATAAGCTTTCCGGCAAACATCGCAAAGCCTATCAGCAACACATGCGTTCACTTATTGTTGAGCATAAATATCAGCGCTTATTGTGGGAGCGTTATTATCGTGCGCGTCTGATTCAGGACTACATTAGTGGGATGACGGACAATTATGCCTGGGATGAATATCGTCGTTTAATGGCGGTTGAATAAGCGCAGAATTGTAAAGACGAACAACAATTTTTTACCTTTACCTAAAACTTTATTAGGAACTTCGCGCTAAAAACTTAATCTCACCATCACGACCACAGCAATGGTCTGGCCATAATTCTTAGAGAGACACAGATAAATGAAAAAAAACACAATTATGCTGGCGTTGGCGCTGAGTTTCGGCGCGGCGACGTTGAGCCCTGTGAGTGCATTTGCCGCAGAGACCGCTTCTTCTTCCAGCCAGCAGTTGCCAAGCCTGGCACCCATGCTGGAAAAAGTCATGCCTTCCGTGGTGAGTATCAGTGTGGAAGGCTCGACGACGGTTAAAACGCCGCGTATGCCGCAGCAGTTCCAGCAATTCTTTGGTGATAATTCTCCGTTCTGCCAGGACGGTTCACCGTTCCAAAGCTCACCCATGTGTCAAAACGGCGGTGGTGACGGCGGCGCGGATGGCGGTGCTAACGCGCAGAAACAGCAGTTCCGTGCGCTGGGTTCCGGCGTGGTAATTAACGCGGATAAAGGCTATGTGGTGACCAACAACCACGTGGTGGATAACGCGACCAAAATCCAGGTGCAGCTCAGCGATGGACGTCGTTACGACGCCAAAGTGATCGGTAAAGATCCACAATCAGATATTGCGCTGATTCAGCTGCAGGATGCGAAAAACCTCACCGCAATCAAGATTGCCGACTCCGACAACCTGCGCGTCGGTGATTACACCGTGGCGATTGGTAACCCGTACGGCCTTGGCGAAACGGTGACTTCGGGGATTGTTTCGGCGCTGGGCCGCAGCGGCCTGAACGTTGAAAATTACGAAAACTTCATCCAGACCGATGCGGCGATTAACCGTGGTAACTCCGGTGGCGCATTGGTAAACCTTAACGGCGAGCTGATCGGGATTAACACCGCGATTCTGGCGCCGGACGGCGGCAACATCGGTATCGGCTTTGCCATTCCAAGTTCAATGGTGAAAAACCTTACCGCGCAGATGGTGGAGTACGGCCAGGTGAAACGCGGCGAGCTGGGCATTATGGGCACCGAGCTGAACTCAGAGCTGGCGAAAGCGATGAAAGTCGATGCGCAGCGCGGCGCCTTTGTTAGCCAGGTATTGCCGAACTCTGCTGCGGCGAAAGCCGGCGTGAAAGCGGGTGACGTGGTGGTGTCGATGAACGGTAAAGCGCTGACCAGCTTTGCAGCGCTGCGTGCCGAAGTCGGCTCGCTGCCGGTCGGTACCAAGCTGCAGCTGGGTCTGCTGCGCGAAGGCAAACCGGTGAACGTCACCGTTGAACTGCAGCAGAGCTCGCAGGATAAAGTGCAGTCCGCCACCATTTACACCGGTATTGAAGGTGCCGATCTCAGCAATATTGATACCAACGGCCAGAAAGGCGTGCGCGTCGATAGCGTCAAGCCTGGCAGCGCAGCGGCGCGTATTGGCTTGAAGAAAGGTGACGTGATTCTGGGTGTCAACCAGCAAGCCGTGGCTAATCTTGGCGAGCTGCGTAAAGTGCTCGACACCAAACCTTCGGTGCTGGCACTGAACGTACAGCGCGGTGACAGCAGCCTGTATCTGCTGATGCAGTAAGTTTCAGGTTGTTGATAATAGGCGAGCTTTGGCTCGCCTTTTTTACGTCTGTGCAAATGTCCGGTACTGAATGTGACGCTTACCGCAAATCCCGCATAATCCCGCTGGCTATGTGCAGTTGCACAATGTCAGCGCCGTAACGGATGCGTATTCTGTCTGTTCGTCCTTATCTCCGGAGTGTTTGATGGCCACCTATCATCTCGATGCGCGACTGGCTCAGGATATTGTTGCCCGCACCATGCAAATTATTGACAGCAATGTCAACGTGATGGATGCGCGTGGTCGCATCATCGGCAGTGGCGATCGTGAGCGCATTGGCGAATTGCACGAAGGCGCGCTTTTGGTGCTGTCACAAGGGCGCGTGGTAGACATCGACGAAGCGGTGGCAAAACATCTGCACGGCGTGCGTCCTGGCATCAATTTGCCGCTGCGCATTGATGGCGATATCGTCGGCGTGATCGGTTTGACCGGCCAACCGGCAACGCTGCGTCACTACGGCGAATTGGTGTGTATGACCGCCGAAATGATGCTGGAACAGGCGCGTTTGTTACACATGCTGGCGCAGGATAGCCGCTTGCGAGAAGAGCTGGTGCTGAATCTGGTGCGCAGCGAAACCTTATCGCCAGCGCTCAGCGAATGGGCGCAGCGGCTCGGCATCGATCTCAATCAACCGCGCGTGGTGGCGGTGGTGGAAGTGGACAGCGGCCAGCTCGGCGTTGATAGCGCCATGTCTGAGCTGCAACAGCTGCAAACGCTGCTGACCACGCCGGAACGCGACAACCTGATTGCGATTGTTTCACTCACCGAAATGGTGGTGCTGAAACCGGCACTGAATGCGCATGGCCGCTACGATCAGGACGATCATCGCCGCCGCGTGGATCAACTGCTGCAACGCATGAAGGAGAGCGGCCAGGTGCGAATGCGCATCGCGCTCGGCAACTACTTTACCGGTCCCGGCAGCATCGCACGTTCGTACCGCACCGCGCGTACCACCATGATGGTGGGCAAACAGCGCATGCCGGAACAGCGCAGCTATTTTTATCAGGATCTGGTGCTGCCGGTGCTGCTCGACAGTTTACGCGGCGGCTGGCAGGCCAACGAACTGGCACGCCCGCTGGCAAAGCTGAAAAGCATGGATAACAATGGCTTGCTGCGACGCACGCTGGTGGCGTGGTTCAGCCACAACGTGCAACCCAGCGCTACGGCACGCGCGCTGTTCATTCATCGCAACACGCTAGAGTATCGCCTCAACCGTATTTCCGAGCTCACCGGGCTCGATCTGGGCAATTTTGACGATCGCTTGCTGCTGTACGTGGCGCTTCAACTGGATGAGCAAAGTTAATGAGAAACCTGTGGATTGCGTTGCTGTGGCTGTATAGCGCGCTAAGTTTGGCTAACGATCCGGCCTTTCTCTCATTAAACGATCTGCAGAAAGTTAAGCAGCAGCTGGCACATCATCAGGCCGCGCCGCCAACGCTCGACGCCTGGCATCAGCTTAAACAGCAAGCGGATAACGCGCTGCAACACCCCAATCCCAGCGTCACCGATAAAGGTATGATGCCGCCGAGCGGCTCGAAGCAGGATTATTTAAGCCTGAGCGCCTATTGGTGGCCGGACGCCAGCAGCGCCGACGGCCTGCCGTGGCAGCGTCGTGATGGCGAAGTGAATCCTGCCAGTAAGAATGATCAAAGTGATGGCGTGCGGCTGGCGCGCTTTACCGCCGATTTTCAGGCACTGACGCTGGCCTGGTATTTATCTGGCAATCAACGTTATGCCGACAAAGCGCTGGCGATGATGCGTCACTGGTTTATCAATCCCACCAGCCGTATGCATCCTAATCTTAACTTTGCCCAAGGCATTCCGGGCCGATCCGCGGGCCGCCATGATGGCGTGCTCGATGGGCGCTACTTTGCCACGCGCGTGGTGGATGCGCTGACTTTGCTACGCAATGCGCCCGGTTGGCAGCCTGCCGATCAGCAAGCGATGCAGCAGTGGTTTAGCGAGTATCTGTACTGGTTGCGGCACAATCCGCTAGCACTGCAAGAAGCGGCGGCGGTGAATAATCATGGCAGTTGGTATTGCACGCAGGTGGCGGGAATCGCGTGGTATCTGGGCGATCGTGAGACAGTCACAGCGATGGTAGAGTTGGCGCGCAATAAAATTGCGCTGCAAATTCGTGCCGATGGCAGCCAGCCCGCAGAGTTAGCGCGCACGCGATCCTTCCATTACAGCTACTTCAATCTGCAGGCGCTTAGCGCATTGGCGCAGCTAGCCGGTAAAGCAGGGTTAGGCGATTTATGGCATAGCCAGCAGCCGGGCGGATCGTTGCTGGCTGCGCTCGACATGATGGCGCCGTACAGCGATGCCACTAAACTCTGGCCGTGGAAAAACCGCGATCGCGTGAGCCAGCGCATCATTCCGCTGCTTTCAATGGCCGATAACAGCCTGCAGCAGCCGCGTTATCAACAGTGGATCATGCAGACGCAATGGAAAGATCAAAAGAGTGGGGCGGTGAGGCAGGCACAGCGTGATACCTGGCTGCTTTCGCTGCCTTATCAGCAGCCATAAAAAAAGGCCAGCATCGGCTGGCCTGTTATTTAAAGCGCGAAATTAACGGTTGTTGCGGGTCAGCTGATCAAGGTCTGATTCGATTTCAGCGATCTTGTTCGAAACCACGCTTTCCAGATGGCGCAGATCCGCCAGAATTTTGCGCTTCAGATCCACTTCAACCTGGTCGCGCTGGCAAATCTGGTCCAGTTCATCGATCACATAACGCAGGTTCGGGCTAATTTCCTGCACTTCTTTGTAACCCTGGCTGGTGTGATCGGCGACAACGGTTTTGCGCTGACGTGGATATTTGAATTTCACGCTTTTAGCAAAGAATTCACCTTTATCTTTGCGGAAGTAGATTTTAAGAATGTCGTTGTTAGCTTCCTGACGCAGGCTGTAACGGTCGATGTCGTCAGGGTTGCTGATACCTAAGCTTTTCAGGTTGTCGTACATAGCGTTTATATTCCATCTAAGAGTGGGTGAGCGCGCAGGACTATCATCATCATTCGGGATGCAGCAGAAACGCGGCAACCGGAACGCTTACGGCATACTTAATCAACTGTAGACACAAAAACCGGGATGAACAGTGCGCGACCGGAGTTAACTTGGCGCGGATTATGAACTGTTTGAAAAATAAACGCACGTGTTAATTCGCGGCGCGAAACAGGTAATTCTGGCGGGAGTGTAAACAAATAATTACGGGCCTGTAGGCAGGCCCGTCGGGAAGATCTTCAGGCAGGAGAAGCTCAGTCGATGCTGCGCAGCAGTTCGTTAATACCTGTTTTGCTGAGCGTTTTAGCGTCAACTTTCTTCACAATTACCGCGCAGTACAGGCTGTAGCTACCATCTTTAGACGGCAGGTTACCGGAAACCACCACGGAACCCGCTGGAACGCGACCGTAATGCACTTCGCCAGTTTCGCGGTCAAAGATTTTGGTGCTCTGGCCGATGTAAACGCCCATGGAGATAACGGAACCTTCTTCGACGATCACGCCTTCGACGATTTCTGAACGTGCGCCGATGAAGCAGTTATCTTCGATGATGGTTGGGTTAGCCTGCAGCGGCTCCAGCACGCCACCGATGCCCACGCCGCCTGACAGGTGGACGTTTTTACCGATCTGCGCGCAAGAACCCACGGTCGCCCAGGTATCAACCATGGTGCCTTCATCAACGTAAGCGCCGATGTTGACGTAGGAAGGCATCAGCACGGTATTACGTGCGATGAATGCGCCCTGACGCACGGCAGCAGGTGGCACAACGCGGAAACCGGCGTTTTTAAAACGCGCTTCATCCCAGCCAGCAAACTTCATTGGCACTTTGTCGTAGAAGCGGGTTTCAGAACCTTCCATGACCTGATTGTCGTTGATGCGGAACGACAACAGCACTGCTTTCTTCAGCCACTGATGCGTTACCCACTCACCGTTGATCTTTTCAGACACGCGCAGTTCACCGCTATCCAGCAGGCCAATAACCTGGGTGATAGCATCGCGGGTCGCGCTGTCTACGCTAGATGGCGTGATGTCGGCGCGGCGCTCAAAGGCAGATTCGATAACGCTCTGTAACTGTTGCATATTTATTTCCTGATTCTGTCAAAGCGGAATGCACGCCAAATAGCGTACATAGTTAAATTACCTGGCAAACATCATTCATGGTGCAGGAAGGCGGCGACGCAGCGAATCCCCGGGAGCATACATCAGTATGTGACCGGGGTGAGCGAGGAAAGCCAACGCACCTGCACCATGAAGGATGAAAGCCAGGTCACAGTTTATCGTTTGGATTAAGGGCCTCTGTCAACCTCTGTTGCAACACATTGCGCATTTCCACCCCAAGCGCACGCCGCTCGCTATCGGCGAGGATGAAAAGATCCTCAACCCGTTCACCAATCGTACTGATGCGTGCGCCGTGCAGCGACACGCCCAAATCGGCGAACACTTCACCCACGCGCGCCAGCAAGCCGGGCTGATCGAGCGCGACCAATTCAAGATAACTGCGGCGGTCGGTGTGCGTTGGCAGGAAATTGACTTCGGTATCGACACTGAAATGCTTGAGGCGCGCAGACTGGCGACGCGTACGCGGCGGAACCCATTCGTTTTGCGTGATGGCTTGTTCCAGCGCCTGAATGATCAGCGGATGGCGATCGGCTGCCAGCGGGCTGCCATCCGGCTCCAGCACAATAAAAGTGTCCATCGCCATGCCATCGCGACTGGTAAAGATCTGCGCATCATGCACGCTGAGATTGCGGCGATCCAACTCGCCGGCCACCGCGGCAAACAGGTGCGGACGATCCGGGCTCCAGATAAAGATCTCGGTACCGCCGCGCGTGGCCTGCGGGCTGACCAGCACCAGCGGTTTGTTGAGATCGTGATGAATTAAATGACGCGCATGCCAGGCGAGCTGATTCGGTGTGTGGCGCAGGAAATAGTCGGCGCGGCAGCGGCTCCAGATATGATGCAAACGCTCTTCGTCGAGGTTTTCCATCCGCAGCAGCGCCAGCGCTTGCAGACGATGATGGCGCACGCGCTCGCGCAGATCCGGGCTGTTTTCCATGCCGCGGCGCAGCTGTTTTTCGGTCGCGAAGAACAGCTCGCGCAACAGGCTCTGCTTCCAGCTGTTCCACAAGCTTTCATTGGTGGCGCAGATATCGGAAACCGTCAGGCACGCCAGATAGCGTAAGCGATTTTCGTTCTGCATCACTTCGGCGAATTGCTGAATCACGGTGGGATCCTGAATATCGCGGCGCTGCGCGGTGACTGACATCAATAAATGATGGCGTACCAGCCAGGCAACCAGCTGCGTTTCGCGGGAGTTCAGTCCGTGTAGTTCGGCAAAGTCGAGCGCATCCTGCGCGCCGAGAATGGAGTGATCGCCGTTGCGGCCTTTGGCGATATCGTGCAGCAGCGCAGCCATCAGCAACAGTTCCGGCTGTGGCAGGCGCGGCCAGAGTTCAACGCACAGCGGATGCATCGGGCGCGTGGCTTCGTCGGCAAAACTCTCCAGCTTCTGCAGCACGCGGATGGTGTGCTCATCCACAGTGTAAGCGTGGAACAGATCGAACTGCATCTGGCCAACGATGTTGCCCCACAGCGGCGTATAGGCCCATAACACGCTGTGACGATGCATCGGCACCAGCGCGCGCTTAACCGCGCCAGGATGACGCAGAATGGCCATAAAGGTTTCACGCGCTTCAGGAATCTGACACAGCGGCTGCTTCAAATGGCGGCGCGCATAGCGCAGCTGCCGCAGCGTGGTGGAGTAAATACCTTTGATGTTTTCGTTACGCACCATCACGTAGAACATACGCAGGATAGCTTGCGGCTCACGCTCAAACAGCGTGAGATCGCGCAGGTCGATGAGGTCACCGCGAATCTGGAAATCGTCATCAATGTTGCGCGGTTTTTCAGTGGTCGACAGCGCCAGAATCGCTTCATCGAACAGCTGCAGCAGCATCTGATTGAGTTCGCCGATACGGCGCGTGACGCGGTAGAAGTCCTTCATCATGCGCTCAACCGGCTCATTGACTTCGCCCAGATAGTTGAGGCGTTGAGCGACGGTGAGTTGTCGATCAAACAGCAGACGATTGTCATAGCGTGGTAGCGTTAAGTGCAGCGCAAAGCGAATGCGCCACAAAAATTCCTGACACTCGTTGATTTCATTGCGTTCCGCTTCGGTGATAAAGCCGAAACCAACCATCTCATCCATGGTGGTGGCGCCAAAGTGACGACGCGCTACCCATTGCAGCGTGTGTATGTCGCGCAGGCCACCGGGGCTACTTTTGATATCCGGTTCGAGGTTGTAGCTGGTGCCGTGATAGCGCTGGTGGCGCTCCTGCTGCTCTTCAATTTTGGCGGCGAAGAAGCGCGACGACGGCCAGAAACCATCGCTGAAGATGTTCTTTTGCAGTTCGAGAAACAGCGCCACATCGCCAGTGAGCATGCGCGATTCGATCAGGTTGGTGGCGACCGTAAGATCGGATAAGCCTTCCAGCAGGCACTCTTCCAGCGTACGTACGCTGTGCCCGACTTCCAGCTTCAAATCCCACATCAGCGTTAGCAGCTCGCTGGCGCGCTGCGCGGCTGTGTCGTCCAGCGGCTGGCGGCTGAGGATCAGCACATCAATATCGGAGAGCGGATGCAGTTCGCCGCGACCATAACCGCCAACGGCAACCAGTGCGATCTCCTTCATCTGGTCGAAACCAAAGAAGCGCCACAGACGACGCAATAAGCGGTCGATAAACAGCGTGCGGGCATCAATCAGAGATTCAATATCGGTGCCCGCATCAAATGCAATGCCCAGGTGCTGCTGGAATTGCTCAAGATAGTGTTTGAGCTTGTCGCGCGTCAGGGCGTCATCCGGCCAGCTGGCGGGGGAATCGGTCAGGCCTTTGTGTACTGCTTCGGTCACGCTACCACTCATCAACATGCCTCTTCATTACGCACATAAAAAAGGCCAGCGATAAGCCGGCCTGGTACTGTTAGCGAGATGATTACGCGACGTTTTCAAGCACCGCTGGAAGGGTGTCGTCTTCACGCAGCGTCAGAATCTCACAGCCGTTTTCTGTCACCACAATAGTATGCTCATACTGCGCGGACAAGCTGCGATCTTTGGTTTTCACGGTCCAGCCATCCTTCATGGTGCGGATGCGGTAATCACCGGCATTGACCATCGGTTCGATGGTGAAGGTCATGCCTGCTTGCAACACCACGCCGCTATCATCCGCGTCGTAATGCAGTACCTGCGGCTCTTCATGGAAGCCTTTGCCGATGCCGTGACCGCAATACTCGCGCACCACCGAAAAATCCTGTGCTTCGACATACTGCTGAATCGCGCGGCCCAGTTCACGCAGACGAATACCCGGTTTCACCAGACGCAGCGCGATATAGAGACTTTCCTGAGTAACGCGACACAGGCGCTCGCCCTGAATGGTGGCTTTACCGACGATGAACATTTTTGAGGTATCGCCGTGATACTCATCTTTGATCACCGTGACATCGACGTTAACTACGTCGCCATCCTTCAGCACGCGATCGTCGCTCGGAATACCGTGACATACCACTTCATTCACCGAAATACACACCGATTTCGGGAAGCCGTGATAGCCGAGGCAGGCGGAAATCGCCTGCTGCTTCTGCGTGATGTGTTCGTGGCAGAGACGATCCAGTTCACCGGTGGTGACGCCAGGCACCACGTGCGGGGCAATCATCTCCAGCACTTCAGCGGCAAGGCGGCCCGCCACGCGCATTTTTTCGATTTCTTCAGGGGTTTTAATTGAAATAGCCATTAAATTAATCCGCAATCGTCGAAATTTTCGACAATAATGAGTTCTGTGGCAGTCATGTTAGCAGCCAGCAAAAGGGCTGCCAAATGGCGATTGTCTGCGCCTGCGGCGCTCAACTACTATTGGCGTATTCCTGCGCATTGTGGTATAAAGCGCGCCGACGATTCTCTGTCACCGACGTTTGGCTGGCAGGAAACGCATAAAACTCATTATGTGTACTAAAACACACATGTATCGACACATACGCCGGGGTGCCTTGAAAGAGGTCGGTCGTATGGGATACATGGAGGCCCAACCCCAAATCAAACTTTAGAGGTAATCATGGCAACTGTTTCAATGCGCGACATGCTCAAGGCTGGTGTTCACTTTGGTCACCAGACCCGTTACTGGAACCCGAAAATGAAGCCATTCATCTTCGGCGCACGTAACAAGGTTCACATCATCAACCTCGAGCAGACTGTGCCAATGTTCAACGACGCTCTGGCTGAGTTGAAAAAGATCTCTTCCCGTAAAGGTAAGATCCTGATCGTTGGTACTAAGCGCGCTGCTGCCGAAGCGGTAAAAGAGTCAGCTCTGAGCTGCGACCAGTTCTTCGTAAACCACCGCTGGTTGGGTGGCATGCTGACTAACTGGAAAACCGTTCGTCAGTCAATCAAACGCCTGAAAGATCTTGAGTCTCAGTCTCAGGACGGTACTTTCGACAAACTGACCAAGAAAGAAGCGCTGATGCGCACTCGCGAACTGGCCAAGCTGGAAAACAGCCTGGGCGGTATCAAAGATATGGGCGGTCTGCCGGATGCACTGTTCGTTGTTGACGCTGATCACGAGCACATCGCTATCAAAGAAGCAAACAACCTGGGTATCCCAGTTTTTGCTATCGTTGATACCAACTCTGATCCAGACGGCGTTGACTTCGTTATCCCAGGTAACGACGATGCGATCCGTGCTGTAAGCTTGTACCTGACTGCCGTTGCCACTACCGTGCGCGAAGGCCGTTCACAGGATCTGGCTGAGCAGGCTGAAGAAGCTGCTGAAGCTTAATAAGGTTCGCTCTTTCTAAGAGCCCTTAGACATCAGATGTTATCTGTTAAGGGGGCCGTTCAGGCCCCTTTATTTTATCTAAGTCTGTCACGCTCACTGCAGAGCGAGCGGGGCAGAGTAAATTTTCCGCAACAAGTTTCTGACAGTGTGTGAGCACACAGAGACGAATCGAGGATTCTGGAATGGCTGATATTACCGCTGCATTGGTAAAAGAACTGCGTGAGCGTACTGGCGCAGGCATGATGGACTGCAAAAAAGCGCTGACCGAAGCGAACGGCGACATCGAGCTGGCGATTGAGAACATGCGCAAATCTGGCGCAATCAAAGCGGCTAAGAAAGCAGGCAACGTTGCTGCTGATGGCGTGATCAAAACCAAAATCGCTGACGGCTTCGCGGCGATCCTGGAAGTAAACTGCCAGACCGACTTCGTTGCAAAAGATGGCGGTTTCCAGGCGTTTGCTGACAAGGTTCTGGATGCAGCTGTCGCTGGCAAAGTTACCGATGTGGAAGTTCTGAAAGCGCAGTTCGAAGAAGAACGCGTAGCGCTGGTTACGAAAATCGGTGAGAACATCAACATCCGTCGTATTGCTATCCTGGAAGGCGCTGAGCTGAACAGCTATCAGCATGGCGCACGTATCGGTGTGGTTGTTTCTACCACCGGTGCTGACGAAGAACTGAGCAAGCAAGTTGCTATGCACATCGCTGCAAGCAAGCCAGAATTCGTTAAGCCAGAAGACGTGTCTGCAGACGTGGTCGAGAAAGAGTACCAGGTCCAGCTGGATATCGCCATGCAGTCTGGCAAGCCAAAAGAAATCGCAGAGAAAATGGTTGAAGGCCGCATGAAGAAATTCACCGGCGAAGTTTCTCTGACCGGTCAGGCTTTCGTTATCGACCCAAGCAAAACCGTTGGCCAGGCGTTGAAAGAGAAAAACGCTGACGTCATCAACTTCATCCGCTTCGAAGTGGGCGAAGGCATTGAGAAAGTTGAAGCTGACTTCGCAGCAGAAGTTGCTGCAATGTCCAAACAGTCTTAATGGTCCGAAAGAACCGCCACAAGGCGGTTCTTTTTTGTCTGCGATTTAGTGCAGCACTTTCAGTCTCATCCCAATAGCTTTTCTCGCGGGCTTTGCGGATGATCGACCAGATTTTACTTCTCCTTTTCATCATATCTTCCAGGAAGAACTGACCATGGCGACCAACGCAAAACCTGTATATCAACGTATCCTGCTAAAACTGAGTGGCGAAGCACTGCAAGGTGCCGAAGGTTTTGGCATCGACGCGAGCGTGCTTGACCGCATGGCGCAAGAGGTGAAAGAGCTGGTTGAGCTGGGCATTCAGGTGGGTGTGGTTATTGGTGGCGGTAACCTGTTCCGCGGCGCAGGTCTGGCCCAGGCGGGCATGAACCGTGTGGTCGGCGACCATATGGGCATGCTGGCAACAGTGATGAATGGCCTGGCAATGCGTGACGCGCTGCACCGTGCGTATGTCAATGCGCGCTTGATGTCAGCGATTCCGCTGAACGGCGTGTGTGATAACTATAGCTGGGCAGAAGCGATCAGCCTGCTGCGTAATAACCGCGTCGTGATCTTTGCGGCCGGTACCGGCAACCCGTTCTTTACCACTGACTCGGCAGCCTGCCTGCGCGGCATCGAAATCGAAGCCGACGTGGTACTGAAAGCCACCAAAGTAGACGGCGTCTACTCTGAAGATCCGGTGAAAAACCCGGATGCCACGCTGTATGACCAACTGAGCTATGCAGAAGTGTTGGATAAAGAGCTTAAAGTAATGGATCTCGCCGCCTTTACGCTGGCGCGTGACCACAAGCTGCCTATCCGCGTCTTCAACATGAACAAGCCTGGCGCATTGCGTCGCGTCGTGATGGGTGAAAAAGAAGGCACCCTGATTACGCATTAATACCCGACGCACGTTAAAATAAGGTATATTCTTTTGCCGCGATGCTCTGACATCGCGCAGCAATTAGGATGATCGATGTTTATCGATACCGCTTCCGGTTAGCCCGGAAATGGCCAGGTCAACCGAATTCAAGGGTTTCAACGTGATTAACGACATTAAAAAAGATGCAGACACGCGGATGGAAAAATGTGTGGATGCATTTAAAAACAACATCAGCAAAATCCGCACCGGCCGTGCTTCGCCTTCACTGCTCGACGGCATTGTGGTTCCTTATTACGGTACACCAACGCCGCTGCGCCAGCTGGCTAGCGTGACGGTTGAGGATTCACGTACGTTGAAAATCAACGTATTTGATCGCTCGCTGAGCGCTGCGGTTGAGAAAGCGATTATGACGTCTGATTTGGGTCTGAACCCAAGCTCAGCCGGTAGCGATATTCGTGTGCCGCTGCCAGCGCTGACCGAAGAGCGTCGTAAAGACCTGATCAAGATCGTACGTGGCGAAGCAGAGCAGGGCCGTGTTTCCGTGCGTAACGTCCGCCGTGACGCCAACGATAAGATCAAAGCGCTGCTGAAAGACAAAGAGATCAGCGAAGACGACGAACGTCGTACGCAGGACGAGATCCAGAAAATGACCGATGCGCACATCAAGAGTGTTGATGCCGCATTGGCCGATAAAGAAAAGGAACTGATGGACTTCTAATTCCATCAACTGCTTTTCAAAACGCCGTTCAGAGACGAGACGTGTTCGACTCTGGCGGCGTTTTACATTGTGTCTGGCGCTGTTGCGGACACTCTCCACGACTTCACAGGGATAGCATGATGAAGCGATTAACTCTGCTGGGATCGACCGGCTCCATTGGTACCAGCACGCTGGCGGTGATTGCCGCCAATCCTGAACTTTATCAGGTGACCGCGCTGGTGGCTGGCCAGAATGTGGCGTTGATGGCTGAACAATGCCTGCAATTCCAACCGCGCTATGCCGCGATGTCCGATGAGACTTCCGCACAAGCGCTGCGTGAGCGACTGAAAGCACTCAACGTTAATACCGAAGTGCTCTCCGGCGTTCAGGCAGCCTGCGAATTAGCCGCGCTGGATGACGTGGATCAGGTGATGGCGGCGATTGTTGGCGCCTCAGGTTTACAGCCCACCATGGCGGCGATTCGCGCCGGTAAAACCGTGCTGCTGGCCAACAAAGAGTCGCTTGTCACATGCGGCCGTCTGTTTATGGAGGCGGTACGCCAACATCAGGTGCAATTGCTGCCGGTCGATAGCGAGCACAACGCCATTTTTCAGAGTTTACCCGCTTCCATACAGCATCAGTTGGGGTACGCTGATCTGCGGGGAAACGGCATCGAGTCGATTCTCCTTACGGGATCGGGTGGTCCTTTTCGTGACACGCCATTAGCGGATTTAGCCGGTATGTCGCCGGATCAGGCTTGTGCGCATCCGAACTGGTCAATGGGGCGTAAAATCTCCGTTGATTCGGCCACCATGATGAATAAAGGTCTTGAATACATTGAAGCCCGCTGGCTGTTTAATGCGACTGACGCGCAGATGGAGGTGATCCTGCATCCGCAGTCGGTTATCCATTCGATGGTGCGTTATTGCGACGGCAGCGTGCTGGCGCAACTGGGCTCTCCGGATATGCGGACGCCTATTGCGCACAGCATGGCATGGCCAGCACGTATTTCTGCGGGCGTAACGCCGCTCGACTTCACGCGCATGAAGTCGTTGACGTTTTCCGAGCCGGACTACGAGCGCTATCCCTGCCTGAAGCTTGCGATTGATGCCTGTGCCACAGGTCAGGCCGCTACGACATCGCTGAATGCAGCGAATGAAGTGGCGGTGGCAGCTTTTCTGCAGCACCAGATTCGCTTTACCGATATTGCCGCCATCAACAGCGAAGTGCTGGCGTCCCTGAGTTGTCAGGAGCCGGGCAGCATTGACGAGGTGATGGAGATCGATCGGTTAGCGCGCGTGCGTGCCAATGAATTGTTACCGCGCTTTCGTTTAGCAGGTTGATAGTTCCCGCTATTTGTTCGCTCTGGGTGAAAATGGTATAGTCGCTCGCTCGCGTTTCACAGCCGACATTGTTTCGATGTCATCTGGCGTGTTTGCCGGAGTTTGCTGCAGGCGCAATGTATTCAGAAACCACAGCATTTCTGATGAAAGGAATTATTACGCGTTATGTCGTCCAACAATCACAACACAATCGATGACGAGTCGTACTGCACGCCACGTCACGTGGCCATCATTATGGATGGTAATGGTCGCTGGGCAAAAAATCAGGGCAAACTGCGTATTTCAGGCCACAAAGCCGGGGTAAAATCAGTACGCCGGGCTGTCAGCTTTGCGGTTAGCCATAAACTGGAAGCGCTCACGCTTTATGCGTTCAGCAGTGAAAACTGGAGCCGTCCGATTCAGGAAGTGACAGCGTTAATGGAGTTGTTTGTCTGGGCGCTCGACAGCGAAGTCAAAAGCCTGCACAAACACAATGTGCGTCTGCGCATTATTGGCGATATCAGTCGTTTCAATAACCGAATTCAGGAACGCATTCGCCGCGCCGAGGAACTGACTCAGCAAAATAATGGACTGACCCTAAACATTGCTGCCAACTATGGCGGCCGTTGGGATATTATCCAGGGTGCCAGAAAATTGGCCGAACAGGTTCAGGAAGGTTTACTGCGTCCTGACCAGATTACCGAAGAAAGCCTGGCTCCGTATCTGTGTATGCAGGAGCTGGCGCCAGTGGATTTAGTGATAAGGACCGGGGGAGAGCATCGGATTAGCAACTTCCTGCTGTGGCAAATCGCCTATGCTGAGTTTTGGTTTACCGATGTTCTTTGGCCTGATTTTGATGAAAACGTTTTTGAAGGTGCACTGAATGCATTCTCTACGCGGGAGCGACGCTATGGCGGTACTGCACCAGGCGGCGCCTAAGCAATTTGGGGGTAACCTTTGCTGAAGTCTCGTCTGATTACCGCGTTAATTTTGATTCCGCTGGTGATCGCTGCACTGTTCTGGTTACCCCTGTCCGGTTTTGCGATTATCACTATCATCATCTGCATGCTTGCCGCCTGGGAATGGGGGCAGTTTGCCGGCATGAAAACGCGTCAGCAACGTATCTGGCTGGCCGTGCTTTGCGGCCTGTTGCTGTCCGCGATGCTCTTTACCCTTGAACCCTATCAACGCAATCTGCACCAATTCCAGATGGAAGGCTCGCTCTGGGCATCGCTGTTGTGGTGGATTGTCGCGCTCATCTTAGTACTGTTCTATCCCGCTTCTGCCGCGTTGTGGCGTCACTCACGTACGCTGCGCCTGCTGTTTGGCGTGCTCACCTTGATTCCGTTCTTCTGGGGCATGATGGCGCTGCGTCAGTATCATTACGATACTGACCATTTCGCCGGCGCATGGTGGCTGCTGTTCGTGATGTTCCTTGTCTGGGGCGCAGATTCCGGTGCTTACATGTTTGGTCGCCTGTTTGGCAAACACAAGCTGGCACCGAAAGTCTCTCCGGGTAAAACCTGGGAAGGTTTCTTCGGCGGCCTATTGTCATCTGCCATTATCGCCTGGCTGTTTGCTCTGCTGGCACCGCTTTCGGTGGCGCCGGGCACGCTAATTATCTGTGCGGTGATTGCGACGCTGGCATCGGTATTGGGCGACCTGACTGAAAGTATGTTCAAGCGTGAAGCGGGCATTAAAGACAGCGGTAACTTGATTCCGGGGCACGGTGGTATTCTCGATCGTATTGATAGCCTGACTGCTGCGGTGCCGGTGTTTGCCTGCCTGCTGCTGTTGGTGTTTCGCACCCTCTGAGGATAGCTGGCGATGTTGAGTATACTCTGGAGTTTTGCCGCCTTTATCGTGGCGCTTGGCGTGCTAATTACCGTGCACGAGTTTGGCCATTTCTGGGTGGCGCGCCGCTGCGGTGTTAAAGTTGAACGTTTCTCGATTGGCTTTGGTAAAGCGCTGTGGCGTCGCAGCGATCGTCAGGGCACCGAATATGTCATCGCGCTGATCCCTCTTGGCGGCTACGTCAAAATGCTCGACGAACGCGTTGAAAGCGTTCCCGCCGAGCTGCGTCATCAAGCCTTCAACAACAAAACCGTGCTGCAGCGTGCTTCGATTATCGCAGCCGGTCCTATCGCCAACTTCATCTTCGCCATCTTTGCTTACTGGGTCGTGTTTATTCACGGCGTGCCAGGTGTGCGTCCTGTGGTTGGTGAAATTCTGAACGGTTCCGTCGCTGCCGAAGCGCAAATTACCTCCGGCATGGAACTTAAAGCGGTAGATGGTATCGAAACGCCTGATTGGGATGCTGTGCGTATGGCGCTGATCGGTAAAATCGGCGACAGCGATGCCACGCTTACCGTCTCGCAATTTGGCGAAGAAGCCACGCAGCAAAAGCAATTAAATTTGCGCGATTGGCAATTTGAGCCTGATAAACAGGATCCGGTGGTCGCTTTAGGTATTCGTCCACGTGGGCCGCAGATTGAAACGACCTTAGCCGAAGTTCAGGCAAACTCACCGGCAAGCAATGCTGGTTTGCAAGCGGGCGATAGGATCGTTAAAGTCGATGGTCAGCCATTGTCACAGTGGCAGGCTTTTGCGGCACAGGTGCGGGATAATCCGGGTAAAAACATGGCGCTAGATATCGAGCGCAACGGCGAACCTGTGGCGTTGACGTTAACGCCGGAAGCGAAACCGGGCAATGAAGCGGAAGGCTTCGCGGGTGTCATCCCGCGTGTGATTCCGCTGCCTGATGAGTACAAAACGGTAAGGCAGTATGGACCTTTTGCGGCGATCGGCGAAGCCAGTGTAAAAACCTGGCAGTTGATGAAGCTAACAGTCTCCATGCTGGGCAAGTTGATAATCGGGGATGTGAAGCTGAATAACCTGAGCGGGCCGATTTCGATCGCGCAGGGTGCCGGGTTATCAGCTGAGTACGGGGTGATTTATTACCTGATGTTCCTGGCGCTGATCAGCGTCAACCTGGGCATCATTAACCTGTTCCCTCTGCCGGTTTTAGATGGTGGTCATCTGCTCTTTCTGGCGATCGAAAAGATCAAAGGTGGACCGGTGTCCGAGCGAGTTCAGGACTTTAGTTATCGCATTGGCTCAATATTGCTAGTGCTGTTAATGGGGCTTGCACTTTTCAATGATTTCTCACGTCTGTAATAGCTGGAACGCATACAGGCGCGGGATGTGTTAGGAAAACGCATAACAACGATGGCGATGAAAAAGTTGCTCATAGCGTCGCTGCTGTTTAGCAGCGCCACCGTTTACGGTGCAGACGATTTCGTAGTGAAGGACATTCATTTCGAAGGTCTCCAGCGAGTCGCCGTCGGCGCGGCTCTGCTCAGCATGCCGGTACGTGTCGGTGATACGGTGAATGACGATGATGTCAGAAACACCATTCGCTCACTGTTCGCCACCGGTAACTTTGAAGATGTGCAGGTTCTGCGTGACGGTACAACCCTGATTGTTCAGGTGAAAGAGCGTCCAACCATTGCCAACATCACTTTCTCCGGCAACAAAGCGGTGAAAGAAGATCAGCTGAAACAGAACCTCGAAGCGTCTGGCGTGCGCGTTGGCGAAGCGCTGGACCGCACCACGCTCTCTTCAATCGAGAAGGGTCTGGAAGACTTCTACTATAGCGTCGGTAAATACACCGCCAGCGTCAAAGCGATTGCTACGCCGCTGCCGCGCAACCGTGTGGATCTGAAATTCGTCTTCCAGGAAGGCGTTTCAGCGCAGATCCAGCAGATCAACATCGTCGGTAATAAAGCATTTACCTCTGACGAACTGATCTCGCGCTTCTCACTGCGTGACGAAGTGCCATGGTGGAACGTGGTGGGCGATCGTAAATACCAGAAACAGAAGTTAGCGGGCGATCTCGAAACCCTACGCAGCTTCTATCTGGATCGTGGTTATGCGCGTTTCAACATTGATTCCACGCAGGTGAGCCTGACGCCAGATAAGAAAGGCATCTATATCACCGTGAACATCAACGAAGGCGATCAGTACAAGATTGCCGGCGTGATTGTGAACGGTAGCATGGCGGGCCATTCTGCTGAAATCGAAAAGATGACCAGGATTCCATCGGGTGAGCTGTATAACGGCACCAAAGTCACCCAGATGGAAGATGACATCAAGAAATTGCTGGGTCGCTACGGTTACGCCTATCCGCGCGTAATGACGCAGCCAGAAATCAACGATGCTGACAAAACCGTCAAGCTGCACATCAACGTGGATGCGGGCAACCGTTACTACGTGCGTAAAGTGCGCTTCGAAGGTAACGACACCTCAAAAGATTCCGTACTGCGCCGTGAAATGCGTCAGATGGAAGGTGCCTGGTTGGGCAGCGACCTCGTCGATCAGGGTAAAGAGCGTCTGAATCGTACCGGTTACTTCGAAACCGTGGATGTGGATACGCAACGTGTTCCGGGTGCGCCGGATCAGGTTGATGTGGTCTACAAGGTGAAAGAGCGTAACACCGGTACTTTCAACTTTGGTGTCGGTTACGGTACTGAAAGTGGCGTCAGCTTCCAGGTGGGCGTGACCCAGGAAAACTGGCTCGGCACCGGTAACACTGTTGGCATCAGCGGTACCAAAAACGATTACCAGACCTATGCTGAGTTCTCACTGACCGATCCGTACTTCACGGTCGACGGCGTGAGCCTTGGCGGTCGTTTGTTCTACAACGACTTTAAAGCCGATAACGCGGATCTGTCTGACTATACCAACAAAAGTTATGGTCTCGACGGTACGCTGGGCTTCCCGGTCAATGAAAATAACACGCTGCGTGTTGGTTTAGGTTATGTGCATAACGACCTGTCCAACATGCGTCCTCAGGTTGCGATGTGGCGTTATCTGGATTCGGTCGGTCGCCATCAGGGCTTGAACGATGACGGTGATTTCTCTGCAGATGATTTCACCTTCAACTACGGTTGGACCTATAACACTTTAGACCGCGGCTTCTTCCCTACGCGCGGTAACCGTACCAACCTGAACGGTAAAGTGACGATTCCAGGCTCTGATAATGCGTTCTATAAAGCAACATTGGATAGTCAGCAATATGTGCCGCTGAACCGCGATGGTACGTGGGTGGTGTTAGGCCGTGGCCGTGTAGGATATGGTGACGGACTTAATGGAAAAGAGATGCCGTTCTATGAGAACTTCTACGGCGGTGGTTCGAGCACGGTTCGTGGCTTCCAGTCCAACACCATTGGTCCTAAAGCTGCGTACCTGAACGATGGCTCGTCAAACTGTAATATCTCTGATCCAAACGGCGTCTGTAAGTCGGACGATGCGGTCGGTGGTAACGCCATGGCGATTGCCAGCCTGGAGCTGATTACGCCAACGCCGTTCCTGAGCGAGAAATATGCGAATTCCGTGCGTACCTCGGTGTTTATGGATGCCGGTACCGTTTGGGATACCAAATGGCAGAACACTGCGGAAACACGCGCGGCGGGTGTGCCAGATTACAGCGATCCTAATAACATTCGCGTCTCTGCCGGTGTGGCACTACAGTGGATGTCACCGCTAGGACCGCTGGTCTTCTCATACGCCCAGCCGATGAAGAAAGTCGAGGGAGACAAGTCAGAGCAATTCCAGTTTAACATTGGTAAAACCTGGTAAGGCTCTGAGCAGGGAAGTGAAAATACCGTCTTGCACGCGTGCTGCCTGATAATGCGGCACGCTGCAAACACACACGTTGAGGTAAGGAGTTTATAGTGAAAAAGTTGTTCTGTGCTGCTGCTCTGGGTGTTGCATTAGCTGCTTCTGCGGGTGCCCAAGCGGCTGATAAAGTTGCCGTCGTTAACCTGAGCCAGGTTTTCCAGCAGTCTCCGCAGCGTGCCGCTGTTGCTAAACAGCTTGAAGGTGAATTCCAGAGCCGCGCCTCTGACCTCCAGTCTCAGCAGCAGAAGATCCAGCAAGAAATTCAGGATCTGCAGCGTAATGCATCGACCATGAAAGCGAGCGACCGCACCAAGAAAGAGAAGCAAATCTCTTCTGAGCGTGCTGCCTTTGAACAAAAAGCACAGGCTTTTGACAAAGACAACCAAACTCGTCAGATGCAGGAGCGTAACAAGCTGCTGGCTAAAATCCAGACCGCTGTTCAGTCTGTAGCGAAAAGCGAAGGTTACGATCTGGTTCTGGACTCTCAGGCCGTGCTGTACTCTTCTTCTGATGCTAAAGACATCACTGCTGACGTTGTAAAACAGGTTAAATAATTGATGTCATCAATTCGACTGGCTGATTTAGCCCAGCAGTTGGATGCAGAATTGCACGGAGATGGCGATATCGTCATCTCCGGCATTGCTTCTATGCAATCCGCCACAACTGGCCAAATCACTTTTCTTGCAAACAGCCGCTACCGCGAGCAGCTCGCTACTATCCAGGCTTCAGCCGTGGTGCTGACGGAAGCGGATCTGGAGTGGTGTAAAACGGCCGCCCTGGTGGTGAAAAATCCTTACCTGACTTATGCCCGCATGGCACAACTGCTGGACACAACGCCGCAGCCCGCGCAGAATATCGCGCCCAGCGCGGTGATCGATGCAACGGCTAAGCTGGGTAACAACGTTTCGGTAGGCGCAAATGCGGTGATCGAGTCTGGCGTAGAGCTGGGTGACGACGTCGTTATTGGCGCAGGATGTTTTGTTGGTAAGCAGACGCGTATCGGTCGCGGCTCACGTTTGTGGGCTAACGTCACGATTTATCACGAAATCCAGATTGGTCAGGATTGTCTGATTCAGTCCGGCACCGTCATTGGTGCTGATGGTTTCGGGTATGCTAACGATCGCGGCAATTGGGTGAAAATCCCGCAGCTGGGTACCGTCGTGATTGGTGATCGGGTTGAAATTGGTGCCTGTACTACCATCGATCGCGGCGCGCTGGATAACACTCTGATCGGCAATGGTGTTATCATAGATAACCAGTGTCAGATTGCGCACAACGTCGTGATTGGTGATAACACCGCTGTTGCGGGTGGTGTGATCATGGCGGGTAGTCTGAAGATTGGACGTTACTGTATGATTGGCGGCGCCAGCGTCATTAACGGCCATATGGAAATCTGTGACAAAGTGACCGTAACGGGCATGGGCATGGTAATGCGCCCGATCACAGAGCCAGGCGTATATTCGTCGGGTATTCCACTGCAACCCAACAAAACCTGGCGTAAAACAGCAGCGCTGGTGATGAACATCGATGAAATAAGCAAACGCTTAAAAGCCATCGAACGTAAGGTCGGTAAAGACGACTAAACGCATCCCACGCTACTCGCTTTCATAACAAGAAGTGTACTTTCTTCCACCTTCGGTAACCCGAGAATGGCAGCAGGTATCGTAAGAAAGCGAAACGCCCCGAACTAATTTGCGGCCTGCGGAAGATCATTTTGATCGGTGCAGGCCGTGTTATTGTTGCCATCAGATTTTTAGGACAGGAAGAGTATTTTGACTACTGAAACGCATACTCTGAAAATTGAAGAGATTTTAGAACTGCTGCCACACCGCTATCCTTTCTTGCTGGTTGATCGCGTGCTGGATTTTGAAGAGCATAAATATCTGCGCGCGGTGAAGAACGTTTCTGTTAACGAACCGTTTTTCCAGGGACATTTCCCTGGTAAGCCGATTTTCCCAGGCGTTCTGATCCTGGAAGCGATGGCGCAAGCGACCGGTATTCTGGCGTTCAAAAGCGTTGGGAAACTGGAACCAGGCGAACTCTATTACTTCGCTGGTATCGATGAAGCCCGTTTCAAACGTCCGGTTGTGCCGGGCGATCAGATGATCATGGAAGTGACCTTCGAGAAAACCCGTCGTGGTCTGACGCGCTTTAAAGGCGTGGCGACCGTGGACGGCAAAATTGTCTGTGAAGCGACCATGATGTGTGCCCGTAGCCGGGAGGCATAATAAGTGATTGATTCAACCGCCAATATCCATCCCAGTTCTGTCATTGAAGAGGGTGCCGTCATCGGCGCCAATGTTCATATCGGCCCGTTCTGCTTTATCGGCGCTAATGTGGAAATTGGTGAAGGAACCGTACTCAAATCGCACGTGGTGGTGAACGGCCACACGCGTATCGGCAAAGACAATCAGATCTACCAGTTCGCTTCCATCGGTGAAGTGAATCAGGACCTGAAATATGCGGGCGAACCGACGCGCGTTGAAATTGGCGATCGTAACCGCATCCGCGAGAGCGTCACCATTCATCGTGGCACCACACAGGGCGGCAATGTGACTAAAGTCGGCAGCGATAACCTGCTGATGGTGAATGCTCACATCGCGCATGACTGCGTGATCGGCAATCGCTGCATCTTTGCTAACAATGCCACGCTGGGCGGTCACGTCACCGTTGATGATTTTGCGATTATCGGCGGCATGACGGCGGTACATCAGTGGTGCACCATTGGTGCTCACGTGATGGTTGGCGGTTGTTCAGGCGTCGCGCAGGATGTGCCGCCTTATGTCATTGCGCAGGGCAACCACGCAACGCCATACGGTATCAACATCGAAGGTCTGAAGCGTCGTGGCTTTAGCAAAGAAGCGCTGCATGCCATACGCAACGCGTACAAACTGCTGTACCGCAGCGGCAAAACGCTGGATGAAGTGAAACCAGAGATTGAAGAGCTGGCGAAACAACACAGCGAAGTGCAGCCTTTCTATGACTTCTTTGCCCGTTCAACGCGTGGATTGATTCGTTAATCCATGTCAGCGCGTCCCCTAACGATTGCCCTGGTCGCCGGAGAAACCTCCGGCGATATTCTTGGTGCAGGTCT
The DNA here is from genome assembly GCF_019795975.1 of Pantoea sp. DY-17. Classification (NCBI taxonomy): domain Bacteria; kingdom Pseudomonadati; phylum Pseudomonadota; class Gammaproteobacteria; order Enterobacterales; family Erwiniaceae; genus Pantoea; species Pantoea sp. DY-17. The sequence goes on along the minus strand of NZ_JAIMIG010000003.1, from coordinate 18,592 downwards.
CATCCGTGCGTTAAAAGCGCGCCATCCTGATGCGCGCTTTGTTGGCGTGGCCGGTCCGCTGATGCAGGCCGAAGGCTGCGAAGCCTGGTATGAGATGGAAGAGCTGGCGGTGATGGGCATCGTCGAAGTGCTGGGACGCCTGCGGCGTCTGCTGAAAATTCGTCGTGACCTGACACAGCGCTTCACCGAACTCAAGCCGGATGTGTTCGTGGGCATTGATGCGCCGGATTTCAACATCACGCTGGAAGGTCGCCTCAAGCGCGCGGGCATTCGCACCATTCATTACGTCAGCCCTTCGGTTTGGGCATGGCGTCAAAAGCGCGTTTTCAAAATCGGCCGCAACACCAATCTGGTGCTGGCATTCCTGCCGTTTGAAAAAGCGTTTTACGATCGCTTTAACGTGCCGTGCCGCTTTATCGGCCACACCATGGCTGATGCGATGCCGCTGCAGCCCGATAAGCTGGCGGCGCGCCGCGAGTTAGGCATTGCTGACGAGGCGATTTGCCTTGGCTTGTTGCCGGGCAGTCGCGTTGCCGAAGTGGAAATGCTCAGCGCCGATTTCCTGCGCGCCGCGCAGCTGTTGCGTCAGCGCTATCCCACGCTGGAAATCGTGGTGCCGCTGGTGAACGCCAAACGCCGCGCGCAGTTTGAGCAGATCAAAGCGCAAGTTGCGCCAGAACTGCCGATGCATTTGCTGGATGGCAAAGGCCGTCAGGCGATGCTGGCCAGCGATGCCGCTATTCTTGCGTCTGGCACCGCCGCGCTGGAGTGCATGCTGGCGAAATGCCCGATGGTGGTCGGTTATCGCATGAAGCCGTCTACTTTTTGGCTGGCAAAACGTCTGGTAAAAACGCCGTACGTTTCCCTGCCAAATCTGCTGGCCGGTCGCGAGCTGGTGAAAGAATTGCTGCAGGACGAATGCCAGCCCGACGCGCTCGCCGCGGCGCTGGAGCCGTTGCTGCACGCGGGCCCGGAGCGCGAAGCGCTACTGAAAACCTTCACCGAACTGCATCAACAGATTCGCTGGAATGCCGATGAGCAGGCGGCGGATGCGGTACTGGAGATTATCAATGGCTGAATTTATCTATCCCAACGCGCAGCGGATTGCTGGCGTTGATGAAGTAGGGCGCGGCCCGCTGGTTGGCGCCGTGGTCACGGCGGCGGTGATCCTCGATCCCGCCAACCCGATTGCCGGACTGGCCGACTCGAAAAAGCTCTCCGAGAAGCGTCGTCTGGCGCTGTATGACGAGATCAAAGAAAAGGCGCTGGCCTGGAGCCTTGGTCGTGCCGAGCCAGAGGAGATCGATCAGCTCAATATTCTGCACGCTACTATGCTGGCGATGCAGCGCGCGGTCGCGGGTTTGCACATTGTACCGGACTTCGTACTGATCGATGGTAACCGTTGCCCGGCGCTGCCGATGCCCTCGCAGGCGGTGGTGAAGGGTGATAGCCTGGTGCAAGCGATCAGTGCCGCCTCGATCATCGCCAAAGTCACGCGCGATCGTGAAATGGCCGAACTGGATCTGCTGTTCCCGCAATATGGCTTTGCGCAACACAAAGGCTATCCAACCGCGCTGCACATGGAAAAGCTGACGCAGCACGGCGCCACACCTCATCATCGTCGCAGCTTTGCGCCGGTGCGTAACGCCTTGATTGATGCCGATGTGCTGGCAGCCCGCCAGCCAACTACGCTTTAATAGCCTGACGCTGTTTTAACCGGAAACTGATATGGCTGAACCTCGTTTTATACATCTGCGCGTCCACAGTGATTACTCCATGGTTGATGGTCTGGCGAAAACCGGACCCTTAGTCAAGAAGGCGGCTGCGCTGGGCATGCCGGCGATTGCCATTACCGATTACATCAACCTGTGCGGGCTGGTGCGTTTTTACGGTAGCGCACACGGCGCGGGGATCAAGCCGATTATTGGTGCTGACTTCCAGGTTGCCAGCGAATTGATGGGCGATGAGCTGACACAGTTAACGCTGCTGGCGGCCAATAACACCGGTTATCAAAACCTGACCTTGCTGATTTCACGTGCATATCAGCGCGGTTACGGCATTGCGGGCCCAATCATCGATCGCGACTGGCTGCTGGAGCTGGGCGAAGGCCTGATTCTGCTGTCTGGCGGACGTCGCGGCGACGTGGGCCGCAGTCTGCTGCGCGGCAATAGCGCAATGGTGGCGCAGTGTTTAAGCTTTTATCAGGAACACTTCCCGAATCGTTATTACCTGGAATTGATGCGCACCGGTCGCGCCGATGAAGAAGCGTATCTGCATGCCGCCGTCGAGCTGGCGGTGGCCGAAGGCATTCCCGTCGTTGCCACCAACGAAGTGTGCTTCCTGAATGAAGAAGATTTTGATGCGCATGAAATCCGCGTCGCAATTCATGACGGCTATACGCTGGACGATCCCAAGCGTCCACGCAACTACAGTCCTCAGCAATATATGCGCAGTGAAGAGGAGATGTGCGAGCTGTTCTCGGACATTCCGGAAGCGCTGGAAAATAGCGTAGAGATTGCTAAGCGCTGTAACGTGACGGTGCGCCTCGGCGAATATTTCCTGCCGCAGTTCCCCACCGGTGACATGAGCACTGAAGACTTCCTCGTGGCGAAGTCACGTGAAGGCCTGGAAGAGCGTATGGAATTCCTCTTCCCGGATCCGGCGGTGCGCGCAGAAAAACGCGTGGAATATGATGAACGTCTGGAGATTGAACTCACTGTTATCAACCAGATGGGCTTCCCGGGCTACTTCCTGATCGTGATGGAGTTTATTCAGTGGTCGAAGGACAACGGCATTCCCGTCGGCCCAGGCCGCGGTTCGGGTGCCGGTTCATTGGTGGCGTATGCGCTGAAAATCACCGATATCGATCCGCTGGAGTTTGACCTGCTGTTCGAACGTTTCCTGAACCCGGAACGTGTTTCGATGCCTGACTTTGACGTTGACTTCTGCATGGAGAAGCGCGATCAGGTGATCGATCACGTGGCCGATATGTATGGACGCGATGCGGTATCGCAGATCATCACCTTCGGTACCATGGCGGCGAAAGCGGTCATCCGCGATGTGGGACGCGTACTCGGCCATCCGTACGGTTTTGTTGATCGTATCTCGAAACTGATCCCGCCGGATCCGGGCATGACGCTGGAGAAAGCCTTCCTGGCTGAACCGCAGCTGCCGGAGATCTACGAGGCTGATGAAGAGGTGAAAGCGCTGATCGACATGGCGCGCAAACTGGAAGGTGTCACGCGTAACGCCGGTAAACACGCCGGTGGTGTGGTGATTTCGCCGACCAAAATCACCGATTTTGCGCCGCTGTACTGCGATGAAAACGGGCAATTCCCGGTTACCCAGTTTGATAAGAATGACGTGGAATATGCCGGGCTGGTGAAGTTTGACTTCCTTGGCCTGCGTACGCTTACCATCATCGACTGGGCGCTGAAGATGATTAACCCGCGCCGTGAAAAGCAGGGTTTGCCACCGATTGATATCGCCGCCATTCCGCTGGATGACAAGAAAAGCTTTGATATGCTGCAGCGCTCGGAAACCACGGCGGTGTTCCAGCTTGAATCGCGCGGCATGAAAGATCTGATCAAACGTCTGAAGCCTGACTGCTTCGAAGATATGATCGCACTGGTTGCGCTATTCCGTCCGGGACCGCTGCAATCGGGCATGGTAGATAACTTCATTGACCGTAAGCACGGTCGCGAAGAGATCTCTTATCCGGATATTCAGTGGCAGCACGAAACCCTGAAGCCGGTGCTGGAGCCGACCTACGGCATCATTCTGTATCAGGAACAGGTGATGCAGATTGCGCAGGTGCTGTCTGGCTACACGCTGGGCGGTGCGGACATGCTGCGTCGTGCGATGGGTAAAAAGAAACCCGAAGAGATGGCGAAGCAGCGTTCGGTGTTCCGGGACGGCGCGGAGAAGATGGGCGTCGACGGTGAGCTGTCGATGAAAATCTTCGATCTGGTAGAAAAATTTGCCGGTTATGGCTTTAACAAGTCGCACTCCGCCGCTTACGCGCTGGTTTCTTATCAAACGCTGTGGCTGAAAGCGCACTATCCGGCAGAGTTCATGGCGGCCGTAATGACCGCTGATATGGATAACACCGAGAAAGTGGTTGGCCTGGTCGACGAATGCTGGCGCATGGGCCTCAAAGTGTTGCCGCCAGACATCAACTCCGGTTTGTATCCGTTCCACGTCAATGACGAAGGCGAGATCGTTTACGGCATCGGCGCGATCAAAGGCGTGGGTGAGGGCCCGATCGAAGCGATCATTGATGCGCGTAATGAAGGCGGCTACTTCAAAGAGTTGTTTGATCTCTGTGCGCGCACCGACACCAAAAAGATCAACCGTCGCGTAATGGAAAAACTGATCATGTCGGGCGCATTCGATCGTCTCGGCCCGCATCGCGCGGCTTTGATGAGTGCACTCGGCGATGCATTAAAAGCGGCCGATCAGCATGCTAAAGCCGAAGCCATCGGCCAGGCCGATATGTTTGGCGTGCTGGCCGAAGAGCCAGAGCAGGTAGAGAAATCCTACGCCAGCATCACGCCGTGGCCGGAACAAATTCAACTGGATGGCGAACGTGAGACTTTGGGTCTCTATCTTACCGGCCATCCGATTAACCAGTATTTGAAAGAAATCGAGCGTTACGTCGGCGGCATGCGGCTGAAAGACATGCATCCGACAGATCGTGGTAAAGTAACCGTCGCGGCGGGGCTGGTGATTGCCGCCCGTGTGATGGTCACTAAACGCGGCAACCGAATTGGTATTTGTACCATTGACGATCGTTCTGGTCGTCTTGAAGTGATGTTATTTACCGATGCGTTAGATAAATACCAGCAGTTGCTGGAGAAGGACCGTATCCTGATCGTCAGTGGACAGGTCAGCTTTGATGACTTTAGCGGTGGCCTTAAAATGACCGCTCGAGAAGTGATGGACATCGACGAAGCGCGGGAAAAATACGCGCGCGGACTTGCTATCTCGCTGACGGACAGGCAAATTGATGACCAGCTTTTAAACCGTCTCCGCCAGTCTCTGGAGCCTCATCGTTCCGGGACCATTCCGGTGCATCTCTACTATCAGAGAGCCGATGCGCGAGCGAAGCTACGCTTTGGTGCAGCGTGGCGTATTTCGCCCAGCGATCGTTTACTCAACGATTTGCGGTCGTTAGTAGGATCGGAGCAGGTGGAACTGGAGTTTGACTAAAACAGGAACATTATGAGTCTTAATTACCTGGATTTTGAACAGCCAATCGCAGAGCTTGAAGCGAAAATCGACTCGTTAAAATCGATTGGCCGTTCGGATGAGAAACACGATATTAATTTGGATGAGGAAGTGCAGCGTTTACGCGAAAAAAGCGTTGAGCTGACCCGTAAAATCTTCTCCGATTTAGGCGCATGGCAAGTGGCGCAACTCGCGCGTCATCCGCTGCGTCCTTATACACTGGACTATATCCGCAACGCGTTTGATGATTTCGACGAACTGGCTGGCGATCGTGCTTATGCCGATGATAAAGCGATTGTCGGCGGTATTGCCCGTCTTGACGGTCGTCCAGTGATGATCATTGGTCATCAGAAAGGTCGCGAAACCAAAGAGAAAATTCGTCGTAACTTCGGTATGCCGGCACCAGAAGGCTATCGCAAAGCGCTGCGTCTGATGGAAATGGCTGAACGCTTTAAGATGCCGCTGATCACCTTCATCGATACGCCGGGAGCTTATCCGGGCGTGGGTGCAGAAGAGCGCGGTCAGTCAGAAGCGATCGCACGCAACCTGCGTGAAATGTCTGGCCTGAAAATTCCGGTGATTTGTACCGTAATCGGCGAAGGCGGTTCCGGTGGTGCGCTCGCAATCGGCGTGGGCGACAAAGTCAATATGCTGCAATACAGCACCTATTCGGTGATTTCACCGGAAGGTTGTGCGTCGATCCTGTGGAAAAGCGCCGACAAAGCTCCGCTGGCTGCCGAAGCGATGGGTATCACAGCTGAGCGTCTGAAAGAGCTGAAGCTGATCGATTCCATCATTCCTGAGCCGCTGGGCGGCGCGCATCGTCAGCCGGTAGATATGGCGGCTTCTCTTAAGCAGCAACTGCTGGCCGATCTGGCCGATCTCGATGTGCTGAGCACCGAAGAGTTGCTCAACCGTCGCTATCAGCGCCTGATGAACTACGGCTACGCTTGATACATCAGAGCTAAGCAAGAAGCGGACCCCGGTCCGCTTTTTTTATGTCGAACGAACACCATTCTGATCAGCCATCCATGGCTACCTGGTTCGACGATTTCGCTGTGACTCCGGTGCAAGTTCCAGAAAAGACCAGCCCGATCGCAAAGAATAACTGCATCCATGCAGATCGGCCTCGCCATCCATGGCTCGGACGCTTTGCTCTTCGGGCTGGTCTTTCCTGTCCCCTTTGGCTTGATCGTGGCTTTTCTGGTGCATTAGCATTCGGTTGCAATCACTCAACAGCAGAGCATTCCAGGTTTATCCACGCGCGCTTTTCGCTATCCTTATTCAGTGCCACAACACCACAGGAGGTGAGCATTGAATATTATTGCGATCATGGGACCGCACGGCGCTTTCTACAAAGATGAGCCTATTCGCGAACTGGATGCTGCCCTCAAGCTGCAAGGCTTCCAAACCGTTTACCCCAATAATGCCAGCGACCTGCTGAAGTTGATTGAACACAATCCGCGTATCTGCGGTGTGATTTTTGACTGGGACGATTACAGTCTGGCGCTGTGTAGCGAGATCAATCAGCTTAATGAATATCTGCCGCTGTATGCCTTCATCAACACCCATTCGCAGATGGATGTCAGCATCAACGAGATGCGCATGGCGCTGCACTTCTTCGAGTATGCCCTGAGCGCTGCCGATGACATCGCGCTGCATATTCGTCAGTACACCGATGAGTACATCGATAACATCACGCCGCCGCTAACTAAAGCGTTGTTCACCTACGTCAAAGAGGGCAAATACACCTTCTGCACGCCGGGTCACATGGGCGGCAGCGCTTTCCAGAAAAGCCCGGTGGGCAGCCTGTTTTATGACTTCTTTGGCTCGAACACCTTAAAAGCGGATGTCTCGATCTCGGTCACGGAATTGGGTTCATTGCTCGATCACACCGGCCCGCATCTGGAAGCGGAGGAGTACGTTGCGCGCACCTTTGGCGCTGAGCAAAGCTACATGGTGACTAACGGCACCTCGACCTCGAATAAAATCGTCGGCATGTATGCGGCGCCTGCGGGTAGCACGGTGCTGATTGACCGCAACTGCCATAAATCGCTGACCCATTTGCTGATGATGAGCGACATCATCCCAATCTGGCTGAAACCGACGCGCAACGCACTGGGCATTCTGGGCGGCATTCCGCAGCGCGAGTTTACGCGTGACAACATCCAGCAAAAGGTCAACGCCACGCCGCGCGCTAGCTGGCCGGTGCATGCGGTGATCACCAACTCAACCTACGATGGCCTGCTGTACAACACGCAGTTCATCAAACAGACGCTGGATGTGCCATCGATCCACTTTGATTCTGCGTGGGTGCCGTACACCAATTTCCATCCGATCTATGCCGGTAAAAGCGGCATGAGCGGCGATCGTATTCCCGGCAAAGTGATTTATGAAACGCAATCGACGCACAAACTGTTAGCGGCGTTCTCGCAGGCTTCGCTGATTCACATCAAAGGCGATTACGACGAGCACACCTTCAACGAAGCCTACATGATGCACACCACCACCTCGCCGAGCTACGCGATTGTCTCGTCGATTGAAACCGCGGCGGCGATGCTGCGCGGCAATCCGGGTAAGCGACTGATCAACCGCTCGGTTGAACGTGCGCTGCATTTCCGTCGTGAGATTCAACGCTTGCGGGAAGAGTCTGACGGCTGGTTCTTTGATATCTGGCAGCCGGAGCAGGTCGATCAAGCCGAATGCTGGCCGATCCAGCCGGGCGAGGAGGATTGGCACGGTTTCACCCATGCCGATCGCGATCATATGTATCTCGATCCGATCAAAGTCACCATTCTGACGCCGGGCATGAGCGAGCTCGGTAACATGGCGGAAGAGGGCATTCCAGCCGCGCTGGTGGCGAAGTTCCTCGATCAGCGCGGCATCGTGGTGGAGAAAACCGGGCCATACAATCTGCTGTTCCTGTTCAGCATCGGCATCGATAAAACCAAAGCGATGAGCGTGCTGCGTGGGCTGACGGAGTTTAAGCGTGCATACGATCTCAACCTGCGCGTGAAAAACATGCTGCCGGATCTCTACGCTGAAGATCCCGACTTCTACCGCAACATGCGCATTCAAACGCTGGCGCAGGGTATTCATCAGTTGATCCTGCAACATGATCTGCCGCGCCTGATGTTGAAAGCATTCGACGTGCTGCCGGAGATGAAAATGACGCCGCATCAGGCGTTTCAGCGCCAGGTAAAAGGTCAGGTGGAAACGGTGGATATTCGCGAGCTGGTGGGGCGCATTTCCGCCAACATGATTCTGCCGTATCCGCCTGGCGTGCCGGTGGTGATGCCGGGCGAGATGATCACCGAAGAGAGCCGTTCAGTGCTCGATTTTCTGCTGATGCTCTGCACCATCGGCCGGCACTATCCCGGCTTCGAGACCGACATTCACGGTGCGACGTTGACGGACGATGGGCGTTATCTGGTGCGCGTATTGCGTGAAGATGACGAAGGCTAACTTAGGACAATCACCTCTTTTCATCGCCGCATTTGCCACGTAGGGTAAGCGGCTTGTGTGAAAACCGGAGTCGCTATGCTGCAGATTAAACAGATCCATCACATCGCCATTATTGCCACCGATTATCAGCGCAGTAAGGCGTTTTATTGTGATGTGCTGGGCTTTGAATTGTTGGGTGAATATTACCGCGCCGAGCGTGACTCGTGGAAAGGCGATCTTGGCCTGAATGGGGTTTATACCATTGAGCTGTTCTCTTTCCCCTCGCCGCCGCCACGCGTTAGTGGACCGGAAGCCTGCGGCCTGCGTCATCTGGCGTTTTGCGTTGACGATGTTGAGCAGTCCATAGCGGCGCTGGCGGAGAAGGGCGTGACGTGTGAGCCGATTCGTATCGATGCGTTAACCGGTAAAGCCTGCACCTTCTTCCCCGATCCGGATGGTTTGCCGCTGGAGCTGTATCAGGCGTAAACTAGCGTCCGCCGCGAGCCGCAATTCGGTGGCTCGCCCGGACGGAACGCGCTCATGTCTTTATCTCATCTTGCTTCGCTGCTGACACCCGACGCTGGCTATGTGCTGGCGTTCAGCGGCGGACTTGATTCCACCGTGCTACTGCATCAATTGGTCTGCTGGCAACGTCAGCAGCCAGCGCTACGCGTGCGCGCGTTACACGTCCATCATGGTCTTAGCCCGAATGCCGATAGCTGGGCGCTGCATTGCCAGCAAGTTTGCCAGCAGTGGCAGATTCCCTGTGAAGTGCTGCATGTGCAGGTTGATGGCCGCGCCAACGGCATTGAAGCGGCTGCCCGCGAAGCACGCTATCAGGCGCTGTTTCAGCATCTGCAACCCGGTGAACACTTACTTACCGCTCAGCACCTCGACGATCAGGCGGAAACGCTGCTGCTGGCGTTAAAACGCGGCAGCGGACCGGCGGGTTTGGCCGCGATGCCGCTGCAGCGCAGCGTGGGTGAACATCGGCATCTGCGTCCGTTGCTCGACGTTAGCCGTCAGCAGCTGGAAAACTATGCTGCCGAGCATCAACTGCGCTGGATTGAAGATGAAAGCAACGCCGATAGCCGCTATGACCGCAACTTCCTGCGTCAGCAGATTCTGCCGCAGCTGCAGGCGCGCTGGCCGCACTTCAGTGCCGCCAGTGCACGCAGCGCCGCGCTCTGTGGCGAGCAGGAGCAACTGCTCGACGAGTTGCTGGCGGAACAGCTGGCGCAGCTTAGCGATGCACAGGGCGCGCTGCACTTCCCGCCGTTAATGAACATGAGCGAAGCGCGGCGTCATGCGCTGTTACGCCGTTGGATTGCTCAACAGGGCGGCGCGATGCCTTCGCGCGAGGCATTAAAACGTATCACCGATGAAGTCATCAACAGCCGTGAAGATGCCAAACCTTGTTTGCGTTTCGGCGCTTTTGAGCTGCGCCGCTATCGCCAGCAACTCTATTGGTTACCGCCGCAGCCTTCACTTAGTCAGCACTTGCTAACCTGGCAAGACCGCACGCAGCCGCTTAATTTACCCGCCGGTTTAGGTTCGCTGCACGCGAATGCGTGGATTGCCGAGCTGCGCCAGCCTGCAGCGGATGAAGCGATCACGATCCGCTTCCAGGCGCAGGGTTATTATCATATACAGGGGCGCGCAGGTGGCCGCGAGATGAAGAAGCTGTGGCAAGAGCTGGGCGTTGCGCCCTGGCAGCGCGAACGTATTCCGTTGATTTATTTTAACCAGACGTTAATTAGCGCGCCGGGGCTGTTTATTACCCGCGAAGGCGCAGCCAGCAACGAGCAAGGCTGGCAGGCGATCTGGTCACCACAACAATAAAATGGAGAGCAATGATGAAACTTTTGACGGCCGCGGCGTTATTCGCTGCGGCGCTGCCGGCGTTGGCCGATGGCGATGTGAATGCGGGTGCGCAAAAAGCGGCAAGCTGTATGGCGTGTCACGGTGCGGAGGGCAAAAGCGCGGTGCCGCTCTATCCCAATCTGGCCGGGCAACATGCGCCTTATCTGCTGCATTCACTGCAAGCCTATAAAAAAGGCGAGCGGAGCGGCGGCCAGGCGGAAGTGATGAAAGCGTTTGTAGCGGGATTGAGCGATCAGGATATGGCAGATTTATCGGCGTATTACAGTTCGTTAAAACCTTAAGCGAGGTGGGCGGGATGTGATTCCCGCCCGAGAGAGGTTTTACTCGTCTTCGCTGACGACGACGGTGCCCAGCTCAGGATGTGTGAAGCTGGCGATGTGGTCGAGCCGCACTTCGCGGGTCTCGCCTGAAAGATCGACGGCAAGGTACTCGACGTTTTTACGTGAGACCATGTCCACGGCTTTGGCCTTGAGCTGATCGCCGTTTTTTAACTCTAACGACAGCGTCCAGTGTTTTTGGCAGGCGAGTTCAAGGTTGTCGTAATCATCGCAGTTGATGGGTTTGTAGGCTTCATTCGTCAACATAGTCGCTCACCAATAAGTTTGCAGCGGCATACGCTGCTTGTTCCCTGAGAGAAGAGTTTAGCGCAGAATCAGCGGCAATATCGTTGAGAGCCTTCAACGCACAACCTATGGCGTCTGGCACATACCCAAGGTCGCCGCTACCAATTTCGGCATACTTCTGGCGAACTAACTCACAATACTTTTGCACATACACCTCCTCAGCAGAGTTGATACTCTGGATGATAGGCGACTATATCACAGGAATTTCATCGAAATCAGCCCGGTCGTCACGGGAATGATGCAAGCAAATGGGCAAAAGTGACATTTCGCGCTGGTCTTATGCATTCAGCGTGCGCACAAAAGGTTAAGTTGATGAACAGGTTATTACGCGACGCAACGTCGAGCCAAACGGTAGGTGACAGATGATTGTGCTGTCTCGATCGCTTTCACTTGCAGATAATGAAGTGGAACTCAGTGCCATCCGTGCGCAAGGTGCCGGTGGCCAGCATGTGAATAAAACGTCGACGGCGATTCACCTGCGATTTGATATTCATGCCTCATCGCTGCCGCCGTTTTATAAAGAGCGGCTGCTGGCGGCGAGCCATCATTTGATTACCGCGGAAGGCGTGGTGATCATCAAAGCACAGGAACATCGCAGCCAGGAAATGAATCGGGAAGCGGCCGTGCAGCGGCTGATAAATCTGATTCGGGAGTTAACCACGGTGGAAAAAGTGCGGCGTGCGACCAAACCGACGCACGGCTCTAAAGTGAGGCGGCTGGAAGGTAAAACGCGGCGCAGTAACGTGAAGGCGATGCGCGGAAAGGTGCAATAAAAAACGCCTCCGGCTGGAGGCGTTTTAGCGTTACTTGTTGAGTGCTTTCACCAGGAAGTCGACGATGTCATGTTGCTTAATCATCTGCTTCTCGCTGGCGGTACGCGCCTTGTACTCAATCTCTTCGTTATCGAGATTACGATCGCCAATTACGATGGTGTGCGGCACGCCAATCAGCTCCATATCCGCGAACATCACGCCTGGACGCTCTTTACGGTCATCCAGAATCACGTCAATGCCTTTGGCACGCAGCGTGTTGTACAGCTCTTCAGCCAACTGCTGCACACGGAAAGATTTGTGCATATTCATTGGCAGAATGGCCACTTCAAACGGTGCCAATGCCGCAGGCCAGATGATGCCACGTTCGTCGTTGTTCTGCTCAATTGCCGCCGCCACAACGCGCGTAATACCGATGCCGTAACAGCCCATGGTCATCACCTGGTTACGACCATCTTCGCCCTGAACCGCTGCTTTCATCGCTTCGGAGTACTTGGTACCCAGCTGGAAGATGTGGCCCACTTCGATACCGCGTTTAATCAGCAGCGTACCTTTGCCGTCTGGGCTTGGATCGCCTTCCACCACGTTACGGATATCTTCCACGCGCGGTTCTGGCAGATCGCGGCCCCAGTTGATGCCGCTCAGGTGTTTGCCATCAATGTTGGCACCCGCGCAGAAGTCAGCTGTTTTTGCCACGGTACGATCGGCGATCACTGGCATGGTCAAACCGACCGGGCCGAGCGAGCCTGGACCGGCACCCAGCAGCGCGCGAATCTGTTCTTCGCTCGCCATCTCCAGCGGTTCAGCGACGATATCCAGCTTCTCAGCTTTAATTTCGTTCAGCTGATGATCGCCGCGCAGCAGCAGGGCAACCAGCGTGTGGCCGCTCTCTTCGGTGGCTTTGACGAACAGCGTCTTAACGGTTTTCTCAATCGGCAACTGATGTTGCTCAACCAGCTCGGCGATAGTTTTGGCGTTTGGCGTATCGAACTGCGTCATGGCTTCTGTGGCCTGCGGACGCTCGCCAGCCGGCGCTAAGGCTTCGGCTTTCTCAATGTTGGCCGCGTAATCAGATTCGCTGGAGAAGATCACGTCATCTTCACCGCTCAGCGCCAGCACCTGGAATTCATGTGATGCGCTGCCGCCGATAGAACCGGTGTCAGCTTGTACGGCGCGGAAATCCAGGCCCATACGGCTGAAGCTCTGGCTGTAGGCGCGGTACATCGCGTCGTAGGTTTCCTGCAGCGATTCCTGCGTGGTGTGGAACGAGTAAGCATCTTTCATGATGAACTCGCGTGAACGCATCACACCAAAACGCGGGCGCACTTCATCGCGGAATTTGGTCTGGATCTGATACAGATTGAGCGGCAGCTGTTTATAAGAGCTCAGCTCGTTGCGGATCAAATCGGTGACCACTTCTTCGTGGGTTGGACCCAGCACGAAGGGACGTTCGTGACGATCTTTAATGCGCAGCAGTTCCGGGCCGTATTGCTCCCAACGGCCGCTCTCTTCCCACAGATCGGCAGGCTGAACCACCGGCATGGAGATCTCAATCGCACCGGCGTTGTTCATCTCTTCACGCACGATGTTTTCAACTTTTCGCAGCACGCGAATCCCGGTCGGCAACCAGGTGTAGAGACCGGAAGCCAGTTTGCGGATCATGCCGGCGCGCAGCATCAGCTGGTGGCTGATCACTTCTGCATCGGAAGGTGTCTCCTTCAGAGTGGAGAGCAGATATTGAGTAGTACGCATTGATTACGATTCCAGTTATACGGAAGGAAACTGACAAAATTTTTCTGGCGGCTAGTGTACCAGCGAGATCAATCACTCAAAAGCGGGTTTTAACGGGGATCGAGGGCGATCACCTCGGTTCCTGCCTCATCAATGCGCCAGCGCACGTTAAAGTCGAGTAGCCAGGCGGCATATTCACGATCTTCCGTCTCACCTTTACGGTAAGCCGGGCGCGGATCCTGTGCCAGCACTTCGCTAATGAAACGCGCTAGCTGCGGATGGGTTTTCTGCTGCAGCTGAAGCTGGCTCTGCGCCAGCGGCGAAAAGCGCACCGGCATGGTGGCATCAGGCGCCGCCTGCGCAAACCCGGCGCGCGCATCAGGCAGCGCTTCGGCGAACGGCAGATAAGGTTTGATATCCACCACCGGCGTGCCATCGACTAAATCGAGGCTGCCGAGCTGCAAGATCACCTGCTGCTTCTCGCAGCGAATGCCTTTTAACTCAACCAGCGACATACCGATAGGATTGGGGCGGAAGGTTGAACGGGTGGCGAACACGCCCATACGCGCATTGCCACCGAGGCGCGGTGGACGCACGGTCGGACGCCAGCCACCTTCCATCGTTTGGTGGAACACAAACAGCACCCACAAATGACTAAACGCTTCCAGCCCGCGTACCGCTTCCGGCTGATTGTAAGGTGGTAGCAGATGCAGCTCGCCGCCGCCATCCTGCACCAGACCGGGCTGGCGCGGGACGGCAAACTTCTCTTTCCACGGCGAACGAATTACGCCGATTTGCGCAAAGGCAAACTCACTCATTGATTTGATACTTTCAGTGCGGAGCCCTGGCAAATGGCCTGGCGATAGCATCCCGGCGTGCTGGTGACAATTTCGCACTTATGCAGCAGGACGGCGTTGGCTTTCATGCCGGCTGCGCGAATCTGCAGGCGCTTGCGCGCGGTGTTGATGTTAGGAGGCGAATCCTGGCTGCTGCTCTGGCAATCTTCAGCAGAGACTTCGCCCAAATCGCGGAACGGGTTGCTGACCAGATCGGTCGCATCGGTGTAGATCTTCACCGGCGCGGGACGTGGAGTCGGTTTGCGTTGTGGCTCGCTGGATGCCTGTTGCGGACGAGAAGGAGCACTGCTTATCGGGTGATATTCACGCACACACCCGGTTAGCATCAATGCTAACAAGCAGAGCGGTAAAAAACGCATAGCAACATCCTCAAGTAATAAAAAAGTGGCGTTATTGAAACAAGGACGACAATAAATAACAAGTCAGGTGCAATTTATGGCAAAAGAAAGGGCGGCCGAAGCCGCCCTGCAAGGCATGAAAGGTGAACATTACCAGCCTTTCACTGCGCCGCCGTTGAAGATCTTGTTGGCCGCTTCAGACACTTCGTCTGATTGGTAAGCCTGCACAAACTTCTTCACGTTCTCAGCGTCTTTGTTGTCTTCACGGCTAACAATCAGGTTCACGTAAGGTGAATCTTTGTCTTCCACGAAGATGCCATCTTTCGCTGGCGTCAGACCAATCTGGCTGGCGTACGTGGTGTTGATCACCGCCAGTGCGATCTGCTGATCGTCAAGTGAACGTGGCAGCTGCGGCGCTTCCAGCTCAACGATCTTCAGCTTTTTCGGGTTCTCAATGATATCCAGTGAGGTTGGCAGCAGGCCAACGCCATCTTTCAGTTTGATCAGGCCGACCTTCTGCAGCAGCAACAGTGAACGTCCCAGGTTGGTTGGGTCGTTCGGGATAGCAACCTGTGAACCGTCCTGCAGTTCATCCAGTGATTTGATTTTCTTCGAGTAGCCGGCGATTGGGTAAACGAAGGTGTTCGCTACGATGGCCAGCTTGTAACCGCGATCTTTGATCTGCTGATCCAGATACGGCTTATGCTGGAAGGCGTTAACGTCAATATCACCTTTGCTCAGCGCTTCGTTTGGCAGCACGTAATCGTTAAAGGTCACCAGCTCAACATCGAGGCCATATTTCTCTTTCGCCACTTTAACTGCAGTTTCAGCAACCTGCTGTTCAGCGCCGACAATCACACCCACTTTAATGTGGTTTGGATCTTTTGCTTTCTGATCGCATCCTGCCAGCGCAATTGCGCCAATCAGAGCACCCACAGCGGCAATCTTTTTAAATGTAAAAGACATATCCTTTCCTTAATAGAGGACTATTGATGTTGCTTGCTTACTTATGGGACACAGCACGTACAATGCGGTCGCCACAGAATTGGATTAAATAGACCAGCACAACCAGCAAAACCAGCACGGTGTTCATTACGGTGGCGTTATAGCCAATGTAACCGTATTGATAGCCAATCTGGCCCAAACCGCCTGCGCCAACCGCTCCGCCCATTGCGGAGTAGCCAACCAGCGTAATCAGGGTAATTGTAGCGGCATTCACCAGACCTGGCAGCGCTTCCGGCAGCAGGACTTTACGCACGATCTGCAGCGGCGTGGCGCCCATGGCGCGAGATGCTTCGATCAATCCGGTTGGCAGTTCCAGCAGGGCGTTTTCCACCATACGTGCAATAAACGGCGCGGCGCCGACGGTTAGCGGCACAATCGCGGCTTGCAGGCCAATCGAGGTGCCGACTATGGCGCGGGTGAACGGAATCATCCATACCAGCAGGATAATGAACGGAATCGAACGGAAGATATTCACCAGCGCGGACAGCACGCGATAAAGCGCGTTGTTGGCCAGAATCTGGCCGGGACGCGTCACATACAGCAGCACGCCAATCGGAAGACCGAGGACAAAACCAAAGAAACCAGAGACGAAGGTCATCATCAGCGTTTCCCAGACGCCACGCGTCAGTAACCACATCATCGCTTCAGACATAACCCAACACCTCTACTTTCACATGATTTTCTTTCAGCCAGGCAATCGCGGCTTGTGTATCTGTTTCACTGCCATCCATCTCAGCCAGCATGATGCCGAACTTCACGCCGCCGGCGTAATCCATCTGCGCACTGATGATGTTGTTATTAACGTTAAAGCGTCGAGCCGATTCTGACAGTAGCGGAGCATCCACCGATTTGCCGGTGAACTCCAGACGAAGCAGCGGCACGCTATCAGCTGTTGGCTGTGGCGCCATGCGTTGCTGGTAGTCGTCGGGGATATCCAGATGCAGCGTCGATTGAATAAATTGTTGCGCCAGCGGCGTTTTCGGATGCGAAAACACTTCGCTCACGCTGTCTTTTTCAATTAACTCACCATTGCTGATCACCGCAACCTGATCGCAGATGCGTTTCACCACATCCATTTCATGGGTGATCAATAGAATGGTAATGCCCAGACGACGGTTAATGTCCTTAAGCAGCTCCAGAATCGAACGCGTGGTTGCAGGATCCAGTGCGCTGGTAGCTTCATCACACAGCAGCACCTTAGGATTGCTCGCCAGTGCGCGGGCAATCGCAACACGCTGCTTTTGTCCGCCAGAGAGATTCGCTGGCCAGCTATCATGCTTGTCTGATAATCCCACCAGATCCAGCAATTCGCTAACGCGCTTCTTTATCTGTTCGCGCGAAAGATTGCCTAACTCTAATGGCAGCGCCACGTTACCGGAGACGGTGCGGGAGTTCATCAGATTAAAGTGCTGGAAAATCATGCCAATCTGGCGGCGTGCCAGCGTCAATTGGCCAGAAGAAAGGGTGGTTAATTCCTGGCCATCAACCAGCACGCGTCCGGAGGTTGGGCGCTCTAGCAGATTGACGCAGCGAATCAGGGTACTTTTACCGGCTCCAGAGGAACCGATGACGCCATAGATCTGTCCAGCAGGCACGTGCAGGCTGACGTTGGACAGCGCCTGAATGGTGCGTGAGCCTTGCTGGAATACTTTGGTGATATTTTCGAGTTTAATCATTAGCTTATTTATTATCGTGTTGCATAGTCCGTGGTGTATCGGGCTTCACTCAGCAGGGCTGTGCGAAATTTGGATGGATGTTAAGGCATCCAGACGGCTAAATCAATGGAAGTCATTCAAACTGCCATTCTCTCGCTATACGCAATCATGCGATACTTAGCGACACATTTTCAGCAGGAGTTTCTACGTGGCGAACAAAGTCCCGGCTATTTTTCTTGATCGTGATGGCACATTGAATGTTGATCACGGCTATGTTCATGAAATCGATAATTTCGAATTCATTGATGGCACCATCGAAGCGCTACAGGCGTTAAAGAAGATGGGCTATGCGCTGGTACTGGTGACTAACCAGTCGGGCATTGCGCGTGGCATGTTTACCGAAGACCAGTTTATGCAACTCACAGAATGGATGGATTGGTCGCTGGCCGATCGTGATGTTGATTTGGATGGCATCTATTTCTGTCCGCATTTGCCAGATGCCACGGTAGAAGCGTATCGCCAGCAGTGTGATTGCCGTAAGCCGCAGCCGGGCATGTTGCTCTCCGCGCAGCAGCATCTGGATATCGATATGGCTTCTTCTTATATGGTAGGCGACAAATTAGAAGATATGCAGGCGGCGTTAGCAGCGGGGGTGGGTACCAAAGTGCTGGTGCGTAGTGGCAAGCCGGTAACGGCAGAAGGGGAAGCAGTGGCGGATTGGGTGATTAACAGTCTGGCAGAGCTGCCAGCACGCATCAAAAAGGCCTGAAAACGGGTCTTTTGCGCAAATTTCAAGCGAACAGCAAAAAACTTGAAATTTGCACTTGTCAGCTCCGAATAACTCCCTATAATGCGCCACCACTGAGACGGCAAAGCGGCAACGCAGACGGCTCAGCAGGGAGTGAAGAAATTCATCCCGCCGGATGAAGACGCTGAAAAAAGTGTTTGACTCCGAAGGAGAGTAGCGTAGTATACGCCACCTCGCGACAGACGGTTCAGCCGCTGTTCGCAACGCTCTTTAACAATTTATCAGACAATCTGTGTGGGCACTCGCAG
>NZ_JAIMIG010000002.1:0-843149 GCF_019795975.1 Pantoea sp. DY-17 | reverse complement strand
ATTATTGTTGAGGCCATAGGCGAGCGTGCCCAGACCGAATGAAGGCGTTAGCGCGCCATGCTTCGTGGTTCGGTATTCACCTACGCTCAGCGCATACTTTATGCGCCCTTCCCGCAGCATGACGGGAACCGCGGAGAAAGGCTGCACGAAATGCTGGACGCTGCCGTCGGCTTCGGTGACGACAATTTCCAGATCGCCGCTCGCCGATGTGGGATAGAGATCGCGAATTTCAAAGCTGCCGGGCGCCACGTAGGTTTGATAAACCGTGTAACCGTTTTGCTTCACTGTAACCGTGGCGTTGGTGCGAGCGATCCCTCGAATGATGGGGGCGAAACCGCGCATGCTCTCCGGCAGCATGGTGTCATCGGAAAAAATCTGCGTGCCGCGAAACATCACGCTGTCAAACACGTCACCCGGCGTGCTGGTTTCACCCACCTGAAACTGCCCTCTTAAAAACTGGACGTCGCGGCTCAGGGTGGTATTCAGCGACGAAAACGACTGCTTTCCGTTGTTCTTCGTCGCGGTGCTGTAGTTACGCAGGCGCCATGGCCCCACGTTAATACCGCTTTGCAGGTTGGTGTAAAACTGCTCCTGCGTCTCACCGTATCGGCTCCAGTTGCGCGAGCCATTGATACTGTAATTTACCAGCAGTGCAGAAATGCCTTGATCCCAGAGCGAAGGGTCAACAGTGCCGCGCGCCCACGTATTAAGCGCAGATTGAGGGATTGAGATATCCAGTCTCTGCTTGTCAAAATCCAGCCGGGTGGTGGCATCCGGTATAAATGCACCGGGATCAGTAATAATAACTTCAGCCGGCAGCATGGCTAATTCAGGAAATGCCTTAACCCTGACACCAAATGATTCCAGCACTCTACGATTAAGCTCGGGCGCCAGCCCAAACCCTTTCACAGGGACAAAAGAGACATTTTCCGTCCGGATATAATTTTCATTAAGCCATATTTCCACCCTATAGGTGCCGGGTAACTGCTCTCCCCGCTCGAAGCGGCTCAGATCAATGTCCTGGGATGTTGAGTGTGTTTTTTCAAGTGCATCGGCCATGAAATAAACATCGTCTGCGGCTGCGGGAAAAATGCCCGACAATAAAAATGCTATCGTCGAGAGTCGACATACGCAGTGAGACCCCGATCCAGAGAAAATTGCATTTTGAGAAAAAGAAACAGTATTCACCTTGCTTACCTGCGCGAGTAACTTAGCGTATTGTTAATATTCTTCACTTCAGCACTTGGCGTTTTTCTGTCGTTACTCCACCAAAGTCATTTATGGCTTTCCAGGTAACCTGCTTTCCAATGCCGGCCACCGTTTCAGAACTAAAAGGTGATATCATTGGTGGCTGAGAAATAGACTTATCACCAACCTTTAATGAATAAAGAGAAACGTAGAACGGCGTAGGATTGATAATCAGCAGGTGTTCACCACGTGGCTCAAACTTTAATTTCTCCCATGCCTCACCTGCTAATTCTGACGCCAGTAATGCTGGCCGGTAGAAAAGCTTCATGCGCGTCTTAACGGCAATGAGCAACCGATTCTCATCTGACCGGGTCATTGAAGGGATAGACTTAACGTTAAGCCAAAAAACTGATTCGCGATTTTCAGGTAGCTTCTTTTCGCCGGTATAAATGATCCGCAGCGTATTTTCATGGCCAGCATCAAGACGAAAAAGCGGCGGCGTGACGATAAAAGGAACCTGCCCCTCTGAATTTTCACTTAACTCAACCCATGACTGAATTAAATAGGGAACACCATCCTGAGTGTTACTCACAGGGAGTGAGGCTTCGTTTTCAGATGCATTATAAATTAATCGCGTTCCCCCGACGGTTATGCTGGCCTGACACGTTAAAGAGATTATGCAGGCGCCTGATAATAATATCGTTCGAATTAGTTGATTCATTATACATTTCCGACATTTCAGCAATAGGCAATAGGGCGCACCTCAGGTACGCCCGGCGTATTACTGGTAGGTAATGGTAAAATCTGACGTTGCGTTTGCTGTTCCCGCAACCACGGCGGCCTGGGTCGCCTTATATTTCGCTACGAAGGTCATTTTATTGCTGTTGGAGGGCTCTTCGCCTGCGCTGGTGTCAAGAGTGATGCTCTTAGATTGTGTAGCCAGCGGAATCGCAGTGATGCCATCCTCCTCATAAAACGCGATACCAACGCCTTTCGCCGTTTGACCGCTGTTCAGCGCAAGAATATTGGTGTCGGAGCTATCCGCATTACCATCAAACTTAATGGAAGCAGAGGTAACCGCAGCAGGGCAATTGTTCAACACAATGCTAAAGCGGGTTGCGGCAGCAACGGCCCCGGCCGCGTTAAACGAGCTTTTCGGTATTTTGCCGAGGTTGACGGTCTGATTAGCCGTATTAGTATCGATCGTACAGGCAGAATCCAGAATGGTGCCAGTAAAGTTGATTTTTCCATCTGCTGCGCTGGCGGAAAAAGTTATTCCAGAAACGGCTGCGGCCGCAACTAAATTTCGAAATAGATTACTTAACTTCATTTGCATAGCTATTTATCCTCAGGATTAAAGGTACCTGCGCAAAAGAAACTTTTGCGCAGTAAGGGCGGAACAGTGCCGCTAAATTAAAGTTTTTATTCAAGGCATTAATTGGGCGTTATTTATCTATGAGCACCTCGGGCTCTGCGATGATAAAAGTAAAATAAGCTGCTTCATCTCCAGACCGCTGCCTAACGCCAGACGATTTCGCAAATAGTAATTCTTATTAACTTCGCATTTATTTCTAATTCGATACTGGCGCGTCGATTTATCATAAACCTTCAGGAGAAAGTTCAAATGTTCGTTCGACAGTCGCGTCGATAGCCTCTGATACAACACGTCTTTTAATACGCATGAACTTTCCGTCGTCCGGAATTTAGAGGCGCGCTCGCACAATTGCTTAAGATCTTTAAGCGAGGTGACAAGTCGGAATGATTTTAAGAAAACGTTATCTGCATTATCTTCTGGTGCAATAAAATAGGTTAGCGATAATAACCCCCTTTCCTCAAGCCGATAATAGATCCACCGAATGTTTTCGCTACTTTCTCCTATTGTATCGATAAGAATGTAGGACTTACTCAGGACGGTCGCACTTACTAAAAATTCCAACCGGCTATCGAAATAAAATACTTTTCCATTGGCTAAGATTAATGAAGTAACTGCCTGCTCTATGGCAAAATTTCGTGAAAAAACCAATAGCGCTGTCAAAATTTATTCCTTATAAATTTATCATCGTCATTGTGAAGAAGCTCTGAAAACATATATGCGTTCTAAAGAATCGCAGTCGATTTTGTACGCTTTCCCATACATTCTTGTAAAAGGGTATCGTTCAAATCCCACGCTATTAAACGCGTGCTGGATTTTCTTCATCATGGACAACAAATAGGATTTCGAGCACCGCAGTCCATAATCTTCAAAAACGTGTACGATGATGTCATTATCGAAGACAATGTCGTTATCCATCCCCGCGAGGAGATATTCGAACAGTCTCGCTTTCGTCTTACCGAATCTTTTAATACGTCCATTCTTGGTATTGATAAGTGTTCTTGTTAAAAGCCGATACTCAAGATGATTGAAAATCGTGTATCCATACAGAAGCTCGTCAGAGACACAAGGCACAAAGACTCCTTAGAAGTTTATCGTTCCCATTTCCATGTCGGCGCCTTCTCCATTCGAAAGGTTTTGGTGTTCATCTGATGCAATGAAATGTTATTAAAATGGAGAAAATGTGACAATGGGACTAATTTATTAAAGCAAAAAACCACTTATTACATAAAAATCAACATAAAAATCCATATATTGCTATTTTATAAGTTTAAAACCCTGGATGTTTATTTTTTGTTTCTATCTATCGCGTTATAAAACAAAAAATTCACAAAAATATATTTAGCTAAAATTCACTTTAAAATAGCAAATATATCTGCAAAACATAAATATCACTTTACAATCAATTATTTAAAAAGATAACGCAGTCCAGCTAAACCTAGCCTTAATAAGGATATTTTAGGATTTTTCGTGGCGTTAATTACGAATTTTCGGGACAAAAACTGACAAGCACTGAATTTCCTTTACATTTATGGCAGTTCGGCACTCATAAAAAGTAAAAAACGCATCTAAGCAATAAGCTGAATAGAATCATTTCTTCGCTCAATATTCTTAATTCAAATTAACAACGGTAGCCGCTGCGTCCTATATGTAAGAAAGTCTTCAGCTAATAAGAGGTCGATTTGTCCCGCGCGCCCGATAGGTCATAGCGATCTGTGCCACACTCCCGGTACTTTTCACTGGAAAACAGACATTTCCCTTACTATCATCAGCTCACTTATTCACCCACTGATAACTAAGGAGGATTACTATGCCACTGTGTGAATTGTTTATTTACTCACACTTCTACAGTAATTGGCCGCGTTCAGGCATTTCCGCACTCGTGCTGCGATAATCCGTCCTGAGCGAAGTTAACTGAAAATCTAATCACTTCCTCCGGCTTACCGGGTTGTCGTCAGCGATTTCTGACGTCGGGCCTTTTTGCGCCTGCAACTTATGAGTAAGCACATGAGCACTTTACTGTCCGCCCACGCTGTCGGTTTCGATAACGCCTTCGGCACGCTATTTCACGATATCCATTTCAGCCTGAAAAAAGGCGATCGCATCGGTTTGCTGGGTGATAACGGCACCGGTAAAAGCACCTTATTGAAAATTCTCAGTGGTGAACTGGAAGCCAGCCACGGCAGCGTTACGCCGGCTAATCACTGTTTACTGGCGCGCATCGAGCAGCATCTGCCAACAGAACTGCACAACGCGTCGCTGCTGGATGGCGTGATGGCGCGCTTGCCGGAACAAGCCGATCGCTGGCGCGCCGAAGCGCTGCTGGGCAGCCTGGGTTTCACCGCTGAGCAACAAACGCAAACTGCCGCAACGCTAAGTGGCGGTCAGCATA
The DNA here is from genome assembly GCF_019795975.1 of Pantoea sp. DY-17. Classification (NCBI taxonomy): domain Bacteria; kingdom Pseudomonadati; phylum Pseudomonadota; class Gammaproteobacteria; order Enterobacterales; family Erwiniaceae; genus Pantoea; species Pantoea sp. DY-17. The sequence continues at coordinate 838,197 of NZ_JAIMIG010000002.1, read as the reverse complement.
TGCGCCTGCTGCTGGCGCGTGCGCTGATCCTGCAACCGGATCTGCTGCTGCTCGATGAACCCAGCAACCACCTCGATTTGCCGACGCTATTGTGGCTGGAGAATTTCCTCAACGGCTGGAGCGGCAGCTTCGTGCTGGTTTCCCATGACAGCACCCTGCTCGATCGGGTGACTAACTGCAGCTGGATTCTGCGCGATCGCGGTCTGCAATTCTTCCGTCTGCCCTGCAGCGCGGCGCGTCAGGCGCTGATCGAGCAGGATGACGCTGACACGCAGCGTTATCAGGCCGAGCAGAAAGAGATCGGACGCGTAGAGAAAAGCGCCAAACGTCTGGCGATCTGGGGCCGCACTTACGATAACGAAGGTTTGTCGCGCAAAGCGCAGCAGATGGAGAAACGCGCCAATTGGTTGAAAGAAGCACAAACCACGCTGAGCGAAGGATCGCTATGGCGGCTGCAGCTGCAAGGTGAAGCGCTGGATGCCGATCGCGTGCTGGCATTGCCGCAGATGTCGATTCGGCCGGCCGATGACGCGCCTGCACTGTTTTCACTACCAACGCTGCAGGTGAAAAGTGGCGATCGCGTAGCGATCGTTGGCCGCAACGGTTGCGGTAAATCGTCGCTGCTGCGCCATTTGTGGCGTGAATTTCAACAAGCAGATAGCGCGCTTTTTCATCCCCGCGCGCGCCTCGGTTATTACGATCAAAGTCTGCATCAGTTGCACGATGCGGAAACGCTCAGTGATGCGCTGGCGCATTTTGCGCCGCTCAGCGATGAGCAGCGCAAGATGGCGTTGATCGGTGCGGGTTTTCCGTATCTGCGTCACCAGCAGCTGATTGGATCACTGAGCGGCGGCGAGCGCTCGCGTTTACTCTTTGTGGGGCTGACGCTGGCGCGCTATTCACTGCTGCTGCTCGATGAACCCACTAACCATCTGGATATGGTAGGGAAAGAGGAGCTGGCGGAGGCGCTGAATCAGTTCGAGGGCGCGGTGTTGCTGGTGTCGCACGATCGTCAGTTAATCGCCAACAGCTGCAATCGTTTCTGGCTGATAGAGGACCAGCAACTCAGCCAGTGGCACGATTTTGACGCGGTGACCGAGCGCCTGCGTGCTGAGCAGGTGATATCCATGTCTGAGGTTGTTGCCCCTGCAGCGACGGAAAACGCGTTGGATGAAGATGCTTTGCTGCTGGCATTATTAGAGGTGGAAAGCAAACTGGATGAGGATCTGGCGCGTAAGCCGAAGCATCAGAAACCCGCGTTGCAAGCGCAGTGGCGTGAGGAGATCGCGAAGCTGAAAACCCAGCTCGATCTGTAAATCGGTAGTGAACCGGTCGCCATAAATGACGTAATGCCGCTCAGTTAAGCGTCGTATCAAATCACCGCACCTTCCGTAGCGGCGCGATTTATCGCGCAATAAATTGCGCCGCTGCAATGTGTGCTCTCGGTGATGAGGGGTTTCATGTCTTAACTGACAGACATTACGTCATAAATGGCGACCCTACGCCCAATCAGTGACTTAGATACGCTGTAAACAACCTAGCCTCCCTTTCTATTCGGAAAACTTTAATCATTTTTCAACCAGCGCGCATTACCCAGATAAATCCGGCGAATTTTCTCCAGTTTGTTCCCTTTAGTGATTATGATTCTCGCTTCATATAAGGGACGCTTATGCTCAATATCTCAAAAAAGTGGCTATTCGCCACGTTCGCTGCAGTCATTCTCCTGCTGTTGATCTGGCATTTCGCCGGTTCACGCCATAAACCTAACGCGGTGGTCACCGCCGAAGTGCGTCAGGGAAATATCGAAAACGTGATTGCTGCCACCGGCAAAATGGATGCGGTTGAACGCGTCAACGTCGGTGCGCAGGTTTCTGGTCAGGTGAAAAAGCTCTATATCAAATCTGGCGATAGCGTCAGCAAAGGCCAGCTAATCGCCGAAATTGATGATCAACCGCAGCGCAGCGATTTGCGTAACGCGCAGGCGGCGCTGAGCGTGGCGCAGGCCGATTTGGAAACCCGCGAAGCCGCGCTGGTGCGACAGCAAGCGCAATATCAGCGCTTGCAGCAAATGATTAAAACCAATGCGATCTCGCGTCAGGATTTTGATACCGCCGAACAAGAGTGGCGCAGTGCACGCGCCGAGCTAACCGCGCAAAAAGCGCGCGTGATTCAGGCGCAGATTGAGGTGGATAAGAAGCAGCTCGATCTCGGTTATACCCGCATCATGGCGCCAATGGACGGCACGGTCATCGCCATCGTCACTAAGCAAGGTCAAACGGTGAACGCGGTACAAACCGCGCCGACCATCGCCAAGCTGGCGCAGCTCGGCACCATGACGATTAAAGTGCAGATCTCCGAAGCTGACATCAACAACGTGCAGCCAGGCCAGCAAGCGTTGTTCACCACCTTCTCCAATCCAGACAAGCGCTACAACGCCACGCTGCGCAGCCTGGAACTGGCGCCGGAATCGGTGATGAAAGATGACGCGCTGATGGGCAACAGCGAAAGCACGCCAGCCAGCAGCACCAACGCCGCAGTCTATTACAACGCGCTGCTGGATGTGCCAAACCCCGACAACGCGCTGCGCATCTCCATGACGGCGCAGGTCAACCTGCTGCGTGATTCCGCTAAAGACGCTTTGCTGGTGCCGGTGCAGGCGACGAAGAAAGACGCGGATGGCAAAACCTACGTGGAAATCCCCGATCAGGATAACCAGCCGGTGAAACGCATCATCACCACTGGCATCACTGACAGCGTTGATATTCAGGTGCTGAGCGGTTTAAAAGTCGGCGAGAAAGTGATCCTTGCTACGCAGACGGCGGGCGCTGACGAGGTGTTGATGTGAATATCATCGAACTGAAAAACATCCAGCGCAGCTATGTTAACGGTTCGCAATCTCTGCATGTGCTGAAAGACATTAACCTGAGTATCGCTAGCGGCGAGCTGGTGGCGATTATCGGGCCGTCCGGTTCGGGTAAATCGACGCTGCTGAATATTCTTGGCTGCCTGGATGCGCCGGATAGCGGCGACTATTTCATTAGTGGCCAAAACACCGCCACGCTGTCGCCGGATGCGCTGGCGAAAGTGCGCCGCGAACATATCGGCTTTATTTTCCAGCGTTATCATCTGATGCCGGATCTCAGCGCCTTGAGCAACGTCGAGATTCCATCGATCTACGCCAATCTGCAGGGCAAAGCACGGCTGCAGCGCGCGGCGGATCTGCTGGCACGTTTAGGTTTGCAGGGCCGCGAACATCACAAACCGGGCGAGCTATCCGGCGGCCAGCAGCAGCGCGTCAGTATCGCGCGCGCGCTGATTAACGGTGCCGAAATTATTCTTGCCGATGAACCGACCGGCGCGCTGGATTCGCATTCCGGCGAAGAGGTGCTGCGCATCCTACACGATCTCAATCGCGAAGGTCACACGGTGATCATCGTGACGCACGACATGAAAGTGGCGCAGCACGCCGATCGCATTATTGAGATTCAGGACGGCGAGATTTTTGCCGACAGCGGCCGCAAACAGGATGCAACCCGCGCGCAATATGTCCCCGCCGCGCCTAAAAGCCAGAGCAAGCTGCGCGGCTTGCTCGATCGCTTTCGCGAATCATTGCGCATGGCGCTGAATGCCATGAACGCGCATCGGCTGCGCACCGCGCTGACCATGACCGGGATTATTTTTGGCATCGCGGCGGTGGTCACGGTGGTGGCGCTCGGCCAGGGCGCGCGGCAAAAAACGCTGGAGAGTATTTCCGGGCTCGGCACCAATGTGGTGTCGATCTATGCCGGTGGTGATTTTGTCGAGGATGAAGCGCATCCGGTGCTGACGCTGGTGATGGCCGATGCCGACGTGATTGGGCGTCAGCAGTTTGTCGCGGCGGTCAGCCCGGAGATGATCGCCAATCAGCCGATTCGCTATCTTTCCAACGCGTCCAAAACCTCGGTGTACGGCGTCGGCAAAGCGTATTTCCAGATTCAGGGCATTAAATTGCTGGAAGGCAGCAACTTCAGCGATGAACGTCACGCGCGTCAGGAGATCATTATCGATACCAACACGCGCAATAAACTGTTTGGCGAACACGGGGAAAGCCCAATTGGCAAAATGATCGTGCTGGGTTCGGTGCCGGTGCGCGTGATTGGCGTGGCGGATAATAACGATGGCATGTCGCCCAATCGCCTCAGCGTGTGGCTGCCGTGGAGCACCGTGATGTATCGCATCAGCGGGCAAACCGCGCTAACCAGCATCAGCATTAAGCTGAAGGACGATGTGGTGAGCGGCCCGGCGGTGGAATCGCTGACGCAACTGCTAACCGCGCGTCACGGCAGCAAAGATTTCCTGGTGTTCAACCGCGACAAATACCGCAAAGCGATTGAAGATGCCGCCGCAACGTTAACGCTGCTGATTCTGCTGGTCGCCTCGATTGCACTGATGATTGGCAGCATCGGCGTGATGAATATCATGCTGGTGTCGGTAACGGAGCGCACCCATGAAATCGGCGTGCGCATGGCGGTGGGCGCACGGCGCGGCGACATCATGCAGCAGTTTATGATCGAAGCAGTTTTAGTCTGTCTGGTGGGCGGATCGCTCGGCGTCGCGCTGGCGCTGGTGATTGGTCCGATTATCAGCCTGCTGGCGGGCGGTATGATTACCGCGATCTTCTCATGGCAATCAGCGGGCGCGGCCTTTGCCTGCTCCACCATTATCGGCATGATTTTTGGTTACCTGCCCGCGCGCAAAGCCGCGCGCATGGATCCGGTGGCGGCATTGGCAAGCGAATAACTGAAATACCGCTTTAACCTATTATCACTGTTCCGTAGCGGCGCGATTTATCGCGCTCTTTTGACCTTTTTACACGTGTAAAAACACGCAATAAATTGCGCCGCTACAGATTTGCCGTTTTACATCAACATCGGCAAGGTCGCCGTTGCCGTCTGCTGGCTGGCCGCCTGATACCGGGCATCATGCGTCATCAACTCGTTAATCAACACTTCCACCAACATCATTGCACCCACTTTACCGCTCAGCGCACCAGCGTTGAACGGGCCTTCCGGCCGCGCAGCCACCAGCAGCATATCGGCTAAGCTGCCCATCGGGCTGCGCAGCGTGTTACTCAGCATCAGCACGCGCGCGTTTTGCTTCTTCGCCACCTTCACTACGTGCATTACATCTTTGGTCGAGCCGGAAGCGGAGATGGCGATCACCAAATCGCCCTCTCTGAGCGTCGAGGCATTCATCGCCGCGCGATGCATATCACCAAACAGCTGCGCCGATTTACCCAGGCGCAACAGGCGATAGTGCAAATACTCACCGGTAATCGCGCTGGCCGCCACGCCGTAGATCTGGATAGTTTTAGCCTGATGCAGCGCTTCCACCGCGCTATGAAGCACCTCGCGGTTAATGAATTTCCCGGTATCGCGCAACGCCTGCACCGTTTCCTCCACCAGCATGTCGATGCTGTCACCGCTAGCGACGGCGGCGGGCTGATTGTGTTGCACATCCAGCGCCAGCGCCATTTTGAATTCGGTATAGCCTTTGCAGCCGAGATGACGACACAGCCGCGTCACGCTTGCTTCGCTGGTGTCGGTCTCGCGCGCTAATTCAGTGATGGTGAGATACAGCACTTTCTGCGGGTCGGTGAGGATGAAATCGCCCAGCTTTTGCAGCGTCGGACTGTAGCCCGGCAAGCCCTGGCGCAGGTGCAGCAAGATGTTTTCGTTGTCCGTCATGGCGGCCTCTTCTTCACGACATTAATGGCGCACAGTGTGCAGCAGATTAGGGCATAAGTGAAAGCTATCACAATAATGATGGAAATTTTCATCTTATGAATGAGATTGTGATAATAATTTTTACCACAAAATCACTTCAGGGATAAAAATTTATGTCATCACTGTTCAGCGGTGCCTCTTCAGGGGGTTGGTTTGAAAAAGCCCAGCGGTTTGGTAAGTCGTTCATGTTACCGATCGCCGTGCTACCGGCGGCCGGTTTGCTGCTGGGCATTGGCGGCGCACTCTCCAATCCCAACACCGTCAAAGCCTATCCATTCCTCGATGTCGCCTGGCTGCAAGGCGTGTTCACCATCATGGCGAGCGCCGGATCGGTGGTGTTCGCCAACCTCGCGGTGCTGTTTGCGGTTGGCGTAGCGGTAGGATTGGCCAAAAGCGACAAAGGCACCGCCGGATTGGCCTCGCTGCTGGCTTATCTGGTAATGAACGCCACCATCAATGCGCTGCTGACGCTGACCGGCGTGCTGGCGCAGGGCAACCTTAGCGCGGTGGGACAAGGCATGGCGCTCGGCATTCAGACGCTGGAAACCGGCGTATTTGGTGGCGTGGTGATCGGGCTGGTGACGGCCATGCTGCATAATCGCTACAACAAAATCGCCCTGCCGCAGTTCCTTGGCTTCTTTGGTGGCTCGCGCTTCGTGCCGATTATCAGCTCCTTCGTCGCCATTCTGGTGGGTGCGGCGATGACCATCGTCTGGCCGCATTTCCAGAAGCTGATTTTTGGTATGGGCGGATTGGTGGATGCCACCGGTTATTTCGGCACCTTTATTTACGGCTTTGTACTGCGCATGCTCGGCCCGTTCGGCCTGCATCACATCTTCTATCTGCCGTTCTGGACCACCGCACTCGGCGGCAGCGAAGTGATCAACGGACATCTGGTGGAAGGCACGCAGCGCATCTTCTTCGCCCAGCTTGCCGATCCCCACACGCAACAATTCTACATTGGCACCGCGCGCTATATGTCCGGGCGCTTCATCACCATGATGTTTGGCCTGATCGGCGCGTGTCTGGCGATGTACCACACTGCTAAGCCGGAAAACCGTCAACGCGTGGCCGGATTGCTGATGTCGGCGGCGCTGACTTCTTTCCTTACCGGCATCACCGAACCGATTGAGTTCTCGTTCCTGTTTGTCGCGCCGGTGCTGTATGTCATCCACGCGCTGTTTGATGGGCTGGCGTTTATGATCGCCCACATCCTGCACATCACCATCGGCCAAACCTTCTCGGGCGGCCTGATTGATTTCATTCTGTTCGGCGTATTGCAGGGCGAAGCGAAAACCCATTGGTGGTATGTCCCGCTGATAGGCGCGCCGTGGTTCCTGCTCTATTACTTTACTTTCCGCTTGCTGATCACCCGCTTCAATTTCAAAACGCCGGGTCGCGAAGACGTCAGCGTTGAAACTGTGCCTATGGTCGCCGGAGAACGTCCACTGCAGGTGATCGCGGCTTTAGGCGGCAAGCAGAACATCGCCGAACTGGATTGCTGCGCCACCCGTCTGCGCATCACGCTCATCGACAGCAGCAAACTCGATGAAAACGCATTGAAAGCTACCGGCGCACGCGCCGTGATCCAACGTGGCAAAGGCGTGCAGGTGATTTATGGCCCGCACGTCACCATTATCAAAAATGAAGTAGAGGAGTTACTCGCGCTATGAAAGCACCGATGCTGGCCCAGATTCAGGGGAAACTGGTGGTCTCGTGTCAGGCTCTGGAAGATGAGCCGTTACACAGCCCGTTTATTATGTCGCGCATGGCGTTAGCGGCGATGGAAGGCGGTGCGGCGGCGATTCGCGCCAACAGCCTGATCGACGTGCAGCAGATTATGCAAACCGTGGATTTGCCGATTATCGCCATTATTAAGCGCGACTATCCCGGCAGCGATGTGTATATCACCGCGACGCTGCGGGAAGTGGATGAGTTGATGGTGGCGAATCCGGCGATGATTGCGCTGGATGCCACGTTACACACACGTCCCGGCGATTTGCAGTTGCCGGCGTTGGTGGCAGCGATTCGCCAACGCTATCCGCAACTGTTGCTGATGGCAGACATCGCCACGGTGGAAGAAGCGCGTCAGGCGGCGCAATTAGCTTTCGATTGTGTCGGCACCACGCTGCACGGCTACACCGCAGAAACGCAAGGCTGCTATTTGGCCGCCGATGATTGCCGCTTCCTGCGTGACGTGTTGGCTGCGGTAAAGGTGCCGGTGATTGCCGAGGGGAATGTTGAAACGCCGGAAATGGCGGCGCATTGTCTGGCGCTGGGCGCGCATGCGGTGGTGGTCGGCGGCGCGATTACGCGTCCACAGCAGATAACGCGCCGCTTTGTGAATGCCATCAATTAATTTTTGAGGTGCCCATTAGGCACCTCGCCTAAGGTTATCCACAATCCCCGTGCGTAGAGTCGCCGTTAACCTGTGGATAAAACTCGCCTCGCACCACACCGCGCCCGATGCGCGCAGGCGGTTACTTTTCGCACGATTGTGAATCTCAAACACGCTAACACACTTGATGCGTTAGCGTGTTTGGGTGAGTCAGTATCAGGCGTTAAACCGAATCTTCTTTTTCGATCACTAATACGCGCGCTTCGCCTTGCGGGTGCGCAACATGCTCGGTGCCGATGCTGGCGTAAAAAATGTCGCCGCTATTCAGCAGCACTTTCTTCACCTCACCTGCTTCGCGGTAATGCATCTCTACCACACCATCCAGCACCGCAAACACTTCCTCGCCATCATTGATGTGCCACTTGTAAGGTTGATTGGTCCAGTGCAGACGCACGCTGGTGCCGGCGAAGTTGGCGATGTCTAATGCATCCCAGGCTTTGGCGGGAGAGAAGTTTTTGCTGACGTAGGTTTTCATGCGATATCCGTGTGGGGGAGAACTGCGTTGATGATACACACAGCCCGGGCGTGCGGCGGGACATGCGCAGGCCATTTACGGACATTCAGATACAACAAAGCCGCCCGAAGGCGGCCTTAACACAACTGCTTGTGCAATTAACTTATTTGTATAACTCGGCAGTCATGTGTACGCGGTTGTTAGTGTTGGCTTCAGTAATTTTATACTGAGCGCCCTGCTCTTGCGCCTGCGCTGCGATTTTCGCTTCTGCACCATCCAGAGTAGAAGACTCAACAGATACGCTCTGTGCAAAGCTAGCAGCAGACATCATTGAAAGAGCAGCAACAGCGGCGATAGACAGTGTTTTGATAGTTTTCATGGTCATAATCCTTAGTGGTTTAACGAGAAGGCTGTGTGCCTTCGATGAGAATAATAATAACCTAGGTTATCGTTTCAATATTAACCATTAGTGCGATCACGATAACTTACGTAACTGTACAGTTACTGCGTTATATCGACAAAAAAGGCCGCCCGTAGGCGACCTGTTCTGGCACATCCGTATGCAACCATCCGTTATTTGTAAAGTTCTGCGGTCATGTGTACGACGTTGCCGTTGCTCGCTTCTAAAATTTTGTACTGCTCACCATTCTGTTTTGCCTGCGCAGCGATTTTCGCTTCAGCACCATCCAGAGTCAGCGAGGTTGCTGAAACGGTCTGTGCGAAGCTGGCAGCAGAAATCACTGAAAGAGCGGCGGCAGCGGCGATAGTCAGAGTTTTGATAGTTTTCATGGTCGTATTCCTTTGGTTGTTTGATTTGAAAGCTGTGCGCCTTCGATGGAAACAATAATAACCATTGAAACTATTATCAGATTAACTATTAGTGCGATCACAGTTAATCAGCTCATTATCACTACGCCAGCTCGAGCTCGGTGATGACCTTTTTAACTTTTGCCACATCCATAAGCGCTTTAGCGGTGCGCGGAAACAGTCCGCCGCACACGGAATACCACACTTCACAACCGGCGGTTAGGCCTGCTGCGGCAAAGACATCAGAAACAAAAATGCCCTCTTACGAGGGCATGGATTATCGCTACAGGTCGGGGATTATTTCAGTGCGATGCGCGCAATCTGATCCTGGCCTTTGGTTGAGGAGTCTTTGTTGAACTCCGCTTTCAACGTGACATACAGCGTGTTGTTGTCCGGGCCAATCAGCAGACTGTTTGGATTGTTATCAAACGACCAGCTGTTTTTCACCGCGTAAGTGGTGGCATCCAGCTGCAGCACTTTCTTCGATTCGCGCTGGCTGATGTAGATCTCATTACGCTTAGCGTTGAATTTAATCGCTAGCGCATCACCTTCAATACGCTTGATCACTTTACCAGTGCGCTCATCAAACACCAGCGTGGCTTTGCCTTTCGAATCGTCGGTGACGAACAGGCGGCCGGTAGCCGGATCTTCCGCCATATTCAGGAACAGATACTCTTTACCGTCGCCGGCGGTCCAGCGCTTCTCAATTTTGTGCGTGCGTGGATTGATTACCAGAATCTCGCCCGCGCCGTTGGTCGCGTAAATGCGCTCAGTCAGCGGGGAATAGATGATGCCGGTTACCCATTTGCCTGCATTCTTGATGGTGGCTTTCAGCTTGAAGGTTTTCACGTCAACCACCGAGATGTAACCCGGATCGGCTACGCGACCGACATACAGCTCGTTGCCGTGCCACAGCACTTCACGCGCGCCCGCCGGATAACCTTCTTTATCTTTCTTGCCTGGGAAAACTAAACGTTCCAGCACTTTGCCGCTCTGCGCATCCACTTTAGAGATAGCGCCATCCAGCGAGTTGGTGGTGTAGAACACGTTGCCCGCTTCATCGATCGCCGTACCAAAGTTTTTCAAATCGGTATGCGTAACGCCTTTCGTTTCCAGTGTGGTTGGGTCGAGACGATAAATTACACCACCGTTAACGTCTTTAAAGCTCTGCGCGCTGGCAACGTATAACGCTTTCGCAGCAGGCGAATACGCCATTTCATACAGGCCATCGCCCAGAGTGCGCTGGGTCAAAGAAGTATCAACTGGCTTGGCAACGGCGGCTGGCGCTTCGGCTTTTTTCGCCGGAGCCTGGCAAGCGGCCAGGCTGAATGCAGCGACGATCGCTGCCGCTACGGCGGCTTTGCGCGGGCTAAATAACGATTTCATGCTCAACTCCATCAATGGATGAACGGCTCCGTTTCGCGCGTACGCGTACGGAAAATACAAGAAGAATGAGAATCATACGCATTAGCATAAACTTAGCAACTTTCTCGACGATCTTCCTTACGTTGCCGTAGATCGATTCCAGCATGCCGCACACCTTTCTTTACTAAAAACGTCCAAATATCGCCTGAAAAAATAGGAAAACGTGAGCAATTAACAGGTTATTTTCACCCGTAAACCATTGATTCATAACCTACTTACACATTATTACAATTACAGTTGCAACCTTCCGCAGATTCTTTAAAGCAAATGATTATCATTGGCTTTCTCAATAAATACGCAGTGGCGCTTTGCGTGCCTGCTCTTCTGCCCATTTGGGCGAATGAGTTACGACGTAAACGATAAAAAACGAAGCAAAACAGCTTCCTATAACACGCGTTTCAACAGGAAATTTTATGTCTGGCATCAGGAAAACCTTTAACGTCTCACTGCTGGCGGTGACGATTCATGCCCTACTTACGCCAAGCCTGGCGCAGGCAGCAAGCGATTCGCAGCAGGATTTGGTGGTCGATGCATCTGCAAGCGGCGACAGCGATAACAATGAAAAGCAGGATTACGCGGTAAAAACCACGCGAGCGGGCACTAAGCTGTTGCTGACGCCACGCGATGTACCGCAGTCAATGAGCGTGGTAACGCAACAGCGCATGCAGGATCAGAACCTGCAATCGGTGAACGATGTGCTGACCAACGCCACCGGCATCTCGACCAATCTGATCGACAGCGAACGCTCGGAATACTATTCGCGCGGCTTTAAAGTCACCAACTTCTCGTTCGATGGCATCCCGACCTCGGTTAATGACGCCTGGAACTACGGTGATGCCGCTTCTGATACCGCCATTTACGATCGTATTGAGATCGTACGCGGCGCCACCGGATTGATGACCGGCGCGGGCAGCCCGTCTGCATCGATCAACATGGTACGTAAACACGCCGACAGCAAAATCTTTACCGGTGCGGTCAGCGCCAGCTACGGTAGCTGGAACAAACAGCGTTATGTTGCGGATCTCTCAGCACCGCTAAACCAGGATGGCAGCCTGCGCGGTCGCGTCGTAACCGGTTACAGCGATGAAGACAGCTGGCTTGATCGCTACCACAAAACCAAAAAATTCCTCTACGGCGTGATTGATGCCGACATCACTGAGCACACCACGCTGTCGCTGGGCTACGACTACGAAGATGCTAACACCGGCAATCCAACGTGGGGCGGCTTGCCGATGTTCTACAGCAACAACGCCACCACGCATTACGATCGCAGCCTCAACTCCGCCGCCAACTGGGCGCGTTACAACACCAATTCGCGCAAAATATTCGCCGACATCGATCATAACTTCGATAACGGCTGGAACATCCACGTCAACGGCACGCACGCCGAGAACACCTTTAACGATAAGCTGCTGTATGTGATGGGCAGCGCCGATCAGGACAGCGGCGAAGGCACCACCGGCTATGGCAGCATGGATCGCGGTAAACGTCAGATGGATTCGTTCGACGGCTACGCCAGCGGTCCGTTTGAGCTGTTAGGTCGTCAGCATCAGTTAATGGCGGGCATGAGCTACAGCCGCCAGCACAACGCCACTTACAGCCAGGATGGCGTTACCGATCTGGAAAACTACAACATCGCCTCAAACGATATGGGCATTTTCAATAACAGCTGGAACGGCAACATAGCCGAGCCGCTGTGGCAAGGTTGGTATCAGAATGCCGACGATACCATTCGCCAGAAATCGGCTTATACCGCCGCGCGCTTCTCGCTGGCCGATCCGCTGTCGCTGATTATTGGTGCGCGTTACACACAGTGGAGCACCAACGGCAGCAGCGGTGATATGACGAACAATAACACCACGCCGTACGCTGGTTTGGTGTACGACATTAACGATACCTGGTCGGCGTACGGCAGCTATACCTCGATCTTCCTGCCGCAAACCGATCGCGACATCAACGGCAAATACCTGTCGCCGGTTACCGGTAAAAGCTATGAAACCGGCCTGAAGTCCGCCTGGTATGATGGTCGATTAACCGCGACGGTGGCGGTATTCCGTATTGAGCAGGACAACGTCGGTCAAGCGATTAATGGCGTCTATCTGAGCGGCAACGAACAGGCTTATGCGCCCGCCAAAGGTGCGGTCAGTAAAGGTGCGGAGTTTGAGCTGAATGGCGCGCTAACGGATAATCTGCAGCTGACGTTCGGTGCCACACGCTACGTGGCGCGGGATAAAGAGGGACGTTTCAACAGCTATCAGCCGCAGACTTCCTTTAAGCTGTTTACCCGTTATCAGCTGCCGATGTTGCCGGATCTCACGGTTGGCGGCGGCATCAACTGGCAGAACCGCGTGTTTGAAGATGCCACCAATGCCAGCGGCGATAGCGTGCGCGTTTATCAGGGCAGCATTCCGCTGGCTTCGCTGTTTGCGCGCTATCAGGTGACTAAGCAGGTGGCGGTGCAGGCGAACGTCGATAACCTGTTTGACCGCGAATATTACAGCTACATGAACAGCTACGTTTATGGCGCACCGCGCAGTGTTTCGATGAGCGTTTCGTATCAGTTTTAAGTAAAGTCTCAAGGTGCGCATTTATGCGCACCTCTCATCAAACCTTGTTTTTATAATTGAAACTGATCTGCGAATTCTGTTCTTTCGGCAAGCGCCGCGCCTCTAAATAAACCGATTTCCAGTATGGATTATTTAGCGAAGAGCGCATCACGCCCTGACTCACCGATGCGTGCAGGAACTGATGATCGGTGTCATAAAAGCCGACGTGCAGCTCACGTTTAATGCGGAAGAACACTAAATCACCGGGTTGCAAATGCGCCTGATCCACCGGTTTGCCCATGGCAATTAACTCTTTGGTGGTGACGCGATCCATCGGAATATTGAAACGATCTTTCAGCGTGCGCCAGACAAATCCCGAGCAATCGACGCCGGTTAATTGTGTGCCGCCCCACTGATATTTGGTCCCTTCCCACGAATGCATTTGATCGTGCAGCGCGGCAATCACCGGGATTAAATCGGGCTGTTTGCCGTTGTCTGCCGAGGTATCAACGCTTTCCTCAGCAGGCGCATGCGAAGACTTCGAAGAACAACCTGCCAGAGTGAAAACAAACAGGCAGGCGATAACTTTGCTGGCGGCAGAATTGATCATGTGTTGGTGATTTCGCTGAGGGTGACAGTGGTCAGAGATTTATACCGTAAAAAAGTTGCAGAAATAAATAGGCGCGCAGTGAAATCTTTTATTTGTCGGTTGATTTTACCTAAGTTTACGCAACGGTAACATCTTGTATTTGAGTTAAAAATCTATTTTCCGCGCTGCGTTTTTTCTGTGCAGGAGAATATTTGCTCTCCTGCACAGAACGACATCAATTTCGACTTACAGCTGTACGTTTAATACTTGCCGGAGAAATTGGCGCTAATACGCTGCGCCAGATAATCCTTCGCGGAAATAGGCGGGTATTTTTTCTCCGGTCCTTCAATAATCACATCTTCATTCGCCTGGCAGAAAAACGCCAGGCTGTAGCGTGCCGGCACCGATTCACCCGGCAGCGGATTGCTGACGCGATGGAAGTTCGACGGTAACTTGTCATCACTCCAGCGCATCAACATATCGCCGATATTACAGGTAATTAAGCCTTCCAGCGGCGGGATCGGCGTCCAGATTTGCTCTTCCATCTCTTTGCCCGGACACACCTGCAAACCGCCCTGCCCATCACGCTGGAACAGCAAGGTCAGACAATCGAAATCGGTGTGCGCCCCGGCGCGCCACGGACCATCTGGCTCGCCGCTGATGGCAAAGTAGTGCAGCATCCGCAGCGTGCTTTGGTAGGTTTCGCGCGAAGGCTCATGCGCTTTGGCAAAGAAATCGTCGGAGAATCCCAACTTCAGGGCAAAACAGGAGAGCAAGCGCATGCCCACTTCCCAACACTGACGCTCGAACTTCAGTACATCATGCTGGAAACCCGGCAAGGTGGCCTCATCCGGCCACAAGCCTGCCATGCGCGGACGCGTCACCTGATACGACTCTTTTTGGTCCGGTTTACCGGTAGATGGACGGATTTGCGCGCGGTATTCCCAGCCGGCATTGCGGCTGAGTGGATGACGCGCTTTGTCACTTTGTGGCAGCGCAAAAAAGCGTTCTGCGTTGGTAAAAGCCGCATTGATGTCGTCGAGCGGAATACCGTGGCCGGAAACCTGGAAAAACCCAATCTCGGTGGCGGCTTGCCACAGCTGATCGGCTATTTCCGCTTTACGTTGGTCGAAATCGGAGAGATCGATGATGCGCACATCACGTGCAGCTTCTACGCCGCGCGCGCCCATACGCGATTCTTTCGCCAGTTCATGCATGTCATAAGTGGTCTTTTCCATTGGTGCACCTCGTTATTGAGCGATAACGGATGACCCGCCCGCAGCGTGGCAGTCATCCCCGCGCCTGCTGAATACCGCAGGCGATCGAGCAATGACCCACCGGGTGAAACCACGGTTGACAGCTTCTACTCAGTTTCAGCCAAGCAAAGGCTGTGCCAGCACGCTGTGCCGCTTAAAATCAATACGTTAGGGAATCTGCCGCATCCGGTCTGCACAATGGCGGTGCAAAACACGCTGATTTGCCTCATTAATGAGCGATCGATGAAGCAAAAGCCCGGCACCATCAATATCAACTATATTGCTTTCAGTGGGTTGCACGAATGGCATGCGCTTTGCTAAATCCCCACTGAGTATAAGCGGTCAGCGTGACAACAGATGCACGCAGGACATTGCTCTACAGCATTAGCTGTACCTCGTCAGGGGACGATGCGCATACGCATCGTGAGCACGCCATGCGCCGCTACGCCCCTGATGACGACAACAAACTCAACGTTTATTGGGGGTTATATGACAATGTCGCGTTTCCGTTTCTCCTTATTCGCTGCTCTGCTGAGCAGCTCTGCACTGTCGCACGCCGCCGACAAACTGGTATTGCAAACCACCTGGGTCGCGCAGGCTGAACAAGGCGGTTATTACCAGGCGCTCGCCACCGGCATCTATAAAAAATATGGGCTGGATGTTGAGGTGCGCTCCGGCGGGCCACAGCTGAATAACATGACGCTGCTGCTGGCGAATCGTGCTGATGTCATCGTCAGCTATGACCTGCAAGTGCTGCAGGGCGTTGAGCGCAACTTCCCACTGAAAGCCATCGCCGCGCCGTTTCAGTTTGATCCGCAAGGCATTGTCACCCACGGCGATGTGAAGTCGCTGGATCAGCTGAAAGGTAAAACCGTGCTGGTATCGGCCAGCGGACAAGCCAGCTGGTGGCCGTGGCTGAAAGGCAAATATCAGCTGCAGGATGGTCAGGCGCGCCCTTACACCTTCAACATGCAACCGTTTCTCGCCGACAAAAACACTGCGCAGCAAGCCTACGCCACCTCCGAAGTGCAGCAAATTAAAGAGGTGCAGCCGGACAGCAAATTCTATCTGTTTGCCGATTATGGCTATCCGGCATACGGCGGCATTCTGGTGACGCGCGACGATTTGCTGCAAAAAGAGCCGGATGTCCTGAAGCGTTTTGTGGCGGCATCAATGGAAGGCTGGAAATCCTACCTTGCCAATCCGGCTGCCGGTAATGGGCTGATCAAAAAGGAGAACCCGCAGATGACCGACGCGGTTTTGGCCTTTGGCGTATCGCAGATGAAAGCCCTGCACCTGATTGACGGCGGCGATGCCGCGCAGCAAGGTTTAGGCGTGATGACGGATAAACGCTGGCAGGCAACGCGTGACTTTATGGTCAACGCCGGTTTACTCAAAGCGTCCACCGACTGGCAGAGCGCGTTTAGCACGCAGTTTGTCGCGGCGAAAGTGGAGTGAGGTGCTCATGAGCCAACTGCTAATTCAACACTGCGCCGCGATCCTGACCGGCGATAAACAGCAACCGCGTAGCAGCGCGCGCGATATTCGACTGCGCGATGGCCTGATTGTGGAGATGGGCGAACTTGAGGCTGTCGCCGATGAAACCGTGATCGACGCCCGCGATTGCGTGGTTTATCCCGGCTGGGTTAATACGCATCATCATCTGTTTCAATCGCTGCTGAAAGGCGAACCCCAAGGTCTCAACCTGAGCCTGGGCAGCTGGCTGGCGGCGACGCCGTATCGCTTTCGTGGTGCCTTCGACGAACAGACATTTCGCATCGCCGCGCGGGTGGGTCTGGTCGAGCTGGTGCGTTCCGGCTGCACCACCATCGCAGACCATCACTATCTTTATTGGCCTGATATGCCGTTTGATGGCGCAGAAATCCTGTTCGATGAAGCCGACAAGCTAGGCGTGCGCTTCGTGCTGTGTCGCGGCGGTGCGACGCAAAGCCGTGGCTTAGAGAGCGACTTGCCCACCGCACTGCGCCCGGAAAGCTTTGATAGCATGATGGCCGATGTTGATCGTCTGGTGGCGCGCTATCACCAACCGCAGGATAGCGCGATGCGCCGCATCGTGATGGCGCCGACCACCACGCTGCACTCCACCACGCCGCAGGAGCTGCGCGAGAGCGCACGCCTGGCGCGTCAGCTCGATATTCGCCTGCACAGCCATCTGTCGGAAACCGTTGATTATCTCGATGCCGCACGCGCGAAGTTCGGTATGACGCCGCTGCAGTTTTGCGCCGAACACGACTGGATTGGCGATGACGTGTGGTTTGCGCATCTGGTGAAACTGCTGCCGGAAGAGATCGCCATGCTGGGCGCGGCGGGCAGCGGTATCGCGCACTGCCCGCAAAGTAACGCGCGCCTCGGCAGCGGCATTGCCGATTTGGTGGCAATGGAACACGCAGGCGTGAAGATCTCGATTGGCGTTGATGGCGCGGCCTCAAATGAAGCGGCGGATATGCAAAGCGAAGCCCACGCCGCCTGGCAGCTCCAGCGCGCGCGCAAAGGGATGCTGGCGCAGCCGCGTTATGCCGGTGGAACCTTTGAAGGCGGTGGCGACGCCGCCCGCATTGAAGATGTGGTGCGCTGGGGCACATCCGGTGGCGCGCAGGTTTTAGGCTTAAACAACGGCCGCCTTGCACCTGGCATGGCCGCCGATATCGCCATCTATCGGCTCGACGATCCGCGCTATTTTGGTTTGCACGATCCCGCCATTGGCCCGGTGGCCAGCGGCGGACGCGCCAGTTTAAAGGCGCTGATTTGTGCCGGAAAACTGCTGGTGCAGGATGATGTGATTGCCGGAGTGGATTTGGCGGAACTGGGCCGCGACGCTGCACAAGCGGTAAAAACCTTGCAACAACGCGCGGCGGTTTAACCGCGTTACGCCGCTGCGTCTTTCTTGCGCAGCGGTGATTCCGGCAGAAACAGCGACAATACAAAGGCCAGCAGCATCACGCCCGCCGCCATTTGAAAGGCTGAATGCACCGCATCGCCAAACACTTGCAAATAGGCTTGCTGGGTATCATGCGGCAAACGGTGCACCGCATCAGGATCGAGCGTACGCGGCAATGCTTTGCCCTGCTCCACCAGCGTGGTCAAACCCGATTTCAGCACCTGACTAAACACCGCGCCAAACAGCGCCACGCCAATCGAACCGCCAACCGAGCGGAACAACGTGACCGACGAGGTAGCGACACCGATGCGATCGGGCGTTACGGTGTTCTGTACCGCCAGCACCAGCACCTGCATCACCATGCCCATTCCCATCCCCAACACGCAGGCAAACAGGTAGATATGCCACAGCGGTGCATCGATGGTCAGCGTGGTCAGTAGCGCCATGCCGACAGTCGCCAGCAAAGTACCGCCAATCGGGAACAGGCGATATTTGCCGGTGCGGCTAATAATGCGTCCGCTGACGATGGAAGTGATCAGCAATCCGCCCATCAGCGGCAGCAGCTGCAAACCGGCTTCGGTCGGCGTGGAGCCCTTCACCACTTGCAGATAGAGCGGTAAAAACGTCACGCTGCCAAACAGCGACATGCCAACGATAAACGCCATCAAACTGGCGAGCGAGAAGCTGCGATTGCGAAACAGCGACAGCGGAATAATCGGTTCCCAGGCGCGGCGCTCCTCATAAATAAAACCGATCACGCCAATTACACCAAACGCCAGAATGCACCACAGCAGCGGATCGGACCATTCACGTAACGTGCCGCCTTCGCTGGTAAACAGCGTGATACCCACCAGCGCCAGGCTGAGAAACACCGCGCCGGGATAGTCAATCTCATGCGGCTTGCGTTTGTTGTCGGTCTTAAACACTGCGTTGATGATCACCAGCGCAAACAAACCAAGCGGCAAATTGATGTAGAAAATCCAGCGCCATGAAGCGTGCTGCACGATAAAACCGCCCAATAGCGGCCCAATCACCGTTGCCAGACCGAAAACGCCGCCAAACAGGCCCTGATATTTACCGCGCTCTTGCGGGGGAATCACATCGGCGACCGCCGCCATGCTCACCACCATCAAACCACCGCCGCCTAAGCCTTGCAGCGCACGAGTGAAAATCAGCTGCTCCATATTTTGCGCCAGACCGCACAGCGCCGAGCCAATCAAAAACAGCACCACCGAGATCTGCAGCACCGATTTGCGACCAAACAGGTCGCCGAATTTGCCGTACAGCGGCACCACAATCGTCGAAGCCAGCATATAAGCGGTGACGATCCACGACAGGCGATCGAGCCCACCCAGTTCGCCGACGATAGTCGGCAACGCGGTGGAGACGATGGTTTGATCCAGCGCCGCCAGCAGCATCACCAGTAATAAAGCGCTCATCAGTAAGCGGACAGAAGGAGGATTATCCTGCCCGCTGCCCGACTGCGGCGCGAGTGTTTGGGGTTTCATAACAGACACCAATTGAAATTAATTAAATGCACAATTAATATTGCCTGCAGTCTGACATGAATCAAGTGAGCGAGTAAAGATGACCGCACGAAAAGTCCCTGCTGACGATATGGCCAACGCAGTCAAACCCCGCCGTCCCGGCCGTCCGCGCGGCGGCGCGATCAACGTGCAGCAGCGCGAACATCTGCTCGACATCACCTTAGCGCTGTATGCCGAAAACGGCATCGGCGAAACCTCGCTCAACGCGATTGCGCGCAAAGCGGGCGTGAGTCCAGCGATGCTGAATTACTATTTTCAGTCGCGCGAATCGCTGCTGGATATTGTGGTTGAGGAGCGTTTTTTGCCGTTACGCCAGCGCCTGGTGGCGCACTTTATGGATGACCCGCGCGATCCCGTCACCACGTTCAGCGCCTTTATCCGTGAAGTGGCGGACATCGTCACCACACACAACTGGTTCGCGCCGCTGTGGATGCAGGAAGTGATGCAAGGTGAAGGCGGTTTAGGTCAGCACATCAAAAAGCGCTTTGGTCACGGTGAACGTGATGAAGTGAAAAAACTGATTGAAGGCTGGCAGCAGCAAGGATTACTCAACCCCCATCTGGAGCCACAACTGCTGATGACTTCGATTCTCAGCCTGGTGCTGGTGCCCTTTACCCGCTTTGCCAGCGATCCCGCTTACTCGCGTGAAATCATTGTCCAGCACACGTTGAGTCTGTTTTGTCAGGGGATCCAGTCAACAACCTAAGGTCGCCATTCATGGCGACCTTAATTTTAACCAATTTATCCTCTGTAAAGGATAAAGCTCTATTTATCCCCCGCAAGGGATAGAGTTGACATTATCCCTTTCAGCGGATAATGTCATTAATATCCTCAATAGAGGATAATCCTGGCTTTCGCATCGATCCTAAATGAGAATAAGCGATGATTTACAGTCCGCGTCAACTTGCTCATCACGTCAGGCTAATTCGCCAAAAAAACCATTGGACGCAAAGTGAGCTGGCGAAAAAAGTCGGCCTTAAGCAAGCCACCATATCTCACTTTGAAAACAATCCCGACCTCACCACGCTCGCGACGCTGTTCAAAATATTACAGTCACTTGATCTAAAAATGGACGTGCAGGAAAAAGATCCATCGGCTGTAAATGGTCAGGAGAATGACTGGTGAAACAGGAATTGATTGCCTGGATGAACGGCGAACGCGTAGGCATTCTCACGCGCAATACCAACGGTGCGCATACTTTCCAATACCACCCGAGCTGGTTGAGCAATCGCCTTGCCAGGCCTTTATCTCTGTCGTTGCCATTACAGTTGCCGGTGATCACATCCACCGCAGTGCTCAACTATTTTGATAATCTACTCCCTGACAACCCTTTAGTACGCGATCGCATTGTCGCGCGTTATCACGCGAAATCCCGTCAGCCTTTCGATCTGCTGAGTGAAATCGGCAAAGATAGCGTCGGTGCCGTCATGCTGCTGCCACCGGAAAATACGCCCGCCGATTTAGGATTGAACTTCGAAAGGCTGAATGAAGATAAGCTGGAACGTGTGCTATCGGCTTATCAGGCCGATATTCCGTTGGGCATGATCAGTGAAGAACAAGACTTTCACATCTCCGTAGCGGGTGCTCAGGAGAAAACAGCCTTGCTGGCAACGGACGATGGCTGGGCCATTCCGCATGGCGCCACGCCCACATCGCACATTATCAAATTGCCCATCGGTGAAATTAAGCAACCTTTTGCCACTTTGGATATGCGTGAAAGTGTCGAAAATGAGTATCTTTGCTTAGCGCTGGCGAGAGAGCTGGGATTTGCCGTGCCCGATGCCAGCATCATTCGCGCGGGCAAGATGGAGGCGTTGGCCGTGCAACGTTTTGACCGGCGCTGGAACCACCAGCAGACACAATTGCTACGGTTACCTCAGGAAGACATGTGTCAGGCATTCGGCTTACCGTCAGCACGCAAATATGAATCTGATGGTGGACCCGGCATCGCCGATATTATGCAATTCCTGATGGGATCCAGTAATGCATTGGCCGATCGCTATGCCTTTATGAAATTCCAGGTATTCCAGTGGTTGATTGGCGCAACGGATGGTCATGCCAAAAATTTCTCTGTTTTTATCGAACGCGGCGGAAGTTATCGTCTTACGCCTTTCTACGACATCATTTCTGTCTTCACCTCGATGGGCGGAAATGGTCTGAATATCCGCGACCTGAAACTGGCGATGAGTTTGAAAGCCAGCAAAGGCAGAAAAAATCAAATAGATAAAATTTTCCCTCGCCATTTTTTAGCCACGGCAAAGCAGGTGAATTTTGATCAAAACCAAATGATTGAAATTATCGATTTCTTTATAGCCGAACTGGCTGGCGCGATTGAGCAAGTCATCAAAATATTGCCAACGAATTTTTCTCAGCATATTGCTGAACCGCTGTTTGAAAACAGCTTGCGCATGCTGGCTCGCCTGCAAAAATAATTTTTCACCCCCACCGAAACTTTCCTCCCTGCCCCAGCGAACTGAACTAAAGAGATATCCAAATCGGAACTCCCATACATCGCAGGAGCAGAAAATGAAACGCATCAAATCCCTCGTTTGTACCCTGACCATGACCGCAGCGCTGGGTCTTTCCGCCTTTAACGCCGGTGCCGCATTGCCGGTGGGCGCGAAAGCGCCTAACTTCGAACTGCAGGGCGCGTTGGCCGGTAAGCCGTTGACCTTCTCGCTGCAGAAAGCGTTACAGAAAGGCCCGGTCGTGCTCTATTTCTTCCCGGCGGCGTTTAGCGCGGGCTGTACCATTGAAGCGCACGATTTTGCTGAAGCCACAGACAGCTTCAGCAAAATGGGTGCCACGGTAATTGGCGTGACCGCGGGTAATACCGATCAGGTCAGCGATTTCTCTAAACTTGAGTGCCGCGATAAATTCACCGTTGCCGCCGATCCCGGTGCGAAAGTGGCGGCGCAGTATCAAACCACCATGCAGATGAAAGGCAAAACCCTGTCCGATCGCACCTCTTACGTGATCGCGCCCGATGGCGACATTCTGCTGAGTTACACTGACAGAAACCCGGACACACATATCGAGAAAGCGCTTGCCGCCGTTAAGCAGTACGACGCTTCTCACCCGCAAACTCATTAAGTAAGAGGCCAGCGATGTTAACCGCCATGCTGGCCGCCTTCATCGGCGGCATCATTCTGAACTTAATGCCCTGCGTGTTTCCGGTGATCTCGCTGAAAGCGCTCGGCCTGTTGCGCCATACCGATAACGCCGCCAGCGCGCGTCGCGAAGGCTTGGGCTTTTTACTCGGCGTTGTGGTGACCATGATGGCGCTGGCGGGCATCCTGCTGGCGGCACGCGCCGGTGGTGCGGCGGTTGGCTGGGGTTTCCAGCTGCAATCGCCGCTGGTGATCGCCTTGCTGTCGCTGGTGATCCTCGCCGCCGCGCTCAACTTGCTCGGCGTGTTTGAAGTGGGCTTATCCGTGCAGCGCGTCGGCTCGGTTGATGTTGGTCGCGGTGCCTTTACGCGTTCGGCGTTGACCGGTGCGCTGGCGATCGTCGTCGCCACACCGTGCGCCGCACCCTTTATGGCGAGCGCCATTGGTTATGCGTTGGTGCAGCCGCCTGCCGTCGCCTTAGTGATCTTCTTTGCACTGGCCATCGGCTTCGCCGCACCGTTCACGCTAGTTTCACTGTTCCCGGCGCTGGCGAAATTCCTGCCACGTCCTGGCGCATGGATGGATGTGTTGAAACGCGGTCTGGCGTTCCCGATGTTTGGCGCGTATGCCTGGCTGGTGTGGGTGCTGGCGCAGCAAGCGGGAAGCGCGGCGCTGGCCACCTTGCTGGCCGCTTCCGTGGTGGTCGCCTTCGCCGGCTGGTTGTACGGCATGGCGCAACATCGCCACTTTGCCGGTAAAAGTCACAAGGTGCTGTTTGCCGTTACGGCGCTGCTGATTATCGCGGTGATCGCCCCGCTGCCAACGCTGATCAAACCCGGCGCAGGCCTGGCCGGCGATCAGTTGACGGCGGAAGTGACCAAAGCCAAATGGACGCCGCAGGCGGTTGAAGCGCAGCGCGGTCACGGGAAAGCGATCTTTGTCGATTTCACCGCATCTTGGTGCATCACCTGTCAGGTGAATGAAAAAACCTCGCTCTCAACCCAGGCGGTTAAAGAGGCCATCGCTAGAACCGGCACGCTGTACATGGTGGCAGATTCCACTAAATTTAACCCGGACGTGGATGACACCATGAGTGAGTTTGGTCAGGGCGGATTACCGATGTATCTGGTCTATCCTGCCGACGGCGGACCGCCCAAAGTGCTGCCGCAGGTGTTGACACCGAGTATTGTGGTGAACGCACTGAACCAGGCGAGCAAGAAGGCGTAAGAACAACAAGGCGGATTATGCAAACAAGCGATAGCGCGCGCGAAGGTTGGCCCGCGCTAATGGAACAGGCGCAGGCGGGCGATCAGCTCGCCTATACCCGACTGCTGAAAGCGCTGGTGCCGGTGATTCGTTCGCAAACACGCAAACAGATCGCCGATGATGCACTGGTAGAAGATGTGATTCAGGATGTGCTGCTAACGGTGCATCGGGTGCGTCACACCTATGATCCTGCCTACCCTTTTTTACCCTGGCTGATGGCGATTATCTCGGCGCGCGCGATTGATGCGCTGCGGCGACGTGGCCGCCATCAGCAGTGGGAAGTTAACAACGCTATCGTGCCGGAAGCCGCCAGTGCGCCAGACGCACCGCAGCAGGACTCGCAGGAAGAGCTGGCCGGATATCTGCGCCAGCTCCCTTCGCGTCAGCGCGAAATTGTCGAACATGTGCATCTGCGCGAAATGAGCCTGACGGAAGCGGCCGCGCATAACAATCTGAGTGTGGCCGCAGTGAAATCGCTGCTGCACCGCGCGCTGACCAATCTGCGCCGCTTTGGAGCCAATCATGACCGATCATGACCTGTTAATTGAAAAACTCGGGCGCGAGATGCGACCGGTTAAACCGCTGCGATCCACTAGCTGGCGCGTTATCACCTGGCTACTGCTGGCATTGCCCTGCGGCATTGCCGCCAGCTTCCTGGTGCAGCGCAGTGTCACAGACTGGGCGCAGCCGGGCGCGCTGCAGGCGATCTTGCAGCTGGTGCTGGCCTTTGTGCTCGGCACGCTGGCAATCCGCAGCGCTTTCAACATGAGCATCGCCGGACGCCGCAGTATCAGCTGGAAAGCGCTACTGCCGATTGGCCTGCTGTGGCTCGGCATGAGCATCAGCCAGATTCCCGGTGAAGTGCCAATCGAACATGACAATGACAGCGCGCGCTGCTTTACCTTTCTGCTGGTGGTCAGCACACCGATGATGGTGCTGATGATCGCCAGCCTACGCCGCACCCGCGCATTGCATCCGGTGCGCAGCCTGGCGATGGCCGGTTTGGGCGTCTCCTGCATGGCGGTGACGCTGCTGGCATTTTGCCATCCGGTGCATCTGCATCCGCTGGATTTTGTCATGCATCTGGCGGCGATAGCGACGATTGTGGCGATGACGGTGCTGGTGGGAAAACGTTGGGTGACGTTGAAGTGAGTCGAGTGAAAGAGTGCAATGGTTAAGTTAATTCTTTGGTGTGATATTTCCGCGCAAAAGATTAAAAATCGGCTCACTCACATTGTAAATACGCTATTTCTAAACTATAGAATAATAGCAATATAATTATATTCCCATCAATTACCTCATCCAAGGATACGTATGAAAAAGTTAATTTTCGTATTATTAGCAAGCTCGGTATCTTTCAGCTCACTCGCCGCAGACCTGATGAGCAAAGTTGAGTTTGAAAAGGTAAAAGATCAATATGTAGAGGTAGGGAACATTTCCACCTCGGGTGAAACGGATCCCGCCAGCGCCAGAGAGGAACTGTCTAAATTGGCTGAAGAAAAAGGCGGCGATATCTTTGTCGTAACCTCCGCGAATACCAATAACAAAATACATGGTACCGCCATCGTTTATAAGAAAAAGTAAGTTTCCATTTTGCCTCAGTATAAGCTTAAAAACATAGCTTATGCTGGGGCATTATTTTCAATAAAACAAATTGCCGATCAGGTTGCCTGACAATAAAGCTGATGGTGTGTCGCTATATTTTAATGATGCAAAAGCGGCCCCTATGAGCCGCCCTTTTCAATCAAAATTTACTGCGGAATCACTTTCTCCGCTTTCAGTCGATCAAATAACTGCGTAAATGAATCCAGCGTTGAACGATAACCGGTAAAGCCCGCTTTGCGGCTCTTGCTCATATCGGTGAACGCTTCCATTGGGCGTCCCAAATCCGCGTCGGTATGCCACCATGATGCCAGTTTAGTGATGTCCGCTTCACGCAATTGATAACGTGCCGCCACCTCGCGCCACGTTTCAGCCGCATCCTGCATGCGTCCTTCCAGTGGCATCATCTGCGCCGGATACTCCGCCGCTTCCACACCAAAGTAAGCCGCCAGACGTGGCCACAACCAGTTCCAGCGGAACACATCGCCGTTCACCGCGTTGAAGTCCTGATTGGCCGCTTCTGCCGCAGTTGCGGCCCACAGCAGCTGTTCCGCCAGCAAACCCGCATCGGTTACGTCGGACACACCGTTCCACTGCTCTGGCGAACCCGGGAAGATAAACGGCAAACCTTGCTCGCGGCACAGCGTGGCATACACCGCCAGCGTCTGGCCCATATTCATCGCGTTACCCAGCGCAAAGCCCACAATCGAGTGCGGACGATGTACGCTCCAGCGATAGCCATATTTCTCCGCACCGGCAAACACCTCGTCTTCCTGCGCGTAATAGAAGTTATCGACCGGCTGGCGTCCCTGCTCTTCGCGGAATGGCGTCACCGGCACTGCGCCTTTACCGTAGGCTTCGAACGGGCCGAGGTAATGCTTCAGGCCGGTCACCAGCGCCACATGCGATCCCTTCAGACGCTCGCCCAGTGCTTCAATGACGTTACGCACCATGCCGCCATTGACGCGGATGTTCTCTTTCTCATTTTCCTGGCGCGACCAGACGCTAAAGAACAGCGCATCCGGCTGCTCTTCTGTCAGAGCAGCACGCACCGCATCACCATCCGTTAGATCGGCGGTCAGGCTGCGGCAACCTTCAGGCACTGCGCCACGTCCGCGCGATAAACCGCTGACCTGCCAACCTTTGCGCTGCAATTTTTCCGCCAGCGCACGTCCAATCACACCGCTAATGCCTACAATCAATGCCTGCTTTTGCATTTCAATTCTCCTTGGTTTCAGTAATGATAAGTTTAATAGAGAATTTAATTCCTATCATTGGCATTAATTCACGGCATTCACAACCTGAGTTCACGAATCCATGCACGATCAGCGCCTGAAAGATATTGTTCCGTTTGTTGCCAGCGTCGAGAGTGGCAGCTTTGCCGCCGCCGCTGAGCGGCTGCATCTCACCGGTTCGGCAGTGAGCAAAAGCGTGACGCGGCTGGAAACCCGCCTGGGTTCGCGCCTGCTGGAGCGCACCACCCGCAGCCTGAAACTCACCGACGCCGGAAACGCCTATTACCAAACCTGTTTACGCATTATGGAGGAGCTGGCAGAAGCCGAAGCGGTGCTGGCGGCGCAGCGCACCATTCCTTCTGGCCGCTTACGCCTGGCGGTGCCGAACACCTATGGACGCCTCGGCGTGATGCCGCTGCTGATTCCGTTTTGCCACCAGCATCCGGATGTGGAGCTCAATCTGACTTTTTCCGATCGCTTTATCGATCTGTTTGATGAGGGGATTGATGTTGCGGTGCGCATTGGTGGATCGCCGGATCTGCCCGCCTCGCTGGGCTGTCGCCAGATGGGCCGCGAACGCATGGTGTTTTGCGCATCACCCGATTATCTGGCGCGCGTGGGTCGGCCCAGCAGCGAAGCCGAATTGTTGCAGCATCAGGCGATCATGTATGAACGCGTCGATGGCAGCACCAAGCCGTGGCTGTTCACCACGGAAGATGGCTATCCGCACTGGCGTAACCTGCCGCACCGCATGGCGCTGGGTGATGTGGATGCGCAGATGCAGGCGCTGTGTGCCGGATTAGGCGTGGCACAGATGCCATCGTGGCTGGTGCGTGAACCGCTGGCGCGCGGCGAGCTGGAGATCATTCTGCCCGAGCAGCAGCCGGATGGTTTGGCGTTAACCCTGATTTGGCCGCGCCGCAAGCAGCTGTTACCCAAAGTGGATGCGTTGCTGGCGGCGTTAGAGGGATTGCAGATCAGATAGAAACATAAGGTCAAAAGCGCGCGATGAATCGCGCCGCTATCCCTCTGCACACCTGGCGTAGCGGCGTAATTTATTGCGCTTTTTTTGATATCAACGGTGATTCAACCGGCGCGACAACCTGTCGCCAAAGAACTGCAGCACCGTCACCAATGCCACCAGCACCACAATCACCGTCAGCATCACCTGCATATCAAAACGCTGATAACCATAACGATACGCCAAATCGCCCAAGCCGCCCGCACCAATCGCGCCGGCCATCGCCGAGGCGTTAATCATCGTCACCAGCGTAATGGTAAAGCCGCTCACAATGCCGGGCCGCGCTTCGGGTAGCAGCACATGCCAGATAATATGCCAGCGATGAAAACCCATCGCCTGCGCCGCTTCGGTCAGCCCTTTATCCACTTCGCGCAGGCTCACTTCGGCGATACGCGCAAAGAACGGCGTCGCCGCCAGCGTCAGCGGCACCACCGCCGCCCACACGCCGTAGGTGGTGCCGACGATCCAGCGGGTAAAGGGAATCAGCGCCACCATCAGAATCAAAAACGGGATCGAACGGAACAGGTTCACCACCCAGCCCAGCACGCGATTCAGCAGCGGGCTGGGAAACAGATCGCCGCGTCCGGTTACCACCAGAATCACCGCCATCGGCAAACCCAGCGCCAGCGCCAGCAGCGACGACACGCCCACCATCAGCAGCGTATCCAGCAGCCCAATCCATAAACGATCAATAGCCAGTGACATAGCCCGGTATCTCCAGTTGATCCGCAATCGGGGTTAAACGCGTCCGCGCGGTGTCAGCGTCATGCTGCGCATCAAGCAGCAGCAACATTTGCCCGGTCGGTTTGCTGTCCACCCACTCCACCGCGCTATACATTAACGTCAGTTCCCCGCCAACCCGTGCGCTTAGCGCCGCCAAATCCGGCTGTGCGCCCTGTCCGGTGTAGCGCAACCGCACCAGCAGACGCGAATCGCCACGCTCGCGCGTCGGCGTCAGCAGCGGTTGAATCGCTTCCGGCAGCGCGCTGAACTGCGGATTGAGCAGCTGTCGCGTGGTCTCTTGCTGCGGATTGCTGTACACCTGCCACACCGGCCCGCGCTCAATGATTTCGCCCTGATCAATTACCGCCACCTGATGGCAGAGATCGTGCACCACGTCCATTTCATGGGTAATCAGCACAATGGTGATGTGACGCTGTTGATTGATCTTCTTCAGCAGCGCCAGAATCGAGCGCGTGGTTTCTGGATCGAGTGCCGAGGTGGCTTCATCACACAGCAGCAATTCCGGATCGTGCACCAGCGCGCGCGCAATGCCTACGCGCTGCTTCTGCCCGCCGGACAATTGCGCAGGCCACGCGTGCTGGCGCTGCTCAAGGCCCACCAGCGCCAGCAGTTCATCCACTTTGCGCCGCCGCTGCGCCGCAGGCACGCCCGCCACTTTCATCGGCAGCTCGATGTTTTCCCGTACCGTTTTCGCCGACAGCAAATTGAAGTGCTGGAAAATCATGCCGGTACCGCGTCGCCAATCCACCAGCTGACGATCGCTCAGCGTGCCGAGGTCAATCCCGTCAATTACCACCTGACCGCGAGTAGGCTTTTCCAGGCGATTAAGGCAGCGGATCAGCGTCGATTTACCGGCCCCGCTGCGGCCAATGATGCCGAAAATCTCGCCGCGCTTAACCTGCAGATCGACCTCTTTCAGCGCATCCTGAGTTTGGCCGGGATAGCGTTTACTCAAGCCACGAATCTGCACGTGGATTTTCCCTGCCGTCTCGGCCGTCGGTGACAGCAACGCATCGCGCTCGCCGGGTAGCGTCAGGCTCACCATGCTTACTGGCTCCAGCCCGGCTGATACAGCTTGCCGTAAAAGTCATCCAGCTTGGCGCGCACCACCGGCGAATGCTGGTAGATATCAACGAACTTCGCCAGGCGCGGATCGTTCTGATGACCGTCGCGGATCACGAACTGAATCACGTATTCCGGATGTTCCAGGCCATCAAACAGCAGCGCATTGTTCGGATCGATGGTCTTCGACAGGCGCAGATAGTGCGGATAACCCTGCGCTAAATCGACTTCATCCAGCGAACGCGACAGCTGCACCGCTTCCACTTCGATAATCTTCAGATGCTTCGGATTGCTGACAATGTCATCTACGGTAGATTTGAGGCCCGCGCCCGGTTTTAAGCTAATCAGCCTGGCTTTTTGCAGCAGCAGCAGGCCGCGCGCGCCGTTAATCGGATCGTTGGCAATCGCCACCGTGCCGCCATCGGGGATCTGGTCAATCGCGGTATGTTTTTTCGAATAGAGCCCGATGTTGTTGATGATCGCCGGCGCGTACGGCACCAGATGGAATCCGCCCTGCTGATTGGCATTCTCCAGGAACGGTTTGTGCTGGAACAGGTTCACATCGATATCGCCGTTTTCAACGCTGACGTTCGGCGCGGTCCAGTCGGTGAACTCCACCAGCTCAACGTTCAAACCCTGTTTTTTCGCCTCAGCCA
Source organism: Pantoea sp. DY-17 (assembly GCF_019795975.1). Lineage (NCBI taxonomy): Bacteria > Pseudomonadati > Pseudomonadota > Gammaproteobacteria > Enterobacterales > Erwiniaceae > Pantoea > Pantoea sp. DY-17. The sequence continues at coordinate 807,815 of NZ_JAIMIG010000002.1, read as the reverse complement.
CCGCGATTTCCAGCGGCGGCGCAAAGGCTGCTGTAGTACCGACTTTCAGCGGCCCGCTGTAGTTTTCGCCGGCGACGGCGCTAAACGCCAGCAGTGCGACGCTGGCAGCCAGCGCAAAATGACGTGCAATGTTCATATCAGATCCCTGAGGTTAAATTAACGAAGGTTAACGCCGTCGCGCCAGCGCGCCGCCGGATGGCGATCGGGCAAGCGGTCCTGCTGTTGAAAAATTTTCTGCCGCAATGAACCGGGCTGATACGCGGTCTTGAAGCGGCCGCGCTGCTGTAATTCCGGCACCACCAGATCGATAAAATCGCGGTAGCTCTGCGGATTAAGGATGCGCGTCAGGTTAAAGCCGTCGATATCGCCTTCGTCGATCCACTTAATCAGCGCATCCGCGACCTGGCTCGGATTGCCAACGATCAGCGGATAGCGGCTGCCCATCGCGTGCTGCTCCAGCAAACGACGCCGCGTCCAGCCGCTAAAGGCTTTGCTCACCGATTCTATGGCGCGCGTGTCGCCGGTCTGAATCGGCTCATCGAGTTCGAACGCCGCCAGATCGAGGCCAATCGAGCTGGAGAAGTGCGCGATGCCGGCTTCCGGGCTGGCGTAGGCGAGGTAGCTTTGATGCTTCTCCTGCGCTTCACGTTCGGTAGGCGCGACAATCACGCTGACGCCCATAAAAATGCGCAGATCGTCAGGATGGCGTTTGGCCTCCACCGCCGCCAGGCGCAAGCGCGTCGATTGCTCGCGCATCGCTGCTGGTGACGCAGCATTCACAAAGCTGCACTCGGCGTGACGTCCGGCGAACTGCACGCCGCGCGCCGAGGAACCGGCCTGGAACAGCAGCGGCGTGCGCTGCGGCGACGGGCTGCTCAGGTGATAACCCTGCACCTGATAGAACTCGCCCTGGTGATTGATTTGGTGAATTTTATTGGCATCGGCGTAGCGACGATTGGCTTTATCCTGCACCAGCGCATCATCCTGCCAGCTGCCTTCCCATAACTTGTAGGTGACATCGAGAAACTCATCGGCCTGATCGTAGCGGCGGTCGTGCGCCAGCAGCTGTTGCTGGCCCATGGCACGCGCGGCGCTATCGAGATAACCGGTGACGATGTTCCAGCCGATGCGCCCTTTGGTCAGGTGATCGAGCGTGGAAAGGCGGCGCGCGAACGGATACGGCGCTTCATAACTCAGGTTGGCGGTGACGCCAAAACCCAGATGCTGCGTAACGCTGGCCATGCCGGAAATCAGCATCAGCGGATCGTTCACCGGTAGCTGAATCGACTCTTTGGCGGTCAGGCCAATGCCTTGCTGATAAACGTCATACACGCCGAGAATATCGGCGATAAACAGCCCATCAAACAGCCCGCGCTCCAGCAAACGCGCCAGATCCAGCCAGTGATCCAGCGAGTTGAAATCCACTGAACGATCCTGTGGATGGGTCCACATACCGTGATGAATGTGCCCAACGCAGTTCATATTGAAGGCGTTGAGCAGAATCTGTTTGTGGCTCATATCGTCCCCCGACGCGGCGGCAACACGCCATTCAGCAGGTAGTTGCCGATGGCCGGATATTTCCAGCGCACCGGATCGTGCAAGGTGTGGGTACGCGCATTGCGCCAGTGGCGGTCAAAGTTGTGCTCACGCAGGCTGGATCGCGATCCGCCAAGTTCAAACAGCAGATTGCTGGCCTCTAGCGACACGTCCGTGGTCCAGGCGCGCGCTTTGGCAACTTCCACCGACGCCAGCGCCACGTTTTCAGCGCTGGGATCGCGCTGCGCCACGTCAACCGCATCACCCGCAATCGCCAGTAACGCATCGCCGGCGCTCAAACGTGCGGCCAGACGACCGGTGCGATCAAGCGTCAGCGGATCGTCGCTCGCACGGTCGACGCCGCTGTCCGGCCACGGCCGCGCGCGCTGACGCAGGAAATCGAGCATCTCGTCAAACGCCGCCCGTGCAATGCCCTGATCGATAGCGGCATGCATAATCTGCGCAAAGGGCCCAACGGTGCTCGGACGCTCAAACGCCGTCTGGAACGGCACCACATCTTCCGGCGCAATCGCTACGTCGCTGAATTGCACGCTGCCGCTGCCGGTGGTGCGCTGACCGAAGCCACTCCAGTCATCAATCACGTTGACGCCATGCTGATGCCGCGGCACAAACACCAGCTGCTCCTTGCCATCATCCGCAATCGCCAGCGTCGGAATGCGATCGGCATACAGCGCGCCGGTGCAGTAAAACTTATTGCCGTTGAGGCGTAATCCTTCCGCCTGCTGCGAAACTGCCGTAGAACGCTGATGCGCGGCGGGCGAAGTGAATTCCGCCAGCGCGTTGCCGTGATGCACGCCCGCCAGCACTTCGGCGTAGAGCCGCTGTTTCTGCGCCTCGCTGCCGTTGATGCGCAACACTTCCAGCGCGTAAAAATGGTTCTGCGGCACCTGACCAATCGAACCGTCGGCGGCGCTCAAAAGCACGAAAATCTCTGCCAGTTCGGCAGTTGAAATCTCAATGCCGCCAAAGTCACGCGGTACGGTGATGGCGCCGAGCCCGGATTGAAACAGCTGCTGTAACTCGGTGTGCGGCAGTTCACGTTCGCGGTCGCGCTGGGCAGAACCGGCACGAAAACGCTCTGCCAGCTCTTGCGCGACCTGCAACGCCTGCTGGGCATTCTCAATGCGCGTCGCGCGCTGTTTAGGCGATACCTGCGTCATGGTTGCTCCTTAAATCCACGCATGACGCGCAGGCAGCGCATCATTGAGGTAATAGTTGCCGATGGCATGAGTTTTCCAGCGCACCGGATCGTGCAGCGTGTGAGTGCGCGCATTGCGCCAGTGACGATCAAGACCGTGACGCAGCAAGGTGCCGCGACTGCCGCCCCATTCCAGCAGCTTCTCACTGGCACGCAGCGCCACTTCGGTGGTCAGCACTTTGGCTTCCGCTACCGCAATCGATGCGCGTGCGCAGTTTTCGGCGGTCAGCGCCTGTTGATCGATGCTATCGAGTACCCGGGCAGCACGAGCCAGCAGCGCGTTGGCGGCGCTCAGTTCGGTGCTGATGCGGCCCACGTCGGCAAGGATGTAGGGATCGTCGGCATTGCGGCTGACATTGGCATCCACCCAGGGTCGCGAGCTGCTGCGCACAAACTCCAGCGCCTCATCCAGCGCACCTTGCGCAATGCCCGCATCAATCGCCGCCTGAATCAGCTGGGAAACTGCGCCGCGCAGCGTCGGTTTTTCAGCGGGAGGCAACGACATCAATAACGCAGGATCAACCACAACCTGATGCAACTTCACCGTACCGCTAGCGGTAGTGCGCTGGCCAATACCGGACCAGTCATCCACAATTTCCACGCCCGGCGTCGGCAGCGGAATAAAGGCCATTTTCGGCTGCTGATCGTGCATCGCCGTGGTGACCAGAATGTCGGCGAACAGCGCGCCGGTAGAGTAGAACTTCTCGCCGGTGAGTTGCACACCGTGTGACGTTGTCACTAGCTGCGCCTGTACGTCTTGCGTATGTTTGGTGTTTTTCTCCGGTCCGCCGTTGCCCAGACGTTTGCCCTGCACCACCGCGCTCAGCAGCCGCTGCTGTTGCGCGGCAGAACCTTCGCCAAGGATGAATTGAATCAGACCAAAGTGGTTTTGCGGGATCTGCCCCAGCGACGGATCGCTGGCGGAGATCAGACGAAACACTTCGGCCATGGTCTGGTACGACAAACCTGCGCCACCCAATTCGCGCGGCACGCTGATGCTGCCAAGTCCCAACGCGGTGAACTGGTCGAGCAGCGCGATGGGATAGATGCGTTGCTGATCGCGCTCAACTGCGCCACTTTTCGCCTGCCCGGCCAAATGGCGTGCGGCGGCGATGGCTTCTTCATTGCTGTTTAATACCGCTGCGCGGTTAATAATCTCGTCACTGTTTTGCGTCATAGCTGATTTCACTTTTACTGCACAGCGAAGTGTAAGCCTGCACTGAAAAACTCAGCAGGCCGTGGAATGAATAACGGATTGAAAGCGATGATAATCAGCGGGGTTAAAGCAAGTAAATAGCGCGGTTATGCTATATCCGGCAATGCGTTGCCATTATTAAGCTATGGATTTATTGAAGCACAACAATAGGCTAGCGGCGGCGCTGCGGGCAATTAGCAAGTATAAAAAAGCGGCGAGTAATTCTTAAGATCAAATAACGCTAAGAAAAGTTTAATTCCGCAAATGATGTAGCAGCGCGATTTATCGCGCGTTGATGTTTAACGTTAAAAAACGCGCGATAAATCGCGCCGCTACGGATGGTGCGGAATTTAAAAGCAGCGCGAAATGTTAATTATTTAATTGCGCATCAAATTGCGCGGCAGCGAAACTGCGGGTGGATTCGCTTTTCACACTATGCGGAATCTGCACGCTATCGATCAACTTCGCCAGCTGATAGGTTTTCACCGTCTCATTTTGCGTTAGCTGCTGCGCATAATTCGCGGTCAAATCCCCTTTCTTATTCTGCGTCACCGAGGTCTGGCTGCGCTCTTCATCATCGATCAAATGATACTTATAGTTTTGCGACGACTTCTGTTCGGTCAGCTTCGCCGCTGAGACAGAATCCAGCGCGGTGTGGAAGCTGGCCTTGAGTTTAAACAGCGTTTGCTGGGTCAAATCCTGGGTATCACCATGCGTTTGCGTAGCGGTTTTCTGCGCCACGTTCAGGGAGAAGGTGTCTTGCTCTTCCGGCTTATACGGATTACCGGAAACCGGCGTCTGCTGATAGCTCGCCGAGAAGTCCGCCAGTCCGCTGATTGCGCCGTTCTTCGCCGCATTGGCATCAATCGACTTCACACGCTGCGTGTTGATGCTTTCAGCCGCTTTGCCTTCGGTGGTATTGAGCGCGCGGAAGCTGGCTTTAAACAGCGTCAACATGTCGCTATCACCGTGACCGCGCGAAGCGGCCTGATCAAATTTGCTGCTCCACTGATCCAGCGCCGCCGCCTGCTGTGCCGCGCTGCCCGCCTGCGTCAGTTTCGAAACATCGGTATCGAGTTTGATGCTGACATCGCCGTTGTGGAAGCCGAGCCAGCGCGCCTGATCGTCGGCATGCAAATTCAGCGACTGCGTGACGTTATTGCCATTACGCAGATCCGTCTTCAAATCGACGCTTTTCAACACTGAAGTGTCGAACTTCATCAGATCGCTGATATCGAGTTTGGTGGTGCTGCCATCCAGGCCATCCAGCGCCTTCTGCAAACCGGTGGATAGCTGACCCATCGCCGCCGCTTCAACGTTGTTGAGCTGGCCGCCGCTGGTTTTCAGCTCCACCACCATGCCGCCCTGTTGACGCGTCATCTGCAAACTCACCTGCACACCAGATTGGGTAGTGATGGTCAGCGCCAGCGCACTTTGGCTGCTGCTCCGCGCACCATCTACCGCTTCCGTCGCTGGCACGCTTAAGGTTACGTCGCCGCGATGGCTGGCCAGATTACTCAATAAGGTGCTGCCGAGACCGTTCATGCCGACGCCGCTGGCATGCGCGGCACCGTTGAGCTGCGCCTGCAAGCTGCTGGTGACATCGACGGAACTCTTGACCTGCGCGGGCTCGATTTTGTAGATCGCGGCGATGGCATCACTCGCCTCGCTGAAGGTGACTTTGGTCGACGCTTCCGCCGTCAGGGCGTTTTGCGCGGATTTGTTGTTCACCGCCGGCGTCACCACCGCATTCGATGCGATTAAATTTCTCAGTACGCTGCTGCCAATCCCATTTAGCATGAAAATAATCCTCGTTGTGTACTATTCCTGAGGGTTATCGGCGAAATGTTCAGCGGCTTTAATGGTTTTTGCCCTCACCCTCTTCCATAAACGGGAGAGGGAACCAATTGTGCAACGTCTGCTCCCTCTGCCGCCTGCGGGAGAGGGCTGGGGTGAGGGAAATGCATTGGCAGTTCTGACATAACATCTGTCCGCCTAAACACAGCCGCACTTCACGCAGTGACTTAGGTTATTCATCAACACATCTCTCACTCACGAGGTAAGGTCACGATGAATAACCTGCATTACAAAAGCTTGCTGGAAATTGGCCGCTTGATTCAGTCGGGCGAAATCTCTTCGGTAGAAGTCACGCAAACCCTGCTGACGCGCATTGATACGCTCGATCGCGACTTACACAGCTACTTCTACGTGATGCGCGATAGTGCACTGCAACAGGCGGCCGAAGCCGATGCCGAAATAGCCCAGGGCAAAATGCGCGGTCCGCTGCACGGCGTGCCGATCGCGCTCAAAGATCTGATCTGGACCAAAGACGCGCCCACCAGCCACGGCATGATCATCCACAAAGATCGTTACCCTACAGAAGACTCCACCGTGGTGGAGCGCTTCCGCGCGGCGGGTGCGGTGATTCTCGGCAAACTGACGCAAACCGAAAGCGCCTTCGCCGATCACCATCCTGATATCACCCGGCCCAATAATCCGTGGAACAATGCGCTGTGGACCGGCGTCTCCTCCAGCGGATCCGGCGTCGCCACCGCCGCAGGGTTATGCTTCGGCTCAATTGGCACCGATACCGGCGGATCGATTCGTTTTCCCTCCAACGCCAACGGCCTGACCGGCATTAAACCGACGTGGGGCCGCGTCACGCGTCACGGTGCCTGTGAACTGGCGGCATCACTGGATCATATTGGCCCGATGGCACGTAACGCCGCCGATGCCGCCGCCATGTTGCAGGCCATTGCCGGTCGCGATGATAAAGATTCCACCTCCAGCAGCGAGCCGGTGCCCGATTATCTGGCGCTGATGACGCGCGGCATCAGCAAGATGCGCATCGGCGTAGATAAAAGCTGGGCGCTGGAGAAAGTCGACGAGGAGACGCGCGCTGCGCTGCAATCGGCGATCGCCACCTTGAGTTCGCTCGGCGCGACGCTGGTAGATATCACCTTGCCCGATACCGAAAAAGCCGCCGCCGAGTGGAGCGCACTCTGCGCCGTGGAAACCGCGCTGGCGCATGAAGAGACCTATCCGGCGCAGAAAGATCACTACGGTCCGGGCCTGGCTGGTCTGCTGGATCTCGGTCACAGCGTTACCGCGCTGGAGTATCAACGTTTGCTACTCAGCCGTGCGGCGCTGCGCGGCGATATCTCCGCGCTCTTTACTCAGGTTGATCTGATTCTGGCACCGGCTACCGCGTATGCCGGATTGACCTGGGACACCATGACCCGTTTTGGTACCGATCAGGCACTGTTTAACGGCGTGCTGCGCTATACCAGTGCATTCGATGCCAGCGGTCATCCCACCATCACCCTGCCGTGCGGCAAAACCGCAGGCGGCGCGCCGATTGGCTTCCAGTTGGTGGCAGCACATTTCGCCGAAACCACCATGATTCAGGGCGCGTGGGCCTTCCAGCAGGTCACCGACTGGCATAATCAGCATCCTGCGTTATAAATCTGCGTTGTTTGCCGCCCCGATAGCTTCGGGGCGGTCATTTCACCCGCTCATGGCCTGAAACTTGCTTCAACTTCCTGACTTCCGCCCTTTTTCGCCATGTTTAGGGGATGCTGATATGAAAGAGCTTTTCACCACCGACGATCTCGATAACCGTCATCGCTTCGATGCCTGGCGTGATGCGGTGTGCTCGCGGCTGATCAACGCCCAAGCACGACAGATGCATTCAGGCACTTTTTCCGGCAGCTTTGCCTATTCGATGCTCGGTCACATGGATATTGCCAATCACGTATCGCATACCGCGCTGATGTGGCAACGCACAGCAGAATGCATCCGCCGCCATCCTAATCACGATTTCTATCTGGGCTACGTCTGCGCCGGCAGCGGCACGCTGCGGCAGAATGGCCATCAATCACGCGTCAGCGCCGGCGATGTGGTAATTTACGATGCTGCCACGCCGTTTGATTTTGCGATGGAAAAGGTGGCGATCAATATCGTGCATCTGCCACGTCACATCATGGAGAAGGAAGCGCCTGCCACCGCCAAACTGGCAGGCAAAACGCTGGATCTCACGCGCCCCGGCATGGCATCGCTCAAGCTGCTGCTGCAGGAAGCGTTCGTGTTTAATCCCGACCGCGAGAACCCGTTTCTGGCCGAGCAGTTTGCCAACACGCTGCTGAATATGATTTCGGTGAGCGTCAATTTGCAGCACAGCGAAGAGGCGCTGAAGTCGGATCTTTACTCACGCGTAGTGAGTTTTCTGCGTCACAACCTGCAGGAGCCAGAGCTGTCGGTGGCGCAGATCGCCAATGCGCATCATGTCTCGCCGCGCACTATCAGCCGGGTGTTTGCCGCGCACGGCACCACGCCGATGAACTTCCTCTGGCAGGAGCGTTTGCAGGCGTGTCATCGCATTCTCGCCGAAGGCAAAGCGCGCAATATCACCCAGGTGGCGTTGGATCACGGCTTTAGCGATATGTCGCACTTCAGCCTGGCGTTCCGCAAAACCTTTGGTTATACGCCCAGCAGCCTGTTACGGCAGCCGGACGCGCCGCTACTTTTGTAGCGTGGTGATCACGCGCTCGGCGGTGTATTCCATGCTGCTGCGCGTGTTCATCGCTTCACTGCGCATCAAGCGATACGCCCCCGATTCATCCAGCCCGAAGGTTTGCATCAGCACGCTTTTGGCCTGCGCCAGTCGCTCACTCCGCGCTTGACGCGCCTGCTGTACCGCACGCAACCGCTGCTGATGACGCACGGTTTTTAGCGTGCCAATCATTTGCACAATCAAGGCAAACGGATTGAGCTCACGCGCAGCGATAGCATTCGGCTGGAGTTGCAGCAGTAGCGGAAACAACCGCGCGTTGTGGCTATCCGCCAGCGCGATGATGGGAATATCCCTTTCGCGCGCGCTGATAAACAGCGGGGTTAACAGTGGCTGCTGATGCATATCGATCGCCACCAGCAGCAGCTGCGTATCCGTGGAGAGTGACGCGGCAGGCGGCCAGCTGTGCTGCGCGTGACAGCCCAGCTGCGTTAGCGAGGCGCAAAACGCGCGCACGCTCTGTGAATCAGGATGGAAAATATGCAGCCGGACACCAGAAAGCGTTGCCAGTAATGATTGTTCAGTCATGGTTCACCCTATGCGCATCCCGAATGAGGAAAGCTCACAGTAAGCGAGCGGATGGGTTAACGCTGTGCTGATGCTGCCGGGTGCTGTGTCAGGGCGGACAAGGAAGCGGTTCGGTATTTGGCAAGGTCACCATGAATGGTGACCCTACAAAATGATGCTCAAACATGAAACCCCAAAAACTGTTCCGCCACGCTGGCGCTCGACTGGGTTTTCGGATCGATCCTCTGCACAATCTGCCCCTTTTCGATCACATGAATCTGGTCAGAGAGCGCGTAAAGAAACTCGATATCCTGCTCCACCAGAATGATCGAAATATCCATCTCATGCCGCAGCCGTCGTAACGTCTCGATAATCTCCTCGCAGATATTCGGTTGAATCCCTTCCGTTGGCTCATCCAGCAGCACCAGCTGCGGCTGGCCGCACAGGCAGCGCGCCAACGCCAATAGCTGCTGCTCGCCGCCCGATAGCGCACCGCCCGGCTGCGCCAGCAGGCGTTTCAGGCGCGGAAAATACGCCAGCATCTGCTCGATAATCTCTCCGGCGCGGGAAAAATGTTTCACGCAGCCCATGCGCAGATTTTCCTCAACCGTCAGCTGCGGAAAAATCTGTCGGCCTTGCGGCACAAAACCGATGCCCGCCACCGCCCGCTGGTGCGCCTGATAACGGGTAATATCGATGCCGTTCAACGCGATCTGGCCTTGCCAGGCCGGCAGTTCGCCCATAATGGTGCGCAGCAGCGTGGTTTTGCCCATGCCGTTGCGGCCCAGCACGCCGGTAAACGACTTCGCGCCGACAAACAGCTCGGATAAGTTCAGCACCGGAATCTTGTTGTAACCCGAGATCATCTCTTTGATTTCAAGCATGTTTAATCTCCAGATTGCCGAGATAAGCCTCTTTCACCCGCGGATTTTGCGTCACCTCGCGGAAGCTGCCTTCCGCCAGCACCGCGCCCTGGTTAAACACCGTCACCTGCTGCGCAATCATGCTGATGAACTCCATGTCATGCTCCACCACCACCACCGTGCTCTGCTGATTAATCGCCTTGATCAACTGCGCGGTTTTGCGCACTTCCTGATGCGTCATACCCGCCGCCGGTTCATCCAGCAGCACCAGCTGCGGTTTTGAGATCAGGATCATCCCCAGCTCCACCCACTGCCGCTGACCGTGCGCCAGTTCCGAGAGCACCGCATGTTGCAGATCGACCAGACCGATATCCTCCAGCACCTGTTCTATCGCCGCCGGCAGCGCCGCTTTCGCCAGCTTATTTGCTGCCGCCTGCCACAGATTTTCCCGCACGCTTAAGCCTTCGAACACGCTCGGCACCTGGGTTTTAATGCCAATCCCCAACCGTGCGATTTCCCATGGCCGTTTGCCGGAGATCACCTGTTCGCGATAGCGACACTCGCCGCGCGTCGGCGTGACCTGCCCGCTCAGCATCTTGAAGAAAGTGCTCTTTCCTGCGCCGTTGGGGCCGATCAGGCAGCGCAACTCACCTTCACGTAGGGTGAAATCCACCTCTTTCACCGCATGCACGCCGCCAAAACTGACGCCCATTTTGCGGGTTTCCAGTAACACGTTGGCCGTCATGGTTTCACCTCACTGACCTGCGCGCGGCTGGCAGGCGCGGCGGGACGCTTGCGCCGCCACAGGCGCTGCAACGTTGGCAGAATGCCGCCTGGAATCAGCAACACAAACACCGCCAGAATCACGCCGAGCACTAAGTTGACATCCACGGTTTGCTGAGCGCCCAGCCGCGTCACCATCCACTGCAACAGCACGCAGCTGATCACCGGACCCAGCAGCGTGCCGCGGCCACCGACAATCACCCAGATGATGATCTGCGCCGACTGGCTGATGCTAAAAACGCCGGGACTAACAAAGGCGCCCCAGTTGACGTACAAACAGCCCGCCAGTCCGGCAATGGCCGCGCCGATGGCGAAGGTTGCCAATTTATGCGCCGGCACGTTGTAGCCGAGCAATCCGGCGCGCTGCTCGTTCTCACGAATTGCCACCACGGTTTTGCCAAAACGGCTCAGCAGCACGAACTTCAGCAAGGCGTAGCACAGCGCCAGACATCCGGCGGTGACCATAAAGATCGCCTCGGGCGATAAAATCGCCTCCGGCTGGAACGGCAGGTTAAGCGTCGGCACCGAAGGAATGCCGTTAAAGCCGCCCAGCAACGCCTCGCCGATGTGGTATTCGCTGCCGGAGGTGGAGTTGACCCAGTTAAACAGCACCAGACTCACCGCCAGCGTGATGGCGCCGAGATAGACATCGCTGACGCCGCCATAAAAAATCACATAGCCGAGCAACAGCGAGAACAACGTTGGCAGCAGCACCGCCATCACCACCGCCCAGGTCGAATCGCCCCAGTTGATAGCGCAAATCGCATAGGTGTAGGCCCCTAAACCGAAAAACGCCGCCTGACCAAAGCACAGGATGCCGCCGTAACCCCAGATGAACGCCAGGCTGAGCGACAACAAACCCATCACCAGAAACACCGTCAGCGACAGCAAGGTGTAGAGCTCAATCGCGCCTGACAGCCACAGCGCCACCAGCACCATCGCCAGTGAGGTGACGATAATCTGGATCTTTTCCGAGAAAAGTTTCATTACAGCGATCTCCTGAAGAAGCGTCCGGTGATGCCCTGCGGCAGCAAGCGCAGCAGCACAATGGCGCTCAGCAATAGCGCTACGGCACCGAACACCGGCGTGGAGAAGTACGTCACCAGTTGCGAAATGGTGCCGAATAACGTCGAGGCGGAGAGCGTTCCGGCGATGATGGCGCTGCCACCGCCAATCACCGTGATAAAGGCTTTGGCGATAAAGCTGACGCCAATGGTCGGGATCACGCCGGTAATCGGCGCTAACAGCGCGCCGCCTAAACCCGACAGCGCTGCGCCCAGGCCAAACGTCAGGCTGTAGATTTTGCCCGGATTGCTGCCGAGCGCCGCCGCCATACGCGCATTCTGCATGGTGGCACGCGCGCACAAACCTAAAGTGGTGAAGCGCAACAGCAACCACAGCGCGCCGAGCAAGCCGATCGCAAACACAATCATGAACAGCGAATAACCGCTGGTGCTGTAGCTGCCGATGCTGACGCTGGGCAGCGGTGAACTGATGCCCAGCGTAGTATTGCCGAATAGCATGGTGGCGGCACCAATCAGTGCCAGACTCAGCCCCCATGTCGCCAGCATGGTGTCGATCATCCGCCCGTACAGATGACGGATAATTACGCGCTCGATTACCGCGCCAAACACCCCCACAGTGAGCGGCGCAATCACCAGCATCGAGATCCAGATCGGCACGCCCCACTGATTGGTGGCGAGAATGGCGCTGTAGCCGCCCAGCATCATGAATTCGCCGTGCGCCATATTGACGATTTTCATCATGCCGAACACCACCGCCAGCCCGACGCTCATGATCACCAGCACGGCGATGGCATTAAGCACTTCAATGGCGTAGATAATGAACAGATCCATAGCGGCTCCTGTCACAGCTCAATTTGATACTGTTTGGTATCGCGCGGGTTTTTCTTCAGATCGCACACCATCGCGGTATCCACCGGCGCTTGATCGGTGAAGGTTTGCAGAATTTTCATCTGATGGTTTTCCACTTCTGCGATATGCACATCCAGCGAACAGTGATGCGTGGCCGGATCGACGCTTAGCTTGCCGCTCGGCGAGGTCAGCGTGACGCCGGACTCCAGCGCCTCGATCACCTTCATGCGATCGATATCGCCCGCTTTGCGCACCCCTTCCGCCCAGATCAACATGCCCTGATAAGCGCCCATCGCCAAGTCGCTGATGTACGGCGTATTGGCGCCGTAGCGCGCATGGAATCGCTCAACGAAAGCTTTATTTTCCGGCGAGGGGATTTCCTGCATATAGTTGGCGGCAACCAGAATGCCGTTGCTCTCTTCCGGCGACAGAATGATATGTTCGTTGCCGCCGCCAAACACCGTGGAGGCAATCGGGATCTTGCCGCTCATACCAGCCGCATGCCACTGGCGATAGAAGGAGATGTGCGCGCCACCGACCAGCGCTGACCACACCATGTCGGGTTTAGCGCTCTGGATTTTGGAGATCGCCGCACCAAAATCGGTGACATCCAGCGGAAAGAATTCGACCGTCACCACTTCACCGCCGTTATCGTGCACCGACTTTTTCACCCACGCCGAGACGATTTGGCCGTAGTTATAATCCGCCGCCAGCACGTAGACTTTTTTGCCCCACTTCTTCACCGCGTAAGGCACCAGCTTTTCCACGGTTTGTGCCGGCGTAGAACCGGAAGAGAAGTAATTGCGATCGCACACGCCGCCTTCATATTGCGCCGGATAAAAATAGAGTGAACGGAAACGATCCAATACCGGACGAATAACCTCACGCGAGGCCGAGGTAATACCGCCATGCACCACCGCCACTTTATCTTTCAGCGCCGCCTGCTGCGCATATTGCGCATAAAGCTGCATATTGGATTGCGCATCGTAATTAATCACCTGCAACGGTCGACCTAATAAACCACCCGCCGCGTTGATCTCTTCTGCCGCCAGATTAATGGCGTTCGACATCGGCTTACCGTAAATATCGAGCCCGCCGGATAAGTCGAGAATACTGGCGATTTTGATGGCGTCTTTGCTGTCGGCGGCGAAAGAGAATTGAGGCGCAACGCCTGCAGCCAAGCCTAATGCCGAAACGGCTGAACCCTGGATAAATAAACGACGACTAATAGCCATAGCAACCTCTTGAAAAGAGAAGGATCAAACAGGAGTGTTTCCGGGAGGCCGGAAAGAATAAACGCGAGCTACAGACGGCGCTGTCTGCATTGACAAGAGGGTTGCCACATCGTTGGGGCGTTATTTTTTATAAAGCAAGAAGTGGGCCAAATTAATTAGACTCTGCACATTCACGTAGCGGCGCGATTCATTGCGCGATAAATCGCGCCGCTACGACAACGTGCGCACTGTTAAATGGCAATTGGCACCAATTAGGTGCGAGGTCGCCCTTCATGGCGACCTCAATAACACTCAATTAAAAAACTTAATATCCGTCGGCGTGGCAATCTTCGCCACTTCACCCGCGGCTTTTAGCACACCGCTCTGTTCATCGAAATGGAACAGGGTGATGTTATTGGTAAACACGTTCGCCACATAAAGGTATTTGCCGCTGGCATCAAAGGCGAAAGCGCGCGGTTCAATGCCATCCGCTTTATAGCGCACCGGCGTTCCCAGTGAACCATCCTGCTCAATGCGGAACACCACCAAGCTGTTATCCGATCCGCGATTAGCCGCAATCACAAACTTGCCGTTCGGACTGAGGATAATGCCGCCGCCGCTGCGGTACTCGGCGCTGCTGTTTTCCGTATTCAGTTTGACGCTGGATTGCTGCTGCAGACGATCGTCCTTAACCGCAAACACCACCACTTCACCGGCCATTTCGGTAATGACATAGGCGTGTTTACCATCCGGTGAAAACACCATGTGGCGCGGGCCAGAACCGGCCGGGAAGGTGACATCGCGTGAGGTATCCGCTTGCAGCGGCTGAGCATTGCCCGCGTGATAGGCATAAGCGTGCAGTTTATCGCCGCCGAGATCTGCAGCGTAAAGGTATTTGCCATCATGAGTGAAGGTGGTGGAGTGCGCATGCCCGCTATCCTGACGATCTTTCACCGCCCCGCTGCCGCTGGCGAATGGGAAATTCTGTACCTGCTCGCCAAGCGAACCGTCGTGATGAATCGGGAATACAGCCACGCTGGCACCGCCTTTAGCCACCGAGTAGTTGGCGACAAACAGGAATTTCCCGTCCGGGCTAATGGTGGCATGCGTCGGCTGCTGGCCGTGGCTATCCACCGCGTTAATCACGCGCACTTCGCCGCCGTGATCAATCGCCAGCGCAGTCACAGCACCGGCGTTTTCTTCGTTAGTGGTGTAGGCAAAACGTCCATCGTGCGATTTCACAATCCACGATGGGCTTTTCAATTTGATGAAATCAAGCGGCGTCAGCGTGCCGTCGCTATTGACCTTCAAACGGTACAAACCTTCGCTGGGATGACCTGGATTTTGCACTAACGGCGCATCCGGGATGCTGGTCCATGTGCCCACTAAAGCCGTTTGGTTGTGATGTTCCGCTGCAGTTGCCATTGCACTTCCCGCTAATGTGAAAACAGCTAGCGATAATGCCACGCTTAGACGTGACGCCATACCGCCAGACACCGTTTTATTGTGATTTTTCATTGTGGTACCCACCATAATCGGAATGTTCTTTATAAAAATCGTTCGCAGAGTTGGATTTTTTATTGTGATTGCGGCCAATGCTGCAGGCCGCATAACGACTATAGTGGGATTGCTTTGATTCGCGGCGAACAGGCGTGATCGTGTTCACATTATCGGGGATTTATCCGCCGGTAGAGCACGATTACCTCCAAACGTGGCAGCCGGAATAGCACAAATGCGTAATTCTTATTATTACTGCGTTTTCCTGCATGCTTTAATACAGCCCTATTAACATGCCAGGGATGCTGACGTTGCTATGCTGCAGTTTTCAAATGGTTTTCTGCTGAGTTTGTCGTTATGCCTTGATATTGGTCTCGCCAATATCGCCATGATCACGCTGGCGATGCAGCGCGGCTATTTTCACGGTTTCTGGTTGGGGATTGGCACCTGCATTGGTGACTTAATCTATGCGGTGCTGGCGCTGGCGGGCATGGCGATTGTGTTGCAGTTCACCGCCGTGCGCTGGGTATTGTGGATTGGCGGCGGTGTGATGCTGCTGTGGTTTGCCGGGAAAATGCTGTATGCGGCGTTGCAAAAGCAGGCTGCACTGCCGGAAACCGAACAACAGCCCTATCGATCGCTGCTGCGCGAGTTCAGTCGTGGCGTAATGCTGGCGATGTCATCGCCGACCGCGATTTTGTGGTTTGCCAGCGTCGGCGGTGCGTTGATTTCCCGCATGGGACACGGCAGCGCGGCGGCAACCTCATCGTTTCTTGGCGGCTTCTTTATTGCGGGCGTAGTGTGGACCTGCGTGCTGTGCCTGGTCGGTAGCATGGGCGGTAAGCTGCTGGGGCAGCGTTTGCTGAAGTATTCCTATCTTGCTTCGGCGTTGATTTTTGTTTATTTCGCCATCTATGTGATTTGGTCGGGTTACCGGGAATTTATTCTGGTTTGATAGAAGGTCGCCATTAAATGGCGACCGCAACCAACATCACAACCCGGCAATCCGCTTCAAATCCGCTTCCGCGCCTGGCGCAACCGCCAATACCTGTGCGCCTTTCAACAATCGTTCACCTTCGGTATTGAACGGGTGATACCAGCCGCCCGCTTCCTTCACCAGGCAATAACCGGCCAGGCAATCCCACGCATGCATATAGGGTTCGTAATAACCGACCACGCGCCCAGCCGCGACCCACGCCAGCATCAATGCGCCGGACCCAATGCGGATAAAATTCCCACCCGCCGCCAGCAGCGATGCGAGGATTTTTCCTACTTCATCCGGGCTGACGTGGCTGTTGGCACCAAAACCGGTGACATGATTTTGCAGCGTGCGCGACGCATCCACCTGCAAGCGCTTGCCGTTGAGCGTGGCGCCCTGACCCATCGCCGCCACGTAACACTCCTGATAAGTGGGCGCGAAAATCACGCCAATCACCGGCACGCCGTCATGCAGCACCGCCACGGACACGCACCAGTTCGGCATGCCGTTAAGGAACGGGCTGGTGCCGTCGATCGGATCGACCACCCACGTATAACCCGATGAACCTTCCTGCAATCCGTACTCTTCGCCGAGGAAACCGTCGTCGGCAAACTGCGCGCGAATTTGCTGGTCGATCATCTGCTCCACTTCGCGGTCAGCGCGCGACACCACATCCTGCAAATCGTATTTGGTCTCCACCACCAAGGTTTCACGCTGATGGAAATACTCCAGCGCCTTCGCGCCGCCGGCGCGTGCCACCTTCTCCGCCAGAATCAGGCGCGATAACAGCGGGTCATTGTCTAATTCACTCATCATCCATCCTTACATTAACCGGCAATCAGGGCCAAACCCTGAGGTTTAAAATCAATCGCGACGTTCGAGGCCAGCGGCAACTGCTGCTCCATCTCGGCATCGACAATAAACAGTGAACCCAATTCGGTGGCGACTTCATATTCGATATGGTCGCCGAGCCAGGTGCTGTGCGTCACTTCGCCGCGCAGTGCACCTGCGCCTTCTCCGCGCAGGGTGATGAATTGCGGTCGCACCGACAGCTGTGCTGCGCCGGTTTTCAGGCCGTTGCCGCGCACGCGATAGCGCTGGCTGCCGAGTCGCACCAGCGCTTCGCTGCCATCAAGCTGCTCCACTTCGCACGGCAGAATGTTAGCTTCGCCCATAAAGTCGGCGATAAACACCGAGTTCGGCGCGTGATAGAGACTTTCCGGCGCGCCCTGCTGGGCAATATCCCCCTCTTTCATGACAATAATCTTATCGGAGACCGCCAGCGCCTCTTCCTGATCGTGCGTGACGTACACCGCGGTGAAGCCGAGCCGCTGTTGCAGATCGCGGATATCGGTGCGCACCCGGCGACGCAAACGCTCATCGAGATTCGAGAGCGGTTCATCCAGCAACAGCACCTGCGGCTCCAGCACCAGCGCGCGCGCCACCGCAATGCGCTGCTGCTGCCCGCCGGAGAGCTCAGACGGCAATCGCTGGCCCTGATGTTCGAGGCCCACCAGCTTCAACCCTTCGCGCGCGCGGTCCTGCGCTTCACGCTTATTCATGCCCGACGACTGCAAGCCATACATGATGTTGTCGAGCGCGCTCATGTGCGGGAACAGCGCGTAAGATTGAAACACCATCGCTACGTCGCGCTCATTGGCGGGCAAGTTGGTGACATCTTTGCCGCCAATCAAAATGCGCCCGGCGCTGGGATGCTCGAGCCCGGCCAGCAGGCGCAGCGTGGTAGTTTTGCCACAGCCGGATGGACCCAGCAGCGTTACCAGCGTGCCGGGCTCCACCGTCAGCGAGAGATCGGGAATGGCATCAAATCCGGCAAAGCGTTTCGAGACGTGTTCAAACACCACAGATCCAGCGGTTACGCGTGTCATACGGCTCTCTCCTGCGTTAATGAGGTTGTTGCGGGCGGCACCGCAATATCGACCGGACGGGCCACGCGGCGCAGACGCCGTTCGCCCACCAGCCACTGGAATATGCCGATGATCAGCAGCATCACCACAATCAAGACGGTTGAGTAAGCAATCGCCACACCGTATTCACCGTTTTCCACCAGCCCGACGATGTAAGAGGTTGCCATGTTGTATTGCGCGCTCACGAGGAAGATCACCGCACTGATTGAGGTAATGGCACGCACGAAGGCGTAGACCAGCGCGGCGCTGATGGCGGGTTTAAGCAGCGGCAGTACCACTTTGCGCAGCGTGCGGAAGCTGTTGGCCCCGAGCGTTAATGACGCTTCATCCAGACTTTTATCCAGCTGGCTCATCGCCGCGATGCCGCCGCGCACGCCGACCGGCATGTTGCGGAACACAAAGCAGGCTACAAGGATCATCGCGGTACCAGTGATCTCCAGCGGCGGCAGGTTATAGGCCATCACATAACTCACGCCGATCACCGTGCCGGGAATGGCGAAGCTCAGCATCAGCAGGAACTCGAAGGTCTGACGACCGGCAAACTTCTGCCGCACAATCAGCCATGCGGTGAGCAGGCCGACAATCGCCGTCAGCGGCGCGGCAATCAGCGCGATCTCCAGCGTGGTCCAGAACGAGTTCCACGCCACGCCGCTCCACAGCAGATGCCCGTCGCTGAAGCTGACGCCGAAGGCGCGCACGTAATGCTCGATGGTCAGCGCATCATTCAATCCCCACGACTGCACAAAGCCGCCGACCACAATCATTCCGTAGATCACCAGCGTGAACAGGCCCCAGGGAATCACCATGCCGTACACGCCAAAGCGCAGCACGCGCGGCAGCTGCACATGTTTGCCGCCGTCGCCTTTGCCGGTGACGGTGGCGAAGTTTTTACCGCCGAGCCACCAGCGCTGCAGCACAAAGGCCGTCAGCGTGAAGCACAGCAGAATCATCGCCAGCACCGCCGCACGACTTGGATCGTTCTGCGCGCCAACTACCGAGAAGAAGATCTCAGTGGAGAGCACGCCGTGACTGCCGCCCAGCACCATCGGATTACCGAAATCGGCCATGCTTTCGATAAAGCTAATCAGGAAAGCGTTGGCTAAACCCGGCGCCATCAGCGGCAGCGAAACGCGTGTGAAGGTGCGCCAGCGATTGGCACGCAGCGTCTGTGATGCCTCTTCCAGCGACGGACTGACGCCTTCCACCACGCCAATCAGCACCAGAAATGCAATCGGCGTAAACGACAGCACCTGCGCGATCCAGATGCCGGTTAAGCCATACAGCCAGCGGCCCGGTTCGATGCCAAACAGCGCCGCCAGATGTTCGGTTACCACGCCGGAGCGACCAAACAGCAGGATCAGTGCAAGACCAATGACAAATGGCGGCGTGATGATCGGCAAAATGGTCAGCATGCGCAGCGCTTTCTTAAAGGGCAGCGGCGTGCGCGTAGCGGCTAAGGCAAACGCCAAACCGAGCAGCGTTGATCCGGCGGCGGTCATCAGCGCCAGCCACAATGTGCGCCACGCGGTGCCGCAGGTGCCGCCCGACAAACAGGACAAGCTCCAGATCGACGGATCCTGAATGTTGCTGATTAAGCCATCCGGTTTGAAGCTGCCGTCTACGTCCTGCACCGACACCACAAACATGCTCAGCACCGGGTAGAGCACAAAGATGCTCACCAGCGCGGTGAGCAGCACCAGCGACGCCACCACAAAGGCATCACCTTTCATCACGCCGCGTTCGGCCAGCGCAAAGGAGAACAGCAGCAGGAAAGTGGTCAGCAACAGCAGCGCACCTGCGCCCATCGCCGGCTGGCCCGATGCGAGCGCGCCGAAGCGGTTTTCCAGCCACAGCCAGCTCCAGCCGCTGTAGCCAATGGCGTGACCTTCGATGATGAGGAACAGCACGCCAAGTGCGCTGAACAGCAGCAGCAAACGGCTGCGCGCCGCGCCCGGCAGGAGGCCGCAGCCAGCGCACAGCACAAACAGCGCGATGGCGATGATAAGCCACGGATGTTCGCCCACTTGCCACAACGCAGGCGCGTTAGCGCTATCGCTCCACAGGCTGGTTAACCAGCCGCGGCTGAAGAAACCGGCTTCCAGGCTGAACCACGGCAGCAGCAGTAACGCCACTGCGCCGATGAGCAGCGCGCCTGTCAGACGACGATTATTTGCATTCATCCAATCCCCCAAAACGTCATTGCGTGCACGTATGCGTAGCGGCGCGATTTCTCGCGCGTCTTTGCTTTTCAACATTCGAACCGCATGCACCGACGAACAACGCGCAATAAATTGCGCCGCTACGGTGTGCGCAAATTCTTACTGCGCGCTGGCACCGATCTCTTTATCCCAACGTCCCAGTAATGCTTTACGTTTGGCCGAATCGCCGTAGGTCTTGAAGTCGTAATCGATCAATTTGATGTTCTCAAAGCGCGGCGCGTACTCTGAAATCTCCGCGTTGCGGTTCGACGGAAGCTGGAAGGATTTGGCCTCTTTCATATGCGATTGCGCTTCGGCGCTCAGCGCCCAGTCGTACCAGACTTTGGCGTTAGCGAGATTGCGCGCTCCTTTTACAATCGACATTGAGCCAATCTCATAGCCGGTGCCTTCACAGGGCGCGACGGTCTTGATCGGGAAACCGTCGACTTCCATCGCCACCGCATCATGCATAAACACAATGCCAACGGTGGTTTCGCCACGCGCCGCCGATTTCACCGGCGCCGAGCCGGATTTGGTGTACTGCGAAATATTGGCGTTGAGTTTTTTCAGGTAATCAAAGGCCTGATCTTCACCCATGATCTGCACCAGCGTCGCCAGCGTGTTGTAGGCCGTGCCCGACGAGTTCGGGTTGGCGATCTGGATTTCCCCTTTGAAGCTTGGGTCCAGCAGATCGGCCCAGCATTTCGGCTCTTTCAGCTTTTTCGACGCCAGTAATTTGGTGTTGTAACCCCAACCCAGCGCGCCGGCGTAAATGCCCACCGTGCGGTAATGAGAGTTTTCCGCCTGCTTCTGCGCCCAATCCTGCTGCTGATCGAGCAGCGGCGATTTGTACGGCTGC
The DNA here is from genome assembly GCF_019795975.1 of Pantoea sp. DY-17. Lineage (NCBI taxonomy): Bacteria > Pseudomonadati > Pseudomonadota > Gammaproteobacteria > Enterobacterales > Erwiniaceae > Pantoea > Pantoea sp. DY-17. The sequence goes on along the minus strand of NZ_JAIMIG010000002.1, from coordinate 786,593 downwards.
GTCAGCCCCTCTTCCGCCGCCTGCATATGCGGATCGCCGGTACCCGCCCACCAGATATCAGTGCGCGGATTACGTGCTTCGCTGCGCAGGCGTGCATAAGCTTCGCCCGCCGAGAGGCGCACCATGCTGACTTTAATATCCGGATGCGCCTTACTGAAAATGTTGGTCATGTGCTCGCACACCACCACATCGGCGGAGCAGACCATGTTCAGATTGCCCGCCGCCGAGGCGGCAAAAGGTATGGCAGTGCAACAGAGGGATAGCGCGATGGCCATTGAGGTGACTCGCATAGTGTTCTCCTGGATTGTAGGGTTGGTGCTTCATTGGCACCTTTTCTTGCACGTGTGTGCAAAGTAGTAATGAACAAGAAATGTCCTGTCAAACACCACGCTGCGCAATTGTTAGGCGATGTCACAAAAATGCAACAAATGAGATCTAAAGCGGTTTGCACAGCTTTGCAATCTGAGGCAGACTCAGTTGCAGCCAGATTGTGAAGAGGTGTTGAACATGCAGCATGAGAAAGCGGTGGTGAGCGCGCAGGATGTCGCTGAACGCGCGGGCGTATCGCGCTCAGCGGTGTCGCGCGCGTTTACGCCGGGCGCCAGCGTGTCACCGGCAACGCGAGAACGGGTGATGAAGGCGGCGGAAGAGTTGGGGTATCACGTCAATCATCTGGCGCGCGGTCTGGTGCGCAATCGCAGCAGCATTGTCTGCCTGATCGTCTCGGAAATCGCCACGCCCTATCGTGCCAGTCTGGTGCGCTGGCTGACGCAGTTTTTGCAGGAAGCGGGCAAAGTGGCGATGCTGATCAACACCGACCGCTCGGATAACAGCGTTTCGGCGGCGCTGCAGCAGGCGATTAATTTCCGCGCCGATGCCTCAATCATTCTCTCCGGCATGCCGGATCGCACCATCACGCGCCAGTGTTACAAGCACGGCCAGCGCATCATTTTGATCAACCGCGATGAAGCGTTGCCTGGCTCGCTGAGCATCAATCTCGATGCCGAAAGCGCCGCGCAAACGGCGGTAATGGCGTTTCAGCGCGCCGGTTGTCAGCATCTGGCATTTGCCAATTCGCTGGCGGGCACGCCGAGCCTGAAAAAGCGCGAAGACACCTTTGTGCTGGCGGCCGAACGGGCGGGATTAACCGTGACCATCGAACGTTTTGGTACCACCTCTTACGAGAGCGGGCAGATTCTGGCGCACCGCTTGCTAACGCGTCATCAGCGACCGGACGGCGTGTTTTGCGTCACCGATTTGGTGGCCTGCGGCTTTATGGATGAAGCGCGCCACCGCTTTGCGCTTCGCGTGCCGGAAGATCTCTGTTTGATCGGTTACGACAACATCGCGCAGGCCGGCTGGTCATCCTACAATCTCACCACATTTTCTCAACCGGTTGAGCAGTTCGCGCAGGATGCGGTGAAGTGGTTGATACACACCGAGCAGGAGGAAACCGGCTTCACGCCGCAAGGTGAACAGCAGCACGACAGCCTGCTGTATCAGGCCGATGTGGTGTGGCGTGGTTCGGTGCGCGGCGGTTGACAAACCTTTTTTACCACGCCGCGTAACCAACGATGCGCCGCGTCATTTTCCAGTCGCGGATGCCACAGTTGTGACACGGTCATTTCTGGCGTGGCGAACGGCAGTTCAAACATCGCTAAGCGGGTGCTGTTTTTGATCAACGGATGATGCAGAAACAGCGAACGCGGCACCAACGCGACGAGATCAGATTCCTGCGCTAGCGCCACCGCGCTGGAGAATGCCGCTACCACCGCCGCCACCTTGCGGGTTAATCCTGCCTGCTGCAGCGCATCGTGAATCGGCCCGCCAAGCTCACCGCGCCGTGACGCCACGATATGACCAAAAGCGGCGAACTGGGTAATATCCAGCTGCTGCGTGAGCGGATGTCCGGCGCGCACCACGCCAACGAAGCTATCGCGGAACAGCGCCTGCAGGCGAATCTCCGGGCCCATATTGCCCAGCACGCCAATCTCCAGATCGATGTTGCCTTCGCGCAAATCGCGCGCGCTTTTCTCCGGCTTGGGCACAAAACTGAGCCACGCGTGCGGCGCCTGGTTCGCCACGGCAGCGATAAGCGCGCTGCCAAAGGCTTCGACGAATCCTTCATTGGTGCGCAGGGTGAAGCAGCGATCTAACTGATGCAGATCCAGCGACTGCGCCGTTGGGCTTAACACCGCACGCGCCTCGCGCACCGTGTGATGCGTGCGCTCGCGAATCGCTTCGGCATAAGGTGTCAGCACCATGTTGCGTCCGGCGCGCACTAACAGCGCATCGCCGGTGGTAGCGCGTAAACGTCCCAGCGTGCGGCTCATTGCCGATTCGCTTAAGCCCAAGCGACGCGCAGCGCCAATCACGCTGCCTTCAATCAGCAGCGCATCCAAAGCAATTAACAGATTCAAATCGGCATCATTCATACGCTTTATCCTCGCCTATTGCGCACTTTGAGACAAGGCGTTTGGCGCAGGTTAATACTGCGAGTGCTGCGCGTTCCGCCTGCCCTCGCCCGGCGCTACACTCTTCTTATCGCAAACACCGAGGAGAACAACATGAAGATATTGCTGATTGGCGCATCGCGTGGCCTGGGTTTGGCACTGGCGGAAACCATGCTGCAGCGCGGTTATCAGGTGGTCGCCACCGGACGTGAAAACTCGACAGGGAATTTACAACAACTGGCCGATCGCTTCCCCGCACAGTTGACGGTGGAAAGCGTGGATATCAATGAACCGGAACAGGTCGCAGCGCTGCATACGCGGCTGGCGGATTGGCAGTTCGATATGCTGTTCGTCAACGCAGGGGTGAAAAATGATGACCGAGAAACCATCGCCGATGTTTCCACCGAAGAGTTCACCCGCGTGATGGTGACTAACGCGCTAAGCCCGCTGCGGGTGATTGAAACCTTTAAAGATCGTGTTACGCCCAGCGGCACTATTGCGGTGATGTCATCTGGCCAGGGCAGTTTGACCAACAACACCAACGGTAATTACGAGGTGTATCGCGGCAGCAAAGCGGCGCTAAATATGTTTATGCGCAGCTTCGCCGCACGTAGCGGCGGCGAGCGCACGTTATTGTTGATGGCACCCGGCTGGGTGCGCACCGATATGGGCGGCCCGGAAGCGCGCCTGACCATTGAGGAGAGCATTCCGAACTTGCTGAACACCATGGAAAGCTACGCTGGGCGACGCGAAATTCATTATCTGGATTATTTAGGGCGTGTGGTGCCGTGGTGAGTGCGAATTAGATTTATGCATCTATTTGTCGCGGCGCCGTTTTGAAAGGCGCGCAATGAATTGCGCCGCTACAGGTCATCCGGAGATTTACGCTGTATCAGCCCGCGCAGCCTCTCCCGCAGCCAGCGGTTGGCGGCATCTTCGCTGCGCGCGTTATGCCACAGCAGCGACACTTCATAATCCGGCATATTGACCGGTACTGGCGCGGCGCTCAGGTCATACAAATCGCACCAGAATGGCACCAAACCCTGCGGCACCGTAGCGAACAGCGGCAAACGCTTAAGCAGCATCGGCAACGCGGAGAAATTTGGCGTCACATAGCGCACGCGCCGCGCCACACCTTGTTGCTGCAGCTGCCGATCCAGCGCGCACAAATAGCGGATCGTCAAACATCTCGCGCAGCCGTTTTAACGCCGCGCTCACCGCCGGTTTTACAAGATAAAGCCGATGTGCCGCCTGCTTGACGCTGCGCACCTCGTACATCACCAGCAACACCACCAGCAAATTCAGGTCGATGCGCGAAAAATCATTTTCGTTGATGCTTTGCATGATTCTAATCGATTTAAATAATGATCGTGCCGCCAGTATAGTGAGGCTTCTTCGCTGCCATCAAAAAATTTAGGAGCACCTCATGACGATTCGCGTCGGCGATTGCCTGATTACCAAAGTGAGCGAACAAACCGCCGCCTTCCCGCTGGGCGTGCTGTTTACGCCACATCGCGAGGAAATGAGTGACGAATTAGCTGAGCTGCCCGCCGAAATGTCGATTCATAGCTGGGTGGTGCGCACCGGTGAACACACCATCATTATCGACACCGCCACCGGCAACGGCCGCAATCGCGATAACAAGCCGCTGTTTCACCAGCTGAACACGCCGTATGCCACAAACCTCGCGCAGGCGGGCGTTGATCCAGCGGAAGTGACGCTGGTGCTGATGACGCACATTCATACCGATCACGTTGGCTGGAATACGCATCAGCGTGATGGCGAATGGCAGCCGATGTTCCCGAATGCGCGCTATATCTGCTCGGCGCGGGAACTGGCGCACTGTCAACAGAATCCGGCGGCGCAGGAGCTCTATCGCGACAGCATTCTGCCGCTGATCGGGAGCGGCCAGCTTGAGACTATCAACGTGCAGGATTCACCTTTGTTTGCTGGCGCGCTGCGCTATCTCTCCACGCCCGGTCACAGCGTTGATCATGCATCGATCGTGCTGGAAAGCGCCGGTGAATCGGCGATCTTTGCTGGCGACGTGATGCATAATGCCATCCAGTTTCAGTATCCGCACTGGAACTCACTGTTTTGCGATGATAAAGCGCTGGCCGTTTCTTCACGGCAACGGGTGGTGGACTGGTGCGCACAACATCAGGCAATCTGGTTCAGCACCCACTTTACTGGCAGCGCGTGCGGACGCGTCACGCGCGACGGGCAATGGATTCCGCTGGAGGTTTAACCTGATGCAATACGCTGATTATCTCACCGCTTCGATTAACGATTTACAGCAGGCGCTGACCCAGCACACGTTGAGCGCGCGCCAGTTAGCCACCTTCGCGCTACAGCGCATTGCCGAGGTGGATCAACCGCGCTACAACGCCATCACCTGGCTGTTTGCCGAACAAGCCTTAGCGGCAGCGGACGCCAGCGATGCGCGTCGTCAGCGCGGCGAGGCGGCGGGACCGCTGGAAGGGATTCCAGTGCTGATTAAAGACAATATCGAAGTGCAGGGCTGGCCAACCAGCGCAGGTTCGGTGCTGCTGCGTGAGGTTATTGCCAGCGACGATGCGCCGCTGGTTACCCGACTGAGAAAGGCAGGCGCGATTCTGATCGGCAAAACCGCCATGCATGAGCTGGCGGCGGGTATTACCGGCGCGTCGTCGTTAAGCGGATTTACCCATAATGCGTGGGTTGAAGGCCGCTCGCCGGGCGGATCGAGCAGCGGTTCCGCCGTGGCGGTCGCAGCCGGTTACGTGCCGCTGGCGATCGGCAGCGATACCGCCGGATCGGTGCGCATTCCGGCAGCGTTTAACCATCTTTTTGGCCTGCGCATGACGCGCGGTGCAATCAGCACCGACGGCATTGTGCCGCTGTCGCCAACTCAGGATATTCCCGGCCCGCTGGCGCGGTCGGCGGCGGATTTACGTTTAGCGTCTGAAATTCTCAGCGGACAACAGTTTGCGGAGAGCGATGAGCCGCTGCGCATCGGCATCTGGCTGGAAGGGTTTGCAGCCGATGAAGGCGAGATTAATCAGGCGGTGCGCGCGGCGCTGGCGGATTTCGCGCCGCGTGAGGTGAGTTATCCGCAGCTAGAGACGTTGGCCGCCGACGCCAATATCATCGGCTACGAATTTGCCGCTGCGCTGGCGGCATATCTGGCGGATAAACCGCAGGCGCAGGTCCGCACGCTGGCGGAAGTGGTGGCGTCCGGGCGCTATCATCCGCAGCTGGAAACGGTGTTTACCACGCGGGCCCAGCATCCGGGCGTGGAGAGTGAAGGTTACCGGCGGGTGCAGCAGCGTCAGCGCGATCTGTATTTGCAGCTGGCTGAATTTTTCGCCGCGCAGCAGATCAATCTGCTGGCTTATCCGGTGGTGCGCCGTGCGCCGGTTAAGCACGGTGAGATGCAGGAAGGCAGCAATGCGCTGATTTCAGCGGTGACCGGCGCGCCGGCGATCAGCATTCCAGCGGGATTCAGCGCCAAAGGTTTGCCGATTGGGCTTGAACTGCTGGCGCTAAGAGGGCGGGAAGATTTGTTGCTGAGCGCGGCGGATAGGTTTGTTTAGTAGCGCCCTCACCCTGGCCCTCTCCCGCCCGCGGGAGAGGGAATGAGTAGGTGGAGCGAATGATCATCTACTAAGCCGCACATTCGGTTCCCTCTCCCGCCTGCGGGAGAGGGTTAGGGTGAGGGAAAACGTGCTTTACCCGTGCAACGCCAATCCCTTAATCGCCTTATCCACCGCCTTCTTCGGGCCGCGCAGCGCAATGCCGACCAGATTCAAATTATCAGCATCCTCCGCCATAAACACTTCGCGGTTCGCCGCATCGTGACCGGTGGAAAACATCGCTTCCACGTAAGGAATAATGGTTAACTCGCGCTCCAGTCCCTGACGGTGCGCACGCTGCAAACCGGCCAAATCCCCGGCAAACACCAGCATCGGCTGGCCCGCCATGTTGCCGTACTGTCGCGCTTTGGCATCAATATAAGGTTCGCCCATCATCTCGGGGGCGGCGGACGCCACGCCGGTAGCGAGGAACGCCACCACATTCAGGCGCTGCCAGGTGGCTAAATCATCACGTACGATCAGGGCGATTTTGGTATCAAACATCTGCAACAACTCTCCAATGACAACGAAAACCTCATCATCTAAGAGCAGGCGGGGAAGCGTATAGAACGTTTGTGCACTGACGTTGATAAGCGGCGGGCGTCATGCGATAGGCGCGCTGAAACCAGCGGCCCAAATGACTTTGATCGGCAAATCCTACCTGCGCCGCCACCTGCACCGGCTCAATGCCCTGCGCCAGCAACGTGCGCGCGCTGCGCAAACGCAAACGCACCAGATAGGCATGCGGCGATTGGCCGAACGCCTGTTTGAACTGGCGCGTCAGGCGAAATCGATCGATGCCGGAAAGGCGCGACAGCTCATCCAGACCAATATCCTGCGCCATAAAATCGTGCAGATAGTCGCGCAACAGCTGCATCTGACGCATCGCTTCGCTGTGCTGCAGGCTGGGTTTGGTATCCAGATGGCGTGACAGCAGGGTGAGCAAATGATCGAGGCTTTGATCGCGCGCCAACCGCCCTTCGCCCTGATGCACGGCAAACCAGGCTTGCTGAATGGCGCTGGCTAACAGCGCATCGTCAGTTAACGTATGGCGGAAAGCGCCTTCGATATTCGACACATCACCCAACCCGCGACGCTGCATCATCTCCGCCACCCAGCTTTGCGGCAGATAGAGCATCACGTAAGTGAAACCCTCGGCGTCCGGCGCATGGCCATCGTGGACCGCACCCGGTTCAATCAAAATCGCCCGGCCCGGCGTGCTGGTGTGCAGCGAACGGTGGCAGTTGAAGCGCTGTAAACCTTGCTGCGTCACGCCCACCAGCAGTTCGTCGTGATCGTGCGGATCGTAAGCGTGTCCGCGAAAGTGCGCGTTGACGCTTTCAATTCCGGTTTCATCATCACGACGAAAATCAACCCAATCATTATTGGTTGGCATAGGCAATCTCTGGCAAAGACATCAGGCATAGCCTAGCAGCCGAAACCACAGATAATCCAGCGGTAACAGCAACACCGCGCTAAGCAGAAAAATCAGTGCGCACAGCTGTAAACCGGCCTTCGCCGGAACGTTGCCGAGTCCCATCGCCACCACCACCGGCGATGCCTGATACGGCAGCAGCGGCGTAGCGTAGGCAAACACCTGCAACATGATCACGGTGAGTAGCGGAAAGCCAGACGCGTTCGCCAGTTCTTGCGCCATCGGCGTCACCATCGCCGGTACGCCGTTGGCGGTGAGCACGAAATTCAGTAGTGACACCAGCGCATTGAGCACCGCGAAATTGCTGAAGGACGGGTGTTCGTGCAGCGGTAACACGTTAAGCAACGCATTGGCGATCATCCGTCCCAGGCCTGAATCCACTACCAGCGTGGCGACACCAAGAATCCCGGCAATGTAAATGCAGGTGCGGAAATTTACCCCGCTGGCAAAGTCCTCGCTGGAGATAAAACCTACGCGCGGCAATAAACAGATACAGGCTGCCGCCAATCCCACCCACGCAGCCGGTAAGCCGTGCACGCTGTCGGTCATCCACAGCAGCAAAGTGATCGCCAGCAGACCAATCAAGCGCCATTCGCTGCGGCTAAGCGCGGTTAAGCTGTCGCGCTGGTGGACCGCTTTGGGCTGCGCGCGAAACAGAAACAGCAGGCAACCTATCAACAACAAGCCCTTAACGACGCCCACCACCGGCATATGCAGCAACCACCACGGCAACCATTGCAGGTGCAGCTGATACGCGCTCTCCGCCGCGCCGCTCAGCACCAGATTCGGCACATTGGCGGGCAAAATACTGGCGGAGAGCTGGAAGGTGCCAAATCCCACTGCCAGCGCCAGGCCAATACTGCCGCGGCTGCCCGCTTTGATTCCTGCGCGTTCGCCCATCGCCAGCACCACCGGCATCAGCAGCGCGATGCGTCCCATATTTGAGGGCATAACAAACGCCAGCAGATAAGTCAGCAGCACGGTTCCCGCAATCATACGCGGCCAGCTTTGGCTAAGCGGCACCACCAGCCAGTTCGCCCAGCGCTGCGCCAGACCAACTTTGCGGATCGCCGCGCCCAGCACAAACCCGCTGAGCACCAGCCAAAACGCCGACGAGGCAAAACCGCTGAATATGCTGCTGGCAGGAGCCAACTTTAGCAACATCGCCGCCGTGAAAAACAACAGCGCGGTGACGTATTCTGGCAAACGCGCGCTGGCCCATAGCAAAATGGTGGTGCCCACCACCAGCGCGGTGAGCCAGAAGTTGAGATCTGCGGTCATTGATGAACTCCCTTTCTTTTCCAGGTCGCCATAAAGGGCGATGCTACGAATGGGTATATTATCCCGCCAGCTGCGTGAGCCAGTGGATTAGCGCAGCGCTGCCCGGCTGGCTGAGCGAGCGCTGCGGCCAGGCAAGGAAATAGGGTTTGCTGAGCGGCAAGCTAAGCGGATCGACAACCACCAGCTCGCCGCGCGCCAGTTCGTTGGCAATCAAACGCCGCTGACCGAGCAGCAAGCCCGCGCCTGCCACGGCGGCATCAATCGCCAGCGAGGTAAGATTGAAACTGAACGACGGCTGCGGCGGCGCATCGTCAATGCCTTTAGCCTGAAACCAGCTGCGCCAGTCAGGTAAGAAACGCCCTTCGTTGCCCCAGTCGAGGTGAATCAGCGGCGCATGCTGCAACACCTCCATACCGGCAAAACGATGCAGTAGCGCTGGGCTCGCCACCGGCAACACCTCATCGAGAAACAGCAGCTGCTTGTCCAGCTGCGGATAGCGATCTTCGCCGAAACAGATGACAAAATCGGCTGGCGTGGCGTTGAAATCCACTTGCGTATGGGTGCCGTGCAGCGATAAATCAATTTCAGGACAGTGCGCGCGCCACTGCGCGATGTTCGGCAGCAGCCATTTTGAGGCCAGCGCCGGCAGCGAATAGAGCGTTAATCGCGGTGCCGACGCCGCATGGCGCAGGTTTTGCTGGCCGAGGTGCAGAATGTCGAACGCCTCAGTGACATAACGCAGATACTCTTTGCCCATCTCCGTCAGCATCACGCCGCTTTGTGTGCGCACAAACAGCGTGCTGCCCAATTGCTCTTCCAGTTGGCGAATTTGCTGGCTCACGGCGGCTGGCGTTAACGCCAGCTGCGCAGCCGCTTTTGCCAGGCTGCCCAGTTCCGCCGCCACTTTGAAGGATTGAATGACGCTGATTTTGGGCAAACGTGGTGATGGCGCGGGCATTAAGGTTTCCTTAGCAAGGTGTTAAATTTTTATCGTTACGTATTAACATATCAGCGAGTTACAGTCTTTACACACCTGTAACACATGAGAAGTAAAACTATGTCTGCCTTGATTCGTTTCGATCTGCATCCGCTGGCCGATGCCGACTGGCGTCGCACCTGCCGTGAGCAACTTAATCAGCACGGCGCTTTAGTTTTGCGTCAGTTCCTGCAGCCCGCTGCGCTGCAGGCCATCATTGCCGAAGGCGATGCGCAGCGCCATCTGGCGTATCACACCGCCAGCAAACACAACGTTTATCTGATGAAAAAAGATGATGCTTTCAGCGCCGATCATCCGCGTAATCGCGATGTCATTAGCACCAAAGGCTGCATCACCGATGATGTGATTGCCGCCGATTCGCCGCTGCGCCAGCTCTACAACGATGAACTGTTCAAAAGCTTCCTGTGCGATGTGCTGGGTGAAGAGGCGCTCTATCCGTATGCCGATCCGCTTTCGTCGATCAATCTGCACTACGCGCCCGACGGCCAGGAACTGGGCTGGCATTTTGATAACTCGTCGTTCGCCATCACGCTGCTGGTGCAGAAACCGCGCGCCGGCGCCGTGTTCCAGTACGTGAAAGATCTGCGTGATGCCGATGCCGGTGAGATGAATTTCGACGGTGTGGCGGCAGTGTTGGATCAGCGCCAGCCGGTGGAAGCGCTGGCGATTGATGCCGGGGATCTGGTGCTGTTCCGTGGGCGCAATTCGCTGCATCGCGTTACGCCAACCGAAGGCGATATCACCCGCATGCTGGCGGTGCTGGCGTATAACACCGAGCCAGGCATTGCCCTGTCGGAAACCGCCCGCATGACCTTTTACGGACGCTTATAAATCGATTAACGCCCGCCAGCCACGCACAAAAATCTGCTGGGTGCGAAAAGCCACCAGCGCGCGCCAGTCAGCGTCGGCGGGCCAAAATCCTTCCACCAGCTCCTGCTTAATCGCCCGCCCGCTTTCACTGGCTGGATCGCCTTGCAGATGCAGCCAGTGATCGTCGCGCACGCGGCGATGCATCTCCTCGCCAGGATAGGTGCCGCACTCCACCACCAGCGGCAAAATCTGCGTCTTCGGTAGCGACGTCAGCAGAAATTGCGACACATAGCCGGTAGCCGTCGCGGTCACGCCGGTTTCGCTGTCGCGCCCTGCGCCGGTGAACAGCAGCGTTAACCATTCTCCATAAATCTCCTTGCCCCAGTCATGTGCGGCAAAACGCTGCTCGGCAATCGACAGCAGCATCGGATGTCCCCACGCGCCCGCGCCGGTGTGCAGATCGAAGCTGATGATGGTTTTGGCCTGCGACAAGTGATCGGCGATGATGGTTTGCAGCGTGCGGTACGACCAGCCTGGCTGTTGGCCGCCGAAGAAGAAACCGTCCGCCGCGCCATATTGCCCCGCTTCCACCACGCGTTTTATCGCCGGCCAACCGGCGCTGTTGAGCGCGTCAGCTAACAGCTTATCGGCGCGGGCGCGATCGCCGTGGTAAATGCCATGCCACGCGGCGTAATCGGGATTGGCGGGTGAAGGCTGTGAAAAATCGATAAAGTTGCGATTGAGGTCGATGTTGTCTTCATTGACGCGGCGTAAATGCGCCGCGCCCCACGGATTGAGCAGATGCAGCATCACGATAGCAGTATCCGCCGGCAGCGCCGTGAGATTGAAGGTTTCGAGCCAGGCGATCTGGCAATCGGAACCGTAATAGCCTTCTACGCCGTGCGTGCCGGAGATCACCAGCATCAGCCGTGATGCGTTGACATCGCCGATTACCGCTACGTCAGTGAAAAGTTCCTCGCCCTGCGGACCGGGTAACGGATGCGCGTAGGACGTTAATGCGCCGTTTTGCCGTTTGACGGCGGCGAGAAAGCGGGCGCGTTGAGTTGGGTAGTGCGGTAAGTTCGTCATGATTTTTGAGTGAGTGTGGGTGCGGTTGGTGGGCAAGGTCGTCATCAATGGCGACCTTGCGTGCAGATGAATTTTACGGATAGACCTTGAATTTGAAGTACTTCTTCGCCAGTTGATCGTAAGTGCCGTTGCTGTGCAGTTCGGCCAGCGCGTTGTTGATCAACTTCAGATTGGCCGCATCGTCTTTACGCAATCCAATGCCCACGCCATTGCCCAACACCTCTTTATCCACCAGCGTGGCGCTGATGACGTAGTCTTTGCCGGCTGGCGTGTTAAGAAAACCTTGTTCTGCCGAAACCGCATTGGCCAGGCTGGCGTCGAGCCGTCCCGCCACCAAATCAGGATAGATCTCCATCTGATTAGGGTAAGAAACCACACTCACGCCCTTGGTTGCCCACTGCGCTTTGGCGTAGGTTTCCTGAATGGTGCCCTGCGCGACGCCGATTCTTTTGCCGCGCAGCGCGTTAATGTCTCCCGTTAGCATCGCTTTGGCGGGTGTAAGCAACGCGCTCGGCGTGACGTAAAGCATGTCGCTGAAGGCGACCTGCTCGCGGCGTTTCTCCGTCATCGACATCGCCGAAAGAATCGCATCAAACTTTCTCGCCTGCAGCGCCGGAATGCTGCCATCAAAACCAATCTGCACCCATTGGCACGTCACTTTGGCTAGGGCGCAAATCGCGTTGCCGAGATCGATATCAAAGCCCTGCAAAGAACCGTCGCTGGCTTTGGATTCAAACGGCGGGAACGTCGGATCAACGCCGAAACGCAAGGTTTGCTGGGCAAATGAAGCGTGGCTGAAAGCACTCAGCGAAAGCAGTAAGGCAAAGGACAAACTTTTCTTCATTGTTATCTCCGGCAGGTAGCTAAATTCACAACGTCATACAGAGTTAATAACATGGTGGACATGATCTCACTACAGAAATTACGGATTTAATGCAGAGGGAATACTTATTAAACAGAAGGGGTTAAGCGATTTTATCTTCGGCAGTAAGAGAATCTTAATGCCGAAGATGAACGTTATGCGGAAACAAACTTAGTTTGGATACACTTTATAACTTTGGTCACTGAAATAGTGTCACGCGCAAGCGTATTCATTCCATCTATCGCGGTAAATAATATTTCCTTCCGTGTACTTCCAGGTGATCGCCTCATAACGCAACTCTAATGTTTCAACATGAGTGTTGCTCTGACCATTTGGGGCAAGGTAAGGCGAAACCGTGGTGATTTTAACGTTATCCAAAATGATATTGAAATATTCGGACTCAATGCCTGATTCAAGAATCCGATACATCTTGATCGTAGCTTTTTTAAGTGTGCGCCCTTCACATACAGCGCGATAAAGAATTGGTGTTGTCTTGTCGAACTCTTTTACTATCACGATAGGTTGATGGACTCGCGTTGCGGTCAATTTTCCCCTATTTGGATCTACTGGGATGGTTATGCCGTGTGAAAATGATTTTAATTCGATAGAACCTAACCTCAGTGGGATTAAACAACTTCCAACAATAGGCGAGCCATTTTCATCTTCTAGCCATAAATGTGCGGGCGTCGACATACAATATCCTTATCTGTTAACAGTTTTTTATACTTCATCATTTTATGTAACGAGCCACGATGACCAGCGCGAATATAAAGAAAACCGCAATAGGCCAAACTGGACTTCCTGGAAAAAAATGAGCCTGAAGTAATGCAAAGACAATGGTCAATATTGCCGGTCCGTATATCCATACTAACGACCTAACTAATGAACACATTGAGTCTTTTATAAATTTAATCATAGTTACCTAATCAACCGGGTAATGATATCTGCAATATTTTCTTCAGTTGCCCACTGAGCATCCAGGGCACTCGCGCGTTGCATTACGGGTTCAATTAGGAAATACATCATTTCCAGATTCTGTAAAGAGAGCGCTGAATAATAGACGGGATATTGAGTTTGAAGGCGGTGCGCACTATCTGCTGCCCTCTGAACAATACCATACAAAGCTGCTGCTCCCACTACACCACCGGCTATTCGCCCTGTCAGCGCGCTGATCTCCATACTCAGGTTTAATCCCATGCGAACGGCACTGGCTGCCGCCATAGCAAAACCTGCGTTAGTCAGTGAACTTGCAGCAATATGAACATTAACCGTCATAAGCTTTTTCTTTATGTATTCTAATTGCTGTGCAGTTTTATATTTTAGCAGTTCTTCAAAATATACTTTAAGCATCTCAAAGCCAATATCTCCATGCCTGAGAAGTCGGTAAACCCCATCCCGAAAACGGATATCTTCATTTTTTTGCCGCAGGCATACATCGTTATATTCATCAGTGAAACAGGACGTGTAAAACAACGCTCGGGTAGCACCAGCACCGATTGATTTGACCTGTTCCGCCACCTGTTTTCCGACGGCATCAACGGCATTGTCAAGTTTCATTGCGAGAATTTTATTTGCTTGAAGATAACTGATGACTTCACTGTTGTTAAACATAACTTTTGCATCCTATATCCTTATAGTAACTGTGGTCTACGATACTGATTATCAAATTTTAGATCCACCTATTACATTAGGTCATTTCTATATAACAAGTGCGCATGTCATTCTTTTGTCATAACTCGCTCACGCTGATGTCAGAGCCGATTGCATATCCTGATGGCCTACCTTCAAATCAGGAGTATTAAGATGAAATTGAACAAACTCACCCTTGCAGCGGGCATGCTGCTGGCTATCGCAGGCGGATGCGATTGACGTGCGCCTTTTGTCGCAGCGAATGCCTGAACAGGCGGTAGCGGAACTGCAGCCGCTGGTGGCGGCTTTCAATCAGATGCTGGGGCGCCTTGAAAGGGGTTATCAACAGTTGAGCCAGGTTTCTGTTGATATGGCGCACGATCTGCGCACGCCGATTAGCACGCTGATCGGCCAAACTGAAGTGGCACTGAGTCAGACGCACAGCGTCGTAGATTATTTGGCGCTGTACGGCGAACTGCTCGCCGATCCGCAACTGCTGCAACGCGCGCTGGCGAATCTGATGGCCAACGCCTTGTGCTACGGCGAACGAGATTCCACCGTGCGCATTTTCAATCGGGGCAGCGCTTTGATGGTGGAGAATCAGGGCCCGGCAATGAGCGCGGAACAGCAGGCACGCATCTTTGATCGCTTCTGGCGCGCCGATGCGTCACATCATCAGGGCAGCAGCGGCTTGGGATTGTCGATTGTGCGCAGCATTATGCGTTTGCATCAGGGAAGTTGTGAGATGCATAGCGAGCAGGGTGTGAACCGCTTTACGTTGCGGTTTCCGTATTGATCTTGCGCGATAAATCGCGCCGCTACAGAAACGTGCGTCCATCCGTAGCGGCGCAATTTATTGCGCGAAATATTTAAATAAAGGTAAAAATCTCGTCACGTGGCAAACGTGATTTCGGCAGCGCGGCGTTGAAATCCGCATCGCTGCGATAACCCAGCGACACCAGCACCACGCTGGTAAAGCCCTTCTCACGCAGGCCCAGCGCCTGATCCAGCGCGCGCTGGTCAAAACCTTCCATCGGTGTGGCATCAATGCCTAACATCGCTGCGCCCAGCAACAATCCGCCCAACGCCAGGTAAACCTGCTTTTCCATCCACTGCGGCACATCGCGTGATTCATAGCGATGCATATCGACATAGCTGCGACGCACCATGTCATTGTTCGCTTTGCTTTCCGGCCTGGCGTAACGGCCATCAGCATCTTCCTGATCGAGCACGTTCTGCAAATGCGCTTCATCCAGATCGGTGCGCATGCACAGCGCGATAACGTGCGAGGCATTGCGCACTTTCGGGCTGTTATAGGCAAAGGCGCCATCGGTGGATGCGGCGATTTGCTCGCGACCCGCTTCGGTAGACGCCACCACAAAATGCCACGGCTGGGAGTTCACGGATGACGGGCTGTTGCGCAGCACGTTCAGCAGGGTTTCGATTTCATCCTGCGGCAGGCTTTTACCCTGTTCAAAGGCTTTCACAGTGTGACGACGAGCGACTGCATCATTGAGTGTCATGGCTTAATCCTTTTTCTTTGTAGCGCGATAAATCGCGCCGCTACACAACTGTGCGGATATCCGTAGCGGCGCAATTTATTGCGCGTGGTTTGCATCATTTATTGCGTTAAGTTGGTTAAAACCCGCTCAGCACGATCTTACCGCGTGCGCGACCGCTCTCGATCAGCGCATGCGCCTTGCGCAAATTGGCGGCATTGATAATGCCGTGATGTTCGCCGGCGGTGGTTTGCAGCGTTTTGTCATCAATCAGCTGGCTCACGCGCTGCAGAATCTCATGTTGGCGCTGCATATCGGCGGTATGGAACAGCGAGCGCGTAAACATCAATTCCCAGTGCAGTGAAATCGCTTTGCGCTTCAGCGGCACCGCATCCAGCGTCTCGGGATCGTCGATCAACGCCAGCTTGCCCTGCGGCGCGAGCGCATCAATCAGCTGATCGTAATAGCTGTCGGTATGCGTCAGCGAGGCGACATAGCGCACCTCTTTATGTCCAATCGCCGCCAGCTGTTCGCCCAGCGGTTGAGAATGATCAATCACATGGTGCGCACCGAGTGAACGCACCCAATCCGCCGTTTCCGGGCGGGAAGCGGTGCCGATCACCGTCAATTTGGTTAGCTTGCTGGCGAGTTGCGTCAATATGGAACCGACGCCGCCACCTGCGCCAATAATCAGCAGCGCGGCGTTGTCATCGGCTTGTACCTCAAGACGATCAAATAGCAGTTCCCACGCGGTCAGCGAGGTCAGCGGCAGCGCGGCGGCATCGGCGTCGTTCAGTGAACGCGGTTTGTGCCCGGCGAGGCGTTCATCCACCAGCCCATATTCGGCATAGCTGCCGGCGCGCGTGATATCACCAGCATAAAACACCTCGTCGCCCGGCTGGAACAGCGTGACGTCTGCGCCCACTGCTTCCACCACGCCTACCGCATCCCAACCGAGAATGCGCGGCTGATCGGTTGGCGCACCGGCGCGCACTTTGGTGTCCACCGGATTCACCGCAATGGCGTGAATTTTTACCAGCAGATCGCGCGCGCCCGGCGTTGGCTTATCAACCTCAAGCTCATACAGCGCATTTTCATCGGAAATCGGTAAACCGTTTTGGCTATAAACAATGGCTTTCATCAGGCAGATCCTTATTCATCAGCAGGTTTGGTGAAGTAAATTCAGCATAGCGGTCCGCAGCGCAATGAAAAATGCCAGTTGCAGGTGAACACTTTCACTCTTAGAGTGAAAATCCCTGCTGACTACCACGATGAATAAGAAGATGATCCGACTGGAAGATGTCACTCTGTTTGTGCGTTCAGCCGCACTCGGCAGCTTTTCACGCGCGGCGCGCGAGGTGAATTTACTGCCCGGACAGGTCAGCGCGGCAATTCAGCGGCTGGAGCGGGAATTGGATCGCCGCTTGTTCGCCCGTTCTACCCGCAGCCTGCGCTTAACCGCCGAAGGGGAAAAGTATCTGCCCTTTGCGCAGGAGATGCTGGCGCTGATGCATGCCGGTGCCGACAGCTTGCAGAGCGATGAAGATGCGCTGAGCGGCGAGCTAAAAATCGCGCTGCCCTCGGATATTGGTCGCAATATTCTACTGCCGCTGATCACTGACTTTTGCCGCGCGCATCCGGCGCTGGCGGTGCGGCTCTCCTTTTCCGACCAGATCAGCGATGTGTTCCGCGATCCGGTGGATATCGCCATTCGCTACGGCAAGCTGGAAGACAGCAGCTACGTGGCGTTGCCGCTGGCGGAGGACAATCGCCGCGTGATGGTGGCGTCGTCGGATTACCTTGATCGTCACGGTCGCCCGCAACAGCTGGAGGAGATCGCCCAGCACCATCATGGCCTGCTGTTTATGATGGGCGGCCACGTTTACGACAAATGGACCTTTCCGCAGGATGGCATGCGCCGCCAGATCACGGTGAAAAGCCGCATGCTGTGTGATGACGCCGAAGTGGCGCGCCGCTGGGCTATCGCCGGTATGGGCATCGCTTATAAATCGTGGATTGATGTGTGTGACGATGTGCTGTACGGCAGGCTGGAGCGCGTAATGCCGGAGATGCCGGGCGAAAGCACGCCGCTGCACCTTATCTGCCCGCATCGCAAACAGTTTTCCCCCGCGATCCGCGCGCTGCATGAGGTGCTGCGTACGCCGCTGCGTGCGTTAACCGCGAAGCTCACCCAGCATGAGTAGCATCGCGATTTATCGCCCAAGCTGGTCAATGAACTTTGCGCGCTGGATTCAGGAACCGCAATAATCTCTATACAAAGCAATTATCACGCATTATTTCTTGATAGACTGCAGTCTATAAAATAGACTGTAACCTATCAAGGACGAATACCGTGTGGAATGTTGAAGCTACGGATCGATTTTGGCAATGGCTCACAATGCAAGATGAAGCGCTGCGCATTGATATGCTCGCTGCATTGAAATTACTGTCCCAGGAAGGCCCGCACTTGGGTCGTCCGTATGTTGACACGCTCTATTTTTCAAAGATTTCCAATATGAAAGAACTGCGTGTTCAAAGCAATGGGCGCCCGATTCGTGGCTTCTTTGTCTTCGATCCGCATCGCAAAGCCATTGTGCTCTGTGCGGGAAACAAAGCAGGAAAGAACAAAAAACGATTCTACAAAGAGATGCTCAATCTTGCTGAGCATGAATACCAACTTCATCTGAACTCACTCAAGAAGAGTCACCATGAAAACGTTAAAAGAGATGCTGGCGACGCTGACGCCGGAACAGCAGCAAAAGGTTGATGAGCGTGTTACGCAGATGCGACTGGAAAGTCAGCTGTATAAGTTACGCGAACAGTTACAGCGCACCCAGCGCCAGCAAGCGGAAGCTATGAATATTGCACAATCCTCTGTGGCAGCGATGGAGTCGCGCGGTGCTGAGCTGAAAATCTCTACACTGAAACGCTACGTTGAAGCGCTGGGCGGCGAACTAACACTAGGTGTAAAAATGCCGGGCGGCGAACACGTTGATTTGATAGTTTGATTTTATACCTCGCAGTCACTTAAGCATTAAAATGCATAGGTATGCAGGTGCGCATGAATGCGCACCCTACGACAGCGGGTCCCGGGGTCACTCCATGAATGGCGACCTCATTACATCAACTTACCCTGGAAAATCGGCACCGATTCGAACAGATAGCCATCAAAATCAGGCGCATCGGCATCTGATAACTCCAGCAATGTGTTCTTGACGTTTTCCAGGTGCTGCCACATCGCCTGCCAGGATCCCATCACATCACGGCGGCGCAGCGCGGCCAGAATGGTTTGATGATCGCCCAGCCACTTCAGGCGATAGGCGCGGGTTTCATACTGCGGTCGCAGCTGCTGCCAGAGCGGGCTGGCTTCGTGATGACGCCAGACGCTGGTCACCGTATCGAGCAGCATCTGATTTTGCGTCGCGCCTGCCAGTAGCAGATGAAATAACTTGTCGTTATCCTGGCTGCTGTCGTTGAGTGCGATGGCGCGCTGCTCTTGCTCCAGCGTGCGGCGCAGGTTTTCAATATCGGCTTTGGTGGCCATTTTGGCGGCGAAGGCCGCGATGTTGCTCTCCAGCAGCTGACGCGCCTGCAACATCTCGAACGGGCCGACATCGCTGCGGAAAAAGGCCTCTTCCGCATCCTCGCTTTCCGAAGGAATGCGCATCACGTAAACGCCAGAACTTTGACGAATATCCACCGTGCCTTCCAGCTCCAGCATCAGCAACGCTTCACGCACAATGGTGCGGCTCACGCCCCAGGTTTCGGCCAACTGGCGCTCTGGCGGCAGTCGTGATCCAACCGGATAATGACCATCAAGGATTTGCTGACGCAGATGCTGACCAATTTCCTGATACTGCTTTTTCTCTTGTGGCGCTTCGGCTTTTTCCACGCTCTCACCCTTTTGCATCATGGTGCATTCGGCCCGGCCGCGTCCTGTGCGAGCCGGAGCCTGACTGCTATCTGGGCGCTAGTGTACCAAAGCCAGTGCCTGATCGAGTACCTTTGCACCATTCAACGTGCCGTAAGCCACGGTATCGATCACCGCAATCGGCAGCTGATAGCTGTCGGTCAGCTTTTTATTCTCCTCCAGCTTAAAGCGCACCTGCGGTCCCAGCAGCACCACCACCACGTCCTGGCCGTAGTTTTGTAACTCTTCACGCAGGTTCTGTTCCGGAATGGCGTAGATCTGGTACTCAAGACCGCGTGCTACCGCCTCTTTCTCAATGCGGGTGACTAACATCGAAGTCGACATGCCTGCCGCGCAGGCCAGAATAATGCGTTTCATTGGTGGTCCTTATTTGGCTTCATCGTCAATGTTGAGGGTCAATTGCTGGGTGTCACGCAACTGACGGAACCAGTGCGCGGATTTCTTCATCCGCCGCTGCCGCTGGTTGTCGAGGTCGATCTCGATCAGTCCGTAGCGGTTTTTGAAGGCGTTCATTGGTGAAACGTTGTCGGTGAACGCCCACAGCATGTAGCCCTGACAGTTGCTGCCCGCTTCACGCGCACGCACCGCCTGGTAGAGATGTTCAGCAATAAAGTTGATGCGGTAGTCGTCCTGAATTTCTCCCTGCGCATCCTTAAACTGCGCTTCATTCTCGATGCCCATGCCGCTCTCGGCTACGAACCACGGCAAATTGCCGTACTCCTGTTTCATGCGCTGCGCCATGTCGAAAACGATGCGTGGCTGAATCTCCCAGCCGCGCGAACTGTTCATGCGGCGGCCCGGCAGCTCAAAATGCTCGTAGTAAAAAGCGGGATGGAATGGCGTCTCCGCATGCCAGGCGCGTGATGGCGCTTTAACACGATGCGGATAGTAAAGATTCAGCCCCACTTCATCGACGGTGTTGGCGGCGATGATCGCCAGCTCTTCCGCGGTGACATCCCACTGCACCTCATGTTTATCCAGCAGTTGCAGCAGTTCCGCTGGATAGACGCCTTTGATCGCCGGATCGAGAAACACCCGGTTGTAAAACAGATCGTAGATTTTTGCGGC
This sequence comes from Pantoea sp. DY-17, assembly GCF_019795975.1. Classification (NCBI taxonomy): domain Bacteria; kingdom Pseudomonadati; phylum Pseudomonadota; class Gammaproteobacteria; order Enterobacterales; family Erwiniaceae; genus Pantoea; species Pantoea sp. DY-17. The sequence goes on along the minus strand of NZ_JAIMIG010000002.1, from coordinate 765,925 downwards.
TTTAACATCGTGCGCCGCCGACGAGCGCGGATAGGTCACTTCCGGATTGAGAATGGTGCCCACCGTACCCGTATAACCTTGCTGGCGGAACAGCTTGACCACCTTCGCCGTGGCGAGATTTTTATGGTGATTCCACTGCATCCACTTATGGGTGTTCTGTTCATACGGCCAGCGCAGTGCATCAAGATAGACGCGCGTCTGCACCACAATCGGCTCATTGAAAACAAACCAGCGCGTCACTTTTCCGGCGTAGCGGGCAAACACCTTCTCGGCATAGCGAGTAAAAAGCTCAACCACATGTTTTGATTGCCAGCCGCCGTACTCTTCCAGCAACTGCAGCGGCAGTTCGTAATGTTCGAGGCACAACATCAGTTCAATGCCCTGTCGCTGCATCTCATCAATCAACTGGTCGTAATAGGCCGCGTACTCCTCATCAACCACCGCGTTTTCATAATCGGTGAGAAAACGCGACCAGTTGATCGAGGTGCGATAGTGCGTCAGCCCCGCAGCTTTCATCAGCGCCACGTCTTCGCGGAAGCGGTTGATAAAATCCGTTGCTACCGCCGGCCCAAAGCCGTTATGCCAGACGTGGCGATCCTGCTGATACCAGGCATCCAGATACGAATCCTGGCCGGCTTTTTTGCCGCTCCAGCCTTCGGTTTGCCAGGCCGATGCCGCCGCGCCGAGAATAAAACCCTGTGGCAGCGCAATAGTGTGCTTACTCATAGATTCTCCTTAATTTTGTGCCAGTTCGGCCTGCAGATTTTTCGCTTCCGCCGCTTCAGCGCGACGCGCAGCCACTTTGACAAAAGGCAGATATATCAACACCGAAACTACGATGCAGATGATTTGCGTCACCACCGCGCCCATCGAACCGGCGGTAGAAAGCCACGCATTGATGATCGGCGGCGTAGTCCAGGGAACCATCACCACCGCTTTACCGGCAAAGCCCATCACCGTGGCGAAATAGCCAATCGAACCGGTTACCAGCGGGGTGATGATGAAGGGAATGGCAAGAATGGGGTTAAGCATGATCGGCATACCAAAAATCACCGGCTCATTGATGTTGAATAAGCCAGGTCCAAACGACAGTTTGGCGATTTCACGCATCTCTTTGCGTTTGGTGGCAATCATCACGGCGGTTAACAGTCCGATAGTCAGACCGGAACCGCCGATGCTCATGTAAACATCCCAGAATGGCATGGTGATGATGTTTGGCGCTTCCTTACCCTGCTCGAAGGCGTTCATGTTGACCAGAATCGCCCCCAGCAGCAGCGGCTCACGAATCGGTTTCACCATCTGGTTGCCATGAATACCAATCACCCAGAACAGCTGGGCAACAAACATCAGCAACAGAATGCCCCACAAGCTCTGCACCACCGATTCCAGCGGCTGCTGCACCACTTTGTACACCGCGTCGTACAGGTACATGCCGCTGATCTGATGGAAGATGAAGCCAAAGGTGGCAACCAGCGTAACGGTGATGATCGACGGAATCAGCGCGGAAAATGACGCGGCAACGTTCGGCGGCACGGTATCCGGCATTTTGATTTTTAGCCGTTCAACCTGCTCCAGCCGGCAGTAAATCTCCACCGACAGAATGGCGATGAACATGCCGAGGAACAGACTTTTGGTATCGGAGAACTGTTTCGCCAGCACATCGGTTACCACATGCATCTGGCCATCCACCAGCATTTGCAGCGTGGTGGGCGTCACCGAGATGAAGCAGATGATCGCCAGCAGGCCGGGAAACAGCGTTTTAATGCCGTTAATGCGGCCCAGTTCGATACCAATCAGAAACACCGCGCCGATATTCAGAAAGCTCAGCGTGGCGTAGTTAATGCTGCTGGTGATCGGTTTCAGATCGGCGAGAAACGACAGCGCAGAGAAACTGGCGAGGCCATTTTTCGGGTCCAGCACCATGTTGGAAATCAGCACCGAAAACGCGCCGACGATGATCACCGGCATCAGCGTAATAAACGAGGCTTTGATCGCCATGATGTAGCGGTAGCTGTTGAAGCGCGTGGCAAAGCTACCCAGTGAATCGATAAGACGTTCCTGTAGAGACATTGGTCAACCCTCAGCGGTTTTAGGTGTTATGCATCAGCTTGATGGTTCGTGGCATACCAAAATGGCGATATTCGCCGTTAATTTCTGTGATCATGCTCGCGGAACTCTCTTTTGGTATTCCGGTAGCATCGTTATTACCAATTTGGCATACCAATAAGTGAGGCGGATATGGATTTTGAACAAACGATGATGGAGTTGCTGATTAATGCCGGTGAAGCGCGATCGCAAGCCATGATGGCGATCCAGCAAGCGCGTAAAGCTGACTGGCAAGGGGCGGACGAGGCTTTAGCGGCATCCGACGAGGCCGCTAAAGCCGCGCATAAAATCCAGACCGCATTGATTGGCGCCGATGAAGGCAGCGGTAAAGTACCGGTCACGCTGATTTTGGTGCATGCGCAGGATCATCTGATGACGGCGATGCTGTGCCGCGATTTGGCGGGCGAGTTGGTGCTATTGCGGAAGGAGTTGCACGGGAAGTAAGGGTGCAGCACGGTAAATTTAACCGACATCAAATGCTATACGGCTATTAACCGTACGCGTTGACTTATCAAAGCGATAAGGTTTACATTATCCGCATACGGTTATTAGCCGTACCAAGCTAACTGAAATGAAAGACTTCACTCACACTGCAACGCTGCATAAGTTTAAGGACTGACGTCAACAGGAGGCGTTTTTACTCAACGAGGCTCTCGCTATGCCAAAAGTATCCGCACTTTCCACCGATACGCGCGCCGTTAAAGATGCACGCGTAGAGTTAAAAACCAGTTCGAATCTCAAAGAAGTCTTAAAGGAAGCAGCAACCGCTGCAGGATTAGATTTGAGTGCCTTTATCTTAAATGCGGCGCTTGAGCGTGCAGAAACCGTTTTGGATAATCAGCGACGTCGCCAGCTTTCAGAAGAGAGTTGGCAGCAAGTGAATCAGCTCATGTCTGAACCTGCAGCTCCGACGCTGGCGTTACAAGCGTTGATGCGAAGGAAAAGAGCAGATGGAAAATTCACGGAATAACAGCGCTGACGTTATGGTGTGCGCTTATCAGGCTGATATCACCTATCCCGGTAATAAGCACTTCGATTGCGGCAACGCAATTATCAACACCTTTGTGCGCAACTCGCTTAAAAAAAGCGTAAAAGAGGGAAATTGTGCTGCCAAGGCGTTAATTGACGCTAATACCGGCGAACTGCTGGGAATCTGTACCTTCAGCGCCTACTCCCTGTTAAAACAAAAGCTCACAGGCGTGGTGTCCGGTTCAATGCCAGCCGAAGTCGGCGTGGTGCGCCTGGTTATGCTGGGAGTCGCCGTCAAAGAACAAAACAAGGGTTATGGACAGGATTTGTTAGGCGAATTCTTCGAACACGTCAAAATAATCCATGACGCATTACCTGTAAAAGGCGTTTATCTTGACGCTGAACCCAAAGCCGTGAATTTTTACACCCGCCTGGGATTTGTGGCATTGCATGAGCCGCCCAATGTATTTGGCGCAATCCCGATGTTTCTGGCGATTCAGCACATACTCGCGGCGTAATCCATCATGATTAACCGAGGAATCTATGGCGCTGTCACATGAACTGATTCTGATCTACACCACCTATTTCGTCGCGACCGCCAGTCCCGGCCCGAGCAATATGGCGATTATGGGTACGGCGATGAAACAGGGACGCGGCGCGGCGCTGGCATTAGCGAGCGGCGTGATTGGCGGTTCAATGATGTGGGCGCTGCTGGCGGGTTGCGGGGTTCTCACCGTGCTGGCCACCTTTGCGCAACTGCTGGTTGTGCTAAAGATTGGCGGCGGATTGTATCTGCTGTGGCTGGCGTTTAAGGCGGGGAAATCGGCGCTGCGTCGGCCAGATGCCAGTGAATTCGCACCGGTCAGCGAAAAAGCGCGCTTCGGCAGAATGTTTCGTCAGGGCATTTTGATGCACGTCGGCAATCCTAAAGCGATTTTGACGTGGGCGGCGATCATGTCGGTGGCGTTAAAACCGGGTGCGGCGGCATCAACCTTGCCGATGATTATTGCAGGCTGCGCGGCAATTTGTGTGCTGGTGTTTGGCGGTTACGCGCTGCTGTTTTCCACCGCGGTGATGGCGGCTTTCTATCGCCGCATCCGTCGTGGGCTGGATGCGCTGCTGGCTTGCTGCTTCACAGTTGCGGGATTGAAACTGGTGTTTAGCCGGAGTTGATGTGGGGAGGTCGCCATCAATGGCGACCTGAAAAAACCATATCGGTGCGCATTTATGCGCACCCATACATCAGGAATTATTCGGCGGCGTGGCGTCGGTTTCACTGAACGCGGGCTTCTGGCGCGTTACAGAATAGACCACGTTTTTCGGGCTGTTCGGATCGGTGGTGACATCCACGGACGCGATGGTCACTTTGCCAAAACCAAACAGCGTCTGCACGTAACCACCAATCTGGTGTTTACCTGGCGCAACACGAATTTCTCGTTTTTCACCCTTCTTCAGCAGCCCCGCATCCTGACCATCTACCGTCACATAGACAGAAGAACCGTCATCGGTACGCGTCACCAGATGCGAAACGTTAATCACCGTTGGGCCGGTCTCGAATGGAGAAGGCGAATCATTATTGTCGATTGGCGCGCCGGTTGCAGGCTGAGCGGCGGACGTGTCCGCAGTCGCAGTGCTGTCATGAGATGTACCAGTAACGGCGGCAAGGCGGGCGCAGCCGGTGAGCATGATTGTTGCCATCAAAGTGGCTAAAGTGAAGCGCGATAACATCGTGACGAAAAACCCCTGCTAAATGAGAAGCGCGTATTTTAACGTGACTTGCAGAGTGATGACAGTCACACAAATACAGTATTTTCCGAAAACCGCTTAATAAATACCTGGCTGAAAAGCGCGTCGCACGGAATGCGAAACGAAACGGCGGCCACGCAGGCCGCCGGAGGGAATTACCAGCTGTAGCTGACCGAAGCCACAATGGTGCGACCGCTGCCGTAGAAGCAGGCACTTTCGTTACTGCATGACGCCACGTAGTGCTTATCCGCGATGTTGTTGACGTTCAGCTGCAGCGTGGTGCCACGCAGCGAGTTCGCCGCTTCGCCCAGCTCATACTTGGCCATCGCATCATACAAGGTGTAATGCGGTACTTTGTCGACGCCAATTTCATCCGCTGGCGCGGTGCCGGTATAACGTACGCCGCTGCCCAGCGTTAAGCCGCTCAGCACGCCATCAAGGAAGGTATAGCTGCCCCACGCCGACGCCGCATGACGCGGAATGCTCGACGGTGAATGGCCGATGCGCTGCGTGATGCTGCTCTCTTTGGTCACCGCATCGGTGTAGGTATAGGCCGCTAACAGTTTGATCTCTGGCGTGATCTGCGCATGCGCTTCGGTTTCGATGCCTTTCGAACGCACTTTACCAATCTGCTCGTTGTAGCCGGTCACGCTGTTATAAGCGGTGATGTTTTTCTGCGTGATATCAAACGCTGACACGGTAAACACCGCATCCCAACCTACCGGCTGATACTTCACGCCCACTTCGGTCTGTTCGCCGGTGGTCGGTTTGAACGGATCGGTGCCTGGCGCGCCGCTGTTGAGGTTTGGCTCGAACGAGGTGCTGTAGCTGACGTACGGTGAAATGCCGTTATCGAAGGCATACAGCAGACCCGCGCGGCCAGTGAACTTGTTGTCATTCTGCTGGGTTTGGCTGTCGTCGGTGCGATCCTGCGTGCGCACTTCGCTCCAGTCGTGACGTCCGGAGAGCAGCAGGTTCCACTGATTCCACTCCAGCTGATCCTGCAGATAAACACCCACCTGATCGAGCTTCTTGCGCGTGCTGGTAGTGAGCGTCAAATCGCTCTCGTTGATGCTGATCCGTGTCGGATTCGCCCAGTCGAGGATGTACTGATCGCCGCTGTCGCGCCATAGTTTGTTATCGACGTCGCTCCACTTGTAATCCAGCCCGCCGAGCACGGTGTGCGCGATGTTGCCGGTTTCAAAGGTGGCTTTCAGCTGGTTATCAAGACCCAACTCTTTCGACTTGATCTTGTCATGCTGCGGACGACGATTGATGGAGTGATCGTTATCGGCATCAAAGGTATACACCAGATATTTGTACGATTCGTCCATGTTGCTGTAGCGCAGATTCTGCGTGAAGCTGACGTTATCGCTTAAATTGTGCTCAAAGATATAGCCGATCGAAGTCTGTTCGCGCTTGGCTTCGTTGAAGCTCGGATCGCTAACGTTGAAATCGTAAGGGATAAACCCCGCGCTGCTCTCTTTCAGCGTACCGCTAGCCGGAAGGAAGTTACGGTATCCCGCTTTCGGCTCGTTTTGATACATCGTCAGCAGCGTAAAGCTGGTGTCCGCGTTTGGCAACCAGGTTATCGCTGGCGCAATCGCCATGCGCTGCTGTTTATTGTCCTTAACGAACTCATGTTTAGTGCTGGCAATACCGTTCAGGCGGTAAAACAGCGTGTTGTCATCATTCAGCTTGCCGCCAAAATCAAACGCCGCTTCACCCAAATGCTGGTTGCCGGTGCTGAGCTGCACTTTGTGAATGCTCTGCGCGGTCGGGCGCTTGCTGGTCATGGCCACGATACCGCCCGGATTCACCTGGCCGTACAGCACAGAAGCTGGACCGTGGATCATCTCTACGCGCTCCAGCAACCAGGGATCGATCTGCCCCGCTGCGCCCGCCTGGCCGGATAAACCGTAGCTCAGGCCATCAAGGAATTTTGGCGCATAGCGGAAACCGCGCGCGATGATCTCATCATTACGGTTGGAGTTACCGCGATAGTTGGTCAACACGCCGCTGCTGTAGCTCAGCGCATCGGCGACGGAGGCCGCAGCCTGATCGTCCATCTGCTCGCGGGTAATCACCGAAATGGATTGCGGGGTTTTGCGCAGCGGCGTAGCGGTTTTGGTGCCTGCCGCGCTCTCTTTCGCCACGTAGCCCTGCAGCGGCGAAGTCACGCTTTCACGCGTGTCGGCGTTGACGGTAAGGGTCTCTTCGGCGGCCACGCTGAAGGCGGCCGGAGCCACTAACAGAATTGAGGCCAGAGAAAGGTACAGAGGATTGAATCTGAACTGCCGTGCCACAGCAGGTATTGCTGAATTTTTAGCTTTAACGGACATAGTTGCCATCTCTATTTCAAACTGCCTTGTAGATGAAATAATCCGTTCAGTCGCCCTCGCCCAACGACAAGGGCTGTAACGGATTGAAATATTAATCTCTTGCGTAATTGACGGTCCTAATCTCCCCGCGTGACGTCCTTCACAAAATAATCCACTGAAATTACGAAGGTTTATCAGGCACGAAAAATCATATTGCAAATGTAAATCGTTATCAATAGCATTTGCATTAGCTTTGATTAAGTAAAGACAGTGAACAAAATGTGGAGATGGGTTGCAGGATGTTTCTAACAAGCGCAGAAAATACGACGCAGACGTGGTTGCCCGCCGGAACAGTTGCGCAATGGTTGCAGCAGGCCGAAATAGGAAGCGAAAGCTGGTGGCAGCGGCTGTATGCGGTAGGTACGCCGCTGGTGGAGCGTGACGAAAGCGGTCAAACGACCATGCACTTCTTCTGGCGCGATCCCGAAGGACATTCCGCACGTTCTTCCACTGAACGGGTTTATATCGATATTAACGGCGTCACCGATCACCACAGCGAAGCGCCAGAAAGTCTGGTGCGCGTCGGCGACAGCAACGTCTGGCATTGGTCGACCGCCATTGAATCTGACTGGCGCGGCAGTTACAGCCTGATCCCCGCCACCGCGCAGCAGTTACCGCCGCTGTTTTGTGGCGATGATGCCGAATGCCGCGCGCTGCAGCGTAAGTGGTGGATCTCGCTGATGCCGCTAGCGATCCCCGACAAATTCAATCCCACGCCGCCGTTTCTCAGCAGTCGCCGTTTTGCGCTGAGCAACGCGCACATGCCGGATGCGCCGGATCAATCGGCCTGGCGCGCGCTGGATGCCGGCATGGCGGAAACCTGGCCGGATACGCTGCAAACCCTGCAGTGGCACAGCGCGTTGCTCAACGTCACGCGCAACGTCTGGCTTTATAGCACCGGTGCAACCGCTCAGCCGGAACAGCGTCCGCTGGCAATCCTGCTCGATGGACAAAACTGGGTGTACGGCCAACCGATTTTCAGCGCGCTGGATCAGGTCACCGCCGATGGCACACTGCCGCCTGCCTGCTGGCTATTTATCGATGTCATCGACAGCCAGCACCGCGAAGCCGAATTGCCGTGCAATGAAACTTTCTGGCAGGCGGTGCAGCAGGAACTGTTACCGCTGGCACGCCAGCACGCGGCGTTCAGCAGCGACGCCGACCGCACGCTGGTGGCCGGGCAAAGCTATGGCGGACTCGCCGCGCTCTATGCCGGTTTGCACTGGCCGCAGCGTTTTGGCCGCATTCTCACGCAATCCGGCTCCTTCTGGTGGCCGCATCTGCAATACATCCGCGACTACGCCAACCGCGAGCAGCACGCACCCGGCTTGCTACTCGAGCGGCTGCAACAGGGCGATTTACCGCCGGGCAAGCTGAAGATTTTCCAGGAAGTGGGCGATCGCGAGGCGGACATGGTGTACGTCAACCAACAGATCGCCCCGGCGCTACAGGCCGCAGGCCATGAATTACATTTTCGCCGCTTCGCCGGAGGGCACGATGCGTTGTGCTGGCGTGGCGGTTTGATCGACGGCTGCCGCTGGCTGCTGGCCGATTTTCTCTCCCCTACATCAACCTCTGAAGGTAACCACCATGTCTGAACAACAGAATCCGTTTGATAACGATGCGCTCGATTTTCTGGTGCTGCTTAACGCGCGCCAGCAATACAGCCTGTGGCCCGCTTTTGCCCCGGTTCCGGCAGGTTGGCACAACGTGGCGGGACCGCTGACGCGCAGCGCCGCCATTGAGTTTATCGAAGCAAACTGGCACGACATGCGGCCAGCGACGCAACAGACGTCGTCTACCGCGCATTAAATTTTTTTAACTTTCTCTTTTTTAAATTGTTTTTCTCGACAGGAATTGTCTCTTGGCATCGCTAAACAACTATTCTCCAGCCTATCCACTCGTCGCGGCGCAGCCCGGCATCTGGATCGCTGACAGCATTGCGCAGCAGCGCAATCAATTTACCGTGGCGCACTACAGCGTGCTGCACGGCGACATCAATCGCGCGGCGCTGGACAGCGCCATTCAGCAGGCTATGGCGGAAGCCGATACCGTGCAGGCGCGCTTCGGCCTGGATGAGCAGGGCAATCCGGCGCAGTGGTTTGGTGCACAAGCGCCGGTCGCGCCGGAATGGCATGATTTCAGCCAGCGCGGCGATGCCAGCAGCCAGGCGCACAAACTGATGCAGGCCGATCTCGCTGCCGATCTGCCCGCCGACGGCGACAAACCGCTCTATCGTCACGCGCTGATGCGCATCGGCGACGGAAGCTGGCTGTGGTATCAGCGCTATCACCATTTGCTGGTGGATGGTTTCAGCTTTGAAGCGCTGACTCAACGCGTCGCAGCGATCTACGCCGCCCTTTGCGCCGGCGAAGCGCCCTCGCCCTCGCCGTTTACCCCGTTCACCACGGTGATTGACGAGATTCAGCAGTGGCAGGATTCGCCGGCTTTTACCCGCTCCGCCAGCCACTGGCAAAGTTACGCGGCGGATTTGCCGGAAACCCTGACGCTTGCCAGTGAAAACGTCAGCGATCCCGGCGATCGCCCGATCAGCTGTCAGGTAACGCTGCCGCAACTGACCACGCTGCGTCAGCAGCATCCACTCGCCGACAGCAGCGAAGGCGATATCGTCAGCGGGCTGTTGGTGGCCTATCTGGCCCGCTTCAGTAACAGCCAACGTTTGTCAATTGGCTTCCCGTTTATGCGCCGCATGGGTTCGGCGGCGATTTCTGCCCTCGGCCCGGTGGTCAACGTGTTGCCGCTGATTTTCAGCGTCAGCGATGAGATGACCTTGCCGATGCTGGTGCAGCAGGTGCAAAGCGAAATCCGCAAAGCGCGCCGTCATCAGCGTTATGAAGCGGAACAGCTGCGCCGCGATCTCGGTCTGGTCGGCAGCAGCCAGGCGCTGTATGGCCCGGTGATTAACGTCAAGGTTTACCACGACGATCTTCAATTCGATGGCCATGCAGCCACAACGCACACGCTGGCGATGGGCCCGGTCGACGATCTCGAGTTTGAAGTTGGCTTCCGCGCTGGCGCATTGCAGCTGACGCTGGTGGCGAACCCGCGCCGCTACGAGGCACAAACGCTACAACGTCACGCCGAGCGCATCAGCCACGTGCTCACGCAATTCGCGGCGGATGCCAACACGCAAATCGGCGCGCTGTCACTGCTGGCGCCACAGGAACAGATCGATCTGCAACGCTGGTCGACCGGACCAACCATCGTGCCGCCCGCCGATACCCACACCATCGTCGATATCCTGCTGCAAGCCGCTGAGCACTACGGCGAGCAAACCGCGGTGGTGTGCGGCGATCGCAGCCTGAGCTATCGCCAGTTAGCCGATCGCGCGATGCAACTGGCGCATCTGTTGATCGCGCGCGGCCTGCAGGCTGACGATGTGGTTGCGATTGGCATTCCGCGTTCGGTGGATTCACTGGTAGCGATGTTCGGCGTGCTGGCGAGCGGCGCGGCTTATATGCCGCTCGATCTCGACTATCCGCGCGAACGCCTGGCGCTGATGTGCGATGACGCGCAGCCGAAGCTGCTGCTGACGCACTCCAGCACGCTGGCGCAAATGCCGGAGTTGCCGCATCTGCTGATTGATCAGATTGCGTTGAACACCCTTTCCACCGCACGACCAGATACCAAACTGTGCGGCGACGATCTGGCCTACATGATTTACACCTCAGGATCGACCGGCCGCCCGAAAGGCGTGATGAGCACTCATCAAGGGTTGCTCAATCTGTTCCTGTCGCACCGCGAGCATCTGTTTGGCCCGGCGATTGCGCGCTTCAGCGCCAGCAGCCCGCGCCGCATGCGCGCTGGTCACACCGCTTCCTTCTCGTTCGATTCCTCATGGGAACCGCTGTTCTGCATGCTGATGGGCTGCGAGCTGAATATCTTCGACGAAGAGCTGCGCCGCGATGCCTGGGGCCTGATTCAGCAGATGAACGCGGTGCCGGTCGATTTACTGGATATCACGCCGTCATTCTTCTCGCAGATGATCGACAGCGGCCTGCTGGAAGCCGATAACCATCGTCCCTCTTTCGTCATGATTGGCGGTGAAGCAGCCACGCCAACGCTGTGGAAGCTGATGCAGCAACAGCAGCAGATGGAGATCCACAACTATTACGGCCCGTCGGAATACACCATCGATACGCTGGGTGCCAGCGTCATGGCGTCGCCGCAGCCGGTGATTGGTCGTCCGGTGGGGAACAGCGAAGTCTATCTGCTGGATAACCAACTGCGTCAGGTGCCGATTGGCTGCGCTGGCGAGCTGTATATCGCCGGAACCGGCATCGCGCGCGGTTATCTGCGCCGTCCCGATCTCACCAGCGGACGCTTTGTGGCTAATCCCTTCCGCGACGGCGATGTGATGTACCGCAGCGGCGACCTGATGCGCTGGCGTCAGGATGGACAGCTGGCGTTTATTGGCCGTACCGATCACCAGATTAAAGTGCGCGGTTTCCGCGTCGAACTCGGTGAAGTGGAAAATGCGCTGGTGGCGCTGCCGGAAGTCAGCACCGCCGTGGTGATCGCCGAAGTAATGGGCGCCACGCATCGCCTGATTGGTTACTGCTCGGTGCAGGATGATGCGCTGCGCGCCGATGCCGATCTCAACGCCCGTTTGCTGGCGCAGCTCGCCACGCAGCTGCCGGATTACATGGTGCCTGCGGTGTTGATGGTGCTGGACGAATTGCCGCTCAACGTTAATGGCAAGATTGATCGTCAGGCGCTGCCGAAGCCGCAACAGGCGCAGCAAAGTCAAAGTCGCGCCGCCAGCACGCCGCAGGAGCAGCTGATTTGCCACGCGATTGCCAGTCTGCTAGGGCTGGAGAGCGTTGGCGCGGAAGATGATTTCTTCGCGCTCGGCGGCGACAGCATCTCAGCGATGGGGCTCAGCACCGCCGCCCGTCGCGCTGGCTATCTGTTGCGTCCACGCGAAATCTTTGCCGAACGTACCGCTGCACGCATGGCGCGGGGTTTGCAGCCGCTGGCACAACACCACACCGGCGCGCGCGTCGCGCAACAGGGCGCGATTGGCGGCTTGCCGATTCTGCACTGGTTCAACGCCCAGGCGGGCATCAATGCGCGCTTTGCTCACGGCGTGCTGCTGTCGGTGCCGCCGCAGTTGCAGCTCGTTCAGTTGGAACAACTGATCGATCAGCTGGCGCAGGCGCATCCGGCGCTCAACGCCTTTACGCGCGGCGATCAGCTGATTGTCGGCGAAGCGCTGACGACGCGCCCTGCCCGCGTGCGTGCGCTGGAGGTGCAGGACCGCGACCGCGCAGCGGAACGGGCGTTTAGCGAAGATGCTGAGGCGCTCGACCCGACTAAAGGCGCGCTGCTGCACGCCACGCTGCTGCAGCAAGATGGCGCCAGCTGTGGGCTGGTGTTAACGCTGCATCATCTGATTGTCGATGGCGTCTCGTGGCGCGTATTGCTGGAAGAACTGCAACAGGCCGGTGACGCGCTGCTCAATGACACGCCGCTGGTGATCCCCGCCGAGGAAACCTCGCTGCATGACTGGTCTGCCGCGCTGCTGGCGAACCTTGCGGCGCGCGCCAGCGAGTTACCGTTCTGGCAACAGATGCTGGCGGAACCGCTGCCGCTTGTTGGGCAACGGGCGATTCAGTCCGGCGATCGCCAACAGCATCAACGCACGCTGCTGGATGCATCAACCACGCACGCGCTGCTCAACACGTTGCCGCAGCACTATCGCGCCACCAGCGAAGAGCTGCTGCTGACCTTGTTGACCCTCGCTCTGCGCCAGCTCAACGGCAGCGCACAGCAGCGCGTCACGCTGGAATCGCATGGCCGTGCTGAACTGCATGCGCAGCAGGATCTGGCGCGCACCGTCGGCTGGCTGACGTCCGAATTCCCGCTGCTGCTGCCGTTGCCAGAAAATCCTCATGCGCCGCTCAATGAGTGCGTACGCGCGGTGAAAGCGGTGCTACGTGCGGTGCCGGATCGCGGTATTGGCTACGGGCAGCTGCGCTGGCTCGATGCACATCGCGGCGTGACGCTGGAAAAATTGGCGGCACAACACGCGCCTCAGGTGCTGTTTAACTACCTCGGGCGCTTCACACAACGCAGCGGTGATTGGACGCCACAGCGCACCGCGCAACAGTTCCGTGACACTTTCGCGGTATTGCTGGATGACGCGCTGCCGCTGCAGCACGCGCTGGAACTCAACGTCTTCGTTGAGGAGCAGCCAAATGCGGCGCAGCTGGCGCTGAACTGGAGCTGGGCGGACGGCGTGCTCAACGCCGAAGCGATTGCCGATTTACATCAGGCAATGGCGGCTGCCGCGCAGGCGCTGATCGCGCTGGCCCAACAGCAACCGCAGCACGCCGCCCACACGCTGGTGGCCGCCGAGGTGGCGTTGGAAGGCGTTGATGATGCGCTGCTGCAACAGCTGCATGCGCGCCACGGTGCGTTTAGCCATGCGCTGCCGTTGTTACCGCTGCAGAAAGGTTTGCTGTTCCACGCGCAAACCACCGCGCAGCAAGGCAGCTATAACTCGTTAACCCGCCTGACGCTGAGCGGCGATATCAGCCCCGCAGCGGTACAAACCGCGCTCGACGCGGTGTTACAGCGTCATCCGCAGCTGGCGGCGCGCTTCGACGCCGAACTCAGCCTGCAACCGCTGCAGCTGATACCGGAAGGCGAATTGCACTGGCCGCTGACGCTGCTTCAGTTGGGCGAGGAAGAGGAGATGCTGGCGTTGGAACATCAGGCGCTGGCGCAGGATCTGTTTAGCCAGCCAATCATGCTGCACGCCACGCTGATCGCCCATCGCGATGGCGCGCGCTGGACGCTACTGCTCAACGCGCATCACTTGGTGGTGGATGGCTGGTCAACGCCGGTGATCCTCAACGATCTGCTCAGCGCGCTGCGCCAGCAAACTTTACCCGCGCACAGCAGCAGCTACGCCGACATCGTGCGTCAGCTCAGCCAGCGCGACAGCCATGAAGCGCGTCAGCAGTGGCAAGCTTGCCTGAAAGACGTGCGTCCGACGCTGCTCTATCCGCAGGCCGCCGACAGTGCGGTTAACGAAAAGCGCATTACGCTGGATGCCACGCTGGAGCGGGAACTCTATGCGCTGTGCCGGGCGCGCGGCTTAACCCTGAACACCGTGATGCAGGGATTGTGGGGCTTGCTGCTGTCGGTCGCCAGCGGCCAGCAAGACGTGGTGTTTGGTGCGCCGGTTTCTGGCCGTTTTGGTCAGATTGACGGCATCGATCAGCACGTTGGCCTGTTCAGCAACACGCTGCCGGTGCGCGTGCGCTTCGATCATCAGCGTACGTTACTGGCGCAGCTCGCCGATCATCAGGCGCAGCAAATCCAGCTGATTGAGCAGGATTGCCTCGGCCTCGCCGAGATTCAGCAATGTGTCGGCGCCGGTACGCTGTTCGATACCTTGCTGGTGGTGGAGAACTATCCGGACAACCAAACGCTGCTGGATGCCAACGCCACCGTGCGCTGCGAAGCGATCCATAATCGCGGTTACACGCACTATCCGCTGACGCTGCTGGTGCTGCCGGGCGAACAGCTGACGCTGCTGATGGAGTATCGCGACTGCGTTAGCGAGCCGGAACGTCTGGCCGAGCGGCTGTTACTGCTACTGCAACAGCTGGTCAGCACGCCGGATCTGCCGCTGACGCAGTGGAAATTGCAAACGCTGGCCGAGCAATCGCTACTCGCCTGGGTGAATAACACCGGCGTGCAGCTGGAAAATGAAACCCTGCAGCAGGCGATTGCCCAGCAGGCGGCGCGCACGCCGGACGCGCTGGCGCTAATGGATGTCGATCACCGTCTGAGCTACGGCGAAATGCAGCGTCAGGCCGCGCTGCTGGCGGATCGCCTGATTGAAGCGGGCGTGATGCCAGGCGATATCGTCGCCGTGGCGCTGCCGCGCTCGGTGCGTCTCAGCATTGCGCTCACTGCCATTCTGCAGGCGGGCGCGGCCTATTTGCCGTTGGATATCGGTTATCCCGATGAACGTCTGGCTTATATGGTGGAAGATGCGCGGCCGTGGGTGCTGATCACCGAATCCGCGCTGGAAACCCGCTTTGACACGTTTGGCACGCTGATGATGTTTGATGGTTTAGCCGGTGAACACATTCAGCCGCGCCACCCTTTGCCGCAGGCGGATGCCAATCGCCCGGCTTACGTGCTTTACACCTCGGGCTCGACCGGTAAACCAAAAGGCGTGGTGGTGAATCAGCGCGCCATCGTCAATCGCCTGCGCTGGATGCAGGCCAGCTATCCGCTGCGCGCCGACGACGTGGTGTTGCAGAAGACGCCGTGCAGCTTTGATGTTTCGGTGTGGGAGTTTTTCTGGCCGCTGATGACCGGTGCGCAGCTGATGATGGCGCCGCCGGAAGCGCACCGCGATCCGCAGGCGCTGTGGCAGCTGATCGACGATTATCGCGTGACCACCCTGCACTTCGTGCCCTCGATGTTAGCGGCCTTTGTCGGCCATCTCGCCGCGCAAACCGATCAAGCTTGCCCAACGCTGCGCCGCGTATTCTGCAGCGGTGAAGCGCTGGCGTGCGACCTGGCGCGCAGCTATCAGGAGATGATCGCCGCGCCGCTGCACAATCTGTATGGCCCAACCGAAGCCGCCGTCGATGTCACCTGGCAACCCGCCAGCGGCAGCGCGCTGGAAGGCCTTAACGGGCCGGGCGTGCCGATTGGTCGTCCGGTGTGGAACACGCAGCTGCATATTCTCGATAGCCTGCTGCGACCGGTACCGGTTGGCGTGCCGGGCGATCTCTATCTCAGCGGCGTGCAGTTGGCCGATGGCTATTTGCATCGCGCCGACCTTACCTCACAGCGCTTTGTCGCCGCGCCGTTTGCCGAAGGCGAGCGTATGTATCGCACCGGCGATATCGCCAGCTGGCGCGCCGACGGCGCGGTGGAGTATCTCGGCCGCAGCGACGATCAGCTAAAAATGCGCGGACAGCGTATTGAGCCGGGTGAAATCGAACAGGCGCTAGTGGCGCTGCCGGGCGTGGCGCAGGCGGTGGTGGCGGCGCGCGCGCTGACGCAGCACGCCACGCCGGGCGTCGATAACCGTCAGCTGCTCGGCTGGCTGGTGGCCGACGCCGGCGTCGCGCTGGATATCGACGCGGTGAAGCAGCAGCTCGGCGAACGTCTGCCAGCGCATATGCAGCCGGTCAGCTATCTGCTGCTCGACCATCTGCCGCTCAGCGCCAACGGCAAGCTGGATCGTAAAGCGCTGCCGATGCCGCAGCTCAGCGCGCGCAGCGGCCGCCTGCCGCACAGCGCCAACGAGCGTTTGCTGGCGGATCTGTTCCAGCAGCTGCTTGGTTGCGACAGCGTGTTTGCCGATGACGACTTCTTCGCGCTCGGTGGTCATTCGCTGCTGGCGATGCGTCTGGCGGCGGAACTGCGTCGTCGTGAGGTGCCGCCGCTCAGCGTCGGGCAGATCATCGCCGCGCGCAGCGTGGAGAAGCTGGCGGCGCTGCTTGACGGCGGTGCCAACAGTGAAAGCGGTGGCAACGGCGAACTGCTGCCGCTGCGCGCCGGTCACGGCCCGACGCTGTTCTGCATCCATCCGGCATCCGGCTTCGCTTGGCAGTACAGCGCCCTGCTGCACTATCTCGACGGCGACTTCCCGATTGTCGGCCTGCAATCGCCGCGACCAAACGGCGTGATTGCTGCCTGTCACAGCGTGGAGGCGATGTGCGAACGTCATCTGCAGGCGATTCGCCAGCAGCAGCCGAGCGGTCCGTATTTCCTGCTCGGTTATTCACTCGGCGGCACGCTGGCGCAAGGCATTGCGGCCCGTTTGCAGGCGCAGGGTGAAACGGTGGCATTCCTCGGCCTGCTGGATACCTATCCGGCAGAAGGTCAGGACTGGCGCACGCCGGATGCCGACGAAGCGGAACAGGAGGTGGCGCGTGAGCAGGCCGAATTTATGGCCGCCACCGAGGATGAGCGCGATCCGCTACTGCGTGAAGAGAAGGCAGCGATGTTTAGCACCATCGTCGCGAACTACAAAGACGCCGTCGCACGCCTGGCTGAAGCGCGAACGCCGCGCTATGCCGGCCACGCCACGCTGTTTATGGCCGAGAAAACGCTGCCGCCTGAGATGGATGTGCGCGCCAGTTGGGCACCGTTCGTTGATGAATTGACGATCTTCCCGCTGGATTGCGAACACGCCGATATTCTTTCAGCAGATTCGTTGCAGGTGCTGGGACCGTTGATAAACCGTTTGTTAGCTCGGCGTTAATTAAGGCACATATCGTAGCGGCGCGATTCATCGTGTTCTGTCAAAAAACGCGCAATAAATTGCGCCGCTACAGGTGATGCAAATGTGATTCACCGTTGGAGATTTATGGCTAAGCCCTCGATATTCTTAGATTTCAGTTTACTCAAAAACAACGCCTCCTTCCGCGCGATATTCTGCGCGCGCATGCTCTCGGTATTCGCCCTTGGCATGCTGGCGGTTGGCGTGCCGGTGCAAATTCAGGCGATGACCGGCTCCACGTTGCAGGTTGGTGTGGCGGTAATGCTCGATGGCATCGGCATGTTTATCGGCCTGCTGCTCGGCGGCGTGCTGGCCGATCGCTACGATCGCCGCAAATTAATCCTGTTCGCGCGCGGCACCTGTGGCATCGGTTTTGTGCTGCTCAGCCTCAACGCCTTCAGCCCAGCACCTTCGTTGCTGGCGCTCTACTTCCTCGCCTTCTGGGATGGCTTCTTTGGCGCGCTTGGCATGACCGCGCTGATGGCGGTGATCCCGCTAATCGTCGGACGTGAACATCTGGCGGAAGCCGGTGCGCTCAGCATGCTAACGGTGCGCCTCGGCGCGATTTTGTCGCCCGCGCTCGGCGGCATGATCATCGTTGCGGCGGGTGTCGGTTGGGCGTTTGCGGTCGCCGCGATTGGTACGCTAGCAACGCTGATCCCGCTGGTGCGTTTACCGTCGATGAAGCCCGAACAACAGGAGCCGGAGCATCCGCTGCGCGCGCTGGCGAGCGGCATGCAGTTTGTCTGCCAGCATAAAGTGGTCGGCGCGGTAGTGCTGGTTGGCTTGCTGCTCAGCATGGTTGGCGCGGTGCGTATTCTGTTCCCGGCGCTGGCGCTGACCTATCACGCCGATGCATCCGCATTAGGATTGATGTACTCGGCGGTGCCGCTGGGTGCGATGATCGGTGCCTTTACCAGCGGCTGGGTGCGGCAGTTAACGCGCCCGGGATGGGTGCTGATGGGTTGTGCGCTACTGGCATTTGCCTGCATCGCCTCGCTCGGTCTTTACAGCCATCTGCTGCCCGCACTGCTGGCGCTGGTGTGTTACGGCTACAGCAACGCCATCGCCTCGCTATTGCAGTTTATGCTGACGCAGCACCACACGCCGGATGCGCTGCTGGGACGCGTCAACAGCCTCGGCACCGCGCAGGATGTGACCGGCGATTCGGTCGGTGCATTGGGTTTAGGCGCGCTGGCACGCGTGCTGGCACCGTTGAGCAGCGTGCTGTGGTTTGGCGGATTGGCGGTGGGATTGCTGGTGCTGTTGTCGCTGGCGGCGCGCGGCCTGCGCTCGGCGCGCCTCAGTGAACAACCGGACGCGCCGCAGCCCGCTACGGCAGATGCTTAACGGGTAAACTGCCGCTCGATGCTGCTGAGCATATTGCTGGCGCTGTAGTAATCGAGGCGGAAAGTATCGTTACCCACGGCAAAGATGTCGTGCTGCTGTACCGCCGGCAGATGGGCGAGGAACGGATTCTTCGCCACCTGCGGCACGGTTTTCTCATCAGCAGCGAATAGCAAAAGCGTGTTACCGGTGATGCCATCGGCCATGTTTTCGCCGTTCAGCTGAATAATGTCATTGCGCTTACCCATGCTGGTGCTGCCCTGAAAACTGGCGGGCGGCGCGGCCAGCGTAAAGCCCAAATCCTGTAACAGTGCGCCCTGCGCCGATGCGGGCGTCCACAAGTTCATCCCGCGCCCATCTTCGTAATAGACCAGCGCAGAGGTCGGCTGCGGCGGCAGCGTAATCTTGTGACGCACTGCTTCGACTCGTTGGTCGAATGCTGCGATCACCTTATTGGCATCAGCTTCATGGCCGGTAATCTCGCCCAGCTGCAAGGTCAATGCCTGCCAGCTCTTATCGCCGTAGTCGATCACTAACACCGGCGCGATGGTTTGCAGCTGATCGTAGAGGCGCAGCGCCGAATCGCCGCCGGTGGCGGCAATCACAATCAAATCCGGCGCTTCGGCGGCAATCGCTTCGGCATTCGGCTGTGAAATATAGAGCGGTTTAACCTGACGCGCTTTGGCCACCGCGCTCCATTGCGTAAAAAAGCCCTGCGCATCCGATACGCTGCTATTGCGACTGGTGGCGCCGGAGCCAACCAGCGGCGCGTTAATTGCCAGCAAAGTGCCACTCAGCGTAACGCTGGTCGAGACAATGCGCTGCGGCGGCTGTTGCAGCGTGAAGGGGCCTTTAGGTGTGGAGATAGTGCGCGGCCAGGTTGCGTTGGCGTGAACATGGGTGCAGATGAAAAACAGGCTAAGCAGCAGAGAAAGAGCGGGGAAACGCATCAGGTTGTCCATCACTTGATAGTTGAGAATAAATATCATTATCAAAAATAAGTGCGGGTGCAAGGGAAATTGTGCGTGGTTGCCCTCACCCTAACCCTCTCCCGCAGGCGGGAGAGGGAATGGTTAGATGGCGCGGATGTTAGGCCCCCTCTCCCGCGCGCGGGAGAAGGCTGGGGTGAGGGGCAAACCTCACCAACTTACAACGAATAACGCGCCATCGGCGCTACAGCCTTAATTACACCATTACCCTTCATATACTCACCAAACGCCTGATAGCGCGCCTGATCAAACGCCGCACTGTGCTCGGCGAAATATGGCAACGTCGCCTGCCACGCTTCGTGATTGAGCGGCGTATTTAGCTCGGGATATTGCTTAATAAACGCCTGCCACGCTTCCTGCGGATGCGCGCGTAGCCACGCCACGCCGGCATCCAGGCCACGTAAAAACGCCGGAATGCGTTTGTCCTGCGCGGCAGTTTTCTGGTTTGCCAGGATGATCAACTCATCATAAGCAGGCACGCCGTAATCTTCCGGCTTGAACACCGTTGGCTGCGCGCCTTTGTCTTTCAGATCCAGCAGCTCATAGTTGCGAAAGATGGTCATCGCGCCATCAATCTTGTGCGTTAGCAACGCGGAGGTGCCATCCATATTCAGGTTGATAAGCTTCACCCAGTCAGCATCAACGCCCTGCGCTTTTAGCATATTGCGGATCGCCACGTCTTCGGTGCCCGGCACCGCGTAGCCGATGGTTTTGCCAGCGAAATCCTTCAGCGAGTGAATATCGTCTGACACCGTGGTCAGCGTATTCAGCGGCTGATTAATCAACGTGCCGACGCGGATCACCGGCACTTCTTTATCCACCAGCGTGTAGAGCAGCGGCTGGTAGCTGACGGCGAGATCGACTTTGCCCGCCGCCAGCAGCAGCGGCACGGACGCGGAATCGGCGGGCGCGATCATCTCCACATCCAGCCCCTCTTTCTTAAACGCGCCGCTGTGCTGGGCAGCAAAAATCGCCGCGTGATTGGGATTGATAAACCAGTCAAGCAGCAGGCGAACTTTCTCCGCCGCCTGCACGTTAGCGGTCGCCAGCAGCAGCAACGCGGTCAATGCCATTCGTAGGGTTTTCACGGTATTTCCTTATGTAGATTGCCAGAGGATTTTCTTGCGCATCAGCGCCACGCTGCCCGAAAGCAGCAGCGCCAGAACCAGTAACAGCAGCAGCGCCGCGAAGCTGGTGGCGGTTTCCAGTCGCGCGTTGGATTGCATCATCAGATAGCCGAGCCCTTCGCTGGCGCCGACCCATTCACCAATCACCACGCCAATCGGGGCCAACACCACCGCCATCTGCAGGCCGGAGAAAAACTGCGGTAACGCGGCAGGCCAGCGCACGCGCCAGAAGATGCGGAAACGCGACGACGTGGAGGTTTGCGCCAGCTCCAGCCAACCGACCGGCGTACGGCACAGCCCATCAAACAGTGACAAGCACAGCGGGAAGAACAGGATCAAAGCCGCCACCACCACTTTTGAGGCGATGCCAAAGCCGAGCCACAGCACCAGCAGCGGCGCGAGGGCAAACACCGGGATTGCCTGGCTAGCGGTGACCAGCGGAAACAGCACGCGACGCAGCAGCGTACTGGCGGCCATCAGCACCGCCAGCGTCACGCCCGCGCCGACGCCCAGCAACAGCGCCAGCACAATTTCCGCCAGCGTATAGAGCGCGTGATGCCACAGCAGTTGACGATGCAGCCACAGCGCCTCCAGCACCGCCTGTGGCGCGGGCAGCAGGAAACTCGGCACGCCGCTGTGACGCGCCAGTAACCAGCCGCACAGCAGCACCACGATCAGGTAGATCGCGCTAAACACTGTTTTCATGGGTATTCAGTCGGTAGAAGAGTTGCGCCTGCGCCTGCAGGACGTCGGGATGATCAAACGGACGCGGCACGTCACCGCCGGGAACCGGCCAGCTTTCGATAGCCAGCGGCTGGCCTTGCAGCAGCAGAATGTCATCGGCCATGCGGCACGCTTCCAGCGGATCGTGCGTCACCAGCAGCACAGTTTTGCCCCGCAGTAATCGGGCGGTCAGCGTTTGCAAACTGAGTTTAGTCATCACATCCAGCGTGGCGAAGGGTTCATCCATCAGCACCACGTCGCGCTGCGCATAAAGCGTGCGTGCCAGCGCCACGCGTTGCCGCATGCCGCCGGAGAGTTGATGCGGGGGTGCATGCGTAACGTCGCTGAGTTTTACCTGCTCGAGCAGCGCCAGCGCACGCGGGCGATCCGGCTTGTCGCCGCTGAGCCGCGCCGACAGCATCACGTTGTCGAGCACCGTCAGCCACGGATACAGCAGATCCTGCTGGCCCATCCACGCCACGTTGCCGCTCAAGCCCTGCACCGCGCCCTGCTGCGGCTGAAGTAAGCCGCCCACCAACCGCAGCAGCGTACTTTTGCCGATGCCGCTGCGTCCCAGCATTACCGTGGTTTTGCCACCGCGCAGGTGCAGATTCAACCGCTGACACAGCGGTTTATCGCCCCAGCTAAAACTCACATCGTTGAACAGAATGTCCTGATTCATGGGCGATTGGCCGCCAGAATCGCCAGCTGGTGAAATCCGCGCTGCGCCAGTGCGCTGGCGGCTTGCGCGGCACGAATGCCGCTGGCGCACACCAGCACGATGCGCTGCTGGGCGGGCGGCTGCCACGCGGCGATCGCCTGCGGCAAGATGCGCTCAACGCCATCCGCCACGCTAACCGGCGCTTCTTCGCAGCTGCGCAGTTCGACAATACAGTCATCGGCGGCCAGCTGCTGCGGATCGATAAACGGCACCGCATGTTCCGGCTCGTCAGCATCATCAAAGCGGAACTGGCGGAAGTGCCAGTTCACAAAATCGCAGTTCACCAGACAACCGAGCGGCGATGGCGACAACTGCAGCAGCACGCTGAGCGCCATCTGCGCCTGCATCGCGCCGAGCGTTGCCACCGCCGGGCCCATCACGCCTGCGGTGTTGCAGTTCGCGGCCGATGACGGCAAGCGCGGGAACAGCGCGCGATAGCTCGGCGCGCCGCCACAGAATCCGCCGACGTAACCTTGCCGCCCCAGCACCGAGGCGCTGATCAGCGGCATGCCCGCCTGCATGCAAGCATCGGAAAGTTGGTAGGTGACGGCAAAGTTATCGGCGGCGTCGATCACCAGATCGCATCCCGCCAGCGCCTGCTGTAGATTGCTGGCGCTCAGCGACTGCTGCAGCGCCTCGATTTGCACCTGCGGATTGCGCTGCTGCAAGGCGTGCTGCGCGCGCAGCACTTTGGGCTGGTCGATATCCTGCTGCGTAAACAGCGTTTGCCGATGCAGGTTATGCAGCGCCACCACATCGTCGTCATACAGCCGAATATGGCCGACGCCCGCGCCCACCAGCTGCGGCAGGAGCGTGGCGCCTAGTCCGCCCGCGCCCGCCACCAGCACGCGCGCGTTAAGTAGCTTTTGCTGCCCGGCTTCGCCGATTTCCGCCAGCATCATCTGGCGTTGATAACGTTGCATTTTTGCCGTCCTTAACTCAGATTTGCCAGGCCGAAGATCGGCGTGGACGCGGCTGCCATATCGCGCTTCTCCATCAGTCCGGCAGCGCGCGCGGCCTGTCCGGCTTCAATCGCCAGCCGGAAGGCGTTGGCCATGCCGATTGGATCGCCGGCTTTGGCGACGGCGGTGTTGAGCAAAATGCCATCGAAGCCCATTTCCATCGCCTGCGCCGCCTGCGACGGCGCGCCAATGCCCGCATCAATGATCAGCGGGATGTCGCTGAACCACGCACGCATGGCGCGCAGGCCATCGATATTGCGCAAACCCTGACCGGAACCAATCGGCGCGCCCCACGGCATCAACAGTTCGCAACCCGCTGCCAGCAGCTTTTCGCCGACGATCAGATCTTCGGTGGTGTACGGAAACACCTGAAAACCCTCTGCGCTGAGGATGCGCGCGGCTTCCACCAGCGCGAAAGGATCGGGCTGCAGCGTGTCGGCATGGCCGATTACTTCCAGTTTGATCCACGCGGTGTTGAACAGTTCGCGCGCCATGTGCGCGGTGGTGACGGCCTCTTTTACCGTGTGACAACCGGCGGTATTCGGTAACACGCGGAGGTTAAGTCCGGTCAGCAGTTCGCGGAATGCCGCGCCCGCCGCACCTTCGCGCCGCAAACTGACGGTGATGATGTCGGTGCCGGAGGCGGCAATCGCCTGCTGCAAAATAGCGGGCGAAGGATAGCCAGCGGTGCCGAGCAGGAAGCGTGATTGCGGTTCAAAATCGTAAAACATCGCTTAACCTCCCTGCATCGGTGACAGCACTTCGAGCTGGCAACCTTCATCCAGCCGCTGCGTGTCGTACTGACTTTTTGGCACAAACGCACCGTTGTAGGCGGTAGCGACGCAGGCCACATCAATTTGCTGCTCGATCAGCAATTCGCTCAGGCTTGTTGCCTGGGTGTTGATGAGGCGGCCGTTAAGCTGAATATTCATTATTAAGTTCCCCAGAAATGCGTTGCATTAGCTGCTCTGCCAGCATTGGCGCCAGCAGAAAACCGTGGCGATACATGCCGTTGAGATAAAAGGTGTGATTGTGATAGTGGATTTCCGGCAGATTCGCCGGATAGGCCGGACGCAGCCCGCTACCGCTCTCAATCACGCGCGCTTCGGCTAAGGCGGGATGGATGGCATAGGCGGCGCTGAGTAACTCCATCATGGCGCGCGCGCTGATGGCGCTGGCATCGTCGCTCTCAATCATGGTGGCGCCGAGCATAAAGTGGCCGCCGCGACGCGGCACCAGATAGCAGGGAAAACGCGGATGCAGCAGACGAATCGGGCGGGAAAACTGCACTTCATCGCTGTGCAAAATCAGCATCTCGCCGCGCACCGCACGCAGGCGCGGCAGTTGCGGCGCGGCGTGGATGCCGCGACAATCGATAATTTGGCCGCTCGGCGCGTGATTGCTGAATGACACGCCGCGCGCGATCAGCGCGTCACGCATCTCCTGCAACGCCAGACGCGGATCGAGATGCGCTTCCCCGGCGAAAAACAGACCGCGCGCAAAGCGCCCTTCCAGCGCCGGTTCAATGTTGGCGGGATCGACCCATTGATGCTGCTCGGTCATGCGGGCGAAACGGTTGAGTTCCTGGCTATCGCGCGGCGGCGCAACCACCAACGTGCCCTGATGCTCGACGCTGCTGACGCGCTGTTGCCACCACGCGGCGGCGTGTTGCCCAACAGTGATAACATCGCGCGGCGCGCTTTCGGCTTCACACCAGGGCGCTAGCATGCCGCCAGCAAACCACGATGCCGGGCGGCGCGCGTCATCGCCCATCACCTCAACGTCTTCACCGCGTTCCGCCAGCAAAGTGGCTACGCATAGGCCCGCCACGCCGCAGCCAAGCACGCTCCAGCGGCTCACAGCGCCGGTTCCAGGATGTTCAAACAGGGGGAATTCACATCGGCCTCTCAGTGTTAGCTGAGACCCGCAGATACAGGAGAAGGGAAATGGCGCATCCATCGAGCTTGCCTGAGCGCCAGACAGCCAAATGAAAAAGACTGTCAGTCTTCCTACGCCAGTATCAACTGGGTCAGGTTCAAAGGGTCGCTAAACCGCGCAGTGCGCTATTAGCCTCTCAGTCTCTTTGGTGAGACTCCCCCGACGCGTCTATTTGTATTGCAGGCGATGGTCGCCGTCAAGCGCGGAATAACCAGATTATTAATGTGGAGTTAGTGAATAAATCCGATGCTACAACGCGCACGTTCCGTAGCGGCGCAATTTATTGCGCGATATTGCATCGGAGCACGAAAGTCAAAACAACGCGATGAATCGCGCCGCTACGGAATGTGCGGCAATTGAATCCCAAAGGCATTAATCGCCACGTAGCGCAGGTGGATCACAACTGTAACATATGGTATACAAACACATTATTGCTGAGAGTCTGGATATTCTCTCTATATTATTGGCGCGAAAAAATTACAGGTGATGTCGGAATAACCATGAACAATATTAAAATTGCATTTATTAAAGCCGGCTGGCACAAAGAAATTGTCCATAATGCCCTGGTGGGTTTTGAAAAAGAATTAGCCGATCACTCCGTAGAAGCGGAATTAAAAGTGCTGGAAGTGCCTGGCGCATTTGAAATGCCGCTGCTGGCTAAGCGTCTGGCCGAAACCGGCAAATACGATGCGATTGTCTGCGCTGCGCTGGTGGTTGACGGCGGTATCTATCGCCATGATTTCGTTGCCGCTGCGGTGGTTGATGGCCTGATGAATGTGCAGCTGACCACCAACGTACCGGTATTTTCCGTTTCTTTAACGCCACATAATTTCCAGCCGGTTGATGTGATTGAAAACTTCTATACCGAGCATTTCATTAAGAAAGGCAAAGAAGCGGCACGCGCGGTGTTAGCGATCCATAATTTGTCGATTGATTGATGCATTAAAAAGGGGGCACCTCTTCAGGCGCTCCCTTTTTATTTATGATGACCTTCAACGGCTCATTTTCAGAATAGTGCCAGTCATCTCGTAAAATAGTCTAACGAATAAAGTATCAGCTATTCGTCATTAACGCTGTGGATGATTCACTTCCAGCGGACGCAGATCAAACACCAGCACTTCCGCATCATCACCGTTAGCGAACTGCAGCGCGCTTTCGTTGCGAACGCGTGCACCGTCGCCCTCTTTGAACTTCACGCCGTTCACTTCGATGCTGCCGCGAGCCACGTGAATATAGGCGTAACGATCGGCATCCAACGCGAAGGTTTGCTGCTCGACACCGTCGAACAGTCCGGCATAAACGCGAATATCCTGACGCACGCTGAGTGAACCGTTATCCCCTTCCGGCGAAATAATCAGGCGCAGCTGACCGCGTTTGTCACGTTCCGCCACTGAAATCTGCTGATAACCGGGAGGCGAATTACGTTCGCCAGGCACAATCCAGATCTGCAGGAAGTGCACGTTGTCCGTTTTCGAGTGGTTAAACTCGCTGTGCGTGACGCCGCTGCCGGCGCTCATTAGCTGCACATCACCCGGCACAATCACCGAACCGGTGCCCATGGAATCTTTATGCTCCAGCGCGCCTTCCAGCACGTAGGAGATGATCTCCATGTTGTTGTGCGGATGCGCACCAAAACCGCGACCCGGTGCAACGCGGTCATCATTGATCACCAGCAAATCTGAGAAGCCGGTTTGTTTTGGATCCCAGTAACTTGCAAAAGAGAACGTATGATGCGAATTCAACCAACCGTGGTCACCCACTCCGCGTTGTTCTGACAGGCGTTGTTCAATCATGGTCTGCTCCTCAAATTTGCTATTGGGGGGCGATTGCCCTTCCCGTTGCAAACAAGTATACGTAAACTGATTTGCCTAACAATGCGTCAAAATGACAATGACTGTCACCGATAAGTGGACAATATGCAGATTGAAGATCTCCGTATTTATGTAGCCGTCATCAAAGCCGGCAACTTCACCGCTGCCGCCGAACAGCTGATGCTGTCGAAGCAGTATGTCAGCCGCCGCATCGCCGCGCTGGAGGAGTCGCTTGGCGCGCGCCTGCTGAATCGCAACACGCGGAAGTTGTCGGTAACCGATAACGGCCAGCTGTTTGCGCAGCACGCGCAGCGCATTCTGGATGATGTGCAGGAAGCCGAGCTGGCGGTATCGGGGCGTCGTCAGGTGCTGCAGGGCAGCTTCCGCCTGAGCGTGCCGATGTCGTTTGGTATCAGCCATTTGTCGCCGTTTATTGCCGAGTTTCTCAGCCAGCATCCGGGGTTGCAGTTTCAGGTTGAACTGGCGGATCGGCATGTCGATATGGTGGGTGAAGGATTTGATATGGCGATTCGCATCGGTACGCTGCCAGATTCGAGTTTGATCGCCAGGCGACTGGGCGAGTTCCGCCGCGTGATCTGCGGCAGCCCGTCCTACCTGCAGGGCGCAGGCGCACCGCGAACGCCGGAGGAGCTGAGCGAGCATTTGTGTCTGCGCTACGGGCGCGAAAGCCAGACCGGCTGGGAACTGTTTAACGGCGACCAGCGCAAAGTGATTAGCGTGCATGGGCCGATGGTGAGTAATAATGGGGAAATGCTGCGCGACGCAGCAGTGGCCGGATTGGGTCTGATTATGCTGCCAGAGTTTATTGTGGCGCCAGCACTGGCGAGCGGTGAGCTGGTGAAGGTGCTGGAAGAGTGGCAGCCGACCTCGCTCCATCTCAATGCGCTCTATCCGCAGCACCGTCAGCGCAGTGAGATCAATCGGGTGTTTATGACATTTTTGCAGCAGAAGTTGGCGTAAAAATTAATTACCCCTTGCGGCGCGATCTATTGCGCATATTAAGGGCGGCAATGTGCCCAGCCCGGCAATACGTAATATATCGCGCCGCTACGGTAGGTAGGGTGTTAATGACTTTCGTGCGCGAAGGTAATCGATTTACGGCGCGCATCGCGCATCGCCACCGCGTGGATCAGCAGACCCAACACCGCCAGAATCGCGCCCACCCAACCGGTGGATTGCCATCCCAGACCAGCGGAAATGGTCACGCCGCCCAGCCATGCACCGAGCGCGTTAGCGAGGTTAAACGCCGAATGGTTCATTGCCGCCGCCATGGTTTGCGCATCACCGGCAACATCCATCAAACGGATCTGCAACACCGCCGCCAGCGCTACCATGGTGCCCACCAGCATGACGTTGATGGCACCTGCCAGCGCATAATGCGCGGCAAACACGAAGGCGCTGAGCACCAAAAATGACCAGATCAGCAAAATGCGGATGGTCTTTTCAATGCCGCGATCGGCCAGACGACCGCCAGCGATGTTACCGATGATCATGCCTAAACCAAACAACGCCAGCACCGCCGGGATCCAGCTCACCGGCATCTGCGCCAGTTCGGTCATGGTCGGCTTCACGTAGCTAAACACCGAAAACAAACCGCCGCTGCCCACCGCGCCAATCGCCAGCGTCAGCAGTACCTGTTTGCGCGTCAGCGCCGACAATTCGCGCAGCGGGCTGGCATTTTTGTCGCCTGTTACGTTTGGCACCCACAGCCAGATCAGCAGCAAGGTCACCAGCGCCAGACCGCCGACAATGGCAAAGGCATCGCGCCAACCAAACCATTGGCCGATAGCGGTGACGGCGGGCACGCCGAGTAAGTTGGCGATTGTCAGGCCGAACAGCACCATCGAGACCGCTTGCGCGCGTTTGCGCCGTTCAACCAAACCGGCTGCGACCAGCGCCGCAACGCCGAAGAAGGTGCCATGTGGGAAACCGGCGAGGAAACGCGCCAGCAGCATCGAGTAGTATCCCGGCGCTATGGCGCTCAGCAGGTTGCCGGCGGCAAACAGGCCCATCAGCGTCATCAGGAAATTACGACGTGAGGCGCGTGCGCCCAGCACCGCCAGCAGCGGCGCACCAATCACCACGCCCAGCGCATAGATGCTGATGAGATGCCCGGCCGAGGGGATCGATACGTTGAGACCTTTGGCTGCATCGGGCAGCAGTCCCATGATGACGAATTCGCCGGTACCAATGGCAAAGCCGCCGGTGCCGAGCGCGAACAAAGCTTTTAGCACGCTCTGACGCGGCAGCGATGCCTCATCCGGCAGCTGAGTAAGTTGGGGTTGTACTGATGACATGAGTTTTCCGAACCGCAAGTGAAGAACTCAGTCAGGATCGTGATTGCCTGAAACAATCATCGTCAGGACTGAGCAGAGTGAGCGGCTTATGATAGCGCAAAATCCCGCTTCCGTAGCGGCGCAATTCATTGCGCGATAAATCGCGCCGCTAAGGAGTATGCGTATTCTGCAGCGCCAACAGCGCTGCGCCCATCATGCCGCCGTGATGCGCGAACTCACCTGGCACCACCAGACGATGTGAGGTGCGGCGTAATACGTAACCCTGCACCACCTCATCTAACGCCGCGATCAGCGGAGCCACCGATGCCAATCCGCCGCCCACCGCCACGCGCGACGCGCCGGTGATATTGATGGTGTATGCCAGCGGCTGACCGACAATTTGCAGCCATGCCTGAACGGTTTGCTGCGCCAGCGCATCCTGCTGCTGCCAGCATTCGATAATCTCAACGCTGCTCGCCGTGCGGTCATGTAACGTCTGATGCAGATTTTCCAGCCCGCGCGCACCGCCGTAGCTGTCGAGACAGCCCTTTTGCCCGCATGGACACGCCTTACGCGGCAGTCGCCGCGTGACGCCATCAATCTCCACTTCGGTTAATGTGATCGGCCCATGTCCCCATTCGCCGGTCAATCCGTTTTGCCCGGTAATGATGCGGCCATCTGCCACCAATCCGCCGCCAACGCCCGAACCCAGAATCGCGCCAAACACCACTTTGTGACCTTTTCCCGCGCCCGCCAGCGCTTCCGCCAGCGTGAAGCAGTCGGCATCGTTATGCACAATCACCTGGCGTTGCAGCAGCGCGCCCAGCTCGTTCGCCAAACTGTGCTGGTGAAACGCGGGGATATTGCTGGCAAATATCTCGCCAGTTTCGGGTGCCACAATGCCCGCGGTGGAGATCGCTACCGCACTGCTGGCGGTAAACTGCAGGTGATGCTGGGCTATCATGCGACGTACCAGCGCGGTGAAATCGTCCCAGCTGGTAGCCGGAATTTTATGCTGATCGAGCAGGATTAATTGATCCTGCGCATTCATCACGCCTAGCTTGATAAAAGAGCCGCCCAGATCGAGGCAAATCACCGCAGATTGTCTTCTCATAAACGTTTATCCATCACATCACGCAAACCGTCGCCCAACACATTGAAGCCCAGCACGGTAATCAAAATCGCCAATCCGGGGAAGAGTGACACATAAATATTCAGGCCGAGGAAGTTGCGCCCATCGCTCATCATGGTGCCCCACTCCGGCATCGGTGGCTGCACGCCTAAACCGAGGAAGGACAAACTGGCGGCGGACAGCACCACCGCGCCTGCCGTCAGTGTGGATTGCACAATCAGCGGTCCAATTGAGTTGCGCAGAATGTAGTGCGTAATGATGCGCGGATAGCGCACCCCGAGCATATGCGCCGCTTCGATGTACTCCATGTTCTTCAGGCCCAGCGTCAGGTTGCGGCTCAGACGCGCATACACCGGAATCGAAAACAGCGAAATGGCGATCAGCATATTGGTCAGTCCTTCGCCGAGCACGCTAACGATCAAAATCGCCAGCACGATGCCGGGAAAGGCGAAGATGATATCCATTACCCACATGATCAGCGCATCCATCTTGCGTCCCGCTAAGCCGGAAATGATGCCGAGCGGAATACCGATCACCATGGAGATCGCGACGCTGAGGCTCACTTCAAACAGCGTGATACGCGCGCCGTAAATCACGCGCGAAAAAATATCGCGGCCATAATCGTCGGTGCCAAACCAGTGCGCGGCCGACGGCGCTTGCAAGGTGTTGAGCAGATCCTGCTCCACCGGATCCCAATGGGTAATCAGCGGGGCCAGCGCGGCGGCGAGCACCACCAGCAGCACTAACGCACCGCCGATGGCAATGGACGGATTTGCCAGTAAAGTGCTGATCAGGTGTCGGCTGCGCGAACGCGGCGGCAGCACGGAAGTATCAATGCTGTTCATCAGTCGAACCTTATTTTTGGATTGAGCAAGCCAATCAGGATTTCGCCCACCAGATTCATCAGCACCACGCCAGTCACGGCCACCAGCGTCACGCCCTGAATCACCGGATAATCGCGGTAGCGCACCGAGTCCACCAGCAAGCGGCCAATGCCCGGCCAATTGAACACCGATTCAGTGACCACCGCGCCGCCAATCAGGCTGCCGAAGTTGAGCGCCACAATGGTGACAATCGGGATCAGTGCATTTCGCAGCGCATGCTTCCAGTTAATGCTGGCGGAGGATAATCCCTTGGCTTTGGCGGTACGGATGTAATCCTGACTCAGCACATCCAGCATGCTGGAACGCGTCATGCGGGCGATCATCGCCATCGGCAGGATTGCCAGCGTAACCGTGGGCATGATGTAGTTTTTCCACGAATCGGCGCCCAGCAGCGGTAACCAGCCCAACTCGACGGCGAAGTAATTCATCGCCAGTAGCGCTAGCCAGAAGTTGGCAATCGACGCACCGGCAATGGTCAGCACCATCACGATTTGATCCGGAATACGCTGGCGATAAATGGCGCCGGTCATGCCCGCCGGAACACCTATCGCAATCGCCAGCAGATACGCCAGCGCCGCCAGCGATAAGGTGTACGGCAAACGCTCGCTGATCTCCGTCATCACCGGACGCTGCGACTGCAACGACAAGCCAAGGTTGCCGTGCAGCGCTTCCGCCGCGAACCTGACATATTGCAGCGGCAGCGGCTGATCGAGCCCCAGCCGCACGCGCATACTGTCCACCGCTTCCTGCGGCGCTTCCGGTCCCGCCATCAGCCGCGCCGGATCGCCCGGCAGCGCGCGGATGGCGATAAACACGATAATCGACACGCCGAAAATGATTAACGGCAGCGAAAGCACCTTTTTTGCGACATACGCTTTCATATCACATCAGCCATGAGGTTATTGCTTCACTGCGTCGCG
Source organism: Pantoea sp. DY-17 (assembly GCF_019795975.1). NCBI lineage: Bacteria > Pseudomonadati > Pseudomonadota > Gammaproteobacteria > Enterobacterales > Erwiniaceae > Pantoea > Pantoea sp. DY-17. The sequence goes on along the minus strand of NZ_JAIMIG010000002.1, from coordinate 733,587 downwards.
CACGACGATTTGTCCGCCCGGCTGCATAACCACGCCGCTGATATTTTTACGTGCGGCATAGAGATCGTCCTGATAGAACAGCAGCACCTGCGGCGCTAATCCGCTGATCTGTTTTTGCGCCTGGAAGTAGAGATCTTTGCGTTTGGCATCGTCGAGTGTGGATGCGGCGGTATCGATCAGATCATCGGTTTGCTTGTCGCTGAAGAAGCCCAGATTGGCCCCGCCCGGCGCAAAGCTGCTGGTGTGATACAGCGGACGCAATTGCAGATCCGAGCCATATAAACCGGAAGACCAGGACGCCAGCACCGCATCGGTGCCCTGCGCGGCTTTCTCTTTGCCATCAGCAAATGCTGCTTTGGTCCACACGCCGCTCTCCATCTGGCGCACGTTAAGTTTCACGCCGATTTTGCTCCACATGCCCTGCAGCACTTGTGCGGTACGCGCATCCGGCGCCTGCACCGCAATCGACATCGGGAAACCGTCGGCGTAGCCCGCCGCTTTCAGCAAATCTTTGGCTTTTTGCAGATCGTACGGATAGTCATGCAAGCTTTTGTCGTAGTTGGGATCGACCGGTGCCAACGCGGAGTTTGCCGGTTGCGCATAACCAAACATGATGGCTTTCACCAGCGCCTGCTGGTCGGTGGCGAAATTCAGCGCCTGACGCACGCGCACATCGCTCAGCGCTTTGCTTTGGGTATTGAGATCGACCCAGAACACCGCCGCGCCCGGCGACTGTTTAAGATTTACGTTGGCGTTGTTTTTTAACATGCCGGCAAACTGCGGCGGCACCGGGTTAATAATATCAACCTGACCCGATTGCAGCGCCATATTCATCACTGAAGGCTCGCTGCTCCACGTCCATTTAATTTCATCCGGCCCGGAAGATTTTCCCCAATAGTCGGGATTCTTTTGTTCAAGTACATATTCACCGGATTTGTACTGCACCAGTTTATAAGGCCCGGTGCCGTCGGCTTTATTGTTAATACTGCCCGCCTTGTCCGCTTTTGGGCTCACCATTAATCCTGGGCCGGAGGCTAAAACAGTTAAAAAAGCCGGATTAATTTTTTTCAGCTGAAACGTGACGGTAAGTTCGTCTTTTTTCTTCACGTCCTGAATAAAGGTGCGAATTTTCCCACTACCCGCTAAACCGCGCTGCGTATTTAAATGACGCTGGAAGTTTTCCACTACCGCATCGGCATTAAAGGGCGTGCCGTCGTGGAATTTCACATTGGGTCGCAGGGTAAAGGTCCAGTTAAGTCCGCTGTCATCGGATGTCCAGGATAATGCCAATGCCGGAATGATTTTGCCGTCATCACCGAGACGCGTCAGGCCTTCGTACATTGGGTCCAGCACCGAACCGGTAAAGGTCGCGGTTTGGTTGCCGGGATCCATGCTGCGCGGCGGTTCGTTCTGCATGATCACCAACTGGCTGGCAAAAACGGAGGCGCTCGCCATCGACGCCAGTAAACAGCCAGCCAGCGTCAGTACCTTGAAATGCTTATTTTTGCTTTCCATGAAGGCCCTCAATGAATCATTGAAATGATCGATGAAATATCCACGCTATATAAGCCACACTCACTAAACAAAAGCCAATAGGTTGGTTCATATAATTTACTTATAATCAGATCTGCATTCAGAAATTTAACTAAATAGCGTTGTATTTGTTTTCTGTCCTTATTATTGTCAGCGCATAGTGCTAACGCTGTGAGAACCTCAATGCTCAATGCCCACCAGCAACAAATTCTGCGCTTACTTATTGCGTCGCATGGCATGAGCCGCACCGTGCTTGCGGAAAAAATGAAATTAAGCAAAGCCGCAATTAGCACGCTGGTGAAAGAGATGCTGCAGGCCGGATTGCTGGAAGAGAGTATTCCGGAATCCAGCGGCCAGGGTCGCCCATCGGTGTTATTAAAAATGCGTGCCGACAGCGCCTATTTTCTCGGTGCCTCGCTGCTGGACGAACGCGTGGTATTGGTGCTGATTGATATGCACGGCCGCACGCTGGCCGCCACCCAGATGCCGTTGAATCTCGATCCACCGCAGCTGGCAAAAACTATTGCAGCGGCGATCCCGGACCTGATTGCGCAGAAATCAATTACGCAGGATCAGCTGATTGGCCTGGGCGTGACGCTTTCCGGCTTTGTCGATGAGCATCAGGCGATTTGCGTGCAGTCGGCGCTGCTGGGCTGGAAGAACGTGCCGCTGGCGGAACTGCTGAAACAGCAAACCGGGCTGGAAGTGTCGTTAGAGAACGATGCCAAAGCGCTGGCGGTGAGCGAGAAGATTTTCGGCGTGGCAAAAAAGGCGCGCAACTTCACCCTGATCTCGCACGGTGACGGCATTGGGTCGGCGCATTTCTTTCAGGGCCAACTACATCGGGGCGCACACGGCGCTGCCGGTGAAATCGCCCACTGCACCATCGAGCCCGGCGGACGTCCCTGCCGCTGCGGCAAACGCGGCTGCCTCGATACGCTGGCCTCGTTAACCGCCATCCGCGAAAGCGTGCGTGATAAAGCGCTAGAGTGTGAATCGATTACCGAATTGGAAGCGCTGGCGGTGAAAGGTAACAGCGCGGCGATTGCCATTTTGCATCAGGCCGGTCATGCGCTGGGCTTATCCATCGCCAATATTATCCAGATGAACGATCCCGAGTTGATTGTGATTGCGCATCAGCCCAATGCGTTTGATGGATTGCTAAAAACCGTGGTGATGCAGGCCATCGACAGCCATGTGCTGCCGTCGATTATCGGCAAAACACCGATCGCCAGCATGGTGATCAACGAAGAGAGCTGGGCCAGAGCCGCAGCCAGTGTGGCGGCGTATCGTTTTATCATTCACTTACCCGACTAGCGGAGGCTGCTATGCGCATTGCTTTTGGTGGCATTCATACTGAGTGCAGTACTTATAATCCGGTGCTGAATTATGCCGACGACTTCCGCATCGTGCGCGGGGATGAACTGACCACCAATCCTTATTTCGCCTTTTTGCAGGATTATGATGCTGAGTTTCTGCCGACCTTCCACGCGCGCGCCATCGCCGGTGGTCCGGTGGCGCGCGTCACCTACGACGATTTTAAGCAGGATTTTCTGACGCGCCTCGCGGCACATTTGCCGGTGGATGGCGTTTATCTCGCGATGCACGGTGCGGTTTATGTTGAAGGCATGGAAGATGCCGAAGGCGACTGGATCAGCGCCACGCGCGAGTTAGTCGGCGCGGATTGCCCGATCACCGTCAGCTACGATCTGCACGGCAACGTCACGCAACGCATCATCGATGCCATTGATATGTTCTCGACCTATCGCACTGCGCCGCACATTGATGTGGAAGAGACCATGCGCCGCTCGGTATCGATGCTGGTGAAAAGCCTGCAAACCGGCGTCAACCCCGGCGTGGTGTGGGCGCCGATTCCGGTGGTGTTACCCGGTGAACGCACCAGCACCGAAGATGAACCCGCCAAAAGTTTGTATGCCCGTTTGCCCGCGATAAACCAGCTGGAGCACGTCTGGGATGCGTCGCTGATGGTCGGTTACGTCTGGGCCGATGAACCGCGCGCCACCGCCGCCGCGATCATGACCGGCACCGATGCCGATGTGCTGGCGGAACAGGCGGCTAAACTGGCGCTGGCTTACTGGCAGGCGCGCGATGAATTTAGTTTTGGCTGCGTCACCGGCAGCATTGAAGAGTGCGTCAGCATGGCCATCGCCAGCGAAACCGCGCCGGTGATTCTGGCTGATTCTGGGGATAATCCCACCGGCGGCGGCGTCGGCGATCGCGCGGATGTGTTGGCGGAACTGATTCGCCAGGATGCGCAGCAGGTGATCGTGGCTGGTATCACCGATAAACCGGCCACTGACGCGGCCTTTGCTGCTGGCGTTGGCGCAAGCTTAACGCTGACCGTTGGCGCATCACTCGATCCGGCCGGCGGCAAAGTGCAGGCCGAATTTGTGGTGAAACATCTCAGCGATGATGCGCGTTCGCTGGCGAAACAGGCGCTGCTGCAAACCGACGGCATCACGCTGGTGGTCGCCGACCGTCGCCGTCCCTATCACAACCTGGCGGATTTCGCCCTGCTCGGCCTCGATCCTGCAGCGGCTAAAATCGTGGTAGTGAAGTCCGGTTATTTGTCGCCGGAGCTGGCCCCGCTGGCCAATCCCAACCTGATGGCGCTGTCGGAAGGCGTAGTCGATCAATATGTGGAACGCTTAACTCGCAAGCGCAAATTGCAGCCCGCCTATCCGTTCGATACCGATTTCACTTATCTGCCGGTTAGCCACTTATCGGCACGCTTTATGGCAGCGAAATGAACGCGCCCGCTTCAGCAGTCGAACCGGTGCTGCGCATCGAAAATCTGACCGTTGCCTTTCGCGTTGAGGATCAATGGCGCGAGGTGGTGAAGAACCTGTCGCTCACCGTTAATGCCGGTGAAACGCTGGCGATTGTCGGTGAATCCGGTTCGGGGAAAAGCGTTACCTCGATGGCGATTATGCGCTTACTCAACATGCGCCACGCGCGCGTCAGCGGCAAAGTGCTGCTGAACGGCGTCGATCTGCTGACGCTGAGCGAATCCGCCATGCGTGACATTCGCGGCAATGCGGTGGCGATGATTTTTCAGGAGCCGATGACCAGCCTGAATCCGTCGTTCACCATCGGCAATCAAATTGCTGAGGCGCTGATCAATCACCGTAAAATCAGTAAACGCGTCGCGCGTGAAGAGACCATTCGGCTGCTGGAGAAAGTGCGTATTCCCAACGCGGCGAAACGCTTCAATGATTATCCGCACCACTTTTCCGGTGGCATGCGCCAGCGCGTGATGATTGCGATGGCGCTGGCGCTGCGGCCAAAACTGCTGATTGCCGATGAACCGACCACCGCGCTGGACGTCACCATTCAGGGGCAGATTCTTGACCTGATTAAGACGTTGCAGGAAGAGGAAGGCACGGCGGTGCTGTTTATCACCCACGATATGGGCGTGGTGGCAGAGGTGTCGGATCGCACGCTGGTGATGTATCAAGGCGATGTGAGGGAAACCGGCACCACCGCCGCGATTTTTTCCGCGCCCGCTGCGGATTACACCCGCACGCTGATTGCGACCGTGCCGCAGCTTGGCGCGATGCGCGGCATTGCTGGACCGCGTAAGTTTTCCTTTGACCCGCGCGACGCATCTGAGACCAACGCTGTATCGACATCGCAGCAGCCGCTGCTGTCGGTTAAAAATCTCAGCACCCGCTTCAGCATCCACGAAGGCGTATTCAGCCGCAAAACCGGCGCGGTACATGCGGTGGAGAACATCTCGTTTGATCTAATGCCGGGCGAAACCTTGTCGCTGGTTGGTGAATCGGGCTGTGGAAAATCCACCACCGGACGTTCACTGACGCGCCTCGTCACACCCGACGCGGGTGAAGTGGCCTTTGATGGTTACGACGTACTGAATCTTTCTGCTCATGAGCTGCGCACTTTGCGCCGCGCCATGCAGATGATTTTTCAGGATCCATTTGCCAGCCTCAATCCGCGCATGTCGGTGCTGGAAGCGCTTACCGAGCCTTTTCTGCAACATCGTTTAGGCAGCAAAACCGAGGCGCGCACGAAAGCCGCCTCGCTGATGGAGCGCGTCGGGTTATCCGCTGACATGATGAAACGCTATCCGCACGAATTTTCCGGCGGCCAGCGCCAGCGTATCTGCATTGCTCGCGCGCTGATGCTCGATCCGAAAATGATCATCGCCGATGAATCGGTGTCGGCGCTGGATGTCACGGTGAAAGCGCAAATCATCAATTTGCTGCTCGACCTGCAACAGAGCCTCGGCTTGTCGTATCTGTTTATTTCCCACGATATGGCGGTGGTTGAGCGCATCAGTCATCGCGTGGCGGTGATGCTGCTGGGTGAAATCGTCGAGATCGGCCCGCGCGCGGCAATATTTGAAAATCCGCAGCATGATTACACGCGCAAATTACTGTCGTCGGTGCCGGTGCCCGATCCGGCGCGCCGTCATGTGAAGCGCCAGATTGACATCAGCGAGCTGAAAAGCCCGGTGCGTGCATTGGGATTTGTGCCCGAAGCGCGACGTTATCGTGAGGTGAGTGAGGGGCATTGGGTAATGGAATGACTGCTTTTTACAAAGCGTACACGCTGTAGCGGCGCGATTTATTACGCATGAAGTTTATGCACCAATGCGCGATATACCGCGCCGCTACGATTTGTGCGGCTCTAAACTATCATCCCCAAATCCAACATCTTCCCGCCGCTAAAACTCCAGTCTTCGGGCTGGGTTTGCTGGATGATGATCATTAAATCATTGGGATCGAGATTGAGCCGCTGTTGCAGCCGTTCACTCAACACCCGATAGGTTTCCCGCTTCTGTTCCGCGCTGCGCGGTTTGCCTGCCACGATGTTCAGCAAAACATAGCGATCGCTACGACCACCGCTGAGATAATGGCGATCGTAGATAAAGCGCGGCGCCGCCAGCGATTCAATCACCTGAATGCGTTGCTGCCCGCGGCGGGAAATATGGGCATCGCACTGTGTCAGCACAATGCAGCAGATGGTGCGCAGCAGATGCTGGCGCAGCTTACGCGGCGTGCGGTGGCAGGCTATATTCATCACAGTGAGGTTGGAACGGCTTAGATGCGTTGTGCTAGCGGGTAAAACATCCATTGCTGGCCAGTTTCTGTCCTGCTCGTTAAAGTTAAATACAACCTTCTGCCGCTATTTTTCAGGCAGAAGGTTTTTCACACATTATTCTTTCATGCATAACAAGCAAAATACCGCTCGGCTGTTGGGATAATGCGTGTGGAAATATTGCCAGGCATGGTCAGGAGAATAAAATGATCCCATGAACACACGATTATCATAGGCAGGAGCCAGGCGGCAACTATCGCGGTGTAGATTGCAGCACCCTTCTGTATCTGCCTGACTAAAGACATAAAAATCCGTGATGCTTAAGTTCATCCGCTACTCCTCATGGGCAGAGATAAATACTAATTAATAAAAATCTTTAAAATCGCCCGTTGCGGATACTATTTGTACACTTTTTAGTAATCAGCCCAAAGTGAGCCATAAAATAATTATAGTCTGCGTGGAGTCGGCTGTCTTTAATTAAAAATAAACTTATTTAAGCCGAACGTAATAAAAGAGTAATTTAATAACTATTATTTAACCCTTTTTGTCGCTGCGCTTAATAGGGCCAGTATTTACTGTTAACGGCGGTCATCACTTATAAATTCGCGCTAAGATTTATCTTAAAAAAATGAAATTCATTTCTGGTCAATTAAACTTAAGTAAACTTAAATTAAGCCACCGGAGATAATATCATGCTCAGTTATACTATCCGTATCGAATTGAAAGAACCCACCGCTGGCGCGCAAATTGAATTGCTCTATGCGATGCTTGAGAATGGTTTCGCGCGTAGCTTGGTGTGCGAGAAAGGCTACACTTATGTGTTACCCACCAATGAATACGTTTATGTAGGCAGCGAGAATATAAGGAGTTTAACCGACCGGGTGGTCACTTTGGTGAGCGAGTTCAGTGAGGATCCTTCGGTGATGATTACTCAATCCGCCGCAAGGTGCTGGTCAGGTTTACGCGGCGTAAACCTCGCTTAATAGCGAAGATAAACGCCCTCTGCCCACTACGAAGGCGTTTATCCTTTAATTTAAATAAACTTAAAATATAATTAATTAGCCCGGATAAATACCGCGATCTTTACGTGCCAGTAAAATACGTTCGCAGGCAACGATATAAGCGGCAGTGCGCAGCGAGCAGCGCTTTTCGGCGGCCTTGTCCCAAACGTGAACCATGGCTTCGGTCATGATGCGGTCCATACGCTGGTTAATCTCATCTTCGCTCCAGAAGAAACTCGCCATATCCTGCACCCATTCGAAGTAACTCACCGTTACCCCGCCAGCGTTACAGATTACGTCTGGCACCACCTGCACGCCGCGACTCGCGAGCATATCATCTGCATCCGGATAAGTTGGGCCGTTTGCCCCTTCCAGTACCAGTTTGGCACTAATAACTTCTGCGCGCTCGCGGGTAATTTGTCCTTCCAGCGCCGCCGGGATCAGAATATCCATGGCGGTGGTCCAGAACTGCTCTCTATCGATCTCACGCGCGCCAGGGAAACCGGCAATCTGTTTATGTTCGATCTGCCATGCAGCCAACGCGGCTAAGTCAATACCGCCTTCGTTGAGTAAGGTTGCGGTGTGATCCTGAATCACCACCACACGCGCACCAGCTTCGGCGAACAGACGCGCGGCTTCGCTACCGACATTACCAAAGCCCTGCAGCGCCACGCGTGCGCCTTCAATGGTGATATTGGAGCGTTGTGCCACTTCCCGACCGGTAATAAATACGCCACGCCCCGTCGCTTTCTCACGCCCTAACGAGCCGCCAAGATGGATCGGTTTACCGGTGACCACACCGGTGATGGTGGTGCCGTGATTCATGGAGTAGGTATCCATCATCCACGCCATCACTTTGCCATTGGTGCCGACATCGGGTGCGGGAATATCTTTCTGCGGGCCAATAATCAAGCCGATTTCACTGGTGTAGCGGCGGGTTAATCGCTCCAGTTCACCTTCAGACAGCGAGTGCGGATCGACACGGATGCCGCCTTTGGCGCCGCCATAAGGCAGGTTAACCGCCGCACACTTGATGGTCATCCAGGCGGATAGCGCCATCACTTCATTCAAATCGACAGCAGGATGGTAACGCACGCCCCCTTTGCCCGGCCCGCGTGAGAGATTGTGCTGTACGCGATAGCCTTCGAAGTGGCGAATCGAGCCGTCATCCATCTGCACCGGGATGTCGACAATCAGTGCTCTTTTGGGGTGACGCAGGGTTTCTATCCAGCGAGACAATTCACCAAGATGAGGCGCAACACGGTCAATTTGGCTCAGGTAGGTAGTCCAGGGAGATGTACTGCTTTCAGAAGCGTAAGATAACTTTTCCATGAGAAGCCTGTAGGTTCAGAGTTATTTATATTGAAAAGACGTGGAAAGGTAATGCATTGCACTAGACGGAAAGTAATTTAACACCTTTTCAGACAAGCGGGTCAGGCCAAATAAGAGGGGTTTAACTTTTTCGACACAAAAATGCCTGAATAAATGAATAACTAAGCATTAAAAAAGAGCCACATATGGCGCATATCCATGCATTAATTATGCACTTAATTGCATAAATTTTGATTTTATCCCTATTTTTCAGTTCTTTGATGGTCATCAAAAAGTGAATAAACTGTTATTTTTCCGCATTGACTTTGTTAACACTCGCCACCACGATGAGTAAAACCCAGCTGGAAACCTCCATCATGAATTAGCGTTTTATTAATTTCGTTTTTCTTTCATCTATTTAAACGTGCCTCTTTAAGGTTCAACCCATATTTGCCATTGATGCTTGCGGGCAGGCATCGTCATGCGTCTTTTCGCCAGACTGAAGGAATCATTGTGTCTAACAAACCTACACAAGGGCAGATTCAGCCTGCTCGGGCTCACGACGCCCCGCAAAAACTGCAGCGAGGGCTGAGCGAACGCCATATTCAGATGATCGCGCTGGGCGGATCGATCGGTACCGGGCTGTTTATGGGCGCGGGACGCAATATTGCGGTAGCCGGAACCTCGATATTAATCATCTACCTATTGGTGGGTTTTTTTAGCTATATGGTGATGCGGGCAATGGGGGAAGTGCTGCTTAGTCGGCTCGACTATCGCTCGTTTGCCGATTTTGTCAGTGATTATCTCGGCCCCAAAGCCAGCTTCTTTCTCGGTTGGTCGTACTGGCTAAGTTGGGTGGTGACCTGCATCGCCGATGTGGTGGTATGCGGCGCGTATATGCAGTATTGGTTCCCGGAAATGTCGGCGTGGATACCCGCGTTATTTACCCTCGGTATTTTGTGTCTGTTTAACATGTTGTCGGTGAAGGCTTTTGGTGAAGCTGAATTCTGGTTTGCGCTGATCAAAGTGATCACCATCATCGCGCTGATCATCACCGGCGGATGGATGATATTTACCGGCTGGACCTCGCCGGATGGCGTTAAAGCCTCGGTGCACAACCTCACCGATCCTGCGGTGTTCATGCCGCATGGCATCACCGGTTTTCTGGCTGGTTTCCAGATCGCGATTTTCTCTTACACCGGCATTGAGCTGCTCGGCACCATGACGGCAGAAACGCGCGATCCCGAGAAAATTTTGCCGCGCGCGATCAACTCTCTGCCGCTGCGGATTGTGATTTTCTACTTGCTCTCGATGATGGTGATCATCGCGGTGACGTCCTGGCAAGGGGTATCGCCGGATACCAGCCCGTTCGTGACGCTGTTTGCCAAAGCCGGCTTGCCTGCGGCGGCAGCGATCATTAATTTCGTCGCACTCACCTCGGCGATGTCTTCCGCCAATAGCGGCGTCTACTCCAGCACCCGCATGTTATACGGCTTGTCCGTCGAGAAGCATGCCCACTGGCAGTTTCGTATTCTTTCACGCACCACGCGTATCCCGCTGCGAAGCCTGCTGTTCTCCTGCTTCTGCATGCTGAGCGGCACCTTGCTGCTGTTCCTGGTGCCGAATGTGACAACGCTGTTCACCATCGTTTCGACGCTGGCCGCCATTCTGGTGATCTATTGCTGGGGAATGATTCTGGTCTCTTATCTGGTGTACCGCCGGCAGCGCCCGGATCTGCATCAAAAATCCAAATTTAAGATGCCCGGCGGCAGGATGATGGCGTGGGCAACGCTGATGTTCTTCCTGTTTTCAGTGGTGATCATGATATTTGATCCCGACACGCTCGCCGCGCTAGCCGCTTCGCCGGTGTGGTTCATTGCGCTGTGGCTATGCTGGAAGATGAAGGAGAAGCGGAAAACGACAGTGAAGGTAGCGGCATGATCAGGCCGCTACTTCATCAACACGTTAAACTGTGGATTGAACTCGTCGAAAATCGGCAGCGCGGCGGCACCCAGCGCGGCGGTATCGCTGCCGGTCATACCGATCTTTACGCGTGTTCCGGTGAGGTAGCGACCGCGCACTGACTGATAGAGCGGCGGCAGGCGACGCATGATTTTATCCAGCAGCACCGCAGGCATCATGCCGCCGATTATCACGCTTTCGGCATCGAAGATGCATTCCAGCAGGTTAATCGCCTGACGCAGCGGCGTTAACACGGTATCGATCCATTTATCGAACAGCGCCGGATCGACTTCCAGCAAATCTTCCGGCAAAGCGGTCATCGGATCGAGCCCGCAAAACTCGTACGCCGCCTGCAGTGAAACATAGCGTTCTAAACAGCCGTGGTTGCCGCAGTAACATTCGCGTCCGCCCGGCTCCACCACCACATGCCCGACTTCGCCGGCGTTATGCGCATGGCCGCTATAGACGTGGCCATCCATGATGATGCCAGCGCCCAAACCGGTGCCGATGTAGAGATAGACAAACGAATTGAGCTGACGCGCGACGCCATGAAAGCGCTCACCAATTGCTGCCACCGTGGCATCGTTTTCCAACGTCACCGGCACGCCGCTCATCGCGGCGAGTTTGGCTTCGATATCCACCTGTTCCCAGCCGTGCAGCGTGGTCGGCCCCATTGACGAGATGCCCTCAACACCAAACGGACCGGGCATCACCACGCCAATGCCCAGCACTTTCTGCCAGCGATCGCCCAGCTGCGTTTTAATTTCGCTGAGCACATCGGCGATGCGCGCTAATGTGGCATCAGGCTGGGGTTTTTGTACCAGAATCAGGCGGCGGAAATGAATTTCGCCGGTGAGATCCACCAGCACAATCAGCAACGTTTGATGATCAAGATGGATGCCGATCGAAAAGGCGCTGGCGGGATTAAGCGTCACCGGAATTGCCGGTTGCCCGCGTCCTTGTTTGCGCGGCGCGCGACTGGTGAGCAGTTCGGCCTGCTCCAGCTCTGCCACAATATTTGACACGGTTTGCGGCGTCAGCGCGGTGAGACGAGCCAGCTCGGCGCGGGTCAATTCGCCGTGCAGGCGAATAGCTTCAATGATCACGCGGCGATTGTGCGCCCGTGCGTGTTCCAGATTGGTTCCCGACGTTTTCACCTTGATCCCTTCCCTTTCGTCACCTGCGCTGCGAATAGCCGCATCAATATCCCTGATCGTACACACATTTTACAACCCTTTCAGGCAGGTGAATGATTGAGGTGGGGATGTCGATAATTTTAACCCTTGGTGACCATCCCAACGGTTATTTGATAAAAAGCCAACCTGCCACGGCTACCAGGCCGGTTAACAACGATGCGAATACCGCGCCTGTTACGAATGAATGAGTTGTCGTCTGAAATAATTGATGAACGGGCATGGCGCTGTATTTGTATTTGGTTAATCCCAGCAGTGGATGTTGCTGGTACAGCTATTTTTCCGTTTAATAGCCCACTTCATAATTTAAACATATCCATCCGGGGGCTTGCAGGAGACAGAGTTGAAGCAAAACGCTTCTGCCGCCCCCAAGTCTTGACCGCTCCACCCTTGCAGTTCAGAGCCGTCACGCTAAATTAATGTTTTATCAGCATGTCAGTATGTTTCTATGGATAAAATCGTCGATATCTTCCTTCGCCTGCTCTACTAAGCCTTTAGATGGCAGGGTTAAAATCTGCTCACTATAACCAAACAGCATTGCATCCAACTGGCGCGCTACGCGGTGCACATCAACAATTCGGAACGACTGCTCGTCCATGCCTGTCTGTATAATGTTTGCCAGCACCTCATGCCACTCATCCAGAAAGGTTTGCATCAGACTCGCGTAAGCTTCGTCATGAGTAGAGAGTAACCATAAGGAACCATATAATTTACGGGTCGGGTCGGGGGCATCGGTAATCATCCCGTTAATAAATTCCTGCAATTTTTGCCTGGCGGATAAAGGCTGAATAATGAAACGAAATTCCTTGATTTCTGCATTGATAAAACTTGTTACTGCCGCAAGACTCAGCGACTGCCAGTCTTTAAAATAATGGTAAATATGGCTTCGTGACAGGCCCAGATACTCTGTAACATCTCGCGTTTTAACCTTATCAATACCCTTCTCTGTAAATAACTCAATAACCGCATTTAGAATTTTCTCTTTCATTAGCTCAGATTTAGCGTTCATCTCTTACCTCAGTTGACTTTGAGCAATTGCTCAAATAACATATAACATTATTGAGCACTTGCTCTATTTTAACAGAAGTACCACTCATGAACACTGAAAATATAAAGGCTATCTCCCCGACCACAAGCGCCTCCGGCACGCTGAAATCACTGGCTAACCGCTACCGCAAAAAGCTGTTCTTTACTTTTTTATTGGTCGTTGCCGAAAACGTCACTTATCTGTTGTATCCGATCCTGGCTGGCGTCTCCATTAACGCCATCATGTCCGGGCAGACGATAAATGCGATGCTCTATGGCGTATTGATCTTATTTATCTGGTGTCTGGGTGCAGCGCGCAGAAGCGTTGATACCCGCACTTTTGCCAGGATTTATGCGGCCCTGGCGGTATCCGTGATTAAGACTCAACGTAAAAATAACTTTAATCATTCAACCGTTGCAGCACGGGTTGTGTTGTCGAGAGAGTTTGTTGATTTTTTTGAACTGCACTTTCCTATGCTCATCACTTCGCTGTTTTCGATGATGGGTGCCGCATTGATGTTGCTGATTATCGAATTCTGGGCGGGTATTGCCTGTTTGGTCATCCTGGCTTTACTGGCCTGTTTCCTGCCTGGTTTTGCCCGTAAAAATGAAGTGCTCTATAACAAACTCAATAATCGGCTGGAAAAAGAGGTTGATTTTGTTAGCAGGGCGACATCGTTATCTTTACAGCGACATTACTCCACGCTCGCCAGATTACGCATACGCCTCTCCGATCGCGAGGCAATGGGATATCTGTCAATCGGCGTGCTTGTCGCCATGCTATTTAGTCTGACCATTATCTGGATGACGCAGACAACGGGGATCAGTGCCGGGCACATTTATTCGGTCATGACCTATATGTGGATGTTCGCTACCAGCCTGGATAATGGCCCTCAACTGCTGGAGAAATACTCCCAGCTGAGTGATATCGGCCGCCGCGTCCATACGGAACAAATCTGATCCTAACGCACACTGCAAATTTTACTGCTTAATTCCCGGATATTCCGATGCCGCAATTTTTTATTGAAAGGCCTGTTTTTGCATGGGTTATCGCCCTGTTTATTGTACTGGCAGGCATAATTGCCATTCCGCAGTTGCCCGTGGCGCAGTACCCCGCTGTGGCTCCTCCGAGCGTCAGCATTACGGTGACCTATCCCGGCGCCACGCCAGAAACGATGAATGAGTCGGTCATCTCGTTGATCGAGAGAGAAATCTCCAGCGTTGACGACATCCTCTACTTCGAGTCTTCAAGTGATACGTCAGGCACTGCCAGCATTACAGTGACCTTTAACCCCGGAACGGACATCAAGCTCGCTCAGGTTGATGTGCAGAACAAAATCAAGGTGGTTGAATCCCGGCTGCCGCTGACCGTACGTCAGAACGGTCTGAACGTGGAGGCGGCCAACGCGGGATTTCTGATGATCGTCGGGTTGCGCTCGCCCTCGGGTCGATTCAGCGAACAGGACCTAAGCGACTATTTTGCGCGTAACGTTTCTGAGGAACTACGTCGCGTGCCAGGCGTTGGCAAAGTACAGCTGTTCGGCGCTGAGAAAGCAATGCGCGTATGGCTGGACCCGGTCAAACTATTTAACTATAAGCTCTCGGTCAGCGACGTTACCACCGCGCTAAGCCAGCAGAACGCCCAGGTCTCGCCGGGCAGAATCGGCGATGAACCGGCGCAGCCCGGACAAGCTGTGACCTACCCGCTTAACGTACGCGGGCAGCTCAGTTCTGAGGAAGAGTTCCGCAACATTACGCTTAAGGCGCTAAGTAACGGTTCGCGCGTCCGGCTGGCTGACGTGGCGCGCGTGGAACAGGGTCTGCAGAGCTACGCGTACGCGATTCGTGAAAACGGCCATCCGGCTACTGCCGCAGCGATCCAGCTGATGCCGGGTGCCAATGCCGTCAGCACGGCGGAGGGCGTGCGTTCTCGGCTAAATGAACTCTCAACGGTGCTGCCGCAGGGCATGGCGTTCTCGGTGCCGTTTGATACCGCGCCGTTTGTGAAGCTGTCGATTGAGAAAGTCATCCACACTTTTATTGAAGCCATGGTGCTGGTATTCCTGGTGATGCTGCTATTTCTGCAGAATCTGCGCTATACCTTTATTCCGGCAATTGTCGCGCCGGTGGCGCTGCTCGGCACTTTTACCGTAATGCTGATGAGCGGATTTTCCATTAATGTGCTGACCATGTTTGGCATGGTGCTGGCTATCGGCATCATTGTTGACGATGCGATTGTGGTAGTGGAGAGCGTTGAGCGCCTGATGGCTGAAAAAGGCCTGTCGCCAAAAGAAGCAACACATGAGTCAATGCGCGAGATTACGCCAGCGATTATCGGTATTACGCTGGTGCTTACCGCCGTATTTATTCCCATGGGATTCGCCACCGGCTCGGTTGGCGTCATCTATCGGCAGTTCACACTTTCGATGGCTGTTTCCATTTTGGTCTCGGCTTTTCTTGCGCTGACGATGACCCCTGCACTGTGTGCTTCCCTGCTGAAGCCGATTGCGCAGCACGGCGTAGAAAAGAAAGGCTTTGCAGGCGTGTTTAACCGCCGCTTCAGTGCCCTAACGACAAGCTATGAGCGGGCATTGCACGCCACGCTGCGCCGTGGCGGCCGCGTCATGCTGATTTATGCCATGCTGAGTGCGGTGATTTTTGCTGCCTATCTGGCGCTGCCTTCATCCTTTATCCCTGAAGACGATCAGGGCTACTTTATGACGTCGATCCAGTTGCCGTCAGATGCCACACAAGAGAGAACCCGTCATGTGGTTGATCGGCTTGAAAAAACGATCATGGAAAGGCCCGGCATTGCCAGTAATATCTCCATCTTTGGCTTTGGTTTTTCCGGATCCGGTCCGAACACCGCGATGGCCTTTACCACCCTGAAAGAATGGGGCGAACGGCAAGGCGCAACCGCTGATGGTGAAGCAAAATTTGTCCAGACGAAGATGAATGACGATCCCGCCGCCACGGTATTGAGCCTGATGCCGCCCGCGATTTCTGATATGGGGACTTCATCGGGTTTTGACCTCTACCTCGAAGATCGTGCCGGCCGCGGTTTTGCAGCATTGTTGAAGACAGCCTCAGAGCTAACGGAGAAAGCCAATAACAGTGGCGTGGTCAGTGATGTCTACATTGAGGGTTTACCTGCGGGTGTAAGTGCCACTCTTGAGGTAGACAGAGAAAAAGCGCAGGCAATGGGCGTCAGCTTTGACGACATTAATCAGATGCTGTCAGTCGCGATTGGCTCAAACTACGTCAATGACTACGTAGATAACGGGCGAGTACAACAGGTTATTGTGCAGGCGGACTCCCGTTACCGTATGCAGCTGGCAGATTTACTCAAGCTTTACGTCAGGAATGCCTCGGGTGAGATGGTGCCGCTGTCGGCCTTTATCTCGACGGACTGGACCCAGTCGCCGCAGCAGCTCAGTCGTTATCAGGGCTATCCGGCGATTAAAATCACTGGCAGCGCCGCTGCTGGTTACTCCAGCGGGGCAGCGATGGCTGAAATGGACCGACTTGCCGCTTCTCTTCCAGCAGGCTATTACGCCGAGTGGACTGGCACCTCGCTGCAGGAACGTAGCTCAGCGGCTCAAATGCCGCTTTTGATCGCCTTATCCGTTCTTATTGTTTTCCTGGTGCTTGCCGCGCTGTATGAGAGCTGGTCAGTACCGCTTTCAGTAATACTTGTCGTTCCGCTGGGTATGGCTGGCGCTCTACTGGCGGTATTTCTCGCAGGTATGTCCAACGATGTTTTTTTCAAGGTCGGTATGATCACACTAATCGGGCTTTCAACCAAAAACGCCATCCTCATTGTAGAGTTTGCGCGACAACTTTATGCGCAGGGTGAACCGCTGCTTGAGGCAACGAAGCAAGCAGCCCGACTACGCCTGCGGCCAATTATCATGACGTCACTGGCTTTTACTCTTGGTGTGGTTCCCCTGATGATGGCAAACGGTGCCAGTAAGAGCACCCAGAATGCGATTGGCACAGGCGTGTTCGGCGGGATGCTTAGCGGTACGCTGCTGGCCATCTTCTTTGTGCCCGTATTTTTTGTGATTATCACATCGGCTGTGCAAAAGCTTAGCGGCTTGCTGAAAAGGGTAAATAAAGGTTGAATGCTAAGCCCAGGCAATCCTGAGTTGATTGCATTGCCATTCATCGACAATGTTAATAAACCCTGCTTTAAACGCGACGACCCACTTTTCGCTCATAGTGGACGCTGTCATGCACAGCGTCCACTTTGGCAGGAGCGGACATTGTTGGCATCGTGATTATTGTTCACTGAGCAGTTCATATTGCGGTAATACCCGGCCATCGTCACTGACAAGGTATTTAGCGCCATCTCAGCGACCCATCCTTAACAGGAAGAGCCACAGAGTAAGCTTGCCTGAGGCTGTTTTCACACGGAGTCGAACGAAAAGAATTCAAACAATGCGGGGCCCAGATTAAAGCAGGGCCCCCAATGTAAATGAAAATATTAAACCTGGAACGCTTCAACCATGCCTCGTAACGCATGTGCCTGAGCAGAAAGCTCTTGCGACGCAGAGGAGGACTCTTCAACCAATGCAGCATTGTTCTGCGTTACGCCATCCATTTGGCTGACGGCAATGCTGACCTGTGAAATTCCCTGCATTTGTTCGGAAGAAGCCAGAGATATCTCGTCCATCGCATCCGCAAGCTCACCTACCATGCTGACGATTTTCATGATGCTCTGCCCGGTTCCTGTCGCCACGTTCACACCACTTTCCACCTGCCCTACGGCCTGCTCAATGAGTTGTTTGATATCCCGTGCAGCAGTCGCACTTCGTTGTGCTAACGTTCTGACTTCACCGGCAACCACGGCAAATCCCCTTCCTTCTTCACCGGCGCGAGCAGCTTCAACGGCGGCATTGAGTGCAAGAATATTGGTCTGGAAGGCAATGCTTTCGATGACGGAAGTAATATCCCTCACTTTTGTCGCGCTGAGAGAAATCTCGTTCATCGTATCAGACATTTTCTGCACATCCGCCTCGCCTGCTCGCGCCAGCTCTGCTGTCCCACGTGCAACTTGTGCCGTCTGCTGTGCACCTGCAGTATTACTTTTCACCGTTGCCGTGAGTTGCTCCATACTCGCGGCCGTTTCCTGAAGCGCAGCGGCTTGCTGTTCAGTACGGGATGAAAGTTCAGTGTTACCTTTTGATATCTCATCCGCGGCTAAAGCAACGGATCCAGCCGAGTCTTTAATTTGTGATACCAGTCCACGTAGACTCTCCTGCATACGATCTAACGATGCCAGTAAGCTGTGCTTATCGTTACGGCGCAAGGTTATTGAGGTTGTCAGATTCCCCGCGGCGATGGCTGCCGCAAGTGCCTGTGCCTCGGCGGGCTCGCCGCCTAGCTGACGCATCAGTACACGTACGATTAAATAACCGGTCACCACAGAAATAATCACTGAGAGCGCCGCCATTATTAATAAAATAAACGCTGTACGTGTCGTGGATGCACTATTCTCAGCCATCGTATCCTTGCTGAGTGTCATTTCGATGTTCGTAAGTGCATCCAGCGATCCCATTAATGCCTGCTGCGCCGGTCGCGCCGTTTTCATGAGGTAAACCGTTGCTTCCTGCTGACGGTTATCGAGTCCCATTTGACCTGCGATCATTAACGTCTCCATCGCGGCGCTCTCAGAGGCAAGGACTTTTTCAAGAGCCTCCTTGCCGTGAGAGGAAACATTGATCCTCATGCTATCCACCAGCTCACGGCGCTTCTCGATATAATTTTTCTGCTGCGAGATTAATCTTTGCCATTCAGGCTGCATTTCAACGGGATCGCTCAGTAAAGCCAGGTTGCGCACGGCAATGGCCATATCTCGAGCAATTCCCCGCATATCCTGAACCAGCGTAAAGCGCTTCATCTTGTTATTGACCGTATCTTCCATCCCATCCCGCGCCTGCCATAATGCGTTCAGAGCAATCCCCGTGCACAATACGAAAAGAAAAATGAGCAGACTGAAACCCGCAGCCAGACGTGTAGATATTTTCATTTATAATTCTCTAAAAGTTCAAGATGCATTGCCGAAGAAGAGGAATTATAGACAGTGAAATTAACCCTGCCTGTGCGGCAAATTAATAAGGGCTTCACTCAAATTTATCACGCACGGAAATTATAAGAACTACTTGAGTTACCAAGGATAACTTAAGTTAAATTTGGCATTTTTAAATGCTTAGGTTTAATTTAACTCCATAAATAACTCAATTTAAATTAAACTTTATTTTAGGGAAAATATTTTAGATTTTTTTAGTTACATTATTTTAAAAACGAAGCGTGTTTTAAAAACACGCTTACTTCGAAAAAAATTTAACTTATGTTGCGCTCTTACCACTACTCAGATTGGATTGAAAAGGAAACGACAGCTTCCTGTAATACCAGTAAACGCCATAATCATACTGAAAGTCTGGCCTATTTTGCCCTCACCGTGGTAACGGCGAGCGGCATGCCCTCCTCTGGCCTGCTTCATCGCATACTTGAAGATCATGCTAAATGGAAAAGAAGTTGAGTGCCGAAGAGAGCATGTGAAACAGGCTGGCTTAATCTCACATTGGCAGCGTATCAGGTTGGAAAAATTGATATGACCCATCACGTCGTGCTTTAGCCTGATACATCGCTGTATCGGCATT
This sequence comes from Pantoea sp. DY-17, assembly GCF_019795975.1. Classification (NCBI taxonomy): domain Bacteria; kingdom Pseudomonadati; phylum Pseudomonadota; class Gammaproteobacteria; order Enterobacterales; family Erwiniaceae; genus Pantoea; species Pantoea sp. DY-17. The sequence continues at coordinate 713,814 of NZ_JAIMIG010000002.1, read as the reverse complement.
TTCAAATAACGTTTTTACCGTTTTTGTCCCAAATCGTGCCAGGCTGATGCCAATCGATGCGCCGATCTTTACTTCTACACCATTGATAGCAAAAGGATCTATCAGGCCGTCTATGAGGCGCAGTGCAATACCGGCTGCAGCATCATGACTACTGCACTTTGCTGCCACGACAAACTCGTCTCCTCCCTGGCGTGCTAACGAGTCGCCCTGGCGCATGCAACTTTGTAGCCGTTCGCTTACCTGCTGCAGCAACATATCCCCTATTGCGTGCCCCATCGAATCGTTAACTGCTTTGAATCCATTCAGATCGATAAACAGGACAGTCGTATACGCAGGATCTTCTACGTGCGTAAGCATGGATTGCACTTTGTCGTTGATCCAGGCTCGGTTTGGCAGTCCGGTTAAGGTATCGCGGGTCGCTAGCAGCTCAAGCATCAACATCTTTTCTTTATCCCGGGTGATGTCACGCGAAACCAGCACTGCTCCGATATTTTTACCTGTAGAGGGATCGCTTACGCCGCAGGCCTTAGTGCCAAGTGTAATGTAGTGACCGTTACGATGCCGTTTGCGCACCTCGACGACGTCTGGTAACTCAGCACCGTTGAAGATATTTGCCAGAACTGCCGCAGCAGGCTTTTGATCGTCGATATGCAGGAAGTCCACCACCAGCTGGCCCACCATTTCATCGGCTGACCAGCCTATCATTTCGCTATACGAAGGAGAGATCGAAACGTACCGACCATCCGCATCACAGTGGGCGATCAGATCAGTACTGTTTTCTATCAACAGACGATATTCTGTCGCCGTGCGCAGCGCGTCCTGAAGGGCTTTGCGCTGTCCGGTAACATCTAAAACGAAGCCGCTAAACTGTGTATGAGAATCACCTGGTTGGCATGCTGGCAGACCTGAAACAATCACATGGCGCATCGTTCCATCCAGACACTTGATCGGCACCTCTATATTAAATGGCGTCTTAAACTCTAATGCCGCTGTCAGCTGCATCGCGATTTTTGCATCTTCCTCTACCAGCGCAAGGCTAAGCCACTCACCAAGCGTTATGCCTTTAAGTAGTGGCAATAAGCCTTCAGGGCTTTCCTGGCTGGCAATGCAAATGCCCCGTGCATCCGTCGACCAAACGGCAGAAAGTGTGGGTTTGATCGCGATATTCATGCTGGTGATTCCGTTGTTTGCCGATGATGCTGAACACATTTATTTCTGCTGCTAAAACCCATCAGGTGCTAAAAAAGTGCCTGATAATGATAACGTCAAGTTTTCCATCGCAGAGCTGCCAGAGCCTGTTATGAGGCATCTTAGGGCCGCAAAAGCTGATCTCTATTTATCGGCTGATGAGTTCAGGATCTTTAGTGACCCGCATTAAACATCGCCGACCTCGACACGGCGTTTCGCTTCGTGCTTTTTATCGAGCAGGTATTATCCAGCGACATCTGATGCTCATGCCATACGCGTGGGCGCGACTGAAAATGCCTGGGCAATATTCACCGCTCCGTCTTCAGTCGGGCAATTATAGGTGAGTATTGAGTCATCACACTTTGCTTTCTGCTCATCGCTCTCAGAGCTGTAAACACATGACCTGCTTCGTGGTTAAAGTGGACCGTGCAGTGTGCATGTCGGCTTTGTGCCAATAGCGGACGTTGTTAAAAGCAAGGTGTGCTAACTTGTACGAAGCTGCTCTTAGGAGGTTAATTGAATGCGCTATAGCTGCATGAATAACACAAAATGGAATGAGATCAGGCTGGCAATGGTCAGTATGAAATCGCCTCCTATATGGAAAATCACTTATATCAATGGCTATGAAACTGCAGTTGATGGCGAGTGGTTTTATCATTTCAGCGAGGGCGGCTATTTAGACATCTACTATCTTGATGTGATAACAAATTCAGCTGATCAGCATGCTTCAGTTGGCGCTATTCTTCGGACTATTCATCTACCTGGAATGGAGAATGCAACCGGTTATAGAATTTTTGGGTACGCAGATTCATTCAGTAATGTGAATTATCTTTAGCTGGACAAAATCGTTAAACGTCCAGCAGGATAACTTTGATCGTAGTATCGAATTGGCTTCCGCTTTTCGCTCATGACCGTCCCTTAGCCTCACTTGAACTATATAAACTTCCCCAGACATTAACTTTTTTGCCAGTAAGTCTCTCAATGGCCTCAATTGCGTCTGGATCACCATAGCGAGCCATGCAATATAAACAATCGCCACCACAGTCAAAATTCATAGTTTCTGGTGTTTTGCTCATCGGTTGGCCGCAGGTCTGGCAACTGTTTACATTCACTGGAATGACATCCTGTTTAGATTTTCACTAATATGTTGCTTAACATAATATCCCAAGATCGACCTGCTCCCTGATAATTCTCATAAAATGCTTCTGGCAATGTCCGCTATTCGCTCATAACGGACGTTGTGCAGGCCCATGTCCGCTATGAGCGAAAAGCAGACTTCAGTGCTTTGGACAAACCCATAATGCAACTAAGGATCATTTGTGTTAAAAAAATGTTTCTTGGTAGTTATGTTTGAAACCTAATGGAACAGAAATGAGAACGCAGAAGCGATGCATGGGATATGTGGCCATAGTCGTTGATGACTATGATCGGGCAATTGAGTATTACACGGAAACGCTGGGGTTTACTCTCGTTGAAGATACACCTCAGCCGGGTAAACGTTGGGTCGTAGTCACACCTAACCCGGAAAGCGATTGCAAACTTCTACTGGCACGCGCTTCAAATGAGAGGCAGGAAGATTTTATAGGCAATCAATGTGGTGGAAGGGTATTCCTTTTTCTGCAAACTGATGACTTTTGGCGCGACTACAACTCCATGAAATTAAAAGGCGTTACATTCTCCCAAGAGCCTCGCGAAGAGGAGTACGGAACAGTAGTTGTATTTGAGGACCTGTACGGCAACCGCTGGGATCTTTACCAGAACAAGCAAAATTAAAACTCCCTAACGGTTGAGTCATTACGACGTTTCCGCCCCCAAAATAATGTCAGCTTTTCGCTCATATGGGACATCCACAATCAAATCTCCTATCACAATGGAGATTGAACACGACAACGTCCCCCTGGAACAAAAGCCGTATCATTGGCCAGAAACGACCTCTTCAGATATCTCATATTTGGGGAATTCGTATCCGACTTGAGCTCGAAGGCAAAGTACGCGACTTAGCTCTGTTTAACATGGCTCTGGACAGTAAACTTCGCGGCTGTGATTTGGTGAAGCTGAAGGTTTCTGATGTAGCCTATGGGCACTCAGTTTCGGGCAGAGCGACTGTGCTCCAGCAAAAAATGGGGAGTCCTGTTCAGTTTGAACTGACAAAAGGAACCAGGGAGGCAGTAACGGCCTGGATCAAAATGGCTCACCTGCGAAGTGGCGACTATCTACTCCAGTCCCGCGTCAGCTCAGAACGTCACATCTCAACCCGGCAATATAACCGTATTTTTCATGGATGGATTGAGAAGCTCGGTCTCGACGATTCGCTTTACAGTACGCATTCTATGCGCAGAACTAAACCTTATCTAATCTACAAGAAAACAAAAAATCTGAGGGTAATCCAGCTACTGTTGGGCCATAAAAAACTCGAACGCACAGTTCGTTACCCAGGCATTAAAGTCGATGATGCCCTGGAGATATCTGAATCGATTGAAGTCGAACATGTCAGGGCTGCAACAGCAGCCCTGTGCCAGAAGCAGACGTTGTAAGCGAATGATTTGAAAACGATCAGGTATATCCATACACAACGAAAGCGTTCAGTTTTTCCGTGCTGAATTTCTTTTCAGGTAATACTCACCTGCAAGGTAACCCGTGACTGCAACAAAGGTTATTGCTCCACCCAACAACGTATTATTGGCTGGCAATTCACTGAAGAACACCCAGACCCACATGGGCCCCAATACGATGTCAGCTTGTGCAATCAGACTGGCCTCTGCAGGGTCAAGATGCCGGCTTGCTGCCATGAACAATAGATAGCTGATACTCTGTGTGGACATCGCAAAAGCAATTAACCATAAGATGTCATGCATACCTGGAACAGGGAGACCCTGTGGCATCATCGCAACGCAGAACGCTCCGCAGAGGGCACAAGCCAGAGCTGTGACTGCAGGCAGGTTCATTTCCGGCCACTTTCCGGACATAACAATGCTGGCGGCAAACCCGGCAGTCATTATAAGAGCCAAAGCGTTACCTGCCGTATCGCCCGTACCTGATGCGGAGGCAGCCATAACTACAACGCCGACGAGGCTAACTGCTGCGGAGATAAGCGCGCGTTTCGTAATTTCTTTACTCTGTATCAGCCAGCCCAACCCCATAGCAAAAAAAGGAATTGTGGCATAGACGGTCATCACGCCTGCGACGCTGGTGAGTTTTAGTGCCGCTACGTAGCAAAACATAGAAATTGCCATTACGGCAGCAGTTATCAGACCTTTTAAGCCCACATCATTACGGAATGAAAAGCGGCGTAGATACCCGCCCCACGCGAGCAAAAGAATCAGCGACAGGAAAGCAAACAGTGAGCGCCATGCGACCATAGCCCATGTGTTCATATCGATCATTCTCACGAAAAATCCCGCTGAGCTCCACAGGATGGCCGAAAGGCACACCATAATCAGCCCCAGAGTGTGCCCGCTCACGGTATTAATAAGTGGCATCTTTTATCCCTGCCTATGTTAGTCTTACAAAAAAGTAGAATGGTCTAATTATTATGGCGAAAAGTGACACGCGCAAACGTCTTTTGCAAGCTGGTATACGAGTTTTCATGAGGAAGGGTTACGAAGGCGGGGGGATCACGACGATTCTGAGTGAGGCAGGAATGCCTAAAGGGTCTTTTTATAATCTCTTTCCGAGTAAAGAAGAATTTGCCTGTGCCACGCTTGACGCCTATATCGAGACTTTTGCTCAACTCCGGGCAGATACGTTGCTGGACAGTGCCATGATTCCCCGCATGCGCCTGATGAGCTGGCTTAACGGGCATAGGGAATATATTGAGCGAGATCCTGAAGCAACAGGCTGCCTGGCGGGTATTATTGGACAGACAAGTTCGGTAAACAGTGAAAAAATTCGGCAAAAACTGCTGTCGTTTTTTTCCTGCTGGGAGCGCGATCTGATAAACGTATTTAATGACGCTCAGCATGCTCAGACTTTATCGCCGGTGATGTCGCCGGAAAGCGCGGCAAAGCTGCTCATTCATAGTTATGAAGGAGTTATGGTACGTATACGCATAGAAGGGAGCACGAATCCTTATGACTTTCTGACGCAGACTTTACCAGACATTCTTTTTGCAGAACCCGCCACTGGTTGTGATTTTAAACCATGCTAAGAAGATGATTTAATCCAAAGCAAAAGAGTCTGCTTCTCGCTCATAGCGGACCTGCGGCGCGCGTCCGCTTCGTGCCAGAAGCGGACATGACTAATATCGCGTTGTATTCATCAATTAATAGCGGGCTTATGCATCAGCCTGGTCAGCATCTCGCAGAAGGCCTCGCTCGCGGGATTGAAGCAGTGTCTATTCAGGCGAAGCAGGCAATCAACCGACGGCAGAGGCATCAATTTCTCAAGTTCAGACACATTACAAATCGTTTTCTCTACGCTGTATTGATTGAGTATTCCCACCCCCAGTCCGGTGGTTATCGCCGCAAGCATACCTGCTACTGAAGGACATTCCAGCATCACAGAAAATGGAATTTTTGCCTGCCGAAGTTTCTCCTCAGCCAGGTTACGGTAATAGCAATCGGGTCCCCAGGTAATAAGCTTCAGGCTCTTATCCGATTCATGCAGCCAGGCAGGCGTTGCGCACCAGTATAATTTTTCACTCCACAATACCCTATCTTCCGGCGATGCCGTGCCCGCGAAATCCTGATGTAAGATGATCTCCAGACTTCCCTCAGAAAAATGCTGACGCAATAGATGACTTTGCTCCACCACCAGTTGTACATCCACCTCGGGATGATGGTGACTGAAGTTTGAAATGACCCCGCATACTTCTGTCATTGAGATATGTTCAGTGACCCCAATTCGCAGCTTGCCACGGAGTTCCGAAGGCGAAAAATACGCCACGGCATGATCGTGTTCAGTGAGGATTTTTTCCGCATGGCGTAGCAGAACGCTGCCCTTTTCTGTCGGAACGGCTTTTCCGTCGATACGCGTAAGTAGCTGACATTGAAGTTGATCTTCAAGTCGTCTGAGCTTCCAGCTTACAGCGGACTGGCTCAGGTTAAGAAGTAAAGCAGTCCTACTCATATTGCCCGTTTGCACCACGGTTCTGAATACTCTGAGCGCATCGACAGAGAGTCGTTTATTAATTTTTGTATGACAAAAGTGGGTTTGCAGATGGAAATAATGTCACTGGTGTCATATGCAGTCAACGGATAGCCTGGAAGGAACAATCACAATGGAGAAAGCTAATGTCCGCTAACAACCCATTACTGAATGAAGACGTTTTGATAAAAGGTTGTCGCATTGCAACCGGGGTCCATGGTTCAGGTACACCTCTGGTGCTGGTTCATGGCACGCCCGCACACTCGGTAATCTGGCAGTCACTGGTGCCGGCATTTGTCGATGCGGGTTTTCACGTTCACCTGTATGACCTGCCTGGGTTCGGCGCATCAGAGCGCCCGTTGACGGCTGATACCTCGGTTTCCGCACAAGTCGGTTATCTGCTGAAACTGCTGGAACACTGGCAGCTCGAAAAAATACATCTTTTTGGTCACGATATCGGCGGGGCAATTTCACTCAGACTGGCATTCGACAACCCATCCCTGCTGAAGACGCTTACGATTGCCGATATTCCGAGTTACAACTCTTGGCCTTCGCCCACATGGAAAGCTATGCGGGATAACTATGTGGATTATGCACTGATCCCTGCCACTGAGCATTACCGCGCTATGTCTCGTCAGTTAAAGATGGCTGTTTTCAATAAGCATCTTATGACAGAGCAGCGGCTGGAAAGTTATCTCGCACCTCTTTGTGGCGTGGTGGGCCAGCCCTCGTTTTATCAGCATCAGGTTGCGCATTATAATGCCTGTTACACCAGTGACTTTGCAGAAAAATTGCCGCAACTCCAGCTGCCTGTGCAGATTTTATGGGGCGCCGAAGATGAATGGCAGCCCGTTGAATATGGAAGGTGTTTGCAGCGCGACATTGCCTCATCCATGCTGCATATCTATGAACAGGCCGGACACTTTTTAATGGAAGATGCCCCTTTGCCTGTCGCCGCACAGTTAATTGATTTTGTTAATCAACATAATATGAGGTAGCGCTATGATCCTAATCGGAATGCTGGATTCACCCTATGTCAGACGGGTTGCTATCTACATGAAAATATTGGGTATGCAATTCGAACAACAGCCGCTTTCGGTATTCAGCGATTTTGATGCCTTAACGAAAATTAATCCAACCGTTAAAGTACCAACGCTTATCACAGATGATAATCAGGTGCTGATCGATTCAACATTAATCATTAATTACCTTGAGAAATATTTCGGTCATTCACCTGCACCCACATCAGCGTCCAGAGCGGAAGATCTGAGAGATTTGCATCTTACCGGATTCGCCCTGGCTGCCTGTGAAAAAGCGGTGCAGATTGTGTACGAACAGCGTCTCAGACCGGTAGAAAAACAGCATCAACCCTGGCTGAATCGGGTAACTCAACAACTTCATGGTGCCTGGCAGACGCTGGAGAACGGGCTGCGGGAAAGTCATCCTGACATGCTTTCAGTGGCCGGTATCAGTATCGCAGTAGCCTGGCGTTTTACAGAATCGATGCTGCCGGATACCATCAGCCGTACGTTGTATCCGGAAGTAACCAGATTTACATTGCTGGCCGAACAGCGACCGGAATTTTTGGCAACACCTTCGAGTTAGTGAGAGTGAGTTGCGTATTAATTTTTGAGACGGCTACGTCCACGTCAGTTCGGGCGAAATCTATGTTGTACCAAATACATTACACATAGAACGTCCAATGAGAATGCGGTAAAAATGATGACAGAACCCTGTGGTTTACTGAATACCGGACAGGAAGGTGGGGAGCGCACCGAAGAAAACGATATCGGATCGAATGGGGATAATATCAGACCAGCCTACCAGGCTGTCTGATATACCACGGCTACATGGACATAACCTTAAGCTTATTTTTAACCTGAACGGCCGATTTTGGCTCATAGCAGCCCTTTCGCCCATGTACTTTGGTGGTTTCAAGCCAAAAGCGTACTCCAACCATTTATTCTCTAACTTTTAGCATGATCGATCTGTACAGTTCGATGGCCCTCCAGATGTCATCCTGTGTATCTCCATCCCAATCAGCAACTGTGGCCAACTCGGATTTGAGCTGCATAATGAGGATATGCGCATCTGCAACTTCATCCTTTCGGCATTTTGATGCGATACGTGATATCGACTTTGAAGATAGGCTTGAGTAAGGCGAAAAAGCGGTACGCTCAGCGGCAATTAGTTTTTGTAATTTCCTCATATAATCTATGAATTCTGAATAGTGGGAGGGTAATGCATGGTAATTTTTACTGACCACAGAAACCAATAGAATAGCCGAATTTAATATGTCCGGTCCTCGCTCATAAAGGCATTATTAATGCAAACCTTTGCAGGTTCGTACCGCATCGAACTTGATTAAACCCGCACTTTTTTTCATTAGCTAGCGAAGCAAACTATCCACCTGAATACCTGATTTTGCGTGGTAATCACCACGCCAGCAATTTTTGCAAACGTAGTGCGCCACCATTCCGCACTGTCAGTGATGGATGTAAGGAATGCAAAAATTGATTGCTTACTCTGGCCTGTTAAAGTTCAGGAGTAGCGATATGCAGACCTCCTGATGAAAATTGTGTGTTTTGTAGGGGTCAAGCTTCATGGTTTAATCTGCGGTAATCACTGGGTTCAATCCCATATCTCTTCATCTTGTTATACAGTGCACCGCGTGAAAGATTAAGCGCGATGGCGACTTGTCGCATGTTGCCCAGTTTTTCCATCAGGCAAAGTTCGATCAACGTCTTTTCGCCATCCTTAAGATTGAAACTTTTCACTTTCTCACGTGGTAGACCTAAATCAGCATAAGCGGGTAGACGAAGCTCCTCTGGAAGGTCCTTATCTCGGATATCGTCCGTTTCCGTCAGATTTATGGTTCGCTCAACGATATTTTCCAGCTCACGCACATTTCCTGGCCAGTCGTAGCTTTCCATCAACTGCAACGCCGAGCTGGAAAAGAATGCGCGTTCTCGATTGAGTGCGCGACAGATTTTTTCGCAGAACCAGTTAGCCAACTCTTTAACATCTTCTTTTCTCGAACGTAATGGCGGAATCGGCAAGCTGATCACATTCAGGCGAAAGAAGAGATCTCGACGGAAAGAGCCATTTTCAATATCTTTTTTCAAATCGCGGTGGGTTGCAGCTACGATACGTACATTCACTTTCAGCGGTCGTTTACCGCCGATACGCATCACTTCACCCTCCTGCAACACTCTTAACAGACTTGCCTGAGCTTCAAGAGGCATATCACCGATTTCGTCGAGGAATAGTGTTCCTCCATCCGCCAGTTCAAATTTGCCCGCTGCACCACCGCGTCTCGAACCGGTGAAGGCGCCATCTTCGTAGCCAAATAATTCGCTTTGCACCAAATCACGAGGAATCGCGCCACAGTTTACCGCAAGAAACGGACCGGTATTGCGGGTGCTGCCATTATGGATAGACTGAGCAAATAACTCCTTGCCCGTTCCGCTCTCTCCTGTCAGAAGCACGGTGCTGTCACTGCGTCCGGCATTTCGAGCTTTATTACGGGTATCCTGCATTACTTTTGACTGGCCGAGGATCATATCAAAGTTGTAGCTGGCGCTGCTGCCAATAACACGACGCGTGATATCTCGCACACGTCGGTTATCACGCATTGAAATGACGCGACCACCTTCGGGAGTAACGACAACTGAAATCACGCATAAAATACGTGAATCAGGGCTTGGGCAAAGAGCAATATTTCGATCCTTACAGGCTGGCAACTCCCTCAACGAGCAACCTTCAGGAAGTAATACTTCATCAGCATCCCGGAAGCGGACATCCCCCTGTATGCCGAGCACTTCACGGGCATAACGGTTTATCTGCCGAATAATGCCTTGTTCACTGACGACCAGAACACCTTCATTCAGCGATTCCATCACTGATTCCTGCTCATTCACCAGATGTCGCAAAATAAGCTGCTGTGAAATCGCCTCGGCAGCGGCCTGGACGGTTCCAAGCGTGTGATAGTGGAAACAACCGGGGTTTGCAGTCAAAGTCAGAACGCCAAGCATAACGCCGTTCTCGTCCCTGATAGGGGCAGCCGCACAATGTTTGCCACGAATGCGCAGCGCCTCTTTATAGTTCTCTGCGCTGAGCATATAAACCAACTTATTCTCTTTCAGGCACCGGCCAGTGCAGTTGGTGCCTGATATGGCCTCACTGAGAATACTGCCTACTGGCGTTAAATCTTGGCCACAAAAATGCAGTGTTATGCCATTGGCATCGGTCAGATTAATGTGGCCATCAGGATTGTAGGCAAGCAGATTACGCATGATGTCGCGCGCGATGGAGATGAACAGCGCGTTCCGCGCCAGTATTCTTCGTAACTCGCTCTCATCGCAGAACTGATATTCAAAACGATACGCATTAATGCCTTCCGTATGGCTACGTAACCATGATGCGTGAATAGCCGAACGAAGGCCTTTAGGGGTATCGCCCTTTTCGAAGGCTTTCCAGGCCATTCCCAGTTTTTCATTGTACTCGGCAAATCCCTGCTCATGGTTAAGCTTCGCGATAAGCTCCCATTCCTCGTCCCAAGTCATCTCGTGAAAATGGTCCATAGATTTCATTCTTTGCAGCTTTGAATGTGTCCATTCTATAGACATGTTACGAAGACATGTCTTTTTAATAAACACTTTGTGATCGATGTCTTTTTTTATTTCCTTATAAAACAGTGGAGTGTGACTTGGCACACCCGTTGCTAGGTAGTTATGTCTTACCTACAAAGACAAATAACTTAAAAAAACCAACGTGGAGAAGTAATGAAATGTCTACACGAAAGCACAATGTGCCTTACCTCATATTCATCTGTGCCATCGCTTCAGTCAGTGGAATCATTCTCGGCTATGACGCCTCCGTTATTTCTGGCGTTATTGATCCCTTAACCGAACATTTATCGCTCTCACCAGCGGAAAGTGGCTGGGCTGTTTCTAACGTGATTTTGGGATGCGTCATTGGTGCCTGGGGGGTCGGTCGCTTGACTGACCGCATCGGGCGCAAATCGACACTGATCATTACCGCAATTTTGTTCGCGATCTCGGCTATTGGCGCGGCATTGGCCAATGACCTGACGTGGTTTGTTGTTTACCGTTTGATAGGTGGATTGGCTGTAGGCATGGCTTCAGCGGTCACGCCTCTCTATATCGCTGAAGTATCGCCGAAAGATTTGCGTGGCCGCATGCTGGGTATGCAGCAAATGCTGATGGTAAGCGGTCAGTTGGTTGTTTATGTGGTCAACTATCTGATTGCTAAGGGAGCAGCTCACGAATGGATCGTTTCTATGGGCTGGCGCTGGATGCTGGCATCGGCATTGGTTCCCTGCGTGCTGTTCCTGATAATGGCTTGCTTTATGCCGGAATCACCACGTTGGTATGCGATGCACAACAAGAAAGAAAAAGCACTCAAGGTGCTCACCTCTCTTTCAAACGCAGCACATGCTGAACGCCTTTATAGCGCGATTCGTGGTTCTATCGCTGCAGATTCTGCCTCAAACGATGGTCAACCGCAGCGCGGCATCCTGAAAGACAAAAAAGCCTCTTACATTCTTTGGATCGGTTGTGCGATTGCCGTCCTTCAGCAAGTTTCGGGCATCAACATCCTGATGTACTTCGCACCATCGTTATTACAGAACGTCACCGGTAATACCCAAGATTCGCTATTCCAGAGCATATTCCTTGGATTGGCGCTGCTTGCCGGTGTAAGCATTGCGCTGGTTGCATTTGACCGGGTAGGCCGTATTCCCCTGCTGCGCTGGGGAGCATTGGGGGGTGCGGCCTTTCTGTTCTTCACTTCCTGGGCATTCATGAATGAAGCAAAAGGCTACTTACCGGTTGTGGGATTAGTCGGTTTTATTTTTGTTTTTGGCCTGTCATGGAGTCTTGGTGCATGGCTGCTGATCTCCGAAATTTTCCCGAACCGTATGCGAGCTGTCGCCATGGGCTACGCGTTCTGTTCCCTATGGGTTTCAAACTTCATCGTGACGCAGAGCTTCCCAATGATGAACCGAAGCCCAGTGCTGATGGAACACTTCAATGGCGCTTTCCCGCTGCTGTTATGTGGAGGATTCAGTGTCATCGCGTTTTGGTTTGTTGGCCGCTTCCTGCCGGAAACTAAAGGCGTCTCGCTGGAGCATATCGAACCATTGATGCTTTCAAAATCCCGTCGTTTTGGTCATGAGCAACCGCTCATCACACCAGAATCTGTATCACAAAGTAAGCCGTAAATACCCTACATACTGAGGAGAGTTACATGTCTGTTAAAAATATTGTGCGCGTTGGTCTGATTGGCGCAGGTCGTATGGGCAGTTTCCACGGTGAAACGGTTGCCCAACGTATTCCAGGTGCAACATTAGTCGCAGTTGCAGATCCTGTTCCGGGTGCCGCTGACAAGCTGGCCGCTAAGCTGGGCGCGCAAAAATCTTATACCGACCCACAGGCAATGCTGAATGATCCAGAAATCGACGCAGTGGTCATTGCATCACCAGCTCGTACTCACGCTGAGCTGGTTATAGCCGCAGCTAAAGCAGGTAAAGGTGTATTCTGTGAAAAGCCAATGGCTGTCACGCTGGAAGAGGCTGATAAAGCCATCAACGCGGCTAAAGAAGCCGGTGTAGCTCTGCAAGTTGGCTTTAACCGTCGTTTCGTGAGCGGTTTCGCTGCAGCCTATGAAGAGATCAAAGCAGGTAAGATTGGCGTGCCTCAACTGCTTCGTTCAATCACGCGTGACCCAGGTCTGGGTGATCCAACGCCAATCCCACACTGGACAATTTTCCTGGAAACATTAATCCACGACTTTGACATCCTTCTGCATCTGAACCCAGGCGCGAAACCGACTCAGATTTATGCCGTTGCCGATGCGTTAGTGCGTCCTGATTTTAAAGATCGCGGTTTACTGGACACCGCCGTAGTGAACATTCGTTTTGATAATGGCGCGATCGCCACTGCTGAAGCTAATTTCCAGGCCGTTTATGGATATGACGTTCGTGGTGAAGTGTTCGGCAGCAAAGGCATGTTGCAGGCTGGCAACATCAATGTGAACAACTGTGTGCGTTACACCACCGAGGGCATCTCTATTGATACTGCTCGTCGTGATACCGATCTGCTGCGTGACGCTTATGTGGCTGAGTTGACCGACTTCGTTCGTTGTGTTGCTACTGGTGAAATCCCGAAAGCAACTGGCGAAGATGCGCGCAACGCACTGGAAATCGCACTGGCATGCATTGCTTCTGTTCAACAGTCTCAGCCAATCAATCTTTAAGGATTTTAGATGTCTAACTACTCATTGTCCGTCTGCGCAGAAATGGTGTTTCTCGACCTGCCATTTCTTGAGCGCGTAGAACGTATTCACGCTATGGGCTTCGGTGTTGAAATCTGGGACTGGACCAAGAAAGACATTGATGCGCTGGTTAAAATCGGTGCTCGTATCACTTCAATGACCGGATATATCTCTGGCAATCTTACCGACAGTGGTGAGATTGCTAAGCTGCTTTCCAGCGCTAATGAGTCAATCGAAGTTGCACGTCGCCTTGGCTGTCCTTCTCTCAACTTGCACGGTACTGGTCTGAACAATGTTGGCCTGCCAGTGAAACCTGTTGAAATTGTTACTGGTGAAATGTGGCTGAAAGCGAAGAGCACTCTGGATGCACTCGCTACGTTGGGAGAGAAGGCAGGCAAGGTTTTCACACTAGAGAACCTTAATACTGCTGTTGATCATCCGGGTACGCCTTTTGCAAAAGCGGAAGACACTCTGGCGTTGGTTGCCGCCGTAAACAGCCCATACCTGAAAATGAACCTGGATATTTATCACGCTCAGATTGGCGAAGGTAATTTGGTAGAACTAATCAAGAGAAGTGAGAAGCATATCGGTGAAATTCAGGTTGCTGACGTTCCGGGCCGTAAAGAACCGGGAACAGGTGAAATCAACTATAAAGCCATTGCTCGTGCCCTAAAGGGTATCAATTATTACGGCGTAGTAGCACTGGAAGGTTGGGCATCAGGTGATTCGGTGGTGGCGTTAGAATCCTTCCGCGAAGCGTTCACTTTGTAATACTGAAATTTCCTCAGAGTCTCTGAGAACCTACTTAGCATCGTTTCTCAGGTCATCGGAAGCGATGCTTTTTATTTTGAAGGATAGAATTATGAGCGTATCAAAGCGTATTCGTGTTGGCGTTAGCCCACTGTCCTGGACAAATGACGTGTTGGAAGATCTTGGCGGTGATATCCCGCTGGAAACCTGTCTTGAAGAAGCCGCGGCAGCGGGTTATGAAGGGATTGAGTTAGGTCGTAAATTCCCCAGAACAGTTAATAAACTTCAGCCAATACTTTCCAACGCAAAACTCAAGTTAGCCTCTGGCTGGTTTAACGGATTCCTTATCGAACGTAGTTTCGAAGAAGAGCTTGAAGCTGTTCACGATCATGCATTGCTTCTGAAGTCACTTGGTGCAAAAGTTATGGTTTATGGAGAATGTGGGGCAATGCCCGGAAGTGCACCTCTGGATGAGCCATTATCCCTGTCTCCAGCCTTAGCGAATATTAGCCTTGAGCAGTACGCACAGAAAGTGAATAACCTGGCTTTCTCACTGTTGAAAATTTATGGCCTGCGCCTCGCTTACCATCATCACCTGATGATGGTGGTTGAAACTAACGATGAGCTGAAAGCATTCCTTGAAGCAACTGATGATTTAGTAGGTATCGTGCTTGATTGTGGCCACGCAACCGCGGCAGGCGTGGATATCGGCTGGGTACTTGAAAACTACGGCAATCGTGTTGCACACATTCATATGAAGGATGTGAGAGGCGATGTTTTAAACAATGTGATCAACAATAACCTCAGTTTTAATGATGCAGTCAGAAACGGTTTATTCGCAGTTCCTGGAGACGGCATTGTTAATTACGCTCCAGTAATTAATTACCTTAAAGATTCAACCTATGATGGTTGGATAATTATTGAAGCAGAACAAGACCCCGAAAAAGCACCGCCTTTAGAAACTGTCAAGAAAGCGCGCTCTTGGGTTAAAGATGAGATTGGAATTTGAGTCTCCAATAAAAAGTAACCATTGAGTTACTATGTAGGATCGCCTGGCGCTCATTGAGCGCCTTTTTTTAAATTCAATCTTTAAAGCTAATTGACAATCCAATACGTCTTCACTCTTCTTTTTTTAATATCCAGAGCTATCTGAAGCCTCGCGACCTTATCAGCTATGACAATCATTGCAAAGTACTTATCTGCGTTATTAGTAGCGTTGTCCGCCTGCTATTCCCAGAACTTGATATCCAATAATATTACATCTATTCTGCAATCAAGTTCTGCATCGTAGCATTCATTTGAATACATAGTAAAATGGATTTAAGGACCAGGTAGAAATTATACATTAATCATAATCGATAGGAATTAAAACCAACAATCAGAGTGATACTTTTAGCAGGGTGATCAATAACAATTGAAATTAATTAAAAATATGGAAAGTGAGATGACTGATTATCTCTTGACTGAATTTCTTGATTTGTAGTCTGATAGGGGTGGGTTGATTAAGAATAATGTTTTTACATAAAACCTCATCTAACATCTTATTGTTTTAAAGTTCCACAGTAAAAAATTGATGTATTTAATAAGATAAATTTAAGCCAGACTAGGATTTACAGCCAAAACAACCTGATTTATGTTGGTTAATATATTGACAGGTTAGCAACGTCCGCATTTCGCTCATAGCGGACCTTGTCTAAGACGCACTTCTGCTTTGTGCCAGAAGTGGACTTTAAGCACCTTAGCCGCCCTGAGGGCGGCTCTCAGTCTCAACTCATTTCTCAGAGTGAAAGGCCCAGTCAGCTGCTGTCACGAGCGACACAAACGGGCCAGTTAGTATGACGTTGTGGTGGCTGATGATTTCATTTGCGGAAAGGTAATTGTTATCCATTGTCGTGTGCGCATCTGAAATCAGCACGGTCCTGAATCCCAGTTCCGGTGCTGCGCGGCAGGTAGTGTCCACACAGAATTCTGTTTTCATCCCGGCGATAACCAGTTCCTTAACACCTCGCTGGCTGAGCTGATGCTGCAGGTTCGTATCCCGGAAACAGTTGGGGTACTTTTTGATAAACACGACATCGTGCTCAGCGTTCACATTCATTTCGGGTATCAGTTGTGTCGACGGACTTTGCTCAGAGAAGTGAGAATCATCAGGTCCGGTGTGGCGGGCAAAAAACACGGGCACCTTAGCCTGCCTCGCTTTTTCAATCAGCAAGCAGATGTTAGACAGAACCGAGTCGGCAAAATACGGTGAGGCGGGACCACGGAAAAGTCCCTGCTGCATATCGATAACTAAAAGCGCATTTTCAGATGAAATCATGATGTATCTCCATTCAGTAAGTCATGAACGGAGAAATTTTCTTCCCCGTCCGGTCTGGCGGGGAGTCAGAGTCTGTTTTGTCAGGAGCCAGTCACAGATACGCCCACGCCGCCGAAAGTTCCGGTGGTGGTAACGGTTGTCGCTGGATGAACTGACTTAATCATTTTCTGACTTTCTCTTATGGGTTGGGTATCAGGAACAGTAAACAAAACGAATCCAAAAAAACTGCTCTTTTCTTTTAGCACTGAGATTTACCGGATCAACAAATATGTTTCCTGAATATTGCCGAGCTTTGTTGGCACCCCCTGACCCGCAAAGGAAAGCAATTTGGCTTCCGCTTCTCGCTCAAAACTGCCTCTAAGTTCCAACCACACTGAGAGCCTACAGCGGTTCAGTGACGCACTTTTATGTTAGAACAGAGCATCCGGTAGGATCACTTGAGGACAAGCAAAATGCTTCTGGAAACGCTCAGGTTGCTGGAATGCAGCCTTCACGATGACAGGCGAAACGACCGGGAGTGGCTTGAGCGGCTTCTCCACCCTGAATTCCTGGAAATCACACGTTCAGGCGTGATGGTTGACCGTTCAGAGACGATCACGTCGCTATTAAACGAGAAAACTGCATCGCCTATTATCAGCAGTAATTTCCGACTCACCGAAATGGGTGAAGGCTGCGCCATGCTTCACTACCGGACGACTTATGCTGACGGCACTCGTCCTGCATTGCGTTCTTCCTGCTGGCTGTATTCGGATAAAGGACACTGGACTCTGGTTTTTCACCAGGGAACGCCAGCTGAAGGCACTTCTTAGGTTCGCTGCTGAGATGTTCTGTTCAATTTGCCTGTATAACGGTTCAGATACAAAAAAGGCCGCCCGTAGGCGACCTCTTCTGGCACTTCCTTTTGCGACCATCCGTTATTTGTACAGCTCAGCGGTCATGTGAACGACATTGCCGTTGCTGGCCTCAATGATTTTGTACTGCGCGCCCTGCTGCTGGGCCTGCGCGGCGATTTTGGCCTCAGCACCGTCCATAGTCAGGGACGTTGCGGTAACGCTCTGCGCGAAGCTGGCTGCTGACATCAGTGAAAGAGCGGCAACGGCGGCGATAGACATAGCTTTAATTGTTTTCATGGTCTTTATCCTTGGTTTGTATAGTTGAAAGCGTATTTGCTTTCGATGGGATAATAATAACCATAGTTACTATTAACTGATTAACAATAAGTGCTGGTATTGTGATCTCGCTAACTATTGCGACAATAGGTTTACTCGATGATTGGTTCGGCGCTGGGTGATTGTGTTTAAAGTGGGGAACATCCCTTTAGCTATCATTTGACGTCCGCTTTTCGCTCATAGCAGACCTTGCCACGCGCGCATGTCCGCTCTGTGCCAGAAGCGGAAGTTGGTAAGCTTTGGTTCTATTGAGCATTAGT
Source organism: Pantoea sp. DY-17 (assembly GCF_019795975.1). Taxonomy (NCBI): domain Bacteria; kingdom Pseudomonadati; phylum Pseudomonadota; class Gammaproteobacteria; order Enterobacterales; family Erwiniaceae; genus Pantoea; species Pantoea sp. DY-17. The sequence goes on along the minus strand of NZ_JAIMIG010000002.1, from coordinate 695,749 downwards.
GAGTGCTAATGGATACTTGTCGTGGATGAGGAACGTTGGATCGTTACCAATAGACAAACCTCCACGCCAGGAATTATTTTATGAGTAAGAAATATTAATCCAAAAGAACTTGGTCAATAGATGCGCCGAAAAAATGTGAACGATTATCAAGCTTTTATCGCAGTTGCCCGTGAAAAAAGTTTCACAAAAGCGGCCGCTCAGTTAGGTGTCTCGCAGTCGGCACTGAGCTACACGGTAAGGACTCTTGAAGCAGATCTTGGCCTTCGTCTTCTTACCCGTACCACGCGTAGCGTTTCTGTGACAGAAGCTGGTGAGCGGCTACTTTCTCGTATAGGTCCACATTTTGACGAAATTGAAAGTGAGATCTCGGCCCTCAGCGGGTTGAGAGAAAAACCAGCCGGAACTGTGCGTATTACTGCCGTTGAACATGCAGCCGATACAATTCTTTGGCCTAAACTCGCTCCGGTTATACTTGAGTATCCCGATATCAACATTGAAATTATCAGCGAGTACGGACTCAAAGATATTGTCGCTGAGCGTTATGATGCTGGCGTTCGATTGGGCGAACAGGTCGATAAGGATATGGTTTCCCTGCCCCTTGCCAGAGACTTCCGTTTTGCAGTGGTCGGAGCGCCCTCTTATTTCATGGGGAAGACCTATCCGGGAACGCCTGGTGATTTAAACGATCATAGCTGTATCAGATTACGCCTGCCCACTCATGGCGGATTCTATATCTGGGAGTTTCGCAATGATAAGAGGGAAATTAAGGTCCGTATTGATGGACGAGCGACTTTCAGCACAATAAATATGATGAGGCAGGCAGCTCTTGATGGACTGGGACTTGCTTATCTGCCGCTAGATACCGTGGAGAATTATCTTGAAAACGGGATGTTAGTCCAGGTGCTTACAGACTGGTGTCCGCCGCGCCCCCCCTATCATCTTTACTACCCCAGCCGTCTACAACATTCTCCGGCATTTTCACTCGTGCTCGAAGCACTCCGTGCCCCATAACCTTTGAGCGCTGTTTGTCCTGCTCCACATCGAACTTAGTTACTTATAATCCTATTAATAAAACCTCCTTCTAAGCCCATGCGAAATTAAGCATCTAATTTCTCAATACTTAAGAGATTAAGATGACTGCTGAAACAACCCCTGTTCGTTAAGCGGCTAGGGCCGCCATCGTGTATATGAAGGAGTCTTGCAATGAATATAAAAACAGGTGGGCTAAGTCGCCGTAATTTTATACTGACGAGTTCAGTGGCCTCAGCAGGATTACTGATGGCGGGTCATGCTTCAGCCATGCTCCCACCTACACCTAATACATCTGGCACCACTACACGCGTAGATGGCATCACGGTCACCGGCGTCCTGTTCCGGAACAATGAGATAATGATGTCCGGAAATGTCTACGTCCCCCCGGATTTCAGCGAAAACCGTCAATATGCTGGTGTCGTCGTTATCCACCCTGGTGGTGGTGTTAAGGAACAGACAGCTGGACTTTATGCACTCAAACTAGCTAAAGAAGGATTTGTCACCCTGGCGTTTGATGCCTCCCATCAGGGGGCCAGTGGTGGATTACCGCGTTTTGTTGATGATCCCATGAAGCGAGTCGTCGATTTCTATAGCGCAGTCGATTACCTGACTACTCTCCCTTATGTCGATAATAATCGAATCGGCGCTTTAGGCGTTTGTGCAGGCAGTGGTATTACGGTTAAAGCGTCAATGACGGAACGCAGAATCAAAGCGCTGGCAACGGTCAGTGCCGTAGATGTTGGAGCGGCGACCCGTAAAGGCTGGGAGGGAACAACATCAGAATCTGAACTCATTCCAACTCTGGATGCGGTTGCTAAACAGCGCACAGTCGAAGCAGCAGGCGGCGCACCAGTTTATGTCAACTATGTGCCCAAATTGGGTGATACCAGTGCCCCAAAAGATCTTCAGGAAGCGGCGGATTACTATCTAACCGAACGTGGAAAATATCCGACTTCTACCAATCAAATGCTGATGACAAGTATCAGTACGTTGGCTTCTTTCACCGGTTTTGAAGGGGCGGATGTCTATTTAACACAACCACTTCTGATTGTAGCCGGTAGTAAGGCAGGATCGCTTTGGCATAGCCAGGAATTACATAACACTGCGGCCTCTGTTCAAAAAACGCTGCATATCATTCCGGGTGCCACACATATGGACCTCTATGATGGTCAGGGTGCAACGGTTGCAGCGAGTAAACTGGCTCCTTTCTTCAAGAAAAATCTCGCATAGGTATGACTATCCATGAAACAAACTCCACTACTTGAAAGATTTCCACTTGGTAAAAGTGTGACGCTGCGCAACCGTATTGTGATGGCCCCGATGACGACCTGGGCTGGTAATGATGACGGCACAGTATCTCATGAGGAAGAAGCATATTATCGTCGACGCGTTCAGGACATCGGTTTGGTCATTACTGGCTGTACACATGTTCAGCAAAACGGCATTGGGTTTACGGGAGAGTTTGCTGCGTATGACGACAAATTTATTCCCGGTTTGAAGCGCCTGGCTATTGCTGCAAAAAGCGGTGGAGCACCGGCAATCTTACAAATATTCCATGCAGGTGTGAAAACCAGCCCTGAACTGGTTACGGATATTGTTGCTGCAAGCGCTATTCCCGGTGACGCCGGTCCTTTCGCGCCGTCCGTTACCCCTCGTGAACTGACATGCACTGAAATCGAAACTGTTATTCAGGATTTCGGGGAAGCAACTCGCCGTGCAATAGAAGCAGGATTTGATGGTGTTGAGTTACATGGTGCTCATGGCTTTCTACTTCAGAACTTTTTCTCACCTCATTCCAACCATAGAGAAGATCAATGGGGCGGCTCTCTCAAAAATCGTATGCATTTCCCACTCAGCGTCATCGAGAGTGTGCGTAAAACGATTGCTGAGCATGCAACTAATCCCTTCCTGATGGGATACCGCATTTCACTGGATGAGCATTACGATGATGGGTTGCGTATTGATGAGTCGCTTCAGCTAGTTGACCACCTTATAGATGAGGGTATTGATTATCTTCATGTATCACTCGGTAATGCACTTGAAGCCAGACCAGTTGATGCACCGAACGGCCCCAAAGTCATTGAAATTGTGCGCGATCACCTTGCAGAACGTATACCTCTGATTGTTGCCGGGCAGTTGCGAACACCAGAGCTAGCCGAAGATGCTATTAAAGCAGGGGTATCTTTGACGGCAGTAGGCCAGGGTATGGTCATGAACCCAGACTGGGTTAAATTCGTAGATGGTAAAGCTGAAGGAAAAATTGCTCTCAGTATTGCTGCATCAGACGTAGAGCAACTTGCTATACCCCAGAAACTGTGGCGTGTAATTGAGGAAACCACTGGCTGGTTTAACATCCGTTAAAGACGCCCGAAAAGTAAAATGACACTTAGAATCAACTTGCCATTGATTTCATCTCAGAACCTGGAAAGTTCTTACATGGCCGGATTTCGGAATTAACTGGGTACGGCCATGTAAATTTTACCTTATTCCTTTAAGTCTTCTCCAAACTAAAGGGACATTATGTAAGGCATAACATCCGCTTTTCGCTCTTTGCGGACCTATAAAAGGTATCTTTAGGGAAATGTTTTGTTACGCTCGAACAGAGGCGTCATTAACAGGAAAATGGGAAATTATATTTATGGCTAACATCCAATACAACCTAACCTGTGGAAGCGATGTCATCCGTGATGGTATGTACCTCGAACTTTCTGAGGCTGGAACATCCCCGCTCCGGCAAATTGCTGAAGTCTTCTATTCCGACGTAACTCATGAATTCTCTTTTTCTTGCTACGAAGGATGCATCCCTTTGGAAGAGATTAAAAAGCTCATTCACGAAGCTAAAAAATTGCTTCCGTCAGCAAAGCAGAAACCATAATGGGCCTGAAGTCTGCTTTTTGCGAATAGCGGACATTGGTTAAAAAATTTTTATTCAATTAATCAGATGTGAATGGGGGTAAATCGATAATTATTACTCCAGAACAACACTTTCGATTGAATCTTACTGAGCTGAACCAATCCTGAGCGGCGCTTCTGTTAATGAAAAAGTGTGAGGGCGGTTAAATACGTCCCCTTCCACTGCCAGGATTGACGGGCATGCGGCATGGTCCTGAACTCACCCAAACGATGGGCACATTACCCCTCGCGATATCGTAACGCTGCAATGACCTCTGCAAGTGCCGGCGGCATCTGACGCCGGCTGGCATAGTACAGATGATATCCGGGGAAATACGGCCACCACTCCTCAAGTACCGGAGTAAGTTTTCCCGATTCAATGTAAGACTGAGCCAGATCCAGCGGAATATAGGCAAATCCCAGCCCGTCCAGAGCGGCCTGTAGCATCAGATAGGTATTGTTAAATACGGTTTGTCCCTGCACGCGTACCGTTAACGACTTACCTTCTTTCTCAAAATCCCATGCATATAGCCCGCCGTGCGTGGGTAGCCTGAGGTTGATGCACTTATGAGTAGTTAACTCACCGGGTCTGGCAGGGATGCTTTTATTGCACAGGTAATCGGGTGAACACACCACCGCCATATAAAAGTCAGGACCAATCCGGACGGCAATCATATCTTTATCAACGATGCTGCCCACTCTGACCCCGGCATCGAATTGCTGTGCCACAATATCGGTCAGCGCATAGTCAACGCTTAGTTCAATCTGAATATCCGGATAGTGTTTTAGCAAAGCCTGTAGCCTCGGCCAGAGCACCGATACGATCGCGTGATCGTGAGCGGTAATGCGCACAATGCCTGCAGGTTTGTCGCTCAAAGAACGCAGTGAAGCTAGCTCATTATCCAGTTCAGTTAACATCGGTTGTAAGGTCTTATACAGCCGCAGCCCGGCTTCTGTGAGTGAAACACTCCGCGTGGTGCGCATCAGCAGCCTTACACCCAGGCGTGCTTCAAGCGCCGTAATCGCATGGCTTAATCCGGACCGAGACATACCCAGCATTGCAGCTGCACGAGTAAAGTTTTTTTCCCGCGCCACCGACTCAAATGCGCGCAGATCATTCAGGTTTTCAGGTGTCATTGTTGCATGCCATGCACATACCTATTCATATTTGTCTATCTTATCAACCAATGGCGTGAAGATTACACTGAATAATGTTACGGATGCTAAATCAGCATTAATTCTTACCTGCACCAGTAAACGGAGCCCGTATGAAGAGACTTGCTGTTATTGCTGTATCCCTTGCACTTTCTGTTTCATTTGCTCATTCAGAGGAGAATTCCCCCATGATTACCGTAATACAAAGCGGCGCTAAGCCATCCGTTAAAGGTCCGTCGGAGTATTTTACCGGAACAGTACGTATTGATGCGCCTTTCCAGGGAACGGAACCTGCGCGTGTAGGTGGTGCGACCGTTACCTTTGAACCCTCGTCACGCACGGCCTGGCATACGCATCCGCTCGGTCAGACGCTGATTGTGACCGCCGGTCTGGGACTGGTGCAGGAATGGGACGGCCCGGTGCGCGAAATTCGACCTGGAGATACGGTCTGGATCCCTGCTGGCATAAAGCACTGGCATGGGGCGGCCGCCGAAACCGCAATGTCACACATAGCCATCGCTGAGGCGAAGGACGGCAAAGTTGTCGACTGGATGGAAAAGGTCACTGACGAACAGTACGCGTCCGCCAAAAAATCATAAGACCATGGGCCTGCACAACGTCCGCTCTGTGCCAGAAGCGGACGTTGGTGATTTATTTATATGCACTGCTGAAAAAAAGTCCCCTAAGCCCAACACATTCAATCCTAAGTGGCTTCATGATTAACAAGACGCGCACGGCAGACATCCAGAATTTCATCAGCCAGAGCGGAATTATCTGGGCAGGCACGAGACAACACCAGTGCACCCACAAGATGGGCGATGGTATCTATCAGGTCAGCGCGCGTGCCATTTTCAGCTCCTAAAACGGCGAGTTGGCGTTCAAGTCCGGCGGCAAATGTCGCCTTGATTGATTCAGACTGACGGGATGTATCGGTGCCCAGTGCTGACATCACGCACCCTTTTCCCATATCATCGCGATGTTGTCGGGAGAGGTAGTATTCAATAAATTTTTCCCGGTCCACACCTGCCGTGCTTTCTGCAGAACGCGTAAATCCGCGGCTCATCGCTTCCGCCATCAGGTCTGCCTTTGAACCAAAGTGCTTGTAAAACCCGCCATGGGTTAAGCCTGCCGCTGACATCAGTTCCGCCACGCCCACGCCATCGTAACCGCGTTCGCGAAAGAGTTCTGAGGCCGTTTCAACAATGCGTGTCCGGTTTTCCCGAACCTGCTCTTTCGACACTTTCATGCTTTCCTGCCCCTCTTAAAAATTGAGTTTAAGTATACATTGATGATGACCGTAATCAAACGTGTTGACTTTATAGATTATGATCATCATCATTATATTGACACCTCAACCCACCATTAACGGGCGAATAAGCATGACGAATCAGACATTATTTCAACCCTATGAACTTGGCTCACTAACACTGGCCAACCACATCGTGATGGCGCCGCTGACACGTAACCGGGCCGGAGCGGGGCTGGTACCGGGCGAACTGGCGGCGACCTACTACGCCCAGCGTGCCACAGCAGGATTGCTGATCACTGAAGCCACGCAGATCTCCGCACAGGCGCAGGGCTATCAGGATACGCCGGGGATATACACGCAGGCTCAGATCGATGGCTGGCGTAAAGTGACTGACGCGGTGCATGCCAAAGGTGGCCGCATATTTGTACAGTTATGGCACGTAGGACGAATTTCTCATGTCGATTTACAGCCGGATGGTGCTGCACCGGTCGCGCCGTCAGCCATTCGCGCCGAGACAAAAACCTTTGTGAACAATGGCTTTGCTGATGTTTCTGAGCCACGTGCGCTGGAGTTGCAGGAAATACCGGGGATTATTGACGATTTCAGGACGGCATCGGCCAATGCCATTGCCGCCGGCTTTGACGGCGTAGAGATTCACGGCGCGAATGGTTATCTACTGGAACAGTTCCTCAAAGATGGCGCAAATCAGCGTACTGATGAATACGGCGGCTCTGTCGAGAATCGTGCGCGCCTGCTGCTGGAAGTCACGGCGGCTGTAAAAGATGAGATTGGTGCTGACCGCACCGGCGTACGTATTTCACCGGTTTCTCCTGCTAATGCGATTTCGTGCAGTGATCCGCAGCAGCAATATGATTACGTCGCTGACCAACTCAGCGCATTAGGCATCGTGTACCTCCATGTAGTTGAAGGTGCGACGGGCGGCCCGCGTGATGTATCCCCGTTCAATTACGACTCCCTGCGCCAGCGTTTTAAAAACACCTACATTGGCAACAATGGCTATGACCTGGAACTGGCGTCCGCTCAGCTTGCGCAGGGTAAAGCCGATCTGTTCGCGTTTGGTCGCCCGTTCATCTCCAACCCCGATCTGGTCGAAAGGCTGAAGACGGGCGCACCTCTGGCCTCAATCAATCCTGAAACTCTTTATGGCGGTGGCGCAGCGGGATATACCGATTACCCGTCGCTGACTGAGACCAGTAAGTAAAGCACCGGTGTGACGGTTCTTCATACATCGCACATGGCGAATTCTGTTTACACTTTAATAAAGAAGATCAAATTATGACTAAAGCTTCAGTTCTCATTACAGGCGCATCCACGGGTATTGGTGCGGTTTACGCTGAACGGTTCGCCCGCCGGGGCCACGACCTGGTTTTGGTTGCGCGCGACAAAACGAAGTTAGAAATACTGGCCGATCGTCTGCGACAGGAAAATGGCATTTCTGTAGATGTTTTGCCTGCTGACCTTACGCAAACGAGCGATTTAGCTGTGGTCGAAGCTCGCCTGCGTGAAGACGCGCAGATTGGCATTCTTATCAATAACGCGGGTATTGCACAGTCCGGCAGTTTTACAGAGCAGACACCTGATTCAATAGAAAGCCTTATCGCGCTTAATGTTACTGCGCTGACGAGACTTGCCAGTGCCGTGGCACCACGCTTTGTGCAAGCGGGCGAAGGATCGATCGTCAACATCAGTTCCATCGTCGGCCTCGCCCCAGAATTTGCCATGACGGTTTACGGCGCCACCAAAGCCTTCGTGCTTTTCCTGTCTCAGGGAATGAATGTCGAGCTGTCATCTAAAGGCATTTATATCCAGGCGGTGCTCCCTGCCGGCACTTACACGGAAATCTGGGACCGTGCGGGTATCGACATCACTAACTCGGCAAAATTCATGGAAGTGGGCGAATTAGTGGATGCCGCACTGGTAGGTTTTGACCGCCGTGAACGGGTCACCATTCCGCCTTTACATAGTGCTGCCCGCTGGGACACCCTGGATGCTTCGCGTCAGGCTCTGCTTTCAGACATCAAACAAGATGAATCCGCAGAACGATATAAATCACTGTAATCAATGAGGTGTCCTGTGCAGAACGGTCTTCCGGCTGTTCTGCACAGCGGTAAATCCGACATAAATCAATTACAGCCTGTCGTCTCATCAGCGATGAGAAACCTGAAACATCTCATGAAGGCCTTATTCAGCATGGCAAAAAAACGTGTTGCACTGGTTACCGGCGCGTCCTCGGGTATCGGCGAAGCGTCTGGTCATAAACTTTTAGCCGCAGGATTTACGGTATATGGTACGAGCCGGCGTGGCGCTCAGGCGGGAAAGCATCCATTTCCTTTACTGGCGCTGGATGTGACGGACGACGCTTCTGTCGAGGCCGCCATTGAGGAGCTGTTGCGTCTGGAGGGGCGAATCGATGTTCTGGTTAATAATGCGGGCTTTGGGGTTGCTCCTGCGGCGGCGGAAGAGAGTTCTGTCGAACAGGCCAAACACATTTTCGACACCAACTTTTTGGGCATCGTCAGGTTGAGCCGCGCAGTGATCCCTCATATGCGCCGTCAGGGCAGCGGGCGCATCATCAATATCGGTTCGATACTCGGCATCGTTCCGTTGCCGTATGTGGCACTTTATGCTGCCAGTAAGCATGCGGTTGAAGGGTATACCGGAGCACTGGATCATGAACTGCGCACACAGGGCATCAGAGTGTCTGTCATCGAACCTGCCTACATGAAAACACAGTTTGAAGCCAATAATATCGAGGCGGATGCAAAGCTTCAGGAGTATGACCAGATCCGGGCTAAGCTGACGAAAGTGGTGAGCAAGGCAATGGCTGAGGCGGAAAGTCCGGAGGTGGTGGCTGACGTGGTGGTTAAAGCTGCTCAGACTTTACGCCCGAAGGTGCGCTACACGGCGGGAAGGCTGGCAGGTCAAATGAATTTTATTCTCAGATTCGCCCCTGCATCATTCCTGGATAATGTGGTGCGCAAAAGTCTTCAGCTTGATGCGAAAAAATAAATGAAGAATAAGACGATGAAAGCACTTACGTTTAAACGCTATGGTAAATCCCCTGAGCTGGCATTCGATAACATCGATTGCCCTTCCCCCGATGATAATGAAATTCTGGTAAAAGTTTTCGCTGTGGGTCTGAACCCGATTGATAACATGATCCCAACCGGAATATTCAAACCGGTTTTGCATTTTAAACTCCCCGCTACTTTGGGAAGCGACTTAGCCGGGGTTGTCATCGCCGTGGGGAGTCGAGTGATGCGGTTCAAGCCAGGTGACGAAATTTTCGCCAGCACTTTCGACACGGGAATAGGTTCTCTTGCGGAGTTTGCAGTGGTGCCAGAGAGCGCTGCAGCCATAAAACCCAAGAACCTGGATTTCGTACAGGCGGCTTCGCTCCCGATGGTGAGCCTCACATGCTGGCAGGCGCTGACAGAGCGAGCCGGGTTGCAGCCTGGTCAGAAGGTCTTCATCCCGGCAGGTTCCGGGGGGATTGGCAGTTTTGCCATCCAACTGGCGAAGCACCTTGGCGCACAGGTGGCCACGACAACCAGCACAGACAACGCCGGGTGGGTGAGTCATCTGGGCGCAGACGAAGTGATTGATTATAAAAAGCAGGAATTTGAAAACGAGCTGAGCGGCTACGATGTGGTTCTCGGCACTATCAGAGGCGATTCAATTGAAAAATCCACCCAAATTCTCAAGCCGGGTGGAAAAATTGTTTCTCTCATCGGTCCATTAGATGCTGCGTTCGCCCGGTCGCGGAGACTAAATGTCCTGCTGCGTTTAGTTTTCGGGCTGATGAGCCGCAAGATCATACGTCTTACAAAAAATCGAGGCCTCACTTATTCATTTCTTTTTGTCCGTCCTGATGGCGATCAGCTCGCCCAAATCGGCAAACTCATTGAGGCGGAACAAATCAGGCCGGTGATCGACAAGGTATTCCCTTTTATAGAAGCAAAGGAAGCTCTTGCCTATTTGGGTCAGGGACACGCGAAGGGCAAAGTAGTCGTTAAGATGCAGGAGTCATAACAAATGAAATTTGAATCTGTTTAAAGAATATCGAAAGAAAAACGCCACTAATTTGACGATATATCAAGGCCATGTTGTCAGCTAAATTGATGGCCGTGAATGTCCGCTATTCGCTCATAGCGAGCCTGACGCGCGCGTCCGTTTCCTGCCATAAGCGGATGCGACGGCTCTGAATGAGAAATTAATAGTTGAAGGTATAAGATCTCTGGCTGACGGTGATTTTAAAAATGAGCGAAAAGATCATCGGCTTAGTATCTCGTACACGAATGTCATTACCGCCCATAAAACGCTCTTTGTTGAATTATTCATTAATGCGTATTAATAAAGATGATTTATACATTGCCGAATTTATTGAAAAGGCCAAAACCGAGCTTAAATTCAGCAAAGAGATCATCGCCCTTACCTTCAAAGGAGAACCGGTTGAAAAATTAGGAAAGAGCTTATCAAAGTAGTGAAGGTGCATTATATCAGCGCTAGTTAGCATAATGCTGCTCGTATTAAAAAAGCGATTTAAGCCACCTTTGATATTTATCTGCGAAACGCCAATTGATGCTATCGAATTAGCTACGTTAAAACGTTAACATCTGGTGCATCGTGGCGGAAAGAATAAAGACGGAAATGCCGTCGCGGTGACAGATCATGATTTGGATGAGTTAATTGATAATGCCATGGCTATAGGTGAGAAAACTTACCTCAGTCTGGAAAATGCGATTAATGGTGAATCGGTTGAAACAAATACTGATTTCTAAACCGGCTTTAGCTGACTTATTGCTTTTGAATGAAATCACACTAACTGAACTCTGCATCAGAAGACCATGCCACGCATGACAGGTACGGCTTTGATATGTGGCCTGCCCGACCTCTGTCGCCAGAACACTCACGGCAGAACATCGGGCAATTGCGCGCTATCCCTGCCCGTTACGTAGCATAAAATCAGACGCAGAGCCGTCCTCAGGGTTCACAAAAATGATATCATCAGGTTCCCGACGGGGACTGTCGATGGACAGGAAAACGACAGGCTCTTCAATGAGCGTTGGCAGCGCATGAACCACGTTACGCTCAAAAAATAACAGGTGACCCGGAGCAAACTTGGCCTCGGTGCTTTCATCTTCCATCCAGAACGTCCCTCTGCCGGATACAACATATAAATACTCATCACACTGCTGATGGAAATGCGGGGGAACACCTTTGTAGGCTCGGAAGACCCTACAACTGGCTTCAGGCCTGTCCGTCAGATATTCATCCGCCAGCATGCTTTCAGAGGTCTCAGGGAGTTTCTTGGCTATTTCAGCAGGAATGAATCGCTCGGATTTCTTTTGGCTTTTAGTTCCCATATTTAATCCCTTTTAAAGTTAACGAAATTTCAGATGCGTACTTTATGAGATAAATAAAGCAGATATTTTATGAACCCAACCATCTGATTAATACCTCACTACTCAAGCGCACCTGCCCCTTAAAACTATAGGCATACATTTTCATTCTTAATATACTGAGTTTTTTCTCATGCACTCATGAATTAAAAGCCCATTGGATAATTAGTGCTTAATATAAATAACTGGTGTGACAAAATACTTACATCGTGATAACAATTTGCGCGCTTTATTTAGTTTAATTATTCATACAGGCAAGGTCATAATCGTGAATCAACCTTCAAACCTCAAGAACCGTCCAGGATGGGTCGGTAAACTGCTTGCAGCAATACTGTTGCTGTTGGGAATCTACATGCTTGCCGGCGGTGTCTGGCTTATTTCGCTGGGAGGTAACTGGTATTACGCCATTGCAGGCGTCCTCAGCATTCTGTCTGGGGTGGCCCTTTTCAGGGGGAAAGCTATTGCGGTTCTCTGGTTCAGCCTGCTGTTCTTCGGCACGCTGTTCTGGACGATATCTGAATCCGGTACGGATTACTGGCGCTGGGTGCCTCGTTTCGCACTGATACTGGTGCTGGCGATCGCGTTCTCCTTCCACCTGTCAACGCTGCTTCCACGCCTGCAGCGTAAGCACAGCGGGGCTGTGACGGGAGTACTGGTTCTCACCTTTATTGGCGCGGGCGGTCTGGCATTTCTTCCTCATAACACAATTGAGGCAAATGGTTTTCCAGCACCCGACGGTAAAAACTTTTTCGCTGACACCGGTACCGGAACCACTTCACAGGAGGTCAAAAATGACTGGCCTGCCTATGGTGGAAATTTGTCTGCAGCACGTTATTCTTCAACGTCACAGATTACGCCTGCAAACGTCAGTAAACTGAAGGTTGCCTGGCAGACGCATGCGGGAGATTTGCCACCAGGCGCTCGCTGGGGTACGGAGAACACGCCAATCAAAGTGGGTGACTTCCTGTATGTCTGTACCGCTGCCAACAACATCGTCGCCTTAGACCCTGCGACGGGAAAACAAAAATGGCGCTTTGACCCTAAAATTAACCGGGATGCGCTGCCTTACACTCCTGCATGCCGCTCTCTGGCCTATTTTGACGGTACTCAGAAGCCCTCTCAACAGCCTTCGCAGCCGGCTTCGGCTCCTGCTATTGCTGCTGTTTATCAACACTGTGATCGCAGGATCATTCTGGGCACGCTTGATGCCCGTGTATTCGAGGTGGATGCGCAGGACGGAACCCGTTGCACTGATTTCGGCAATAACGGCGAGGTATCGATCCTTAAGGATATGGGTGAAACCTACACCGGCTACGTTTCGATTACCTCCGGAGCGGTAGTGATCAGGGATACGATTATTGTTGGTCATCAGGTCATTGACGGCCAGCGTGTCTTTGGCCCGCCAGGCGTTACTAAAGCCTACGACGTTCGAACCGGCAAGCTAAAGTGGGCATGGGATGCTGCTAATCCTGAGGACGCCACGCCTAAGCACGGCAATGACGCTTACAAGCGCGGAAGTCCTAACGTTTGGACCTCGTTTACCGGTGATGAAAAACTGGGGCTGGTGTATCTTCCTGTCGCTAACCCTTCCGGTGACTACTGGAGCGCGCCGCGTACCCCTGCTGAGCTGAAGTATGGCGATTCGCTGGTAGCACTTGATATCAACACCGGGCTCCCGCACTGGAACTTCCAGACGACCCATCATGACATCTGGGATTTCGATCTGGGCTCACCACCTACCCTCGTTGACTATCCTCAGGCTGATGGCAGTAAAATTCCCGCCATCATTCTGCCGACCAAAAACGCTGAGCTTTACGTTCTTAATCGTGAAAACGGCAAGCCGCTGTTTGATGTGATTGAAAAGCCAGCGCCACAGGGAGGAACCGACCCGGATAAGCGTTCGCCGACCCAGCCATATTCCACTTTCAATAGCATGCGCAAACCGGATCTGACGCCTGCCAGTACCTGGGGGCTGACGCCATTGGACCAGCTGTACTGCCGGATTAAATTCCAGCAGGCTGACTACAGAGGCGCCTATACGCCGGGCTCAATCGGAAGACCGTTTATTTCCTATCCGGGCTACAACGGCGGAAGTGACTGGGGTGGCGTTTCAGTTGACCCTGTGAATGGTCTTGTCATTGCCAACTATAACAACACCGTTAACTATACCGAGTTTGTGGCAAGGAGCGTTGCGGATAAGCTTCACGTCCATCCTTCGGATAAAATTGGCTATAACCTTGACACCCATGCCAGTCCGCTGACACCTCAGAGCGGCGCGCCGTTTGCGCTGAACATCAATCCGGGCTGGCAGAATGGCTTTACCGGCATGCTCTGCAACGAGCCCGCGTACGGTGGCATTCGTGCAATTGATTTGCGTACCGGGCACACCGTCTGGGATCGCCCGCTGGGGACGGCCAGGAAAAACGGTCCATTTGGCATTCCAACCGGTATGCCGATCAACATCGGAACGCCTAACAATGGGGGTTCTGCCGTAACCAAAGGCGGGCTGGTCTTCATTGCAGCCGCGACGGATGACCTTATCCGTGCCATTGATATTAGAACCGGGAAAACGGTCTGGTCAGCGCCACTGCCGGCAGGTGGCCAGGCAAATCCAATGGTTTATGAACAGAACGGTAAAGAGTATGTGGTGATCGAAGCAACCGGACATCATTTCATGAGAACAGGTAAAGGCGATTATGTCATCGCCTACGCGTTACCGGACACAATCTGATAGCCATCACGGCACCTGCGGGTGCCGTTTTTGCGGCTGCTACACTCAGCGATAATTAAATTTAAGGAGAGTGTATGAAGGATGAACACGCAAAAAAAACCGCAGCAGGTTTACCTGCAGCACGAACTCGTACTTCAGAGCGACAAAGCATGGAGCGGGCAGCCTTATTAGCACTATCCTTCGGGCAGGCCACAGCTTTCCGTCATGCGTATGACCCTCCCACCCACACGGAATTACCCCGGCATACCCACCCATGCCGATGCAGCCTAAGTGCTGTCAGGCAAGTTAACCATGCAGTAAAAAGAGACGGGGTAATGCTATACCCTTTATGCGAGTGAGACGCTTAACGAGACTACAGACAGCACGCAACGGGGATTTACCCTCGACGACGCGGTAGGAATGGTTAAATTTTATGTAGACGTGGAGGTGCAGGCTCTATCAGAGTCATTACAAGGACAGATGTCTGAGTTTTAGTTTTTTGCCGCCACTTTTTCGATTAAGGGTGTAAAACCCGACTCAATGCCCTATGCCCTTACACAGCACACGCGCACAGCCCATTGCCAGCTCTTCCAAAGTCATTTCATCCCGGGGAACCCTGGCAGCCTGATCGATCATCCCGACGAAGCATCGCGCGACCGTCAGCGCATCGACGTCCTTGCTGAATACCCCCAGCTCCTGCTCCTGTGCAATGTTGTCCGCGATCCATACGGCGAGCGAGGCTTTAGTTTCTGTGCAGCCCGGCGGCTGGAACAGACCAATTTCTGTCAGATCCGGATCTTCTGCGAGAAAACTCAGGAAACTGATAAAGCTGAACTGGAGACTTTTGACCAAGGCTTCTCCGCCGATGGGCTTTTGGATCAGCAAATCTTTCGTGATGATCCTGAGTCTGCGGCGAAACTCATGAACGAGCTCCTCATATGCGGCTTCTTTGCTGTCAAAATAGATGTAAAACGTGGGTTGGCTCAGCCCGCTGGCTTTGACGATATTGCTCACTTTAGTGCTGTGAAATCCCAGTCTGGCGAATTCGCGGCAGGCATGCTCCAGCAGGCGCTGGCGGGTTACTTCGCCTCTGGTAGGCTGCGGACTGTTCTGAGGCTGGGTAACGCGATGTGACAAAGCAGGGCTCCGATAAGTAAACTGGATGAGCAACGCATCTAGTGTAATCACTCTCTAACAGCTAAGTAAAATAAAGGATTATGTGTGGACACCAAGATTACTCACAAGTAACATTACTTTTGAGTAATGTTACTTGTGAGTAATCTAGAATCTACAGGGAGGCTGCTTGATGAAGTTATATATTTACGAGCATTGTCCATTCTGCGTCCGGGCCCGCATGATTTTCGGGATAAAGAAAATTCCTTTTGAACTGCGCGTTATGTCTGAAGCTGATGCTGAAACGCCCACCAGCATGGTCGGTAAAAAGATTGCTCCCATTCTTGAGAAGGACGACGGCACTTTCATGGCTGGGAGTAGGGATATCGTTCACTACGTTGATGGGCAGTGTGGCGGGAGGTTCCTGAAAGGCACAGGGAATGCCAGCTCGGTGAACTCGAGACTCTCCTGGAGTACTGGGAAGAAATCAATGAATCGGACTTCAGGCTTTATCCCTTATTGCGCTCGCTCACGATTGTCAATGACATCCGATTCGGTGCAAAGACGCGCATCTATCTTGATTTCATGTCTGCCCTGAGCGGCGTGAATAACTTGTTTGATCAGGCTCAATAAGCCAATTGTTACTATTCAGGAGGCACTATGACTGTACCGGTCGTCGCATTATTTACCGTTAAGGAAGGCTTTGAAGATAAGGTTCAAGAAATGTTTTGCAGCGTCATTGCGAGAACTCTGAGTGAAGAAGGCTGCATTACTTATCAGCTTAACCAGGACGCAGAGAATCCCCGTCGTTTTGTCTGGACCGAAGAATGGTCTTCTCTTGACCTACTGCAAAAGCATCTGAATGCTGACCATATCGTTAAACTCTTCAGCGAACTCCCGCCGTATATTGAGCATTCAGAAGTCGTGGCACTGAAAAAAATAGCGGGCGGAAACGCCTGAAACCATCTGACCGGCAGGTAATGGTCTGATTTCATTACCTGCGGGGAGAACAGGTAACTTTTGCTCAGAAGGCTGTTCTGTCCCCGCCCGGCACGCCTCTTATGTTGTCATCCCCTGATGCAGGCGTTAGGATATTCGGTAACCCACCCGCCCTCTGTAATCATCTTATGTGATAAACATGACCGGAATCCCCGAAGAAAGTCAGTCCCTGATCAAACGGATACTCGCGACTGCTGCGATTGATAAAAATGGCATATACAGACTGCCTTCTGAACGGGTCCTGGCGGAAAAAATGGGGGTTCAGCGATCCATTATCCGAAATGCCCTTTCCTCTCTGGAATTTTTTGGTTTTATTGAGCGTAATCAGGGAAGCGGAACGTTTCTCAGAATGCCTCGCCTGTCATTTGCCAACCTCTATTTTGATATTGCCTCACAGTTAGGCTACATCTCGCTCGATACCATCGAAGACGCCCGGGAAATGTTCGAGAAAATGCTGGCCGAAGAAGCGGCCACGCATGCATCTGATGAAGAAATTGCCGAACTCGAACGCCTGAGCGATCTGATGGTGACGGTTGAAGGTTTTGAAGAAAAGGTTGAGGCAGACTATCAGTTTCACCTGGTGCTGGCTGGTATGACCCATAATCCTGTCATCATGCTTTTTTATCAGAGCATCGCTTCTTTCATCGCCGATTTGCTGAGAAAACGACGCAGCATCATGAAAGGTCTGAACGAATCGGAAACCCGCATTAACAGCAATCACAAAGATATTGTTAAGGCCATTGCGGCCCGCGATCCCGATGCCGCCAGGGCAGCCATGGAGGCACATTTCGCCCACTGGGAGCGGGAAAATATGCTGATGAATCTGCTTATGCAGTGATCGTGCAACCGGCTGCGTGCAGCCGGTTACATTGGCTGTTTATCACTCCAGTTCAGCACCTGCAGGCAGAGGTTCACGAATGGTAAAGACCACCACCAGACAAAGTGCTGCGGCGATACCCAGCGTGATGAACACCGCATTCCAGCTGTAGTTATCCAGCAATACTCCGACGATCAGAGGCATACACACCGCTCCCAGCTGCCCGCCCATGTTAATAATCGCGTAAGCGACCGGATAGGTTTCCCTGGACGCCCGAGCCATGGCATATACCGAGTAAGCTGAGTACCCCAGCGCTATCAGAAATCCCAGGCAGAACAGCAGCAGGCCCAGCAGGTAGGGGTTCTGTGGCGCTATAGTCATCAACCCTGTCATCACAATCGTGCAGACTGCACTGAACATCATCAGGGGCTTACGGCGCTTGGCCAGCAGATTATCCGAAATCCAGCCGCCGCAAAGATTCCCTATCACGTTTCCGGCGAACGGCGTGGCAGCCAGCGCCGCGGAAGCCACGATGGACAGCTTGTGTTCCTGCAGAAGATATTTTGGCAGCCAGGACATAATCACGCCGTCAACAATCCCCACCATGCACATGTAACCGATTGCTGCACCGTAAATATCCCATGACCGGAAAATAGACCGGGATGAGTCGAGTGGGGTGAGCTTTGTCGTTCTGATCATGCGGTCAATGAAGCCATAGCGGAACGCCCGGCTTTTGAAACGTCGCTTGCTCCCTTCTTCATCACGGCTGACTTCCGCGATGTAATCCGCCTCCTGTTGATTCACAAAGCGACTTTCTGCCGGGGTATTCCTGACCAGGACATACCACACCAAAGCTAGAATGACTCCCGGTATTGAAAAGAACAGAAAGATATGGCGCCAGTCATAATTAATCAGAATCCAGGCACAGATGGGAGGAACCAGCAACGGGCCGAATTTTGAACCGGCCAGAAAAATGCCCGTGGCCGTCCCCTTCTCTTTCGTTGGAAACCAGTTGTTGATGGTGGCTGTTGAGCTGATCACGACGGGAGCTTCGCTGACGCCCACCAGCGCGCGCAGAATTTTAAGGTGCCAGACAGAATCAACTTTGCCCATCATAAACGTGAAGACGGATGTCAACAGCATACCGGCGGCATAGGAAAACCGGATCCCTTTACGTTTAACAAAAAAGCCCGCCGGGATCTGGCACAATCCGTAACCGGCAAAAAACAGGCTGATGATGAGACCTATCTCTGAATTGGTCAGGTCATATTCTTTCTGGATAAAAGGAATAGCGAAGCCGATGTTTGCCCGGTCTGCCTGTGCAACCATAAAGAGTATAAAAATGAGTGCTATCACAAACCATCTGTACTGACTCTTCCTTTTTAATTTATCAATCATGATAAGCCCTTTATCTTTCGGATATTTTCAATGGCAAGGCTTCAAACAGAGTTGCACACACCCCTGCACACGCAGAGGCGTGTGGATGACATGCTTTATTGTTTAATCCAGGATGCAATGTTGGAGGCAAGTGAACGTGCGGATATCTCATAGCGGTCATGAAGCGTTGGCAGCGCGCCAGCATCCAGGAATCTATCCGGCAGCCCGACCTGCCTGAATGGCCGGAATATTCCGTTTCGCATCAGCGCGGAGGCTACGGCTTCGCCCAGTCCGCCAATCACCGTGTGGTTTTCTGCGGTGATCACCAGACAGTGACGTTTTTCCGCCTCACGACAAATGGTTGCTTCATCCAGGGGTTTGATGGTTGGCGAGTGCAGTATCGCGACGCTGATGCCCTCTTTTTCCAGAATGTCACGGGCCTGAATGGCGCGCATGGTCATTAGGCCAGTCGAAATAATCAGCGCCTGGTGGCCGTCTGCCAGCAGCTTCGCTTTTCCGACCTCGAACCTGTAGTCAGGGAACCGATCCAGAATGACCGGCACTTTTCCTCGCAGCAAGCGCATATAGACAGGACCTTCATGTTCATATATGGCCGGAATAGCCTGCTGAATATCAATGGCATCGCATGGATCGATGATGGTCATGTTCGGCATGCCGCGAAAAATAGCAATGTCCTCGGTTGCCTGATGGCTGGGGCCATATCCCGTTGTGAGCCCCGGCAATGCACAGATGATTTTGACGTTAAGCTTTTCCTCTGCGATAGCCATACAGATGAAATCATAGGCTCGTCGTGCGGCGAACACGGCATAGGTGGTGACAAAAGGCGTAGCCCCCTCGCGGGCCAGCCCTGCAGCGGCGCTCATCAGCAGCTGCTCAGCCATACCCATCTGATAAAACCGTTCCGGGAACTCGCGCGAGAAAATGTGCAAATCGGTATAGGCCGCCAGGTCTGCCGACATGCCGACGATATCATTGTGTTTTTTTGCGAGCTCGATCAGGGCATGGCCAAAGGGAGCCGGAATGGTTGCCTGCCCCTCTTCAGCAATTGAAGCAATCATGGCAGATGTGGTCAGTTTTTTAGTGGTCATAGTGGCCTCATTGAGTCGGAAGTGATTTTCAGATATGGCGTTTCAGGACATCAAGTGCCTGCTGCCACTCGGCATCAGCTACGCGAATGAAGTGATTTTTGTCTCTCTCTTCCAGGAAAGGCACTCCCTTGCCCATCAGCGTATCGAGAATGATCACGCGTGGCTGATCGCCCGCGTGATGCCGGGCCGCATCGAATGCACTGACAAGTGCCTGCAAATCGTGCCCGTTCACGCGCTGAGCAAACCAGCCAAACGCCTCAAACTTTTTATCGACCGGCTCGGTGGCCAGAACTTCCTGACTGTCTCCGTCCGCCTGTTGGCGGTTAACATCTACCAGCGCGATCAGGTTGTTGAGCTTCCAGTGGCTGGCGGAAAGCGCGGCCTCCCACGTCGACCCTTCATTCAGCTCACCGTCCGACAGCAGGTTATACACCGCCGCATTGTTCCCTTTTCTCTTAAGGCCCAGCGCCATGCCAACAGCAATACCCAAACCATGCCCTAGCGAGCCGCCGGTAATTTCCATCCCCGGGGTATAGGCCGCCATGCCGGACATCGGCAGAATGCTGTTGTCGCTACCGTAATTCTCAATCTCATGCTCAGGAATGATTTTTGCCTCGATGAGAGCGGCGTACAGGCCAATTGCGTAATGACCGATTGAAAGCAGAAAGCGGTCACGACCTTCCCATTCAGGATCTTCCGCCCGGAAGGACATGGCATGGAAATAGGCCACCGTGAGCGCATCGGCAATGCCCAATGCCTGCCCTATGTAGCCCTGTCCCTGCACGGCGCCCATACGCAGGGCATGCCGCCGAAGCGAATAAGCATGTTCAGAAAGGCCGTGAAGGTTGTGATTCAGTTCTGTCATCAGAAGTTCCCTTGAGTGGTATTGTCTTAATGGTTTACCACTTAACAATAAACCCCATTCATATGTCCATTTACGCTTGCTGTGTAAATACAGAACTGTGAGAGCGATCTCGACAAATGGTTAACCACTTAGTGAGGATTGACTGTGATCGCCTTTTTGAAGCTGATAAAATAGGGTCAGTCTGGTGTTACAAGGTTTGAAAAATGAGAAATTATGCGGAGATCCCTTCACTGAAGTGTCTCCAGGTTTTTGAGCATATTGCTCGGGCGGGAAACGTGGTTCGTGCGGCTGAAGCGTTGGGTATTTCCGCGTCAGCCGCGAGCCATCAGCTAGCCACGCTGGAAAAGAGCCTGGAGTGCCAGCTGTTCGAACGTCACGCTGCCGGCGTGAAACTGACCGCCAGGGGAGAAGCTTACCTGGAGATCATTGGCGTGCATCTACAGGGGCTGATTCAGGCAACCGCGGAGATGAAGGCCGCAGGCCGCGTGAACAAAATCCATATTCACAGCTCACCCACCTTCGGCTACCTGTGGCTTTTACCGCGCATTCAGTCATTTCAGCAGCAGTATCCCGGCACCGAAGTCACGCTGGCCTGCTCGTATGAGGACGTGGATTTCGGACGCGGCGAAGTGGATATCGCTATCCGACATGGCTTTCCGTCATGGGAAGGTTTCGATATCAGGTCCGTGAGAAATGAACGCATTCTGCCCATGGCATCACCGGAGTACCTTGCGCACGCACCCGTCAGTGCGCCAAAGGATTTGATCTCACGCAGGCTTATCTATTCGGAAAATACATTACTACGCTGGCCTGAGTGGTTCCGGGCACATAACATCGTCCAGCCCGCCCAGCCCTGGCTTTTCAGGTTTGATCGCTCATATATGAGCCTGGAAGCCGCCGCGATGGGGCACGGTGTGGTGCTTGAAAGCGAGCTTCTGGCAGAGAAATTCCTGCGTCAGGGTACGTTGGTCAGGATCCTTCCTGAGCAGTTTAGCCATACCATCAGCGCACATCATCTCGTCATGCCGCTGGGCTACCGGAGCAGGCCAAAGCTGCAGAATTTTCTGGGATGGTTTGAAGAAAATTTAGCCTCTGCCGGGACTGTAAATACACCTGCCCTTACCGGCTCGTCCGACAGTCAGACAACGTCCGTATCTCCATCATAATCCGGGTGCATAAGATGCTCTTTAGCCCTATAGCTTTAGGCTGAAGACTTCCTTTTCACTTGATGAAAGAGAGGAAATATCCATAGGGCTGATAGCAAAAGTCAGCATCATGAACTGACACTTCTCACTCATAGCGGGTATACGCTCCCTGCATCAGTCAGCATTTTGCCAAAAGCAGACATGCGCACTGGGCCAACACAACGGGTGAGCGAGAGTAATTTTTTAAATGAACATACCTACCCTCTGTCAGGACTGAGAGGTGCCCCCGTCAGCGAACAGCTCTATACCATTCACATAACTTTAGGCATCACTGTTTACCGCCTCTTAAAGGGGTTGTGCATTTCGGCCAGTGATAATGACGTCTGCGCCTTCGTCGCTCAGATTTTTCGCTATAGCCAGACCAATGCCGCTTCCACCACCAGTGATAACGACTACCTTTCTATCAAATGACTGATTCATAATTACACCATGTGTTTCTCTGTAGTGGTCACTACAATAAGTCTTGAACAGGCTGTCACTAACCTCTTGTAGCGGTCACTACAATAAAGTTTTAAGATGGCAGTCAGAAACACCTCTGATGCAACGGATAAAAACTATGCGCGATACCGAAAAAACAATTAAAGCACCCAGGCGTGTATTTGACAGAGAGTCCGGCGTGCAGATAGCTAAAGCGCTGTTTCATCAGCGTGGTTATGATGCTGTGGGTATCACGGAACTGACAAAGACGCTGAATATAAATCCTCCCAGCCTTTACGCCGCTTACGGTAGTAAAGCAGGGCTGTTTGAACGCTGCCTTGAACTCTATGTTGCAGAAGGAAACCTGCCGGCGGACAAAATCCTGACTCAGTGCAGGCCGCTGAATGAGGCGGTTGCAGATCTTTTTATGACTGCTGCACGTTTATACGCCCGATCCTCAGTCCAGCGAGGCTGTCTTGTGGCTGAAGGTATGCGTGCCGATGATCCGCAGGCCCGCGAGCTGGCAAGTCGCTATGGTGAGGCAGGAATTCAGTTCATCAGAAGTTATATCCGGCAGTATGAACCTGCACGGGACCGGGAGCTTTCTGATTATGTCGTGACAACGCTGCGGGGATTTTCTGCAGCCGCAGTAACGGGACTGTCAAAAGCCAGGTTAACTGCCGTGGCTCAGCTGGCCGGTCAGGCATTCAGCGCTCTCCTAACGCCAAAAATTGTTTAATCAGGAGGTAAAAGTTATGTCTGTTATCGACCATGTTGAGATTGCTGTAAAAAATGCTCTGGTATCGCTCAAATTCTTTGAAGCAGCCCTCGCTCCGCTGGGGTTCAGCTTGGTTGTTTCTGTACCCCCGGATCGGACTCTAACTGGTGGTGCCCGGTATGGATTGGGCCCGGAGGGGTACCCGAGGCTCTGGCTTCATGATAAAGACATAACAGGCGCTTCAACACATCTGGCTTTTGCTGCCAGTGAACGGGCCATAGTCGACGAATTCTGGCGTGCCGCTCTACAGGTAGGCGGTAGAGACAATGGCGAACCGGGAATTCGCCATCATTACCACTCTCACTATTACGCCGCTTATATCTTAGACCCTGACGGTAATAACATCGAAGTCGTCTGTCAGAAAGGATGAGTAAGATGGCCGGACGTCACTTTGCGAAATTGAACCCCATCTGAATTACGGCCTGTTAGTTTCGCCTGGCTGCTACCCGCGAAGTGAAATATCGTGTGGTGAGTTATTGCTTTGTTACGTCAGCAAAATTTACTGCCGCATCAAACGTGGTGATTCAGCGGGCTTTCTGCACCATCAGCGTCGTACTTTAAACTTGCAACGTCTTTCAAAGGAGAGCGGCCAAAGAAACGGGCGTACTCGCGATTAAACTGAGGCACGCTGCGATAACCCACCTCCATGGCAACAGACGTGACGCTCTGCTGGCGCGCCAGTAATTTGGTTCTGGCATGGAGAAGACGGACGCGCTTCTGATACTGGACCGGACTCATGTTTGTCACGGACTTAAAATGACGATGAAAAGCCGATACGCTCATGGCTTCCTGTGCGGCCAGTGATTCAACCACAAATTCATAAGCAAAATTATGTCTTATCCAGCGAATCGCATTACCTATCCGCGCCAGCATGGTTCCCGGTGAAGCGATATTCCTCAGCATCCAGCCATGTGGGCCTTTCAAAACATAATATAGGATTTCACGTTCATATACCGGTGCGAGAGCCGGGATATCTTCAGGGCTCTTCATCAGGCGAAGCATTCTTACCCAGGCATCCAGCAGCTCGGGCGTGACGGCAGCAACGGAAAAAGCACCCGACTGTGGATCAGCCTTCACGGGAGGTAAATCAGCCAACAACGTCGCTATCCGCTCAGGTTTCAGGTTCAGACTGATCGCGAGATAAGGAGCACCGGTGACCTCGGGAAGGACTTCGCCTACGGCTGGCAAATCTACTGACATGACAAAGTAAGAAGCAGGGTTGTAGTGGAATATCCGGTCACCTACCGTCATGGATTTACTTCCCCGCAGTATGAGATTAACCATCGGCTCATAGACCGCAGCCAGAGCATGCGCGGGAACGTCCCCCTGCACCATTGCCACACGCGGTATACCGGTTTCGGTTCGCCAGTTTCGGGCATGAGCGGCCAGAAGGCGCAGTTCGTCAAGCAGGGGTTCCAGTGTCAAGGTCAGCCTCCTCAGTATGATGATTAAAGCGAGCATAAAGCAGAAAAAGGCAAGAATCGAGCAGGAACGCAGAGGCTGAGCTGTCCCGGAGGTTTTATCCTTTTTCCTCTCGCAGACAGAAAGGATGAAACCTTGAAAATTGTACTGATTACCGGCGGCAGTGGCGGAATTGGCGCCAGCGTGGCGCAGCAGTGCGCGGCTAAAGGGATGGGGGTGATTGTGACTTATAACAGCCATCCTGAATCTGCCCTGAGGGTTGTGAAGGAGATTGAAGCGTCAGGCAGACATGCCGTTGCGCTGCATCTGGATGTGGCTCGCACCGAAACCTTCGGCACTTTCCGCGATGCCTTACTTGAGATAGTCAGTATCACCTGGGAACGTGAGCACATTGACGTGCTGGTAAACAACGCCGGGTTTGGGCTCTTCAACCCGATTGAAACGGTGACGGAGAGTGAGTTCGACACTCTTTTTGCCGTGCACCTGAAGGGCCCTTTTTTCCTGACCCAAAAGCTGCTGCCTCTGATTTGCGATGGAGGACAATCATCAACGTTACCAGCGCCACCACGCGCGTGGCCACGACAGGTGTTGCGCCCTACGCTGCCTTTAAAGGCGGCCTTGAAGTACTGACCCGCTATATGGCCAAAGAGTTCGGGCCGCGGCGCATCAGGGCAAACGCAGTCTCTCCGGGTGCAACCCGTACGTCGCTGGGCGGAGGACTGAACGAAGAATTTGAGAAACTGCTCGCCTCACAGACCGCGCTGGAACGCATGGGGGAGCCGGATGATGTCGGCCGGGTAATCGCAGGCCTGGTCTCTGATGACAGCGTCTGGATCAACGCACAATCCATCGAGGTTGCCGGCGGCTACCAAATCTGAATCCTTTCGGAGGTTTTATGCTGGATCATCTGTTTCTGACGGTCAGCGATACAGACCGTTCTGTCCGTTTTTATACGGAAGCGCTTGCTCCTCTCGGCATCACGGTTCGTCATGATTATGACGGAAAAGAGGGGCCGCCAGGCCACCCGGATTTGAAAGGGTTCGGTGTTCAAGGCCGGATCTTTTTCTGGCTACGCGAAGGAACTGTTGCGCCAGCTACTGTACATGTCGGGTTTGTCGCGCGAAATCAAACAATGGTGAATGAAGCCTATGCTTCAGCCATGCGTGCCGGCGCGTCTGACAATGGCGCACCTGGCGCCCGGCTTCACTACGATCCCCGCTACTACGCCGCCAGCGTTTTCGACCCCGATGGCTACAGCCTTGAATTTGTCTTTAAAGAATGGCAGCACCCTCAATCATGAAAACACTACTGATTTATGGCGCCACCGGATACACGGGACGTATGACCGCCGCACAGGCTAAAAGTGCCGGCCTGAATATTATCATTGCCGGCAGAAACAGGCAGCGACTGGGAGTATTTGCCGGTGAACTTGACGTCAGTATGCGGGTTTTCGGCCTGGAGGACACTGGTGAAATCGCGCACGCGCAGTTGCGGAAGTTACCGGGGCTGACGGGAAGATCCACCGACTTATGGCGCTGAGTATAAAGCCGCCAAGTTTTTATGCTGCATATGGCAGTAAGGTTAGACTGTATGAACGGAGCCTGAAGCGTTATTTTTCCCTCTTCACTCATTGCAGACCTCATTTCTAAACATGTCCCCTTTGTGCCAGAAATGGGCGCTGGTAGTCTTGCATTACATTAATAATTTCTGAGCAGGTCGGGTATATCCTGAACAATATTGAAACCATAAGTATCTAATCATAAATAGAAAGCAAATCAGCAGGATTGAGTTGGAAGCCTTTTTTTCTGCATGTGAAACAATAAATTAGCATACCTGATTAGTCACTTCAGCCACACAAACCATCACCTCCATAAATAATTATGTGGTACTATTTATACCTGACCAAAACAGGATAGCGTGATGAATTTCAAGATACATGACAAACTCATACATGAAGTTGAATCTCCTAAAGGACTTCTTTATAGGATGGTGATCACTTATACTTGCTTTATGGCAACCTTGATTATTGTTCTCTCTTTTGCTATTGGTGACACTTCAAAAATCAACTTTTATTTCTTCATTAATTCTTGCACTGTAGCAGTGATGGCATGGTTTATCAGGAAATCTTTTAATATCCAATCTACTGAGGTGAACTTGCTTGTTTTTAGAGTGAGTTTGTTTCTGCTTTTGAACTCATCCCTGGCTTCAATGGCAGGCGGACTGGGTTTAATAGAAAGAGATACAGCATCATTAATTGCTTCAATTATTTATATTCCAGCCATATTAATGATTATTTTTTTATTTGAAAAGTTTATATCCTACGTGAACCATAATTATAAATCAGCGGTTAATCTTTCACTTACAGACGAATTAACAGGGTTGCCTAACAGAAGACATTTGAATGTTATATTGAGAGGATTGGAGAACCGGTCAGGAACTATCTGCATTGCTGATATTGACCACTTCAAAAAAATTAATGACACATATGGTCATGAGGCTGGAGACAGGGTGTTGAGAGATACCGGGCTGAGGCTAAGTAATCTTGTAAGCGAGAATGTTTTTATTGCAAGATCGGGTGGTGAAGAATTTGCCATCGTTATCTTTGATAATATCAACGCAGAAGATATCATCAGAAAAATTAAAACTTCGGTTTCAGATGCATGCAACGGAAGTTTCGGTATCACGCTAAGCATTGGTGTGGCAACCAAGCTTAAACATGACTCATCTTCCTCTGCTATCAATGCAGCTGATGATGCCCTGTACAGAGCTAAGAGAGCAGGTAGAGATTGCATTATCTACGACCAGTCTTTTAAAAATAATTAATTTTCCATAAAAGGGAGGAAGAAAGTTAAGGAGAATTTCCGCCCTCTTTTGTTTGATTAACTGAAAGCTAACGGTTTTTATGGAAAAGTCGGATGTCCGCTTTTCGCTCATAGCGGAGCTGACATACCAGTCCGCTTAATGCCAGAAACCGACACAACTATTATTTTAGTGCCCACGCCTAAAACTATCTTTTGGCCACAATCCGCATTTCCACAAGGGCATTCTCAGGAATGAACTCTGACACGCCTATAGCTGACCAAGCTGGATATGGCGCCTTTACATACTCATCTTTTA
Source organism: Pantoea sp. DY-17 (assembly GCF_019795975.1). NCBI lineage: Bacteria > Pseudomonadati > Pseudomonadota > Gammaproteobacteria > Enterobacterales > Erwiniaceae > Pantoea > Pantoea sp. DY-17. The sequence continues at coordinate 668,069 of NZ_JAIMIG010000002.1, read as the reverse complement.
CTCTGGAAAAAACGTCGATATGTTTTTTGAGGTCAATGTGAAAAGTGGTCATCTCAAGTATGTGTTCATAGTTTAAACCAGCGGCATTTAAATAAACGCCAAGCTTATAAAAGGCATCATGAAATTGTTCTTCAGGATGCTTACTTATAGGTTTATCTCTTCGTGCTGCGGTAACACCGGAAAGATATACTGTGCCATCTGCTTCGATAACGGGGGAAAAGTGCCAACCATCGAAATAGTGTTGAAATTCTTCAGGGACGATAGATTTTTTCATAATTTCATCACCAGTTGATGAGTTAATAAATGTCAGCATTTACAACATTAAATGCTCTCAGCGCTCAGGATGTTCAACCTATCCACCCATTGCTCATTGAGCATAGAAGATATTGCCATGCGCGCATATCCTTATTGTGCCAGTCGCGGACGACTCTTATGTCACGATTCATTCATGAATACCGAATGAATCCCTGATACGATAAAATAAATAATCTGCCTGAAGTACGTGCAAAACAAAGAATTATCGTTGTGCATACTTCCTGCAGAAACTGCGCAGCCTGTCAGGAAACTAAAAATAAAAAAAAGTTCTCAGCTTGCTGCCTAATTATATGGCGCTTACCGTCAGCTGAGAACTGTCGCGTTACCTTTGAGATAAGCCATCCGGAGTCATGGAGCGATCAAAGGAGCGCCGAATTAGCCTGATACTTAACCCTGTCCCTACAGCCAGGCAGATAGCCATCGTCAGAAGCGCGACGATAAAAGCATGGGTAATGATTGCGACGCTGTTACCGTTCCCCAGCATGCTGTAAAAAATGCCGCCGATAACCGCGACACTTAGCGCAGTGCTAATTTGTAATGTCGAGCTGGTTACGCCAGCAATCATACCTGAAAACTGTGGCGCGACCCGGCCTGTCACCATCCGCACCAGAGTTGGCATTGCCAGCCCCTGCCCCAGCCCAGTCAGGAAAAGTAGCATGGCGAGCGGCAGCATCGCGGGAGAGTGACCGGGCATCGTCGTAGCGATCAATCCTGCCATACCTGCCAAACCTGCGGTTTCACATCCCATTCCGATGGCGCTAAGGTAATTTCCGGCATACTGCCTCAGATACGGTGTCAGTAACGGACCAATGAGAAATCCGACACCAAAGGGTAGAAAAAGCGTGCCTGCAACCAAGGCATTTAAATGTAAGGCACTCTGCAGATAGACAGAAAACAGAAGAAAGAACGCGCCGATTGAATAAAACAATAAAACAATCATAAGTCCCTGGCCTAGCCCTGGCGCACGTAACACGCTCGGGTTGAGCAGTGGCGATCCCCCTTTGCGACTGAGGTTGTGCTCATATCGCCATAACAGTGAGGCCAGCAGCGGGAAAGCAGAAAATAACAGCCACGTCCACCAGGGCCACCCCGCCTCACGCCCTTCGATTAGCGGCACAATCAGTGTACTCAGCGTTAATGTGGCCAGCAGTGTGCCAACGGGGTCAAGTCGCTGAGCAGCTCGCGGCCGTTTTTCTTGCAGCAGTGGCAGGCCAAAGAGAATCACCAGCAGCGTCACAGGCAGATTAATGAGAAAAATTGTCCGCCATCCAAGGTGGAAGAGATCGGCTGATATCAGAATGCCGCCCAGAACCTGTCCAATAACGGAGGCCAGACCAAACACGGCTCCATATATACTGAGCGCTAAGGGTCGCTCCGCTTCGGGGAAAATGGACTGCACGGCGGCGAGCGCCTGAGGAGCCATAATGGCGGCCGTGGCGCCCTGTAATATGCGTCCAGCAATCAGTATCCAGGATGACCAGGCAAAACCACACAGCAATGATGCCGCGGTAAAACCAATCAGCCCAAGAAAAAACATTTTTCCCCGACCATAAATATCGCCCAGACGACCTCCGGTGATTAATGTCACGGCATACACAGCGGCGTACGATGAAATGACCAGCTGTTCTGCTGAGGAAGATGTGCTCAATTCATTATGAATAGCAGGCAGTGCCACATTAACGATAAAAAAATCGAGCGGTGGCAAAAATGCACCTACCAATAAAATGACAAACATAGCCCAACGGCGTGGCTCGGCTTGCAGGATGCTATGTGCCGACATAGATCACTCCTTATGGAACGGTACGGTCCCTGTTAGGGATGTGTGGTCATCGCAGAATGCGCAGTTGACCAATCAGTGCAGGTGACGCCGCCTCGGGGAAGCGCAACACCGATCCGATCAGCGCATGCCGCCGGAAGCCAGAATAATCTCCCCAGTAATCCATCTGGCCTCATCGGAGGCGAGAAATGAGACGATTGGGGCGACGTCCTCCACCTGACCTATACGGCCAAGCGGCGTTTGCTCTTCATTCCAGGTTTGGAAGTCCGAGCCTATTGCGCCTGCGCTATGGCTTCCTTCCGTTTCGATCAGGCCCGGGTTGACCGCATTCACGCGAATTCCCCTGGGACCGAGCTCAAGTGAAAGCACACCGGTAATGGCATCAATCGCCCCCTTAGCACCGCTGTAGATGGCACTTTCAGCAATAAAGACTCGGGTGACGAATGAACTGATATTGATGATGCTGCTGCCGTGACCCAGGTGCGGTGCGGCCGCGGCGCTTACTAACAAGGGTCCAAGCACATTGATATCAAATTGCCTGCGGTACAGCGCTTCAGTGCTCTCTTCAATTTTGGCGAACTGGTAAACACCGGCGTTGTTCACCACGATGTCGAGCCGCCCGAAAAGAGCAATGCTGGTATTAATTAGTGCCTCGACCTCAGTCTGACTGGTGACATCCGCTGCGACTGCCACAGCCTCACCCTTGGTGGCTTTGATATCGACAACAACCTTTTCAGCAGCGTCTCTATCTGAGGCGTAATTGACGATAACCCTTGCACCATCAGCTGCCAGCTGACGGGCTATACCTGCTCCGATACCTTTTGAACCTCCGGTAACCAGAGCAACTTTGTCTTTTAATTTATGCATAATCTCAGCTTCCTGTTCGTGTCGCCTGAGGCGACGAATTTAAAGAAGCCATGGTGATGCCTGCAAAGTTGTTTGAGAACTGACACTTTTGTATATTGGATGTTCATTTTTGAACGGCGGAATCGAAGCATGGATTGGGGGGATGTTCAGGTATTGCTTGCGGTCATGCGTAACGGCTCATTCGGGAAAGCAGCCCTGAGTCTGGGCGTAAGTCATCCTACAGTAGGACGCCGTATCAAGGCGCTTGAGGATGAAGCGCAGCAGGCGCTGTTTCGCCGGACAACGGAGGGATTGGTGCTGACAGATGCCGGAGACGGGATCATTAAGCTGGCAGAAGCGATGGAAAATTCCGCGCTTGCCATGGAACGTCGTCTGGCAGGCAATCACGATCGCCTTGAAGGAATACTGAGAATATCATCAGCAGAATGGTTTACTAACTATGTGCTGGCCCCCGTGCTGAGTGAATTGACACGTCGTCATCCGGCGATTGTGCCGGAAATTATTGCAGGTTACCGCCTGCTCGATCTGTCGCGCCGTGATGCCGACATCGCGTTTCGCATCGTACCTTTTACCGATCCGAATATTGTTCAGCGCCGTTTGATGCGTGTGCCCTACGCACTTTATGGCACGCCACAGAATGCACAGGCACTGCTCAAAGCCCCCTCTTCGGTGGGGCTGATCCTGATGAATACTGGGCAGTCACACTTTCCTGACGTCTCATGGCTTCTTGATCATTTCCCGCAGTCAAAACCTGCCTTTAAAAGCACAAGCCGTGCGGTTCAGGCGCAGATGTGTCTGCGGGGGATGGGCATAGCCGTGCTGCCACGCCCTTTAGGTGATGCCACCACCGGGCTGCAGCGTATTGAAATGCCTGACATTCCGCCTTCAAGAGACATCTGGGTCGGCTACCATCAGGATCTTCGTCATATGGATCGCCTGCGCGCATTGCTGGATATCGCAGATATTATGTTAGCTTCAGAACAGGAATAGCCTGATGTGCCGGGTTATCAAGTTCGCCCTAAGCCGCCCATTAAATACTAATAGTCACACCATTTTTCCTGAACGCTCAGCAGGCAGCTTTATTTTTACGCCCATTCTTTATGGTCAGTGTGATGGCTGAAATCAGGAAATAGAGAACACCAAAAGCGGCGTAAGGTGCAACCGTGGTGACATCCAGAGCAGCATCACTACTCGCCAGTTTAAACATAAACACACCGGCCAATGCAGATTGCGCACCACTCAAGACCATAGCCCATTGTCCATTTGAATTTTTCCAGCGACGGATGGAAGCAGAAAGCTGCAATACACCAGAAAAAATCGCCCATATTCCAAAGACTTTAATGGTTGTATTCATGCTGATAGAAAGAGCCCAGATAATAGCCGCTGCGACCACCAGGCTAACGATAAAGTTAAATTTTTGGGGTGGGTTTAGTGCTAAGCCCCCTGACTGTCTTGCATCAAGATAATTGGCGAATGCGTCCCATGTAGGATACAAAACAAGCAGAATGGTACCAACTGTGGGATTATGTTTGCCAATGAATAGTGCAAGTGCAATCCAGATAATTGAACCCGCTGCACGAATATAATAATAAGATTGAAGCCATTGATTTTGAATGTAGGTAGATGTAGCGAAATTGGATTTCATTATGATTCTCCGAAATAGGTTGGACTTCACAGAATATTCCAGACGAATGATGGCCAAATTAGAGTCGGCAATTATTCAGTCGCAGAATTAAGAAAATGTGTAAAGCTTATAAAAACACGCTTTTTAAGGAAAAGCAGAGCGTATAAAAATGGTTGTTCGATAAAAAAGACGACACTGTGTCAAAAAATTAATCTTAATTTTTTAAACGGTTTTGGATTAACGATATAGGTTTAGGTCGTAAGCATTCTGGCGATAACCTGTTCTGTCTAACCTACGTAGTCTGCGTATACGCAAGGGCTGCCTTATGTAACCTGACACAGAGATCCGGACTAAGTCAGGAAAAACTCCGATAAAAAAGTAGGTTAAAGGCGCCATCACAGCAACCGGAATCGTTTGCTGACATTCATATTTGAAATCGGTATTAAGTGAATAACTGCAGGAATCTCTGCGTACTTCAGGATGTTTTTTGTTCATTATCACACACGAATCAGAAGCGGATTCAGGAACATATTCCGCCTTACTGACGTCAGCTATCTCCCTGCAAAAACCGCCAGTTACGCTACGTTGTCTAAGGTGTTCACAATACTGTTTTCCTGAAAAAGAAACTGACCTGAATGGCTGTAATAACATCTTCCTGCTAGCGAGTAGTTGAGCAACCAGCGAGTCGATGTCTGCCGGGTGTGGTGGCATACTGATCGATTGCTTCAATACGGCTGGCTCATTCAATCCATAATTTCCGGAGAGTTTGAGCTGAGTCTGTAAAAAGGGCTGAAAACCTGACGCAGTGGTAACAGAAGACCGGGAATTCATTCTTTCGATGTTTAATGCTGCCAGGTCCGGCATTGAATGCAAAGCGCGGATAGTGTTCATTAATAATTTCTCCATCAAAGTAAAGTCACATTGAAATAGCCTCAATTAAAATCCTCGCTGGCTATATCACTTCCTCCAAATCATGCTTACGTCGGTACGAACAAACACTGCATCACAGACCTACTAGAAGATAGTCTGAGTTGCGACAATGCCACCTGCATTTATTCTTTCTATAATCCGGATATTTCATTCAACGTCACGAAATAGTCACGAATTCCACTCAACTAAATCGCTCTAATTTTTAAATATCTAACCGGTATAAAGACCGCTCATCAACTATTTTAGCCTGAGTAGCCGAACACTTGAAGTGTTCGGCTAGTAACGTTTTATTGTCTGAGTTACCTCAGCTGGTTTTCGTTAATCTTCTAATCACTGGCTCGACAATTTGCTGAAATACATCAGCGTTATTAAAGGCACGCGAAGATATAATTGCACCATGCACCGTAGCCATTAGCGATTTGGCCTCTGTAGCTGCACTTTCCCGCAGAATAAATACGCCATTTTTTTCACCCCTGCTCAATACATCAGTGAGCCAGTTAGTGAGATCGTTAAAATGCCCACTGACTTCCTTAGCCACTTCTTTAGGTAAAATCGTTAATTCAACAGCCAGCATCACGCAAATGCAGAAAGGAGAATTGTTCTCACGTATGCAGGTCGCCCAGAAATTCACGTAGCTGTTAATTTCACCTAATGCATCACCGGAGAAATGCTGGCTGGTTGCCGCCATTCCTGCTTGTGCCTGCTGTCGATAATCACTCACGACTGCCTGAACCAGATCCGCTTTGCCAGGGAAATGGTGGTGAATACTCGACTTACGAATCTGCACCCGCTCGGCTAAATCAGCATAACTGAAGCTGTTATAACCGCCTGCTGTCAGCAGAATTCTGGTGTGGTGCATAATCTCTTCGGCTTTCTGTGAACGTTCTGTACTCATGCTTGCTCCAGCAGCAACGGTAAAATAACTGCGAATCGATAAACGGCCACGAACCTACTCAGCGTCAGCCGGATTGTCAAGCGCACCGCGCGTCAAGCGTTTGCGTTTATATGCACCCGCCATACTGCTGAATACGCCATCGCGCAGAATCAAAGCGTGGTACAAAGCTGCGGCAAGATGCAACATAACAGTGATGAAAAGCGCCATGGCTACCAGGCTGTGGAGCGGACGTAAAATGGCATAAGCGTTGTTGCTGATCGGAACAATGGGCGGCAGCACAAAATGACCCAGTGTGACGGGATACCCCGCCGCCGACAGCATCGCCCAACCGATCAGGGGCTGAGCCAGCATCATGGCATACAGTGCCCAATGAGACAGATGCGCTAAGAATTTCTGCCAGGCAGGCAGCGTGGCTGGAAGTGCTGGCTTAGCAGTGCTGAATCTCAGCCAAAGCCGCACAATGACCAGCATTAAAATCATCAAACCCAGCGGCTTATGAATCGCAACCAGCAGGCCGTGCAATGATGAAACCGTGGATACCATTGCGACACCAATAAATAACATGGCCATAATAGCCGCAGCCATCACCCAGTGAAGTACGCGCAGTGCCGGGTGAAAAGTGTTGTTATGTTTCATCAGTGGGCTCCGGCCTGTTCATGAGTGCGTGCATTATAGGATTTAGCGTAAGCGGATGAGCGGGCATTAAGAAGCGGGTCATCCGAAGCCGTAATACCCTCAGGTAAAATCAGCGGGTCATAGTTAATGTCGTTACAAACGCCCTGCTGTTGTGCAGTTGTCTTATTAATTGTCAGCGTTCCGGCATTGATCACCTGACGATCGGCAGGCCATCCAATCGATGCGTCATTGCCTTTATCACCAGAGCCCGCCACTGTAACCATCAGATCCCATTTCTGCGGCCCGTTCGCTAGCCGCTGCTGTAAATCACGCTGCAAGAAATTGGCGTCGTTTTTCTCATTTTCATCCATCGCCTGATAATCAGCGTGCGGCACCATACTCCAGCGCACCAGGTGGGAATGGCCCTCTTTATCAATGAAATTAAAGGCATTCAGACTGTTAAATTGATCGCGGACCCAGCTGGAAGAGGGAACATATTGCTTTGCCCAGGCAAAGAAAGGTTTGATCTCTGGATGCTGACGTACAAAAGCCTGCATTCTGGCTGGATCAGGTTTACCGGTTTTTGTATCCGGTAGCGTGGCGGTTTGCAGGTCACAGAAGCCCTGCACGCTTTGTACCGGAAAAAAAGGCATTGCATTCATGCCTGTGCGCCACTGTTCACCATTTTTCTGATAGAAAGCCAGCGCCATACTGCGTATCGGTACTGCATAATCAGGCGCATTCGGATTTCCGCCTGCGATAGCTAAACGGCCCACCACGGGCGTAACGCCTGAGGCAAACAGTGCCGCACGTGACAAGGCGCTGGCGTTACCGTTGGCAGAAAAATCCCCCAGGATACAGACGCCCTTTGCATGATTACGGCGATAACCCGGGTGATTGCCATTAGATTTTTCTAAGGCAGTAATCAGCTTATCCGATGTCAGCCTGCCAGTATCCAGCCACCCGCCCGCCCACACGAACAAGGCGATCACCAGTAATGGGATCACAATTATTATCGCCAAGCGCACTATTTTATGACCGACAGAAAGAAAAGGTTTATTCATGAAAACACTCAACATTGCAGAATTTAGTTCACTGTTCATCCGGGCGTAATCATTAAGATTTTGCTTTTAATAACTGGATGACATTCAGAAGTCATGTAAGACGCTCGATAAATCTACTAGTAGGTAGGCTGCACTGTCAAACAATTATTCCTCCTTTCATAAGTCGCTGTCACCTCCATGTCATACCGGCTTGTTCACATTCTGGAGTGGCCCCGTTCCCGCAAACAATTGCTGTCCTTACAATGAGGGCTCTGCTCCTCACTCATAGCAGACCTCAAGACATTGCAAACTGGAGCCTCTTTTGCCACGGTTGTGGCAATCATAAGGCAGGCAAGCCTGCCTTATTTTCACTTTAATGGGATTCAACAGCCTGCGGAGTGACAACGTCGCGTGACCGCAGCGTGATACGAACCGGCGCAGATTTATACGATGGCGTACCGCTCTCCTTGTCGATGTAATCCAGCGGGATAAGGACGTTAGCCTCCGGATAATAGGCTCCAATCGATCCCTGTGAGATGGCATAGCGAATCACCGTCATGGATTCCAGACGCATACGGTAGCCCGGCACTGCTGACTCCAGATCCACAACATCCCCGTGCTCAAGCCCCAGACGTTCCAGATCAAAGTCACACATAAACAGGACATCACGGCGGCCAAATACTCCGCGGTAGCGATCATCCATGGCGTAAATCGTCGTGTTGTATTGATCGTGACTGCGAAGTGTAATCAGACGTAGCACGTCGTCGCCCGGCACCGTCAGGTCTTCATGCGTGCCTTGATAAAGCGAAAACATCGCTTTACCGCTCGGGGTCGGCCAGATGCGATCCCGCGGCGGCAGTGGCATCTGAAAACCACCGGGTTGGCGAATGCGGGCATTGTAATCATCGAATCCGGGTATGGTTTTTTCGATCAGGTCGCGGATGAGATCGTAATCGGCTATCAACTCATTCCAGTTAACCCGCGTTCTCGGCAGAACCGCGATGGCCATCCCGGCAACAATGGCCGGTTCAGAACGCAGCAGCGGCGACGCTGGCTTCAACTTTCCGGAAGAGGCGTGCACCATCGACATGGAATCTTCAACAGTGATCGACTGGCGATTGCCAGACTGCTCATCCAGTTCGGTGCGGCCAAGGCACGGCAGCAGTAGTGTCTCTTTCCCGGTCAGAAGATGAGTACGGTTCAACTTGGTCGCGATGTGAACACTGAGTTCAAGTTCACGCATCGCCGGAAAGGTCACGTCTGAATCGGGCAGCGCCACGGCAAAATTTCCTCCGAGGCAAATGAGCGCCTTCGACTGCTTATCGACTATCGCTTTCATCGCCTGCACCGCATCATGACCATGATGCGACGGTGGTGTAAATCCAAACACGTTTTCCAGCTTATTGAGAAAATCGGACGACGGTTTCTCAGTGATCCCCACGGTACGGTTACCCTGCACGTTGGAGTGGCCTCGTAACGGACAAACGCCTGCGCCGGGTTTACCTATATTGCCTCGCATTAGCAGCAGATTGACCAACAGGCGCACATTATCCGTACCGCGGTTATGCTGTGTAATGCCCATACCATACGTCAGGATAGTGGCATTCGATTTGACGTAAGCTTCAGCGACGCGCCTGAGATCTGCCTGCTTCAGGCCTGAGTCTTGCTCGATTAATGCCCAGGATGTGGCTTCGATGTCCGCCGCGAAGCGCTCAAACCCTTCTGTGTGCTCGCGGATAAAGGCATGATCCAGTGCCGTACCGGTTTCAGCCTCAATCGCCAGCACCGCTTTGGCGATACCTTTAAGCGCAGCCGAATCGCCACCGGCACGGACCAAATAATACGTTGACGCGATATCGGTTGAGCTGTTGGTTGCCATCTCCATGACATTCTGCGGGTCGGCAAAACGCTCAAGCGCGCGTTCGCGCAGCGGATTAAACACGATAATCGGTACGTTACGGCGCGCCAGCTCGTGCAGCGTTCCCATCATGCGCGGATGATTGGTTCCTGGATTATGACCCATTGAGAGAATAAGCTCTGCGCTATCGAAATCGTCCAGTGATACGGTGCCCTTACCGATCCCAATCGACTGAGGCAAACCTACGCTGGTTGCCTCGTGGCACATATTTGAACAATCAGGAAAATTGTTAGTGCCATACTCCCGGGCAAAAAGCTGGAACAAATAGGCCGCCTCGTTTGATGCGCGACCGGAGGTATAGAACTCAACCTCATCTGGCGGCAGTTCAGCTAACTTATTGGCAATACGCGCAAAAGCCTCTTCCCAGCTCACTTCGATGAAGGTGTCGCTTGCTGCATCATAGCGCAGCGGCGTGGTTAACCTGCCGTATCCCTCCAGCTCATAATCGGAACGCTGTAGCAGCGACGTAATAGTGTTTTCGGCAAGAAATGCCGGCGTAACGCGCTTGGTGGTCGCTTCCCATGTGACCGCCTTAGCGCCATTTTCACAGAACTGGAAGGTTGAGCCATGATCCTTATCCGGCCAGGCACATCCGGGGCAATCAAACCCATCGGGCTGATTAGTGCGCATCAGCGTAGGCGGCGCTTTTAAGGTATCCATTTGGTTTTTAACGGCTATTGCGGTTGCCTTAAGTGCTCCCCAGCCGCCTGCCGGGCCATCATAGGGGTGTACGCCTGGTACTGTGCGATGATTTTTTTTGCTCATACAAATTCGGCTCACGTGAATGTAATTTATGATGCTGCAGCCCCTGCGGAGGTTGCTTAACGTAACAGCGATATGTGCAGGTGTTATTTGAGCCTGAATATCCCTTCATCCACTGGTGTTATGGATAGTTTGAAGGTAGCAAAAAAAAACAGATCTCCCACGCTGGTTATCAATTGGTTACTTTTTTAATTCATTCCTCTATGTGGCTAGCCAAGAGCAACGACCGGAATTTCGATCTATCCACTCATTGGAAGTGTATTGCCGCTTAAGGAAGGCGTACCTGAATGATTATTCTGGAACGTAAAGAGTGTCCCGTCGGGAAAGCCGTCATTTGTACTTTCTTTAACGAAATAATTATCTAATGACGATACATTTATTTCATCGTGCAAACGTTTTACTTTTTCCAGCTAACTGTCACAATAAAAAAGCTACATAAATAGCGCGCTATTATAAAGCACGCGACATATATAAATGATAAAAATTCTTATTTATAGTGACAACACCGGGGAAAACCTTATGCACACACGCTTTTGTTGGGCAGGTTTACGACGCACCGCAAGTTATCGCGGGCATGTATAAGCAGCACTTCGCTACCACAAGGTCCGTTCGCCACCCTCACGGGGGTGGTTAACGGTTGACCGGCACTAACGTTTTGGGCGAGAAGTGGGGGTTGTCTCAAGCCACGCGCGCACGTTCTCCAGGTCCGGCCCGACTTCGCGCAGGGCCTGACTCAGTCGGTCTTGTGTGGTGCTTAACTTCAGAGTCCAGAACGTGATTTGCCACTGCTCGCGTATCTCTACCTGACTGAGGTCTGCGGGAATACGCCGCTGAATGTATTGACGGTTTTTCATTATTTTTATCCTTTTCTGTTTTATATAGGAACGCCCGGCATGAGGCTTGCCAGCGCAATACATTCCCTATATTGAACAATCACCCTGGATAAAATAGAGGAATATTCCTGCTGTTGAGGTGGGGATAAAAAAGGAGAGTAATCCTGGCGAGGCCAGCGATTTATTCTGACATGTGTTAACAATATCTATTTCATTAAACTAAAAAATAATTATTTTCATTTCTTCTTAATAAGCCTCTGATAAATGAGAAAATTAAAACACTGCATCCAGGTCAAGTTAACGTGATGTTTAGAGGCGGGTGAGCGATACACCCAAATTCACTCCATCCCGTATTTAAGGAGTTTTCTTTGAGAAATCAACTTTTAGAGCGGCCCGTGGCCGTACAGCATAATATTCGTGATCTCAGGCTTGCCGCTGGCCTTTCACAACAGAGTGCCGCTGAGCGTTTCGATCTTAGCCTGCGTGTTTGGCAGTCGAAAGAGTCTGCGAAGAATCCAGGGCAGCTCAGCCAGGGCGAATATGAATTGTTATTGTTGCTGGCTGGGCAACATCCATATTTTGCACTGGTGTCGCAACAAAAAAAGTAAGCTGCCTTGTCCGTATCATTCGATAAAGAGCAAGCACTGCATCAATGTCACAGAGTTAGCCGTATCACTGGCTAATCAAACTGAGTAGATGCATCACCGTCCTGGAGGGATTGTTGCGCCGCCAGGCAAAGGCGATATCGGTAAACAGGGTGTTATTCTCTATTTCGCAAAATGTAACATGCGGGTTGTTCACACAGCACATGGAATCTGGTACCAACGCGATGCCGCAACCTGCCCCGACCATGCCGAGAGACGAGGTGATTTGGGGAGCCTGAATAAATCGTGTTGGGGTGAACCCCGCGCGCAGACAGGTGCTGACGATGAGCTCATACAGGCTGGGAGCGACTTCACGCGGAAACATAATCAATGTTTCGTCCACCAGCTGCGCTAATGCAATGGTGCCAGAGGAGCTACATGCATGGCCCGCAGGTAACGCAATCATCATTCTTTCGGTAGCGATGACTTTCATATTAAACGCCTTGCTGCTTTCACACGGCAAACGAATAAACGCCGCATCAAGCAACCCATCCCGCAGATCCTGCATCAGCAAAGCCATATTCTCTTCCCTGGCAATGAGTTCCATTGCCGGATAACGCGTTCTAAAACGCTGAAGAAGGTCAAACACGGGAGCCCCGAAAGCGACAGAACTGGCAAACCCGAGCGACATCTGTCCGCTTATGCCCCGCGCCATACCACGGGCTTTCTCAAGCGCATGGTCGGCCAGCTGCACAATCTCAGTGGCGTCATTTAGGAATGCCCTTCCCGCCTCGGTGAGTTCAACGCCGCGCGTCAGGCGTTTCAGCAATGGTGTCCCAATCTCATGTTCCAGCCGCTGTATTTGCTGGCTCAGCGGTGGCTGAGAAATGCCAAGCATTTCTGCAGCACGAGTGAAATGTAGCGTCTCGGCGACAGCAACAAAATAACGCAGATGGCGAAGTTCCATATCAAAAACGTCTCAAAGTTAACAGGTTTCGCTATTGGATTCGTTAAGCCAAAAAGCCCACCATGATATTAACACGGCTTAACTATTGGTTTGCGAGGTGGCAAATGTGTAATTTTGTATCTGCCTGTTCATGCGAGGAACAGCTGAAAGAAACCGTCTTTAAACTCCATGATGATTCACCAGAAAAGGTTATCTATCAGACTTCACTGATGAGCGCGCTGCTAAGCGGTGTTTATGACGGATCCACCACGGTGTCCGATCTGTTAAAGAAAGGCGATTTTGGCCTGGGTACGTTCAACCAGCTGGATGGAGAACTCATTGCCTTCGACAGCAAGGTCTATCAATTACGCTCCGATGGCAGCGCCAATCCTGCTCAGCCCGAGCAACAAACGCCGTTTGCTGTGATGACTTTTTTCAAACCTGAAAATCGCTACCGCTTTACCGAAACCGCTACGCGAGAAGAGGTTCATCAGGTTATCGACAGCAAAATCACTTCAGATAACCAATTCTGTGCCATGCGTATCAGTGGTCGCTTTCATGCCGTACGGACTCGAACCGTTCCCTGCCAATGTCGCCCTTATCGCTCGATGCCGGAAGTGCTGGGCGATCAGCCAACCTTCGCATTTAAAGAGACGCAGGGTGAACTGATTGGCTTCCGTACGCCGCAGTACATGCAGGGAATCAACGTGGCGGGTTATCACGAGCACTTTATTACGGATGACCGGCAAGGCGGTGGGCACATCCTCGATTATGTGCTGAAGGAAGGAACGCTGACCTTTGGCTCCATCAACAAGCTTGTCATTGATCTTCCGCGGGATACTGAATTTCTTCAGGCAGAGCTCACGCCGCACAATCTTGATGAAGCCATTCGCGCCGTCGAAAGCTAACAATAGGGGGCCAATATGAAAACGTTAAAAACCCACACTCACTGGAACAGCGGTGCCGATCTCGTGGTCGCGCAGCTTGAAGCACAAGGCGTAAACCACGTGTTTGGCATCCCCGGAGCCAAAATCGACAAAGTGTTTGATTCATTAGTGGATTCTCCCATTCAACTCATCCCTGTCAGGCATGAGGCAAATGCTGCCTTTATGGCCGCAGCGGTAGGCCGACTTACGGGACATGCCGGTGTTGCACTTGTGACCTCCGGACCAGGCTGCTCGAATCTGGTTACCGGCATGGCAACCGCCACCAGCGAAGGCGATCCGGTGGTGGCCATTGGCGGAGCGGTAAAACGATCGGATAGCGCCAAACAGGTTCACCAGAGCCTGGATACCGTGTCGATGTTTCGTCCGGTAACGAAATATGCTGTTGAGGTCACCGCCCCCTCCGCGCTGACCGAATGTGTCTCTAACGCATTTCGTTATGCAGAAAACGGACGCGGTGGAGGTGCCTTTATCAGCCTGCCGCAGGATATTGTTGATCAGCCGGTTTCCGGCAGCCCTTTGCAAAACAGTGGACACGTTAAGTTGGGCGCGGCCCCCGATGCCCTAATTGAGGCTGTCAGCCAGGAAATCAGCCGGGCAAAAAATCCGGTTATCCTGCTGGGCCTGATGGCCAGCCAACCAGAAAACAGCGCCGCAATCCATGAACTGCTGTCAAAAAGCCAGATCCCCGTTACCAGTACTTACCAGGCTGCAGGCGCAGTCAGACAGGAGCACTTCTCAAGGTTTGCTGGACGGGTTGGATTATTTAACAACCAGGCTGGAGACCGGTTATTACAGCAGGCGGACCTGATCATCACTATCGGTTATAGCCCGGTTGAGTATGAGCCGGCAATGTGGAACAGCGGCAAAGCCATCCTGGTACATATTGATGTGCTACCGGCTGATACGGATAACCGCTACCAGCCCGATGCAGAACTGGTAGGCGACATTGCGCAGACCGTATGCAAGATTGCCGCCCGTATCCTCTCACCATTAACGCTAAGCCACGCTGCCGCCACTGTACTGGAAGACCGCCAGCAGCAACGGCAGTTACTGGCGATGCAAGGTGCCAGCTTAAATCAATTTGCGCTGCATCCCCTGCGCATCGTGCATGCGATGCAAGACATCATTAACTCTGACATCAGCCTTACCGTTGATATGGGAAGCTTTCATATCTGGATAGCGCGCTATCTGTATAGCTTCCGTGCGCGCCAAATCATGATCTCTAATGGTCAACAGACCATGGGTGTCGCCCTACCCTGGGCTATTGGTGCCTGGCTGGTTGATCCTTCACGCAAGGTGGTATCGGTGTCCGGGGACGGCGGATTTTTGCAATCAAGCATGGAACTGGAAACTGCCGTCAGGCTGAAGGCCAATATCCTGCACATCATTTGGGTTGATAACGCCTACAACATGGTCGCCATGCAGGAAGAGAAAAAGTATCAGCGAATTTCAGGCGTCAGTTTCGGTCCGGTGGATTTTAAAGCCTATGCCGAAGCCTTTGGCGCAGCCGGCTTCTCCGTTAACAGTGCGGCAGAACTTGAGCCAACATTGCGCAAAGCAATGGATGTCAGCGGCCCCGCTGTGGTCGCAATTCCGGTCGACTACAGCGATAACCCGCTACTGATGAGTCAGTTACACCTGAGTCAAATTCTCTAATTGAAAGGATATGATTATGAAAAACAGAGTTGCGTTTGTAACCGGCGCCGGACAGGGCATTGGTGCAGCCATTGCCTTACGCCTGGCAAAAGACGGCTTTTCCGTAGCCATCGCGGATTTCAATCTTGAAACGGCGCAGCATGTCGCTGATGAGATTGTCACATCAGGAGGAAAGGCTATCGCGCTGCAGGTTGATGTCACCCAACGCGATAACGTTTTTCACGCCGTTGAAGAAGCGCGCCATGCGCTGGGTGATTTCAACGTCATCGTGAACAACGCCGGTATTGCGCCATCAACACCGATTACCGATATCACCGAGGAGATCGTTGATAAGGTTTATAACGTCAACGTTAAGGGTGTGATTTGGGGGATGCAGGCGGCGATCAGCGCTTTTTCCGCGGAGAAGCACGGTGGCAAAATCATTAATGCCTGCTCTCAGGCAGGACATGTTGGCAATCCGGAGCTGGCAGTTTATAGCTCCAGCAAATTTGCCGTTCGCGGGCTGACGCAGACAGCGGCTAAAGATCTTGCGTCGAAAGGCATTACGGTCAATGCCTTCTGTCCGGGTATTGTCAAAACCCCCATGTGGGAATCGATCGACAGGCAAATTTCACAAGCGGCGGGTAAACCGGTTGGCTTTGGGACGCAGGAATTTGCAAAACGTATTACTTTGGGCCGGCTATCTGAACCGGAAGATGTGGCCGCATGCGTCGCATTTCTGGCGGGACCGGATTCCGACTACATGACCGGCCAATCGCTACTGATCGACGGCGGAATGGTATTCAACTGATTCGCGGATCGTGCTTACCCATACTGCCGTGTGGGTAAGCTATTAATCATGCACTTTTGCCCGCATATATCGGGTTTCGCCCACAGTGGACATATATTCGCCAAAGGCACTTCTGTGCCAAAAGCGGAAGTTAAAGCACTAATGAGTATTTGATATTGAATGCCTAAATCATGCAGGATACTTACACATTAACTATGAAAATAATTATGCCGCGCTGACAGTAACGCCTAAAACGTAAATATTCTGGAGCGCTGCTTCGTCTTGGGCATCGGTGAACCTTACCCACTGTACAAACGTGTATTTTGATAATGTTTTCTCGTGCCAGGATAAAAATGTCACCTTCTCTGCTTAAGAACATACGTCTTCAGAAAGTAAAGGCGGCCACAACAACTTTGGCCACCTTTATTCAACACCAGCACTCAATGAAAATATGGTGTAATAACAGAGACTATTAGGCCAATAGCAAAAACCATAAACACACTACCACCAGTCTTATTTAGATATGAAAAGGCTTTACCAGTGGCCAGTTTTTTCTTCACTGAACTAGCCGAAGCACCATATATGAAGTGGATAATAACCACCAACACACAAAAAATCATAGAAAGAATACAGAACTGGCTGATAAAAGGCTTTTCAGCGTTTATAAACTGAGGGAATAGCGCCATGAAAAACACGATGGGTTTTGGATTAAGCAAAGAAACAAAAAAACCCTGACGAAACCTTGATGATTTTGATGGAAGAATTAAAATACTCTCACTTCCAGATTCACTCATTTTTTTTGGAGTAGAACGAAACAGCTTAACGCCCAGATAGGCAAGATAAGCAGCACCTACAATTTTGACCACAATCAACGCAAACTGAGAAGTTGTTATAATTATTCCCAAGCTGCTAGCTGCAATAATAGAAATCACACCCATACCTGCTGCCACACCAATAATTCCAGCTAAGGCACTACGTAAACTGTAATTAAGTGTATTCGTTAACGTGAGCAATACACCCGGTCCCGGGCTCGCTATGGTTAAGCTGGCAATTAAGATGTAAAGGTAAATCTGAGACATAAACTTGCCCTGCATAAATGGGGGGCATCCCCCCCGCGGTTAATCGATTAGATTGAAAGATCTCTGTATTCCTGCCCGGCAAATAGAGCGCTGTCAACAAGGCGATCGCCCTCATTCTTAGCTACTTCCAAGTGGAATTTTGTTGGACCTGCATACTTAAAGTAATTTCTTGGGATTTCCAAATCGCTGGCTCGTTTGGCATCATATGTGCTTTCAGAGCAGAAGAAACGCATAACAAACGCTGCACGGATATCTACCTCTCCTTCGCCAAGCATTATGCTTCGATGGATAACGTATTTGTCAAAAATAAGCGCATCTCCTACTTCAAATTCATCCTCTACTCCAAAGTGATTAAGAATAGCCATCTGTGCGTTATCGTTAAGAGGACCATCACGCCACTGAACGAAATCGTCTGTAGTAGGATTCTCATTCGCGTCAATTTTTTGCTGCAGCATACTGAACACGGAGGGATCTATATGACTGTAAAGATAGTCACCGTTTACGCGATTTTTTGGTACGTAAGCCATACCCCCACGTTGCCCTTTTGGATTAATATTAACTAAAGGAGCCCAGATCGTGCATCCAAAATCTTCAGCATGATGGTAGCCAAAACTCTGTGTACCGATATGCCATGGAAAGCCTTTATTTTTGAGCTTTTCAAGCTCAAAAGATAATGCTTGTGCATAAAACATATTCCTTCCAGTCAGGTCTTTCATTGCCTTCTTAAATGCTGGATCTTTCAACAGACCAATCACTACCTCATCGCCATCGTACATGTCAAAAGCTAATCGACTGAACCCGGTCTGATACTTATCAGTAGGTTTATCAATGTACTGACCAATAGTTGACTTGATATAACTAACAAACTCTGGAGAATAAAAACCTTTTAACAAAAGGAAACCTTTCTCTTGAAAATCAGAAATTTGATCTTTCGTTAAGCTGAACTTTTTATTAATCACTTCACTACTCCATTTTTAAAGCCCATTAGGGCAAGAACAACCATTAGGTTGAGATAAAACTTTTCCCTTTGATGATTAATTTGTAATATTCAGCAGCGCATCATAATAATCAGCTCGCGCATCTAAATAAATTGAAGCTCCGAGCATAACAGCTTTCTTATTTTTTATTTTTTATTTTGTTACCTAATAATGGAATGAGTTCTTCTTGAATCCACCCATCTGAATAATCAATATTATTTTTTATTTTTTCATAAATCATCAGAATTTTTTTTATTTTTTATTCCAAGCCGTAGTGCTCCTTGCATTACCTTTTCAATCAAAAGCGGCATTGTTAATTTTTGCGCAGCGATGATGCCGACTAATTGATAAAAATACTCTTCATAATCGGCCTCAATGAAAAGCACGTCTTGAGGACAATCACAACCAATGCCAATATCGTCACTGCTGTTTAGGTAGGATTTAACATCTCGCATTTCTAGCAAGGTAATCAATGCGTTGTGGTACATCTCTCCAGAATTGAGCCAGAGTTTTTTCAACGCGTAGTATTTTTCATGATTTCCATATATGTGCAATCCAGAATGTAAATTGAATTCATCAATACAAATCGATGCTTCAAGTAGTCTATCAAAAATCTGTAAATTTATGGATTTTTTGACTTTCAAAAACAACATATGATTAGAGGCTTTATGCCTTAGGCATAAGCTAATAAGAGTATGAGGGAAGTTATTTAAATTATTATCGCCATTCACATTCTTAATGCGCTTTAATTTTAACCAGCTTTCACCAGAGGTGGATTTGGATCTAGCCCCACCCTCACAAACATGTAATAAAAGTGAAGGGTTTAGTGCCAAGAAAGAGATAATTGATATCCATTTTTGTCGTAGATTCATTCCATAAATGCTCAATTTGCAACCAGATATTTACATTGCATTTACTTTAACTGCATTGAATTTACATGTCACTAAACTTATAAGTGCATGATATTTATATAAATAACACCGAATTTGACTTACAACGCTTAAAAAACACACTGTTTTCGGGGCTTTTGAATTCCGCTAACATATAAATCTCTACCCGAGGCAATCAATTCAGTTAAATTAACCAAATTGATTATAAATTAATCTAAATTAAATCCAATCATAAAATATATATATCTTTTTCCGAACATAGCTCTGTGACTAATTTACGACAATATTCCACTATGTCATTATTAATACGCAAATAGAAATGCAGTGAAACCAATCAGTATGAAAGAAGAGTTAGTTATGAAAAGAATAAAATTATTAACAATGTTTATCTTTATTTTTTAAACCACCCATCAAAATACTTATGATGGATTGAATTTAAGTCTGTACAGACCATCTGGATAAAATAGAACCAAATCAATTAATCATCTAAATCCATCTAACCAGACAGCTGTGATCATGCCGTCAGGCTAAAGTCACATCCATTAACGGTTAGTCGAGGTTTACCAGCATCGCTGATTTGTTAACTTTAGTTGCGAGGCTGACTCGATAACACAGACAGGAGTTCTACACATCAATATGTGCGGAAACTTATTCACAAAAGCAAAGAAATTTTTATCAACATTGCAAAGTGAACAATCAGATCTTAAACCCCTAGCCCCGCCCTAAACGTGAAGTAACATCCGCTGCTCGCTCAAAGAGGACATTGGCCTGGCGTCGTCCACTCTTTTCCCTAAGCGGGCTTTGCAAACATCACGGTTTAATTAAAGGATAACAGCTAATAATATGTGGGTCTCATTGGCTGCGTTCCATCAATTCAAGCGTCTGACCATCTGGACTTTGTAAATATATTACTCTGGTACCCTGCATGGGTCCTGACGACACTGTTTGAGGTTTACCCGGCGTCTTCCAACCGTAGTCCGATACTTTGCCTAAGAGCGTATCAAGATCCTCAACCATAAAAGCAAGGTGAGCGTAGCCTGGGATATAGGGCGCTGAAGGTTCTTCTGGCTGCTCAATGTTATTGTATTGGAGTAATTCAATTTGGATATCAGCCAGTTCAAGCAAAGCCATCCGTACATCAGCTCCCCTTGCACCTGTAACCTCATCGATTATAGGCCCAGACATTTTTCCTTCACGTAATAATTTACCGCCAAGAATCTGAGTCCAGAATAATAATGAGTCTTCAATATTTTTAACTGAAAAACCAACGTGATTGACACTTAAGATCATGTGATTACCTACTGAGTTTGAAAGTCCATCAGCCAACTATATAAAAAGAATGCTTTATTTCTACACCATAAATGCGCGAACGTTTTACAAGCCTGCATCCTTTATCGATAAATTGCGAATATCCTCTTTTCGCTCAAAGCGGTCTCTAATTTCCAATCGCGCAAAGGGGCTGCAGCGATTCAGTGAAGCACTTTTATGTTAGAAGAGAGCATACGGTAGGAACATTTGAGGATAAGCAGAATGCTACTGGAAAAGCTCAGGTTGCTTTAAGTTCGGAGGAAGGACAGTGAACTCTGGTTTTTCACCAGGGAACGCCAGCAGCACATGGTGCTTAGGTTCAAGATGCGGTGTTATGTTTGATGTGACAGAACTACCTAAGCCGTCATCATTTTGACGTCCGCTTTTGGCTGTATTATGAGCTGAAAATCTCATCCTAACCAGCTACTGATAACGGCATTTCGCCGTTAAGAGATGCGCTTTCATGCAGCAAGCCCCAACGCAACCGCACCTAAACAATGCATTCGGCAAAAAGCTGATCGGCACTTTTCACAACTGTCCTCCTTTTTAAAACCACATGAATATCTATGATCGGCCACACATTTTACAATCTGTTTACCTGACAGCGGCGAAAATCTGTGCAAAGTAGTGTCCAGCGGCAAACGAGATTTATGCCCTGGCACGTCAATTGCTTCAGCTAACCAATGTCAGCCGCAGCAACCTGACAACCTGTGCGCGTTATTAAATCCATCAAATTGATTTAATAAAACACCCTCTTTTTGCATCAAGGCGGAAAACACCATGAAAATCCGATTCAACCCAGTCATAAAAGGTTGTTTTGCAGCAGTTCTGTTAGCCAGCGTAGGCAGCGCGGTAGCGGCAACCACGTTGAATGCATTGTTTATGACGCAGGCGGCGTATAGCGAAAATGATATCCGCGCCATGACGCAGGCGTTTCAGAAAACGCACCCAGAGGTGCAGGTTAATCTTGAGTTTGTGCCGTACGAAGCGCTGCATGACAAAATTGTTGCGGCGCGTGGCGCGGGCGGTAACGGCTACGATGTGGTGCTGTTCGATGCCATCTGGCCGGCAGAATTCACTAAGTTCGATCTGTTGCAGGACGTCAGCAGCCGCATCAGCGCTGATGAAAAAGGGCAGATTTTCCCCGGCGCAATGAACACCGTTGAGTTCAAAGGCAAAACCCTCGGCATGCCGTGGATCCTCGATACCAAATATCTCTATTACAACAAAGCGATGCTGGAAAAAGCCGGTATCACCACGCCGCCGCAAACCTGGCAGCAGGTGATGGATGACGCGCGCATCATCAAGCAGAAAAACATCGTGAAATATCCGCTGGTGTGGAGCTGGTCGCAGGCGGAAGCGCTGGTGTGCGATTACACCACGCTGGTGTCGGGTTTCGGCGGCAAGTTCTATAACAACGACAAACTCGATTTCTCCTCACCGGCCTCGCTGCAAGCGGTGAAGCTGATGAAAAGCTCGCTGGATGAAGGCTTGAGCAATCCGGCTTCACGCGAATATCTGGAAGAGGATGTGCGTAAAGCCTTCTCCAATGGCGATGCCGCTTTCGCGCTCAATTGGACCTACATGTACAACATGGCCAACGATCCGAAGCAAAGTAAGGTCGCCGGCCAGGTGGGCATCGTTCCCGCGCCAGGCGATGCGCCGGGCAAATTCGGTGCGGTAAACGGTTCGATGGGCCTTGGCATCACTAAAGGCAGCACGCATGCGGATCAGGCATGGCAATACATCCGCTACATGACTTCACAGCCGGTACAGAACCAATACGCCACGCTGAGTCTGCCGATCTGGAAAAGCTCGTATCAGGATCCGGCGGTGCTGAAAAACCAGGAAAGCCTGATCGCGGCGGCGGATAAGTCGCTTAACGTGATGCTTTCGCGTCCGGAAACGGCTGACTATTCGCGTCTCTCCAACACGCTGCAGCAGCAGTTGCAGCAGGTGCTGGTGGGCAGCGCAACGCCAGATGCCGCGCTGCAAGCGGTGGATAAGAGTGCGGCGCGTCTGCGCTAAGGGGCAACAATGCTGAGTTTGCGTCAACGCGAACAACGGCAGGCATGGGTGCTGCTGGCACCCATGTTGTTGGTGATGCTGTTGCTCACCGCATGGCCGCTGTTACGCACAATCTGGCTGAGTTTCACCGATGCCGCCTTGATTGGCAGCGGTGAAGCGCCGGGCTGGATTGGCTTTGAAAATTACCTGTTCGCCATCACCGATGCGGATTTCCGCAGCTCGCTGTGGCGCACGCTCTATTTCACCGTGGTGTCGGTGGCGATTGAAGGCGTGATCGGCGTGCTGGTGGCGCTGTTGCTGAACCAGAAATTCGCCGGTCGTAACGTGCTGCGCGTGCTGGTGATTCTGCCGTGGGCGCTGCCGACCATCGTTAACGCCATGATGTGGCGTCTGAATTTCAACCCGGATTACGGCAGCATCAACGCCCTGCTGACGCAGTTAGGGATCATTGATGGCTATCGCAGCTGGCTGGGTTCGCCGGATTCGGCGCTCAACGCGGTGATGTTCGCCGATATCTGGAAAAACTATCCGCTGGTGACCTTGCTGGTGCTGGCGGCGCTACAATCGATCCCCGACGATCTGTTCGAAGCCGCACGGCTGGATGGCGCATCGGCGTGGCGGCGTTTTCGTGCCATCACCTTCCCGGCGATTGTTGGCCCGCTCAGCGTGGCGCTGGTGCTGCGCACCATCGACGCCTTCAAAATTTTCGACATCATCTACGTAATGACGCGCGGCGGTCCGGTCGATAGCACCAAAACCCTGAGTTTTTACGTGTATCAGGAGTCGTTTAGCTACTTGCGTGCTGGCAGCGGCGCGGCCTACGCGATGTTGATGACCTTGCTGTGCGCGGTGCTGATCACGCTTTACATGTTGTTACTGTGGCGCCAGCGCCGCAAAGGAAGCGCTCATGAAGGTTAAATTGCGCCATGTCGGTAAATACGCCGCCGCGCTGCTGGTGGCGTTCTCAGTGTTAGCGCCGATGGGCTGGCTGTTTTTGATGAGCGTCAGCGCCGCCAGCGATCTCACCCGCGTACCGCTGGAGTGGCTGCCGCGCCAGTGGGATTTCACCCGCTACGGCAAGCTGCTGTCGCTGGAGCCGGGCCAGCCGGGCGTACTGTTTCTGCATGCACTCGGCAACAGCCTTTTAGTGGCCACCGGCGCGACAATCATCTGCTTACTGCTGGCCATTCCGGCAGCGTTCAGCTTCTCGCGCTACCGCGGGCGCGACGGCTGGCTGTTTGCCTCGCTTGCCATCTATATGGTGCCGCCGGTGGCATTCGTGTTGCCGCTCTACTTCCTGTTGCAGCAGTTCGATCTACTCAACACGCGGCCCGGATTGATCATCGTTTACTGCTCGCTGATTCTGCCGTTCCTCACCTGGATGCTGAAAAACCAGTTCGATACGCTGCCGCAGGATATTGAGCAGGCGGCGCGGCTCGACGGCCTGCGCGTCTGGCAAGTGCTGTTACGCATTACGCTGCCGCTGGCGAAGCCGGTGTTGGGGGCCGCCGCACTGTTTGGCTGGCTGCTGGCGTGGGACGAATTTTTCTATGCGCTGCTGTTTACCAGCAATATCGCCGCACAAACCTTACCGGTCACCATTGCCGGATTTACCGCCGGACGCGCCACCGATGATGGCTTGATCGCTGCCGTTGGCATTCTGGCGTCGGTGCCACCGCTGTTTATTGCCATCTGGCTGCAGAAGACGCTGGTTAGCGGCCTTGCCAGTGGCGGGAGCAAAGGATGATGGAGCAGAAACTCACCGCCACGCTGTATGTGGTAGGCAACATTAATGTCGATTTGATCATGGGCACGCTGGATAACTGGCCGCAGCGCGGTACTGAAGTGATGCTGAATCACAGCGAACTGCGTCCTGGCGGCTCGGCGGGCAACTGCGCGCTGGCGCTGGAAGCGATGCAGGTGCGCCATCGCGCGGTCGCCAATCAGGGCAATGATGGCCTGAGCGCCTGGCTGGCGAGTCATTTTCCGCACAGCGCTGCGCACTGGACGCGCTACAGCTGCGAAACCTCGCTTACCGTTGGCGTGACGCATTCGGATCACGAACGCTCTTTCCTGAGTAATCTCGGCCATATCGTGCAACTCACCGCGCAGGATGTGCTGGATCAACTGCCGGCTACCGCGTCTGACGGCGATATCGTGCTGCTGTGCGGCACCTTTTTGTGTCTGCATCTGTATGACGATTATCCGGCGCTGCTCGCCGAGCTACAGCAGCGCGGCTTTGTCACCGCCGTCGATACCGGCTGGCCGCCGCAGGGCTGGACAAACGAAGTGCGTCAGCAGGTCACGCATTGGCTGCCGCTGTGCGACTGGCTGCTGCTCAATGAAGTGGAAACGCTGGGATTAGCGGCGTCAGACGACTTGCCTGCCAGCGCACAAATGCTGGCGCAACAGCTGAGCGGACGCGGCGGCTGCGTGGTGAAATGCGGCCCGCAGGGCGCCCGCTGCTGGCAGGCAGATAACTCAGTAAGTCAGCCTGCACGTCCGGTCACGGTGGTGGATACCATCGGCGCGGGCGACAGTTTCAACGCCGGATTTCTCACCGCCCTGCTGCATCAGCAAGATCTCACCACGGCTTTGCAATGGGGGATTTCGGTGGCGTCACTGGCTATCAGCACCTTGCCGCGTCGTTACCCCGACTGGCATCAACTGCAACTTTCCCAGGAGTTTTAAATTATGGCCAGTGTTGAACTCGTAAAAGTGGCCAAACGCTACGCAAAACAGTCGGTGCTGCATCCGCTCGATCTCACCATTCCTGACGGCAGTTTTACCGTGCTGGTTGGCCCATCCGGCTGCGGAAAATCGACGCTGTTGCGCTTGCTGGCCGGGTTGGAGAGCTTGTCAGATGGCGCGATCCTGATGGATAAAGTGCAAATCAACGACCGCGATCCAGCCGATCGCGATATCGCCATGGTGTTTCAGAGCTATGCGCTCTATCCGCACTTAACCGTGGCGGAGAATCTGGCGTTCCACATGCAGGTGAAGAAGGTGAAGCGCGAGGAACAGCACACTAAAATTGCGCGTATCGCCGGAATTCTTGGCATCGATAAGCTGCTGCAACGCTATCCGCGTGCACTGTCAGGCGGACAGCGTCAACGCGTGGCGATGGGCCGCGCGATGGTGCGAAATCCCAAAGTGTTCCTGTTCGATGAGCCGCTGTCGAACCTCGATGCGCAGCTGCGTATGGAGCTACGCGCCGAGATCAAATCGCTGCATCAGCGTTTCAAAACCACCATGGTTTATGTGACGCACGATCAGGTTGAGGCGATGACGCTGGCCGATCAAATTGTGGTGATGAAGGATGGCCGCATCGTGCAGCAAGGCGCGCCGCTGGCGATTTACGATCGTCCGGCGGATACCTTTGTCGCACGCTTTATCGGCTCACCGCCGATGAACCTGTTACCGGCACAGCTGATCGTCCGCGATGGCGTGCCCGGCGTGCAGTGCCAGGATCTGTGGCAGCCGTTGCCCGCGCGTTGGCAAGCGGCGGCGCGCGCACGTGCTGGCGCAGCCGTGACGCTCGGCGTGCGCCCGCACGATCTGCTGGAAGCCAACAGCAACGCCGCGGCCTTGGTGAAAGTAGTGGAGATCACCGGCGAATCCACATTGTTGCATCTCGAATGGCACGGTCAGCCGTTGCATATGCAGATTGCCGGTCGCCACACGGCGGTGAGCGGCGAGAGCATTATGCTCGGCTTCAACGCCGAGAAGATTCATCTGTTTGATGCGGAGACGGGATTAAGGTTGGTTGAGTCGCTTTAAGTCGGTGCTCAGGCCAGAAAAGGCCCTTAAGATTGTCATTGCTGTTTAGGGGGCGCATGAGCATCCTATTCGCCCAATCGTTAGTTTCCGTATTGGAGTGCGTACATTGCGCTGAATAGGATGTTCTCGTGAGCTGTCAGAAAGATTTTTTTTAATCACTGAAAACGGTAACATAGGCATCCAATGATCATCCTTGCCGCATCGTTTCATCTTTTAAATTTTTCAATGTGGCCTTTTCATATGTGCGGGTATTGTTATGCGGTTCCTGAAAACGATTAATAGAAATAAAAACAACCTTCTTAGAAAAATAAAAAAAACAGTGTTATTGTGCCTTATCCGAACTATACGCACCCGAGATGCTTTTGAACCTGTTAAAGCGCGTAATATATTGATTCTTCGTCTCGACGACAAAATTGGTGACATGGTCGTGACGACTGGGACTGCATTTAAACTCGCAGAAAAAGGTTACAGAGTCTCAGTGCTCACTGGTCCGGTATGCGGGCAACTGCTCCATAACTGCGACTATTTTGATCAGATTATTCAATATAAAAATCGGATGTCACTTGACCTGTTACACGCTCAGAAATTTGATGTTGTCATCGATTTTGACGATGTTCAGGATTATGAACGTCTGAAGCTGGCATGGCTGATGAGACGTAGCCACCATGTTGGCTTTAATAAAAATCTTCCGGGTATTTATAATGCATCCATCCGTTATCTTGATGCCGAGAAGCATATCACTGAACGCCATAAGCGGGTGCTGGCACTGTTCGATATCCACGAAACCTCATTTCATTATAAACTTGGGCACTGTGCTAAAGAACAAAACAGAGTCAAGAATGCCCTTCGAATTACAGATAGCGATATTGTCGTTTCTGTGAATCCTTTCTCTGGTGCCACGGATAAAGATTTCTCCGAAGAACAGGTCATCTCTCTCATCTACTTTATTCACTCGATTAATCCGGAGATAAAAGTTGTGGTAATCGGGCAGAGCAACAAAGTACGTTCATTCAGTGCGCATGGTGCTTTAATTGTGTCAGAAAGTACCATAAATACCGCAGTTGAAATTGTCCGCATCTCTGACGCGGTAGTGAGTACGGATACTTCCATCGTCCACATTGCTAACGCGCTAAATCGTCCACTAGTGGCACTTTATAATAAGAGGAAGCTCAAGGATACCGGCTTGATCGGCTATAAAACCTGGGCACCAAATTATCCTCAGGGTAATCAGATAGTGGTTGAAAATGATTACATTAGTCATTGTTCAATCAACACAATTTTACCGGCAGTTGAGACTGCAATCCGGGCAGCAAGTATGCTTAAGCTCCCGTAAACACTTTCATCATCTCTAATGAAAAAAAGCCACCCAACATTGGGTGGCGAAATATAGTTAATCACATGCATAACAACGATATTGGCGAACACTCATTCCTTAAGCATTTCACGACAGCTATTTTACCCTGCTGGCTAATTTATTCTGTCTTCAGCGTTTAAAGATAATGTAAAACCCCTCTCAACCTTTAACGAATTAAATACATCTACCAGGTTTTACCAATATTAAACTGGAACTGCTCCGACTTATCGCCCTCATATTTTTTAATCGGCAACGCATACGAAAACACCAGCGGACCCAGCGGTGACTGCCATTGCAAGGCCACGCCACTCGACACGCGAATCTGGCTGGGATCGCCATAATCGGGAATCCCCGCCGCTTTAGTGGCTGCGGTATTCTGCCAGCCGGTATCCCACACGGTGCCGGCATCAACAAACAATGAAGTGCGCAGCGCATCGGCATAGCGCTCGCTGATAAACGGCGTAGGGACAATCAGCTCCGCACTCACCACCGCCATCGCATTGCCGCCCACCGCATCATCCGATTTCTCCACCGGGCAAGCACCGTAACTGCTTTCGCTGCCGCTGCAGCGGTAATAGGCGGCTTTTGGCCCGATGGTATTGGAGGAGAATCCGCGTACCGAACTCGAACCGCCGGCATAGAAATTATCGTAGAACGGCACTTCTTTGCCGCCTAAACCGTCAGCGTAACCGGCTTTACTACGGCCCATCAGCACCCAGCGATGATCGCTGCTCAGCGGCAAATAGCCGTTGGCGGTCAGCGTGCTTTTGTAATAACTGTTGGTGGAACCTGGAATAGTCACTTTGGTGTTGAAACCGGCGCTCACGCCCGAGGTGGGAAAGAAGCCGCGATCCAGCGAGTTGTAGCTCCAGCCTATGTTCCAGAAGAAATCGTTGGCGGTAAATTTGTCCGCCACGGTGGCATCGTCATCGTCGTCATCGCTGGTGATGACTTTTGGATGAATGCCTTGCGAACCCAGATAGCGCCACATTGCTACCTGCGGTGCCATATTGCTGACGCGGTTATAGACGTAATCCAGCCCACTGTTCACGCTGCTGTTTTCGCCAATTGGGAAGCTTAACGTGCTACTCGCGCCGAAGCTTTTCAGCGTGTATTCGGAAAGATCGTTATCTTCCGCGCTGTAATCGTTGTAGAACAGTTTGCCGCCAAGACTCACGCCATCCACGGTGAAATAGGGATCGGTGGCAGCGATTTCGACATAAGTTTGATAGCTGTTTTTCGTGCCGCTGAAACTCACAGTATTGCCGGTGCCCATCCAGTTATCCTGGCTAACACCAAGCTGATAACTGATGCCGCTGTCGGTGCCGTAACCCAGTCCAACGTTGAAGGTGCCGGTATTGCGCTCCTTCACTTTGTACACCACGTCCACCTGATCCGGGCTGCCCGGCACGCGCTGCGTATCAACATCTACGCTTTCGAAATAACCGGTACGATTAAGGCGCGCCTTGCCCTGCTCCACCTGATTGCTCGCCAGCCATGCGCCTTCCATCTGGCGCATTTCACGACGCAGCACCACATCTTTCGAGGTGTCATTGCCCGAGAAACGCACCTGTCGCACTGAGAAGCGCCGCCCGGCATCGACATTCACGTGTAGTTGCACGGTTTTAGCGCTGTCGTCTATTTCCGATTGCGTATTCACCTGCGGGAACGCATAGCCGTAACGACCGAGCAGGCTTTTAATCGCCTCTTCGTTTTGGCTGATTTTTGCCCCGCTGTATAAGCTGCCCGCCGGCATGTGCGCCAGTTTTTCAATTTCGGCGGAATAGCCGGCCATATTTCCGCTTAGCGTTACGCCGCTAACATGATAAACATCGCCTTCATGAATATTTATCGTGACGTAAATATGCTTTTTATCCGGCGTTAAACTGACTTGTGTGGAATCGAGGTTAAAGCGTGCGTAACCGCGATCGAGATAATAACTGCGCAGCGTCTCTAAATCGCCCGAGAGTTTCTGTTTCTGGTATTTCTGATCGGCGATCAAATTCCACCACGGCACATCGTCGCGCAGCTGAAAATGCGAGATCAGTTCATCAGCGGAAAAAGCGTGGTTGCCGACAATGTTGATCTGCTGAATTTTCGCCGACACGCCTTCGGTGAAAATGAACTTCAGATCGACACGGTTGCGCGGCAACGGCGTGACGACCGCTTTGACGCTGGCAGTATACTTCCCGGCGCTGTAATAGAAATCTTCCAGTCCTTTTTCCATATCCGATAGCGTGGTGCGGTCCAGCGCTTCACCCACGCGCACGCCCGAGGCATCAAGGTTCTGCTTAAGCTGATCCTCTTTAATCGCTTTGTTACCAGAGAATGAGATGCTGGCAATCGCCGGGCGCTCTTTGACTTTGACAAGCAGCGCATCCCCGTCACGCAGCACCTGCACATCGTCAAAATTGCCGGTGGCGAACAGCGCGCGGATGCTGTTGCGAATATCATCATCATTGACGCGATCGCCAACACGCAGCGGCATATGCAGCAACGCCGCGCCGGGTGCGACGCGCTGAAGCCCAGCAAAGTGAATATCCTTTAGAGTGAAATCATCTGCACCAAAGGCAGTGGTGGTTACCATTAAAAGTAACCCGGTTAACATCTTCTTCATCTGTTGTGAGCCTGCCGTTTTTCCTGTGCCTGATTCAAGCGCCTTGCTTCCGCACCACATAAAAACGGGCTGAACACGCGGTTCAGCCCGTTAACTGCGGCGATATGTTCCGGAAAAAAGACCGCTGAGCCAAAGGTAAATTCAGCGCGACTCGCGGATTTTCGGTTGTTTTACAATAAGCTGCATCGCTCCTGCCAAAATCTCCGCATAAGAATTACCCTTCTGCCGTTACCGGCTGAAACGTACGGCGATTGAGGCTGGTGAAGATCACCAGTAATGCCATCATTACAAGCTCAACGCCGAGCGTACCGGTGATCGCCGCCAGATGATTGCCGTGCGTATAAATCTGCGTGAATACACCGCCCAGCAGCATCGGGCCTAAACCTAACGCCGATTGCTGCACCGTCGACAGCACCGCGCTGCCCGCGCCCGCCTGATGATGCGGCACGCCGCTCATGCCAATGCGGTAGAAGGTGCTGACGATAAACGACTGACCAAAGCCAATCAGCACCGTGGCGGGAATTAGGGTGAAAATACCGACCTGCGGCCAGGCGAGTTGCAGCGTGGCGATAAGGGCCACCAATCCAACCATCTGAATACCGCAGCCCATCAATAAGGCGCCGCGCTTACCTAAACGCTCGACGATGCGCGTGGATTGCATCGCCCCGATAAAATAGGCCACGCCAAGCGCGATAAACGCATTCCCGGATTGAAACGCCGTCAGCCCTAAACCGGCCTGCAGCGTCAGTGCCACAGAGAACATAAAGCCGCTCCAGCAGGAGAAGAACAGCACCGCCAGCGTCAGGCCAAAACGCACGCTCGGCAGACGCAGTAGTGAAGGCGGCAACAGCGGCGCGCCGTTGGCCGCTTCCAAACGCAGCGAACTCTGGCGCAGACGATGCAGAAACAGCGGGAACAGCACCAGCAGCAAGATGCACGGCCACGACCAATGCAGCAGCGGACCAAGCGCCAGTGCCAGCATCAGGCAACCAATCGCGCCCGCCAGCAGCAAGGTTCCGCTAATATCCACCGGTACGCGCTGCGTGTTCTGCGTCTCCGGCACAAAGCGGCGCGCGGTGATCAGCACAAACAGGCAAATTGGCAGGTTAATCAGGAAAACGCTGCGCCAGCCGTAGCCGCCGATATCCGCTTTGATGAGAAATCCGCCCAACACCTGACCGATGATAAAGGCCAGCCCGCCAATGCCGCCATACAAACCGATGGCGCGCGCATGCGCTCTGCCCTTCAGCGTGATGTGCAGCGTGGCGAGGATTTGCGGCACGATAAAGGCCGCGCCCACGCCTTGCAGCGCGCGGGCAAACATCAACAGGCCAACGCTGTTGGCGATGCCGCATAATAAAGATGCAATACCGAAGATCCCTACTCCGGCAAGGAACACGCGACGGCGACCGTAGTTATCGCCGAGCCGTCCGCCCATCGCCAGGCAGATGGCAAAGGCGATGCCGTAGACCGCGACGATCAGCGCCAGCTCAATCGCCGTGGCCTGCAGCGTGTGGGCCATCGCGTCTAACGCTACGTTAACGATAGAAAAATCAATCATGGGCAGCAGTTGCCCGGCAAGCAGGACCATCAATCCTGTGCGTTGAAGTTGCGATGTCTGCATCGGTTTTACCTTGTTTTTGCTGTCAGTACGGCATAGCATCACCTAACCGTTAAACGGGTACCAGTTCTTGATTATCATGGTATAAACACTACCCGTCTTGTCGAAGGATCTGCTTATGAGCCTGGCATCCGCGCCTGTTACCACCGAACTAAACAACCGCAAATTACTCGGTACCTTTCTGCGCACGCGCCGGGAAAATCTCGATCCTAACCGGCTCGGTTTGCCACGCATGCGCCATCGTCGCACGCCGGGTTTACGCCGCGAAGAAGTCGCGCAGTTAGCGGATGTTGGCGTGACCTGGTATACGTGGCTGGAACAGGGACGCGATATCAAAGCCTCGCCGAAAACTCTGACGGCGATCGCTAGCGCGTTGCAGTGCAATGATGTGGAAACGCAGCACCTGTTTTCGCTTGCCGGGCACGCATTGCCCTCGGTGCGCGTGGTGGCAGCCTGCTGCAAAATTGCCGCGCACAATCAGCAGATGCTCGATGCGATCCAGTTACCGGCAATTATTGAGACGCCGCGCTTTGATATTCTCGGTTATAACGCCGCGTGGTGTGCCTTGATGGGCGTGGATCTAGCCGAAATCGCGCCTGAAGATCGCAACTGCATCTGGCTAGCCTTTAATCATCCAACCTGGCGTAAAGCGCTGAATGACTGGGATGACGTGATGCCGCAGATGGTGGCGATGTTTCGTGGGCAGATGGGCGAGCACCTTGGCGATCCACACTGGGAAAGCTTTCTTGCCCGCTTGCTGAACAGTTCAGATGAGTTTGCGCACACCTGGCAGCGCTATGAATTGGGCCAGGTGGAGAATCGCGTAAAACGATTTTACCGCGACGAAGTAGGTGAAATGACGCTGCGGCAAAATAACTGGTGGTCGGCGTCACGCAACGGCGATC
This sequence comes from Pantoea sp. DY-17, assembly GCF_019795975.1. NCBI lineage: Bacteria > Pseudomonadati > Pseudomonadota > Gammaproteobacteria > Enterobacterales > Erwiniaceae > Pantoea > Pantoea sp. DY-17. The sequence goes on along the minus strand of NZ_JAIMIG010000002.1, from coordinate 635,029 downwards.
GCCTGCTGGTGTATGTACCGGACGATGAAATCAGCGCCGCGGCACTCCAGCAGTTGATCAATCCGTGATGCGTTATGCCTTGCCCGTCAGTGCCGGAACCGGTGTCTGCGGGCGGGCGCCCTTCTGGCTGTTTAACAGAATCTGACCCAACAAGCTGTCTTTGTTCACCACGCCATATTTCAGGTTGGTGTCGAGATATTTACGATCAAATCCCGTCAGTTTGGTCAGCGGCGGCAAGACGGCCGGCAGACGATCGACCATCAGCATGCGGCTCAGCTTCACCGGACGCCACTCCACCAGGCTTTGATACAGCAACGCGCTGGCTTCGCATTTACGCAGATAGAAGTTGTACTGATTGTTCTCACGCAGCGCCTGCTGCTGGGCGATATACACCACCAAATAATCCGGTGGCGTGATGCCCTGCACAATGGTTTCGTAATTGGGCAGCGCGAGCAGACGACGGAAAAACTCGTCGGCACCCACTTCAACAATCGGGCGGAAAAAGTGCAGCCAGCGCGCAATAAAGGCGTTATTTTTCGGCGCGGCCAGGAACCAGGATTCAATCACCGGATAGTCTTTATCCAGCGTCGAACTGTCGCGATAAAAGGCGATCAAGTCATAACCATCGTCAACATTCACCGCCAACAATTCGTCCATCGTGCGGTTGAGAATGATGGTGGCATCCATCCAGATTCCGCCATAACGATGCAGCAGTTCCAGCCGGATTACGTCACTTTTATGTGAAGGGCGCATATCCTGATGCACGAAGTGCAGATCGGGCAGATAGTGCTGAATATTCAGGTTATTGATGACGGTTACCTGATAGCCGGGGTTTTCGCGCACGATTTTATCGACAAAAATCTGCACCTCTTCCGGTAGCGTTTCACTTTCCCAGTACATCCAAATCTGACGCGGAATGGCCGCGGGCGCGGTCTGGCGTGCAACTAAATTGATATCCTGCTCTGCGGCAGGATTGTAATCGGGCAGCGTTCTGCGTTTGGTCAGTTTTTTTTCCGCCAGTAAACCTAATGAAACCAAATGGGTTTTAAATTTATTCTTTTTCATTGTTTCTCCAGCAGCACAGCCGCCAGTTAACTACTTATTGCTGTTAAAAAAGGCACACATCAGCCCTGCACCTAATGCTGCAGAAAGCCGACAAAAGCCCGGAAAATTGGCTCAAAATTATCAAACAGCACTCAGCGCGACAATTTAATAAACCGCTAAAACCTCACTTTAAGAGAATACGTAGAGCGCTGGGTTTGCGGGATCTGGCTTTGTGAAACGTTACGCAAAGCCGAACATCTTAGGTGAACGGTTAAAAATAATACTGGATACATAAACAGTATTGCGTATACTTATTCTACAGCCACAAGGCTGAGTAAGTCTGCAAGAGGTGATAATGATGATGATCTCAACGGAAAGTCTGTCTGCTTTGAATGCATCAATGATGATGAGCAGCCGCGAAATTGCCCATGTCACGGGCATTACGCACGGCGAAGTGAAGCGCCTGGTGAAAAGCCTGGAAACCGCACAGCGTCTTTCCCAGCCTTTGACGGTGAATCTCTATGAGCATCAGGGTGAAGTGCGTCAGGAGTTTCATCTTAACAAGCGCGATTCATTACTCGCCGTTGCCCGGCTTTCGCCTGGCTTCACTGCGGAATTACTCGATCTCTGGCAGCAGCGTGAACAGTTTACCCATCTGCCTGATTTCACCAATCCGGCGGAAGCGGCCCGCGCCTGGGCGGAGCAATTTGAGCAGCGCCGTGCGGCTGAGCAGCAACTTGTGTTGTCGGCCCCTAAGGCTGAATTTTTTGATCGCTTTGTCGAGATCGAAGATTCGCTCGGCTTTCGTCAGCTGTGCAAGATGTTGAAGGTAAAGGAAACTGAATTTCGTGAGTTTTTGTTAGAACGCAACATTATGTATCGCGAAAAAGGCACGCTGGCACCGCAGCAGCACCATATACAGGCGGGATATTTCACCCTGCGCTCCGGACGTGGCGAGAATCAGCATGCTTTCTCCCAAGCGCGTTTCACCGCCAAAGGCGTGAAATGGGTGGCCAGTTTATGGGCGGGACATCTGTCGGCTCAGCCGAAAGGTGTGGCTGCATAAAGTGTGCGCAGGTGTCGTAGCGGCGTAATTTATTGCGCGATAAATCGCGCCGCCAGGGAATGTGCGATCATTGAATGCTTAGCGTTATATTTACCTGTTGAATTACAGTTTCATCCGCATCTCATGCCACGCCATGCCACCGTGGTCTGACTCAGACGGTTTGATGTACTGATAGCCCCATTTTTTATACAGCTCAACGTGCTGGGTTTTGCACATCAGATGAATGGTTCGCTTGTCCATTTTCTTCATCAGCTCGATAAACTGGCGCATCAGCAGCGACGCATAACCTTTGCCCTGATAAGCGGGATCAAGCACCACCGACATAATCACGGCGTTGGGTGCTGCCGGATCGTGGCCGATTAACTCTTTGAACGCTTCATCCGACATCACCACCTCCCACGCACAACCGGCGTTGATAAAACCAATCACCTTGCCATCGGTTTCCAGACATAAAAATCCCTGTGGATACTGCGCAATGCGGGTAGCAATTTTTTCACGCGTGGCGGCTTCATCACCTTCGTAAGCCTCAATTTCAATCGCGTAACAGCGATCCACATCTGCCAGCCTGGCTTCTCTAAATACTAACGTTGACACGATTAAACCTCTTAGATTCCTCTATGAACGGCGGTCATTCTAACAGGCCGAATGTGTCTTTGCGCATAAGTGCCCCCCTCAAACGATTAAAGTCGCCATGTAAAGTGATCAAAAAAAATTAACGAATACATTTATCTGGGTTCTAAATAAAATCTATTAAATTTTTATAACTCTCAGCGTCTTTTTTACGACATTTTTACGGGTTGGTCGGTTAGATTAATTTCATCGACAGCCCTGAAGGATTCGGAGAGGTAGCGCGAGATGAAAAGTATCGAACTCACTAATAGCGGTTCATCCGCATAACGTCAGCGGTCAACACGCACCGGTCCATTAACGCCTGTGAGCGTAAATCATGAGCGGCATGCTGCAATTTTTACTGCGCCAACCTTTTTTAAATTCTCTGCCAACGATTCATGGGCAGATTAAGCAACGGGTCAAAACTATGTCAGGCTTGATTTTGGTATCACACAATCAAAATAATCACTCAACGCTTTCTAACATTTATGAAAGCATATTGACGCGTCGCGGTGGCATGTGGGTGAAATGGAGTGGCGAGTTTGAATCATTTACCACTGAACCTCATCGTGAGCTGAATTTTACTAGCGGCAAAGCATTCGACACGCTGACATTTCGCTTAACTAAAGCAGAATATGAAGAAGGTTATCATCAATATATTCATCAGGGATTGTGGCCGGTATTTCATCAGCGCCCCGACATGGCGCGTTTTTCCACCAGCAGCCAAATCGGTTATATGAAACTGAATGAAACCTATACGCGCGCCATCAGTGAATATGCCATGCCCGATGATGATATTTGGTTGCAGGATTATCACCTGATTCCCAGCATTAAAATGCTGCGCGATGCCGGCCTGATAAATCGTATCGGCTTCTTTTTCCATCAGCCTTTCCCAGCAGGACAATCTTTTGAATCGGTGCCGAACTGGCCCTATCTGGCCGATGCATTATTGTGCGCCGACTTAATTGGCTTTCAGACCACCCAAGACATGAACAATTTCACCGCCTGGATTGAATCCCGCTTCCGTTGCGAGCGTCTAACGCCTTACACGCTGCGTATCCACGGCCGTCAGATTCGCGTAGGCGTATTCCCGGTAGGCATTGATACCGTGGAAACCAGCGCGCTAGCTGAAAGCAACAGCTGCCAGTATATGGAGCAGCAATGTCGCGCAACCTTACCGGAGAATCTGATCCTCAGCGGTGGCCATTTTGACGACAGCACCGGCACGCCTTACCGCATCAGCGCCATAGAAGTTTTACTGCGTCAACACGAGGAGTATCACCACAAGTTTTCCATGGTGCAGCTGGCTTCAGCGGCGTCAGGTTACAGCCATCGCATTAAAGAGTTATCGCGCGATTTGGAAACCCGCTGCGGCGAAATGAACGGCGTGCATGGCGAGCTGAACTGGTATCCGGTGCGTTATTTGAGCAACCATTATTCACATGAAGAACTGTGCGGATTTTACCGTGCAGCGCGTGTGGCGTTGGTCACACCGCTGATAGCCGGGATGAGTTTGATGGCGAAAACCTATGTGGCGGTGCAGGATCACGCTAATCCCGGCGTGCTGATTCTGTCGCAATTTGCCGGCGCCGCCGAACAGATGCAGGGCGCGCTGTTGGTCAATCCCTACGATCCCGATGCCATCGCCGATGCCATTCATACCGCGCTTATCATGCCGCTTTCGGTGCGTCGCGAACGTCACGCCAGCCTGCTAAAAAACCTGCATCTGCATGATTGCCACAAATGGGCCGATAGCTGCATCAACGCGCTGCAGCCGCGAGAACAGGAATGCGATTTAACCCTGAAATCAGGTGCGATAATTTCGAATGGTTTCAGTGGGCGACTGCGTTATTAATCCAATATGCATGAACATTAACACGCAAATTTTCGCGAACCAATGACGCAGAGAATGACGCCAAGCGTGACAGCTATCATCAGCGGGCTGACGCTCTCGTGCAGCAACGAAGCCGACAGGCCCAGCCCAAAAAATGGCTGAAGCAACTGCAGTTGCCCGACAGCTGCAATTCCACCGATAGCGAGCCCTTTGTACCAAAAGATAAAACCTATCAGCATGCTAAAAAGCGAGACATAGCCCAGCGCAAGCCAGGCTGAAGTGCTGATGTGGTTTAGGGATTCAGGCAAGGTCAAATATGACGCGATCAACATGAAAGGCAGTGAAATAATCAGCGCCCAACTAATCACTTGCCAGCCTCCCAGCTCACGCGAAAGTTTTGCCCCCTCGGCATAGCCCAGGCCGCAGACGATCACTGACGCGAGCATAAGCAGATCACCTTTGAGTGATATAACAGCGAGATGAGAAAGCGCAAAGCCCATAACCAGCAAGCTGCCGCAGAGGGAAAAGAGCCAGAAAGCGCGCCGCGGACGTTCACCACCACGAATGACGCCAAAGATGGCGGTTGCTAGCGGAAGCAACCCGAGGAAAACGATTGAATGTGACGAAGTTACGTGCTGCAAAGCCATGGCGGTCAGCAATGGAAAACCGATCACCACGCCCATAGCGACGATGAAGAGCGAGTATAGTTGGGTGGGATCAGGTCTTTTGACCTTAAACAAGCAGATCAACATGAGCGCCAGCACACCCGCTATCGATGCACGGATGAAAGTCAGGAAAAACGGGTCGATGTCCTGAACGGCAATGCGCGTTGCCGGCAGCGATCCGCTGAAAATAATCACGCCCGCCAGGCCGTTCAGCCAGCCTGACATCGACTCAGGACGCGTCTTTTGTATCACCACGTTAAACCTCTTTCAGTAGCTGAGTGAAGGTGACTATTTCCTTCATGAATTGACGCTGCGGAGGATAAACGCCATGATCCAGAACAATCAAAATATTGTCATGGATACAATTGGTGAAAGCACGTTATAAGGATGTGGTTGACGAATATGCTGCGGCTATACGCAGTGGAGGATTGTCTGCAGGCACGCGCCTGCCTACGCATCGCGCGTTGGCTACGGAAAGACGGATCTCATTAGCAACCGCTACACGCGTCTACGCTGAACTTGAAGCAATCGGTCTGGTCAGCGGTGAAACCGGACGCGGGACTTTTGTCAGGGAAATTTCTTTGCCTCATGGCCTTGGTGTCGATCAGCATGTGGTCGCAACCGATGTGGTGGACCTCAATTTCAATTATCCCGCATTACCCGATCAGGCCGATCGCCTGCGCGATGCCCTGCGCAATCTCTCCAATGCTGGCGATATTGAATCGCTGCTACGCTATCAGCCGCATGCCGGGAAAGAGAGCGACCGGCATACCATTGCATCATGGCTTAGCTCAACCGGGATCACGCCTTCGGCTGATGACATTTTGATTGTCAATGGCGCACAGCACGGCCTTACCATAGCGGTGATGGGATTGCTGAAACCAGGGGATGTTGTGGCAGTAGACGCGTTGATTTATCCCGGCTTTAAGGCGCTGGCGGCGCTTTATCATCTTGAACTTGCCGCCATACCTGCTGGGCCAGACGGTCCTGATTTCAATACATTAAAACAGATTTGTCAGCGCAGACGCGTCCGTGCGATTTATACCATGCCTACGTTGCACAACCCGCTTGGCTGGGTTCTGAGTGCTGCTCAGCGCAGAGAGATCGCCCTGATTGCCCGAACATTTGATCTTCTGGTAATTGAGGATGCCGCCTATGCTTATCTGGTGCCTTGTCCGCCGCCGCCAATGGCTTTTTATGCCCCTGAAAGGACCCTTTATGTAACCGGCTTTGCGAAAAATATCGCTACCGGGTTGCGCGTCGGCGCCGTCGTCTGCCCTGCTGGCATGCGTGCAGCGCTTGAGCGCGCTATTCGTGCCACTACGTGGAATACCCCTTCTCTGATGGTCTCGTTAGTGTGTGGCTGGATTAAGGATGGGACGATCAAACGTCTGGAAACACTGAAAAGACGGGATGCTCGTGAGCGCCAGTCGATCGCCCGCCAGATTCTTGCGCCCGAGGATTTTATCAGCCATCCCAACTCTTATTTTCTCTGGCTACCGTTGCCATGCGAAGTCAGGGCTGAACGGGTGGTACAGCGTTTAATCCACCAGCAGATCTCGGTATCTTCAGCTGAACCGTTCAGTACCTCAATCAATGTGCCGCATGCCATTCGTCTTGCGTTGGGATCGGTCAGCAAGGATAAACTGCGGCTTGCCGTGGCGGCGGTGAAAGAGACCATCGATTATGAAAGAGACCTATAAAAACACAGTCTCATCGCGTTATTGCGCCGCCGGGAAATTACGCTTGATGGGCGCAAACGCTTCCACGCTTTTCCCCAGCAGACGCTGCGGACGGAAATCGCTCAGCAGCTCACTTGCCACATCGCCGATCAGCTCTTCAGCCACCAGCTTGCCAATCAATGGCGAAAGGGTGATACCGCTGTGTGTCACCGCCACATACACGCGCTGATGCGCGGTGACATAGCCCAGCGCCGGTAAACCATCGGCAGGTCGTGCGCGTTGCCCCACCACAATCTGTTCAATCTGCAACTCGCCCGCATCCGCAAACAGCGCGTGGTAACGCGCGCGGAACTGCGCGGCGATATCGCTGGTGATTGAGGGTGGCGCAGCAGAATCGGCCAGGTGATCCAACTCTAAGGCTTGCAGCAGCAAACGTCCGCCGCCGTCCGGGCGTACGTTAAGTTGCGGAGAGATGAGATTGGCATTGAGCGATAACGGCTGCGGCGCGGTGCGCACCAGGAAACTACAAGCCACCGCGTTCGGTTTGCTGGTATCCAGCAACGCCAGATTAAGTCCCAGTGAATTTAGCAGCTGATTGGCCCAGCGTCCGGTGGCTAACACAATACGATCGCCCTGCCACTGCTCACCATTTTCCAGCTGCAGCGTAACCCGATCGGCACTTTCACTGATGCTATTGATACGCTGATGCTGGTACAGCACCGCACCGCGCGCTTTGGCTTCTGACCATAAGCGCGCCAGATAGAGCGCCGGATGCAGCACCGATTCTGTCGGGAAATGCCACACGCTGCCGCTGATGGCCTGCGCCCGCAGCTCCGGAATATCGCGCAGCACATCTGCTGGCGACACTTCACGCGCCGCATAACCTGCTGATTGCAGCGACGTGGCACGCTGCAGCAAACGTTGCTGCGCATCGCCCTCGGCGGCCCACTCCCATGTACCGCCAGTTTCCAGCCAGCGCAATCCGTTCGGCTGCGCTTGCTGCAGTTTGAGGTGCTCTTCCATCGAGAGCGCATTAAGCAGGTGATAACTGCACGGCTGTTTGCCATTGGAGTTTACCCAGGCAAACGTCGTGCTGCTGGTGCCCGCGCCAATGTGCTTTTGTTCGAAAACGGTGACTTCAACGCCCTGCAACGCTAAGGCGCGCGCCACCGCTAATCCGATAACGCCGCCGCCAATAATTGCAATTTTCTGTGCTGTCATAATGGGCTCCTGAATTAAGTGCCGATATCATAACAGCCTGGCTGAACGAAAATTGCTATCGCTAAATAGGGATTATTACGCAGGATATAAGAATTTCGTCTTAATCCGGATGCTTAAATTATACCGATGTCAGAATCTTCCCATCGGCAAAATAGGCCCGTAAATTCTCCAGCACATTATTGGTCATTTGCGCACGCGTTTCGTGAGTTGCGCTGGCAATATGCGGCGTTAACAGCACATTATTTAGTTCACGCAGCGCGGGATTAATTTTTGGCTCATCCGGATACACATCCAGCGCAGCCCCTTTAATGATTCCCTGCTGCAGTGCAGCGATCAGATCGGGTTCAGTGATTACTGTGCCACGCGCAATGTTGATCACCACGCCCTCTTGGCCGAGCGCCGCCAGCACCTTCGCGTTGACCAGTTGCACATTCTCTTTGCTGCCCGGCAGTGCCAGCACCAGAAAATCGCTAAAGGCGGCGAGCTGTTCGATCGTATCGCAGCGCTTATAGCTGACGTCTTTCGCCGAACGCGCGGTATACGCCACTTCCATACCAAAGGCTTCGGCACGGCGCGCGATGGCTAAGCCAATCGCGCCTAACCCGGCGATGCCAATTCTTTTTCCGCTGGCGCGGCTGGAGAGTTCGACGCCGTTATTTTCCCATGCCCCGGATTTCGCAAACTGATGGTAAGCGACCAAATTACGCGAGAACGCCAGCGTCATTGTCATTGCCAAATCGGCAACATCGTCAGTCAGAATGTCGCGGGTGATGCTGACCTGAATATCGTTTTCGGCAGTGTATTTCAGGTCAATACGATCGGTGCCGACACCGAATACAGCAATGACTTTACACTCCGGCAGTTGCTCCAGCAGTGCCGTTTCCACCCCGACATCGCCGCGCGTAACGATGGCATTGATCGCTTTGCCATGCTGCTGGATAAATAGCATTGCGTCATGCTGCTCATATAAACGATGGCAATGGAAATGTTGCGTGAGCTTTTCATCTAACTGCGGCATTAGCGGCTGAATAATCAGCACGGCAGGTTTGGTATTCGTCATTTTATGTTCCATTAGCGGTATTTATTGACCACCAGCCTAACGGAGTTATTTATGTTACGGCGTTGCTGTTACTTTTTTCGCTGATAAGATCACGCGGAAATAGATGGCATGCCGTGCAGCAGCGTAATGATTTAATCGTTGCTAAATGAGAAAACGAAACTTATCTAATGCGCTTACTGTCATCGGTAAACCCTGGCGTAATAACGAATCCAGATAAACCGTAACGCCCATTGCTGGTTGTCTAAAACTCGCGCGTTGCGCATTCACTGCCTTCAAAACCAGCGCCTGATTTAAGTCGAACAGATCCATGATGAATTCGTCAGGATGAAGAGCTTCAATTTCGAATTCAGCCATGAGGTTTCTCGGGAAATCCTCCAGATTCATTGTGACAATCACTTCAGCTTTACACCGTATAGCGGCAGCGACAACATGGCAGTCATTGGAATCAGGTAATGTAATGCCAGAAATAAGCGGTTCAAATCCCGATACCATTGCATCTGGAAGCGCTTTATTCATCAATGTCTGCGTGCGCGCCAACTGATCTTCAGCAATATCTGGTCTGTTAGTGCGTAAATTACGCTTCCATTCATCCTGAATGGTGGCCGTCATTTTGGCTGGTAGAGCCCCGTCAGACCGAGGCGAAGCAGTACATCGCGCAGTATGGATGGATACAACACACATGCATCCAGTACCACGGCATAGGGTGAATGGTTCATCAGTAGAAATTGAGATCCTGTCCCTGGTCTGCCAATTCCTGCATTGCATCATTGCTCTCTTGCGCACGCTTGTCTTTAAACTGCATAAGATCCGCAAAAAGCACGCGACGATGGCGACCTGTTTTATGGTACGGAAGCTGACCTTGCTCTAACAGTTTCACCAAATGTGGGCGTGAAACGTTTAAAATATTTGCCGCTTCCTGCGTAGTTAATTCAGCGTGTACAGGCACAACCTGAACCGCATTTCCCACCGCCAACTCGCCCAAAACAGCCATGAGTAGTGTCAGGGCAGACGTTGGCAGCTCAATCTGATGCGTTTCGTTGTGCGCATCCTGAATCGATATTTTTTGCGTTTCCTGCTTGGTGGATAGATAAGTTGCGAGCTCCCTCTGCCCGCGCGAAGCGGCCTCAATCCCCTTCGGAGCCGGAAGGCTCAAGCTATCCAGAATTGAGTGTTTCATGCGTTTTCCAATTGATAGTTTGTGGTTTCAAATTGCAGTCACCGAATGATAATCGCAATAAACGAAACAATCAATATTCGAAATAAACGAAATGATCTCTCTTTAGCCGACGCTTGAGCATTACTTCTCTACGTAATCCTCATCCATTATCGGGTTTGGAATGGTTTAACCACGCTGCCCTCGCTGGCAAACTTACCTTACGCAGTCTACGGTTAATCAAAAAGCATAATAATTTCATCAACCATGGATAGCCATTATGACCACCCATGTCGATAGCACAGCGCATCAGACAAGCGAACTGCTTCAGCTGCAGCAAATTTTACAGGCGCATCTCGAACATTTACTGCCTGCAGGACAGCAAAGCGATCGCGTGCGTGACGCGATGCGTGCCGGTACGCTGGCGCAGGGCAAGCGCATCCGTCCTTTATTACTGATGCTGGCAGCGCGCGATATGGGTTGCGAGCTGACGCAAAATGGCATTCTCGATCTCGCCTGTGCCGTGGAAATGGTGCACGCGGCATCGCTGATTCTGGATGACATCCCATCAATGGATAATGCGCAGATGCGCCGTGGTCGCCCTACCGTGCATCGTGAGTTTGGTGAAAACGTGGCGATTCTCGCCGCCGTCGCGCTGCTGAGCCGCGCATTTGAAGTGATTGCCATCGCACCCGATTTGCCTGCGGTGCACAAATCTGAAGCGATTGCCGAACTCTCCGCCGCCGTGGGCCTGCAGGGATTAGTGCAAGGGCAGTTTCAGGATCTGCACGACGGCACCCAGAGTCGCAGTCCGGAAGCGATCGCCTTGACCAATGAACTGAAAACCAGCGTGCTGTTTCGCGCCACGCTGCAAATGGCGGCGATTGCCGCTGACGCTTCACCGCAGGTGCGGCAACGTCTTAGCTTCTTTGCTCAGGATCTGGGCCAGGCGTTTCAGCTGCTCGACGACCTCGCCGACGGCTGCAAACACACCGGTAAAGATGTGCATCAGGATCAGGGTAAATCCACGCTGGTACAGATGCTCGGGGCTGACGGCGCAGAACGTCGTCTGCGCGATCATCTGCGCAGCGCCGATGCACACCTTGCCTGCGCCTGCCATCGCGGCATCGCCACTCGCCAATATATGCACGCGCTGTTTAATCAACAGCTAGCGATGTTCAACTGAGCGCGGCTAAGCCGTTGGGCCACTTTGCGGTGATCGCGCCGCCGCTTTACAGCCACTTTCACGCGTTGCAGGCGTTAGCACAAACGCTGCTGGCGCGTGGCCATCGCATCACCTTCATCCAGCAAGCCGACGCCCGCACCTTGCTCAGCGATGAACGCATCGATTTCGTCGCAGTAGGCCAGCAGACGCATCCGGCCGGTTCGCTGGCGCCTGTGTTGCATCGGCTGGCTTCGCCGGGCGGCCTGTCGCTGTTTCGCGTGATCAACGATCTCGCTTCCTGCACCGATATGCTGTGCCGCGAACTGCCAGCGGTACTGAAATCGTTGAACATTGATGGCGTGATCGCCGACGAGATGGAAGCAGCCGGCGGATTGGTCGCTGAAGCGCTGCATCTGCCGTTTGTTTCGGTGGCCTGCGCCTTGCCGGTCAATCGTGAGGCCGGTATTCCGCTGGCGGTGATGCCCTTCCGTTTTACTCAGGATGTGAACGCGCTAAAACGTTTTCAGGCCAGCAGCGATATCTATGACCGCATCATGCGTCGTCACGGCGACGTAATCCTCAAACACGCGCGGGCGTTTAATTTGACGGAGCGGCGCGGATTGCATCAGTGCCTGTCGCCACTGGCACAAATCAGCCAGATGGTGCCTGCTTTTGATTTTCCGCGTCAGCAACTGCCCGCCTGCTATCACGCCGTCGGGCCACTGCGCGCGCCGGTTGCACCTGCACCGCTCAATGCGCCCTGGCCGGCACTGCGCCAGCCGGTGGTTTATGCCTCGCTAGGTACGCTGCAAGGCCACCGCTTCCGCCTGTTTCTGCATCTGGCGCAGGCGTGCCGCCAGCAGCGGCTGTCGCTGGTGATCGCCCATTGCGGGGGATTGAATGCCGATCAGGCGCATCAACTTGAGCTCGCTGGCGCGGCGTGGGTGACGGATTTCGTCGATCAACGCGCCGCCCTGCAGCACGCGCAGCTGTTTATCACCCACGCCGGATTAAATAGCGCGCTGGAAGCGCTGGAATGCGGTACGCCGATGCTGGCGCTGCCGATTGCCTTTGATCAGCCCGGCGTGGCGGCGCGCATTGAGTGGCATGACGTTGGACGTCGCGCATCGCGCTTTAGCCGCGTTCTTCAACTGGAGCAGCATCTGCAACAGTTGCTGACCGACGATCGCTACGCGGTGCGAATGTCAGCGATACAAGCGCAACTGCAGCGCGCAGGCGGTTGTCAGCGTGCGGCCGACATTGTCGAGCAGGCGCTGTGCCAGCAGCAAGTTGTGCTGGCGGAGGCCACCTGATGCGCGCGCACTACGATGTGATCTTAGTCGGTGCCGGACTGGCGAACGGTTTGATCGCGCTGCGCCTGCGTCAACTGCAGCCGCAGCTCAAATGCCTGTTGCTGGAGGGCGACGCGCACCCGGCAGGCAATCATACCTGGTCATTTCATCACAGCGATCTCAGCGCCGAACAGCTGCGCTGGCTGCAACCGCTGATTACGGCGCGTTGGCCTGGCTATCAGGTGCGTTTTCCCGCGCTGCGCCGCAATCTGGACGGGGATTATTGTTCGATCGCGTCAGACGATTTTGCCCGACATCTTTACGCGGCGATGGGTGACAATCTGTGGACAAACGCGGCAGTCGAACAGGTAAAACCCTCGCAGGTGACGCTGGCGGATGGCCGTGAACTTGATGCGCAGGTGGTGATTGATGGTCGCGGCCTGCAGCCGACGCCGCATCTGCAGCTGGGTTATCAGGTGTTTCTTGGACAAGAGTGGCAGCTGGCGCAGCCGCACGGCCTGCAGCAGCCGATCCTGATGGATGCCACCGTCGACCAGCAAGCGGGCTATCGTTTTGTCTACACGCTGCCGCTCAGCGCCGATCGGTTACTGATTGAAGATACTCATTACGTTAATCAACCTACGCTGGCGGAGAACACCGCCCGCCAGCACATCGCCGACTATGCCAAACAGCAAAGCTGGCGGCTTGGTACGCTGCTGCGTGAAGAGCACGGCATATTACCGATTACCCTGAGCGGCGATATTGATCGATTCTGGCAACAGCAGCGCGGCCAGCCGTGCAGCGGCCTGCGCGCCGGGCTGTTTCATGCGACAACCGGTTACTCTTTGCCATCCGCCGTGGCGCTGGCGGAGTTGGTGACTAGGCTGTTGCCCACCGATGCCAGCACGCTCAGTCAACACATCGAACGCTTTGCCCGTCAGCAGTGGCGCGAGCAGCGATTTTTCCGCCTGCTGAACCGCATGCTGTTTTTGGCCGGTAAGCCGCAGCAGCGCTGGCGTGTAATGCAACGTTTTTACCGGCTCAATGCCGGGTTAATTAGCCGTTTTTACGCCGGACAACTTCGTCTGCATGATAAAGCGCGGATTCTGTGCGGCAAGCCGCCGGTGCCCATCGGTGAAGCGCTGCACGCGCTGTTGAATTCTGTCGAACCAGGGAAGAAAAAATGAAACGCACTTATGTGATTGGCGCAGGCTTTGGCGGCCTGGCGCTGGCGATTCGCCTGCAAGCGGCGGGCATACCAACCACCTTACTCGAGCAGCGCGACAAACCGGGCGGACGCGCCTATGTGTTTGAAGATAGCGGCTTTACCTTTGATGCCGGGCCCACGGTGATCACCGATCCCAGCGCTATCGAAGAGTTGTTCACGCTGGCGGGAAAATCGCTCAGCGATTACGTCGAGCTGATGCCGGTCACGCCCTTCTATCGCCTGTGTTGGGAAGATGGCAAACAGCTCGACTATGACAACAATCAGCCGTTGCTGGAGCAGCAGATCGCTACCTTCAATCCACAGGATGTCGCCGGTTATCGTCAGTTCCTCGCCTATTCGCGCGAGGTATTCAAAGAGGGTTATCTGAAACTCGGCACGGTGCCGTTTCTGCAGGTGCGTGACATGCTGCGTGTTGCACCGCAGCTGGGACGTTTGCAGGCGTGGCGCAGCGTCTACAGCATGGTGGCGAAATTTATTCAGGACGATCACCTGCGGCAGGCGTTTTCCTTCCACTCATTGCTGGTGGGCGGTAATCCTTTTGCAACGTCATCAATCTATACCTTAATTCATGCGCTGGAACGTGAATGGGGCGTATGGTTTCCGCGCGGCGGCACCGGCGCGCTGGTGAAGGGCATGGCGCGACTGTTTGAGGATCTGGGTGGCGAGCTGTTACTGAATGCCGAAGTGAGCCAGCTGGAAACCAATGAAAATCGTATTAGCGGCGTCCAGTTAAAGGATGGACGACGCTTCGATGCTGCAGCCGTAGCCTCCAATGCCGACGTGGTGCATACCTACGACAAGCTGCTACGCCATCATCCGAAGGCTAAGAAACGTGCGACATCGCTGAAGCGTAAGCGCATGAGCAACTCGCTGTTTGTGCTCTATTTTGGCCTCAATCAGCCGCATGAACAGCTCGCGCATCACACCGTCTGTTTTGGTCCGCGCTATCGCGAATTGATTGATGAGATTTTTAATAGCAGCCAACTGGCAGAGGATTTTTCACTCTACCTGCACGCGCCCTGCAGCAGCGATCCGTCGCTGGCACCACCCGGCTGCGGCAGCTTTTATGTGTTAGCGCCGGTGCCGCATCTCGGCACCGCTGACATCGACTGGCAACAGGAAGGACCGCGCTTGCGCGATCGAATTTTTGCTTATCTGGAGCAGCACTACATGCCGGGATTACGTCAGCAATTAGTGACACACAGAATGTTTACGCCGTTTGATTTTCGCGACACGCTGCATGCCCATCACGGCTCGGCGTTTTCGCTGGAGCCAATTTTGACGCAAAGCGCCTGGTTCCGACCGCATAACCGCGATGCCGATATCAGCAATCTCTATCTGGTGGGTGCGGGTACGCATCCGGGCGCGGGCGTGCCCGGCGTAATTGGTTCTGCCAAGGCCACCGCTCAGCTGATGCTGGAGGATCGCGCTGAATGAATCGACAGCCTTTACTCGAGCAAGTGACACAAACCATGGCGGTGGGCTCGAAGAGTTTCGCCACCGCCGCCAGGCTGTTTGATGCACCGACACGCCGCAGTACGCTGATGCTTTATGCATGGTGTCGTCATTGCGACGATGTGATTGATGGGCAAACGCTGGGCGAAGGCGGCACGCAGCATGCCGTCGAAGATGCACAGGCACGCATGCAGCATCTGCAGATTGAAACCCGCCGCGCCTACAGCGGCGCGCACATGGATGAACCGGCGTTTAGGGCGTTTCAGGAAGTGGCGCTTATTCATCAACTGCCGCAACAGCTGGCGTTTGATCATCTGGAAGGCTTCGCCATGGATGCGCGCGACGAACACTATACGAGTTTCGATGACACGCTGCGTTACTGCTATCACGTCGCGGGCGTAGTCGGTTTGATGATGGCGCGCGTAATGGGCGTGCGCGACGAAGCGGTGCTCGATCACGCCTGCGATTTAGGGCTGGCGTTCCAGCTTACTAACATTGCGCGCGATATCGTCGAAGATGCCGAAAATGGTCGCTGCTATCTGCCGCAAGCCTGGCTCGATCAGGCGGGATTACGCGGCGATATGCTGACAGCACCGCAACATCGTGCGGCACTGGCCACGCTGGCAGCGCGTTTAGTGACGGAAGCGGAACCCTATTATCACTCGGCGCGGTCCGGCTTGCCGGGTTTGCCGCTGCGCTCGGCGTGGGCCATCGCGACGGCACGCGGTGTTTATCGCGAAATCGGGGTGAAAGTTCAGCACGCCGGTGTTCACGCCTGGGATTCACGACAGCGCACCAGCCGCAGCGAAAAACTGGCGCTGCTGGTGAAAGGGGCCGGCCTGGCGATCACTTCGCGTGTGGCTCGTCCGGCGCCACGTCCGGCTGGTCTGTGGCAGCGTCCTCGTTGATTTTTCTCCCGTGGCGCTGACGCAGCGTGGCTTGCAGCTTATTGAGCGGTGGCGCGTAGAGGAAACCAAACGACACGCAGCCTTCACGCCCGCGCACTGCATGATGCATGCGGTGCGCCATGTATAAGCGCTTGAGATAGCCTTTGCGCGGGATATAGCGAAACGGCCAGCGTTGATGCACCAGGCCATCGTGCACCATGAAGTAAAGCGCGCCGTAGGTCGTCATCCCGGCACCAATCCACTGCAGCGGCCACATGCCTTGCACGCCGACATAGATCAGCACGATCGCCAGCACCGCAAACACCACCGCATACAGATCGTTAAGTTCAAACTTGCCGCTGTGCGGTTCGTGGTGCGACAAATGCCAGCCCCAACCCCAGCCGTGCATGATGTATTTATGCGACAGCGCCGCGACGATTTCCATCACCACCACGGTTGCCAGCAAGATAAGCACGTTCCATAACCAGAGCATTGTTCGTCCATTTTTGGAAAAGGGAAATACTAAAGGTGGACGCGGATGAGCGATGGCGCAAGGTTTACCATGTTTAGAAATTTTAAAAGTCCACAACACGTTAGAAAGCTGCATTGCAGAAAGCGCAGATTTCACCCATACTCACCACACTGATTTATACACGTGTTAACTACACGGGGGATTTATGCCTTCTACAGCCGTAAGACAAAAAAAAACTGTCAGCGTGACACTTGAACCTGCATTACTCGAGCAGGCTAGAGAAGCAGGGCTCAATTTATCCGCCATCCTATCTAAAGCTTTACATTATGAAATTCGCACAACCGAAGCGGAAAGATGGAAGCGTGAAAACAGTGAAGGTTTGCAGGAACTCAATCGCATAACCGAAGAACACGGTTTATTGTCGGATGAATACAGGACGTTTTAGACATGCAATATTTTATTTATCGCAATACCAATAGGAACAGCGAGTACCCTTATCTGGTAGACGTTCAAAGTGAGATTATCGGCGAACTGGCGTCACGAATCGTTATCCCGCTCTACCCTCTAAACCAGTTTAAAAAAAAGCAAGTTGAACGACTTAATCCGGTAATCAAGGTTGAAGGCGAGGAATTTCTGGTCATGACTCACGAAATGGCCAGTGTGCGCGTGTCGCTTCTAGGCGATCAGGTGATGGATGCACGTGTGTATCGCCAGCGGATTAAAGACTCGGTTGATTTTGTCTTTGATGGGTTTTGATACTTTACATCCTAAAAGCCCCTCGTTAGTATTGCCCTCCTTTCAGCAGTTAATCGCCGCTGCGTAAGCGTTAACGTCAACCAACGCACCATAAGCAGACTCGCTCTGCCTCATTGCTATGGTGCGAAAATATGACCCATACCGTTTTATCTGCGAATCCTGCTCTGCGTCGTTCTGGTTTTTTCCTGTTCTTACTGCTGCTGACAGCGGCCAACTTGCGCACGCCTATTACCGCGGTTGGGCCGGTGCTGGAAAACATCCGTATGACGTTTGGCTTGAGCGCCAGTGCGGCGGGCGTGATCAACTTCTTGCCGCTGTTGATGTTCGCTACCTTAGCGCCACCCGCAGCATGGTTCGGCAACCGTTTTGGTCTTGAGCGCAGTTTATGGGGCGCATTGCTGCTCATCACGCTGGGATCGATTCTGCGTATCAGCGGCAGTGAAAATGCGTTGTGGGTGGGAACGATCATCCTGAGCTCGGGGATTGCGGCGGCCAACGTGCTGCTGCCGCCGCTGATTAAGCGTGATTTCACCGAACACACCGCGCGATATGTTGGCTTGTACGCGATGACCATGGCGATCACCGCCAGCATTGCATCGGGCGTGGTGGTGCCGCTGGCAGAGCTGAGTCGCGCGGGTTGGCGACTTTCATTGGCGGTGTGGCTGATTCCGGCGATTATCGCACTGTTAGCCTGGCTGCCTTATCTGAAAAAGCCTGCATCTCAGACCAAAAACAGCGCCAATAGCACATCAACACGCTCACCGTGGCGCGCGGCCTTAGGCTGGCAGGTTTCGCTGTTTATGGCCTGCCAGTCGCTGGTGTTCTACACCTTGATCGGCTGGTTTACGCCTTTTGCGCAAGACAGCGGCATTAGCCAGCTGGAAGCGGGTGGCATGCTGTTTGTCTATCAGATTGTGGCCATCGTTTCGAACCTGGCCTGCATGAGCGCACTGAAAAAAATGCACGACCAGCGGATGATTGGTTTTCTCGCATCGCTATCGATTTTTATCGCCGTCGCGGGACTGTTAATGGCACCGCAATACGCGCTGCTGTGGCTGATTCTGGCGGGACTGGGCGCCGGTGCATCTATGGTGATTTGCCTGTCGCTGTTTAATCTGCGCACCCATGATCATTTGCAGGCTTCGAAATTGTCGGGCATGGCACAGTGCGTCGGTTACGGATTAGCGGCGCTGGGCCCGCTCTGTTTTGGGCTGCTGCATGATGTCAGCGGCAACTGGCAGTGGCCGCTGATGCTGTTGTTGGTGATTGCGGGGTTGCAGATGATTGTGGCTACGCTGGCTGGGCGTGCGCGGGTTATTTAACCTGGAAATCATCCAGCGTGGTGCGGGTCAGGGGATCTTGCTGGGTGGCGCTTAGCAGTGAATCAAGCAGACCCGGGAAACGGGCATCGAGATCGTCGCGCCGCAACGACAGCAGGTTTTCACGTCCAGAGGGTTTCTGCCAGATAATGCCGCCTTCGCGCAGCACGCGCCAGTGATGGGTCAACGTGGATTTGGAGACGCCTTTCAGCAGCGATCCGCAAGTATGTTCGCCGCCGTCCGCCAGAATGCTGATTACCGTCATACGCATCGGATTGCCCAACGCCGCCAGCACATTTTCCAGCCTGATTTCGTCGCGCTGTGGATGGTTTTCCAGCATGGCGTGCCTCTTAATAGTGGGTGAACCACGAATTATCAGGCAGGCAAGGCTCGATGTACAGAACACGGCGAGCGGTTGCCCGCCGTGAATTTGACATTACTGGCTAAGGGTTTGCTTGAGTGCCGCAATTGAGGAGGTTACGCCCGCTTCCACCGACATGGTGAGATCTTCCATTTCCAGCGATACCCAGTCGTTGTAGCCCATCATGCGTACCACCGAGAAGAACTCTTTCCACCACTGCAGATCCTGGCCGCAACCAACGGCAACATAGTTCCAGGCGCGATTGGCGACATCTTCCACCGGTTTGGTTTCCAGCAGACCGTTGATATCCACCAGCCCACGCTCCAGACGCACATCTTTGCCGTGACAGTGATGAATTGCCGGGCCGAGCGCGCGTGCTGCTGCAATCGGGTCCGCGCCCATCCACAGCAGATGGCTGGGATCGAGGTTGAGTCCCACCATCTCACCCACCGCGTCGCGCAGACGGAACAAGGTTTCCGGATTCCACACCAGCATCGAACTGAAATTCTCCAGCGCGAATTTCTCCACGCCGCTCTCTTTAGCGCGTTGCACCAGCCCTAGCCAGTAAGGGATCGCCACTTCATTCCACTGATAATCGAGGCAGTTTTTCAGCGTCGGCGGCCAGCTTACGGTGTAAGTGATCCAGTTTGGAATGGTGTCGTGCGGGCTGGCGGGTGGCAAGCCGCTCATCATGACGATTTTCTTCACCCCCAGTTCTCCGGCCAGCGCCAGCGCGTTTTCCGTATCGCGCTTATGTTTGTTACCTAATTCGCCTGGATCGAGCGGATTACCCGACACATTCAGCGCCGCAATCGACATGCCGCGGCTCTCCAGCGCCTGCAACAACTCTTGACGCTGCGTGGCGCTGCCGAGCAACGCTTCGGTACGCAGATGCGGCGCTGGTGACCAGCCGCCGGTCGTCATCTCAACGCCGTAAACACCTAGCTCCAGCAACTTATCCAGCATCTGTTCAAACGGCAGATGACCCAGGCTATCGGTACAAAACGAAAGTTTCATGGCAGTCCTTATTCGTAGTTAACCCAGCTCGCGCCGTTGTCCGCAGAACGCACGCAGTTTTCGATCCAGCGCACACCTTCAATTCCGGCGTTAATATCGGGATAGATCAGGTTATCAAGCGTGGTTTGGTCGCCCTGTTGGGTGGCGTGGATGGCGATAGCAAATTTCAGATAGATATTGGCCCAGGATTCCGCCAGACCTTCAGTGTGCAGCGCGCCCAAACGTTCATCGGCCAGGGCGCTTTCATGCAGGTACGGCATGCCGTGATGCATAATCTGATTCGGCTGGCCTTGCACTTCATATTTCAGCTCGCCTGGGTTGTAGTCGCTCCACTCCAGGCTTGCGCGCGAACCAATCACACGAATACTTTGGCTGTCCATCGAACCGGCATTAATCGATGAGGCCCACATGCGCCCTACCGCGCCGTTGTCGTAATGCATCAGCACCATGGCGTTATCTTCCAACGGCGCGCGCGAGGGAATGAAGCTTTGGCGATCGCACAGCAGCGATTTCACTTTCAGTTCTGGCAACACCAGCTGGGAGATGTAGAAGGTGTGCGTAGAGATATCGCCGAGCACAAAAGACGGACCGGCAATCTTAGGATCGACGCGCCATTTTTGCGCTTCGCTAAATTTGTCGGCGCTGTCATTAGCGCTGAAGCCGTGGGTGTATTGCAGCTCCACCATGCGCACATCACCAATTTCGCCGTTGGCGATCATCGCCCGCATCTGCATCAACAGCGGATGGCCGGAGAAACCGTAGGTCACGCCAACGATTAGCCCTTTTTCCGCCGCTAATGCTTTAATTTCCAGCGCTTCGGCGGTAGTGAAGAACAGCGGCTTTTCACAAATGACGTGAATACCGGCATTCAATGCCGCTTTGGTGATCTCAAAATGAGTGCCGTTTGGCGTGGCGATGGACACCACTTCAACGCCATCTTCACGCTTCGCCTCTTCGGCCAGCAGCTGCTGATAAGTGGCGTAGCAGCGATCCGCATCGAGCCCTAAGTTGACACCGAAATCGCGGCCACGCTCGGCATCGATATCAAAGGCGCTGGCCACCATCTGATACGCCGTGTTATCACGCAGCGCACCGCAACGGTGTTTATAACCCACCTGGCTGAGACGGCCGCCACCGATCATGGCCCAGCGCAGTGGGCGTGGAATACTCTTTTCACCGATGAGCATAACAACTCCTGTTTACTTTGCACTCGGGTGCAAAATGGTTTGAGGTAAGAGATCAGAGATTAATTTTTAGCGTTTTACTGTTTTGCTACCGAGTGCAAAATAAGCTGCACACGACAGGTAAAAACGAGATTTGCTTTGTAGTGGTGAGCAAAATGTCAGCTAAGACGACTTTTTAGTCAATCTGGCAAAGTGCAAATCAGCGAAATCGATCACAAAAAGTTAATGAAATGCACCTGATTGCAAAAAACGTTGCAATCGGGTGCAAAGATCAAACATAATCGCAACATCCTAAAAACAGGGTTATTTGTCGCGCTTTACGCCAATTGCGTGCGCTTAGGTGTTTATTTTCCGTTGGGTTTCACGTTCAATGCTGGGGGTCTCCGCTTTTTCCCCTATGCAGGTGCTATGAGTAAACCAACCGCAAAATCCCACAAAGCCACCGCCAGCGATGTGGCAAGACTGGCTGGCGTCTCGAAATGGACGGTATCGCGTGCCTTTACGCCCGGTGCGTCAATTTCCGAGAAAGCGCGCGAACGCGTAATCGCGATTGCCACCGAGCTGGGTTATCGCCCTAACCTGCTGGCCCGCAGCCTGTCGCAGAAGAAGACACAGATTATTGGCGTGGTGATCGACGAGCTTAAAAATCCGCACTCGATGCTGATGCTCGACACCGTCACCCGCCAGCTACAGCAGCGCGGCTACATGGCGCTGCTGCTGAATATTGGTAGCGGTGAAAACTACCGCGCGGTGCTGTCGCTGGCCGATCAGCTGCAGGTCGATGGCATGCTGTTTCTCGGCACGGTGCTGAGTGATGAGCTGGTCGCCGTGGCGCGTGAAATGCACCACATTCCGCTGGTGCAGGTGTGCCGTAACAATGACGAGCCGGATATTGAAGTGGTCAATATCGACGGCTTGCAGGCGGGCAAACAGCTGGGCGAACTGCTGCTGGCGCAAGGTTATACGCGCATCGGGTACATGATGGGCCCTGCCACCAGCAGCCATCACACGCTGCGTTTGGAAGGTCTGCAACTTGCGCTGAACCAAGCTGGCCTGGCGCTGGAAGTGCTGCTCACCGCCGGTGAATACGCCCGCGAACGCAGCTACGCGGCGTTGACTGAGTATCTCAACGCGCACGCGCCCGATCAGCGGGTTGAAGCGCTGTTTTGCGAAAACGATGTGCTGGCGCTCGGCGCGCTGGCGGCCTTACGCGAAGGTGCAGGCAACAAATTCATGGCGGTGGTGGGTTTCGATGACATCGATGAAGCCAGCTTGCCCAGCTGGCAGCTCACCACCTTCAGCCAGCGTATTGATTTGATCATCACTGAAGCCCTGAACCGGCTGATTGATGAACGTGCCACTCCGGGTGGCGTTTGGTCTCAGGGAGAATTGCGTATTCGACGCTCTCACCTGAAGCCGTGAGGTAACAAGGAGGAGAGATGAAGTTGTCGTTGCATGGCGTGTCTGTTTGGTACAGCAATGCCGTCACTCAGTTACGCATCGCCCATGAGACTGGCTTTAGCGGGCTGGAGATCCTGCCAGAACATCTGTATCGCTATCTGGATAACGGTGGCAGCTATGCTGCCTACCGCGATCTGATGGCGAAATACAGCGTCGATATTACCTGCATCAATGCGCTGAAACGTATTGGCCGCCATGAGCCGGAAGCGCGAGCTGAGCTGCTGCGCGAAGCGGAAAAAATCTGCCAGGCCGCGGTGGAACTGCGTTGTCCGGTGGTGCAAATCATGGCGCTGACCGAACTCGATCACCTTTCCGCCGCCGAGCGTGATGTCATCCTGCTGAAGAATATCTCCGCCATCGCCGATATCGGCGCACCGCACGGCATCAAATTCCAGATTGAAGTCGTCGCCTTTACCGCGTTCAATTCGCTGCAACACGCGCTGGATCTGATTAAACAGAGCGGCAAAGACAATCTTGGCGTGGTGGTAGATTTCTGGCACCTGCATGCCGGCGGCGGCACCACGCCGGCAGAAGTGGCGCGCATGGATAAAGATCTGATTTACGGCGTGCATTTCTGCGATGGCCGCGCGGCCAAGCCGGGTGAAGCCTGGGATGAGTGGGTACAGCGCGACTACGCACCAGGCCAGGGCGATGTGGATATTGCCGCCTGGGTGGCGGCGGTAAAAGCTACCGGCTACGACGGCGTTTGGTCACCGGAACTATTAAGCCCGCAAAACTGGGAAGACGATTTGTGGGATATTTCCCGTCACTGCTATGAAGATATGAATAAATATATTCATTAACATAAAGGAAGCCCGATAAACGGGTTTCCCGTAAATACGGTCACCATAAATGGCGACCGTATATTTACCCTACCTCTGAAAAAAACAATTACGAACGCAGATTCGTCGCTAGCGCCTGCGCGCTATTTGCGCACGGTCATTGCGTCTGAAATATCTGAACGTCGTGCTCTGTCAATATTCATCTGTTGAAGTTTAAGGGATAAAAGTATGAACCGAAGAGAAGCGCTCTTTTCGCTCAGTGGAATTGTGGCATCCCTCGCTGTCGCGCCGCAGCTACGGGCGAAAGAGCTGCACAATGTCCCGCTGGAAACCCAACTCAGCACCGATCACCTGCCGCAACCGGCATGGCAAGATGGTTATCAGGTGCTCACCAATCCGCTGGATCGCCAGAATCTGGCAGCCATCTTTGACCGCCTAATCCCCGCCGATGACCTTGGCCCGTCCGCCAGTGAAGCGGGCGCGATTGAATTCCTCGATAACCAGTTAGCCGGTGATTATGGCTCTGGCGCGGCGCTCTATTTGCAGGCGCCGCTGCATCCGGAAAATGAAGCGGCATTGATGGGCAGCCCGCAATTTCTTACCCCGCCAAAAGCGCGCTACTTAACCGGTTTAGCCGCGCTGGAAAAGTGGGCGCAGCAACAGCATCAGGCTTCATTCCATACCTTATCAGCTGAACAGATCGATACATTCCTGATAGCAATGGAAGACGGCAAGATCGATTTAGGAAAAGACGTGAATAGCCAGGCGCTGTTTGAATTAATGCTGCAAAACGCGCGCGAAAGCTATTTAGCGGATCCGATTTATGGCGGGAATAAAAATATGGTGGGTTGGAAGATGATCGGTTTTCCCGGCGCACGCTATGACTATCGCCCTTATATCGAACGCCGCAACGAAAATCTGGCGCTTATTCCCGTCAGCCTCATTCCTAACGATTAAATAGCCGGAGCTGAGTCAATGTCATTAGTAAGAAATAAAGCTGACGTGGTCATCGTCGGCTTAGGTTGGGCCGGTTCGGTGATGGCGGAAGAGCTCACCCGCGCTGGACTTAACGTGGTCGCCATTGAACGCGGTGCCTGGCGCGATACCTCGACCGATTTCCCGGTCGCCATTGATGCCGATGAACTGCGTTTCCACACGCGCCGCAAAATCCTGCAGCCGATGAGCGTGGAAACCACCACCTTCCGCAACCGCAGCGATCAGCTGGCAGCGCCGGTACGTAACTGGTCAGCGTTTCAGTTTGGCTGGAACGTTGGCGGTGCAGGCACGCACTGGGCCGGCATGTCATGGCGCTTTACGCCGTGGGATTTTGAAGTGGCGAAGCAAACCCGCGAACGTTACGGCGCGAAGAAGATGCAGGGTTTGCAGCTGCAGGATTGGGGCGTGACCTACGACGAAATGGCGCCATTCTACGATCGCTTCGAGCGTATTGCGGGCACTTCCGGTATCGCGGGCAATCTTAATGGCCAGCCGCAAAAAGGCGGCAATATCTTCGAAGGCCCGCGTTCACGCGACTATCCAACCCCGCCGCTGAAAGATACGCACTGGATGAGCAAGTATCGCAAAACCACCGAAAGCATGGGGTATCACCCGTTCACGGTGCCGGCCGGTAATCTGTCGCAAGCTTATGTCAATCCGCTCGGCGTCAGCATGGGTCCGTGCACCTATTGCGGCTTCTGCGACTTCCACGGCTGCGGCAACTTCTCCAAGTCATCGCCGCAAGCGTGCATTCTGCCGGTGTTGATGCGCCGTCCAAACTTCACGCTGCTGACCGAAACGGAAGTGTTGCACGCCGTAAAGCATGACGACGGTAAAACGGTGAAAGGTGTGAAATTTATCACCCAAGATGGTGTGGAGGGCTTCCAGCCGGCTGATATCGTCTGCATCACAGCTTATCAGATGGATAACGTGCGTCTGATGCTGCTCTCCGGCGTGGGTGAACAATACGATCCGCTGACCGGTCGCGGCACCATTGGCCGTAACTACAACTATCAAACCTGCTCCAGCGTCACCGGCTTCTTCGATAACGAATACATGAACCCGTTCATCGGCGGCGGCGCATTGGCGGTGCAGATTGATGACTTCAACGGCGATAACTTCGACCACAGCGATCTCGATTTCATCGGCGGTGCGGGCATCATGGGCTTCTCCACCAACGGTCGTCCAATTCAGAACATGAACGGCCTGCGTCCCGGCACCAAACGCTGGGGCAGCGAGTGGAAAGCGGGCTACAAGCGCGATTACCAAACCGCCGGTACCATCTTCTGTCAGGGCACCTCGATGCCGATGCGCGAAGCCTATCTCGATCTCGATCCCAATTACAAAGATCGTCACGGCCAGCCGCTGATCCGCACCACATTCGACTGGAACCAGAACGATGTGCGCATGGCGAAATTCGTTACCGATCGCGCCATCGACATCATGAAAGAGACCGGCGGCCAGCATATCGTGGTGGATAACCAGGCGGAGAAGAGCTGGAATCCGTACCAGCAGCACAGCTCGCACACCATTGGTGGCGCGGTGATGGGCAGCGATCCCAGCACCTCCGCACTCAATCCCTATCTGCAAAGCTGGGATGCGCACAACCTGTTTGTGGTCGGCGCATCCGCCTTCCCGAACAACGGTGGTTATAACCCGACCATCACCATTGGTGCGCTGGCGGTGCGTGCTGCGCAGGCGATCCACCAGAAGTACATCCATAATCCGGCACCGCTGGTGGGGGCGTAATCATGGCGAAAGCAAAGAAAATTACCTACACGCTCGCCGCATTGGCGGTGATTGCGGGCATCGCGGCGTCGGGCCGTTTGTGGGTGGTGTTAGACAGCGCGCGCTCAAACGTTGCCGACGACAACGTGCAGTTGGCCGATTTCCACAGCAATGACGATGCCGCTATTAAACGCGGTGAATACGTGATGCGCCTCGCCGACTGCGCCGCCTGTCACAATGCGGACTTCTCCGGCGGCTACACAATCGATACGCCTTTTGGCGCGCTGCAGACGTCGAACATTTCGCCGGATCGTGAAACCGGCATCGGCAACATGACCGAGCGCGATTTCTTTAACGCGGTGCGTCAGGGACGCGGCGAACACGGCTTCCTCTATCCGGCGATGCCGTACACCGCTTATACACAGATGAGCGATGATGATATGCACGATCTTTGGGCCTACTTTTCGGCACAAAAACCGGTGCACAACGCCATCGATGAAAATGCGGGCATGAATTTCCCCTACAACATTCGCCTGGCGATGGCTGGCTGGAACCTGTTGTTCTTCGATAACAGCGCGTTCAAGCCGCAAACCGCGCAGAATGATGAGTGGAATCGCGGCAAGTATATTGTTGATGGTCCGGCGCACTGCAGCGTCTGTCACACCGCGCGCAACGCGCTGGGCGGCGAAATCAGTAGCCACTATCTGCAAGGTGGCAATCTGGGAAGCTGGTACGCGCCGGATATTACGCCGAATCCTCATGCTGGCATTGGCAAATGGAGCGACGCGCAGATCGCTGACTACCTGAAAACCGGTTCGAACGGTGCAAGCGTGGCGGCGGGTCCAATGGCCGAAGCGGTCGAGCACTCGACGCAATATTTTAACGATCGTGATTTGCACGCTATCGCCACTTATCTGCGCAGCTTACCGGCTTCTTCCACGCCGCAAGCCGCCGGATTCGTGATGGATAAAACCCGTCACGATCGGGCCGCACTGCGCTATGAAGTGGATTGCTCGGCTTGTCACGGGTTGTCGGGTGAAGGTATCACCGGCATGGTGCCCGCCTTTGCGGGCAATGGCGCGATGCAGAACGATCCCACCAACATGATCCACGCACTGCTGGACGGTGCCCGCGCGCCGCACACCGCAGGCCGACCAACGTCCGCAGGCATGCCGGCATTTTCCTGGAAGCTTAACGATCAGGAGATGGCCGATGTACTGAACTACGTGAGGAATTCGTGGGGTAATCAGGCTACCGAGGTGAAAGCCAGCCAGGTCGCCGATCTGCGCAAAGCCACCGGCGCAGGCGCTAAGCTGAAAGTACTGGTGATGAAATAGCGTTTCTTCACCGAGCTTCTGGTTACCTTTCAGCGTCGTTGCTGGTCGCTAACCAGCAACACTTTCAGGATACAAGGGTTGCCATTTATGGCGTAATGTTCGTCAGTTAAGACATGAAAAACCCTCATTACCGAGAGCACACACTGTAGCGGCGCAATTTATTGCGCGATAAATCGCGCCGCTACGGAAGGTGCGGTAATGTGATATGGCGCTTAACAGCCAGGCATTACGCCATTTATGGCGATCTTTTTTATAAATCCATCAGCGCAGCAGCTGAGTAATCCCCCACAGCGCTAACGCATGATCGTCTGCAGACGGTAAACCGCTGATGGTGACTGCACCAATAATCGCGCCCTGAGCAGTGAGCAGCGGGAAAGAACCACCGTGATCGGTGTAATCTTCCTGGCGGATATTGCGCTGCTGCGCCATACGCTCGCCCTTCTGTTCATTCATAAGCCCCACATACATCGAAGAGTGGCCGGTCAACAGCACGGTATTACGCTTACGACGCATCCATTCCAGATTTTCTGGGGCGGATCCTGGCAACGCCGCCAGAAACAGCACCTGACCAAACGCATAGACTTCGATAGCCACAGGCGCATTGTCTTCACGCGCGCGCTGCTGGATGCTTTGGCCGATTTGCCACGCTAAATCGAAATCAAACTGCGGTAAACGATGCTCGGCTTCCTGCTGCTGCAAGGTTTCTAAGGACGGCAGCGATGACATGATAGAATCCTCTCAATTTGAAATAAATTTTCCATATTTTATATCATGGAATGAATTTTTCGCATGTGATGAGGTTCTCACTTCAGATTGTGCTAACCGGAATCGCACCGTAATGCACCGCGAGCCACACCGTTGGGCCCTTGCTGTCGGTCCAGTTGACGCGATGGCGGCAGCCAGCTGGGATCTCGACAAAATCACCGACCTGCAAGTGACGCTCCTGCGTTTCCCCTTCCAGCTGCAATCCTGCCGATCCTTGTAACACCAGCACCCATTCCCCTTGCCTCTGGCAGTACCAGAAATCGGGCGGACTGGCTTGTCCGGTAGAAACGATGCGTTCAATATGCAGATTGGGCTGCGTCAGCAGCGCTTCAAACGTCTCTGCGTTGCCGTTCTGTGCGGCGGCGGGGAAATCGCGAAACAGGTTAGTTATCATCGCGCGGGCTCGACATTTAATGAAATCAGCCCGCACTGTAACGCAGGCTTCACCCAGAAGGCTCACAGAATTTTGCGCCGCCGATTGACGCGCTGCGCGCAAATCACCATCATCCTGGCCAATATTGGTTACACGGAGTGTGAAGGTGTCGGAACTCAGTAATGCATTGCTAGAAGAGATTGTCAGCGAAGTTCGTCCGCTCACCCAGCAGGGAAAGGTGGCGGATTACATTCCGGCGCTGGCCGACGTGGATGCCGATCAGCTCGGCATCGCCATTTGCACGCCCGACGGACGCTGTTTTCAGGCGGGCGATGCCGCGACGCGCTTCTCCATTCAGTCGATCTCCAAAGTGCTGTCGCTCAGCGTGGCGCTTACCTTGTATGAAGAGGGTGAAATCTGGCAACGCGTCGGCAAAGAGCCGTCGGGACAGGCATTTAACTCGCTGGTGCAGCTGGAGCTGGAACAGGGCAAACCGCGTAATCCGTTTATCAATGCCGGTGCGTTGGTGATGTGCGATCTGCTGGAAAGCCGCCTGACAGCACCACGCCAGCGCATGCTGGAAATTGTGCGCCGTCTGGCGCAGCAAAATGACATCCATTACGACCGCGTCGTCGCGCGCTCCGAATACGAACATTCGGCGCGCAACGCTGCCATCGCCTGGCTGATGAAATCCTTCGGCAACTTCCATAACGATGTCAGCAAAGTGATGGAAACCTATTTTCACTACTGCTCGCTGGCGATGAGTTGCGAAGAACTGGCGCGCACCTTTCTCTATCTCGCCAATCATGGCCGCACGCAGGATGATGAATCGGCGGTGATCTCACCGCGCCAGGCACGTCAGGTGAACGCGCTGATGATGACCAGCGGCATGTACGATGGTGCCGGGGAATTCGCCTGGCGCGTGGGCATGCCGGCGAAGTCGGGCGTCGGCGGCGGCATTGTCGCGGTGATCCCCGGTGACATGAGTATCGCCGTCTGGTCGCCGGCGCTGGATCATTCGGGCAACTCCTTAGCGGGCACCGCCCTGCTGGAGAAACTTACCGAGCGATTGGGTAGATCGATTTTTTAGACAATGTGGTTAGTGTGATCCGAAGAATGCGCGCAATTGGTTTGCCAGATAAGGCACTCCGGCTTCGCCAGTTGCTGCCATGACCGTCAATTCGACTAATTCAGGCCGGTCATGTACGCGTATTCCATTACGCTTTAAAAACAACATGGTTACGTTAAGCGAGGTTCTCTTATTCGCATCGGCAGAAATATACCCGCGTGAGATTGCCACCCACTAGGTTGCTGTAAGCTCAAAAATATCCTGAATCCCTTCGTAATATTCACGATTAATAACGCGGGTAACAATAGCTTCTGCTCTTCCGGGATCGGGCATTCCTGCAACACCGGCATAACGCTTTAAAAGGTAATCGTGAAGTGCGATAACCTCCTCAGCAGAAACGTGAATCATCTATCTGTTAACGCTTTATTAGATGCATCAAACTCACCCATTAACTCTGCGAATTCAGCATCCAGTACGGCTTTTCGATACGCCTCGAAACTGGCTTTGCTGATGACAACCGCTGAGTCACCGCTGCGTCGAGTAATTTCAACGGCCTCGCCTGCAATCGCCTGGTCCAAAACCTGAGATAAATTCTCTCTGGCGCTGGTATAAGTAAACTTGTTCATAATACCTCCAACATGTACAGGTGAAAGGTACTTCTCTTGACCTTTGTCATCAATGGTATTTTCCTGACGCGATATTATGTTTCCGCTCTGTTTTTATCAGGTTGCATTAACGTTAACAGCCGCATCTCTTTAAGTGACTATTTTCAAAAGGTGCGAATTTTTTCTTAAATAGCCTCTATTTTTTTAACCCATCAACGTCAATCGCGTTACACTTCCGCCTCATTTACGGAATCATCCACTAGCAACCATGACGTTTACACATCACTTCCGCCAGCGTTTGACTGCCTGCGTCGCCATTTTGGCGGTGCTGCTGCTGTTCGTCGCGCCGATTGTGTCGAAAACGTTGATGGAGCGTCAAAGCCAGCTGCTGGCGATGCCGCAGCACAGCATGATGGATAGCTCAATGAGCCATCATGAAATGATGATGGCGGATATGCCGATGCCCGGCATGAGCCATCACATGATGGACGACGGCGAGTTTGCCTGCGGCTATTGTGATCTGCTGGTGCATGTCCCGCTCCTGATGTGGGTGTTTATTCCGTTTATCTGGCTGATCATGGTGATCTCGCGCGCCCCGCCGCTGCCCCACGTGGTTGCGCCGATTGTGCGTCGCGTTAGCAGCATTCATCGTCCGCGCGCCCCGCCTGCACCGCTTTCCTGCTGACCTCATTTATTGCAGTGCACGCTCAGCTTGAGCGATGTGCTAAGAAAATTTCTTTTTGGAAGGAAGACGGCTTTGTCTGCTGCTCACTCTGCAGCACCGCGCGGCGCGGTGCTTAATTTGCTACGTCGCTTACATTTTTATATTGGTCTGTTTGTCGCCCCGTTCATCTTTGTTGCGGCGCTCAGCGGCACGCTTTATGTGTTGACGCCCCAGCTGGAAAACCTGATTTATGCCGATGCGCTAACCGCTGAACCTCAAGGCAACGCGCAGCCGCTGTCGGCACAAATCAGCGCGGCCCGTGCCTATGCGGGCGAAAATCAGCACATCTACGCCGTGCGTCCTGCGCCGGGCACAACGGATACCACGCGCGTGCAGTTCAGCGACGCCACGCTCGGCGCATCACTGTCGCGCGCGGTGTTTATCGATCCCTATAGCCTGAAAGTGAAAGGCGATATGCCGGTTTACGGCACCAGCGGTGTGTTGCCGCTGCGCACCACCATCGACTTACTGCACAGCAGCCTGCTGCTTGGCGATTTCGGTCGTAACTACAGCGAACTGGCGGCGTCCTGGCTGTGGGTGGCCGCTCTCGGCGGCGTGGTGCTGTGGCTGGGAACGCGTCCGAAACGTAAGCTGAAACAGCCGCGCAGCAGTTTCGCCTTCAGCCGCCACTGGCACATTACGCTCGGTCTGACGCTGGCAATCGGTTTGGTGTTCTTCTCAGTGACCGGCCTGACGTGGTCGCAGTGGGCGGGCGGCAATATCGATCGCATGCGTACCGAACTGAACTGGCTGACGCCACAGGTGAATACCTCGCTCAACAGCGATGCGCCAGCTGCACCGGCCGATCCGCACGCCGATCACATGCCGGATAGGGATATGTCGGGCATGAGTATGCCGATGTCGTCGATGACCAAACCGGCAGCGGCGCCCGCCAAACCGGCGCGCAATAACGCCGCTGATGCCGACTGGGATCGCGTGCTGAATGCGGCGCGTCAGGATGGACTGAGCGCGGCGAAGCTCGAACTGCGTCAGCCGAAAAGCGCAGATAAAGCGTGGGCGGTGACGGAGATCGATCGCAGCTGGCCTACGCGAGTTGATGCGGTGTCGGTGAATCCGCAGGATTTTAGCGTGATGGATCACGTCTACTTTGCCCGTTTCCCGCTGGTGGCGAAGCTGACGCGCTGGGGCGTTGATGCGCATATGGGCGTGCTGTTTGGTTTACCCAATCAGCTGCTGCTGGCGTTCTTTGGCCTCGGTTTATGCAGCATGATCGTGTTCGGCTATCGTATGTGGTGGATTCGTCGGCCAAAAGATGTCGACGCGAATCCGGCACAGACCCTAACCGAAACCTGGATGGCGTTACCGCATTACGCCAAAGTCGCCTGGTTAATGGTGGCGCTGGCGCTGGGTTATGCGCTGCCGGTGATGGGCGCGAGTTTGCTGGCGTTCCTGCTGCTGGACATTCTGCGCTGGCGCAAACAGCAACGCGCACCGCTCGATGAAGCCGCGCTGTTGGCTTCACAGCAATCTCCGCTGGGCATTATTCGCGCGCGATTTGCCGTGAAGCGTAAAGAGATGCGCTACTTCCTGCGCGGTTTGTTTATCCTGGCGCTGATTGTCGGCACGGTGATGAGCAATGCGATTATCGGCGGCGTTATCGATCAATATGGCATTCCGTTCAGCCATTGGTCGCTGACCATGTACATCACGCAGGGCTTTATGATTGCGTTGTACACCACGGTATTTACCGCGCTGACGTCGATTCCGCTGTGGTATTTCTTCCTCGGCGAAAAGGATGATCGGGGATAAGTGCGTGGAGTTTAACGGTGCGCAGGAATGCGCACCGTTCGTCCTGAGATCGCCATTTATGGCGATCTGGTCATTGAGATTTAGAAATCGGCTTTCAACACTACGCGGTAATTGGCTTTGCCCGCGCGTACGTGATCCAGCGCTTCATTGATTTTAGACATCGGGAACTCTTCCACCTGCGGTGCGATATCCGCACGCGACGCCAGTTTCATCAGTGAACGCAGCTGGCCTGGCGAACCGGTAGAGGAACCGGTCACCGCGCGATCGCCCATAATCAGGCTGAACGCCGGCACTTCAAAAGGCTTCATCACTGCGCCGACGGTGTGGAATTTACCGTGCGGAGCCAGCGCCTGGAAGTACGGTGCCCAGTCAAGATCCACCGCCACCGTGCTGATGATCAAATCAAACTGACCGGCCAGCGCATTCAGCGCCTGCGGGTCGCGGCTATTTACCACGCGGTCCGCACCCATCGCTTTGATTGATTCGGTTTTGCTGGCGTTGGAGCTGAATGCCGTCACTTCTGCACCCATCGCACGCAGCAATTTAATCGCCATGTGGCCCAGGCCGCCGATGCCGATCACGCCGACGCGGCTGGTGGCGGTGACATGATGCATCAACAGCGGTTTGAACACGGTGATGCCGCCACACAGCAGCGGACCCGCCGAGGTGTAATCCATCGCTTCTGGCAGCGGGATCACCCATTGCCAGTCGGCGCGCAGATGGCTGGCAAAACCGCCTTTGTTCATGATGGTTGGCACCGAACCGTTCTCACAGTTAACGTGCTCGCCATTGATACAGGCATTACAGTGCTGGCAGCTTTTCGCCGTCCAGCCGATGCCCACGCGCTGGCCCACTTTCAAGCCTTTATTCTGCGCCGCATCGCCTAACGCGCTGATACGACCAATCACTTCGTGGCCGGCAATCACCGGGAACGAGGAGATGCCCCACTCGTTATCAATCATCGACAAATCTGAGTGACAAACACCGCAGTAATCGACCTCAACCTGCACCTCTTCAGCAGCCAGTTCACCGGCTTCATACTCATGAGGCACCAGCGCTTCACCCGCGTTCAAGGCGGCATAACTTTTGATTTTCATTACTGTCCTCTGTATCCACGTTTTTGACAGGGCAAGTCTAGCAGAGCGTGTTTCCCGCTCTTGACCATTAATCCGTCACTTAGCCGCTTTAACGCGATTAAACCGCTGAAAAGCATCAAGGGTTAAAGCGGATCGTGATTGAGCGGCGTGCGGTACGCGACGCGCGCCTCTTCAATCAGTTGGCTGGCGGTCACCGTGGGCGGCAAGCGCGTCAGCACTTTGCTCGCTTGCCAGTAACACAACACCATAAGTTCATCGGATTCGCTTTCCGCCATCTCCAGCAGCCGCTCGCGCAAAGTAGGAACGTCCAGCGTTTGGTGTTCATCCATTAACTCGGCAATAGTTTCATTGAGAACCTGATGAATGATTTTCCAGGAGAGATTGGCAAACACATTGAACCTCGATGCTCTTAACGTTTGGCTCCAGGCAAATGAATCAAAAATGCTACAAGTCAGAAGATTGAAACAGGATTAACTATAGCCGCTTATTTTCTGTGCAAGGCGGTTGCAGGCTGAGTTTCTTGTAGCTCGCGGATCTATAAAACGATTTTTTTTTCGCCACATTTGCAGCAATCGAATGGCTTTGTAACAAAAAAGCACAAGCCCA
This sequence comes from Pantoea sp. DY-17, assembly GCF_019795975.1. Classification (NCBI taxonomy): domain Bacteria; kingdom Pseudomonadati; phylum Pseudomonadota; class Gammaproteobacteria; order Enterobacterales; family Erwiniaceae; genus Pantoea; species Pantoea sp. DY-17. The sequence goes on along the minus strand of NZ_JAIMIG010000002.1, from coordinate 600,246 downwards.
TGCTGGCTGTTCGCGCCGCGCTTTGCCAAAGTAAGACAACTTTTATCGCTACAACAGGGAATGACCATGAGCCAATCCACCGCATTACACGCCGATCCGCTGGTTTGGGGCCACGGCCCAAAAGTGTTCGAAGTATTTCTGGAACCCACCTGCCCGTTCTCCGTGCGCGCATTCAACAAGCTGGACGCGTTGCTGCAACGGGTAGGCGAAGAGAAGATGACATTAAAAATTCGTTTGCAATCACAGCCGTGGCATATGTTTTCCGGCGTGATTGTGCGCTACATCCTTGCCGCCTCAACCTTGCCGGAGGGCAAAGCAGCCGCCAAAAAGGTGCTGCAGGCGGTGGCGGATCATCGTGAAGAGTTCGAGTTTACCGATCACAGCCACGGCCCGAATATGGATGCCACGCCGAATCAGATTCTCGATCGTCTGGAGCAATACAGCGGCGTTAACGCGCGCGAACCGTTTCTGCGTGCCGAGCTGCAGAATGAGATCAAATGGCACAGCAAATACTCGCGGCAAAACGGTATCCACGTTTCACCAACCTTCATCACCAACGGTTTGGTGCAGTTGGATATCGGCAGCGGCGACGAGATTGAATCCTGGGCTGAACGCATCCTCGCTTAACGCCATTGGCCCGTTGCGGCGGGCCTTTAGTATGATTTCGCAATAGATTTTCGCTTGCACTGCTTGCCTCAACGCCGACAATCTCTATCTCTCTAATTATGCTGTCACAGGCACGCGGTCGGGCACGGTTGCTTGTCGAACTGCTGCTGTTTACCTTGCCGATGCCGCTAATCTGTTTTGCACTGTCGCGCCGTAACTAACCAGGTCGCCATCAATGACGACCTAGTGCGTATTACTGAATGACTTTCAACGCATCCACCGCGCAGGCTTCATCCAGATGGCCGCCCGGTGCGCCGCCGATGCCGATTGCGCCAATCACCTGATCGCCGCTTTTCACCGGCACACCGCCCGCCAGCAGCAGGAAGCCTGGAATATCACGCATGTTTTGCGCACCAGCATTATTCTGTGCGGCTTCCATCACTTTACCGCTTGGGTTTTTGGTGCTCAGCGCGGTGTAGGCTTTCATCTGGCTGGCTTCAACAGTGTGCGGACCGGCGTTATCCATGCGCTGCACCGCTTTCACCAAACCAGCACGATCCACCACGGTCACCGTGACGTTGTAGTTTTTCGCCGCACACGATTGAACCGCGGCGCTCGCCAGCTTCTGTGTGTCAGCCAGAGACAGATTGGATTCGGTTAATGCAGCGTGGCTGCCGAAGCAAACCAGGGCCGCCGCAGCGGCAATCAGAGAAAGGCGGATGTTCATGTGTCACTCCTGTTTAATAGTGAGTGACACTGTAAAGCGCGGCGGGCAAAAGAAATATGCGGGCGATTACCCGTTCGGCCTGGTAGTTATACCTGGTTCAACTGCTGCCAGGCGTGAATCAACTGCGCGAGATTATTGAGTTCCAGCTTGGCAAACACCGCCGCGCGATGCGCTTCCACGGTGCGCGGTGATAGCGATAAATCACGCGCGATCTCTTTGCTGGTTTGCCCGGCAATCATCAACTGCATCACTTCACTTTCACGCGCCGATAACAGCGCAAACCGCGCCTGCAAACCCTGCTGCGACTGCCAGCGATCGGCACGCTGCTCACTTTCGCTGAATGCCAGATGAATGGTCTCCAACAGCGGTTCTATCTCCAGCGGCTTGGTGTAAAACTCAAATGCGCCCTGACGAAATGCGCGACGACAGGCATCAATGGTGCCGTGACCGGTCATGATGATCACCGGCAGCAGCGGATGGCGATCGCCCTGCTCCGCCAGCCAGCTCAGGCCACTGATGCCCGGCATGCGCACATCCAACAGCAAACAGCCGCGCAGCGGTTGTTGCGCCTGCGTAGCCGCTTCAAATGTGGCCAAATCGGCAAAATCGGCCACGTCGTAATCCAGCGTTTTAAGCAGAAAACCGAGCGATTCACGCACGGATAAATCATCATCCACTAACCAAACCTTTGCGACCATTCCGTTACTCCGCCAGTTGGAAAATTAAGGTAATCTCCGCGCCGCCTGCAGCGCGATTTGCCAGCCGCAGCTGGCCGTTCATGCGTAACATCAAGCTCTCGACCAGCGTCATGCCTAATCCCATGCTATTGGCGCGCGAGCTGTAAAACGGCATGCAAGCCTGCGCTAATCCTTCCGCCGAGAAGCCGGGACCATTATCGCTAATGATGATTTTGATGCCGTGAGGAATAGGTTCAGATGCCATGTTCACCCATGCATCGGGACGTCCTTGCTGCATGTGAATGGCGTTCTGCAACAGGTTATGGAACACCTGTTCCAGCCATTGGGGATCGCTCAATACTTTTGCCTGACCGTGCTGCCACTGCTGACGCAGCGTGACATCGCCGTCATCCAGTTCCTGTTGCAGCAGCACCGTCACGCGCCGCCAGATGGCTTCCGGATTCACGGCGGTCATCGCCACCGGACGTTCGCTCACGATGTCGCGAAAGCGTTGCAGCAACGCCGCGAGGCGCTCGGTTTGCAGGTTCATCGCGTTGAGCGCCTGCGGCAGATTCTCGTACTTGCCCTGTTTCAGCAGCAGCTCACTGCTGTGCAGCCAGGTGTTGATGGCTGTCAGCGGCTGATTAATTTCATGAATGATGCCAGCGGTAAACTCGCCCAATGCTTCACGTCGCGTCCGCTGGAAATAGTCCGCGCGCAGGCGCATCTCCACGTGCTGACGCCAGTGACGCAGCAGCCACCAGCCTAAACCGCCAATTACCAGCCATGCCAGCAGCGCCAGCATAAATGGCAGCGCATGCAGCGCACGCCAGTCGGGATTGGCGCTGCCTTTCAGCAAGAATGGCTGATAGTGATTGATGAACGGCCGCTGCCATTGCCAGCGCGCGGTGTCCGAATAGTTCACCGTTTGCATGGCGGGCGGTGCGTGGATATGAAAAGCCAGCGCCAGCGCCACATCCGAGGTTTGCAGGGCAAAATGCAAATCGATCAGCATGCGAATCTGGCGGTAAGGATTGTAGAGCCAATAGCGACCACCGCTTACTTCTTCAAAACGCGGCGCGGTTAACGGACGATTTACGGTGTGTTCCAACAGGACAAGCTGGGGGAATTTGCTCTGCAAAGAGGCGAGTTCCTCATCGCCATTCAGCAGCGGCAACAGCGTTTCATTCTGCGTTTGATAGGCGGCGAGACGGTTAAACTGCTGATTAAATTGCGCCTCGCCGACACGCTGCTGCTGCAAAATTTGATCGGTAAATAACGCTATCAAGGTGATCAGCGTTAACAGCAGCCAGACCAGCCAATACCTTTTCATCCATGGTCGGTAAGTGTGCGGCATAGAGTTCCGTGGTTATGCAGTAAAGAAGTACTCCAGTAAAGGAGGCCTGACTAAAGTCAAACGTTTTAACCCGCGCCGTAGAGGGATTCAACGACTTTTCCCGGTCGTCGCGTGTTTTCAGAAGTGTGCCTGGCGCGTGGTTGCTGCTATCCGGACCACCCGTTGCTAGAGCAATGGCTTCAATTAGGAAGAAATTTAGGTAAAACATGAGACGCAGAAGAAATGCACCAGCTCACTCTCGTTGCTGGTGCGAAGGGAAATGAAACTGTTGTTAACTATTGCGCTGTAAGTGGCTACTCACAAATGCGCGACAGCGCGCGGAGAGGGGATCGCTGAACACCTGCTGCGGCGAACCGGCTTCCTCAATCTTGCCCTGATGCAGGAACACCGCTTTGTTCGAGACATCGCGTGCAAAGCCCATTTCGTGTGTGACGATGATCATGGTGCGCCCCTCTTCCGCCAGGCTACGAATCACGCGCAACACTTCGCCTACCAGCTCAGGATCAAGCGCGGAGGTTGGCTCATCAAACAGAATGGCTTTCGGCTGCTGCGCCAGCGCACGGGCAATCGCCACGCGCTGTTGCTGACCACCCGAAAGCTGCGATGGCCACGCGTTACGCTTCTCGTACAATCCCACTTTTTGCAGCAGCGCTTCGGCCTCTTCAATCGCCTCTTTACTGCTGCGCTTCTGCACATGAATTGGCGCTTCGATGATGTTCTGCAGCACGGTTTTGTGCGGCCACAGGTTGAAGCTCTGGAAGACAAAACCGAGCTGCATACGCATCAGCTTGATACGGCGCTGCTGCTCGCGGCTCAGCTTCTCATCGGGATTATCGATAGTGACCACTTCGTCACCCACCGCGATTTCCCCGCCCTGCGGCACTTCTAAAAATGGAATGCAGCGCAATAAGGTACTCTTGCCAGAGCCGCTGGCACCAATCAGCGAAATCACGTCGCCATCCTGGGCCGTCAGGCTAATATCGTGCAGCACTTCGTGCCCGCTATAACTTTTTCTGAGATGACTCAGGGCGATAGTGGGTTTACTCATGGACGTGCTCCAACGTGATAAGGGGACAAACGGCGCTCCAGCAGCGCCACCGCTTTACTCACCAGCACGGTCAGTAGCAGATAGATAATCGCCGCGCTAATAAACACCTCCAGCGCGCGGAAGGTCTCAGAGACGATTGAATCAGCGATGCCGGTCATCTCCATCAAACTGATGGTGCTGACCAGCGAGGTCGATTTGATCATCGAGATAATTTCATTGCTGTAAGCCGGTAATGCCTGACGTACCGCCAGCGGCAGCGTAATGCGGCGCAGCGTGGTGAAGCGCGACATACCGCTCACTTTGGCAGCTTCCAGCGACTGCACGCTCACTGCGTTTAACCCGCCGCGCAGAATCTCCGAGGTGTAAGCCGCATCGTTAAGAATTAATGCAATCAAACCGCACCAATATGGATCGCGCAGCAGCGGCCACAGCACGCTTTCACGCACCGCCGGCAAGCTACCAAGGCCGTAATAGATCATGAAGATCTGAATCAGCAGCGGCGTGCCGCGAAACACCCAGACATAAAAGCGCGTAACGTAGCTACCAAAGCGGTTCTGCCGCAGTAGATTGAGCAGCAGCGCCAATACGCCGCCGCCCAACAGCGACAGCAGCGCCAGATTCAGCGTCAGCGGCAGGCCGCGCAGCAGTGCAGCTAAGGTGTGCTGCAGGAAAGTGACATCCATCGTGGCTCCTTACAACCGCGCGCGTTGTTGCCCGCGCATGGCCACTTTTTCCACATAGCGGAAAACAAAATCGGAACAGGTGGTGATGATCAGGTAGATCACCGCACCAACGCTGTAGAAGAAGAACGGCATTTGCGTCGAGTTGGAGGCGGTGGAGATCTGGTTCATGGTTTCCACCAAACCAGTGACCGAAACCAGCGCCGACTCCTTGATCACCGATTGCCACTGATTGCCCATGCCCGGCAGCGCGGTTTTCAGCGCCTGCGGCACAATCATGCGGCGGAACAGCATCAAACGGCCCATGCCCGTAACCGTTGCGGCTTCCAGCGTACCTTTCGGGATCGCGTAAAATGCACCGCGGAACACGCTACTTTGATATGCGCCGGAGATCAGGCCAATGGCAATCGCGCCGGCGACAAAGCCGTTCACGTCGAACGGACCTTGCAAGCCGAGACTTTCCCCGATAAACGACACCACCTGACGTCCACCAAAATAGAACAGGTAGATCACCAGTAGCTCCGGCACACCACGAAACAGCGTGATGTAGCCGTTGGCGAACCGCTGTTGCCAGCGCCCGCCAGCAATCTGCATCCAACACAGCAGGCTGCTAAGGATTGCGCCCAGCAGCCATGCACACAATGAAACGGTGACGGTCACTGTGGCGGCGTTAAGCAACACGCCGCCCCAACCTTCGTCACCAAAACCTAAGATTTGCCAATCAATAGCCATAAGCGCCTGGAATTACTCTTTAGGTGCGACGTTTTCGCCGAACCATTTTTCAGACAGCTGCTTCAGCGTGCCATCTTTGATCATGGAATTTAACGCTGAATCCAGCGCCGCTTTGAGCTCCGGATTGTTTTTCTGAATCGCGATAGCGGAACCCTGGCCCAACACGCCGCCCGAGAAACCGTAACCGGTGCTGTTCACCGTATTCGCATGCTTTTTCACATAGGCATTCAGGTTAGTGCGTGATGCCATGACCGCATCAACGCGGCCATTCAGCAGATCGGCGAAGGTTTCCGGGCCGGCCTGATACGTGCGAATCGTCGCCACATCCGCCAGATATTTGTTGAGGAAGTCCGCCTGAATGGTAGCAACCTGCACCGCAATGGTTTTGCCTTTGAATTTGGCTTTCAGCGCATCGATAGATTTGGTCATCGCGGCTTCGTCATCCGCCAGCACCACTTCGCCATTGCCTGGCAAAGTATCAACCGCGCTGCCCTTCAGGGTGACGAAACCTGAAACACTGACGGTGTACTGGCGGGAGAAATCTACCACTTCTTCACGCTTCGGCGTGACGGTCACGGCATCGATTACCGCGTCATATTTGCCGTCGACTAAACCCGGAATCATACCGGACCATTTCTGTGCCACGATTTCGTATTTGAAACCGGCTCGTTTAGCGATTTCAGCCACCATATCCGGCTCATAACCGACGATTTTGCCGTTCGGCGTAGATTGGTTAAATGGCGGATAAGCGGCTTCGGTGGCGAATTTCAGCGTGCCAAAATCTTTTGCCTGCACCAGAGCGGAAGAGGCAAGCAGCAGCATGCCCACAGAAGCGGTAAACAGTCCTTTACGCATCATCATAAAACCTCGAAGTTCGTTATTTTGAGAGTAAATCAATGGCTAAACGGGCTAATGCCTGCGTGCCGGCATGGATACTGCGCTCGTCGGGTTGGTAATCCGAATTGTGCAGATGGTCGTCGCGTCCCGGTGCGCCGGATCCAATGTGGATCTGGCAACCTGGCGCGCGCTCGGTAAACAGCGAGAAATCTTCGGCACCAAAGCTGGCGCTCGGTTTGGCGATAATCGCTTTACCAAACTGATGCGACAAAATCGGTTCCAACGCATCAATCAGCGCATCATCGTTCATCAACGGCGGTACGCCGCGCTGATAATTGACCTCAACGCGCACATTCAGCGACAGCGCGACGCCCGCGCAGATACGTTTGAACGCCTCTTCAATGTGCGCACGCGCCGCCGGTGATTTGGCGCGCACTGTGCCCTGAATCAGGCAGCTATCGGAAATAATATTGTGAGTGGTACCGCCATGAATATGGCCGATGGTCAGCACCGCTGAATTGGCGGGATCGAGTTCGCGCGAAATAATGGTTTGCAGCTGGCTCACCAGATTGACGGCAGCAATGATCGGATCGGTTCCCATGTGCGGACGGGCCGCGTGCGTTGATTTACCGTGCACTACCACATCAAACTCATCGCTGGAAGCGGTGCTGGCGCCGCGCGTTAGGCCGATTTCACCGGCGGCCAGTTCCGGTTTGTTGTGCAGCGTGATGGCCAGATCGACGCCATCTGCCGCGCCATCAGCAATCATCGCTTCGGCCCCGCTATCGGGCGTCTCTTCTGCTGGCTGGAAAATCAAACGTAACGTGCCATGCAGCTGCGCGCGATAGTGCGGCACTATCGCCGCCACGCCGAGCATCGTCGCGGTGTGAATATCGTGGCCGCAGGCGTGCATTTTGCCGGGATAGTGGCTGCTGAAAGGTAAGCCGGTTTGTTCGTGGATTGGCAACGCATCCATATCCGCGCGTAACAGCACGGTTTTACCGGGATGCGCGCCGACAATGTCAACCATCACGCCACTTCTGCCAACGCCGGTTTGCGGCGTCAGACCCAGGCGCAGCAGTTCCTGCTCAACGATGTGTGCAGTGCGGACGGTGTCGAAACCCAGCTCCGGATGCGCGTGTATATCACGGCGGATGGCGATGAGATGCGCCTGCATGCTTTCACTTTTGGCGCTGATGTCCCTGGCTAAAACATCTTTATAATCGGTCATATGCAAAGATCTTTTTCAGGCGTAAACCTGGCCTTTATGGCATTTTTATTAAAATTGACTCCGTATTTATTCACACCCCCCGGCAGAATGCAACGCGCAATCCGTTGCTTTACTTGCTGAATTTTCGCGATATTTTGCTAATTCACTGCCTTGACAGGATAAAACCCCATGTCTGCATCATTAAGCAGTTATAACATTCATGATCCTGCGTGGATCATCAGTTTTACTGATTTCGTTATTGAACAAATATCAGCCGCTAACCTGCGCTAAAAGCCAATCGCGCACCGCCATCACCGGCGCCTGCTGGCGCGGACGACGCGGCCACACCAGATACCAACCGGCATCCAAGGTCATTTGCTGCGTAAACGCGGGCACCAACCGTCCGCTGGCGAGATCGTTCTGCACGAAATGCGGGCTGGTGAGCGCAATACCCTGCCCGCTGATCGCCGCTTCCAGCGCCAGCGCGGTTTGATTGAAACGCAGGTGATGCTGATGATGCAGCGATAAATTCGGGAAGGTAAACGCGAGAAATGCTGGCCACAGATGGTGACCATCGTGCAACAAGGCGTAGCGCTGAAAGTTGTCGCTTGCAGCCGGATCGCCAAGCTTGGCTAACAGCGCAGGACTCACCACCGCTAATACTGTTTGGCTAAACAGCAAAGTGGCATCAAGACCCGCGCCAAACGGTGGCCTGCCATAACGCACCGCTAAATCGACGCCTTCATGATGAAACTGCACCAGCCGCTCAGAAGCCAACACGCGCAGATCGATATCCGGCCATGCGGTGGTAAAGCCCGGTAAACGCGGCAGCATCCAGCGGCTGGCAAAGGTGGGTGTAACGCTCAGCGTTAAGCGATTAGGTTCTGGTCGCAGCGTGCGCGTGGCTTCATCGATCAATTCAAATGCCTGACGAATGCTGACCGCATAGCCCGCACCCGCGCCGGTCAGCGCCAGCGTGCGCGGCAATCGATCAAACAATTTCAGTCCAAGGCTGGCTTCCAGACCACGAATTTGCTGCGCCACCGCGCCCTGTGTGACGCCTAACTCTTCCGCTGCCAGGCGAAAGTTAAGATGGCGCGTCACCGCTTCAAACACTTTCAACCCATTGAGCGGCGGTAGTTCGCTGAATCCCTGACTCATCCTGTAGTTTTCCTATCGTCAATTGGCAAACAGACTGACTCTCTGCTACCAAAATTACCTTTTATACTGGGTTTAATCGATGTTTAATTAACAGGAAGATTAATGATGACAGTAGAAAAAGTTGCAATAATCGTCGCCGGTGGCAGCGGCATGGGTGCAGCAGCAGCCGAGAAACTGGCAAGCGATGGCTATAAAGTGGCAATCCTCTCCTCCTCCGGCAAAGGTGAAGCGCTGGCGGAGCGTCTGGGCGGTTTGGGCGTGACCGGTTCTAATCAATCGGTAGCGGATCTGCAGAAGCTGGTGGATCAAACGCTGGCGCGCTGGGGCCGAATAGATGTGCTGGTGAACAGCGCCGGTCATGGTCCGCGCGCGCCGATTTTGGCGTTAACCGATGAGCAGTGGCAGCTTGGCATGGAAACCTATTTTTTAAATGTGGTACGCGCCACGCGTCTGGTCACGCCAATTATGCAGAAACAAGGCGGCGGCAGCATTATCAACATCTCCTCCGCTTGGACGTTTGAGCCAACCGATATGTTCCCGACCTCGGCGGTGTTCCGCGCCGGCCTGGCATCCTTCACCAAAATCTTTGCTGATGCCTACGCGGCCGATAACATCCGCATCAACAATGTGCTGCCCGGTTGGATCGACAGCTTGCCGAAAACCGATGAACGTCGGGATAGCGTGCCATTGCAGCGTTACGGTACGTCTGAAGAAGTGGCGGCGACCATCGCCTTCCTGGCTTCACCTGGCGCGGCCTATATTACCGCTCAGAATATTCGTGTTGATGGTGGCGTGACGCGCAACGTTTAGCGAGTAAATGCGTAGTGTTCAGCCCCTCAGAGATCAGCGCCCTGCGCGGCTTTTCTTTTATTTATGGTTTACATTCCAGACCAAAAACAAGACTGGTCTCGTCGATTTCATTACCTCATAAAAGACAGAATAGTCTGATTCGCTGACAGGGATTTCTTACTTCAGCCAACGAACTTTCTTCTTAAATTCTGATTTGAGGTCGCAATGCAATCGATTTTACGTTCACGTTTCTCTTCTTTTCTGACAGTTGAACGCCGTGTAGTTTGGCAAATGATGTTTACCGGCTGCGCGGTATTCTGGATTTTGATGGTCGTCGCCATCATGAGCATTCGCTAAGCTAATGCGCCTGTAATCGGCCGGACAGCTGCTCCGGCGGTAACAACTCAAACGCCCGCTTCATCTCCCGCGCCTCTTCTGCCGGACTGCGACCAAACAGCCTTTTGAACTCACGATTAAACTGCGAATCACTTTCATAGCCGACGCGCGCTGCGGCACCTGCGGCGGTGAGATTGTCGCGGATCATCATCAGACGCGCCTGATGCAATCGCAGCGATTTTAGATATTGAATCGGCGAGGTTTGCGTCACCGTTTTGAAATGCAGATGGAAGCGCGGCACGCTCATCCCGGCTTCATTCGCCAGATGCGGTACATCCAGCGGCTGACGCCAGTCGGCATGTATACGCTGCAAAGCCCGCGCGATACGACCAAAATGGCCTTGATAAGTTAACGCTGCACGCACCGCGCCACCCTGCTCGCCCATTAATACGCGAAAACAGATCTCTTCGACCCGCGCGGGTCCCAACACTTTGGCTTCAAGCGGATCGCTCAACGCTTCCAATAACGCAGTGTGCTCTGCGCCAGGATTTCATTGATTGGTGTGGAGATGATGCCCGCCGGCGCAGCGGTTACCGCCGATTCACTGCTGGCCAGCTGCGCCACCAACCTCGCTACCATGGCAACATCCAGACGAATTGCGATGCCCAGCAGCGGCTCTTCTGATGTGGCTTCCGTCTCGGCAGAAAACGGCAGCGGCACTGACAACACCAGATAGTGCTGCGCATCATAGCGATACATCTTGTCGGCGAGGAAAGCTCGTTTTGATCCCTGGCAAATAATAATGATGCTCGGCTCATACAGTACCGGCGTGCGCGCCCACTGCCGATCGGCCCGCATAAAGCGCACGCTATCAAGCAGTGATTCGGTATAGCCTTCCTGACGCGCCAGCTGGCTGAGTAAAGCGCAGGTGCGCTGTTGCACGGATTGCGACATAAATAATTTCCACTGAGATATTCAGGCAAAGCATAGCCATCAAGCTGCTGTTTGCACAATGCACGCGAGAGGATCAGGCAAAGATGCGCCACAATCCGGTCTGTTGCGCATTGCGTGATTTATCAACAATAGCCTCGTCAATTCAACAAGGAATGCATCATGAACACAGCGAAGAAAGTGATTATTTTGACAGGTGCCAGCAGCGGCATAGGCGAAGGCATTGCACGTCATCTGGCGCAGCAAGGCCATCAACTGGTGCTTGGCGCGCGCCGCACCGATCGTCTGCAAGCGTTAAGTGAAGAGCTGCGCTTTGGCGGCGCGAACGTGGATTATCTCGCTACCGACGTCACCCAACGCGCTGATATCCAGCAGCTGGCCGATTTTGCACGGGAAAAATATGGCCGTATTGATGTGATGATCAACAATGCCGGCGTCATGCCGCTGTCACCCATGAGTTCAATGAAAGTCGATGAATGGGACTTGATGCTCGACGTCAATGTTCGCGGCGTGCTGTATGGCATTGCGGCGGTGCTGCCGACCATGCAGGCGCAGCAGTTTGGTCACATTATTAATATCGCTTCGGTTGGCGCGCTAACCGTTTCGCCGACCGCCGCCGTTTACTGCGCGACTAAATTCGCCGTACGCGCGATTTCCGATGGCCTGCGTCAGGAGTCGCAACATCTGCGGGTTACAGTGATCAATCCCGGCGTAGTCGAATCTGAACTGGCGGATAGCATCACCGATAGCACCGCGCGTGAAGCGATGAAAAGCTATCGCCAGATCGCGCTCCAGCCAGCAGCGATTGCCAACGCGGTGAGTTGGGCCATCGATCAACCTGGCGAAGTGGATACCAGTGAAATCACCGTGCGCCCTACTGCCAGCGCACATTAAGCAGTAACAACTGTGGCGATTTCAGGCTGAAATCGCCAGCTTTCACTCCTCGCGCCTGAGCCGTGCAGCGGCACTTTCTGTCGCCGCACGTCGGCGAGCAATAAAATCCTGCATCTGGCTTTTTGCCTCGGCCAAACGTTGCGGCGAGGCGCTGCGCGGTGAACCTGAATGGAATGGCGGCGCCGGATCGTACTCCATCTGCAGCTGGATATTTTCTGCGATTTCACGTCCAAGCAGCTCTTCCGCTACGGTTAACGCAAAATCAATGCCCGAGGTGACGCCCGCGCCAGTGATGCGGTTGCGATCGCGCACCACGCGTTCGGCTACCGGCGTGGCACCGAGCAAGCTCAGCTGATCAAGCGAACCCCAATGCGACGTCGCGCGATATCCCTGCAACAATCCCGCAGCACCTAACACCAGCGAACCAGTACACACCGAAGTTACCCACTTGGCGTTCTCCGCCATACGACGGACAAAATCCAGCGTTTCGTCATCGTCCATCAGCGCAATTTGTCCGGGACCGCCGGGAATGCAGATCAAGTCGAGTTGCGGGCAATCGGTAAAGGTCACGGTGGGTACGATCGCCAGACCGCGATCCGACATCACCGGCTGGCGATCTTTCCAAATCAGATAATTGTTAGCGTTGGGCATGCGGGCAAACACTTCCCACGGACCGGTGAGATCGAGCTGCGTGAGGTTGGGGAACAGCAGCAGACCAATATTAAAGGACATCTTTCGCTCCAGATCGCAGGAAGTTGTAAAAAATGCAGGCATTCAGCGGTTAAAGCCAACCGGCCTTTTTCAGCCGCCACCACATCACGCAGCAGATAACAACAGTAATGCCCACCACGGCGGGATAGCCAAAGTGCGTGTGCAACTCCGGCATATCGGGGAAGTTCATGCCGTACATACTGAAAATGATGGTGGGCACAATCAGGATCGCCCCCCAACCGGCGAGCTTTTTGTTTACTTCGCTTTGCTGCACCGACACCAGCGCCAGATTCACCTGCATCGCGCTGGTGAGCATTTCGCGCATGTCTTCCGCATCGATCATCACGTGATGCGCGTGGTCCTGTACGTCACGCAGATAGGCGCGCAGATTTTTCGGGATGATATCTTCGTGGAAGCGCACCAGCTGCTGGCAGATTTCCGTCACCGGCAGCGCCGCATTGCGTAGCGCCAGCAGTTCACGGCGCAGGTGATAAACGTTTTGCAACGCGTCGCTGTCAAAACGCGTAGTAAACATGCCCTGTTCCAGCCCGCCAATGCGATCGTTAAGTGATTCGGTGATTTTGCTGTAGTTATCGACGATGAAATCGAGGATGCAATAGAGCGCATAACCCGGACCTTCACACAGTAATGCGTGGTTCTTTTCGGCTTTGGTGCGGATGTCAGCATAACCTTCCGATGAACCGTGACGCACGGTGATCAGGAAGTTTTTGCCAAGGAAGAAGTGGGTTTCGCCGAAAGTGATGCGCTGCAAATCGTCCATGTGCGCGGTTTTTACCACAATAAATACCGAATCGCCGTACTGCTCAATCTTTGGTCGCTGATGCGCCACCAGCGCATCTTCAATCGCCAGTTCGTGCAGGCTGAACTCCTGCTGCAGCGTCTGCATAAAAGCCGGTTCGGGTTGGTACAAACCCATCCAGACGAAGGATTTCTCTTCTTTTAATACTTCACTAATATCAGCGATGTCGACATGCTCTTCACGCTTACCGTGGCGATACGCTACGCAATTAATGACCATATTCGCGCCGTCCTTGTTGTTTTCACTTTTTTTCATTTTAGCCTTAAAGCTCGCGTACCATTTCTACGCAGGGAAGATCGGCTTGTGCCAGCGCCGAGGGATAAAGCGTCTCACGCACCATACGAAAACCGTGACGCAGATAAAAGCCGCTCGCGTTGGGCGTGGCGGCGAGCGTCAGTTTATCAAAACCCCGCTGACGCGCTTCATCGATGATTGCCTGCATGATGACGCTGGCATAACCTTTGCCGTTGCAGGCGGGCAGCGTGAAGATCGCTTCAACGCTGCCGTTGTGCAAGTCAAGAAATCCGGTCGCGGCCACGCCATATTCAGCATCCTCAACCACATAAAACGGATGGCTTCTGACCGCCTCGAAATAGCCGGACGGTAACGCATCGGGTGTCCATGCACTGATAACATCAGCGGGATAAACGCCCCGGCAACCGTGGCGAATGGCAAGGTTGCGGATGCGCCACAACGTGGCCGTTTCATCACAGCGGGCTAAACGCGGTTTCATACGTTTTCCTCTATGCTAGTAATCCGTGGAGTATCACAGTAACAAAACTCATCAGGAAGATAACGCCGGTTCCGGCTACAAAAGGTTACGACAATGCAACTCACTTCATCACGTTTGTTTCTTCGTCCGGTTGAACCCACCGATGTTCAGCGCCTGTTTGCCATCTATGGCGATCCCGCTACCAATATGTTCAATCCGGCGGGTCCGTTTCCCGATTTAGCCTTTGCAGAGGAGGTGTTAAATCGCTGGCTGGCGCACTGGCAATCCTTTTCCTTTGGTAACTGGGCAATTTGCCTGCGGGAACAGCCGGATGAGGTTATCGGATTTGGTGGTTTATCGGTGCGCGAGTTTGCTGGCAAGCCGGTAAACAATCTTGGCTATCGTCTGGCGAAAGAGGCGTGGGGAAAAGGTTTCGCCACCGAGTTTGCACGAAGGGTTATCGCTTATGGCTTCGATGAATGCCAGCTTCCGGTTATTGATGCGGCGGTGCGTCAGGATCATATAGCATCACAGCAGGTACTGGAAAAGGCGGGACTGCGCTGTTACGGCCAGGTTCACGATGTTCCGGGCGCGCCCGCCAGTTTGGTATATGAATTACGTGCGCAAACCTGGCGCGATCAGGGCACGCCGAAGTAACGTAGCAACGCGGTCATTAGCGCGGCACCGATAATCACCAGGATTAGCGGTGTGCGGCGCCAGGCCAAAAACACCGCAAACAGCACGCCGGCGATGCGCGCCACGCCGGCAAAATGCGTGCCTTCAAACAGCGCGGTGGTAACGGCCACCGCCAGCAGCAAAACGGTGGCAGCATCGGATAGCATATTGCGTGCGCGATCCGACATCTGCATGCGGCTGCCCAGACGATAACCGGCGAAACGAATCGCATAAGTGCCTACCGCCAGCAGCGCGATGCCGCCAATGATCAGATTATTTTGCATTTTTACGCTCCCGCCAGCTCAGTAATCCCAGCAGTGAAAACAGCACCGGCATGCCCGCTGGCACAAACGGTGTCGCCAGCACAGACAGCGTGGTGCCCAGCGTAGCGGGGATCAGCGTACGACGCTGACGCAGCGCCGGGAATATCAGGGCAATCAGGATCGCTGGGAACACCGCATCCAGACCAATGGCCGATACGTCGGGAATAAAGCGCCCGATCACCGCACCGCCAATGACCGACAGCGGCCAGATGGTGAAAATACCTAATCCGCAAATCCAGTACGCGGCACGACGTTGCGCCAGTTTTGGCTGGGAAATACCAAACACCACGCTTTCATCATTCATGATGTGGCATCCCAACAAACTGCGGCTGCCTTTACCAACCAGATCTTTCACCGCAATGCCAAACGGCAGATGACGCGCGTTGACCAGCAAACCCGCCGCCGCCGCCGTTAACGGACTGCCGCCGCCAGCCACGATGCCGATAAACAGGAATTCCGACGCGCCCGCCAGCACCAGCGTTGATAGTGCAATCGGCACCCACAGCGGAAACCCTTCCGCTGCCGCCAGCGAACCGTAAGAGAGCCCGACAATGCCGTCGGCAAGACAAACCAGGAAAATGGCTTTTATTACTCCGCGATCAAGCGGTACTGCACCCAGACGCATCACAATTTGATCTCATATCGAACAGGAAAGCCGTTATAATGAACGCGCCAGAATCGTTTTACAAGACGAACAAATCGTTCGATATAAAGAACAGGAGAGGGTTTGACCACGCCAATTGATATTATTGCTGTCGGATTACTGCGCGAACGTCAGCGCGCGGGGCTTTCACTGACAGAGGTGGCGCGTCGCGCCGGTATCGCCAAATCTACGCTGTCGCAGCTCGAAGCGGGCAATGGCAATCCCAGCCTTGAAACGTTGTGGGCGCTGTGTGTGGCGCTGAACATTCCTTTCGCGCGTTTGATGGAGCCGGAAGTGAAGCGATTGCAGGTAATTCGCCGTGGCGAAGGCATGATCGTCTCGGCGGAGATGGCGGATTATCAGGCAGCATTGCTGGCAAGCTGCCCGCCCGGCGGACGCCGCGATCTCTATCTGGTCACCAGCCAACCGGGCGCGCCGCGCGATTCAAAACCGCATCCGCCGGGCTCGGTGGAGCATGTGATTATCGCGCGTGGCCGGGCGCTGGTTGGGCCGCGCGATGCGCCGGTCGAACTGCATCCCGGCGACTACATTTGCTATCCCGCCGACGAACCGCATGTTTTCGAAGCCTTAGAGGCGGATACCATGGCGGTGCAGCTGTCGGAGCAGAATTGAGCGTTGGTGGGTCAGGTCGCCATAAATGGCGCCACTATGGAATTGCAGAGTGACCATCAGAATTTCCTATTATCAAATCCGATGATTCGCGTGCGGCGCGGTGGCATGCTGTGGTTTTCGCCGCTAAGAATCAGGAACATATGGACATTATTCCCGCCCGACCTCATCACGCCGCTGCCATTCAGAAAATCTACGCCTGGCATGTGCTGCACGGCACCGCGACCTTTGAAACTGAACCACCTTCGGCGAGCGAAATGCAGAATCGCGTGCAGGATGTGCAGCAGCGCGGCGGTTTTTGGCTGGTGGCGCAGGAGGATGATCAGGTGCTGGGTTACTGCTATCTGGCGCCGTATCGCCCGCGCTATGCCTATCGCTTTACGCTGGAGGATTCGATTTACCTCGATCAGCAGCAAACCGGCAGAGGCATTGGTCGCGCACTGTTGCAAAAAGCCATTGCGCTGGCGGAAGCGGCGGGATTTCGCCAAATTATCGCGATTATTGGCGATAGCGCGAATGCCGGATCGCTGGGATTACACCGGGCGCTCGGTTTTGAGCACACCGGTGTAATGAAATCGGTGGGATTCAAACATGGCCGCTGGCTGGATACCGTAGTGATGCAGCGTTCTCTCGGTCACGGCGACAGCCAGCCGCCAGAACGTTAAGCGATCGCCTCCATCGCGATCATACGATGCGTGGCCTTTTCCAGCAGATCGCGATCGTGGCTCACCAGCAACACCGCGCACTGTTGCTCGCGCGCCAGCGAGGTGATGAGCTGGAGGGTTTGCTGCTGCACCAGCGGATCCAGACGCGATGTGGGTTCATCGGCAAACAGAAATACCGGATCCAGCAGCATCACGCGTAACAGCGAGAAGCGCTGCAGCTCGCCGCCCGACAGTGAATCGGGACGGCGCGTCAGCAGTTCTGGTGACAGCGCCAATTGCTCCATCAGCGCATCCCGCCGCGTGGAAGCAATGTGATGACTGCGCAACACATCGTCCAGGCTTTGCGCCAGCGTGCGGGTCGGCGGAAACAGCGCTGACGGATCCTGATAAATCTTCTGGTATTTCAGCGCATTGACCGCCGCATGGCGCGTCACCTTGCCTTGCTGAGGCGTTAGCAGCCCGAGCAGCACATCGCCAAAGCTACTTTTACCGCTGCCGCTGGCACCGTGTAATCCAACGATTTCCCCGGCGTGCAGCCTGAAGTTTTGCGGCACGCCGAGCGATTTACCGCCGCGCTGCAAGCGGATGCCCTCAGCACTCACCACCGGTTTGCTGCCAATAACGGTTTGTTGCCGTGCAGGCCAGGCGGTGGGATCGGCGGCGAGTAACTCACGCGTATAGCGCTGCTGCGGTGCATGTAACACCTGTTCCGCCCTGCCCTGCTCAATCACCTTCCCTTTATGCATCACGATCACCTCACCGCTCAACTGGCGGGCCAGCGCGATGTCGTGGGTGATGGTGAGCAGTGTGCCGCCGTCGGCCACTTCCCGGCGCAGTAAGGCCGCTACCTCATCACGACGCGCCACATCCAGCCCTTTGGTTGGTTCATCGGCAATCAGTATCTCCGCGCCACCTGCTCGTGCGGCGGCAAAGGCGGCGCGCTGCGCCATCCCTCCGGAGAGTTGCCACGGAAAACGCGGCGCCGCGTCCTGTAAACCAAGCTGCTGTAAATCGCGCTGGGCCGACAGTGCGCTGGTGGATTTCGCGTTTCCGCGTACATAACGATAGCCTTCCGCAACCTGCTGCTGCACTGACATGGTGGGATCCAGCGACAGCCACGGCTCCTGCGGCAGCGACGCTAATGTGCGGCCCCATAATTCACGCAACAATCCGGCATCCTGCGGCAGGGTAAAACGCTGTTCGTTGATGATTAGCGTACCGCTGGACTGTAAATCGTCAGGCAAAATGCCCATGACCGCTTGTGCCAGCAGGCTTTTACCTGAACCGGTTTCACCCAGCAAGGTCAGCGGTTGTCCGGGCTGCAGGGTGAAATCAACCGGTTCCACCAGCGTAGCGCTGGCGGTTGTGACGCTGATGCCGATAACCTGTAATCCTTTCATTTACGCTCCTCTTTCATTAACAGATTCAGGCTGATCAACAGCAGAAACAGCGCGATTACCGGCTGCATTAGCAGCCACGGTGCTTCCCAGGCAAACGGCAGCAGTTCGGTCATCATCAAACCCAGTTCTGGCGTCGGCGGACGTACGCCGACGCTGATAAAGCCAAGCGCAGAGACCGCCATGATGGCGCTGCTGAACGAGAACAGAGTCAACGTGGTTAATACCGGCGCTAACGCTGGCCACAGGTGTCGGCGGAAACGGTAGAACGCCGAAAAACCGAGCAACTTTGAGGCCTGCATGCCGGGTGCCTGCACAATCGGGCGCAGGGTTGCGCGCGTGACGCGGAAGAACTCCACCCACAGCACCAGCGAAATCCCCAGCCACAACATGCCGGGAGAATCCGGCGCAATCGCCGCTAACAGCAGCACCAGCAGCAATCCCGGCAGCGCCAGACACATATCGCCGAGCATGCTGAGCAGACGATCCAGCCAGCCGCCATACAGTGCGCTGAATACGCCAGCCAGCACGCCCGCAAGCAGTGCGCTCATCACACAGAGCGCCGCGAGACCCAGCGAAAGGCGCAACGCGGCACTGAGGCGCGGCAGCATGTCGCGACCAAGATGATCAAACCCGAGAAGATTGGCACCGCTCGGCGCGTGCAGCATCTGCAGCAGATCCTGTTCCAGCGGGTCGCCGTGATGAATCAGGGGCAGCAGGAAGGCGAAACCAAGCAGCAAGCACAACAGCAGCAGGCCGATAAGACGCGAAAATGAAATTGTCATGCGCGCGCTCCTCTGGGATCAAGCAGATGACAACCCGCATCCACCAGCATATTCAGCAGCACGAACAGCAGTCCGAGCGTCATGGCGCTGGCCTGAATCACCGGCACATCGCGGGCGAAGATGGCATGCACCAGCGCGTGACCAATGCCAGGCCAGGCAAACAGCGTTTCTACCACCACCACGCCTTCCACCAGCCAGACAAACTGCATGCCGAACCAGGTCAATACCGGCGATGCGAGGTTGCGCAATCCATGACGGCGCAATAGCGTTGCGGGCGCTAATCCTTTCTGCGCGCCCCAGCGGTAATAGCCCGAGCTGACAACCTGATACGTGGCTTCACGCACCACGCGCACGCCCACCGCGGTTAACGACAATGCCAGCGTCAACGATGGCAACATAAAATGACGCAGCTCGCCATGCCCGGCGCTGGGCAGCCAATCGAGCTGCAGCGCCAGCAGGACAATCAGCAGCATGCCCAGCGCAAAATGCGGCACCGATTTCAGCAGCGCGCTCAGCCAGAATAACGCGCGGTCGAGCTTGCCATTGGCGTGACATCCCGCCCAAATACCCAGCGGCAAGGTGAACAGAATCGTCAGGAAAAGCGATGAACCTGCCAGCGCCAGCGTTTGACTCAGCTGCCAGCGCAGTTCATCCATCACCGGTTCGCCGGAGACCAGCGAACGACCAAAGTTGAACTGCAGCAGATCGAATAGCCAGTGCAGCAACGCGCTGCCCTGCTGCAGCGAGTCACTTAGCTCCTGCTGCACCCGCGCCACCGCACTGGCATCCACCCGATCGTAGCCATAACGACCGCTGGCAATGCGCCACGCCATATCGCCGGGCAAGGACTGCACCAAAAACCAGGTGAGTAATCCCACCGCCAACACCACAAAAGCCGCCTGCGCTACGCGCCAGCCAAGTAGTTTGAACATCATTGCTCCCACTGCATCTGACGCAGACCAAAGTGGCGTTCAAACGGATCGAGCGTGACGTTTTTCAGCTTGCTGTTAATCGCGGCCGATTGCTGATACCAGGCAATCGGGATCACTGGCAGATCCTGCTGTAACGAGGCAGTGATCAGGTTACGCGCCTGCGCACGTTCTGCCGAGTCAGTGGATTGCGTTAAGCTGTGCAACGCCGCGCTAAAACCGGCCGGATGCCAGTTCATCGCGCCCCAGTCGCCGCCCTTTTCCGCATAATCCTGCAGTAACGTGCCGGTGGGATCAGGCGTGAGTGCAAAGTTGCGGGAAAACAGCGCCAGTTGTAGACGATTGCTGTGATGCTGCGCCGGAATTTCGCTAGCGTTGGTGGAATTGATCTTCACTTCAATGCCGACTTTGCGCAGCTGCTGCTGGATAACCATCGCCATCAGCGGCAGTTCGGGACGATCGGGGAAGGTCAGCAGCGTCACACTAAAGCGCTGGCCGTTACGTGCTAACACGCCATCTGCACCCATTTTCCAACCCGCCGCCTGCAGTTGCTGTGCCGCCTGCTGCGGATTGAATTGCAACGGTTGCAATGCGTTGTTGTGCCATTCACCCATATTCGGCGGGAATAACTGACTGGCCGCGCCTGGATAACGCAATACCGCCATCGCCAGCGCGTTACGGTCAATCGCCATGCTGATCGCTGCACGCACCGGCTGTTCGGCTAACAGCGGATCGCCCGCATTCAGTTTTAGCATCAGCGTGCGCGGCACCGGAATGGCGGGCAGCTGTAGCGCTGGCTTGCGTGCTAAACGCTGACGGCTGGCAGCATCCAGGTTGAATACGTAATCCGCGTCCCCGCTCTCCGCCAGCAAGGCGCGGGTTTCGGCGCGTCCGGAAGAGAGATAGCTGGCGGCCGCAATCGCCGGCTTTTCGCCCCAGTAATCTTCAAAACGTTTTACTGCCAGCGATTGCGGTGGCTGGAATGACGTCAGCATAAACGGGCCGCTGCCGATGATGCGGGTGATGTTGCCCTGCGCATCCCAGCTAGCCAACGCCAGAATCTGGGAACGGCTCTCTGCTAATACCGAAAGCAGCGGCGTAAATGGTTCACGCAACGTGATAGTGACGTGCAGCCCTTCCCCGCTGATAGCGGTGATCGGTGTTTTATCCAGCAGACCCGCTTTGCTGCGCGCGGTGTTGAGTGATTTCACCACCGCAGCTGCATCCAGTGGCGATTCATCATGGAAACGCACATTGGGACGCAAATTAAATTGCCATTCCAGTCCATCTGCCGATACCTGCCAGCTTTGCGCCAGCGCCGGAATGGGCTCGGCGCATTCGTTCACTTCCACCAGAGTTTCCACCACATCCATCCGCAACAAAATGTCGCCGGAGAGCGCGGGATCGGCGCCTTTGATTTCAAACGGTGCCGCAATGCGCACCGTTTTATCCTGATGTTCAGCCGCCATTGAGGCGTAAGAAGCCAAGCCTAACGCCGAAGCGATAAGCAAATTTTTCATTGATTTCATTAAGATTTCCGACTGAAGCCGCTACAAATTATGTGAGTTAATTACGTTATAACATAACAATACACATTTCAACACAGATTGCTGGCAAAGACGGGTGATTGACGCTGCACGCAGTGCTTTTGCTGCGCTATGCTGAAAACGAACGTTTACTTTAAGGAGCAGCAGAGATGCCAGAAATCGTTGTGTATGCGGCAGAAGGTCGCACGATTGAGCAGAAAAAGAAGTTGTTAAAAGCCGTCACCGCGGCGGTGGCAGATTCGTTTGAGATCGATGCTAATTCAGTGACGGTTTCCATTATCGAAACGCCAAAACATCATAAGTCGAAAGGTGGCGTGCCGTTTGATGAGCGTTGAGTCGGGTGTATGCCTAAAAGCCCCAATGGGGCTTTTATTGTTTTTAAAGTGATTATTCGTGATATTCATACTCATCGAGTGCTTCGCGAACGTCGAAATATCAGTATCATAGACGTTCTGCCGCATATCAGGATAAGTGAACCCGCACACTATGACCGACCAAACTCCACTATTTTCGCGGCTGACTTTTACCCTTGCTGATAACAGCCGCACACCGCTGTACAAACGCTTTGCCACTGCAATTAAAGATGCGGTGCGTGATGGCGTGTTAGTGCATGAAGAGATCCTGCCGAGTGAGCGTGACTTCAGCCAGTCGCTGAACATTTCGCGCATTACCGTGCGTAAAGCCATGGATGCGCTGGAAAAAGAGGGCGTGGTATTGCGCTCTCGAGGCTACGGTACGCAGATCTGCAGCCAGTTCGAGTATTCGCTGAAAGAGCCGAAAGGCTTGTCCCAGCAAGCAGTGTTGCGTGGTAAAAAGCCCGATACCGTGTGGATTAACAAAAGCAAAATCCAATGCGACGCAGCAATCGCAGAGAAATTGGGGCTGAACACTGGCAGCGAAGTGTATCTGCTGAAACGCATTCGTTATGTCGATCAGCAAGCGGTGTCGGTGGAAGAATCCTGGGTACCGGCGCGCTATATCGCTAATGCGGATGAGATTGGCATTTCGCTTTACGACTATTTCCACCAGCAACAAATTCTGCCGGTTAAATCGCAAAGCAGAGTGAGTGCTCGCATGCCTGATGAGTCGCTGCAGCAGCAGATCGCCCTACCCGACAACGTGCCTGTTTTGGTGATCAAGCAGCTGGCGTTAGATGCGCAGGGCAATCCGCTGGAGTACAGCATTAGCTACTGTCGTAGCGATATGTATGTGTTTATTGCGGAGTAAGGCGCTGTTGCCAGTAAGCTGTTAGTGTGGCGCGATCGGGCGCGCAATCGCCGCCGCGTTGTGACACCACATAAGATGCCACCGCGTTGCCCAGCGCGACGCTTTCTGCCAGTGACCAACCCGACGCTAATCCCGCCAGTAATCCTCCCGCGTGGCTGTCGCCTGCGCCGATGGTATCGACCACTTTTGTCGGCAGCGCCGGCATCCAGCCCTGTGTTTCCGCGTTAACGAAACCGGCGCCTTCGCTATCAAGTCGCACCACCATCGCGCCGCCGAATCGCTGCTGCCAGCACGTCATTAACTGATGCGCATCAATGGGTTCTGTTTGATTCAAACGTTCATGCCACAGCAGTTCGGCTTCCTGTCTGTTCACTGTAATCAGTGGATGGCACGCCATAACGCGTTCGAACTGCGCATCACCGATATCCGCCAGACGCGGACCGAAATCCACCAGCAGCTGATACGGCTGGCTTTGCTGCTTCAGCCAGTCGATCAGCACATCACCGCTTTTGCTGGTGAGCTGATAGCCGGAAAGGTAGATCCAGCGATTGGCCAGCTGCGGCAACGTGTTCAGCAGCGCTGCATCCCACTGATTTTCCACGCCGCTCACTGACAGAAAAGTACGCTCGCCATCAGGTTCCACTAACGCTAAACACCAGCCGTTATCGCCTTTCGCCGTTTCCAGCACGCTGTGGATGCCATATTCCGTCAGCTTCTGCCGCACAATGCTGGCCCAAGTGCCGTTGCCGAGCGGCAGCGCATTGATGGACGGGATGCCAAGCCGGTGCAGCGCAATCGCCACATTCAGCGCACAGCCGCCTACGTTGACGCCCTGCTGGTGGAGCTCAATATCGCTGCCACGATGGGGCAACGAGTAAGCATCAGCAATCACATCCACTACAGCCGCACCAATCACAAGCACTGGCAGACGGCTTTCAAGTCTCTGCAGATCATCAGGCGTCAACATAAGCGGCCTCGCGCTGCTGGCGGAAACGCGTGAATGCAGCGCTATAACGAGTAAAATCCAGCGCGTTAGCGGCATCCAGCTCGGCTTTCAAGGCAACGTCGATGCTGTCGATGCCGTGCAGCGCGCCGCAAATGGCCACCGCCATCGCGCCGATGGTATCGGTATCGCCGCCGAGGTTAGCGCAAAGGATCGCGCAGCGATTAGGATCGGTCTCGGCCAATTCCACCATCGCAATCGCCGCCGGTACCGATTCAATGGTGCTGGTGCCGGTGCCTACCAGATCGTAAATCTGCTGCATGGTGGATTCCACGCCCCTGCCCTGCACGACCACGCTTAACGCCAGTTCGATGCGTGCCGCCATCGACGCGCTAAAGGTGGTGACACGCTTTTCCTGCGCCGCGCGAGCGATCGCGGGCAGTTCATCGCGGATCGTTGCCCAGCTGGCACCGTCAATGGCGCGTGAAACTGCCCACGCAATCACCGTCGCGCCGGAAATTGCGACATCCGATTTATGCGTTGGGCTCGACGCCAGTGCGACGGCATTGATGAAAGCCGGTAAATCGCGTGCTGGCAGCAGACAGCCGAGCGGTGACACACGCATCGCTGCGCCGTTAGTCATGCCGTTATTTTCCAGCTGCGACACCGGCGTGCCGGCTTTCATGGCGTTGAGCGCGATTTTTGAGGTCGGTCCAAGCACGTTTTTGTTGAAGGCATCAAACGACTCAGCCCACTGCAAAATATTCGCGCCGATGGTTTCCACGTTGATCTCTCCATCGTGCGATACGATCGCATCAGCCAATGCCAGCGCCATCGAAGTGTCGTCGGTAAAGGCCGCCCGGCCAAAGTAGCAGGCGGCGTTGTTCTCAGCCGGACCGGGCAGGAAGCGATCGATCCAGCCAAAGTGCTGCTTCACGCGTGAGCGCGGCCACAATTCCGATGGCATGCCCATCGCATCGCCCAGCGCCTGGCCGTAAAACGCGCCTAAAATCCGTTTTTCTTGCGTTGTCATCGTCATGGTGAAATCTCTTATTTATGGCTGTCAGCGGTTGCTGAATTTTCGAAAGCGGTAAGTTCATCGCTGCGTTTTTTTCCGTCGCGGAACAGGACGATAAAGGCGATGGTGATCATTACGATCATCACGCTGCCAAACATCCACATGCCGGCCCAGTTGAAAGTCTGCCCGTTGCGGGGTTGATCGTAGGCGAACATTTCCTGCATCAGATAGCCGCCAAGGCGATAACCGAGCAGGCTGCCGATGCCCTGACAAGCCAGCGTGATCAGCCCTTGCGCGGCATTACGCATCGCCACTGGCGCTTTCTTATCAACATAGATGTAAGCGGTGATGAAGTAGAAATCGTAGCTGACGCCGTGCAGCAGAATGCCCATGAACAGCAAGCCGTAAGTCAGCATGTTTTGATCGCCACCGAACACGAAGAACACGTAGCGCAGTGCGGCGGTGGTTAATCCCAGCAGCAGCACTTTGCCGATGCCAAAGCGTTTGATGAAGAAC
This sequence comes from Pantoea sp. DY-17, assembly GCF_019795975.1. NCBI lineage: Bacteria > Pseudomonadati > Pseudomonadota > Gammaproteobacteria > Enterobacterales > Erwiniaceae > Pantoea > Pantoea sp. DY-17. The sequence continues at coordinate 574,700 of NZ_JAIMIG010000002.1, read as the reverse complement.
GGCAGCGCCAGCAGGAAGAAGATTTCCGAAACCTGGCCGAGCGTCATCCAACCGGTGGCGTGCGGTAAGCCGACTTCCGTCAGATAGCCTTCGGCAAAAATGTAGTAAAACGCCAGCGGCATGCTGAACAGGAAGGAGCAGACGAAGAATACGAGGAAGCTACGATCCTTCAGCAGATGCAGCGCATCCAGACCAAGCGCGACGCGCAGGCTGAATTTGCCGGTGCTTTTCGGCTCGGTGGCGGGCAACGTCAGGGCAAAAATGCCCAGCAACAGCGAGCTTGCGGCGGTGATCAATAACGGCACGTTGCTGGCTGAGATATCGCCATAGCCCAGCAGCGGCGGCAGGAAACCACAAACGATGCCGGACGCGATCCAGCCAAGGGTGCCCATGACGCGAATGCGCGGGTAATCACGCTCCACATCCGCGACGTGCGAAAACGCGATGCTATTGGTTAAGGCGATGGTTGGCATGTAAGTGAGCGCATACAGCAATAGCAACGGGAAGAAACCGCCGAAATGCGTTTGCTGAGCTGCGAAGAACATCAGAATCGATCCGACGATTGTTAGCAGCGACAACACTTTTTGCGCCTGGAAGAAGCGATCGGCCAGCGATCCGACAAGGATCGGCGACAGGATGGCGGCTATCGAAGTACATGCGTAACACCAGGCGATCTCAACCGGCGAGAAGCCGTTTTTGCTGAGAAATGCCCAGAGCGGTACAAACCATGCGCCCCAGATAAACCACTCAAGAAACATCATGAACGACAGTTTTGGGATTGTTGTTTTCATTTAAAAGGACTCCCCGGTGTAGGTGGGGCCAATCTAACACCAGAGATAATACCTTTATAATACCTTTGGTGGGTTTTTTGAACTGGTCCACAACATTTTAAATGATGTGCAACGGTATGAGATGCGAGATATCTGGGGGCGGAGGATGGGAATAAGGGCGCGCCTGACGCGCCCTGTGATGCTTAGCGGCGGTTTTTCCATACCGTCTGAATATTGCAGAATTCGTGGACGCCAAAGCTCGACAGTTCACGACCATAGCCGCTCTTCTTCACGCCTCCAATCGCAACTCGTGGATCTGACGCACCATTGCCATTGATAAATACCGCGCCGGTCTCCAGTTTTTCCGCCAGTTCGTTGGCCAGCGCTTCGTTGCCGCTCCACACTGTTGCACTCAGCCCGAATTCGCTGTCGTTCGCCAGCTCAAGGGCATGTTGTGCATCACGAGCGACACTAATTGCTGCGACCGGGCCAAAGATTTCCTGCTGGAAAGCGGTCATGGCTGGTGTGACATCGGCGAGGATCGTCGGGGCGTAATAGTTGCCTGGGCCGTCAATTTTATGGCCGCCTAATACCAGACGTGCGCCTTCCTTGATGGTCTGCTGCACTTGATTATCCAGCTCGTCACGAAGATCGTAACGCGCCATTGGTCCGATGTAGGTATCTTCTGCCAAAGGATCGCCGATCTTCAATGCCTGTACCGCTGCGCTGAAACGCGCCTCAAACGCTTCTGCGACGCTTTCTTCAATGATGAAGCGCTTGGCTGCCATGCAGACCTGTCCGGTGTTCTGATAGCGTCCTGTGACCGCTGAGGCTACTGCAGCATCCAGGTCTGCATCCGCCAGCACAATAAAAGGATCCGCGCCGCCCAGTTCCAGCACGGTTTTCTTCAGTACCGCACCGGCTTGTGCTGCAATTGCGCCGCCTGCACGCACGCTGCCGGTTACCGCTGCAGCGGCAATTCGTGGATCTTTGATCGCGGCCGAAACGCCATCGTTATCGACGTTGATCACGGTAAAGCCGCCTTTAGGCAGTTCAGTGGCGTCAAATAGCGACTTCATGAGGTTGGCGGATCCCATTACGCTTGGCGCGTGCTTCAGCACGTAGGTATTGCCCGCCAGTAACATGCTGACTGCGCCGCGCAGAACCTGCCAGTAAGGGAAGTTCCATGGCATTACAGCAAGGATCACACCAAGCGGGCGAAATGACTGCCACGCTTGCTGGTTTTCCACCAGCGTTGGTTTGTCGGCAAGGATCGCCGGACCGTTCTCTGCATACCAGTCACACAGATTGGCGCATTTCAGTACTTCAGCACGTGCCTGAGCGATAGGTTTGCCCATTTCCAGTGTGGCCATGGTTGCCAGCTCATCCTGACGCTGGCGGATCTGTTCAGCCAGTTGACGCAGCACTTTCACTCGCTGTGGCATTGCGGTATAGCGCCACTCTGCATAGGCATCAGCACTTTGCTGCAATGCGGCTTCCAACTCGGCTGCGCTCTGTAGCGGATAGCTTGCGAGGATGTCGCCGGTAGTAGGGTTGCGGGAGATAACGTTTTCAGTCATGAAATATAACCTCGTCATAAGTGATGTATTGTTCGATGAAGTTCACTTTACGCCGGGATAAAGTTTCTTAAAAATGAATAATAATGAGGAAGTTGTTCACTTATGAAGAAGTAGAAGGATCCTGATCGCACATAACTGATGATTTGGTGGGATCAAAGGGGATGTTATTGCAATGGAGCTGTTTTAAACGTTTTGCCGGTCTAAAGCCGCGTCAGTCCGGGCGTTATTAAGTTATACAGTGAATAGATCTTAAAGAAAGATCATATAGAGATCTTAAAGAGATCCTAAGAGATCCCCGATCGTCGCAGGCCGCACCCCACAAGGGCTCAGAAGGTGATCGCGTTCACTATAATGAGTAAAGTGTTCACTGGAGTCAGTAGTTTATTCACTATAGAGAGTAGAATGTTCACTATAAACAGTGTTAATGTTCACTGTAATCAGAAAACGACCCTTTTCATCCACAGAATGAAGATCTCAGGCTATGGCAGATAAAGAGAGTGAAAACAAGGCGTTACTCGAGCCTTTTCTGTCGGTGACAAAAAATAGCGGTGAAGTTATTCAACTCCATCCCAATAAAAATAACACCGTACAACCGGTCGCTTTAATGCGCCTGGGTCTGTTTGTTCCAACATTGAAGTCCACCGCGCGCGGTAAATCAGGCGCAATGGCATCGACCGATGCAACGAAAGAGCTAAAGAACCTTTCTTTAGTGAAATCGGAAGGTTATGAAAAGATTACCATTACCGGCGCAAGGCTGGACATGGATAATGATTTCAAAACCTGGGCCGGTATTATTCAGTCTTTCTCGCGTTATCCTTCTAAGGGCGACACCGTGACGCTGCCATTTATCGATTTCGTCAAGATGTGCGGGATCCCATCGGCAAACTCTTCGGCTGCGCTACGTAAGCGCTTAGATGCCTCTCTGCGACGCATTGCTACCAATACGTTGTCCTTTGAAGGTAATGGCAAAGCCTATCACACTCACCTTGTGCAATCGGCGTATTACGATCGTGAAAAGGATCTGGTGCGTATCCAGGCCGATCCAAAGTTGTTCGAGCTCTACAACTTCGACCATAAAGTGTTACTGCAGCTGCGAGCCATTTCGCGTTTAAAACGTAAAGAATCGGCTCAGGCGTTGTATACCTATCTCGAAAGTTTGCCAACGAATCCGGCGCCCATCTCTCTGGCGCGTTTGCGTATGCGTTTAAATCTGGGCTCGAAAACCACCACGCAAAACCACGTGGTGCGACGTGCGATGGAGCAGCTCAAAGAGATCGGTTATCTCGACTATTCGGAAGTGAAACGTGGCCGTTCGGTGTTCTTCATCATCCACAGCAGGACGCCAAAACTCGACGGCATCAGCAATCTCGAAAGCATCGATTCGCTGGAAGATATTGAGTTCGAAGAATGATGTTGCCCGCTTACTGTAATCAGCAATTCTCCTCAAGCTGTGTCACTTTTTGAGCAAAAGTGACACATGCTCCTCCGCCAACATTCACTGCAATCAGCGGTTCTCGCGTGATTCACTGTAATCAGCAACGTTCACTGTAATCAGAAACCTTCTGCTTTTGTTGTGTCTTATGCGATGTTTTGCACCGCACTGTAGTCTTTCTAAGCGACTTATAAAGATAGTGAGTACTTACAAGGGCGGTGGCGTAGTACTCAACTTCCTTTTTTCACTGCCTTTCTACTGATCACAGTGAACGTTTGTTGGAGCGCTCGCTATCACTGATTACAGTGAATGCGAATTAGAGGCTGCATACTGAATACAGTGAACGATCAACTGCAACTTAATGATTTATAAATATTAAAAACGCCTGTTTCGAACTGATTCACTGTAATCAGCAATATAACTGTGAATACAGCCAGTAAAAGTGACAGGGTTGGTTACTAAGCTGATTACAGTGAACGTTTGGTTTGCCTTCTCACTACAGTGAACTGAAACGTGAGACGTTCGTGCTGACGCTCATATACTGCTTGAACAACATGTCACGCTGTCACTGATTACAGTGAACATTACCAACTCGTCCCCCTGCCCTGCCAGGTTTGCAGCATGAAACAAACTCGCTCAGCGCATCGTTTTTTACTGAATACAGTGAACGTTGGGCGTTTTAATTAGCAGCGTGTATTTACTGATTACAGTGAATGTTGTTGACGACATTGTGGATATTTCGCTGTATCGCACATGGCGATTCCGGGCATATCAGCTTGTAGGCAAATAACACTCTACTGATTACAGTGAACGTTCGTCTTATCATGCTGTACTGATTACAGTGAACGTTCTGTACAGCGTCATAACTTTTACTGATTACAGTGAATGTTATCTCGGTCTGGCAAAATTGACTTACTGATTACAGTGAACGGTTTATCGCAGTGCGACGACGTCTACCGATTACAGTGAATCTTTGCCGATGAAGAGTACAAGGCTTTTACTGATTACAGTGAACGTTTGGCGTTATGTGAAAACGTCGTCAGGGTTTGCTGATTACAGTGAACATCTCACCAGCATGGCACTCATCTTTGCTCTCTCGCCTGTTTTTACTTCCAGGCATCATCTACTGATTACAGTGAATCTTCAGCCACCGCTCGCTAATTACAGTGAACCTTTTACTGATTGCAGTGAATGTTAGTCATCGACGCATTTTTGCTAGCTGATTACAGTGAACGTTCCAGCAATTTCAGCCGCCACAACCCTTCTCCTTTCTCTACTTAAAGCATACAGAATACAAATCAGCTACTGACTACAGTGAATCTTTGCCCCAAAAAACAATAAATCAGCGGTTCAAAATCGTACAAAAAACCAATATGGCTAAATTACGATCACTGATTACAGTGAACATTTGCGTTAACGTGCTCTTAATCAAGGTGTTTTCACATAACTTATTCTTCCTGAGTAGAAGAGATATATTTGCCTCGTGTGCTGGATTTATGTATAAAGTCATAAATCCTACATGTGTGGAGCAAGTATGGCTAACGATGAGAAGCAAGTTCTGAAGGTCGCACAACGTTCAGAAAGAATGCTGATGAGCCTGACTGAACAGATTCAGGCGCAGAAAGAAGAATTGCGGGAAAACACGTTCTATCAGGTTTACGCTAAAGCGGCGTTAGCCAAACTGCCTAAACTTACGCGTGCGAGCGTGGATTACGCTGTCAACGAAATGGAAGAAAATGGTTATCCGTTCGATAAGCGTGCAGCGGGCAGCTCAACCAAGTATGCGATGTCGATCCAGAATATTATCGATATCTATCACCATCGCGGTGTGCCCAAGTACCGCGATCGCCACCATGAAGCCTTTAGCATCTTTGTTGGCAACCTCAAAGGCGGCGTTTCGAAAACGGTCTCTACCGTTTCGCTGGCACACGCATTACGTGCGCATCCGCATCTGCTGTTTGAAGATTTGCGTATTCTGGTCATCGATCTGGACCCGCAATCTTCCGCCACCATGTTCCTGAACCATCAACGTTCAGTGGGATTAGTAGAAGCGACCGCCGCACAGGCGATGCTGCAGAACGTCAGCCGCGAAGAGTTACTCAACGAGTTTATCGTTTCCTCGATTATTCCGGGCGTCGATGTGCTGCCGGCGTCAATTGATGACGCCTTTATTGCCTCGCGTTGGGAAGAGTTGTGTGCCGCTCACCTGCCCGAACAAAACATCCACGCGGTGCTGTATGACAATGTAGTGGCCAAGCTGAAGAAAGATTACGACTTTATCTTTATCGACAGCGGCCCGCATCTTGATGCCTTCCTGAAGAACGCCATTGCTGCTTCAGACCTGCTGATGACGCCAGTCCCGCCCGCGCAGGTGGATTTCCACTCCACGCTAAAGTACTTAACGCGTTTGCCGGAGTTGATTGGCATCATTGAAGAATCGGGCGCAGCCTGCCGTTTGCAGGGCAACATTGGCTTTATGTCTAAACTGTCGAATAAAGCGGATCACAAGCTGTGTCACAGCCTGGCGAAAGAGATTTTTGGCGGCGATATGCTTGATGCTGCGTTGCCGCGTCTGGATGGCTTTGAGCGCTGCGGAGAGTCGTTTGATACGGTTATCTCAGCCAATCCATCAACCTACGTGGGCAGCACCGAAGCCTTAAAGAATGCGCGTTCAGCGGCGGAAGATTTCGCGAAAGCCGTATTTGACCGTATTGAATTCATTCGCCTGAACTGAGGTTACTATGAGCGCAAAAAGAATCACTATTGGCCGAACCTTCAGCCAGACACCATTGCAGACTGAGGAAAGCGCCGATGGCCATTCTCAGACATTTATTCTGGCGACGGGTAAACGCGCCCTGTTCACGCTGGAGCACATCCCGGCGAAGGAAATTGAAGAGAAAACCTTCGTTAAGATGGAAACCAATGGCCGCGATCAGTCTGGCCTGACGCCAGAATCGCTGCGCGACATCATTCGCACCATCAAATTGCAGCAGTTTTTCCCGGCGATTGGCGTAAAGCGTGACGATCGCATTGAGATTCTCGATGGTTCACGCCGTCGTGCAGCGGCTCTGCACTGCAAAACTGGGCTTGATGTGTTGGTTACAGACGTGGCTATCTCGGCGGAAGAAGCGCGTCGTTTAGCCCAGGATATTCAGACCGCGCGCGAGCACAATCTGCGTGAAGTGGGCATGCGTCTGCTATCGCTTAAAGAGAGTGGATTGTCGCAGAAAGAGATTGCGCAAAGCGAAGGCTTATCGCAGGCCAAGGTAACGCGTGCATTGCAAGCGGCAAGCGTGCCGCTTGAGCTGGTAACGCTGTTCCCGAATCATTCAGAGCTGACCTATCCTGATTATAAATCGCTGCTGCAGGCGTATGAGAAGCTGCAGGAAACCGGACAAACGGTTGATGCCCTGATCGATACTATCGGCATGGATGTTGATACCGTATGCGCGCGCGATGGATTGGCCGAAGACGAAGTGAAGAATGGCATTCTGCGTTTAGTGCGTAACGGTAGCCAGACGCTGATTCAGTCACCGGCAAAAGATAAAACCGTGGCGACGCCATTGTGGAGTTTCGCCGATAAAGACCGCTTTGCGCGTAAGAAAACGCGCGGACGCATGTTCAGCTACGAGTTTAATCGCCAGTCAAAAGAGTTGCAGGAAGAGTTGGATAAGGTGATTAACGAGACGCTCAACAAGTATCTTAATCAGTAAGTGAAAAGCCGCCTCCGGGCGGTTTTTTTATGCCCTTCTCAATGCCTCGCCAGCTCAATTTCATCGCTAACTGTATGAAATATAGATTATCGCCGCGGAAATTTCAGCCTGAAATCGCCACTGTTTCAGCCAGCAGCTCAAAGGTATCCGTTAATAAATCACCAATTACGATTAACTAACTGCAGCCAATTTAACCAGCTGTGCGCGAAAGCGACAACAGCCAGCAACAGCAGAATTGCCGTCCAGCCAGCGAGTGAAATGTCATCTGCTCGCCTAATCGATTTCATCTCTATTGTTATGAAATTTAAAGATTTTTAGCTAAAATTTCAGGCTGAAATCGCCAATTAACTTTTAGTTTCAGCCACCCTCAAAAATCCATAGGCGAGATTAGCCAGATGATATTCAATGATTTATCCACAGAAAACGTGGATAACTTTCAAGACTCACCTTACTCAATTAACGTTAAAGCTGATGAAAATTGCCAGACCGCATCGCGCACGCGCACCGGTTTATTAATCAGCCCCAACGCATAAAAGCGATCGGCGATGGTCTGCTGCTCTTTGATCACTTCGAAGGCCATCGCACGCGTTTTGTGGCTGCGATGAGTCAAAGCACGTTCTACCGATGCGATTTCCAATCCCAGCTCCTGAGCCAATAACATTGACGCTTCTTGGCGATGGCTATCAATGAACAAACCCGTTTGCTGCAAACTCTCCACCAGCTGTCTGAGGATGTCATCGTGCTGTTCAACGTAATCACGCCGCGCCAGATAGAACTGATGATTATGTACGCGCCCTTCACCATTAACCAAAACCCGCAGTTCGGGATTGCTTTCCGCAGCGCTGAGCAACGGATCCCACATCATCCAGGCATCAACCGAAAGATAATCACTGGCGGTGAGCGGATATTTCGGCGGCGTATACACCACTTTGAGTTCATCCAGACCAATGCCCGCTTCCTCCAGTAGCTGCAGCAGTAGCCAGTGAACGTTCGAGCCTTTATTAACCGATATGCGCTTACCGCGTAGATCGTTGATGGTGCGAATATCGCTGTCATGCGGTACCACGATGCCAACGCTGCTCGGCGCTGGCGGCTCCCAGGCAATATAAGTCACCGCATTGCCACTCGCCTGAGCGAAGATTGGCGGTACTTCGCCGGTGGTACCAAAATCGATTTCGTTGTTTTGCAGCGCATACAGCAGCTGTGGCCCGGCGGGAAACTCACTCCACAACACGCTAATGCCTTGCTGAGCGAAACAGTGTTCGAGGCTTTGACGGGCTTTTAACACCCCGAGATTGCCAAACTTCTGATAGCCAATGCGCAGCTCACGCTCCTGCGTCCCGTGTGTATGAGATGTCGACGTAGTTACCGGCGCTTTTCGCCGTCCTTTAATCATTCCCTGATTCGCCAGATGCGTGCGTAAAGTGTGGCGGCTAATACCTAATAGCGCCGCGGCCTGGGTTTGATTGTGATCTGTCATCGACAGCGCGTTGCTAATCAGGCTGCTGATAACGCGATCAAACAGTTGTTGCGGCTGACTGGTTAGCTGCTGCTGAAGAAAACTGTCGAGCGTTGAATCGTTTGACTCGCTAAAACCATGTTCACTGTAACCAGCAAGTCGCAACTGTGCGGGCGTCAGCGTCTCTTCGCGGCTCAGCAATACGGCGTTATGTAGCGTGTTCTCCAGTTCACGGATATTGCCCGGCCAGCTGTATTCGCGCAGCGCTTCAAGCGCATCAGCAGAAAGACGCCGTGCCGGGCGCCCTAAACGTCGTGCGTAGAGGGCGAGGAAGTGCTGTGCCAGCAGCGGAATGTCTTCACGGCGCTGACGCAGCGGCGGTAATGGCACCACCGCAATATTCAGGCGATAGAACAGATCTTCGCGGAAGCGTCGCTCGCGAATCGCCTGCGCCAAATCCACATGCGTAGCCGCGATAACCCGCACATCCACCTTGATTGCTTTACGCGAGCCTACTCGCGTAATCTCACGCTCCTGCAGCACACGCAGCAATTTAACCTGCAGTGAAGGGCTCAGCTCGCCAATCTCATCCAGCAGCAAGGTGCCGCCTTGCGCTGATTCAAACCAGCCGGGATGTGACTGCGTCGCGCCGGTAAAAGCGCCTTTCTCATGGCCAAACAACTCGGCTTCAGCCAGGCTTTCCGTCAGCGCGCCGCAGTTAACCGCGAGGAAAGGGCCGTGACGTCGCTGGCTGTGATGGTGCAGATAGCGCGCCACCACTTCTTTACCTGTGCCGGTTTCGCCGACAATCAGCACGGTGGCATCTGTGGGCGCGAACTTATCCAGCAGCGATTGAAACGCCAGAGAAGCGGGATCGACTAAGCGCGGTGAATCGGTGGGATTATAGGTGGTTAACATTGCATTGAGTCCTGTAACGAGCATATCGTTAACCTAAATGCTCACGCTGACTATTAACACCATGTAAAAAGCATAAGCAGTTGCATATGCAGCAATTGCTGTTGCGCCAGAGTCGCAAATGCAACTGTTTTGGTTGACGGCGACAAGGCTAACCGCCTGAAATACGGGGATTCGCGCCCGTTAACAACCTGGCACGCTTTCTGCTAACAGCTATATAACCAAATAAGCAGTTCAAAATGATCATTTTTTAATAAAGTTATATAGGAAAAGCATAATGGCCGATTCCGCGAACGATAAAATTAATGTCTTCTGGTTTTTACCGACGCACGGTGATGGACGCTATCTCGGCACCACGCAAGGCGGACGCCCGGTCGATTTACCCTACTTACAGCAAGTGGCGCTCGCCGCCGACAATCTTGGCTTCTACGGCGTATTAATTCCTACCGGCAAAAGCTGTGAAGATTCCTGGCTGGTGGCCTCTGCGTTAGCGCCGATCACCAAACGTCTGCGCTATTTAGTTGCGGTGCGTCCTGGCCTGCAGCCGCCAACGCTGGCAGCTCGCATGGCGACCACGCTTGATCGTCTGTCTGAAGGGCGTTTATTGATTAACGTGGTGACCGGCGGCGATCCGATTGAGAACAAAGGCGACGGCATTTTTCTCAACCACAGTGAACGTTATGAAGTCACCAAAGAGTTCCTCGACGTCTACAGCCGCCTGATGCGCGGCGAGAAAGTGGATTACGAAGGCAAGCACATTCACGTTGAAGGCGCAGAAGTGCTGTTTCCGCCGGTGCAGGAAAAGGGTCCGCCGCTCTACTTTGGTGGTTCATCGGAGGCGGCGATTGATGTAGCAGCGGAACAGATCGATACCTATCTCACCTGGGGCGAGCCACCAGCGCAGGTTGCTGAGAAGCTGGAAGTGGTGCGCGCACGTGCAGAGCAGCGCGGACGTAAGCTGGAATATGGCATTCGTTTGCATGTGATTGTGCGCGAGACCGAAGAAGAAGCCAAAGCGGCGGCAGATAAGTTGATTGGTCATCTTGATGAAGAGACCATCGCGCAGGCGCAGAAAATCTTTGCGCGTATGGATTCCGCCGGTCAGGCACGAATGAGCGCGTTGCACAACGGCTCGCGCGACAACCTCTATATCTCGCCAAATCTGTGGGCGGGTGTGGGTCTGGTGCGCGGTGGCGCGGGCACTGCGCTGGTCGGCAGCCCGGAGCAGGTGGCTGAGCGTATCCGCGAATATCAGGCGCTGGGTGTCACCAACTTCATTCTGTCCGGTTATCCGCATCTGGAAGAAGCGCATCGCGTGGCCGAATTACTGTTGCCGCTGCTACCGCTGGCTAACGCACAGCAGCAGCGTGAACGCACCATTAACACCGGCCCGTTTGGTGAAACCATTGGCGGCGATAAGCGTCCGTCAAAACAGACGAGCGCCAGCTAATGCAGGAGAAGGCAATGGCACGGGTAATCATTGTTGGCGGTGGCTTTAGCGGCACAGCGCTGGCGATTCATCTCGCACGAACCTCATCGAGCAGATTACTGATTACAGTGGTCGAACCGCGCGCCAATCTCGGCGGCGGCGTTGCCTATTCCACGCAGGAGCCTGCGCACCGCATCAACGTACCCGCTTCGCGCATGCAGTTGAGCGGTGAAGAGCAGGGCGCGTTTGACCGCTGGTATCGCCAACAGCCGGAATGTTCACTGGACTCAGTAGCGCACTGTGAAGACGGCGCGGTCTATCCGCAGCGCAGCCTGTTCGGTCGCTATCTGGCAGAACAGTTTGCGCAAGCTGCGCAGGCGTATCCGCACGTCACGCTGCGCCATGTTCAGGCCAGCGCCGTGGCCTGGGAAGGCGAGCAGCTGTTGCTCAGCAACGGCGAAACGTTGCGGGGTGATGTACTGGCGTTAGCGATCAGTCATCCGCCACCATCGTTGCCGCGTGCGCTGCAACCGTTCTCGGCGCATCCGGCGCTGATTGCCAATCCGTGGCAGCACGGCGTATTAGACGCCATCGATCCTCAATCCTCGGTGGCGATTATCGGTACCGGCCTGAGCATGGCGGACGTGGTGGCTTCATTGGGCACCCGACAGCATCGTGGCCCGTTAATCGCCTTCTCACGCCGTGGACAGCTCTCGCGCGACAATCTGAGCGGTGAATGGCCCGAATGGATGTTAGCCCCGCAGCAAGCGTCCAGCGCACGTCTGTGGCTGCGACATATTCGTGCCGAAGTCGCGCGTGCCGCGGAACAGGATTTGCCGTGGCAGCGCGTGCTCGATCAGGTGCGCGTGCAAGGCCAGGATATCTGGCAATCGCTGCCGCTGCGCGAGCAGCAACGTTTTGTCCGTCATTTGCGTTCGTGGTGGGATGTGCATCGCTATCGCATCGCGCCGCAGGTGTCAGCGGTAATCAGCGCACGACGTCAGCAGGGCAGTTTGAAGGTGCTGGCCGCGCGCCTTAGCGAAATCTCCGATGTCGGCAACCAACTGCAAATCACGCTACGCACGCGCGAGGGCGCCAGCGAAATCCACCGCCTCGATCATCTGATTGTCACAACCGGTCCCGGCCATGAAGCCTTAACTGCCAGCCAGCCGCTGCTGCAGTCGCTCAGCCAGCAAGGGCTAATCCGTGCTGACCTGCTCGGTTTTGGTATTGATGTCGACAGCCAGTCGCACACGCTCAATGTTACCGGCCAGCCCAATGCGCGCCTGTTTGTCGTCGGTCCCGCTGCGCGTGCGCGCTTCGGTGAACTGATGGGTTTGCCGCAGGTTGCCGATCACGCCGCCGCTGTGGCGAAACATATTTTACAAGAACTGCAAATCGCTCCCGCCGAGCGATGTCCCCTTTCAGCGCTTTAATCTCTCAACATCCTAAAAATTAACTGACGAACGCCGAGTCGTAACACGATCACGGCCTCGCTATGGAGATTGCTATGCCATCGCAACGTGAAATTCGCTTGAATGCATTTGATATGAACTGTGTCGGACACCAGTCGCCGGGCCTGTGGGCGCATCCGCGTGACCGTTCCTGGCAATATAAAGATCTGGAGTATTGGGTCGATTTGGCGCGCCTGCTGGAGCGCGGCAAATTTGACGGCCTGTTTATCGCCGACGTGCTCGGCGTTTACGATGTACTCAACGGCAACGGCGATGCGGCGATCCGCCAGGCGACGCAGGTGCCGGTCAACGATCCGTTAGCGCTGATTACGCCAATGGCGCTGGTGACCGAACACCTCGGCTTTGGTCTTACGGCGTCGCTGTCGTTTGAGCATCCCTATCCGTTTGCGCGCCGCTTATCCACGCTCGATCACCTGGCCAAAGGCCGCATCGGCTGGAACATCGTCACCTCGTATCTGGAGAGCGGGGCGCGCAACATTGGGCACAAAACCCAGACCGATCACGACAGCCGCTACGATTACGCCGACGAGTATCTGCAAGTGGTGTACAAGCTGCTGGAAGGCAGCTGGGAGCAGGATGCAGTATTGCGTGACCGCGAACGCCGTATCTTCAGCGACCCGCGTAAAATCCATCCCATCAATCATCAGGGCACCTTCTTCAACGTGCCGGGCATTCACCTGTGCGAACCGTCACCGCAGCGCACGCCAGTGCTGTATCAGGCGGGCGCATCGAGTCGTGGCAAACAGTTTGCCGCAGAACATGCCGAATGCGTATTTGTTGCCGCGCCGTCGAAAGTGCTGCTGAAGAAAACCGTCGCCGATATTCGCCGCCGCGCGGCGGAAGCGGGGCGCGATCCTTACAGCATCAAAATCTTCAATCTGCAAACCGTGATTGTTGGCGAAACCAATCTGGCGGCGCAGGCGAAATGGAAAGAGTACACCAGTTGGGTCAGCTACGAAGGCGCGCTGGCGCTGGTATCAGGCTGGACCGGTATCGACTTCGGCCAGTATCAGCCGGATCAGGTGCTGAAATATATCCACACCAATGCCATTCAATCGGCGGTCGAAACTTTCTCCACCGCCGATCCCGATCGTCAGTGGACGGTAAAAGCACTGGCGGATTGGGTCGGCATCGGCGGTTTTGGTCCGCTGATTGTCGGCAGCGCGGAAACCGTCGCGGATGAGTTGCAAAGCTGGGTTGAAGAGACCGACGTAGATGGCTTCAATTTCGCCTACGCACTGACTCATGAAACCTTTGAAGATGTGGTGGAGCTGCTGATCCCGGAGCTGCAAAAGCGCGGCGTCTACAAAAAAGAGTACGCGCAGGGCACGCTGCGCGAAAAGTTATTCGCCGCCGGTCCGCAGCTGCAGGCACCGCATCCGGGCGCGGGCTATCGCGTTAAATCCTCCACGCCGCAGGAGGTCTCATGATCGAAATAGAACAGCTCAGCAAACACTATCGCGCGCCCGACGGCCGCATCACCGAGGTGCTGAAATCCATCAGCCTGCAAGTACCGCAAGCCAACATCACCGCGGTAGTTGGGCCGAGCGGCGCGGGTAAATCGACGCTGGCGAAGTGTATCAGCCTGCTGGAGCAACCGAGCGCCGGCAGCATCCGCGTTAACGGCAGCGATCTTTCTCGTCTGGATGGCGAAGCGCTGCGTCAGGCGCGTCGCTCAATTGGTACCGTGTTCCAGTCTTCCGCGCTGCTGCAACGCAAAACCGCGTGGGAGAATATCGCATTGCCGCTGCACTATCTTGGCGTGGTGGATCGCGATATCGCCGCGCGCGTGGGCGAACTGCTCGATAGCGTCGGCCTCAGCCACAAAGCCAAAGCCTATCCTGGCCAGCTTTCCGGTGGTCAGCGGCAGCGTATTGGCATCGCGCGTGCGCTGGCATTGCGCCCGTCGGTGTTGCTGGCAGATGAAGCCACTTCAGGGCTCGATCCCGAAGCCACCGTCACCGTGCTCGACCTGCTGAAAAAACTGCGTGATGACTACAAGCTGGCGATTGTGCTGATCACCCATGAAATGGACGCGGTGCGTCAGGCGGCAGATGCGGTAGCGGAAATTCGCGACGGCCAAATCGTGCAGTACGGCGTGGTGAAAGAGCTGCTGGCGCAACCCGATTCGCTATTGGGACAGCGCCTGTTCCCGCTGGCGGCGCAGGCGGGCGATGCCGAACTGGTGTTGCAGCTGAGTTATCGCACCGATGTGCCAGTCGCCAGCGACTGGATTTCGCGCCTCAGCCAGCAGTTTGGTCTGCGTATTGATCTGCTCGGCGCGCACGTTGAGCAGGTGAATGGTCTGCAAGCTGGCCGCCTCAAGGTGGGCATTCACTATCAACAGGAACGCGTGCCGCTGGCGCGTTTGCTATCGCAGCTGGAACAGCTGGGCTTAGTTGCCAGCGTTTCCGGCAGCGTGCTGTCATTGCGGGAGGCGGTATGAGCGTATCAGTGATGAGTCAGGATACGCCGTGGCCAGACATCCCGGCGCTGATGTTGCCCGCTCTGGGCGAAACCGCATTGATGGTGGCGATCGTGATGCTGTTCGTGATCACGTTTGGCGGCATCGTCGGCGTGGTGCTGTTCAACACCTCGGTGCGCGGTCTGTTTCCGCATCGCGGAATTAATAGAGTGTTGAGCTGGATCGTCAACATGGGCCGTTCGCTGCCGTTTCTGGTGCTGATGGCGGCCATCATTCCGTTCACCTTCTGGCTTACCGGCACCACCATCGGCATTCCTGCCGCCGTTGTGCCGATGATCGCCGCGGGTATTCCGTTCTTTGGCCGTTTGGTGGACAACGCGCTGCGTGAGCTGCCCGGTGAAGTCACGGCGGTGGGCTTGGTGTGCGGCGGTTCGCGCTGGCAGATTATTCGCTCGGCACAACTTAGCGAAGCGCTGCCGGCGATTGTGGCGGCAGTGACGCTCAACCTGATCTCAATGATTGAGTACTCCGCCATTGCCGGCACCATCGGCGCGGGCGGTATCGGCTATCTGGCGGTGGTGTACGGTTATCAGCGCTTCGATAATCACATCATGATCGCCACCATCGTGGTGCTGATCGCCTTAATTCAAACCATTCAATTTCTCGGCGACCGTTTGGTCACCGCATTACGCCATCCTCAGGGGACATCGTTATGACAACACAAGATTTCGAGCTGCGTAAAACCCGCCGCTGGCCGTGGCTGCTACTGATTATAGTGGTCGTTTTACTTGCAGCAGGCGGCTGGTTCTGGCGCAGCCAACAGGCGCAGGCGGTGGTCTTTGGCACCACGCTGAAGGTGCATTTTGAACCGGCGATGGCGGGCGAGCAGAAGCTGATTGAATACGTTGGCGAGCACATCGCGCCCGATTACGGCCTGAAGCTGGAGGCGGTTGGCATGCAGGATCCGGTGCAAGCCGACCGCGCGGTAGCGGAAGGGCAGTATGCCGCCACCGTATATCAGCATCAGTGGTGGCTAAAGCAAGTGGTGGATGCCAACGGTTTTGCGCTCACCTCAACGCTGCCGCTGTTCCAGTGGGCGTTTGGCATCTACTCCGATCGCTACACATCGGTAGCGGATCTGCCGCAGGGCGCGACCATCGTGGTGCCGGATGACGGCGCCAATCAGGGCCAGGCATTATGGTTGCTGGCGCGTCAGGGTTTAATCACGCTCGATCCCAACGTCGAGCCGCGCACGGCCAAACTGAAGAACATTGTCGGCAATCCGCACGGTTTCGTGTTTAAAGAGCTCGATTTGCTGACCATGCCGCGTGCGCTCAACTCGGTGGATGCGGCGATTGGTTACGTCTCGCAATTTGATGCCGGTAAAGTGCCGCGCGAAAAAGGCATTCTCTTCCCGCCTGCGCCGCGCACTTTCGCCTCACAGCTGGTGATTGGCACGCCTTATCTGGACCAGGAAAACATCGAGAAGCTGAAAAAAGCCTTCTCCGATCCGCGCGTCCAGCAGTGGTTGAAGACCACCGACGATCCGCTGGTAAAAGGCGTGTTGGTGCCGGTCTCAGCCGAATAAAGTGTTGCTGTTTGAACACCCGGACGCGTCAGGCGTGTCCGGGTTTTTGTGTTGGCTAAAAACCATTTATCTAATTGATTTTAATGTAAATTTATATAAAGAATTGTTGTTTTGGCGCAGCCAGAAAAACGCTTATAACAACCTCACCTGCACTACAAAACAACAACGTGAGGCGTTATGAGTTCTCTTCCTTTAGAAAACACCATTCCGGTTTCCGAACCGGTACGTTCGGTCAGTGATGTGGCAAGGCTGATAAACACTCGCACCAAAAATGACAACTACGCGCGCATGATTGTGTTCCTCGCGCTCGGCGGCGTGTTCCTCGACGCCTACGATCTCACCACGCTGTCGTACGGCATCGATGATGTGGTGCGCGAGTTTCAGCTCTCACCGCTGCTCACCGGCTTAGTCACTTCCTCAATTATGGTTGGCACCATCGTCGGCAATCTGGTGGGCGGGTGGCTGACGGATAAATATGGCCGCTATTCGGTGTTCATGGCCGACATGCTGTTCTTTGTGGTTTCAGCGATTGCGGCGGGGTTAGCACCGAACGTGTGGGTGCTGATTGGCGCGCGCTTCCTGATGGGCGTGGGCGTCGGCATCGATTTGCCGGTGGCGATGTCATATCTGGCGGAGTTCTCCAAATTCGCTGGTAAAGGCAACAAGGCATCCCGACTCGCAGCCTGGTGCCCGATGTGGTACGCCGCCTCAACGCTGTGCTTCCTGCTGATCTTCGCGCTCTACTTCCTGCTGCCGAAAGAGCATCTTGACTGGCTGTGGCGCGCGTCGCTGCTGTTCGGTGCGGTACCGGCGCTGCTGATCATCGCGGTGCGCAGCAAATTCATGAACGAATCGCCACTGTGGGCGGCGAATCAGGGCGATCTGAAATCCGCGGTGCGCATTCTGCGTGATTCCTACGGCATTCACGCCCACGAAGCGGAACACGAAGCGCCACCGGCTGCTGCGGCACCGAAAGTGAGTTTCCGCGTGCTGTTTGAGAAGCCGTGGCGCGAACGCACCATCGTCGCGGGCGTGATGAACATCTGTATCTCGTTTGAATACACCGCCATTGCCTTCTTCCTGCCGTCGATTCTGGCGCAGTTCCTCGGCGCGGGCGTGTTTGAAACCATCTCGGCATCGCTGGGACTCAACGCGCTGTTCGCCTTTACCGGCGGCCTGCTTGGCATGCGTCTGGCGTGGAAATATCCGTCGCGCCACGTCGCCATCGCTGGCTTTGCCCTGCAATTCTTTGCGCTGATCGCGCTGGCGTTAATTGGTCATCCGCAAGCCATCGCCGGAATCGTCTTTGCAGTTTTGATGCTCGGCTTGTGGCTGTTTGCCGAGGGCTTCGGGCCGGGCGCGCAGCTGATGGTCTATCCAGCGCTTTCCTATCCAACCTCGATTCGCGCTACCGGCGTGGGCTTTAGCCGCGCGCTTTCCGGCATCGGTAGCGCGTTAGCGCTGTTCATCCTGCCGCTTCTGCAGGCCGCGCTCGGCACCAACATGTTTTGGGTGGTTTCGCTGGCAGCGATCATCCCAATCTTCTTCCTGCTGGCGGTGCGCCACGAGCCCACGCTGCATGACATCGACGATCTTTCACATCAGGAGTCACCATGAGTTTACTGGCAACAGGCACCGATTATGAGGCGCTGGCGGCGCACTTCCGGCCGATCTTCACGCGCATCGCTGAAGGAACGGTGGCGCGCGAGCGGGAACGTACCTTGCCGCATCAACCGATTAGCTGGCTTAAAGAGGCGGGATTCGGCACGGTGCGCATTCCGCAAGAGAAGGGCGGTTGGGGCGCATCGCTGCCGCAGCTGTTCCAGCTGTTAACCGAGCTGGCAGAAGCCGACTCGAATCTGCCGCAGGCGCTGCGCGCGCATTTCGCTTTTGTCGAAGATCGATTGAATCAGCCGGATAGCGCGGAACGCGATCGCTGGTTTGGCCGTTTTATTGATGGCGAGCTGGTGGGCAGCGGCTGGACGGAAATTGGCACGGTAAAACTCGGCGATGTCATCACGCGCGTCACGCCAGGCGAAAGCGGCTGGACGCTGAGCGGCGAGAAGTTTTACAGCACCGGCACGCTGTTCGCCGACTGGATTGATGTCTATGCGCGCCGCAATGACAATCAGGGCGACGTTATCGCTCTGGTGAACACTCACCAACCCGGGGTGACGCGTGAGGACGACTGGGACGGCTTTGGCCAGCGCTTAACCGGCAGCGGCACCACGCGTTTCGCTAACGCCCATGTCGAGCAGGGACACGTCTACGATTTCGCCACCCGCTTCCGTTATCAAACCGCCTTCTATCAGCATGTCTTGCTGTCAACGCTGGCGGGAATTGGCCGTGCGGTGGCGCGCGATGGTGCGCAGGCGGTGGCGGCGCGAAATCGGGTTTACAGCCATGGCAACGGCGGCGCTGTGCGTCAGGATGCGCAGATTCTGCAGGTGATCGGTGAAATTACCAGCCTGGCGTTTGCGGTGGAAGCCACGGTGATCCGCGCGACACATTCACTGCAATCAGCATATGTTGCCCACTTCAGCAGCGATGAAGCGCAAATTGCCGCAGCAAATGTGCTGGCCGAAGCTGAAGCGGGGCAGGCGCAGGTGATTGCCAGCGAGCTGGTGACACGCGCCGCCACCGAGCTGTTTAACGCACTGGGCGCATCAGATACGCGCGTCAGCAAAGCGCTGGATCGTCACTGGCGCAACGCGCGCACCCTGTCGTCACATAATCCGGTGGTGTACAAAGCGCGTGATATCGGCGACTGGAAAGTGAATGGCACCGCACCCACCAGTGTGTGGCAGATTGGCAGCTGAGAGGGCTGATAAAACCCGGTGCGCGTAAATGCGCACCCTACAAATGCTCGAATCGTAGGGTCACTCCAATCAGTGTTAGATTATGGTCCAACATTTGGGGTGCAGTTCATGAATGGCGACCATAACTTACGAACCCATTAAATAATCACGTTACATCACTATGTGAACCACAATCCAAAATTCAAAACTGTTCAATATTAAGCCAAAATTTATATTCGTGATCGCTGATTTATTAATTACGATTGGCCCTGTTTTTTTTGAATGGATATCAGTAACAGGGAGCAACAGAATGCAATCAGCTAGCTTTCAAACGGGTATTTTTGGTTCACATAGCACCTGTCCCCACGGCATACAAACCTTCATTAGTGAGATGATTCTCTACACATTCTGAAAAAACTAACTGTTTAAATGATCCGAGATTCAACGCGGATATTCGTTGATCTATCCCCAACTTGGGGATATTGTATCTCTTGGTTGGGGACAGGTACAAACATGCACGCGACATTTATTGAGCTGTCCAGCTTTCAGAAGTACCGGGTGGAATACCTGAGCGATGATCAGTTTAGGCTTTTCCAGAATATGTTGATGGCCGACCCTGAAAAGGGCGACGTGATCCCAGATACGGGCGGCCTGCGTAAAGTCCGGTTCAGGGATGAGCGTCGAAACAAGGGCACAAGAGGCGGCATTAGGGTTATCTATTACTGGACGAACGAAAAAGGCCAGTTCATCCTGTTTACCATTTACGATAAGGATCAACGCGACGATCTGACCAAACAGCAGCGCGACGCCTTGGGTTCGGCGCTGAACGTGATTAAAAAGGGGCTGAGACATGACTGAACGCGATATTTTCAGTGAGCTGATGACGGGAATGCAGGAGCTGAAAGATCATAAGGACGGAAAAATCACGCTCAAGACCTACAAGGTCAGCAAGCGCGCGCCCGTCACCATCGCGCCACAGGAGCTGCGTGATGTACGCGAAAAACTTAACCTTTCTCAGGCCGTTTTTGCGCACTACCTTCACACAGGTGAAACCACCTATCAAAACTGGGAGCAAGGCAGGTCCAGGCCTAACGCCCAAGCTGTTTTGCTTATACGCATGGTTCAGCAGAATCCTGAAACCCTGAAAACGCTCGCACAGCTTTAACACACGCGGTTGGTACTCATCGTACCGTCAAAGTTTGAACCTATTGCACGAGGCAAAAAAGCGTTTGAATAATGACTACCATTACGAATAAAAGATAAATCCGGGCCAATAGTCAGGCCCGGATTTATTTATTTTTACTTCTTATCCAGCGACCAGGTCGCGCTGCGCACATCCACTTTCACCGGCAACAGTCCCACGCGCGTAAAGGTATCCGCTAACGCCTGCTGCTCATCAAACACCTGCGGCGACATGCGTGACGCGCCGTAAGGCAGGCGTTTAATGGTGGTTTGCCAGATGGCTTTATCCAGGCCGGTTGATTTCGACAGAATCGCTGCCGCGTCATCCGGGTTCTTGTTGGCCCAATCGCTGAGTTTGCTCAACTCATCGACAACCTGTTTCGCAGTATCAGGATGACCTTCCGCGAACGGACGGCTGGCGAGATAGAAGGTGTAATGTGGCACTAATCCTTCCGCATTGCGGATTTCACGCGCACCGGCATTGGCTTCCACTTCGGCAAGGTACGGATCCCAAATCACCCATGCATCAATCGCGCCTTTCTGGAAAGCCGCGCGTGCATCGGCGGGCGGCAGATACACCGGTGTCACGTCTTTGTAGTTAAGCCCCGCATCTTCCAGCGCTTTCACCAGCAGATAGTTAACGTCAGAGCCTTTGTTCAGACCGACACGTTTACCTTTCAAATCCGCCACGCTCTTAATGGCAGAATCTTTTGGCACCACGATGGCTTCGGTTTTTGGGTTAGCCGGTGAATGACCGAGATAGATCAAATCGGCTTTCGCTGCCTGGGCGAAGGCCGGTGGCGCATCGCCGGTTGCCGCCAAATCAATGCTGCCAACGTTTAAGCCTTCCAGCATCTGCGGCCCTGCCGGGAACTCCACCCAGCGGATAGCGATACCTTCCTTCTTAAAGGTTTCATCCAGCGTGCCGCGATATTTCAGCAGGGCAAAGATGTTGGCTTTTTGATAGCCGATGGTGACGGTTTCTGGGTTAGCGGCAAAAGCGTGCGTGGAGAGCAGGCCAACGCTGAGAGCTAAAGCGCTCAGGACAGGAAGTTTTGCTTTCATGATGATTCTCACGTGGTTTTTTTGCCACCTTAGCAAAGCCCTTATATAACCAATAAATAACTAATTTCGATCGCTTATAACTATTATCTATGTGATCTGGATCATTCACTGTAATCAGCAAACGCGTCCGCCATTTCCATAGATGCCCATATAATTAGCACGGTAATAATTTGTATAACAAATCAAAATGCCATTGCCAAAAGCTTCTGTCAGGATAAGCCATTCCGCTGCCTGCATAAGGTTTTATCCGTTCTATGAAGTGGTTTTCACGAAGCGCAATGCTGTTTTCTGCCAAAACCTGTCTTGCTGCCTTTCTGGCTTTTTACATTGCTCTGGAACTCAATCTCGATAAACCGGCCTGGTCACTGACTACAGTGTACGTTGCCTCGCAGCTCTATTCGGGATCGACGGTATCAAAATCGGTTTTCCGTTTCTTCGGCACCCTGCTGGGCGGCTTGTTTACGCTACTGATCTACCCCGCCACGGTGCAGGATCCGCTGCTGTTCAGCCTGTGCATCTCGCTTTGGGTGGCGGTTTGCCTCTATTTTTCGCTGCACGACCGCACGCCAAAGAGCTATGTGTTTATGCTGGCGGGCTACAGCGCGGCGATCATGGGTTTTCCCGATGTGGTGTCGCCATCGGCCATCACCTACACGGTGATCTCGCGTGTTGAAGAGATCACCGTCGCCATCGTCTGCAGCAGCCTGGTGCATCGCCTGCTGTGGCCGGTCTCGATGCGCAATCTGTTAGAGCAGAGCGTGAACCTGTGGTATCAGAACGCGCGCAAGCTGTGCAGCGAACTGGTCACGGCGATGCCCGCTGAGAAGTCGGTGGAGCGCGAAGATATCCTGATTCAGATGGCCAACTATCCGCTTAACGTCGAAACGCTCATCACGCACTGCGTGTATGAAGGCGATGCCGCGCGGCGTCTGGTGCGCTTAGTCAGCGTGCAGTATCAGCATCTCTCCTATTTCATCCCCACGCTGACGGCAATCGAATCGCGCCTCAATTTGCTGGCGCAGCAGCAAATCCGTTTTCCCGACTTTATCGCCGAGGTGTTTCAGCAATTTTTGCTATGGCTAAATGGTGAAGATCAGCTGCCGGTGCGCGACCAGCTCAGCCACGCGCAAGATCAGCTGAAACGGGCGTGGCAACAGGGCAGGCTCAACAGCGAAGAGAGCATTTTGCTGAGCGGATTGCTGGAGCGCCTACTCAACTTTGTGCGCATCGTTGATGCCTATCAAAGCGTGAGCGAACGCGTCAGTGAATGGACGCCCGCGGTTAAAGCCGGAAAAATGGCGCGCGCGCACAAACACGTCGATAAGGGTTTGTTGCTGTTGTCGTCGTTTACCGCGTTTATTGCCACCTTCGTTACCTGCGTATTTTGGATCGGCAGCGGCTGGGTGGATGGTGCCACCGCACCAATGATGGCGGCGGTGCTGTGCTCCTTCTTTGCCGGCATGGACAGCCCGATTGCGCCGATGAAGCTGTTCCTGAAAGGGGTGCTGATTTCTGTGGTGATCAGCCTGCTGTATATCACCTTGCTGATTCCGCAGGCGGTGACCTTCGAAGCGCTGGTGATTTGCCTTGCGCCGGGCTTGTTGGCGCTGGGATTGGTTATCGCCAATCCGTCAACCAACCTGATTGGTCTGATTGTCGCCACGCAGATTCCCGGGCTGATTGGCATGAGCCACAACTTCAAGCCCGATCTACAGCTTATAGTGAACGCTATTCTTTCGACGCTGGTGGGCATTACCTTCGCGGTGGTGATCACGGCGCTGATCCGCAACAAGCGCCCGTCGTGGACCGCCAAACGCGCGGTGCGCAAAGGTATCCGCGAGCTGCTGCAGTTTATCGCCACGGTGCGGCTCAACAGCGTCACGCTGACCGCGCGTCAGCAGTTTGTTTCGCGCACGCTGGATAAGGTCAACATTATTCTGCCGCGTAAGCGTGTCGATCCGGTGCCAGAGTTGGTCTCCGGCGGCAATCTGATTGCCGAAGCCTGGCTGGGCGCAAACTGCTACGACTATTACACGCGTCATCGTGAACTGCTGCTGGCGCATCACATCGAAAGCGCGGCGATGTTCCATGAGCTGAGCCAGTTTCTTAAGCGTCGGTTAAAATCGCTGCAAACCACGCCGCAGCCGGAATTGTTAGCGGAATTGAATACGTTGTTGCTGCGGCTGGAAGCGGCAGCGTTGCAGGAGAACACGCTGTTTGCGCCAATGTTCCACCTGTTCAATATTCGCTTATCGTTGTTTCCTGCAGCGCGCTGGCCGGAAAACCATTACAGTGCTGAGCAGCATGTTTAAAACGGAGTTAAGCAGATGAAAATGATCGGTTTGATTGGCGGAATGAGCTGGGAATCCACCGCGCTCTATTACCGTATTATCAATGAGCAGGTGAAGCAGCAGCTGGGCGGTTTGCACTCCGCGCGCAGCCTGATGTACAGCGTCGATTTCCACGAAATTGAAAAGCTACAGGCCGCTGGCGAGTGGCAAAAAGCGGGCGAGATCCTGGCAGAAGCGGCGCTCAGTCTGGAAAAGGGCGGCGCGGATTTTATTGTGCTCTGTACCAATACCATGCACAAAGTCGCGCAGCAGATCACTGATGCGGTCCGCATTCCGCTGCTGCATATCGCCGATGCCACCGCACAACGCATTCGTCAGGCGGGCGTAAAAAAAGTCGGCTTGCTAGCAACGGCGTTCACCATGGAACAGGAATTCTACAAAGGCCGACTTAATCAGTCGGAGATCGACGTTTTGGTTCCCGATGCAGCCGGTCGTAAAGTGGTGCACGACATCATTTATCAGGAACTCTGTCTTGGCGTGATCCGCGATGAATCTCGTGCGCAATACCGCAAGATTATTGCTGAGCTGGTGGAGCAGGGCGCAGAAGCGATTATTCTCGGCTGCACCGAAATCACCTTACTGGTAAAAGCGGAAGATGCCAGCGTGCCGCTGTTCGATACCACCTTGATCCACGCAGAAGATGCCGTAAAACTCGCACTCGGGTAATTACGACCAGGTGCGCAAATTTGCGCACCTAAACCTATTTATGAGGTGCGCTTTAACTTGCGCGCCAACACCTGCAACTGCTGCGCAATCTCCGCCACATCCACCTCATCTTGCTGCGGCGTCGCGGTGGTTTCCCGCAACACTAACTCGGTTTCCAGCGTCTTCTCTGCCACATCGTCGCCTTCCAGCTGCGCCAGCAAGCGATCAACGCTTACCGCGCCCAACTGCTGCAAATCCTGACGCACGGTGGTTAATGGCGGCTGATACCACGCGCTTTCCGCGGTATCGTCGTAGCCAATCAGCGAAATCTCCGCCGGGATCTTCACGCCGTGCTGATGCAGCGCGCGCATCGCGCCGAGCGCCATTTGATCGTTAGCCACCAGCAGCGCTTGCGGCAGAGTGTTGGGCAACCGCGCCAGCAGCGCCTGATAACCCGATGCCGCGCTCCAGTCACCGCTCAGCACGCAGAATGGCTTGAGCTGATGCGCCGCCAGCGCCTGTTGCCACGCGGCGAAACGCGCGCGCGCCGAGGCAGAACTTTCCGGTCCATTTAACACGCCAATCTGGCGATGGCCGAGCGCCACCAGATGATCGACCGCCTGCTGCGCACCGGATTCGCTCTGATACTGGCACTGCGCCACTTCAGCGCTGCGCTCCACATCAAGAAACAGCACCGGCTTGTTGTCGCACTGTTGCTGAATCTGCGCAGCCTGCGCCGCATCGAGCGGCAGGTTAATGAGCAGCGCATCCACGCGCTGCGCCAGCAGTTCATTCACTGTATCCTGCGGCGCATTATCGGGATTCGCCATGGCGATCACCAGATGATAACCCTGCGCCGCCGCCCGTTGCTGAATCGCCGAAGCGATCTGCGCGGGCGCCATCAAGGCTAAATCGCTGGTGGCGAGACCCAGCGTGCGGGTGTTTTTGCCCGCCAGCTGCTGCGCCACGCGATTCGGCACATAGTTGAGCTGCTGCATCGCGGCTTCTACTTTGGCGCGGGTGCGTGGCGAAACCTGTTCGGAATGGTTGAGAACGCGGGAAACGGTTTGATAAGAAACCCCAGCCAGATGAGCAACATCATCGAGGGTTACGGAGCGCGCAGTCATGAATCTCTCCTGAAGATTAAGCTGCGAGTGTAGCAAATTTTTCCCTGCCGATACGCACTTAAGCCGCTACACTGCCAAAGGTAAAAAGAGGAGAACCGGATGCAGCTCAATAATCATCAGATTCAGGATATCAACACCCTGGCGGCCTGGCTGGCGCTGGATCAGATGCCACAAGATGGCACGCTCGACATCGATTTAGCCATTCTCGCTGGTCACGCGGTACTGCCGAACGTGGAAGCGGTGATTGCCGTGGCGAAAAAGTATCAGCTGCCGTTATTGATCAGTGGCGGCACCGGTCACTCAACCTCGCTGCTGGTGGAGATGCTCGCCGCACATCCGCTGTATCGCCAAATCGACAGCAAAGGCAAAAGCGAAGCCGAGTTGCTGGGCGATGTCGCCCGCGTATTTGCCGCGCTGCCGGACGATTTGCTGCTGCTGGAAACCGCCTCACGCAACTGCGGGGAAAACGCGGCCTTCAGCCAAAAGCTGCTGGATGAGCACAGCTGGCAGCCGCAGCGCGTGCTGCTGGTGCAGGATCCGCTGATGCAGCGTCGCACCTGGGAAACCTTCCGCTATCAATGGCGCGATCGTCCGGATGCACCGGAATTTATCAGCTGGCCGGTATTTGTGCCGCAGGTGATGATGGACGCGGGCATGCTGCGCATCATCGGTGCGCCGCCGCAAGGATTGTGGTCGATGGAGCGTTTTCTGTCGCTGCTGATGGGTGAAATCCAGCGCCTGCGCGACGATGAAAACGGTTACGGGCCGCGCGGAAAAGGTTTCCTCGGCCACGTCGAGGTGCCAGAAGCGGTGGAAGCCGGTTGGCAACGCCTGAAGCAGTTGCCCGGCGTGCAGTCACGGTTGTGATGTTTCGGTCGCCATGAATGGCGACCAACGTTATAGGTTCTGCACATACACCTGCAAATTGACATACACCGCGTTCAGCAACGGCGTCACTACGCCGCTGCGTGCGCCGCGCACCAGCAGATCGCCAATCACCTGATCGGCCTCAATCTCAAAGCCCTGGGTTAAATCGCGGTACATCGACGAGGTCATCGCCGCTTGAGGATTGTTCAGCGTCTCATAAATCTTCGCCGTCACCGCCGGACGCTGCTGATAACCTTCCGCACTCAGCACCGCCAACACTTCGCCAAAAACGCCTTGCAGCAGCGCTTCGCCACCTTGTGACGTCAGCACCTGTTGCGTATTGCCACGCGCGATACAACACACCGCACCCAGCGTGCTGAGCAGCAACCATTTTTCCCACAGCTCGCTGATGATGTTGTCGGCAAACACCGTATCAAACTGCGCCACGCGCAGCGCTTCATCCACGCGCTGCAAACGCGCATCGTTGTGGCCGTCCAGCGCGCCGTAATAGAGAATATGCAGCGGTGTCATCTGCATCACTTCGCCATTTTCTCCCAGCGTGGCGTTGATTTTGCACAAGCCGCCAATCACCTTGTCGCCAAAACGCGCGCGCAGCGTATCGATATGCCGCATGCCGTTGAGGATCGGCATGATCAGCGTGTCCGGACCGACGGCGGGCGCGATGTCATTCATCGCCTGATCCAGCGCGAAGCTTTTCACCGTCAAGATAATCAGATCGTAATGGCCATCAAGCGAATCGGCATGCGCCAGCTGCGGCTGAATCACTTCGCTGCCGCCGGGCGTTTTCAGCACCAGACCGGTTTGCTGCAACTGTTGAAAACGGCGCTCGCGCACCAGAAAAGTCACATCACGTCCTGCTTGCGCCAGACGTGCACCAAAATAGCCGCCAGTGGCGCCAGCGCCCACTACCAGAATACGCATGGTCAATTTTCCCGTTGTGAGTGAAAGTCTTACCTTAAAGTGACCGGCGACGGCTTTCCAGCCCGTAAATGCTGAATCACCTACAAGATTTTAACGATGTTTAAAAAAGGCTCAAACTGTTCGTATTTACTCGTACAATAGGTTTAGGCTGTTGCGCAGCGGCGGGCAATGGTGCGCGCCGCAGAACGAGTCGAATGACTAAGGACGCATCATGCCCCGAACCCTCCCCATCGAACGTTATCGCAACATCGGCATCTCCGCGCACATCGATGCCGGTAAAACCACCACCACCGAGCGCATCCTGTTTTACACTGGAATGAGCCACAAGTTAGGTGAAGTGCACGATGGCGCGGCAACCACTGACTGGATGGCGCAGGAGCAGGAGCGTGGGATCACCATTACTTCGGCGGCGGTGAGCTGCTTCTGGCCGGGCATGGACGGCAGCTTTACGCCGCACCGTATCAACATCATCGATACGCCCGGACACGTCGATTTCACCATTGAAGTTGAGCGCTCAATGCGCGTACTCGATGGCGCGGTGATGGTGTATGACGCGGTTGGCGGCGTGCAGCCGCAGTCTGAAACCGTGTGGCGCCAGGCCAACAAATATCATGTGCCGCGCATCGCCTTCGTCAATAAAATGGACCGTCAGGGCGCGGACTTCTTCCGCGTAGTGCAGATGATGAAAGATCGCCTGCACGCCAATCCGGTGCCGATTGTCATTCCCATCGGCGCGGAAGAGCACTTCAGCGGCGTGGTCGATCTCAACAAAATGCGCGCTATTTACTGGGACGACGCCAGCCAGGGCATGAGTTTCAGCTATGCGCCGATTCCTGCTGAGTTGCAGGCACTCGCTGCTGAGTGGCGCGAGAACATGGTGGCAGCGGCGGCAGAAGCCAGCGAAGCACTGATGGATCGCTATCTGGAGCAGGGCGATCTCAGTGAAGAGGAGGTGGTTGCCGGATTGCGTCAGCGCACCTTGCTCGGTGAAATCCAGCCGATGCTGTGCGGCAGCGCGTTCAAAAACAAAGGCGTGCAGCGCATGCTCGACGCGGTGATTGAACTGATGCCTTCGCCGCTCGACGTACCGGCGGTGAGCGGCGTCAACGAGCAGGACGAACACGATGAACGTCATGCGGATGACAGCGAGCCGTTCTCGGCGCTGGCGTTCAAGCTGATGAGCGATCCCTACGTGGGTCAGCTGACTTTCGTGCGCGTCTACTCCGGCGTGCTGCGCAAAGGCGATAGCGTGTGGAACGCGGTGAAAGGGCGCAAAGAGCGTATCGGTCGCATCGTACAGATGCAGGCCAATGACCGTATTGAGATCGAAGAGATTCGTGCCGGCGATATCGCCGCCTGCGTGGGTTTGAAAGAGGTCACCACCGGCGAAACGCTGTGCGATCTTCATGCGGTGATCACGCTGGAGCGCATGGCGTTTCCCGATCCGGTGATTTCGCTGTCGATTGAGCCGAAAACCAAGAGCGATCAGGAGAAAATGGGCCTGGCGCTGCAGCGGCTGGCGGCCGAAGATCCGTCGTTCCGTCTGCACACCGATGAGGAATCGGGCCAGACGATTATTTCCGGCATGGGCGAGCTGCATCTGGAGATTATCGTGGATCGCATGAAGCGCGAGTTTGGCGTGGAAGCCAACATCGGTCGGCCGCAGGTTACCTATCGCGAAACCATTCGTAAAACGGTGCGTGAAGTGGAAGGTAAGTTTGTGCGCCAGTCGGGCGGTAAAGGTCAGTACGGCCATGTGGTGCTGACGCTGGAACCGCAGCAGGCGGGGGCCGGATTTGCCTTTGAAGATGCCACCAAAGGCGGCGTGGTACCGCGCGAGTTCATTCCTTCGGTGGAGAAGGGGATTCGTGAAGCGCTGAACAGCGGCGTGCTGGCTGGTTATCCGGTGGTGGACATCAAAGCCACGCTGACGTTTGGTTCGTACCACGATGTCGATTCATCGGAAATGGCATTCCGTATGGCGGCGATCTTTGGCTTTAAAGCCGCCGCGAAACTGGCCGATCCGGTGATCCTCGAACCGCTGATGCAGGTGGAAGTGGAAACGCCGGAAGAGTATGCCGGTGGCGTGATGGGCGATTTGTCGGCGCGGCGCGGTACGCTGCAAGGCATGGATGAACGCTTTGGTGCACGCATTATTCGCGCCGAAGTGCCGCTGTCCGAGATGTTTGGCTACGCCACCACGCTACGATCGATGTCGCAAGGCCGCGCCACTTACAGCATGGAGTTTGCGCACTATGCGGAAGCACCCCGCAACGTGGCTGAGAGCATCATCGCCGCGCGCGCCTAAGCTTTAGTGTGAAATCAGACCGGGCACAGAGGTAACACTTTGTACCCGGCCTACTTTTAAATCGACCTGTCGATCGCGTGAGTCATTTAGCACCAAAAATGGACAGTTAATTTCCGCCAGGAAGCCGATAGTATTCGCAGAATCAGGGATATTTATCGGAAATTAATCATGGATGTCATTTATCTGGATCAGTCTTGCTATCACCAGCAGGGCTTAATTGCGCTGCTGGAACATTCAAATATCACGTGCTGTAATACGCTTCGAGAAATGAAGGCGCTGATGCGTGACAGGGAAAAAACCGCCACTCTTTCGCCAATCATTATTTTTGATCTGCCAGAAAACTTCCGCGCGGCGCTGGCTCAGATAGATTATCTGACCAGACTAAAAATCACCTTGAACGCGACGCTGATTTTCTTTTCAGATTCAGTGAAAAACAAGATTAACTATAGCAGCCATGCCATCGCAGCCGATTGTTTTATCGATAAAAAATCTTCAACCGGTACCATTAGTACTAAGTTGGCAATGATGCTGTGCCAGCATAAGAGCGACCAGCTAATGACGGCTCCCGGATTAAATAATCATTTAACCAGGAAGGAGTTTAACTTTCTGCGATGCTTATTCACTTACGAATCGATTGAAGATGTGGCGAAAATAACCGGGATAAATAAAAAAACGCTCTATAGCCATCAGAATAAAATCGTTAAAAAACTCAATCTGAAAAACAGCCTGCATCTCTATCAGCGTTTCACCAATAATTTTTAAATCACAAATCTAATGCATAATACCGATAATTTGATAGCTGCGTCTAATCACCGCACATTCCGTAGCGGCGCGATTTATCGCGCAATAAATTGCGCCGCTACAGTATGTGCGCTCGGTAATTACAGTTTTTATGACATTACCGCCCGCGCCATTATTGCGTCGTCGGGGTATAAATAATTCTCAACGTCCCCTGATAACGGCCCGCTGTTTTTGACGATAACGTGAAGGCGGGTGTAACAAGCTGCATCGGCGCAGGAACGCACAGCACTGAATTGCTCTGTCCCGGTAACACAACCCGTCGCAACACACCTCTGTTGGTGCCACTCCAGATAATCTCACTGCCGTTCTCAACCACCTGACGCGCTTTGGTCAGCGGGTTGATTACTTCAATCGCATAATCGAGGCGATTTTGCGCCAGAGTTTTATCCGCGCCTGTGCGATATAGCGAAAACAACCCCGTTCCCCGGCCGGGCGCGGCTGCACCTTCGTCCTGAAACAATAGGCTAACCCGGTTGCTGTCAGAATTATTGCCGTCGTACAGGCACATATCCAGCGAACGGCTGCCGCTAACGGTGGTAGTGGCGCGCGCGCCGGGGAAGGTTTTTAAACCGAGATCCACAGTGGCGGCTGCATTGCCGAACTCCGGCAGATAGATCTGCTGGTTGCCGTAATCTGTCACCTTAAAGGTCATGTTGGCGATCCAGTCACCCATTTTCGTCACGTTGGTACAACCCACGTTTACGTTTTGCGAATTTCCGGTGCAGGACGTCACTGGCCACTGCATCAGCGACATTTTCAGCGTCGCGCTCCAGGTGCCCGCCGATGGGAATTTACTCAGCTCGGAAGAGGGAAGATAGGCCGAATAATCGGTGCCATCGCCACGTGGCGTGACGGCCCCGCCAAAGGCATTCATCGGCACCAGATTGGTCGCCACCACCACATTATTCAGCGAGCGTCTTTTGGTGAGATAGACATTCAGTACCAGCGTCTGTTTGGTGCTGCTTTCGGTAAACAACAGCGGCACGGGATAGGGTGACGGCGACGCTTCCAGCCAGACAGGTAATGTCAGGCAGGCACCATATTGATTGCTGGTGCGCGACTGGCAAACCAGCGTATTGCGGCCCCATTTTGGTGCGTCATTGGTATCGTAACCGCCATTTTCATTGGTCCAGATCGGCAATTGCGCCGGTACTGACATGCGGTCAAAGGTTACGGCAACGCTGGTATTGCGCCCTGAAGGCGTGAGCATGGCGGCCTGCACCTGCATGCCCGCGATGAGGGCCAACAGCGTCAGCGCGCTAAGAAATCTACTTTTCATCCAAAATCCCTATTGTTGTTGCTGCGAAGAAGGCGCGGTGCGTGCCAGCGGAACCTCATCCGCCTGGCGGGTGACAATCAGCATTTTTGCCCGTTGCTGCACATCCTGCGGCACTGAAGCCAGCTCGATGGGTTTGCAGTCGCTGTCGCCGACATAACGCACTACGTCATGGGTGCTTTTCACCTTCATTTCACAGCGGTACATCTGCATGCCGCGCACCATGTACAGATTTTTTATGCGGTGATCGGTCTCAGCGCTGAATCCGCCCTGGCCTAAACCGGACCAGCTGGCGACATTCAGCGGCGTGGCACCTTCCAGGGGACGCTGTTGATTGATCATCAGCCTGCCAAGCCAGGTGTAGCGCGAAACAATATTCACTTTGTTCACCAGCATGCGGCCCGGCGCGATAAACAGCGTGCGTCGTCCGGCACCTTGGGTGATTTCACTGCGCATGCCGTCGGTGGATTCGATGGAATCGTTGATGCTGATCGCGCTCTGGGTGTAAGCCGGTACGCTAAATAACGTGCGGCCGGTGCCGTGCAGGCTGGCGCTGCCCGCGCCATCAACGGAGACATCCACCCGCGTGTCGCGGCTTTCATCGCTGCTTGCCACATGTACGCCCACCGCCGCCCCGGGCAGGCCGTTGCCCCATTTGCCCCAATAGAGGCCGGAACGCGCTACCGCCAATGAGGAGTTGTAGCTGCCGCTGCTGCTGAAGCGCTGAGCGGATGAACCGGACGACGCAGAGCTGAATGCCAGGCTGCCGCTGCCGTATTCGCCCGCAGTTTTGCCGTAAACGGAAGCATTCAGAGTATTTTCCTGATTACCGTTGAGGTTCACGCCGATCTCCTGCTGATTCTGCGCATCGAAATACCAGTTTTGCGCCACGTTATAGCCAACCTGATCCTTGTTGTTGCGATCGGTTTGGTAGGTCATGCCGAGCGAACTGTAGCTCGAACGTGAATCGATGGTTGGCGTGCTGACGCGCGAGAGTGAGACGGAGAGGAAGCCACCGTTGTCGCGCTGAGTTCCGCTGCTGCTGGTGCGGGTAAAGAGATTGGCGCTGGTATTAATATTGAGTCCGTTGACGCTGAAGCCACGCCCCAGGCCAGCCTGCCAGGTGGTAGTCTGCGTTTTACTGTAGATGTTGCGGCGCGCCCACTGCGGCACGACGCCGTTATCATCCCACTGCACCGGAAGCACATTGCGGCCCTCGTTCTTGCTGGCGCTATAACCGGCATTCAGATACCAGCTTTTTACCGGCACGCTGAACATCAGGCTGCTGCTCTGGTAACACCCGCTGAAACCGTACTGCCCACCGTTGTTGCTATAGCAATCCTGCGCATACAGGGCGCTGCGGTAGAAACTGAGGGAAAATCCGTCGTTATAAGCGACCTGCTGGATATTGCCGCGCGAACCTTCGCTGCCTTTCAGGTAGCTAAAGCGGGTGGTGAGGATGCCGTCGAGCAGCGGATTATCAAATCCGTGGCTCCAGTCGAGTGCGCTTTCGATAAAGCGGTTGCGGTTGGTCACGGCGACACCGCCGGTCAGCGCAGCGTCTTGCATCACAGGCACTTTGATGCCCGCCTGCATCACGCGGCGATCGGCACCAGGTTGCGACGCTGCGCCGTTGCCCTGCATTTCGCGATCGGGAATGGAGCCGCCTTGCACAAACCATTCAATGTTCTGGCTGGTGGCATTACCGGTGCGGCTAAAAGGAACCTGTTGGGTACGCGACAACTGATTATCTTCATAGATACGTAGCGTCACGCTGTAGCTACCATTGGGAAAGGCGCTGGTATCAAGATTCTGCGTGCCGGCATTCAGGTAAAAGGTGCCAAGCAGTTGCTGCCCGCGATAAGCATCAATACGCGACGGGCGGGTAATAAAGACAGTGACCGGCGTGCCTTGCGCCGCCTGTGCGCGGTTCATCCAGGCGAGCGTCGAACCCACGCGCGCCCCTTCGATAGTGCTGAGCGGCAGCTGGCTTAAGGTAATGTTGCCGCCGGCGTTGCTGAAGATATCGCGCGAATCCATGCGTCCGGCCTGCACGTAATAGCGTTTGCCGAGATCGCGGCGCAGAAACACGTTGTTAAAACGCACTTCCTGATGACTTTGCTGACGGTATTTTTGCGCCAGATAGTCCCAGTCAATTCCGGCATAGCTGTTTTCAGTGAATCCTAGCGCGCCCGCCCCCTGCAGCGATAACGTCTGGTCATCGCGGTTGGTGACGAAGTTAATATTCTGCTGATGAATAAACGCCGCTTCCGTTTCGGCAGTTTGCTGGTAATAGGGCGATGAGTTGTCAGCCGCAAGCGGCACAAATTCCGGGCCGAGAAACAGCGCCACTTTGGCATTATTTTCGTCGTAGATCAGCGCGAGGGAGTCGGTTTCCAGATAGTCACAGCCCGCTGCGCCGCCGTTGCTGCTGCATGCCTTATTACCGTTGCGTGCCAAAGGTTCACTGATCAGATGGTCTAAGCGCTTTTCCTGCTGCGGATCCTTTTGATAATGCTGCATCACCGCCCGCGCAACCTGATGCGGTTTCAAGAACCTGACGCTATCCAGCGAAACAGAAGCTTCAAACAAGCCGAGCGATTGCCCGTAAACAGAAAGGTTGACCCACAGCGTCTGGCCGGTGACCAGCGATTCGAAACCAGGCGGAACCTGCGTGGCAGCACGAGGAGCGAGAGAAGGGATCAGGGTAATGAAAGAGGCTATTAAAGCGACGTGAATATTGACCTTCATTACAGCATCCTGCTGAAAAAGAATAATAAGGGGGCCGAGCGGCCCCCCGAAATAATTGATCAGTCAATGCCGACAAATTAGCTCTGCGTGGTAGCCTGCGTAATTAACAGGCTCACAACGCCGGAATAGGTGCCGGTTGCCAGCACGCCCGGCGTGGTCTGCGAAATTTTCAGTGGCAATACTGACGAACCGTTTGCGGTGCCCGCCGGGAACAGCGAGGCGTAAGTCAGGGCCGTGTTCGTGGTGGTGATCGGTTTTAAATCCGCACCCAGCGTGACGGTCAAAGGTACCGCTGTACCGGTAACGGTATTGTTAAGCTGAGCGGCACTCACCAGCGCAACGTTGATATTGGCAGTTTGCGAGTTCGACCAGATTTTGGTGTCCAGAGAATAGGTAGATAAACCACGGCCCGGAATATATTGCATATTAATGGTGCCGGGTAATGCGGTTCCGTCCGCCTGCGTCATATCCACCGTCGAATCAACATTCGCATTCACCGTAATATCTTTCTGCACCGCCTGTGCATTAAATACAGCCGTTAACGCAGCAGCGATGACTAGTGGTTTGATTAATTTTTGCATTTGTAGCTCCGTGAAAATCCTTGTACTGGCCGTAAATGACCGTCTCATGGGTAATGAACTGCTTTATAACAAACAGGTTGTTATTCCTTTAATACGTGTTGATCAGTGTCCGATAACGTACTCGGCGATATTCCGCGTATTGAGATCAACATGTTTTATTCTGACTTCCTGGGCAGCGGCTAATTCTGCCGAACTCCAGGCTTTAAAACGCAATGTCTCATCCGGATAAACCGTGGCGTGTTCTTTTTTCCACTGACAGCTGCTGCTGCTATGTTGTTTTGAGCAAACCGCGACCTCACGAATCACTACGCGAACCGTGCCAGCGTTTTTGACTTCGCCTGATGCTGATTGCGTGAGCGATAATCTGGCATTACGCGGCGGAATATGTACCAGCACGCCCCAGACTAAATTGATGCCGACCTGGTTGCTGATGTTATTATTCTGCGGCGATTTATCTTTCAATTCATCCGGGGCAGCCACGGCCTCGAAGTAAACGCGCCAGGCAGTCTCTTTTTCTGGCGGTTGTAATGAAATCAGCCGAATAATGCGTTGTGAACCGGAAGCCAGCGCGAATTTATCCGGAGTGGCGATAAGCGATGGCGAAACGGCATCTTCAACCAATATTTCTTTTTCAAACGGTGTTGCAGGGCGCTCAATTCGCTTGATGCTGACGCGAATAAACTGCGCTTCACCGCTTTGCGATAATGTCTGCACCTGTGCCGCACCCTGATTATTTAGGGTGACTTCCATCGGATAGACACTCATATTCGCCCATGCCGCTGGCATGGAAATAAAACCCATGAGAATCAGTGGGTAAGAGATTTTTTTCACCAGAGTATTATGGCTTAAAATAGCCATTGAAAGGCCGTGACGCAGTGTCTTATGCGGTGAGTCGTCCATGATAAATCCTTATAAATTCCATCAAAAATCTGTCGGATATTCCCTGTATGAATCGGCTTAGCTATAAACCGGTCTCACTTAACCAAGTGGAATAACCGTGCGTTAAGAAAGTTCTCATATGGGCTTTGTTAAGTCACTGTCCATTTTTGTGGTTAATTTTTTTAAGCCGTGCTACAAAGGGAATACTTGAGGAAATATCGCGACCTAACTTAATGAAATAATTGTAAAAATAAAGATCAATTTTCAGGCATTAGAAACGGGCATGTCAGCTCAGAATAAATCAAGCTTTACATAAAATAGTCCATTGATGGTAAGATCGTGCCCAGAAGGGCAAAAAGACCCATGTTAATCTTAAAATATTAACCTCAGAAATAATACCTCCATAAAGCATCATCAACCGCCTCTCAACAGGATTTAAATAAATCCAGGAGCATGAGAGTGATTTTCTAAAAATTTTATAATTGATAACCAGGCACACCACACAGCAATATGAAAAGCAAACAGCAACTCACAGCATTAATTCACCAACGCGCAGCCGAGATTAAGTCAAATGACAACATCTCGTTAGTTATGCAGAAGCATTACAAACTGTTGTTCAGACTGTATCTGACTAAGCCGCTCTATTTTAAAGTCATTTTTAAAGCTAATCGCTTTATTATTGGCTCGGCCATCATGGCGTACGCCTTCACTTCAGCAAACCCAACGCTGCGTGATGTTAAAGACTTTTGTAAAAAAACCGGTCTGATTAGCGACAACACTATTGATTCCTTTCTGCTCTTTATTCGGGTAGGTGGGCGTATGGAAGTTAAAAAGGACGCGCAGGATAAACGAAAATTAACCTACACGGTGACCCGCAAAGCGCTGGATGAAACGCGGGCTTTAATTAATACCATGATGATTCCTTACGGTATGTTGTACGACGATTTCGATGTTTCGGCTTGCCTGAAAATGGAAAACTTTCATGCGGAATACTTCAAAAAATACGCTGAAATCACGCTCAAGCATGTTTACTTGTTCGATATGGTGCCAGAGAGTAAAGCCTTCATTTTCAGGGATGCCGGGCACATGCTGTTGATGGATCTGTACATCGAGAGTCTGCAACAAAAAACCACTGTTATTGAGTACAACTACCTGAAAGCGTCAGTGAAATGTGGTGTTTCGCGCTCGCACATTAAACGCTGCCTGCAGGACGCTGAAGCAGCCGGGTTGCTGACGCTGAATAAAACCAGTAATACGCTCATTTTGCATCTCTCCTTTATGCAGATGGCGCTGGATTATTTTGCGGTCTATATGGCGATGGTCGAGTACGGGTTGCGCGGTTTAACTGGCGTGCCTCAGCTACCGGCGAGCCTGTCACGATAATCTGCTTTTTCGCTGACTGGTGAATTGCCAAATCCAACAAATCGATTGCCACTATTGTCGTTTTACATTTATTTGTCCGGGTTTTAATAATTCAGCGGGAATTAATACAGGCCAGATTAAGGCCTTACATAATATTTACCTGCAATTACCAAGGACACTATGAAATTAACTTCAATAGCTTTGGCATTAGGTTTTAGCCTCCTGGGAAGCACGATTAACGCGGTAGCCGCCGACCAACCGGTAAGCGGCGGCAGCCTGACGGTCGGTGTTGAAACCGAGCCGACCACTTTTAACCCGCAGCTTAACGGTCAGGACAAAGCGGAAATCACGCTGCGTAACTTCTGGGAATCACTGCTGGCGCGCCGCCCGGATGGCAGCTTTGTGCCGTGGCTGGCGCAGAGTTATGAAGCCAGCCAGGATGGTAAAGTGATCCGCTTTAATCTGCGTCAGGACGTCACCTTCTCTAACGGCGAGAAGTTTGATGCCAACGCGGTGGCAGATAACTTCCGTCAAACTCAGGTCGCGCAATACTGCGCCGGCACCAGTTTGTGCCTGATGGGTTCGCATATTGAGAAGATTGAAACGCCGGACGATCACACGGTGGTGATCACCCTGAAAGAGGTCTACTCACCGTTTCTGTCCTTCGCTGCGGGCTTGCAGATTCTGGCGCCGGCCAGCTGGAAATCTCCACAGCTGAAATCGGGCGGCAAAGATCTGGCGGGCACCGGGCCGTTTATTCTCGAAAGCTATGAGAAAGGCCAGCAGGTGACCTACGTTAAAAACCCGAAATACAACTGGGCGCCAGCCACCGCGCAGCATCAGGGACCAGCGTATCTCGATCGCGTAACCTATCGCTTCCTGCCGGAATCTTCGGTGCGCACTGGCGCGCTGCTGTCTGGTCAGGTTGATGCTATTGAAGGCATTTCCGGTAACGATGCCGGTGAGTTCAAAGACAATCCCGACTTTACCTATCAGCATGCGCTGAACACTGGTACGCCATATTCTCTGTTCCTCAACGTGGAATATGGCCCGACGCAGGATGTGAAAGTGCGTCAGGCATTACTACAAGGGCTGGATATCGATCCGCTGCTGAAGTCGGTGTATCGCGGCGAACGCACCCGCGCGTGGGGCATCACGTCGCCCATCGATCCGCTTTACAACAAAGAGCTAGAGGGCAAATACGGCAACAATCCGGATGCGGCCAATACCCTGCTGGAT
The DNA here is from genome assembly GCF_019795975.1 of Pantoea sp. DY-17. NCBI lineage: Bacteria > Pseudomonadati > Pseudomonadota > Gammaproteobacteria > Enterobacterales > Erwiniaceae > Pantoea > Pantoea sp. DY-17. The sequence goes on along the minus strand of NZ_JAIMIG010000002.1, from coordinate 535,740 downwards.
GAAGCAGGATGGAAAAACCGCGATGGCGAAGGCTTCCGCACCAAAGATGGTCAGCGTCTGCGCATTGAGCTGATTCAGGCACAGGCAACGGTGCGCGACCAGCGCGATGTGCTGCTGCAGGCGATTCAGGCGCAGGCGCGTCAGCGTCTTGGCGTGGATCTCAAGCTGAACTACGTTGATTCTGGTACTTATGCCGATGTGCGTAAAAGCGGCAAGTTTGGCACCATCGCCAACTCCAACACGCCAACCGATGGCGTGGATATCGAAAACCACTATCGTCCGATCGCTCAGGGCGGCGCAATTAACTATAGCCGCGTCAACGATGAGAAGATCAATGGCTTGCTGGATAAAGCCGCCAGCACGCTGGATCTTAAGAAACGCCGCGATTTCTACAGCCAACTGCAGCAGGTCGCATTACCGCAACTGGCATTGGCAGTGCCGCTCTACGAACCGGAAGATCAGTTAGCCACCGCCAGCTACGTGCATGGCTACGGTTTCCGCAGCTATAAGCAGATGCCAGAAAGCGTTTACGATGTGTGGGTAACTAAACCGTAATATCGCCCGTTCCGGCTCCGCCTTTCGCCCGCGTCCTGCGGGCTCTCCTGGCTTCCTCGCTGCGTTCAGCGCTGCGGATTGCCTGCCCAAAAGTGGCCCCGGCCTGCTTAAACTTCTGTGCGTGTTTTTGAAAAGGGCACATTTGCTAAAGGCGCTGGCGCGTCTGCTGCGGCAAAAGGGCTATCCGCAGCGCTGAGGCTTTTACGTTGGGCCAGGAGCCTCACGCAGGGATGCGTGAGGCAGTTCGGGGCCGGCCAGGACGGCCGATCCGCGAACGGTCCGTTTGGCACAACGTTGAAGCCGAAGGTACCGCGTAAGCGGCGCGAGGACGGCCCGTGACGCAGCAGATGTGTCAGAGCCCGCTACCTGTTCAAAGCAAAATGCTTGCTTAACTGACAAGCATTACGCCATTAATGGCGACCCTACGAGGGTTTTATTTCCGTGGGCATTATTGCATCGCAATAAAATACCATTTCCCATATTCAACAAATCGATTGCCGTTATTCTCGGTTTACTTTAATCCGCCGGATTTTAATACTTTCGGCAGGATTGAATAAGGAAATGGTCACCATGAGTCAGCTAATTGAAGTTGCCAAGCCCGACGATGCGGAAGAAATATTTGCGCTATTGCAACGCGCCTATGCTGCGCTGGTGGCGCTGGATGTGCATTTCACCATTTCACAGGGCAACGTCGAGCAGGTGCGCCGCGTCATCGAGCAGGAAACCGTGCTGGTGCTACGCAAATGGAAACGCGCGGTGGCGACCGTCACGGTGCGTTTTCCGTGGAAGCAGGATGAACATGCGCCTTCGTCGCTGCCGTTTATCCACTGGTTCGCCGTCGACCCTGATTACAAAGGGCAGGGCTACGGCCGCGACATCATCACCTACGCCGAAGAAACCCTGCTGAAAGAGACGCTGAAAGCGCCGGGCGTCTATCTCGCCACCGCCATCAAGCATCCATGGCTGAGCGAGCTCTATCTGCGTCGCGGTTATCAACCGTTCCATCACCGCACCAATCCATTAGGCGAAGCGCTGGTGTTTCTGAAAAAGGAATTCAACCCGCCAGCCGATCAACCCATCGCCAAAATCGCCTGAATAACTAAAAAAGCACCTGCAACCACCAAGGATCTTATGAAAGCGAATTCAATCACTCTCGCGCTGGGTGTGACCTGCCTGCTGGGAAGCGCATCTCTTTTAGCCGCTGAGCAACCGCGCAGCGGCGGCAGCTTAACCTTCGGCGTCGAAACTGAACCCGTGCCGTTTAACCCGCAGCTAAATGGGCAATCCAAAGCGGAAGTGACGCTGCGCAACGTGTGGGAATCGCTGCTGGCGCGTCGAACCGACGGCAGCTTTGTACCGTGGCTGGCAGAAAGTTATGAGGTCAGTCCGGACGGCAAAGTGTATCGCTTTAGCCTGCGCCGCGACGTCACCTTTTCCAACGGCGAGAAGCTGGATGCTAACGCGGTGGCCGAGAATTTCCGCCATGTGCAGGATGCAAAGTATTGCGCCGGCAGCAGCATCTGCGCATTGGGCGCGAGAATTGCCAGCGTGGCGACGCCAGACGATCACACCGTCACCATCACGCTGAAGCAGGGCTATTCGCCGTTCCTGTCGTTCGCCGCCAAATTGCAGATTCTGGCACCGGCCAGCTGGAACTCGCCGCAGCTGAAAGCCGGTGGCAAAGAGATTGCGGGCACCGGGCCGTTTATTATCGAGAGCTACGAAAAAGGCCAGCAGGTGACATTCGTACGCAACCCGCACTACAACTGGGCGCCCGCCACCGCTAAGCATCAAGGCCCGGCCTATCTGGAACGCGTGACCTATCGCTTCCTGCCGGAATCCTCGGTGCGTACCGGCGCGCTGCTGTCCGGGCAGCTGGACGCGATTGAAGGGATTTCCGGTAATGACGCCAGTGAATTCAAAGACAATCCCGACTTCACTTATCAGCACGCGCTGAATACCGGCACGCCATATTCACTGTTCCTTAATGTGGAATACGGCCCGACGCAGGATGTGAAAGTGCGTCAGGCATTACTACAAGGGCTGGATATCGATCCGCTGCTGAAGTCGGTGTATCGCGGCGAACGCACCCGCGCGTGGGGGATTACTTCGCCGGTCGATCCGCTCTACAACAACGATCTCGAAGGTCAGTATGGTAACAATCCCGCTGTCGCCAACCAGCTGCTGGATGAAGCGGGCTGGCAAACGCGCGACAGCGACGGTTTCCGCACCAAAGACGGCCAGCGCCTGAGCATTGAAGTGATTCAGGCGCAGGCAACGGTGCGCGATCAACGCGATGTGCTGCTGCAGGCGATTCAGGCGCAGGCGCGCCAGCGTCTCGGCGTGGAGATCAAACTGCGCTATGTCGATTCTGGCACCTACACCGACGTGCGCAACACCGGCCACTTCGGCTCGATTGCTAACTCGAATACCGAAACCGACGGCATCGATATCGAAAACCACTATCGCCCAGTAAAAGCTGGCGGGCCGATTAACTACAGCCGCGTCAACAGCCCGCAAATCAACGGCTGGCTCGATCAGGCGGCAGCGACGCTGGATATTAATCAGCGCCGTAAATTCTACAGCCAGCTGCAGCAATACGCGCTGCGACAGCAGGCGCTGGCGATCCCGCTGTATGAACCAGAAGACCAGATCGCCACCGCCAGCTACGTGCACGGTGCCGGTTTCCGCAGTTTTAAACAGATGCCGGAGAACGCGTACGACATCTGGCTCAGCGACCACTAATCAGGAGGCGAAGATGAGTCTGGAAAGCATTGTCACCCGCACGCCACGCGCGCGTCGGCCATCGGTGTGGCGCAGCGACCTGACGCGCCGCATCGTCAGCCGCCTGCTGGGCGGCGTATTGGTGCTATGGGCGGCGGTTTCGCTGGCCTTTCTCGGCGTGCATCTGGCGCCGGGCGATATCGTCAGCCTGCTGATCGGTGAGCAGCTGCGCACGCCGGCCATTGAGGCGGCGATCCGCGCCGAATGGGGCCTGAACGAACCGCTGTGGTGGCAATATCTGCACTATATGTGGCGCGTGCTGCACGGCGATTTTGGTCGTTCTTACATGCTGAATACCGAAGTCAGCCATCTGTTGGCCACGCAGCTGTGGCCCACCATCAAACTGACGCTGGCGGCGCTGCTGGTCAGCATTATTTTTGCGGTGGTGATTGCCGTCGGCACCGCGCATCGTCGCATTGGTCGCCGCGTGGCTAACGGTGTCGAGCTGCTGCTGGCCTCCACGCCCTCTTTCTGGATGGGCATCGTGCTGCTGTTTATTTTCAGCTTCACGCTGCGCTGGTTCCCGGTGGCGGGCGATCGCTCGCTGTCGTCGCTGGTGCTACCGGCGCTGGCGCTCGGTCTGGCGCAGGGCGCGGTGATCGCTCAGCTGCTGCGCCGCGAGCTGGAGCGCGCGCTGGATGCGCCATTCACCCTCACGCTGCGCGCGTGGGGCGTAGGGGAAACCACCATTCGTCTGCGCCACGCGCTGCGTCATGCGGCGCTGCCTGCCGTCACGTTAACCGGCTGGCTGGTGGGCGGATTGCTGAGCGGCGCGGTGATTACTGAACAGGTATTTGGTCGTCCCGGTCTTGGCAAACTGACCGTCGATGCCGTGCTGGCGCAGGATCTGCCGGTGGTGCTGGCTGTAGCCATTCTCTCGGCGCTGATCTACGTGGTGATGAGCACCCTGGTTGACATCCTGTCGCTGTGGATTGATCCGCGTCTGCGCGGGGAGAGCAAATCATGATTGCCGCACTGCAACGTCTTCCGGTTGCGCTGCCCGCCGCGGTGTGGGCAGCGATTCTGTTTATCATTGTATTGTCTATCGCGGTGATCGCGCCGCAGTGGCTGGCGCACAGCGATCCGCTGCTGGCCGATCCAGTTAACGCGCAGCTGCCGCCGTCGGCGCAACATTGGTTAGGCACCGACCAGCTGGGACGCGATCTGCTGACGCGCGTGATCTACGGCAGCCGCTATTCGCTGCTGATCAGCGTGGCGGCGATGGCACTGGCGGTGGTGTTTGGCACCTTGCTGGGATTGGTGGCGGCGCTGGCGCGTGGCGTGGTTGATGAGCTGTTGAGCCGCGCGGTGGATGTGATTTCCGCCTTTCCCGATCTGCTGCTAGCGCTGATGCTGATCGCCTTTACCGGGCCCGGCACTAACAACCTGATTATCGCGCTCGGCGTCGCATCGGTGCCGCGTTTTGCCCGCGTGGTGCGGGCACAAACCTACAGCGTGATGACCTCCGGGTATGTTGAACAGGCGCGCACCTTTGGCCTGTCACGCTTCACGCTGATCACGCGCCACATTTTGCCGCACGCCATTGCGCAGGTGCCGGCGCTGGCCACGCTGGGGCTCGGCACCGCGATTATCGGTACCGCCGGACTGAGTTTCCTCGGCATGGGGCCGCAGCCACCGACCGCCGAATGGGGCCTGATGCTGGCGGAAGGACGCAATTATCTGCGTAACGCATGGTGGATCGCCGTGTGGCCGGGCGTGTTTATCACGCTGACGGTGATTGCGGTGAATACGCTGGGTCGTTACTGGCAGGCACGTTTTGAAGGACGATCCGCATGAGCCAGCCGTTTATTGATATCCAGAATCTCTCGATTCGTTTCGGGCCGCAGCAGGTGGTGAAAAACCTCAACCTGCAGGTCGCGGCGGGCGAATCCGTGGCGCTGGTCGGGGAATCCGGTTCCGGCAAAACCCTGACCGCGCGCAGCCTGCTTGGCCTGCTGCCGGAGGGCGCAGTATTAACCGCCGACCGTTTCACCATTGACGGCCGCGATATGCGCCACGCCAGCCGCAGCGACTGGCGCGCGCTGCGCGGTCGCCGCATTGGCTATGTGTTGCAGGACGCGTTGGTGTCGCTCGATCCGCTGCGCCGCATTGGTCAGCAGCTGAGTGATGCCCTAAGCGCCGCCGGTCATCGCAACAATTTGCAGGACAAAAGCCTCGCACTGCTGAAGGCGGCGGGCATTCACGATGCCGAAAGCCGCCTCGAACGCTATCCGCATCAGCTCTCGGGCGGCCAGCGCCAGCGTGCGTTAATTGCTACCGCGCTGGCCGGTACGCCAACCTTGTTGATCGCCGATGAACCGACCACCGCGCTGGATATGACGGTGCAGCGCCAGATTCTACAACTGCTGGCGCAGCGCCGCCGCGACGGCCACGGCCTGCTGCTGATCAGCCACGATTTGGCGGTGGTGGCGGAACTGGCGGATCGCGTGCTGGTGATGCGCGATGGCGAAGTGGTGGAGCAGGGCAACAGCGGCCCGCTGCTCCATCGTCCGCAACACGCCTGGACGCAGCGCCTGCTGCGCGCGGTGCCAACGCCCGCCACGCGCGGTCTGCGCCTGAGCGCGGCTGAACCGACGCCGCTGCCGCCGCGCCCGACATGCAGCAGCGCACCGTTGCTGGAAGGCATCGGCCTGCATAAAGCCTATGGCGATCGCCTGGTGCTCAACGACATCAACTTCACGCTGCACGCCGGAGAGACGCTTGGCGTGGTCGGCGAATCCGGCTCCGGCAAAACCTCGCTGGTGAAAGTGGTGATGGGCTTAACCGAACCGGACAGCGGCACCCTCCTGCTGGAAGGTGAGCGCTGGGATCGTCTGCCGGAGAAAGCGCGCCGCGCCCGGCGTGCGCGCTTGCAGCTGATCGCGCAGGATCCGTTCAGCTCATTCGACCCGCGCTACACGGTGGAGAAAATTATCGGCGAAAGCCTCGATAGTGCCGGAATTTACGGCGATGCGCGGCGTCAGCGCGTGCGTCAACTGCTGGATGAAGTGCAGCTCGGCGATCGCTTCCTGCAGCGTTATCCGCAGCAGCTGTCCGGCGGCCAGCGCCAGCGCGTGGCGATTGCGCGCGCTTTTGCACCGAATCCGGCGCTGCTGGTGGCCGATGAGCCGGTCAGCGCGCTCGATGTTTCGGTGCAGGCGCAGGTGCTGGATCTGCTGGCCGATATGCAGGCCGAACACGGCACCGCGCTGCTGTTTATCTCTCACGATCTCGGCGTGATCCAGCATCTGGCGGATCGCGTGCTGGTGATGCAGAACGGGCAAGTGGTGGAGAGCGGGGCGCTGCAGCAGGTGTTCGCCGCGCCGCAGCATCCGTGGACGCAAAAACTGTTACAGGCGCTGCCGGTCATTCCTGACTGGCAGCCCGCGAACGCATACTAAGGAGAGCAGAATGAGTCAGACACAACGCCAGCTGCGGCTGGGCGCGATTATTCAGGGTGTATCCGGCAACATGTCGGCATGGCGTCATCCCGATGCGGTGGCGGATGCCAGCATTAACATCGATTACGTGCTGGATCTGGCGCGCAAAGCTGAGCAGGCGAAGATCGATTTCCTGTTTGTCGCCGATGGCTTGTACATCACGCCGCAGTCGATTCCGCACTTCCTCAACCGTTTTGAGCCGATCACCTTGCTGTCGGCGCTGTCGCTGGTGACCCAGAAAATCGGTCTGGTCGCTACGCTTTCCACCTCCTACAGCGAGCCGTTTACCGTGGCACGCCAGTTCGCCAGCCTCGATCATCTGAGCGGCGGTCGCGTCGGCTGGAACGTGGTGACGTCGCCGCTGGAAGGTTCGGCGAAAAACTTCTCGCGCAGCATCCATCCAGAACACGACGAGCGTTACCGCGTTGCCAGCGAGTATTTGCAGGTGGTGAAAGGACTGTGGGATTCGTGGGAAGGCGATGCCTTTGTGCGCGACAAACAGAGCGGAGAATTCTTCGCCGCCGAGAAGCTGCATACGCTGAATCATAAAGGACACTACTTCTCGGTGCAGGGACCGCTCAACGTGGGTCGCTCGCCGCAGGGCCGTCCGATTGTGTTCCAGGCAGGCGCTTCGGAAGCGGGCAAAGCTTTTGCCGCCGAAGCCGCCGATGCCATTTATACCCGCCAGGAAACGCTGGAGCAGGCGCGCGAGTTCCGTGAAGACGTCCGTCGCCGGCTGGTGGCACGCGGGCGCGATGCCGATGATATCCGTGTGTTCCAGGGCATCAGCGTGATTATTGGCGAAACGGAACAGGATGCCGAGCGCCGCTATCAGCAAACCGCCGAGCTGGTGACCATCGATAAAGCGCTGGAGTATCTTGGCCGCTACTTCGAGCATCACGATTTCAGCCAGTATGCGCTGGATGAAGCTTTCCCGGACATTGGCGAGTTGGGCAGCAACAGCTTCCGCAGCACCACCGACAAGATCAAACAGAACGCGCGCGAACGTGGCTTAACGCTGCGCCAGGCGGCGCTGGAAGAAGCGACGCCGCGTCCGAGTTTCCTGGGTACGGCGGAGCAGGTTGCCGAAGGGCTGGCAAACTGGTTCCTGCAGGGCGCAACCGACGGTTTTATCGTGCGTGGCGGTACGCCAACGGCGTTTGATGATTTTGTGGCGCAGGTCATTCCGCTGTTGCAGGCGCGGGGTATTTATCGCAAAGAGTATGAAGGCGAGACGCTGCGTGAAAATCTCGGCTTGCCCGAACCCGAGAATCAGTTTGCGGCGCAGCGGCACAGGGTCGAAGTGGCTTAAAGGTCAAATGAACGCGATGAATCGCGCCGCTACGAATATGTGCGCTTTATGTGTACGGTAATCAATCACCGCACATTCCGTAGCGGCGCAATTTATTGCGCAATGTTGAACATCACAACGCCGTCACGCCCAGCGCGGCGGCGCGATCTTTCCACTCCCGCACTTCGTCATAAAACGCCCGATCGCTCACGCTGAATCCACTAATCAAACTCTCCGCTAACAGATCCTGATAACGCTTATCGCTGGTCAGTTCGCTCAACGCACTGCGCAATTTCTCAAGGGTTGCTGCATCGGTTTTGGCTGACGTAATAAGCGGCAGCGCGGCGCACAGCGGTGTTTCGCCGATGATCTCCAGCCCCGCCAGCTCCTGCGGGAAATTGCGGCGCAGCAGCGCCCAGGTGATGCAATCAATCGCCGCGATATCCGCCTCGCCCGCGCGCAACGCCGCCAGCGACTGACGATGGCTGCCGCTGAAGCGGGTTGCGCTGAAGAATTTCCCGTCCTGCGCTAGCGGCGCAATCACGTAGCGCAGCGAGTTGAAACCGGAGTGGGAATCGTTGCTGTTGCACACCGCGCGCCGTCCGCGAAAGTCGCTTAGCGTCAGGTTCTCATCTGCGCTGCGCGCTACCAGCCAGCTGCGATAACGCTGGCCGTCGCAGCCCTGGGCGCTGGAGAGGAAGGTGCCAACCAGCTGCACATCGGGCAGCAGCTCCACCAACGGATAACCACAGGTTTGGCTCAGCAGCAGCCGGTCATCGCGCCAGTGCGGCAGTAAATCCTGCGGCCAGCTAACTTCAGCTGGCACGCCGCGTTGTTGCAGCAGCGTCGTTAGCGCTGAGGTCAGGCCGAGAGTCGCCTGATGATTGATGTCGTACATCGGTAACGAAAGAGTGGGCATCCTGTGCATCCTTTTGCGTACCCGGATGGGCATTAACCTCGACCGATTTGCGCCAGAAGCGGGTTATCCATTCGCCATAACCGGCGACGCGAAAACCGTGGTTACGCTGGTGATAACCATCGCGATACAGCAAATAGACTTTGCGTAATCCGTACCACGGCAAACCGGGTAGATCGTGATGTACAGAATGATAGTTGAGATTGAGGAACAGCAAACGCCATGGCAACGCGGCTTCGTTATTGACCGAGCGCGCCAGCGGCTCCTCGTCGGCACGATGCTCGTAGAAGGATCGTACTTTGGTCAGCATCAGCGCCGGATAACTCACCGTCAGCACCAACCACAGCGGCGAGAAGCCGTGCAGCGTCATCCAGTAAAACAGCCCGCTCAGTAAGGTGAGATGAATAATCCACATCGCCATCGCCGGTTTATCGCGATCAATAAATGCATGCACCAGTTTTTTGAGGGTGGCGGCCATATCCAGCAGCGGGCCTATCAGCAAACGTCCGGGAAAGGTGTTGCGTAGATGAATCACCTGCTGCTGCCACGGCTTGAGTTGCGCCCAGCGCGCCGGCGAAAGGTAGTAGGTTTCCGGATCTTCATCGGGATCGGTCAGCGTGTGGTTGCGGTGATGCGCCAGATGCGAGTCGCGGTATAAGCCATACGGATACCACACCGCCAGCGGCAGCGTGCCGAACAGCTGGTTGAGACGGGGAAAACGCGTCGGGTGGCCGTGAATCAACTCGTGCTGCAGCGACATATACCAGGTGGTAAACAGGACCAGCAGCAGCGTGCTCAGCGTTAACCCCAACGTTCGCCAATAGACAACGCTGGCGAACCAACCGCCGTACACCGCCACCATCAATAGCCACGTTGGCAATTCGCTACGCCACAGCCAGCTGCGCGCCAGTTGATGCACCACGTCACGCTGTTGCGCACTGAGATAGGCGGATGTCCCTTTACTCATGGTGAAGCCGAACCTGTAAACAGTGATTAGGCTTTTGACGATGATTGATCACCGTGATGAACACAAAGAATCTCTTTTTCTTAGTTATGCAAAAAAGTTGATGAAGCGCGCGAAATCTATTGGCTATCAGTCACCTCGTCTGTGGCGTAACCTTGCTGCATTGAAAACGTTCGAGCCGGCGCGGCTCACGAGGAGAATTTCAGCATGAAAAAGATTGGCTTCTTATCTTTTGGTCACTGGACCCCATCATCACAATCCGCCACCCGTTCGGCGCAGGACGTACTGCTGCAATCGATTGATTTAGCCGTCGCCGCCGAAGAGTTGGGTGCCGATGGCGCTTACTTCCGCGTGCACCACTTTGCGCGTCAGTTAAGCTCGCCGTTTCCGCTGCTGGCGGCGGTCGGTGCGCGCACCAAAAAGATTGAAATTGGTACCGGCGTGATCGACATGCGCTACGAAAACCCGCTGTATATGGCGGAAGATGCCGGTGCGGCGGATCTGATTTCTAGCGGTCGTCTGCAGCTCGGTCTGAGCCGTGGCTCGCCGGAGCAGGTTATCGAAGGCTATCGCTACTTTGGCTTTGATCCGCAAAACGGTGAAAGCGATGCCGATATGGGCCGTCGCCATACCGAGGAACTGTTGGAAGTGCTGCGCGGTGAAGGTTTTGCTAAACCCAATCCGCAGCCGATGTTCCCCAATCCACCGGGCTTGTTACGTCTTGAGCCGTTCTCGGCCGGTTTGCGTGAGCGTATCTGGTGGGGATCGGGTTCCAACGCGACATCTATCTGGGCGGCGCAGCAGGGCATGAACCTGCAAAGCTCCACCCTGAAAGATGATGAAACTGGCGAGCCGTTCCACGTGCAGCAGGCGAAGCAGATTCGTGCTTATCGTCAGGCATGGGAAGCGGCGGGCCATCAGCGTACGCCGCGTGTTTCGGTGAGCCGCAGCATTTTTGCGCTGACCAACGACACCGACCGCGCCTACTTTGGTCGCAGTGGACAGGATCGGGATTCGGTGGGTTTCCTCGACGAGAAAACCCGCGCCATCTTTGGTCGCAGTTATGCCGCCGAGCCGGATCAGTTGATCAAACAGCTGGCGCAGGACGAAGGGATTGCCGAAGCGGATACGCTGTTGCTGACCATCCCGAATCAGTTAGGCGTGGATTACTGTGCGCACGTGATTGAGAGCATTTTGACCCACGTTGCACCGGAGTTGGGTTGGCGTTGATATAATAAATTGCGTCGCTACAACAGATGCACCATTCCGTAGCGGCGCGATTTATCGCGCAATAAATTGCCCCGCTACGATCACCGATTAATTACCCATCAAAACGCTGTTTCCAGTGAATCTGTGACGCAATAATCATCATCCACCAGCGGCAGATAGCGCCATTTATCAAAGGCGGTACAAGGATGCGAAATACCGCAGCCGACCCAATCGCCCACCTGCAGCGGCTCATCCTCCGGCAATAACAGATAAGCATGCTGATCGTTCACATCACTGATACGCAAATGCGTCGCCGCGCGTGGTGCGCTGCCATCGGCGTTGCGGATCCACAGCGGATTTGGCAGATCCTGATCGAACGGGACATCGCGGCGGCCAAAATCGATGAATGCCAGGCCTGGCTCCGGACGCGACAATACGCGGCCCCAAATCTCCAGCGCGGCAGCAAAATGATGCGTTGCGCCCGGCTGAGCAAAGGGCGCGATGCGTGCATAGAGTCCGCTGTCGTGCGCCATATAGGCGCCGGACCGGATCAGCGGCGTCATCGGCAGCGGCAGTTTCGCCGCGGTGAAGCACGCTGTCACCACATCAAACCAGGCGCCGCCACCGGCGCTGAGGATGATGTGGTCGCTGGTAAACAGCTGCTTTTCCGCCAGCAATTCAGCGGTAGCGATCATCATCTGGCAGTAATCCTTCACACGCTGAATGCCGCTTTCATCGCGGCCTGCACCGAGCGCGCCTTCATAACCGGCGACCCCCACCAGCTTGAGCGCCGGGCAGGCGGCGATCGCTTCGGCAATCACCACCGCATCTTGCTGAGAACGACAACCGGTGCGGCCGCCGCTGACAGACATCTCCAGCAGCACCGAAATCCGGCTATCGCCGAGGTTCTGCGCCAACAGCTTCACGCCTTGCAGCGAATCGACGTAGCACAGGAAGCCATGATCGGGATGCTGCTGCTGCCACTGCGCAATCCAGCGAATACCCGCCGGATCGACCAACTCGTTGGCGAGAAACACATTGCGGATACCGAACTGACGCAGCGCGCGCACCTGCGCGGGCGTGGCGGCACCCAAACCCCAGGCGCCGCCTGCGCTAATCGCGCGGCGCAGAACGGCAGGCGACATCGTGGTTTTCCCGTGCGCGGCCAGCATCACGCCGTTTTCGCGGCAGAAGTCTGCCAGCTGGCGCAGATTGTTCTCCAGCGCCGACTGTTTCATGATCATCAGCGGCGAAAACACCTGATCGCTGCTCAGCACCGCCGTGCCGAGAGCTAGCGGCGACTCGCCGGCTCCGGCAACCGATTTAAAACGTGGCGCGGTTTGCTGCGCATCCAGTAATCCATCCGCCTGCAGCGGAAAGCGAATCGACATAGATCCTCCTGTTAGTGCTCAAGTACGCGCGATAAAAACTGCTGCGTGCGCGGGTTCTGTGGATTGACGAAAATCTGCTCGGGCGAACCTTGTTCGGCAATCACGCCCTGATCCATAAACACCACGCGGTCAGCGGTTTTGCGCGCGAAGCCCATTTCGTGTGTCACCACCACCATCGTCATGCCTTCACGCGCCAGGCTGCGCATCACTTCCATGACTTCGCCTACCAGTTCTGGGTCCAGCGCCGAGGTAGCTTCATCGAAGAACATGATTTTCGGTTCTACCGCCAGCGCACGGGCAATCGCCACGCGCTGCTGCTGACCACCGGAAAGCTGCGCCGGATAGTGATGCGCGCGCTCGGCCAGTCCGACGCGCGTCAGCACCGCCATGCCGCGTTTATTGGCTTCGGCTTCCGACAGCTTTTGCGCTTTGATCAGCGCCAGCGTGACGTTGCCGAGCGCGGTTTTGTGCGGGAACAGGTTGAACTGCTGGAACACCATGCCAACGTGACCGCAGATTTCGCTGGCGCGCTTGCGTTGGTGCAGCGGCACGTCGTTGACCCACACTTCACCGCCGTCGGCCACTTCCAGCCCGCTCATGATGCGCAGCACGGTACTTTTGCCAGAGCCGGATGCGCCAATCAGCACCAGCACTTCGCCCGGTGAAACATCCAGGCTGATCTCTTTCAGCACCTGGGTTGCGCCAAACGATTTGGTTATCCGGCTTAAGGTAATCGCGGATTTGCTCATGAGATTTGGCTCCTGGTTTGATGATGTTGAACCCAACGGGAAAGCGGGAAGCAGACGGCGAAGTAGAGCAGGGCGACCAGACCGTAAACCACCACCGGCTGACCGATGCGATCGACAATCGCCTGGCCCTGATGCATCAGTTCGGACATGCCGATCATGCTGACGATCGAGGTGTCTTTGATCAGGGAAAGATACTGGCCCGCCAGCGGCGGCAGCACGATGCCGCGCGTTTGCGGCAGGATCACGCTCATAAAGGTCTGACGCTTCGACAGGCCCAAAATCCATGACACTTCCCACTGGCCTTTCGGCACCGCTTCGATGCCGGCGCGGAACACTTCCGCGATATACGCACCCTGATAGATGCTCAGGCCAAGAATACCGGCGGCAAACAGGTTGATGTCATAGCCGAAATAGGCGACGCCGAAGTAGATGAACATCAGCGTGATCAGTACCGGCGTGCCGCGAAACAGCTCGGTGTAGATCACCGCAATCTGCTTCAGAACGGGCAAGCGGCTGGTGCGCAACACCGCCGCCAGCAAGCCCAGCAGCGTGCTGCCAATGATCGCGGCCACCGACAGCAGCAGCGTGATACCGAGCCCTTTTAGCAGAATCGGTAACGAACTAATGATTAACTCGTTCATAGCGCGTTCTCCCGTTTCACTGGATTAGTCAGCCATTTTCTTGCCCACCACCAGGCGGACTTTTTTACCGGGGTCACCAGCGGCGGGTGGAACATGCGCCGTCCTGCCATCGTTCCCAGCCAGGAGAACAGGTTGCTCAGCACCAGATAGACCAGGGCAACGACGCTAAATGTCTGGATATACAGCAGCGTGCGCGCATTAATCACTGTGGCGGTGCCGGTCAGTTCAGGCAGCGCAATCGCTGACAGCAAAGAGGTGCCGAGCAGCAGCTGAATCAGGTTGTTGATAATGGCGGGCCACACCGCGCGCGCAGCCTGCGGCAGCACCACGGTGAGAAACACCTGACGACGGGGAATGCCCAGCACCCATGCGGCTTCAAGCTGGCCTTTCGGCACCGATTGAATGCCTGCGCGGAAGGTTTCGGACAGGTAGGCACCGACGTTAATCCCCAGCGCCAGCACGCCAGCGGTAAAGGCGCTCATGGTGATGCCGAGCGACGGCAGACCAAAAAAGATGATGAAGATCTGCAGCAGCACCGGCGTGTTGCGGATGAACTCAACGTAGCAGTGACTGATCCAGCGCAGCGGGGCCAGCGGCGACGCTTTCGCCAGCGCCGAGAGCAAACCGAGCGCCACCGCCAGCGCAAACGCCAGCAATGTCACTTGCAAGGTAAGCCACGCGGCGGCAAGAAAAGTGTCGGCGTAGCGCCACAGGGTTAGCCATTGATAACTCATGGTTCTGCTCCTTCGGGCGGCGCAGCAGCAGTTGCCGCGCCGCGTGGGGATCAATATTGCGGATTCAGCGGATAACGCGGTTTGTTGCCGAACCATTTCTGATACAGCTGGGCGTTTTCACCGGAGGCGTTAATTTCAAACAGGAATTCGTTGAGGTAGTTGGTCCAGACCTGATCCCCCTGTTTCACGCCAAAGGCGTTGTATTCCAGCGGCACCAGCGCTTCATTGGTCACGGTTAACGTCGGGTCGAGCTTGGCCTGATAGGCGAGGAAGTTGTTATCCTCGATCATCGCATCAGCCTGGCCCTGTTTCACCGCGAGGATGGCAGCCTGCGATGAGTCGTACTCCTGAATCTTCACGTCAATGCCCAGGTTGCGCACTTCGTCACCGTTGGTCGAGCCTTTCACCGTGGCGATGGTTTTGCCGCCCATATCGTGTGCGGACTGGATGCCGCTGTTCTTGCGCACCAGCATTGCTTCACTCGCCACCACATACGGGTTGGTGAAGCCGATCTCTTTGGCGCGTTCCAGATTGCGGGTGAAGTTGCAGAACACCACATCCACTTTATTGGTTTGCAGATTAGGAATGCGGTTGGCGCTGGTGGTGTTGACCATTTCCAGTTTCACGCCCATCTCTTTGGCCAGCGCTTTGGCGAGATCAACATCGTAGCCGTCCGGGTTACCGTCTTTATCGTAAAAACCGAACGGGGCGAAACTCAGGCAGTCACCGACGCGCAGCGTGCCACGTTGCAATACGGTTTGCAGCGCTGACTGCGGCGCAGCGCCCGCTTCTTTTTTCTCTTCGGTTGGCGTACAGCCCGCCAGCGTCAGTAATACCAGCGCGCCGGCTAGCGCGTGGAGGCTCACTTTTAGCGATGTTGTCTTCATTGTTATGCTCTCTTTAGAAATTTTGACGAGACGGTGTAATACCGTTATTTCACAGCAAAATAGAAAGGCATCAATTAATAACAGGCTGTCCTGGTGTGGGCGGAGAAAGTAAAAGTTCGCCAGCCTGTTTTAACCGTAATGTTTATTTACGATCGGCGCGGAAGCATTTCATATCGACTTCGACTTTGCAGTCGACGACTAAATCCTGCACGCTACAAATACGCGCCGGGGGATTTCCGCTAAATATCTCACTAAATACTTTATTAAATGAACTGAAATAACGCGCATCAGTTAATACCGCCGTGACATGCACCACATCCTCGACGCGATAACCGGCTTCGCGCATGATGGTGAGACAGTTTTCGAACGCCAGCTGCGTCTGTTCGATGATGCCACCTTCCACCACTTCGCCGTCGCGCATCGGTGTTTGGCCAGAGATGTAGAGCCAGCCATCGGCTTCAACCGCGCGGGCAAACGGCAGTTTCTGCCCGCCGGTACCGGTTCCGCCTTCTACGCCATAACGTTTAATCGTCATCCCTTTCTGCTCCTGTTGCAGCGAAAATCTGCTTACTGTCTTGTCTGATATACCAGACTGCTATCTGCAATACTGGATAGGGCAAGATTTGCACAGGAATTTTTCTTTTGCAATATGTGCACAGCGATTTAATTTTTTGTGATGTCGTCGGGATCGCAAAATAAAATTAACTTTTGTCTGTGTTTATATTGGAGTGTGATCTTTATCGTAGTTTTATAAATGTTGAGTGAGCGTATTGCGCCATAATGAGGCACCAAAATTGATCGTGCTAATTAATGGCAGGTAATTAATATTTATTTAATCCGGGATGGGTAAAAGCCGATGCGCGGTGTATCATGCCCTTCTTTCATTGCCTTTACCTTTTGTACCCAAGCCACCAAGGAGTGAGTTTATGCCGGACGAAAAACCCTCGCGGGCGCGCGGCGTTGACCGGGTTATTGATATCTTTCGGCAGTTGCACAGCGCACGTCAGCCGATGTCGATGCGCGCGTTGATCGACGCCACCGGCGCACCCCGTTCCAGCATCTATGAATTAGTCAGCCTGCTAAGTGAAGCTGGTTTGGTGGAGCTGGATGCCGAAGGCGCAGTGTTCTTTGGCCGTGAGATGCACTATTACGGTGCGGATTATATGGCGCATAACGATCTGATCCGTCGGGCGCATCAACTCATGGTGGAGATTGTGGCGCGCCACGGTGAAACCGTGCAGCTCTGCATGCTGGAGGGCAACAAATACACCGTGGTGCTCTCTGAGAGCAATGCGCATCCGTTCAAAATCACTTCGGATATCGGCGTGCGTGTGCCGATTACCTGGACCGCGACCGGGCGTTTGCTGCTGAGTAACTGGTCGGACAGCGCGATTCTGGATTTGATCCCGGAGGAGGATTATCGCCTCGCCAGCGGCCAGATCCTCGATAAGCAGGCGTTTCTTGATGAAATTCATCACGCTGGAAAACTCGGTTACTGCATGACCGAAGGCTTGTCGGAAAGCTTTACCTGCTGCATGGCGGCGCCGATCCGTTCGCGCAGCGGTCAGGCGGTGGCGGCAATCTGTTTTATGGTCAGCCGCGATACGCCGCAGGAGCGTCGCCAGATGCTGCTGCAGGAACTGATCACTTCCGGACAAAAACTCTCTGATTTCACCTAACAGCATCCGCATAAAACTCTGTTACAACTGATTGAAGTGGCGTTTATTCTCGCCACTTAAGGTTGTGTTAAGGTAATTGATAATAATAACTATTCTTTTTACCACGGAGTTTTGGCATGAAAACGCGCCTGCTTTTGGCAATGGGATTACTGGCTTCAACGGCGGCGGCTGCCTCCACGTATCCGCTGACCGTCACCGATATGGACGGCAACACGCAAACCATCAACAAAGAGCCGCAGCACATCATATTGCAGGATGGGCGCGACATTCTGACGCTGGCGCTGCTGGATCGCGAGGATCCGTTTAAGCGCGTGGTGGCGTGGAACAATCTGCCGAAAAAGCAGGACACGCAAACCTGGGATGTACTTAAAGGGCGCTGGCCGCAAGCGACGAAAATCGTCGATATGGGCTTTGACGATCAGGGCCAGGTTAATCTCGAAAGCGTGCTGGCGCAGAAACCCGATTTGATGATTGCGCAACTGCGCGCCAAACCGGCGTTACAGCAATCGGGCGTGCTCGGCACCTTGCAGAATCTGCATATTCCGGTGGTGTTCCTGGATTATGAACTGCATCCCGCGCAGAACACCGCGCCGAGCGTGACGCTGCTTGGTAAGGTGCTGAACCGCGAAAGCCAGGCCAGGGCTTATACCGATTTCTATCAGCAGAAATTCGCGCGCATCACCCAAGGCGTGGCGCAAGTAAAAGAGAAGCCAACGGTATTTATCGAGCCGATAGCCGGGAATAGCGACAACTGCTGCTTTACGCACAGCCACAATGGCTGGGGCGGATTGGTGGAAGCGGTGGGCGGCAAAAATATCGGCTCTGAACTGCTGCCGGGCAATGCCGGATTTGTGGCGCTGGAAAAAATCATCGCCATGAAACCGGATGTCTACATCATGACCGGATCGAAACGTCCAAACGCCAATGTGTTGCCGTTTGGTTATGGCGTGCAGCCGGAAGAAGTGAAAGCCACCTTCCAGACGCTGCTAAAGCGCACCGGCCTGGCGCAGATCGAGCCGGTGAAACAGGGCCGCGTGTATGGCGTGTACCACCACTTCTATAATCATCCGTACAACATCATCGGCATGGAAATTCTGGCGAAAGATCTCTATCCGCAACAGTTTGCCGATCTAAAACCGAACGCGGATTTCCGCACCATCGTTAAAAACTTCACCACGTTGCCGGATAACGCCATCGATTTGAGTTATCCCGACAACCAGTAATCGCAGGTTTTCCCCGTTCGTCGTAAGGTCGCCATTCATGGCGACCAATCCCATCGCTCAACATTCCTCAATGACAACGTTAATTGTTATGTTATAACATATCAAAAAACACCATTGCGCGTATGCCTATACGTCTTGTGAACCTTGTCACTCAGAGGAGTTGCTATGTCAGCATTAACCCAAAATCAGGATGGTTTCAAAAAACTTCCCGTCACCGTGCTTTCCGGCTTTCTTGGCGCAGGTAAAACCACGCTGCTAAATCATATTCTCAATAACCGCGAAGGGCGTCGTGTGGCGGTGATCGTCAATGATATGTCGGAAGTGAATATTGATGCCGCGCTGGTGCGCGAGGGCGGGGCAGAGCTGTCGCGCACCGACGAAAAGCTGGTGGAAATGAGTAACGGCTGCATCTGCTGCACATTGCGTGAAGATTTGCTGCTGGAGGTCAATCGTCTGGCGAAAGATGGCCGCTTCGATAATTTGGTGATCGAATCGACCGGCATTTCTGAACCGTTGCCGGTGGCGGAGACTTTCACCTTCGCCGATGAAGAGGGGCAAAGTCTGTCTGAAGTTGCCTCGCTCGACACCATGGTGACGGTGGTCGATGGCTTTAACTTTCTGCGTGACTATGAATCGAATGAGAGCATTCAGTCGCGCGGAGAATCATTGGGCGCTGAGGATGAGCGCACGGTGGTGGATTTATTGGTCGATCAAATCGAGTTCTGCGATGTACTGATCCTTAATAAAACCGACCTGATTAACGAGACGGAAAAAGCGCGGCTGATGGCAATCCTGACGTCACTCAACCCGCGCGCCAACATTATCACCTCTGAATTCGGCAAAGTGGGATTGGATCAGGTGCTCAACACCGGTTTGTTTGATTTTGATGCCGCCGCGCAGGCGCCGGGCTGGCTGCAGGAGTTGCGTGGAGAACACACGCCCGAGACCGAAGAGTACGGCATTCGTAACTTCGTGTTCCGCGCGCGTCGTCCATTCCATCCGATGCGTTTTGCTCACTTGATTGAAAATGAGATGCACGGCGTGGTGCGTTCCAAAGGCTACTTCTGGCTTGCCAGCCGTCCGCGTCATGCCGGTTCATGGGCGCAGGCAGGCGGCGTATCGCGTCAGGGTTTAGCCGGCATGTGGTGGGCCAGCGTGCCAAAAGATCGCTGGCCGGAAGATGCGGAAAACCTTGGCTACATCTTAGAGAACTGGGTTGACGGCAGCGGCGACGCGCGACAGGAACTGGTGTTTATCGGCATAGAAATGGATGAAAACGCGCTGCTTAGCAAACTGGAACAGGCGCTGTTAACCGATGAGGAAATGGCGCTCGGACCCGATAACTGGGTGGAATTCCCCGACCCGTTCCAGCCATGGTTTAACTGATTAGTCAGGTCGCCATTCCTGGCGACCTTCATAATGACTCATTCCCAACCCACATCGACACCTCAACCCCATCGTTAAACGGCAGCGACATAAAACCACGATTACTGTGCACCAGCTCCAGATACTCCGGGCTGAAGTCGGCATCGTCGGCAACAATCAGCGCGCCGGGACGCAAAAACGGCTGCACCAACGTTACAATCTCCGGGTAAATCGCTTTTGCACCGTCCAGCACCAGCATATCGATGGTGGCCGGTAGATCGCGGCTCAATGTCTGCAACGCATCGCCCACGCGCACCTCAATCAAATCGCTGACGCCGGCATCGGCGAAATGGTTACGAGCTAACGCCACTTTCCCCGGTTCAAACTCGCAGGTGATGATGTTACCGCCGCCGTTATCGCGCAGCGCCGCCGCCAGATGCAGCGTGGAAATGCCGAATGAGGTGCCAAATTCAACGATGGTTTGGGCATTGCTGCTGCGCGCCAGCATATACAGCAACTTGCCGGTTTCACGCGATACCGCTAACGGCACCTCTTTTAGATGTCCATAAAGTTCCAGGTAATCGGTTTTGCTGTGTAGCAGGCGATGTTGCTCGGCGTCAGTCATGGTTCTGAAGGCATTATTGGTTGGATGCGCCATATTATCGGCCAGCTCAAACAGGTAATTCAGCAGCGGCGCCAGTGGCGCAGAGGTTAAGGTATTCATGTTGTTCTCCGTGCAGACAAATGGATTTTGCTGTGCCAACAGAATACGATGAATCATTCGCATTTCACTATTCGTGTTCAGGAGATGATAGTGACTGAGCCACGTAACATTAAGATTTCAGAGAGAAAAAGACCCAGGCAGGCGCGTTCCAGCGAGCTGGTTTCCGCCATTTTGCAGGCGGCTACTCAGGTTTTGGCGCTGGAAGGCGCCGCGCGTTTCACCACGGCGCGGGTGGCGGAACGCGCGGGCGTCAGTATTGGATCGCTGTATCAATATTTCCCCAATAAGGCAGCTATTCTTTTCAGGTTGCAAAGCGAAGAGTGGCTACGCACTAGCGATTTGTTAGGTGCGATTCTGCGCAATACCGCCAACACGCCGCGTCAACGACTGCACGATCTCACACTGGCGTTTTTGCATTCGGAATGTGAAGAGGCGGCGATGCGCACCGCGCTGAATGACGCCGCACCTTTGTATCGTGATGCGCCGGAAGTGCAGGAAGCGCGCGCGGCGGGTCAAAACGTCATCAGTGATTTTCTGCGTGAAGTATTACCGCACTCAGAGGAAAGTGAACGATCGCGCGCCGCAGATTTATTGAACAGTACGCTGGGCAATGTTGGGAAACATTTTTCCGAATCGCCGCGCACGCCAGCTGAGATTCAGGCTTACGCGCAAGAGATGGCGGCGATGTTTTGTGCCTGGATCAGGGAAAAAGGCGCCGATATACAGTAAAAGATGGGCTGGAAATCTCTGAAAGCGGTTAACAAACTCATTATTCACATTCTCAATAATCCACACCGCGAGTAAGCTTAACAAAACCTTTATAGAGCCGAATGAGCAAACGGGAGAGCAAAATGGCAGTGAAGATGATTGCGGTGGATATGGATGGCACTTTTCTCGATGACAACAAACAATACAACGCGCAGCGCTTTGCGCGTCAGTATGCGTTGCTGAAAGAGAAGGGCATTCGTTTCGTGGTCGCCAGCGGCAATCAGTATTATCAGTTGCTGCGCTACTTTCCTGATATCAAAGACGAGATCGCTTTTGTTGCGGAAAACGGCGCCTGGGTTTCTGACAGCAATGAAGAGATCTTCTGCGGCGAACTGGCGCAGGAGCGCGTGCATCAAATCCTCGATATTCTCGCTAAAGAGCCGGACATCAGCACCGTGGTCTGTGGCCGCAACGGCGCGTACGTGCACACCTCAATGTCCGACGAAGTGATTGCCATGCTGGCGAATCACTATCATCGTCTGGAAAAGCGCGACAATCTCTACAATATCGACGACACCATCTTTAAGTTCTCGCTGAATCTGGCGCACGAAGGCGTTGATGCCTTGATGGAACGTCTGCACGCTGAGTTGGGCGCGATTGAAAACATCATGCATCCGGTTTCCAGCGGTTTTGGGTTTGTGGATTTGATCATTCCTGGCTGCCACAAAGCGCACGGAATCGCGCTGCTTCAGGAAAAATGGGGCATTGATGATTGTGAAGTGGTGGCGATAGGCGACAGCGCCAATGACATCGAAATGCTGCGTCAGGCGTGCTACAGCTTCTCAATGGCGAACGCCGCCGCGCCAGTCAGCGCCGTGTCGCGTTACAGAACCGAAAGCAACAATGACGAAGGCGCGCTTAACGTGATCGCACGCATTTTGGCGCGCGAAGTGCCGTTTGGCTGATGTTTTGGAGGTGTCGACAATGGTCAAAGTTGTGATTGTAATAGAGCATCGCGAGAACTAATATAGGTACGAATCGGTACGATTTGACCAAAATAGGTGGGATTATGTATAGCTTTACAGCCAGCGAAGCCAAAATCCAGTTTGGCGAAGTTCTCAACAAAGCGACACGCGAGCCTGTCGGCATTACCAAAAATGGCAATCCAAAATTTGTCATTATGTCAGTGGACGATTACAACGCGCTGGAAGCACATAAGCTGGAGAATCTTCGCAATATGCTTACCGAGTCTATTGCTGCTTCCGAGCAAGGCGATGTTTACACTATGGAAGATGTTTTTAGTCCACTGACTGCTGAAGAAATCAAATCTGCCGGGGAGTAAACCCAGGGATGACCGTCATTTTTACCGGACCAGCAAGAAAGCAGGTCAGAGACATCAATGCACATTCGCATAAAACGTATGGGCCAATGACAGCGCAAATCTATGTTCAGGGTATGCAGAACACCTTGAGTCATTTAGATAAAAATCCGGGCACAGGCCGTAAACGTGACGAACTTGGCCCGAATATTTTGAGTTTCCCTAGCGGCTCCCACATGATTTTCTATCGTCTGGTGCCCGGTGGAATTGAAGTGCTCGCTGTTATTCATCAGCGTGATGATGTGGGTAAATATTTCTCTTAGCGTTTTAAGTCAATGATCTTGAGAACTCATCACGGGTTCACTCACTGAAATATCCCGCCTCGCGCATATCCTGCAATAACCCCGGCCCGCTCGGCTGCCAGTTAAACGTCTGACGCGTCCACGCGCTGGATGACGGATTATCGGTAGAGGCGAAAAATGCCATCCAGCCTAACCACGCTTTTGCTTCTTCCAGCGTCAGGCTTTTCACCGGCAGTGATAATCCGGTGCCGATGGTTTCGGCAATCTGTCGGAATGGCACCCCTTCTTCCTGCACTGCATGCAGAATCGCGCCCGGCTCAGCTTTTTCAGCCGCGAGGCAAAACAGTTCAGCGGCATCATCGCGATGCACCGCGGGCCAGCGATTCTCACCCTCGCCGACATACACCGCTGCGCCTTTTTCCTTCGCCATATTGATGATCATCGGAATAAATCCGTGATCGCCTGCGCCATGTACGGTTGGCGGTAAACGCACCAGCGCCACGCGCACACCGCTGTCGGCCAGCGCCAGCGCGGCGACGTTGGAGTTGGAACGTGGATGCGCGCCCGCTGCTGGTTGAATCTGTTCGGTTGCGAGACGTCCCGGCGACACCAGCGCGGTGCCGGTGGTGACAATCAGCGGGCGATCTGAACCTGCCAATACGTCACCCATCGCAAGAATCGCGCGTTGGTCGACTTCGGCGGCATGATCCATGCGGCTGAAATCATGAATATATCCTGCGTGGATCACGCCATCGCTCTGTTCGACCGCCTTACGCAGGCCGTCGAGATCTTGCAGATCGCCGCGAATCACCTGCACACCTTGCTGCTGCAGTTTTTCTGCGGAAGCCTCGCTGCGCGCCAGACCTTGCACCTGATAACCGCGTGCCTGCAGTTTTTTCACAATGGCGGAACCGATAAAGCCGCTCGCCCCGGTCACAAAAATTCGCATATTGGTGCTCCACTTTTTCAAAGTTGAAGCACTATCATAAAAGTCTGCAACGCGACGAAAAGTCGTGAGCTTATACAGGTATACGCACTAACAGGATAAAGGCATGACTCCCCAAGATGACAACCTGCTCGGCAACTATCTGCGTGAACGTCGCCAGCGGCTGGATGCGGCGAAACTTGGTTACACTCTACTTCGTCGCCGCACGCCGGGCCTGCGCCGGGAAGAAGTGGCGGTGCGCGCGTGTGTCAGCACTACCTGGTATACGTGGCTGGAGCAGGGCAGAGGCGGCGCGCCATCGGAAGAAGTATTGGAACGCTTAGCCCGCGCATTAGAGCTGAGCGCCGCCGAGCGCGATCATCTGTTTTTGCTGGCGCAAAATCGTCTGCCTGGCGTGACATGGCAGGCGGGCGTTGATGTTTCGCCATCGCTGCAGCGCGTGCTCGACAGCATGGAGAACACGCCAGCGCTGGTCAAAACCGCAGAGTGGCAAGTGGTGGCGTGGAACCGTGCGGCAACCAAAGTGTTTGTCGATTACGCTGAACTGCCGCCTGCCCAGCGCAATATCCTGCTGATGATGTTTCGCAACGAGGAGATGAAAAAGCGTCTGCCGGACTGGCATAAAGTGACACGCGGCATGGTGGCCAACTTCCGCGCAGATGTGGCGCGCACCGGCGCCAGCGAGCATGTGCGCGCGCTGGTGGAGGAGCTGTGCGAGATGAGCGACACCTTCCGCCAGCTGTGGCAATCACAGGAAGTGAGTCAGCATGGCGAAGGTATTAAACAGCTGTGGCTGCCGGACGAAGGCGTGCTCGAGCTGGAATACAGCACCTTTGCGGTTGAAGGTAAACCGGGTTTAAGCCTGGTGGTGTTTAATCCGCGTCAGCAGCACGATCGGGAATGTGTGGCGCGGCTGATGGCGCGTCCGTAGCAGCGCGAAAGTGGGCTTCCATCTCATCCAGCGCCGCCTGATTCTCCAGCCCCCATTGATACATCTGCTCGATCGGTGCGGCGAACGTCATGCCGAGCGGTGTTAGGCGATAATCGACTTTCGGCGGCACCACATCATAAACGTGACGCGCAATCAGCCCGCGCTGCTCCAGCTCTTTCAACGTCTGAAACAGCATCTTCTTCGAAATTCCCTGCAGACTGCGCTGGAGCTCGCCGGTGCGCGCGCGATGGTTAGGCCAATGATAGAGCGCATGCAGAACCATGCTGCTCCATTTCACCGAAAACAGATCCATTAACCGTCGCGGCGGCGAATCCGCATAAAAAAACAGTTTACCGTCTACCATCGCGGGCATAGTTCTCGTCTCCTGAATGGTTACCAAAAGGTAACTACTATCAATTTTGCACCATGTTCACTATAGTCTGCCGCCTTCAGCTAGCCAAAGCCAACTCATTTCGGAGGCCCTTTGAAAATCAATGCATTAGTCGCGCACGACGCGGCCCAACCGCTCTCTTCAGGCCAGATTGCATTGCGACCGCTGCAACAGCAGGATGTCAAAATTGAAATTCTGTATTGCGGTGTGTGCCATTCGGATCTGCACATGGCCCGTAACGAATGGGCGGTCAGCCGCTATCCGCTGGTGCCGGGACATGAAATTGTCGGACGCGTTGTTGAAACCGGCGCGGACGTAACGAATTTCAAAGCCGGTGATGTAGTTGGCGTCGGCGTAATGGTCGATTCCTGCCGCGAATGCCATTTCTGTCAGCAGCAAGAAGAGCAATATTGTGAAGCCGGCTTTGTGGCGACCTATAACGGCATCGACAAATACACCGGCGACAGCACGTGGGGCGGCTATGCGCAGAATGTGGTGGTCGATCAGCACTTTGTGGTGTCCGTACCGCAAACCTTGCCACTGGCTGGCGTTGCACCGCTGCTGTGTGCGGGCGTTACCGTATGGTCGCCGCTGCGTCACTTTAACGTAAAAGCCGGCGATAAAGTCGGCGTAGTCGGTTTGGGCGGATTAGGGCATATGGCAGTTAAGCTGGCGAGCGCAATGGGCGCGGAAGTCACGCTTTTCACCACTTCACCCGGCAAAGGTGAAGATGCGCTGCGCTTGGGTGCGACGCGCGTGGTGGTTTCACGTGACGCCGGGCAGATGGCCGCCGCGCAAACTTCACTGGATTTCATCGTAGACTGCGTCTCGGCTCCGCACGATCTCGATCCTTACCTTGCCACGCTGAAAACCAACGGTCGCCTGGTGCTGGTGGGTATCCCGGAGCAACCGCACCAGTCTCCAAATGTGACGCCGATGGTAAATCGTCGTTTGAGCATTAGCGGCTCATCGATTGGCAGCATTCAGGAAACTCAGGAGATGCTGGATTTCTGCGGCAAACATAATATTACTGCCGATATTGAAGTGATTGCCGGTCAAGAGATCGAAACAGCCTTCGCGCGCATGTTGAAGGGCGATGTGAAATATCGTTTCGTTATCGATATGCAAGCGACACGCTGGTAAAACCATTAACGCCTGCGCTTTTCCGCAGGCGAGTTCATCCTGAAATCGCCATCTTCGCCGAGACACAAGCTGCTGATAGCATTGAATTTTAAAGCAAGCCAGACCAATAATTTCGACAAACGTAGATTTTAGCTCATATAGTTACAACATACTTTAATGTGAAATGCTAACCAATAGAGCAAACTTTTGCTGACGAGCTGGTTTGGGTTAGTCAGGAAAAAAAGTAAAGTCGTGGGTGATGGGGTTACCACTCCGTTTAGGTTTCAGCCAGTTAGCGCAACAAGTTTGCCCCTAAATTTTGCGCACTGCTCTCAATAGCGCGTCACATCCTGCAATCACTTTTTGCACCATCCCGAATAAACATTTCCCGCAACGCTCCGATAACTCCCTTACAAACCATACAAAAATAATTAACGCAGGAGCAGGGAAGATGGGGCTGGTATCCCGATTACGTAATGTGCGCATCACGCGTAAGCTGTCGGCAGGATTCGGCATCGTGCTGTTGTTAGTGGCGCTGGCAACCGGATTAAGCGTGCAGCGCTTTAACGCCATTCATGACATCTATCAGAAAACTAACCTAATTTATGACATCAACATTGAAGTGTTCCAGGCCAAAATTAACCGCCTCAAATATCTGTATGGCGATGACAAATCCGGCCAGGTGATGGCGAATTACGTCACGCATGCGCAGCAACTCACCAGCGATGCGAAGCAACTTTCATGGTCGGAAGGTGCCAGAGCGCGGGTGGATGAACTGGGAACGCACCTCGCCAGTTTCCAGAACAGCATTGGCGCGATGACGCAAGCCACGCAGCAACTCAATAGCCTGCGCTCGCAACTTGACGCTTTAAGCCGGCAAGACATGACTTCGCGCTACACCCAACTGATTCGCACACCGGTTACTAATCCTGAACTTACCAATCAAATTTACCAGCAGCTGTTCGCTATCAGCAATGTGCGCGAAGAAGCCTGGGCGTTGCGTTTTAACGTCAGCGATGCGCTGCGTAAAACGCTGGAGAATCATTTCCAGCAGGCGGATCATGGCATGAAAGCGCTGCTGGCACAGTTGCCGCCGGAACAGCAGGGCGAATTCACCGCACTGTGGCAGGACACTGAGAAATTCAAAAGCCTGAGTCTGCAAGCGGCGGATGCCTATGGCCAGCTGCGTGCGGCGGAAGACACCGTCAAAGTGGCGGGCGACAAGAGCAGTGCAGCGATCAAACAGATCATTACCATCGTCAAAGCGCGTAACGATGAACTGGCCAACGGCTCGGCGGCGATTTCGCTGCTGATTGGTGGTCTGGCGATTTTGTTCGGCGTGCTGGTGGCGTGGTACATCATTCGTCAGATCACGCGTCCGGTATTCCATAACCTCGAACTGGCGGAGCGCATCGCCAATGGCGATCTCAGCTCGCAGTTTGCCACCGATCGGCATGATGAGTTCGGCAAGCTGACTTCGGCGATGGGACGCATGAACGAACGGCTGCGCAGCATGATCGGCGATGTGCTGAGCAGCGTTAGCAGTGTATCGCAGGCGGCCAGCGCCATTAATCAAGGCAACCTCGATTTGTCTTCACGCACCGAACAACAAGCGGCGGCGGTGGTGGAAACCGCTGCCAGCATGGAGCAACTCACCGCCACGGTGAAAAACAACGCCGCCAATGCGCGACAGGCGAGTCAGATTGCGGCGGAAGCCTCGTACAACGCCAATAAAGGCGGCATCGCGGTGCGTGATGTGGTGAACACCATGGGCGAAATCTCTGACAGCTCGAAGAAGATTGCCGATATCACCGCCGTGATTAACAGCATCGCGTTCCAGACCAACATCCTCGCACTGAACGCGGCGGTAGAAGCCGCGCGTGCCGGCGAGCAGGGACGCGGTTTTGCCGTGGTCGCCAGCGAAGTGCGCAATCTGGCACAGCGCAGCGCCGGGGCGGCGAAAGACATCGAACAGTTGATCAATGAATCGGTCGGACGCATCAGCAATGGCCATCAGCAGGTGGCGCGCGCCGGTGAAACCATGGATCAGATTCTCGGCAGCATTGCGCGTGTGAATCAAATTATGGAAGAGATTTCCGCGGCGTCGGATGAACAGAGCCGCGGAATCGAGCAAATTGCCCGCGCGGTCGGCGAGCTGGATACCACCACGCAGCAGAACGCCACGCTGGTGAGCGCCTCTTCGCACTCGGCGAACTCCCTGGAAGAGCAGGCGCTGATGCTGGAGCGATTGGTGTCGCAGTTCCGCCTGCAAGGTGCTGCACGTTAGAAAAACAGCGTGGAAGTAGCTCCAGATTTACTTCCACGGTCTTTCTTTGGGTCAGCTTGCAATACTTTTTTTCGGCCGCAGAAATGCAAGGTAAATATTCTTAAAATAAAGCGACCTGCCGCCGATATTTCCCGTTAAACTGCAATTCTTGTCGTCCTGATACTTTCCTTGCATGAACTACTACTCACCTGACGATAGCCATTTGAAGCGGCGCTCCCAACGCTTCGTCCGCCGCATGTTTATCATGCGTCAGCTCGGCACGATGTTATGTTTTTTCCCGATTCTCTCAGTACTGATGGAGCGGGATCGTGGCCTGGCGTTTAGCGCCCTGTTATTTGTGAATGCGTTTCTCTGGCCGTGGCTGGCTTATCAGCGCGCGCTGCGGGCTGAAGATTCCACCGCCACCGAGCGGCACAACTTAACCCTTGATGCCGCCTTTGGTGGCATTTGGGTAGCGCTGATGGCGCTGAGTCCGCTGCCTTCCTTTGTCATCATGGCGGTGTTGGCCTCGGACCGCTATGCAGCGGGCGGTGCTGCCCAGTTGATTGCAGCGATGCAGGCATTTCTCTGCGCCTTTGTGCTGGTATGGCTGGTGGATGGCGCAGGCGTTGATTTGGCGTTCAGCACGCGAACTGTCTGGCTGAGCCTGCCGCTGGCAACCTGTTACATGCTGGTACTCAGCGTCACCTCGTACAATCTCACCTGGCAACTGCGCAAACGCAACCGCGAGCTGGAGCGCATTGCGCTGATGGATCCCGGTCTGGGGATTCCCAATCGTCGCTTGTTTGAACGTCGGCTGGAGAGCGAATTTCTCAGCACGCGTCGTGGCGACAGCGCTGGCTATTTACTGCTTATAGACCTCGATTATTTCAAATCGGTAAACGATACGTGGGGACACGAGGCGGGGGATTTCCTGCTGGCGGAAATTTCATCGCTGCTGCGGAATCATGTGGGATTGCAGGATATTCCGGCGCGTTTTGGCGGCGATGAGCTAGGCGTGATTGTGCATCATGCCAGCGACGAATCGGTGGTGGCGCTGGCCCAACGTTTGCAGGAAAAGATTGCGCAGGTGCGTTTACCGGCATCGGCGGAGTTTCGTTGTTCGGTGAGTATAGGTATTGCATCGGCAGCGCATGCAGAATCCATACGTCACTGGTTGCGGCATGCCGATGAAGCGCTGTATGAGGTGAAACGCGCCGGACGCAATGGCGTGCGCTTGTGGCAACCGTCGCTGGCCGGCGCGGCCTGAATTACACGAACTCGGGTTCGCAGTTCACTGGGAAGTTAAGCGAGTTAGCAATAAAGCAGGCTTCGTGGGCCTGATGATGCAGCTCACGCGCGCGGTCCGCATCCGCCGGATCGCGCAGCGCAATGCGCGGTTTCAACGTGATGTTGGTAAACCGACCGCGCGTGCCCTCAATCATTGTCCCTTCTGCTGCATCTTCATAAGCTTCCACCACAATTCCGGCGTCAGAACATAAATGTAGATACCACAATTTGTGGCATGCCGAGGCCGAAGCCAGCAATAACTCTTCCGGATTCCAGCGCGTCGCATCCCCGCGAAACGCTGGATCGGCGCTTAGCGCTATCGTCTCTTTGCCAGCGGCAATCAGCTCCGCGTTACGATCGTAAGCAGTATAAGATGCGGTGCCGTTGCCGCGGTTGCCGGTCCAGCGCACCGTGACCTGATAATAGTGTTCTTTTGCTGCCATTACTGATGCTCCTTTTAAAATGAACATGACATCAGCAGACTATCAGGAATTGCCGCTACAACGCCTGCGATCGGTGAAATCGATTTTCATGAAAGGATAGGGGCCGTGTAATTTGTTTATAGCGAAGGCTGTTAGGTAAACTCAAGGAATCGGATAACGTTAAGGGAAAATTTACCATGTTAGAGACAAACCGCCTGATCCTCCGACAATGGCAGCAAACAGACTTACAACCCTTTGCCGAACTCAATGCCGATCCCGAAGTGATGAAGTATTTCCCGAAAACGCTGAGTCGTCAGGAAAGCGACAACGTCGTTGCAAGATTTAAGTCGATGATTGGTGCAAACCAGGGTTGGGGTTTTTGGGCCGTTGAGATGAAAGCCACCGGCGAATTTGTCGGCAGCGTGGGTTTAGCACAGCAGCCAGATCGCTTCGATTTTTCTCCCTGCACGGAAATTGGTTGGCGTATTAATAAAAAGTTCTGGGGGCAGGGAATCGCCAAAGAGGCCGCCCAGGCATCGTTGGCTTACGCGTTTAATGTTTTACATCTTCCCGAGGTCGTTTCGTTCACCAGCACTCATAACACGCCATCTGAGAAGCTGATGCAGCGATTGGGGATGCAGAAACGCACTACCTTTCTCCATCCCGCGTTACCTGGCGATCACGCGCTAGCTGAGCATGTGCTGTATAAGATTTTCCACAACAACTTTATTGACTCGCCTCTCTAAACCCGGCATCAGTCAATGTCGCCCGCACATGAGGAAGACTCTGCGGATAATTTTGCTGAATAAACTCAATCATCTTTTCCCGCACGTAACAGCGTAAATCAAAGGCGGTGGGGGAATTCTGCGCCGTCATTAATAATCTGATGGTCATGGTTTTGTCAGTGGTATCCGTAACCTGAAGCACCTGAGTTTGTTGATCCCAGAGTTTAGTTTCACTGAGGACTTTTTCAAAATGCTTACGCAGAGGATCTAATGGCATCGAATAATCAAGGTAAAGAAAAACAGAGCCTAATATTTGGGCGTTATTGCGCGTCCAGTTTTGGAAAGCATTTTCGGTAAAGTAGGTGATGGGCAAAACTAAACGACGCAGATCCCAAATACGCACCACAACATAAGTCAGGTTGATCTCTTCAATCCAGCCCCATTCATTTTCCACCACCACAGCATCATCAATTTTTATCGGTTGGGTAAAGGCGATCTGAATCCCGGCGAACAGGTTAACCAGCGATTTCTGCAGGGCAAAGCCAATGATTATACCGGCAACGCCGGCACCGGCGAGAATGGTCGTGCCGAATTTTCGCACGCCAGGGAAACTGAGCAAAATTAGCGAAAGACACAATGTCACCAGTACGACAATCGCGACTTTTTTCACATACATTATCTGCGTGCGAATTTTTCGCGCACGAAGGTTATTCGAAAGATTGATGTCATAGCGAATAAATAGCATATCCTGCGCCACATTAATCAATCGAATAAGTACCGAACAAAAGGATAAAATAATGAATATATTAACGGTGGTGGTAATAAAGCTCAGAGATCCTGGCTGGATATTAACATAATTAAGTCCAGCACTAATTAACAGTAAAGGGATAAACAGAAACAGCGACCCGCGCAGATGCTTTTCCAGTGACTTGAACAGTTTTCTGTCACGTTTTTGCCAGTAGCGAATAAATCTAAGGAGAATAAATCGCGCCAGAAATCCTATTGCGAGTGAGAGAGTGACAAGCATAACAGCAGGCACCCATGTTGGAGCACCAGATAACTCATCAAATAATAATGGCATTACTTTCCCTTTTATTAAGCCAACAACCGTGGTTGTCAGATAAGTCAAAAAATTCAGTAACCATTCTGATATCGGTTATCTGCAGATTATTTATTCATACTTATCAGTATAGACGCTGTAGCAGTCAGGGGATGGGTGGCGTATGCATCGGTCGCCACAAATGGCGACCCTTAGGCAGTTTGGCGAGGTTTTTGTAGGGTGCGCATTGATGCGCACCTGTTACGAAAGGAGGTAAATCAATCACTTTGAAACTACAACTTTAGCTGGCTGCCTAAAATAGCATCGGCTTCCTGCAGTGTCACATCGAGTCCCGCAGAGGGCGTAAATGTCAATTCGCCAAAAATAACCTTACCGTTGAGAAGGTAGAAGTCAGCACGAACAAATTTAAAATCAGCGGCCAGTTTAACCGCATACTCTTTCATGTTATTGAAACCTTCCGGCATTTTTGGATAGCTGTTGGTATTGATTAATTCAACAGTATCTTCAAAGGGAAGCGGATGCCAGTTCATATCAAAATAGTAGAATTTAGGTGTACCTTTCTCTCGCTCCATGCACACCATTACCGCATAAGGTTTTCCATTGAAACAGTAGAATTTATAATCCTCTGGGAATCCACCACGTTCATTCTCAATGTATTTTTCGCATAAGATTTTACGGTCAATTTTCTTATACTGCGGCTCAATGAAATGGGAGGAGAAATCCTGCTTCAACCACTTACTGAGTTGCTTGTTGGTTTTTTCAATGTCCAGTGATGCTTTGCTATCACAGATTATGTTGTAACCTGCGCCATGGTTACACTTAAGTGCGAATTTATTGGGTAATGCGCGGTAGTCAATATCCATTGGGTCATCATACACGCCGTAGAGTTCATTCAGGATTTCACCACACCCTTTCGCTATCACATACTCCCGAACCTTATACTTGTCCGCGCACAAGGTATAAATATCGCCATTTAACTCATTGAATTTGAGCCACTGAATTTTTTCATTGAAATTTATTGGATTGGTTAAGTTCAGCTTTTTCTTGAACTTAATATAGTAATGTGTTTTAGCGCAAAATTCTGGGTACATATATGCGCTGATTTTTAACGCTGATTTGACTGTGTGTTTTATCATTTTCATTAAAATTATCTCAGTTTGAAAATGTTAAGATGCATTTTGATGATTGTTTTATTTCTGAAGAAGTAATTGAGTAAAGTGCAAGACATAATCTCAACGATCAAAAAACAGTATGCGGCCCCATTAATGCCGAAGGAATTAATCATTAGCCATGAAAGCGGTATGGTTAAGACACAACATAAAAACATCTTTTTAGCCAGGTAACTGTATCCGGACTCTTTGATCATATAGCGATAACAAATTGTACCTAATGCAGAGAACATAGTGCCGATGATAATGATGGGAATGATACTCACGGAATCCATATACTTATCGCCATACAGTAAATGTATGAAGTATTCACCAAAAAAGTAGAATCCAGCTAACGCTATAAGCGAACACAAGATGACAATTCGGTTGATTTTAATGAGTAGCATTTCAACGGTGATTTGATCTTTTTCACTGTATATCTTTGAGAAGAAGCTTGTTATTAATGCCAATACGATAAATGACCAGGCACCTCCTAAAGTTAACGCGACGCTATAAACGCCCAGATTTGAGTAAGAAAGGATTTTTGCCAAAAAAATGCTCGATATCTGCGTATAGATGTCAGCCGATAGACTCGATAAAATCAGCGCACCGCCGGTGAATAACATATGACGGTTATACATTCCGGCGCCTTTACGATTCTCATTTATTTTTGTGGTGTAGTTAAAATAGATAAGACGCAGGAAATAAGGTATGAGCGGGATGATAACAATAGGAATGGTGAAGTAGTACACGGGCATTTTGAAGTATGAAATAGAGAATCGAATCAACAAGGCAAGAGATAAGCCGATCACATTGGTGATAGTGTTTATTTTTGATTTTAATTGCGTGTTGTTGTAGATGGAAAAGAAGTCCATCACAATGTAGTAAGTGGCAATACAGTTGGCCACACCAAATAGAAACACAATGATGTCAGTGAAGAAGTAGAGGTAGATCAATACCGCGCTTGATGACAGGAGAAAGAAAAATCGCCGTTGATTTTGTGTGTGTATCGCTAATGCGATCCCAGACTTACTCTTTTCACTCATGCGTTTAAAGATGATGTTCTGACCGCCAAACCACGATAGCGTTTGCACAAATATAAACAGAGAAGTTGAAATGTTTATTTTGCCATAGTCTTCAGGGCCAACGTATTTTGCCATCAGCGCATTAATATACAGTAGCCCGATGATATTGACTGACTTTTCTAACATGATCCATATTGAGTTAGAGTACATTGCATGTCTCTCATCTACAGAGCTGTGTTGATAGCGTTAAGGACTGTTTATAAGCCATCCGCAAAAAATGAAGCTTTCTTCTATATGCATTAATGTTGTGTATTATTGCGAAATATTCATATAAAAAACACCCAATATTACTGTTTATTCTGCAGGCTAAATTAATTGGTTGACAGTGTGGCTGCTGATATCCAATTAGTGAAGGGTTTTTTTATTAATCAGATTAATGACGTGCGTTTTCAAATATTGAGTCCATTATTTAATTGTGTTCGACTCTATATATTGTGATGATGATCATGATTTTCTTTAACGGGACTAATTACCGAGAGCACACAGTGTAGCGGCGCAATTCATTGCGCGATTATGCCCTATTTCATGGGGCTGATTTCTGACCACGTCAGTACCGCTGTGGCTTACAGCCTGCTGCAGCTGTGCTTTGTTGTGGTGCTGGCCTCGCAGACATTCATAATGCGGTGAGTGGCTTGAGGGGCGATTCTGCGGAATCGCCTTATGAATGAACGTTAAAGTAATGCGTGCAAATGCCGATAAGCCTTTCAGGCTTTTAAAAGCTGTTTTTGTACTCAATATTCGTATTAATCAGGAGAGCAAGATGGATGTATCACAAATTACATCACTGGCTACCGGCCTTGATAACATGGAACTGGCTAATAAAATAAGCACGTTAGTACTGAAAAAGACATTAGATAATCAGCAATCGATGGCGAGCGGCATTCTGGATTCGATTCCTCAGTTGCCTGCAAACCCTGCAATTGGGCGCAACATTAATACCACTGCCTGAAGTCAGCATTAACGGTTTTATGGAGTGATGTCGATCGGGTATCACTCCTCAAATGATTAAGTAGTGTTGGCATGTTATTAGCGGAAGAAATTACAGGATGAAGGTGTCGATCACATATCCTGTTCGCGCAGTATTTTGCCGACATTTCCGCCCGGATGGACGTTGAGCAGCCGCTGCTGATCGAAGCCGTTACGCAGCATGATGTTACAGCACAGCGCATCGAACACCGCCAGCACCAGCATGATAGAAGTGGTAGCCAGCATATTGAGCGGGTCGATCTCCCGCTGGATATGCGTTTTCACCACCAGCGTAGCGGCGTCGGCAATCGCTGAGTCCAGGTTTTCCGTCACGCTGATGATAGCAACGCCTTTGGTTTTAAGCGTCGGCAGCAGGCGCGTCAGTTCTTCAGAATTACCGCCACGTGAAATCAGGATCATCAGGTCGTTGTTGCGCATAAATCCCAGGTCACCGTGGGCTGCATCGGTAGCGTTGAGGTACACTGCCGGTTGCTCGACGCATGCCAGCATGTGGGCGATTTTCCGCGCGGCAATGCCCGAGGTGCCAACACCGGTCACAACAATTTTACCGTGGCATCCGGTAACCAGCATCAGGAGCTGATGCCAGGTTCCGGCATCAAGATTACGTTGTAACGCCAGTAATTCCTCGCTATAGGTCTGCCAGGCCTGACATGCCTGAGAAAATTCTTCTTCCGCATTCATTCAATTTTCCCCTGCATCAGGTCACGATATTTCATGCTGTCGTGATACATCTCGTGGAATACGCGGTATTTACGATCGTAATACTCTTTGATTTTGTTGGTCTGTGGTGTGATGGTTTTACCAATGCGGCTCATTGCAGCCATGGCTTCCGGCAGCGAATCATAGACACCCGCTGCAACGGTGCCCATCATGGCGCTGCCGAGCAACATCGCTTCACTCTCTTCCGGCAACAGCATTGCGCAACCTGTCGCGTTGGAATGCTCCTGCACAAAAATCGGGTTTTTAGTGCCGCCACCACTCGCCATCATGGTATCAATGCAATAACCACTCTGGTTCATGGTTTCAATAATATGACGAGTGCCGAGCGCCAGCGCCTGAATGGTGGCGAGATAATGCAGCGCCATGTCTTCCGGCGTGCGAGACAATTTCAGGCCAGTCAACGTGCCCGTGAGTGTTGGATTAGCACGCGGTGAGCGGTTGCCGTGGAAATAGGGCAACATATGAATGTCTTTGGTCAGGAAAGCGATATTTTCTGGCTCACCCGCCATTTTGCGCAAAATACCATTCAGAATTTCATAAATCGTTTTGCCGCTGTCTTTTCCCTGTTTGAGTAAATCCTGATAACACGGGTGTGACTGAATGACATGATCAATTAACGCGCCGGTAGTCGATTGTCCGCCTTCATTCAGCCAGTAATCCGGCAGAATCGCCGAATAATATGGTCCCCAGATCCCACCGATATAGCGCGCGCTACGCGACATCGCCATATGAGCGGTGGACGTCCCGCCAATCAGCGCGATGCGATTATCGAAATCTGCTGATTCGCCGGATACGCCGCTGGCACCCAGAATGCCGAGGCTACCCGCGTGGGCATCAATAATGGAGACGCTGACCGCCGTACCGGCAATCAACCCCATTTCTGCAGCGGCGCGCTGAGTTAATCCATGCCCCAGCGGCTCACCCATGGTTTTTACTTCACTGCCGATTTTTGACGCGTTGTTTTCCAGCAAATCTTCCAGACCGATCTGGCGGAAATAGCTCGAGTCCCAGCGGTCTTCGTGACCGATATATGTCCATTTGCAGACGGTGGAGCACAACGAACGTGTGGTGTCCTGCGTGGCGCGCCAGGTAAGAAAATCAGGCAGGTCGAACAGATGCCCGACGTTGCTCCAGGTCGTCGGCATGTGTTGCTTCAGCCACAGCAGTTTTGGCGTCTGCATTTCTGGTGAGATGATTCCGCCGACAAATTCCAGCACGCGGTGGCCGGTGGCATTGATGCGTTCTGCCTGCGTGATAGCACGGTGATCCATCCATACAATAATGTTCTGCTCGCTTCGCCCGGACGGGCTGACGGTCAGCGGTTTACCTTCTTTATCCAGCACCACCAGCGAACAAGTGGCGTCAAAACCGATGCCTTTCACCTGAATAGGATTGATATCTGCCTGATTAACCGCGTCTTTTACGGCGTTACAGACAGACTGCCAAATCTCATCGGAAGACTGTTCAACGAAATCGGCTTTCGGGCGGTACAGCGTGATCTCACGGCTGGCCTGGCCGACCATGCGGCCGGTCATATCGAAGACGCCTGCGCGGGCGCTGCCGGTTCCTACGTCTATTCCAATAAAATATGTCGCCATGTTTTTTCCCTTCGTAAAAATCTTTCGCTTATGATTTTCTGTTTTGCAGAGCGATAAACAGGATCAGAACGCAACCCCACAGCGCCATGGTCAGATAACTGCTGACGCCCATCAGGTTAAGGCCGCTCTCGAGCATTTGCAGGACGATCAACGCCAGTACCAGTCCGATGACCCGGCCAAACCCGCCGTCGGGATTAATTCCGCCAAGTACAGAAGCCAGAATGGTCACCAGCAAATAGGAGTCGCCATAGCCTGCTTTGGCCGAGTTGAATTTGGACATCATCAGCAGTGCCGCGCCCCATCCGAGCAGCGCGGAAAGCACATACACCGCGAGGGTAACTTTGTGGGTGTTGACGCCACTGAACCGCGTGGCCTGTTCGTTGGACCCCATCAGATAGAGGCTGCGTCCCAGCGTGGTATGTTCCAGTAACACCCACAACAGCAGCGCCACCAGCAGGAATAACAGCAGCGCCACCGGAATGCCAAGCAGGCTGCCGTTGCTGAGATACTGAATGGCTGCCGGGAAGCCGGAAATCACAGCACCATTGGTTAGCAGAATATTCAGCCCGCCAATCAGCGTCATGGTACCGAGGGTCGCCAGAATCGGCGAAACACCGATATAGGCGATCAGTGCGCCATTGAGCGCGCCAATGAGCACAGCGATGACCAGACCCGCGAGCATCGCCAGCGCGAAATATTCTGGCTGGTTCTGGTGCGCCACCAGAATGGCCGCCATCGCCAGCGAACAGGCATTGGCTCCGGCAATGACCGAAAGATTGATACCGCCGGTGAGCATGGTGATACCCATACCCAGCGCCAGCATGCCCAGAATCGGTAACTGAGAGGAGATCGACTGGAAATTGCCGACGCTGTAAAAACTGCCGCCCAGCGTGAACGAGAACAGCACGGCAACGGCGACGATGATCAATAACTGCAAGCGGATGATGCGATCGCCCGGAAAGAAGCGGTTTAAGGTTGTCATGTCACATTCCCTTTGCCAGTTTGCGTTTTTCATTCCACGCGGTGCTGCTGATGCTGACCAGAATGATCACGCCGCTGAAAACCTGATGCCAGTAAGATGAAATGCTCAGCAAGGTCATACCATTTTGCAGGAAGGCCAGCAGCATTACCCCCAGAATGGTGCCGGTCAGCGAGCCACGGCCGCCGGTCATGCTGGTGCCGCCTAATACCACCGCCGCCAGCACCGTCAGCTCATAACCCAGCAGGGAATTAGGCGCGACAGACTGGGTGATTTGCGCCTGAACCACGGCCGCTATACCCGCCAGCAATCCCATAAATCCGTATACATAAAAATGCAGTCGCAGGATGTTCAGGCCGAGACGCGACGCAGCGTCTCGGTTACTGCCCATGGCATAAATCTGGCGCCCCACGCGTGTGCGGTTCATCAACACGCCGGTGGCGATGATCACGCCCAGCAAGCTAAGCAGCGGCAGTGTCAGGCCATAGTCGTAACCGTCGGCGGCGGTAAAGGAGAACCAATTAACACCGTTCATAAACCAGTCGGGAAACCCGTATAACCAGGTGCCATTGGTGACATACACCAGCAGACCGTAAAACAGGTTTAACGTGGCAATGGTGATAATGATGGCCGGAACGCGGAGCCAGTACACCAGAAAACCGTTGACCAGCCCGAGCAGCAACCCGCTGCCCATCGACAGGGCAAATGCCAACGGAAAGCTACCGCCGTGATGGATGATGTAACTGGCCATCACGTACTGACCGATTGAGGTAATGGCCGGGAAGGAGATGTCGATGCCCCCGGCAATTAACACCACAAACAGACCACAGGCCAGAATGGCAAGAATGGCGTAACTGGTGGCGACGTCAGTCAGGTTACCCAGGGTCATAAATTCACTGGTGCCGACGCTTAAGCCAATCACCAGCAGCAGAACCAGTAATCCCAGCCAGAACTCGTGCTGGGAAAACAGTTTCGACAGAGATTTATTATCCATTAATCACCTCCGCAATCTGCG
This sequence comes from Pantoea sp. DY-17, assembly GCF_019795975.1. Classification (NCBI taxonomy): domain Bacteria; kingdom Pseudomonadati; phylum Pseudomonadota; class Gammaproteobacteria; order Enterobacterales; family Erwiniaceae; genus Pantoea; species Pantoea sp. DY-17. The sequence goes on along the minus strand of NZ_JAIMIG010000002.1, from coordinate 496,175 downwards.
CTTCGCTGCTTTGGTGCGGCGCGAATTCCGCTACCAGTTCGCCTTTGCGCATCACCAGCACGCGATGACTGTTGTAATACGCTTCCGGAATTTCATCGCAAATCATCAGCACCGCCATGCCAGATTCCGCCAAATCGCGTGCGATGCGATAAATTCCCTCTTTGTTGGCAATATCTACGCCGACGGTCGGCGAATCGAGGATCAGAATATGGGGTTGTGTTGCTACCCATTTGGCGATGGCGATACGTTGTGCGTTACCGCCGGAAAGGGTTTTAACGGGTAACTGGCTATCCGAGACTTTGATGTTCAAATCGCGGATCAGGTCCCTCACCACCGCTGCGGCTTTCTTATGGTCCATTAATCCTGCGCCGGTGTGCAGCTTGTCGAAAATGGACACCAGCGTGTTGTCATAAATGGATTGCTCCATGATCAGACCCTGCGTCAGACGGTCTTCTGACACATAAGCAATGCCGTGACGGATGGCGTCGCGGTTACTGTGGAATTGCACCACATTGCCGTTAACGCGAATTTCTCCGCTATCTGGTTGGCTCATGCCGAACAGGCTCAGACAGAGTTCCGTCCGGCCCGAACCGAGCAGGCCAATAATCGAGGTGATTTCACCCTGGCGCAGCGCCAGTGAAATATTCTGATACTGACCTTTGCGGCTTAGTTGGCTGACTTCAAGGAGTGGCGTTACGTTGGCTGGCGCACGATGCGGCAGATGACTGTAGGTAAAACGTTGTCCGGTCATCAGGAATGCCAGTTCATTACTGTCGAGTTCGCTGGCCGGATAGGTGCCAACCAGTTTGCCGTCGCGCATCACGCTGATGCGATCGGCCACTTCCATCACCTCATCAAGACGGTGGCTGACAAACACCACGCAGATACCGGCGGATTTGAGCTCATTCACCACGCGCAATAGACCATTCACTTCAGTACGAGTCAGCGATGCGGTCGGTTCATCCATAATCACTAAACTGGCGTCAGCGGCGATAGCGCGGCATATGGCGACTAATTGGCGATCGGCGATCGACAGCTTTTCGACTTTACGATCCGGATCCAGAGAGACGCCGACCCGTTGCATCGCTGCCACCGCTTTTTTGCGCATTGCCTCGCGATGTACCCAAAAATCTCCGCCTGGTAAATAACGGTGAATGGCAATATTTTCGGCTACCGACAGATTGGGAAATAAAGACAAATCCTGATAAATAACCTGAATGCCGTAATACGAAGAGAGCTGCGGCGTCAGAGTATGAAATAGTTTTCCGTCCAGCGTAATGGCCGCGCCTTTTTCCGGCTGATAAACACCAGAAATGACTTTAATGATGGTACTTTTGCCACAGCCATTTTGACCAGCAAGGCAATGCACTTCGCCTTTATTTAACGTCAGGCTGACATTGTCTAATGCTAGTACGCCGGGAAATTTTTTGCTGATTCTTTCAAGGCTGATAAAGGCCTCATAAGGGGCAGGGGACGTATTAAGCGTATTCATCACCGATCCTTAAGCATATCCTTTGTAATTCCAGTGGGCATTGGCTGCGCAATTTAGAGCTAATCAATGGGTTATGTTTGCGCATTGGCCGCTTTGCCCTGCTGGAATTATTTAGGGTATAAATTTTCATGTCTGATTCGAGATCTAAATACGGCACAACATACAACGCCGCATTTATTTCTCTTAGCCTGGTGTGGCGCTGGAGATAATCTGTCTCCGGAAAATACCTGAATTAAAAAGCCTGATCAGAATCCAAGTGATTTCGCATTCTCTGGTGTCACTTCCAGAATTTTATTAAAGCGAATGACTTTTTTATCCATATCTACGTCAGCTTTCCCCAGCCCTTCGATAGTCAGATCTTTGGTGACTTCTTTACCCTGCAACAGCTGATCAGCGACCGTTACTAAGGCATAGCCGGCATCTTTTGGATCCCACAGCAGCGCTTTCTTAATATCACCGCGCATTAAATATGGAGCAGCTTGAGCGGGCATAGCGATACCAACAACGGCGATTTTATTTTTAGCGCGTTTCTGTTGAACCGCCTGACCCGCACCAATCGGGCCGAGCGAACCGAAACCGATAATCCCTTTCAGGTCGGGATAGGTCTTCATTAAATCCAATGTGGTGGAGTATGACTTATCAATATTTTCTGCCACCGGCAGGCGAGACGTTACTTCATGCATATCCGGGTACTTTTCTTTCTGATATTTGATCGCAGCATCCGCCCACGCGTTATGCAGCGGCACAGTCAGGGATCCGACATAAATGGCGTACCCTCCTTTGCTACCCATATCTTTTGCCAGTTCGTCCATATTGGCTTCAGCATATTTCTGGCTGTCAATGGTTTCGATATCCCATTGACCAATTTGCTGGTCCGGCGATTCATGGGTTAATACCACGATGCCCTGGTCACGCGCTTTCTTTAATACCGGCTCCAATACTTTGGCATCGTTTGGCACCACGATGATGGCGTCGACTTTTTTAGCAATCAAATCTTCAATCACCTTGACTTGCTGGGCCGGGTCTGGAGTGGAGCCGCCGACTTGATAAGCGTTGACATCCAGTTTTTGCGCGGCTTCTTTCACGCCGACTTCCATGCGGGTAAACCATGGAATACCGGTGACTTTGGCGACCACGGCAATATCGTAAGGCTTAGCGGCGAAAGTGGGTGTTGTGAATAACATGCATGCTGAAACCACACATGCACTGACTAATGCGAGGTTAAATTTCATTGCGATACCTTTCTTATGATGTTTTGCAGTAGGGAGCGGACGGTTGGTATTCAATTCACACTCAGAGATTAACTGAAGGAGACACCGGTTTTCGCATGATTGTGATCAAAATGTGAACAATGCCCAGTTTTGTTAAATTTAAAGATTGCTTGTGTTAATAAAAAGTAAATAAACACTCCTCCATTTCCCGGCATCCCTAATTTCAGAGGTGATGGGCCACTTTTATTAACAATTTATTTACAATGAAGTAACAAAAGAGAAATATTTGACCGCGTCGTATCTTTCTTGCAGCTAAGAAGGCGGTGCCAGAAATTTTATTTGCACGGAATGTGAACAGCAGCGCATTCCTGGCGATTTTAAGATTCCAAAAACGACGTTTCCCCATCGACGTCATTTTCATCCTCACCAGATATGAGCCTTGTCACAAAATACTTATGACGTTTTTAGCCCTCAAAAAGTAACGCTAAGAAGTGAGGGGCTGTTAAAGGCCCGTTGCAGCTTGTTAATGAATTTGTTAACGCAGATTAATGCATCAAACGCATCAACCCATGAGTTTATTGCGCTTATATAGTTTGTTTTGCTCATCCAGTCTGCAGAAGCAGGCGCTGTAAAAGCGCTAATGACAAACTGGAGATAAACATGCATTCCTCTAACCTACCCATGACGGCCCGAACCCGATGCAGTGCGATACTGCGGGTGACTTCTGGCAACTTTCTGGAACAATTCGATTTTTTCCTTTTCGGGTTTTATGCCACTTATATCGCCCATACTTTCTTTCCGGCCAGCAGTGAATTTGCTTCGCTGATGATGACCTTTGCGGTCTTTGGCGCAGGGTTTTTAATGCGTCCGGTCGGCGCGATTGTGCTGGGCGCGTATATTGATAAAGTTGGCAGACGTAAAGGGCTCATTGTTACCTTGTCGATCATGGCGGCGGGGACATTCCTGATTGTTCTCATTCCGTCTTATCAAACGATTGGGCTCTGGGCACCCTTTTTAGTGCTATGTGGTCGCTTATTGCAAGGCTTCTCAGCGGGCGCAGAGTTAGGCGGCGTATCCGTTTATCTGGCAGAAATTGCCACGCCCGGCCGTAAAGGTTTTTACACCAGCTGGCAATCTGGCAGCCAGCAAGTGGCCATTATGGTGGCAGCGGCCATGGGCTTCGCACTGAATGCGTCCATGGAAGAAAGCACCCTTCGCGAGTGGGGATGGCGTTTGCCTTTCCTGTTCGGCTGCCTGATTGTTCCGTTCATTTTTGTTCTGCGCCGTAAACTGGAAGAGACCGAAGCGTTCACTGCTCGGCGCAACCACCTGGCGATGCGAGACGTGTTTAAAACGCTGTTAGCAAACTGGCAGGTGGTTATCGCCGGAATGTTGATGGTCGCCATGACCACCACCGCGTTTTATCTGATCACCGTATATGCCCCTACCTTCGGTAAAAAAGTGCTGATGCTGAGCGCTTCTGACAGCCTGTTGGTGACTCTGCTGGTTGCGGTATCAAACTTCTTCTGGCTACCGGTTGGGGGAGCCTTGTCAGACCGCTATGGCCGTAAGCCTGTATTGGTGACCATGGCGATGCTGGCGCTGATGACTGCTTATCCGGCACTTAACCTGCTTGCTGAAGCACCCAGCTTTTCGATGATGCTGACAGTGCTATTGTGGCTCTCCTTCCTTTACGGTCTGTATAACGGCGCCATGATCCCGGCATTAACAGAGATTATGCCGGTAGAAGTGCGAGTTGCAGGCTTCTCTCTGGCCTACAGTCTGGCTACGGCTATTTTCGGTGGATTTACGCCAGTCATTTCAACTGCACTGATTGAGTACACCGGCGATAAGGCTTCACCCGGCTACTGGATGAGCTTTGCTGCGATTTATGCATTACTGGCCACCCTCTATTTATACCGTCGCAGCGCGTTATCACTTCAAACCGCTGGTTAGTTCAGGAATAACATCATGCAAAAAATACATCGTTCACTTCTCATTACGCTGTTAGTGAGTTCCGTTAGTTTTTCAGCGGCGGCCAAAGATGTCACCGTTATGATTTCGGGCGGATTTAAAGCGGCGCTGGAAAAACTGGCCCCACAATTTGAAGCAAAAAGCGGCGACAAGATCATTTTGATCTCTGGTCCCTCGATGGGGAGAACGCCTCAGGCGATTCCTGCGCGTCTGGCGCGCGGGGAGAAGGCGGATGTGGTGATTATGGTCGGTGATGCGCTGAAAAACCTGGAGAAGGATAACTGGCTTCAGCTTGGTTCGCGCGTTGAGCTAGCCGACTCTTCAATTGGTATGGTCGTCAAAGAAGGTGAGCCTAAACTAAATATTAAAACGGATGCAGATCTGCGTAATGCCCTTTTGCAGGCCAAATCTATTGCTTATTCTGACAGTGCCAGCGGCCGCTATGTCAGCAGCCAACTGTTTAAAAAACTGGGTATAGAAGACCAGGTAAAAACAAAAGCGCATAGGGTAGAGCGCATTCCGGTGGCATCCGAAGTGGCTAAAGGCAATTATGCCATCGGTTTCCAGCAAGTGAGTGAATTGCTACCTGTGCCGGGCGTCACCTTTGTGGGTGAACTGCCTGAAGATGTGCAATACGTTACCCGCTTTGCCGGTGCGGTGACCGCCAAAGCAATAAACGGGCAGGAGGGCAAAGCGTTACTCAACTTCCTCTCTTCGGCTGAGGCGCAAGATACTGTGCGCGCTACCGGATTGCGTTCGGTGACGGCTGAACTGCCGGTTAAACAACACGATACTGTTCAGTGATCAGCTTCTCTAACTCAGCTGCAATGTAGGATTGCATACGGCCACTGCGCCTGATCAGGCCAACCGTACGCTTTACCACCGGCTCAGTGAGTGAAAGGTGTGTGAGTACTGAATGCTCTGACATCGGCATCGACATAGCGGGTACGGCAGCCATGCCGATACCCGCTTCAACCATACCTAGCATGGTGGTCACATGACGGGTTTCGCAGATACTGGGGCGCTCAGGAACGATGTGATCCAGCATCTTATCAAGTAGATGGCGGTTACCGGAGGTCTTATCCAGCTCAATGTAATCCTGCTGATAAAACTCTCGCCAGGTCAGGTTTTTTTTATTGGCTAATGGATGATCCCGCCTGCAGGCCGCCACGTAGACATCGCTCGTTAAGGGTATAAATTCGATAGTGGTTTGCAAATCTCTGGCAAAACAGATGCCGAAGTCTGCCTGACCACTGGCCACTGCTTCAATGACGTTTCCAGCGCTACTATCAATGATTTTCACACGCACTCGTGGATAGCGTGTCTGGAAACGGCGGATAACATCGGGCATAAAATAGTAGGCTGCCGAGGGTACAGTGGCAACGGTGACCAGCCCTATACGATCCTGACTCACCTTATTAATATCCGCTAATACCAGTTCAACATTCGCCAGCAGCTGATCTGAGCGTTCAGCAAAGGTCCGTCCATACAGTGTCAACGTGACACGCCGGGTCGTTCTATCGAACAACTTGATCCCTAACGCGGATTCTAGCTTTTCTATCCTACGACTCAATGCTGACTGTGAAAGGCAGATGGACTCAGCGGCAAGCCGAAAATTACTGTATTCAACCAGCGCACGGAAGGCATAAAGATCGTTAAGGTCAAAATTTACAGGCATAGCAGCAGACAGTCCTTTGGAGCCAGCGGGTGTTCAAAGGGGCAATGATAGCCACATTATTGATTACGGTAACCACGTCTTACCTACAAATGTTATTACTTTTCATATTGGCAAATAATTTTGTCATGGAATGGTCATTATTTCCCCACCAGCATTTCTGGCAGCGTGCTGCGTTGCCGGAACCACGCGGCAAAAAAGCCGACGATAATGCAAAACTCGGCAATATCTCCGCCGTAATACATCCACTGCGCAGCCTGCTGAATTTCTCCAGCGCTGGCTAAGGTTCCACGTGGGTATCCGAAGCCGTACATCAACTTCGCAAGAATAGCGTGAGCGGCCGTAGCAAAAAAAATTGCCGCCAGACGCACAGTTCTTGATGGACGGTGAGGCGCGGGATCGGGCCCGGCAACAGACCAGGTAAACAGGTAGCCGGAGAGGACAAAATGCAGATGCAGGAAAATAAACAGGGCAGGAATGGCCATGCTCAACGCATATAACGGAGTGAGATAAAGAAGATACATCCCGCCAATATCCAGCGAAGCAGCGGTAAATGGATGGATTAAAAAGCGTATCGGGCGGGTGCGGAGAATAGTCATCATAGCGCGCGCCCACCGTGCGGATAGAGTGCGTAATATCAGTGAGCTGGGCGCCCCAAATACCAATCCGAGAGGTCCAAACATACCAAGTAACAGATGCTGCAACATATGACCGCGTAAGTCATGATGCGCCCAGTTAGCCAAAGGCGGCAGCATGGATGCCACGATCATGACGATGCCGGCGGTGAAGCTGGCCATGCGCCAGGCGCTCCAGTGGGCAACCCGGCGTAAACGGACAGCGGCGATCAAATAAAAAAAGAGGATGACTGCAGGAGCTATGACCAAAAGAATAAATAGTGCGACTGAATGGGGCATCGCCGCAGGATGCATCATGGGATCCACGGATCAAACTTCCGTTTTAGCGGATAGAGCAGACCGCGCGTGACGATAAATCAGCAAGCCTGCCACCAATAACAGCACAGCAGACAGATTCCAGATAAGGTCATAAAGCAGCACGTTATCAACATAGCGGATCTGATGCAGCCTGAGCAGCTTGTGATCAACAATTCCATCAAACAGTTGAAAAGCCCCCAAACCCATAATGAATCCTGCCCATGCTGCCGTGCGGTTGAGTTTTCCACGGCTTCGCAGGTCCGCAAACATGAAAAAACCAAGCACGAAAAGAATCAGCTCGCCTGCGTGCAATAATCCATCTGAAAGCAGGCTAAACGCGGGTGTGCCCCAGTCAAAAAAGTGATGCCAGGCCAGAATCTGATGAAATACCACTTCATCAATTGCCGCCATCATACCGATTCCCAGCGGAAGGGTGGCTATGAATGAACGTTTCAGATCGGGTTGAGGACTGGAATTCAAAGTTGGCACTACGCTCTCCGGGTAAAAGTTAAATTTCACTTAAGAAGCGTAGATGATAATTCCCGCAGCCCGGCCGGTTTACGCCAGCGATATGCCGGGCAGGGCGCACGACATTACCAAAAGCGGTTTTCCAGGGATTCCGCTGGGATTGTGATGATAGCAATCAGGCCTTGAAGCGATGAGAAATTGTGACCAAAATATCCGCTGGTCACTCATCATTTACATTAGCTCACCGAGCAAAGTTGAAATATGACAGAGAAAAAAACTACCGCCGCCACGCGTGGGCCTTCCGACCATACCATCCGCAATCAGATTGTGGCTGCCGCCATGGAGTACTTTAGCCATTACGGCTTTGAGAAAACCACCGTATCCGATCTCGCGCGATCAATCGGCTTCTCCAAAGCCTACATTTACAAGTTTTTCGGTTCTAAGCAGGAAATCGGTGAAGTCATCTGCGCCAATTGCCTTACGGATATCACGGAAAGGCTGAACGCTGCGCTGGAGAAGTTACCTTCCGCCACGGAAAAAATAAAGCAGCTGTTTCAGACGCTTGCTGTGGCAGGCTGCGAGCTGTTTTTCCGCGAGCGTCGGCTGTATGACATTGCCGCCGCTTCCTCGCGTGAGCACTGGCCTGCTGCTGTGCAATATGAGGATTCCCTGCGTGAAATTGTGCTCGCCATCCTGCGCGCAGGACGCACTGCCGGGGAATTTGAGCGTAAAACGCCGCTGGATGAAACGGCCGCCGCCGTCTATCTGGTACTCAGACCTCTTGCCGATCCACTCCAATTGCAATCCTCACTTGATACGGCCAGAGAAGATGCAAGCCAATTGGCTGCATTAGTACTTAGAAGTCTCGCTCCGTAGTTTGTGACCATTGACATAATTGGTCACTAGTCAGAGAATGGCGTCCTCATACTTCCCTTGAGTAAGGTAACCCATGCTCCGGCATCTCCCTTTGTTGTCCGTCATCTGCCTGCTGCCGGTCATTCTGACTGGTTGCGGCGAACCTCTATCAGCCGCTGACGATCCGCGCTCCCGGCCGCCACTCATCAGGACGGCGACCGTCGAGCCTGCGGCGGGTCAATCTCGCGTTTTTACCGGCATTGTGGCCGCACGTTTTCAGAGCGACCTGGGTTTTCGCGTGTCGGGCAAGGTGCTTGAGCGTCTGGTTGATAAGGGGCAAAGCGTCAAACGCGGCCAGCTGCTGATGAGGCTCGATCCGGCTGATCTCGCGCTGCAGGTCCGCGCTGCGGAGGGTGCGGTAAACGCCGCCCAGGCACGCGCGCGCCAGACCGGCGATGATGAGAAACGCTATCGTGGATTGGTGGGTTCTGGCGCGGTCTCTGCATCCTCTTACAGTCAAATTCGTGCAGCGGCAGATGCCGCGCGTGCCGATCTGAGCGCCGCGCAGGCGCAGGCACGCGTGGCGCTCAACGCCTCGCAATATGCCGTACTGAGTGCTGATGCCGATGGCGTGGTGGTGGATACGTTGGCCGACCCAGGTCAGGTGGTTAGCGCCGGTCAAATGGTTGTGCGCCTCGCCCGCGCCGGTCAGCGTGAGGCGATGGTCAGTCTGCCGGAGACTTTGCGCCCGCAGGTGGGATCGCCGGCCACAGCCATCCTGTATGGCAGTGGGATCGAGAACGATGCCAGGCTGCGCGAGTTGTCAGACTCGGCGGATGCAGCAACCCGCACCTACGAAGCACGCTATGTGCTGAGCGGTGCCGCAGCCAGTGCTCCACTGGGTTCAACCGTAACCCTGCGTATCCCGGAATCTGCGGCGACGCAAGAATCCTGGTCAGTACCGCTCAGTGCAGTGTGGGATGCGGGACGTGGTGCTGGCGTCTGGCTGGTGGAAGGCAAACCCGCCAAAGTCACCTGGCGTGCCGTGACGCTGCTCGGCATTAGCGACGACAGTGCGCGCGTGTCGGGTCCGCTTCAGAGCGGGGAACAGGTAGCCGCGCTGGGCGCACACCTGCTGCATGAAGGTGAAGCCGTCCGCATCGGAATGCCTGGGTCGCAAGGAGCCACGCCATGAGCCGCAACCGCTTTAACCTCTCGGCGCTGGCGGTGCGTGAACGATCGGTCACGCTGTTCCTGATCATTCTCGTTACGGTTGCCGGCATAGTGGCTTTTCTTGGTCTGGGAAGAGCGGAAGATCCCCCGTTTACCGTCAAGCAGCTGACGGTGATCACCGCCTGGCCTGGCGCCACCGCGCAGGAGATGCAGGATCAGGTGGCTGAGCCGCTGGAGAAGCGGCTGCAGGAGCTGAAGTGGTATGACCGCACCGAGACCTATACTCGTCCCGGAATGGCATACACCATGCTTTCCCTACAGGACAGCACGCCACCTTCTGAAGTGCAGGAGCAGTTTTACCAGGCACGCAAAAAGCTCAGCGATGAGGCGCGCAACCTGCCGGCGGGTGTGATCGGGCCGATGGTTAACGATGAATTCTCGGATGTGGTTTTTGCCCTCTATGCACTGAAAGCAAAGGGTGAACCGCAGCGATTTCTGTCTCGTGATGCCGAAAAACTCCGTCAGCAGCTGCTACACGTTGCGGGCGTAAAAAAAGTCACCATTACCGGCGAGCAGGCAGAACGTATTTATGTCTCCTTTTCCAGCGATCGCCTCGCTACGCTGGGCATTACACCGGAACAGATATTTAACGCCCTGAACGGGCAAAATGCCCTGTCACCCGCCGGTTCGATACAAACGCGCGGGCCCGAGGTGTTTATCCGCCTTGACGGTGCGCTGGATACGCTCGAAAAAATCCGCAACACGCCGGTCGTCTCCGGTAATCACACGCTACGGCTTGTCGACGTGGCCAAGGTCGAACGTGGCTATGTCGATCCGCCCGATTTTCTCATCCGTAAAGAGGGTGAACCTGCACTGATGTTGAGCGTGGTAATGAGGGAAGGCTGGAACGGTCTTGAGCTGGGTAAAGCGCTGGAACAAGAGGTCCGAAATATAAATAGCGACATGCCGCTGGGCATGACGCTCACCAACGTTTCCGACCAGGCGGTTAACATCAGTTCGGCTGTCGATGAGTTCATGGTGAAGTTCTTCGTGGCTCTGCTGGTGGTGATGGTGGTGTGCTTTGTCAGCATGGGCTGGCGCGTTGGCATCGTGGTTGCTGCCGCGGTTCCGCTGACGCTTGCCGTGGTATTTGTGGTGATGGCCGCCACGGGAAAAAACTTTGACCGCATCACGCTGGGTTCACTTATCCTCGCACTGGGTTTACTGGTTGATGACGCCATCATTGCGATAGAGATGATGGTGGTGAAAATGGAAGAGGGCTATGACCGCATCAAAGCATCGGCCTACGCCTGGAGCCATACGGCCGCGCCGATGCTGGCCGGCACGCTGGTAACCGCGATCGGCTTCATGCCCAACGGCTTTGCGCAGTCCACCGCCGGTGAATACACCAGCAATATGTTCTGGATCGTGGGGATTGCCCTGATTGCCTCGTGGGTGGTGGCAGTATTGTTTACCCCTTATCTGGGCGTGAAGATGCTGCCCGACATCAAGCCGGTAGTCGGTGGCCACGCGGCAATCTATAACACCCGCCATTACAATCGCTTCAGACGACTGCTAACCAAAGTCATCGCGCATAAGTGGTGGGTGGCAGGCGCGGTGATTAGCTGCTTTGTGCTGGCCATCATGGGCATGGGGCTGGTGAAAAAACAGTTCTTCCCAACCTCCGATCGTCCTGAGGTGCTGGTTGAAGTGCAAATGCCTTACGGCACCTCAATAGAGCAGACCAGCCAGACCACGGCGCGAATTGAGCACTGGCTGAAAAAGCAAAAAGAAACCCGCACGGTAACCGCGTATATCGGGCAGGGTGCGCCGCGTTTCTATCTGGCGATGGCCCCGGAATTGCCGGATCCCTCTTTTGCCAAAATCGTGGTGCTGACCAACGGCGAGCACGATCGCGATGCGCTGAAGCAGCGTCTGCGACAAGCGGCAGCAGATGGGCTCGCGCCTGAAGCGCAGGTGCGCGTAACACAGCTGGTTTTCGGTCCCTATTCGCCTTATCCGGTCGCTTACCGGGTGATGGGTCCCGATCCAGACGTACTGCGCCAGCTGGCCGCGAAAGTGAAAGTACTGATGCAGGCCAGCCCGATGATGCGCACCGTCAACACCGACTGGGGTTCACGTGTACCGGTAATGCATTTCAGGCTGGATCAGGATCGGCTGCAGGCGATGGGGCTAACGCCTGCCGGAGCGGCTCGTCAACTGCAGTTCCTGCTAAGCGGGGCATCTATCACGGCGATTCGTGAAGATATCCGATCTGTGGAAGTGGTTGGTCGTGCAGCCGGAGAGGTGCGCCTCGATCCCGCGCGCCTTGACGCTCTGACGCTAGCCGGAGCCGATGGGCAGCGCATTCCACTCTCGCAACTCGGTGAAATCGACATCCGCATGGAAGATCCGCTGCTGCGTCGCCGCGATAGAACGCCAACCATAACGGTGCGCGGCGATATTGCTGACGGATTGCAGCCACCGGATGTCTCAAGTGCGTTGAGCCGGGAACTTCAGCCATTAATCGCGTCACTGCCGCCGGGGTACCGTATTGAACAGGCTGGCTCGATTGAGGAGTCGGGTAAAGCGACCAAAGCGATGCTGCCACTGTTCCCAATTATGATTGCTCTGACGTTGCTGATCATCATCCTGCAGGTGCGTTCCATGGCAGCGATGGTGATGGTTTTTCTGACCGCGCCGCTCGGGCTGGTTGGCGTTGTGCCCATGCTGCTGCTATTCCAGCAGCCCTTTGGCATCAATGCACTGGTTGGGCTGATCGCGCTGTCAGGGATTCTGATGCGAAATACGCTGATCCTGATCGGACAAATCCATCAGAATGAGCGGGAAGGCCACGAACCTTTCAAAGCTATCGTTGAGGCAACGGTACAGCGCGCCCGGCCGGTTCTGCTGACAGCGCTAGCGGCGATTCTGGCATTCATTCCACTGACGCACTCCGTGTTCTGGGGCACGCTGGCTTACACGCTGATTGGCGGGACGCTGGGCGGCACCATTATGACGCTGGTGTTTTTACCTGCGATGTATGCCATCTGGTTCCGTGTCAGGTAGGCTAATGCTGAAAAAAATCCCCGCCTGGAGCGGGGAAGGAAGTATGAACAATATGCAAAGACTCTCGCACGCTGTGCGTGCTGTGTGTAACCTTCGTACCAAGTATGAAGCGATAAAAGAGTAGTAGCAGTATTTAACGCCTGCAACTCAGGTCCACAAATAAAAATGAAAAGGCTCGGGCACGAGGCCTTTATCACTTCAATCATCACAGTAATGGTCTGGTAGACAGTCCTGAAATCACTGCCTGGCTTCGTTTATCCTCGTCAGTAAAACCCGAGCGTTACTTATCAACGTGGTCTTTTAAAAATGAGAAATCGATTAATAAATGGCATTTATTTGGAATGGCCAAATAAAAATTATCAATATTCTTGATGATTGAGTCCATAAATAACCGAAGCGGTTTCATTTTGATAAAGATGCAATTTAAATGACTGTAATAGGAGCTAAAATAAAAAAATATAACCCGTGCATTTTTTTTAATCTCCTATAAATTGACCCAGCGGTACTCTCCGCACGTAACGAATGATGCTTTGCATCGCCTCTGAAAGCGTTAGAGATTTCCACTTTCAGAGGTCATTTTTTCCTGCCATAAAAGTCCAATCCTTTTTACTTGCCCTATCTCATATTAAATATTCATCAATTCACGCCAATAAAGCTGTACAACATTGCGATCATTGTATAAGTTTACTGCATGACGATCTGATTAAATTATGAATACGTGAGGTTTCCTTGCAACAGAACCTGGGAAAATGCCATTCAGTAAATGATATTGCAGCGTTTTTCAGCCGCATCTCTCTCTCTTCTCAACACTAAATGTTGAACAGAGAGTGATATGAAAAATCACCATGAACAAAAGTTGAGTGATCTTCTCATCGGCGAGGCGGTAATAGCATTGCTGCGCGAAAAAGCCGGCATCTCGCGACGTGCGCTCCTCTCGAAACTTGAATGGATGCTGAAAGCCGAAAAGGATGAAGAACGCGCGCGCGCAATACTTCTCGCTATGCAGGATGTTAAGAAAGAAATTGCCGAGAGTGAATCCCCTAAAGTTGAAGACCGGGAGCACATGGCAAATTTTGATATAGACAAATTCGGTAATGACGACTCAACCCGACATTAACGCCGGCTAAGGGCTTAAGTGCGTGGAAGAGAGACAAAAATGCGCAACTCAGTAAGGATATTTTATGCAGCAGAATACTATCGAGTCAGACCTGCAGAGTTATTTACACAGCACCGGTGACCAGTATGCACAGGAAAAAGAAGTCATTGGTATCATCGTAAAGTCATTGATCGCAGAGAGAGGAAGAGTGACGAACAAGGCCATCATCATGAGTCTGATAGCGGAGCTGGAGAGTGCGACAGATATTGAGCAACTCGATGTGCTGCGCAACTGCCTTGAAATCGTTGTAGGCCGTACGCCTAATGATGATGATTAATAAAACAAACTATTCTATTTGCCTATCAGCGGGGAGAGTTGTGTCAATTCCCCGCTTTTCTGACCGCTACATCCATATTAAAAATACTGATCCTCATGTCCCTGAGACTTTACTCACCAGTAAAAAAATGCCCAACGTTCTTCTTCACCCGGAGTAAAGCCCACCACCATCTTCAACGCGTTGAGTAACGCGTCAAGTTGCAACGGGTCCGTGGTATTTTCAATTTCCGAGATGAAGTACAAAATAATGGCGCTATTGGAGACACTCTTACCCTGACTCTCAAGCGTCTGGATGGCGGAGTCAATCAGTGTCTTCTCCGCAGAAAGGTTGTCACCTGCGTTTTGGAGATAGTCAGTAATGTCTATTTCGCGGGACGTTTGCTGTGCGCTTTGTTGCATTTTCTCTCCTTGTGATCAGATATTTCTGCGGCAACGTTTGAAAGATGTTTACGCTATTGCGTTGGGTGTTGGCTAAACAAACCCATGCTTTCTGGGCTATTTACCCAGTTAAAAGTCATTCAAAACTAAATTTAGCGCATATTTCTGTTATGGCACGCCTTTCATGGATAAAAATCCATTAATGAGCGGTTTAAAGCCTGAATCCCTTCGACGGGATCGTGACTGGCTTATCTCGCCAACAGATAAAACTTAGCGATCAAACAGCATGCCGATTAATGTCTGATAATGGCGTTCTTCTTCTTGAGTGGCTGCGACTTCGAGACGTCTTAACAGTTTAGTGCAGATAGCCTTACGATTAAGGTTCTTGCCTGCCCGAAGGATTTCGACAACAATTTGACCTAGCGTTTCTTGCTGAGTTGGCGCGCTTGCTTTGCTAAAATAATGTGCAATATCGCTGGCTGTATCGGGAAATTTAGAAACACTCTGACGCATGCGAACCTCGTAAAAGTTGGGATAGTCGATTCTGTCTGAACATAAAGTTAGACAATCTTTTAAAACTTGTACAGGATTAATTTATCTGTACAGATTTTCTTTTCAAGCAAAAGATGCTTATCCTTTTTATTCAGGTAGTTATGTTTGGTTGTGAGATCAGCTGTCGGGTTCTGGTTGTTGAAGATAAGGGTAAATTTGTACAAAGAGAGAGGAGGCGATTAACTGGAGGAGGGGGTATTGAAAGGTTCAGGGAATGAAGTCTGTTTAACTCACTTACTTATCGACATAATGCGGAGCGCCCTGAGGCGCATCCTTAACCTGAATCAACGTTAGTCACCCATTAACGATCATTGTTGATAGCGCGTAAATGTCTGGATGCTGAAAGCCAACGTAGCTCTTCGCGGTTTCGTGGGGAGGTTTCGACAAAGGCTTTTAGCCAGCGTCTGGCGTCGGCTATCTGAGCAAGTCTATTGTCGCTGGCATTGCCTTCGGCCATGGTGCCCAACTCAATGATGAGGGAGTGAATGTTGATTTCCTTCTGACTCACAGCAAGATTAATCACTGCCTCGCCAATAATGATATGGCCTTGTTCTTCGTCATGAAATAACACTGCGTTTCCTCCAATATTTTCGATTACCGTAGGAATAGTGTAGTAACAAACTTCCTTAAGGTCTTTAAGATTGTTTAGAGATTACGGTTTATCAAATTTTGCATGTTAACGTTGCTGCTCAACTTGCTGATAATTATCTTAAATTATGCCAGATGTAAACGCATTGCTTGATGATAAAGAAAAGTCTCAAATTTCGAGGGAAAATAATGAAATCGTTTTCAAGACAAAACTTGCCTCAATTAATGAAGATTTTGATACGTAATTTGGGAATGGGAAATGAATATTGCCAAATGACCGGTGGGGATTAATTGAGGAAAGGGGAGAGTGTCGTCCCTGACATTTTCTCCAGCCGGTACACGTTAAACGCGACCGTTGAGGTCATCTTCGTCGTCGTCTTCCGGCCAGAGCCGGACTACGTCCTTAGGCGTCAGTTCGTTTCGTCGTTCAAGCCTGCAAGCGTTTGCAGGTATGGCACGTTATGGACAGCGCGATCGGGCTCTTCGAAACTCTTCAGCCATTTTGTGGCTTCAGAAATATCAGACAACCTTGCCTTGCTGCCGCCTGCATTTGCCATATGTTCCAGTTCGTCAATCAGTGATTGTACGCTGACAACTCTCTGTCTCAAGGCAATACTCAGTGCCGCTTCGCCAATAATGACGTAGCCTTTCCCGTCGTGTTGAAAAGACATTAACCATCCTCCATTTTCACGTTTATGACAACCTCGACTTAAACTGTAGGCGCTATGACGGATTTAGCTAAAGGTTAATTCCTAAAAGTCATGAAATCTTAGATTTATATATTTTCTAAGTGACTATTCACTGCCGTTATTAGGTGCTAATGCAGGGTGATATTATGTGCAATTTTGCATGAAAGAGGTTTAATGTTAAAGGCGTTAAGCGCTTCTCAATGATGGATATTAACTCGGTGAAATAATGGGAAGGCACTACAAAAAGGGGTGATATATTTAATTCTAAAGTAATCCGTGAACAGCTGTATAAATATGAAAGCGCAAGGATGCAATAAAACCCTTTGCAGGTAACGATATTGGTTTCGTTACATTTACGGATAGCCAGCTTATTACGCGGAAGTTGGCGGACACCAGCTGCATATTATGCACCGCGCTGTTATATCTGGAGCCCCACCCAGTCATAGCGTATCCACAAGACGTGCGTCTGTAGAACTTTCAGGGATTACACCGATGTACAGTTGGCCCGAGTAGCAACTGATAACCATAGACGGATGTGTTCAGTGTGCAGTCAGAGTGATGTGTTTCCACTAATAGGTTTAACCGAATGCGGCAGAAAAAGGGTCTCAGAACTGATGCCTAAAGGGCATTCAGCAGTTTGTAGATCTCATTTACAACCTGCATGGCTGCGTGTTCGATCATCCCTTCATTACGACATAAAACCCAGCCGTGTTCTGCAACGGCTCGCTCGAACGACTGAGTACAAGCGACATGATCTTCCAGCTTATGCATCACCGTACTACTTAACCCGCGCGTTCTGGCCGCAGCCCTTGCCCATGAAATTTCAGGCGCAGTAACAACCCCGACATGCAGGTCCGGCTCTTGCACGTTTCGATCAATGTTTAACTGTAAAATCTCAGCAAATGGAACCATCCGGCGAAACGCGGCATCCGACGGGTACCAGCGATCCATCAAAATGATGCTGTTCGGTGGCTGTTTAGTCAGCACATGTTGGGAAATCCATGCACGGCTATCAGCAAAGCGCGCACAAACTTCCCGCTCTAAAACCATGGAGGGATTTCTGGCCAGCCTGTTCACCAGAGCCATGGTTTCTCTCCTGAAGGGATCGCTTTTTTTCTCGCAAAGCCGGATTACCTTAATGTTATCTGACCTGAGTACTTTCGTAATGGCTTCCAGTAGCGTGGTTTTACCGACGCCTTTGGGTCCATCCAGAGAAACAAACAGCGGACGGCTCATAGTCGAAATGACGGGTGATGTAGCGTTTGTGTGAAATTCAAATCGGGCAAAAGCATCCTATTTCCTTCTTATTAACCGGTGTCCACTTTCTACGTCCGTTGAAGCTGTCTGGCGCGTCAGCGTGAACTAAATGAAAGGCTCTCATAACAGACACTGATGGACATTGTGGCAATGGCTTTAAGTTACGAGTCTCATTTTCTGATGGTAAATTCATTTTTAGGTCAATGCCCATATGTTGCGATCTACACGATGGAGTTTAGGGGATCCGATTAGCAAAAGGAAAACTTCTCTCAGTACGCTTGTTATTTAAGCAGAGAGGCGTTAATGGGCGGCTTTGGGCGAGCAGCGGACGTTTAAAAGTAAAAAGTTAAAAAAAAGCTGATTTTTATGTTGTCGCCTGTTAGCCTGGAAAAATGCAGCAACCGGCTCAGTACAATCTCACCCACTCATTATCATCACTTCCAATTTTTAGGTGGGATTACGTTCGCCATTTCCCGCCAGTAAAGTGGGCCTTAACGAACAAACCATTGAGGTAAATATGGACTTCGACACAGTGGCAACTTCAGCAAAACCAACCCTGCATCTTTTATGCGGAAAAATTGCATCAGGCAAATCCACATTATCTGCAAAATTAGTTACTTTACCTGGCTCCGTAATTGTTAGTGAGGACAACTGGCTGGCTGCGATCTATGAAAATGAAATGCAATCATTGGCGGATTATATTCATTGTTCTTCAAAGCTCAGAAGGGCTATGAAGCCCCACCTGGTGGCACTACTCAAAGCGGGTTTATCCGTTGTTCTGGACTTTCCGGCAAACACACGGACACAGCGTGAATGGATGATGAGTATTATTAAGGAGTCAGGTGCTGATAATCGTCTGCATTATTTGAACGTATCTGATGAAGTCTGCAGAGCCCGGTTACACGCCCGTAACGCAGAAGGTACGCACGACTTTGCAGCTACAGATCAACAGTTCAATACCATTACGAGTTATTTCTCAGAACCTACAGTTGACGAAGGGTTTGAAATTATCGAATACCTCTAAATGCATCATCCGCACTTAAGCCACCATTGAGTAGCTTTATTGTGTTCCCAAAATTGATGGCACTGATGATGCCTTGATACAGACAGCCTCCGCTTCTGGCCAAAGTGGACAGCGTTTAACGCTGTCCGGCATGAGTGATGCGAGGTATCTCATAACTAATATCTGGTGATATCTTATAGTTTCCACGCTTCATCATCCAAAGCGACAAGGTAATTTATATCAACAATGCATGTAATGTCCCTTTTATCACCTTGTTTCTAATTACTTCTAAGCCCATCAATTGCCATAGTCGGAAGTATCAATACCGATTTTACGCTGGTTTGAATTCGTTCGATGATTGCTTCTCGAGGGCCATTTATCCATTCATCACTCATATAAAATTTTTCCTGAGACGCTTTCATATGTTCAACATCATCAAATGCCCGAATCAGAAAGTAAGAATCCTCATCATGAATCGAGTTGCCAAATGCAATGATGTCGATACCCGCTCCACGATGGAGAGGAGCACTTATTTCAACCATGATTGTATGGAATTCTCGTCCAGTGCCTGGCTTCAGAATGTACTGCAATAACTCGACTGCTCTCATTAATTTCATTCCCTTGGTTTACGTTAGATACCTGGATTAGCGGTAACTTCCTAGCTATGCACATAATCAAATTGTACTAAATATAACCATCAAAGTTACGCTTAAAAAGATTTTCGTAAACAAGCAATTCTAACATCGTTGTTTTTACAGCTCTTCGCTTGTGGATAAGGCAAAAAACCTACCTCATTTTTTTTCGATTCAAAACCGTAATCTTCTATGCAGAGTTGGGCTTGAGCTGTGCGCCAGATACTGGCTAATGCCACATTCGATCCAAGTAAAGTCGCATAACCACCGACGTACATTACCTGCATTGCAGCTTTAACGACTGGAAGGCGCTGCCACTACGTAAATTCCGCTGGCGAGCATTTTATTCACTACGCAAACCTTAGTCACACCAATTTCAGGCAATAAAAAACCCGCACGAGGCGGGTTTTTTTATTATCAGCGGTGCTTATCTGCTCAGACTATTGTCTTCATCGCTATTGTAAGCGCTGCTGATAATGAGCGCGGCTTACAGCGGAGTAACGTTGCCCGCTGCTGGGCCTTTGGCGCCATTTTCAATGGTGAAGGAAACTTGCTGACCTTCATCAAGAGTTTTGTAGTTGTCGCTCTGGATAGCAGAGAAATGGACGAAAACATCCTTGCTGCCATCGTTAGGAGTGATAAAGCCAAAACCTTTATCAGAGTTAAACCATTTTACTAAACCAGTCATTTTGTTAGACATAGATAATTCCTTAATTGATGAGCCACTTGTAGCGGCGAAAATTGGCCTGAAGTGAAAGATTTACTTATTGGGCACTTAGGAGGAGGCTCTCGAAGAAGGATATCTAGGGATAACACTTGAACTGAGGACTGCTTTACTAAAACTGCTTTCATAAGGTCTGTGTTCCAAACCGATGACGCATTAAGACATAGCGATAATAATTTAGCAACGAATATGTTTATTTATTTTAACCATTTAAAGACCTGGACGGCTGAACGGCCGGTTACGCTTCATCTTTGGCTGCGCTTTGCCGCGCCGATTATCACAAGGTGGTTTGTTATCTGCGTGGTGATGCTACTTATAGCAATAACAAGCAACTATAATCTCACCGGTTAAGTGGCTTGATCTGCTTTGTGAGCACATCAGCTTTTCCACTCCTTTTCGCGGCGGTGAATTTCAGAGGCATACATGATGCGTACTCTTCAGGCGGCCTGGTTGCTTACTCTGGCCCTGTTTGTCTGTCCCGCCTCGGCGGCCAACACGATCAGCGATGGCTGGGAATGGCTCAAGCAGGACGTTTCACAAACCTGGCAGGAACCGCAGTATTACGATCTCTATCTGCCTTTCATCAGCTGGCATGCTCGTTTTGCTTACGATAAAGATAAAACCGATAACTACAATGAAACGCCATGGGGCGGCGGGTTGGGCGTCTCGCGCATCAATGAAGACGGTAACTGGAGCGCGCTCTACGCGATGGCGTTTAAAGATTCCCATAACGAATGGCAGCCGATTATTGGTTATGGCTGGGAGAAAGGCTGGTATCTGGATCAATCGCGCGATTTTCGTCTCGGTCTCGGGCTAACTGCCGGTATCACCGCGCGCGATGACTTCGCCAATTACGTGCCGCTGCCTATCGTGCTGCCGCTGTTCTCCGCTGGTTATAAACGTTTCAACGTGCAGTTCACCTATATTCCCGGCACTTACAATAACGGTAACGTGCTGTTTGCCTGGGTTCGCTATGCCTTCTGATTCCGTCAACGCGTTGCATAAAGATCGCCTCAGCAAAGTGCTCAAGCGCATTGCGTTGGGCTTGCTGGTTTTGCTGGTGATGTTCCTGGTGATCCGTGGTTATCAATCCGAACAGGGACCGCCGCTGCATCGCTGGCATACGTGGTCGGCGGATGAGATGTCGGTGGATGAGATTGATCGCGCCAGCTTCGCGGATTATCTGACGCGTGAAGCAGCGATTTTCCACGACATGAAGCTCAACGTGACCGACCAGCTCAGTGACGATGAGAAAACGGCGCTCAACCGCTTTAACGCGCAAAGCCCGGTTTATCCGGCGCGATTCGACACCGACTGGAATCGCTCTTATATCCTCGAGCCGGAAGGAAAAGCGAAAGGTGCGGTGGTGCTGCTGCATGGATTAACCGATTCGCCGTACAGCATGCGCTATCTGGCGCAGGCGTATCAGCAGAAGGGTTTTGTGGCGGTAGTGCCGCGGCTGCCGGGACACGGCACGGCGCCCGGTTCGCTCACCAAAGTTGACTGGCAAATGTGGATGGCGGCTACCCGCTTAGCGGTGCGCGAAGCGACACGCCTGGCGGGTAGCAACGTACCTTTGCATCTGGTTGGATACTCGAACGGCGGCGCGCTGGCGGTGAAATACAGCCTCGATACGTTGCAAAATAACGCGCTGCGCAAGCCGCAACAGCTGGTATTGCTGTCGCCGATGATTGGCGTCACCGCCTATGCGCGATTTGCCGGCTTAGCCGGCTGGCCCGCTATCATTCCCGGCTTCGCCAAAGCGGCGTGGCTGAGCATCATTCCGGAATACAATCCCTTCAAGTACAACTCGTTCCCGGTGCGCGCGGCGCGGCAATCGTGGTTGCTGACGCAGGCGATGCAGGATCAGCTGCTGCATGTGATTCGCGGCGGCAGCATGCCGGCGTTTCCGCCGGTGCTGACCTTCCAGTCAGTGCTGGATTCCACCGTCAGCACCCGCGCGGTGGTCAATGCGTTCTATCGCTATCTGCCGGATAACGGCAGTGAACTGGTGATGTTCGACGTCAACCAGGCGGCGAACTTGCGCGCGCTGTTCAGGCCCGCGCTCTACTCAGCGGTCAATAATTTGTTGCCGCCTGCGCCGCGCCGCTATGCCTCAACGGTCATCACCAACGCGTCACCGACCACCTATCAAACCGTGGCGCGCATTACAGCGGCGGATCAAACGAAAGAAATCGTGCGTTCGATGCATGAAGCGTGGCCGCAGGATACCTATTCGTTATCGCACATTGCCGTGCCGTTCCCACTCAGCGACTCGCTGTATGGCCGCGAGCCAACCGAAAAGAATCGTTATGGCATTAGCTTTGGCACCATCTCGCTGCGCGGTGAAACCGCCAGCCTGATCGTTGGGCTGGATACGCTGATGCGCAACACTTCCAATCCGTTTTTCGATTACATGATGTTGCAAATCAAGGGGCGCATTGACTGCAGCAGTCAGAGCAATCTGCCGGCCTGCATCAAAGCGTTATGACTTTTTTCAGCCAGCCGCTGGCGAGGATCACTCTGGAGAGCAACACCGAAGCGGCAAAGGTCACGGCAATCAGCGTCAGCTTAGTCGCCAGCGAGGTGATGGGAATCAGCGCGGTGAGCAGATGGAAAACCGAGTAGTGAAGAATATAGACGCCGGTCATGGTTTTGCTGATGGTCGCCAGAATGGTCTCTTTAACCGCCACATTGCGGCGAAAGCGCACCTGACTGGCGGCGATCACCAGCACCACCACCAGCAGATAGATCTGCGAGCCAGTGAGAATAAAGGCGTTGCGATCGGCTTTGAATAGCGCAAAGAAAAAGTGCTGCTCATAAAACCAGGTAAACAGGTAGATAAAGGGCAGGGCGATTACCGCGCCGCGCGCCACTTTTTTGCGCTCCATCCAGTCATTAATCAGCGGATCGCACAGCAGCTGGCCGGTTAAGTAAAACAGCAGCCAGGTCCAGAGCCGATACTGCGGTTCAAGCCGGAACAGCGGGTCGTCCGGATGCAGCACCGCCAGCAAATCGTAGCCATATGAGAACGCCAGCAACGCAAACACCAGCGCAACGAACGCGCGTCGATGCTGGCTAAGCCAGATCATCAGCGGGTGAAAACTGTAGATGATAATGAATGAGAAGATGAACCACGGCTGGATCAGGTAGCCGCGCTGATAGGGTTCCCACAGGTAATAGACCGTCATCCAGAACAGAAATACGATCACCAGATTGCGAATCTTGCCTCTCTGCCAGTTAACATCCTGCTCGGAACGGGCATCCATAATCCCGGCGACGACAAAAAACAGCGGCGTCGCGATGGTGGAGATAAAGGTCAGAAACGCCAGAATCCAGTGATAATCGTAATCGTAGCGATCCCAGGTGTTGTACACGGTGAAAAATGTCACCGCCGTCATACATCCCAGCGTTTTAATCACGTTTAGGCCGGTCACATTCATGATGCGCTAGCCACCGTTTGGCGATGGAAGCAGGCGTAAATCACCGGCAGCACCAGCAGCGTCAGCACCGTGGCAAAGCCCAAACCAAACATGATCACCACCGCCATGCTCTGGAAGAACACATCGCGCAATAGCGGCGCCAGCCCGAGCACGGTGGTAAAGGCGGTCAGCAGAATAGGGCGCAGACGCGAGGTGGCGGCGTAGATGATCGCGTCAGCCTGCGGCTTTACTAGTTTCTGCTGTTCAATCTCTTCGACCAGCACGATGCCATTTCGAATCAACATACCGCTCAGACTCAGCAGGCCGATTAACGCCATAAAGCCAAACGGAATCCCGGTGATCAAAAAGCCCGGCGTCACGCCAATCAGCGCCAGTGGCACCGTCAGCCAGATAACGACGGCGTTTTTCAGCGAGCTAAACATCAGCACGGTGATCACAAACATCACCAGATAACCCAGCGGCAGCGAGGTAAACACGCCTTGCTGCGCTTCACTGGAACTCTCCGCATCGCCGCCCCACTCAATGCTGTAGCCGTGCGGCAGCGAGATTTGCTCAATCAGCGGCTTCACGCGCGCCACAATATCGCCGGACGTATCGTTGCTGAGCGGATTCGGGTCGGCCTGCACGGTGAGTACGCGGCTGCGATCGCGGCGCAGAATCAGCGGATCTTCCCATTGCAGCGTAAAACCGCTCACCACGTTGCTGAGCGGGATGTAATGCTGCTGGCTCTGGCTCCACACCAGCACGTTATTGAGATGATTGGCGTCCTGCCGCTCGCTGGCCGGTGGCCGCACGATAACCGGCAGCAGGTCAGCGCCTTCCCGATACAGCCCAACGCGGCTACCGGTGAAATTCATCTCCAGCGCGTTATCCACCTCCTGCTTATCGACGCCCAGCTCGCGGCCCAGCGCCAGATTGAACTGCGGGCGAATAACTTTGCTGCGGTTTTGCCAGTCGTTGCGCACGCTGTCGGTGGCGGGATCGGCGGTGAGGATGTCGCCGACCTGGCTGGCGATCAGGCGCATTCTGTCGGGATCGGGACCTTTGATACGCACCTCGATCGCGCTACCGCCCGAAGGACCAAACATCACCCGTTTGGTGCTGGCATTGACCTGCGGATACTGACGCACGATGTAAGCATCAATACGGTGTGACAGCGCCCCGATATTACGCTGATCGTCCATGCGCACCATGATTTGCGCATAGTTGCTGTACTGACGCTGCCCGTTGTAAGTGAGGATAAAGCGCATACTGCCCTGGCCAATGGTGGTGACGGTAGAAACTACGCCTTGCTGCCCGGTAATCGATTTTTCAACGTCGCTGGCCATCTGCTCGGTGGCGTTGATATCGGTGCCGTACGGCAGCCAGAGATCGACAAAGAAGATCGGCGTATTGGCTGAAGGGAAGAAGTTTTGTCGCACCGATCCAAAGCCCCAAATCGCCAGCGCCAGCAGCACCGCCATCAGCGAAAGCGTGAGGGTTTTTTGCCTGAGCAACACCAGCAACATGCGCTGATAAAAGCGATAAAAACCGCCGTCATAAGGTGAAACTTCAGCCGCAGCTTTAGTAGGTTCCTGTGTTTTAAACAGCCACCATTTGATCAGCACCGGCGTGATGGTAAGCGCCGAGAACCAGCTCAGCAGCAGGGAAATCAGCAATACCTGAAACAGCGATTTGCAGTACTCGCCGGTGGAATCCTGCGAAAGACCAATCGGCGCAAACGCCAGAATGGCGATTATCGTCGCGCCCAGCAGCGGGAAGGCGGTGCGGCGAATCACAAAGTTGATGGTGGTCATCAGCGGCGAGTTTTGCTGACGCGCGATTAACACACCTTCGACAATCACAATCGCATTATCCACCAGCATGCTCAGCGCAATAATCAGCGCGCCCAGCGAAATGCGCTGCAACTCAATGCCGCACAGATACATGATCAGCAGCGTGCCCAGCACATTGAGCGCCAGCGACGACGCGATGATAATGCCGCTGCGCACACCCATAAAGATCAGCAGCACGCCGACGACAATCGCCAGCGCCATCAGGAAGTTGGTAATAAAGCCATTCACCGAGTGCGCCACTTCGGCGGCCTGATCGTAAAACACGTTGATCTGAATGCCCGCCGGTTTTTCTGCCGACATCTGCTGCAGTTTGGCCTCCAGCGCGCGCCCGACATCAATGACATTCACGCCGGGAACAAACGAAATTCCCATAGTGACCGCCGGACGTCCGCTGGCGTGGTAAATGCTGGAGGGCGATTCACTCAGCCCGCGCGACAGCGAGGCGATATCGCGCAATCGGGTGGTGGCGTGATCGCCAGGCGGGCTGACCAGCAAGTCGCCCAACTCCTCGATGTTCTGAAACTCGCCGGTTGGATGCAGACGGATCGATTCCGTGCCGGCTTTGATGTCGCCCGCATTGGAGACCACGTTGAGTCGACTTAGCACGCTGGCGAGCTGCGGCAGCGTAATGCCGCGCGCGGCCATCATCGTTAAGGAGACATCGATATTAATCTGCTGCGGGATCACGCCGCCCAGCGCCACCTTGCCCACGCCCGGCACCAGCACCAGTTCACGCCGTAGCTGCTCCGCGTATTGCACCAGTTCCGGGTTGCTGAAGTTGTCGCCAGAAATGGCGAAGAAGAAACCAAACACATCGCCAAAATCATCGTTAACGAACGGCGCTGCTACGCCGGGAGGAAAGAAACGCGCCGCGTCGCCGACTCTGCGCCGCAGTTCATCCCAGATTTGCGGCAACGCGTTAGAGTGGTAACGCGAGTCAATGTTGACGGTAATCTGCGACAGGCCGTTGGAAGAGATGGAGCTGACATTGTCCAGATAGGGCAACTGCTGCAGCGCATTTTCCAGTGGTAAGGTGACTTCCTCTTCTACCTGCTGCGCGGACGCGCCGGGATAATGGGTGACAACCACCGCGGTCTTAATGGTAAAGGCTGGATCCTCGAGACGGCCAATATTGAGCAGAGCAAAAATGCCGCCGACGCTCAATAACAGAATCGCCAGCCAGACGCGGACCGGATTATCGATAAACTGCCGGGAGATATCCATTACAGCCCCCGCTCACGCGTCCAGATGCGTACCGATTGCTGAGCATGCAACTCGTTGACGCCAGCAGCGACCACGCGTTCACCGGCATGCAGCCCGGTGGTGATCACCACGCCACGATCGGTTACTTCGCCCACGCTGACTTTGCGATCCTCTAACGTCAACTGATCGCCGCTGCCTTGCACCACCCAGACATGCGGCTCGTTGCGCTGGCTGTTATCGGGATTAAACACCGCTTCCACCGGCACCACTAACGATTCGCGATTCACGTTGGCGGGTAGATTGGCGAGGTTAATCGTCACCGTGCCACTGACGCCGCCCACCGCCGGGAAATCGGCCGGGCGCGGCATAGTTAAAATGATCTGCCACGTCAGCGAGTTGCTGTTACTGCTGCCGGTGTGCTCTTTGTACTCGGCCTGGAATTCGCGATCCGGCAATGAGTTGATGCGCACCACCGGGCGATAGGTCAGGTTGCGCATATCCAGCGCGGTAAACAGGTTTTCCGGTACGCTGAAAACCACGTCGAGCAGATCGTTGCGGGTCAAGGTGGCGATGGTTTGTCCGGCGGCGACCACCTGATGATTGCGCACGTTAACCACGGCGGCCACGCCGCTGAACGGCGCGGTTAGCGTCATCTGGCTTAACTCCTCACGGGCAATTTGCAGCGCGGCATTGGCCGCATCGCGGTTGGCGCGCTGCACGTCCATGTCTGCCTGCGAAATCGCCTGGCGGCCGGAGAGCGTCTGGAAGCGGGCAAATTGCCGCTGGGCAAGCGTGGCGGCGGTCTGGCGCTCATTAACGCGCTGCTGCGCTTCCCGCGCCGTAAGCCTGGCGATGAGCTGGCCCTGCTCGATGCGGTTGCCCTGGCGAATATCCAGCGATTCAATCTGTCCTGCACGTTTGAACGACAAATCGGTGGAGTCGCCGGATTCAATGCGCGCCGGGAAAATACGTTGTTGAGATTCGCCGGACGCCACAACTTCAACGACTTTCACCATGCGTGGCGGTGGCGTGACTTCCTGTGTTTTTTGATCGCAACCCGTTGTTAAAAATATAACAATGGCAGTCAGCGTAATATAACGAGTCACTGTTTTATCCTCAGCAACAACGAATCCATTGTTGGCAATAATGTGAGTGGATAATTTAATTACCAAGCATAGAGACAACCGCGTAGGTGAATAGTCCTACGGCGGAGCAGGTAACGATCGCAATGACAACATAAAGACTCAGACGGAGCAGGCTATAACCATACATCGTTGCCTCCATTAACCATGACCACAGAAAAACTGCGCCATCGTCTTGAAAGGTGAGAAGTATTAACAGGATGTTTTTGTTATCGATGAGCATAGACGCAGATGTCAAAAAAAGTAAAGCCTGATAGCTTGTAATATTTTTGATGAAATTAACCAGATTTAAATCTAATAAAACTGATTTTCATGGATATTTAATCCGCAATATCGATATAAAATATCAGATTAAAGCAACCTGAATGTTGGCTTTAAATTACCCAGCCTTATGAATTATCACACTATATTTTTATTATTATCCGCGATCGGATAAGTCTGGTGAGATAAATGGTTTCCGCCTCGCGACTTTTATTGAGAAATGAATGCGTTGAATATCCCTGTGCTACGTTTATAGCGTTCATTTTACAAAAAACTTTCAATTTCGTATAGAAAATAGGGCTGCTCCATTGCCGCTGAGCAGCCATTAACTACATATTTTTCAATCTGAAACGGACCGCTTCTTCCACCGGATAAGTCAGGTCTGATCTTTTCGTTCAATGGCGACTTGTTAAATACGGGATATCACCGCCTTGATTTCCGAAACAGGATTTGAGGAGAAAGCGATGAATACTGCGAAACCGGAAAGTACCTATTATCAACTTTCTGTCGATGAAACGCTGGCCAGTACGCAAAGTTCCACCGAGGGAATCAGTAGTGCTGAAGCGGCGGCGCGCCTAACACAGTACGGGGAAAATGCCCTGCCACAGAAACCCGGCAAGCCGGTTTGGCTGCGTTTTCTCGCTCACTTCAACGATGTGCTGATCTACGTTTTGCTTGCCGCTGCGCTGCTAACTGCCGTCATGGGACACTGGGTTGATACGCTGGTGATTCTCGGCGTGGCGGTGGTGAATGCCCTGATTGGCCACATTCAGGAGAGCAATGCGGAAAAATCCCTGCAAAGTATCCGCAATATGCTCTCCAGCGAAACGGTGGTGATCCGTGCGGGTAATCACGAGACGCTGCCCACCACCGCGTTGGTGCCAGGTGATGTGGTGGTGATCCGCGCCGGCGACCGCATCCCGGCGGATCTGCGCGTTATTGAGGCGCATAACCTGCGTGTCGAAGAAGCGATTCTGACGGGCGAATCCACCGTGGTCGAGAAGGGCACTGACGCGCTCATCGGCGAGCTGCCGCTGGGCGATCGTACCAATCTGCTGTTCTCCGGCACCACCGTCAGTTCGGGCGGCGGCAAAGGGCTGGTGGTCGCTACCGGTGGCGCCACGGAACTTGGGCACATCAACCAGATGATGTCCGATATCGAAAAGCACCGCACGCCGCTGCTGGTGCAGATGGATAAACTTGGTAAAGCCATTTTCCTGATCATCCTGGCGATGATGGCCGCGCTGTTTGTCTTTAGTTTGCTGTTCCGCGATATGCCGGTTTCAGAGCTGATGCTGTCTCTGATTAGCCTTGCGGTGGCATCGGTTCCCGAAGGATTACCTGCGATTATCTCGATCATTCTGTCGCTTGGCGTACAAACCATGGCGAAGCAGCAGGCGATCATCCGCAAGCTGCCTACCGTGGAAACGCTGGGCGCGATGACAGTGATCTGCTCAGATAAAACCGGCACGCTGACCATGAATGAAATGACGGTGAAAGCGATTATCACCGCCGATCAGATTTACCGCGTTGATGGCGTGAGCTATGAACCGGTGGGCGCCATCCATAAAGCCGATGACGCTGTGCCGGTGAAAGTGGCGCAAGGCTCGATCCTCGAGCGCTATCTGCGCACCATCGATCTGTGTAACGACAGCCAGCTGATTAAAGACGAAAACGGACTGTGGAAAATCACCGGCGGCCCGACGGAAGGCGCACTTAAAGTGCTAGCCGCCAAAGGACATCTGCCTTCAGTCACCACCGAACTGCGCAATAAAATCCCCTTTGATTCGCAATACAAATACATGTCGACGCACTATCTGATTGGCGATGAAGAGTGCGTGCTGCTGACCGGCGCGCCAGACGTACTGTTCAGACATTGTCAGCAGCAGCAAACAGAAGCCGGATTACAGCCGATCGATCTGCCGTGGTGGGAAGCCAAAATTGAAGAGTATGCGCGCGAAGGATTACGCATGGTGGCGGCGGCCTGGAAACCGGCCACACCAGGACAAACTGAGCTGACGCATCAGGATTTGCATCAGGGCATGATTTTGCTCGGCATCGCCGGGATGATGGATCCACCGCGACCGGAAGCCATCACCGCGATTGGCGACTGCCTGCAAGCCGGCATTCGCGTCAAAATGATCACCGGCGACCATCCGCAAACTGCGATGAGTATCGGGCAGATGCTGGGAATCGGTAACGCCAGCACCGCCATCACCGGACGCGAGCTGGAAGTGATGGATGACCAGCAATTGAGTGAGGCGGCGCAGGCGTACGACATCTTTGCCCGTACCAGCCCGGAAGATAAATTCCGTCTGGTGCAGGCGCTGCAAAGCAAAAAAGAGGTGGTCGGGATGACCGGCGATGGCGTTAACGATGCGCCCGCGCTGAAGCAGGCGGATGTCGGTATCGCCATGGGGATTAAAGGCACCGAAGTAACTAAAGAAGCTGCCGATATGGTGCTGACGGACGATAACTTCGCCACCATCGCCAGCGCGGTGCGGGAAGGGCGCCGTGTCTATGACAACCTGAAAAAGACCATTTTGTTCATCATGCCGACCAACCTCGCGCAAGGCTTGCTGATCATCATTGCCTTGCTGGCCGGTAACCTCATTCCGCTGACCCCGGTGCTGATTCTGTGGATGAACATGGCGACTTCCGCCACGCTCTCCTTCGGCCTGGCGTTTGAAGCGGGTGAGCAAAATATCATGCGTCGTCCGCCGCGCGATCCCAAACTGCATGTGATGGATGGTTTCGCCATCTGGCGCGTGATTTTTGTCGGTTCGATGATCGCCATAAGCGCCTTCGTTCTGGAAGCCTGGCTGCAACCGCGCGGCTATTCACCGGAATTTATTCGTACCGTGTTATTACAAACGCTGGTAACGGCGCAGTGGTTTTATATGCTGAACTGTCGTGTTTCCGACGGCTTCTCATTGAGCAAAGGTTTGCTGATGAATAAAGGCATCTGGATCGTCAGCGGCGTGCTGTTAGTTCTGCAATTGCTGATTATCTACGCGCCCTTTATGCAGCTGCTGTTTGGTACCACCGCGCTACCGTTACGTTACTGGATTATTACCTTGATCATTGGCTTCGTGATGTTTTTAATTGTCGAAATCGAAAAGCCATTAACGCGGAGATTCAGAATCAATTAATAGCGCGTGACATTCAGGCCGGTTCTCTTACGGCCTGAATGTTTTTCGTCACTTGACCTCAAACAAGGCCCAGCGCACAGGTTTTTCTCTATAATACATTTTGTATAGGATGAAGGATCTTAATAATGGGACTGAACGAGTTTCCTTTATGGTCAAGGCTTTTGCGCGTACTGATAATTCTCGCCACGTTGACCATAATTCTCACCGGTATCTATCTGGCATCGGCATTAATTAATCAGGTGATGCTGTCATTGTTTCTGGCGATTATGCTCGATCCGTTAATCAGTCGGCTCGAAAGAAAACGCGTGCCGCGTCTGCTGTCATCGCTGCTGGTGATTGTGCTGCTGTTATTGGTGATTGTGTTCACCATCATCAAACTCACCGTATTAACCCCCGATTTAATCCAGCTGAGCCGTCAGGCACCGCAGCTACTGGCCGAACGCTTCGAGCCGGTGACGCAGACATTTAGTCATTTGGGCCTGGTTTTAACGCCCAACGACATGCTGGCGTTTGTTGATGCGGGTGCGGTGGTGCGCTTTGTCACGGGTTTTCTCACGCAAATACCCAGCATTCTTTCCTGGTGGCTGATGGTATTTCTGATGCTGTTTTTCATGCTGTATGAAATGAGAAATTTAAAAATCCTGCTACGTAAACAGGCCGAAGGGAAATATCAGCGCTATTACGTGGCGCTTGAAGAGGGCGTGCAAAGCGTTATCGTTTATGCTCAGGTTAAAACCCTGACCAGTATTGTCGGCGGCATTATTGTCTGGGCGGGCGCACATCTTCTTGGCCTGAAGTTCGCCTTTTTCTGGGGTGTGTTGATGTTTGTCTTCAACTATATTCCGGTGCTGGGTTCATTTATGGCGGCCATCCCGCCAGTGCTGCAAAGTTATATGCTGTACGATATCCAAACCGCATTGGTGGTCGCACTGTTCTTCGTGGCGTTGAATTTAATTCTGAGTTCAGTCATTGAGCCGTTGTTATTGGGCAAACGATTGAATATGGCACTTACCACACAACTGCTGGCGTTTCTTATCTGGCAATCCTTGTTGGGCATCATCGGTGCGATTCTGGCAATTCCGCTGACGTTTATGTTGAAAAAGATATTACTGGCGAGCGCTGGGAATAAAAAGCAGGGAGAGCATTTAACAAACCTGTCGCCATAAATGGCGATTCGCTTATTATTTTCTCAATGGTGAGTGCGCAGGCCGGCCGGGGCTTCAGTGCGTGTGGTTGAAAACGGCTACATTGTGAGAGGCGCTGGCGCGTCTGCTGCGGCGAAAGGGCTATCCGCAGCGCTGAGGCTTTTACGTTGGGCCAGGAGCCTCACGCATGGATGCGTGAGGCAGTTCGGGGCCGGCCAGGACGGCCGATCCCCGAACGGTCCGTCGGCACAACGTGGAAGCCGAAGGCACCGCGCTAGCGGCGCGAGGACGGCCCGTGACGCAGCAGATGCGTCAGAGCCCACACGGATAATACGGACTCAAGGCAAAATTTCACGCTCAAGACTTTCTACCCCGATAAAAGGTTTGATACAGCACCGGCAACACCAGCAGCGTTAGCACCGTGGCGAATCCCAAACCGAAAATGATCACCACCGCCATGCTCTGGAAAAACACATCGCGCAGCAGCGGTAGCAGGCCGAGCACGGTGGTGAAGGCGGTGAGCAGAATCGGGCGCAGGCGCGACGTTGCGGCATCGAGAATCGCTTGCTGTAACGGCTGATGCCGCGCCAGCCGGTGCGTTTCCTCAACCAGCACGATACCGTTACGAATTAACATGCCTGACAAACTCAGCAAACCAATCAACGCCATAAAGCCAAACGGAATGCCGGTGAGCAGGAAGCCGCAGGTGACGCCAATCAGCGCCAGCGGCACGGTAATCCAGATCGCCAGCGCATCGCGCAGCGAGTTAAACATCAGCACGTTAATCACAAACATCGCGAGGAAACCTAACGGCAGCGAGCCAAGCAGGCCGCTTTGGGCATCGCGCGAACTCTCCAACTCGCCACCCCATTCCAGATGATAGCCGGCGGGCAACTTCAGCTGATCGATGGCCGGCTGCACGCGCGCCACAATCTCTGCGGCGGTGCGGCCGCTGGCGGGATCGGGATCGGTTTGCACCGTCAAGACGCGCATGCGGTCGCGGCGCATTATCAGCGGATCTTCCCATTCCAATTGGAAATCGCTCACCAGATTGGCCAGCGGCACATAACGCTGCTGCGCCTGACTCCACACCTGAATATTGCCAAGATGGTCGATATTCTGCCGCTCCAGCTCGGAAGTCTGCAGCATGATCGACATCAGCCGCGAGCCTTCGCGCAGCAAACCGACGCTATCACCGGTGAAGTTGATACGCAGCGCGCGGTCGATATCGCGCTTGTCCACGCCCAGCTCCTGACCGCGCAGCGGCGAATACTGCGGACGAATCACTTTACTGCGCGCCTGCCAGTCATGACGCGGCGGAAACGCGCTGCCCTCGGCGAGGAAAATGTCGTCAATCTGGCTGGCAATCTGCCGCAGCGTAATGGGATCGGGGCCGGTAATCCGCAGCGCAATGGCGCTGTCGCTGGCACTGCCGAAATTGATGCGTTTGATGCGCTCCGTCACCTGTGGGAAGTGCTCGCCGATGTGCTGCTCGGTGTGCTGCGTCAGCATTTCCAGCTGCCTGGCATCCTGCACGCGCACCATGATCTGCGCATAATTGCTGTACTGACGCGTTGCATCGTAGGTCAGCGTAAAGCGCATCGCGCCCTGACCAATAGTGGTCACGGTACTGCTGACGCCCGGCTGCTGGTTGATCCAGCCTTCAACCTCGCGCGCGGTTTGTGCGGTGTAATGGATGTCGGTGCCATACGGCAGCCACAGATCGGTGAAGAAAATCGGCGTATTGGAGGCGGGGAAGAAGTTCTGCTTCACGTAGCCGAAGCCATAGACCGAGACGGCCAGGCACGCGGCCATCAGCACTAAAGTAGTGATGCGGAAGCGCAGCAGCGTGGTGAGTACGCGGCGATACAGGCGAAACACCACGCCCTGATACGGCTGCGTGGTCTCTTTGCTGATCGCCTGGCGACCATCCATCCACTGCACGAACACCGGCGTCAGCGTCAGCGCGGTAATCCAGCTGAGCAGCAGAGAAATCAGCAGCACGTGGAACAGCGATTTACAGTATTCGCCGGTGGAATCCTGCGATAAACCAATTGGCGCGAAGGCGATGATGGCGATCACCGTGGCGCCGAGCAGCGGCAGCGCGCTGCGTTTCACCATCTGCATCATCGCCTGTTGCAACGGCTTGCCGCGCTGGCGATCGACCTTGATGCCTTCCACCACCACGATGGCGTTATCCACCAGCATGCTGAGAGAGATAATCAGCGCACCCAGCGACACGCGCTGTAGCTCAAGCTTAAACAGATACATGATCAGCAGCGTGCCCAGCACATTAAGCGCCAGCGAGGCGGCGATCACCATACCGCTGCGGACGCCCATAAACAGCAGCAGCGTGCCCACCACAATCGCCAGCGCCATCAGAAAGTTATTGATGAAACCATCCACCGACTGCTTCACTTCCTGCGCCTGGTTATAAAACACGTTCAGATCGATGCCGAGCGGTTTGGCCTGCTGATGCTGCTGAATTTTGGCGCTTAACGCATCGCCGACATCAATCACGTTGACGCCAGGCGCAAAGGAGACGCCCATCGCCAGCGCAGCGTTGCCGTTGGCGTGATAGAGATTGCCCGGCCGTTCGGTAACGCCATGGCTGAGCGTGGCGATATCGCGCAGCAACACTTGCTGGCTGCTGCCGGGCGCAGAGATTGGCAGCGCACCGATCTCATCCAGTGAGTGAAACTCGCCGGTCGGATGGAAACGAATCGCTTCATTGCCGAGGCGAATCTGGCCCGCATCGGAGACGGCATTGACGCTGTTGAGCAAAGCGGCCACGCGCTGTGGCGTCACGCCCAGCGCTGCCATCTTCTGGCTGGAGAGCGTGATATTCACCTGCTCCTGCTCAATACCGGCAATCGCCACTTTCGCCACGCCAGGTACCAAATTCAGCTCACGCCGCAATTGATCGGCGTAGGTGCGCAGCTCGCTGTTGGTGAAGTTCTCGCCGGAAAGGGTAAAGAAGTAGCCGTAGACATCGCCAAAGTCGTCATTTACCAGCGGCGCGCTGACGCCGGGTGGAAACTGGCGCGTGGCATCGTCAACGCGGCGACGCAATTCATCCCACACCTGCGGCAAGCCGTCGGCGCGATAGTGGCTGTGAATCGTAACGGTGATCTGCGACAAACCGTTGCTGGAGATCGAACTGACGTTGTCGAGCGACGGCAAGCGCTGCAAGGCGTTCTCCAGCGGCAGCGTCACTTCCTCTTCCACCTGCTGCGCCGACGCGCCGGGATAATGCGTCACAATCACCGCCGATTTAATGGTGAAAAGCGGATCTTCCAGACGGCCAATGTTGAGCAGCGCAAAAATGCCGCCCACGCCCAGCAGCAGGATCACCAGCCAACTGCGAATCGGGTATTTGAGAAACGGTTCCAGCAGGCGCATCACAGACCTCGCTCGCGTGTCCACAGGCGCACCGCCTGACCATCACGCAAATCGCTGACGCCCGCGACCACAATGCGATCGCCCACTCGCAGGCCGGAGAGAATTTCGATGCCCTGCGCATTGAGTTTTCCCACCACCACCGGCTGCTGCTGAACGTTAAGCGCATCACCTTCACCGCTGATCAGCCACACGTAAGGCTGATTCGGCAGGCTGTGATCCGGGTTAAACACCGCGTTGGCCGGCACGCGCAGCAGCGGCGTGCCGTCGGAAGTGGGCAGGTTATGCATCTGCACTTTCACCGTGCCGCTCAGTCCGCTGACCTGCGGTAAATCCGTTGGACGCGGCATCGTCAGCACCACTTGCCAGGTTAGCGTGGCAGCATCAGCTTCTGCGCGATGCTCTTTATATGCCGCGCGAAACGTGCGGCCCGGCATCGCATTCAGGCTGATCTCTGGCTGATAACTCACGTTTTGCACGTCAAGGCTGGTGAACAGGTTTTCCGGCACGCTAAAAATCACATCCAGCACATCGTTGCGGCTGATCACCGCCACCGTTTGTCCCGCGGTGACCACCTGATGATTTTGTGAGGCCACGCTGGTGACGATGCCGTCAAACGGTGCGCGCAAGGTGTGATAATCCAGCTCCTGTTTGGCGATGTTGAGCGCCACGGCGGCGGAGTCGCGATTGGCCTTTTGCACATCCATATCTGCCTGCGAAACCGCACTGCGCGTGGCCAGCGCACTGAAGCGCTGATACTGACGATCCGCCAGCTGGAATCTGTTCTGCTGATCGTTGACGCGCAGCTGCGCATCGGTATCGATCAGTCGGCCAATCACCTCGCCAGCCTTAACATGGCTGCCTTCACGCACCTGCAACTGCGCCAGCCGCCCGGTACGCTTAAACGCTAATTCGGTGTAATCGCCCGCCGAAATACGCGCTGGAAATACCCTGGCTTTCTCTGTGGTATTTTCCGTCAGCGTTAGCGCTTTAATTACGCGAGGTGCGCTGAGTTCATCACCGCTTTTATTGTCACAACCGATCAAAACCAAACAAATTACAAGTGCACCCAGCACTGGCCAATTATTCATGCCCCTGCCTCAATAAGAAAGAAAGGGCGGAAATATGCCATTGCCTGAAAGAGAGAATAATGACCCTCCGCAAAGTAAGGGTCATTAGGTGGAAACAATTATGTGCGTTTAAGGTTGGTTTAATTTAGCGATGTCTGGCGAAATCAATTATGTCACCATGCGCGAAACCACATGATAAGAGAGTAAGCCGATGGCGGTAGCTGATGATACCGCAATGATAATAAAGGAAATGATCATCGGTATTGTCAGGTTGTGTAATTTATTCATAATAATTCCCCCTATGATTAATACATTTCGCGATGAAACTAAAATTAATATGTGTCATGTGCCTTTCTATTTGCGTTTAAATAATAACATTACGCAATCAGTGCTATCACTATTAGCATCACACTTCTGAATCGGTAAAAACATGACCACGGTCAGTATGCTTCGGGAAAATATAATTAAAATGTGGTTTTTATTTTCGCACGCTTTTTTATTTTCAATTCACTGTCACGGGGTTAATTATGACCGTTATTCCTATTCAGCCAAAACGTCCGGAAGCATCCGCGCGTCCCTATTATCAGCAGGATAACGCCGCCGTATTTAAAGCCATCAACAGCTCACCCGCGGGGTTGAGCAGCACCGACGCACAGCAACGACTGGATGCCAACGGGCCGAACGTGCTGCCGCAAAAGGCGGATAAGTCACTGCTGATGCGTTTTCTGGCGCATTTCAAAGATGTACTGATCTACATCTTGCTAGCTGCGGCGGTGATCACCGCGGTGATGGGCCATTGGGTGGATACCTTTGTGATTCTCGGCGTGGCGGTGATCAACGCCCTGATCGGCTTCATTCAGGAAAGCAACGCCGAAAAGTCGCTGAAAAGCATCCAGAACATGATGTCGAGCGATGCCATGGTGCTGCGCGATGGCCAGCAGATCACCGTCGCTACACAGCATCTGGTGGTCGGCGATGTGGTAATGCTGCGTCCTGGCGATAAGATCCCGGCGGATTTGCGGCTGTTCGAGGTACATAACTTGCGTGTCGAAGAGGCGATTCTGACCGGCGAATCCACGGTGGTATCAAAGAACACCGTGGCACTTGAAGGTGAAAAAGGGCTCGGCGATCGCCTGAATCTGGCCTATTCCGGCACCACCGTCAGTTCAGGTACCGCGCTGGGCGTGGTGATCGCCACCGGCGGCGACACCGAGCTGGGCCACATCAATGCGATGATCTCCGCGATTGAAGAGGCGAAAACCCCGCTGCTGGTGCAGATCGACAAACTCGGAAAAGCCATCTTCGGCATCATCATGTTGATGATGGCGGCGCTGTTTGTGTTTGGTTATCTGCTGCGCGACATCGCGGTGACGGAGCTGCTGCTGTCGGTGATCAGCCTCGCGGTAGCGGCGGTGCCGGAAGGTTTACCGGCGATTATTTCGATCATTCTGTCGCTTGGCGTGCAGTCGATGGCACGCAATCACGCCATCATTCGCAAGCTGCCGACGGTCGAAACGCTCGGTGCCATGACGGTGATCTGCTCGGATAAAACCGGCACGCTGACCATGAATGAGATGACGGTGAAAGCGGTGGTGCTGGCGAACAGCCAGTGGCGCATCAGCGGTAACAGCTATGAGCCTAAAGGTGAATTTACCCTTGAAGCGGGTCAGCAGAGCGATGCGCTGATGCAGGGCTTCCTGCAGGTGGTGGATATCTGTAACGAAAGCCAGCTGCGTCAGGATGCCAACGGCAACTGGGGCATTGTGGGTGGCCCAACCGAAGGGGCGCTGAAAGTGCTGGCCGCCAAGGCGGGCATTCACAGTGACAAGGTGCAGATCCTGAGCAAGCTGCCGTTTGACTCGGCCTACAAATACATGGCGGTGAGCTGCCTGATTGATGGCAAACCGTGCCTGCTGATGACCGGTGCGCCCGATGTGTTGCTGTCGCTGTGTCAACAGCAGCAGGGCGCTACCGATGCGGAAGTGATTGATCGCGAGTATTGGGAAGCGGCGATCACCACCTACGCCAGCGAAGGGTTGCGCACGGTTGCCGCCGCGTGGCGCTGGCTGCCGGAAGCGCAGCACCACATCGATCATGAGGATTTACGCAACGGCATGAAGATGCTGGGCCTGGCGTGCATGATGGATCCGCCGCGTCCGGAGGCCATCACCGCGATTCGCGACTGCCAGCAGGCAGGGATTCGCGTGAAGATGATTACCGGCGATCACCCGGAAACCGCGATGGCGATTGGCCAGATGCTGGGCATTGGTAACAGCGATTCTGCGATTACCGGTTATCAACTGGAGCACATGGACGATGCCGAGTTGGGCGTGGCGGCGCGTGAATACGACATCTTTGCCCGTACCAGCCCCGAGCATAAGCTGCGTCTGGTGAAAGCGCTGGAGAGCAGCGGTGAGATCGTCGGCATGACCGGTGATGGCGTCAATGATGCGCCCGCGCTGAAGCAGGCCAACGTTGGTATCGCGATGGGTATCAAAGGCACCGAAGTGACCAAAGAGGCGGCGGATATGATCCTCGCCGACGACAACTTCGCCACCATCGCGGCGGCAGTGAAAGAGGGCCGACGCGTCTACGATAACCTGAAGAAAACCATCCTGTTTATCATGCCGACCAACCTCGCGCAGGGATTGCTGATCATCATTGCGATTCTGATGGGCAACCTGCTGCCGCTAACGCCGGTGCAGATTCT
Organism: Pantoea sp. DY-17; assembly: GCF_019795975.1. NCBI lineage: Bacteria > Pseudomonadati > Pseudomonadota > Gammaproteobacteria > Enterobacterales > Erwiniaceae > Pantoea > Pantoea sp. DY-17. The sequence goes on along the minus strand of NZ_JAIMIG010000002.1, from coordinate 456,711 downwards.
GTGGATGAACATGGCGACCTCGGCAACGCTGTCGTTTGGTCTGGCATTTGAACCGGCAGAGCGCAACATCATGCGCCGCCCGCCGCGTAACGCACGCAGCCCGGTGATGGACGCTTACGCCATCTGGCGCGTCATCTTCGTCGGCCTGCTGATTTCGATTAGCGCCTTTGTGCTGGAAGCCTGGCTCCAGCCGCGCGGCTACACGCCGGAGTTCATCCGCACCGTGCTGCTGCAGATGCTGGTCACCGCGCAGTGGGTTTACATGCTGAACTGCCGCAACAGCAACGGATTCTCGCTGGATGCCGGCTTGCTGAAAAACCGTGGCATCTGGCTGGTCACCGTGGTGCTTATCGCGCTGCAGGCGATGATTATCTATGTTCCACTGATGAACACGCTGTTTGGCACCGCGCCGCTGCCGTTCAAATACTGGCTGATTTCGCTGGCGGTGAGCGCCGGGATCTTTGTGCTGGTGGAGATAGAGAAGCGCCTGACACGCGGCTGGCGCCTGGCACGTTAACGTATGTTGGCTGGCGCAAGGCCAGCCAACCCTTTTTCATTCAGCGGAAGACGCTGATTCACGCTGCATCACCAGACTGAGCGCAGCGGGCAATACCGTCAGTGTCATCAGCGTTCCCACCAGCAATCCACCAATGATGGCGTAGGCCATCGGCCCCCAAAACACCTGTTGCGAGATGGGAATCATGCCTAAAATCGCGGCGCAGGCGGTGAGAAGAATCGGCCGGGCACGATGCTCAGCCGCTTGGCTTACCGCATCATTGCGCGACATGCCAGCACGCAGATTGCTATCGGCTTCCATGATCAGGATCACCGCGTTGCGGATGATCATGCCAGCCAGCGCAATCATACCGAGCAGGGCGACAAATCCCATCGGCGTGCCGCTGGGCAGCATTGCCAGAACAATGCCAGGCAGTCCAAAAGGCGCCATCGCCAATGCCAGCAACATGCGCGATACGCGTTGCAGCTGCACCATCAGCAGTATCAGCATGACAAACAACGTCACCGGCAAAACGGCAAACACTGAGCCGTTACCTTTATCCGATTCGGCAACCGTGCCCTCTTCATCAAGGGTGTAACCCGGCGCTAATCCGGCACGCAGCTGCTGGACATCTGCGCTGAGCTGCGCGGATGTGGTCTCCGCTTGCATGCCCGCCGCTACATCAGTTTGTACCACCACATAGGGAAAACCCTGGCGACGCCACATCACCGGATCCTGCAATCCCCACTGCAGCGTCGCAACCTGGCCGATGGCAATCTTCGTGCCTGCCGCGGTGGTCAGTTTCAGCGCAGCGAGGCCAGTTAAATCCAGCCGGTCAGCATCGTTGGCGCGCAACACCACGTCAACCAGCCGGTTATGATCTCTCACGGTAGTCACGCTTTGACCGGACCACACGCGGTTCAGCAGCTGCGCGATATCCTGTGAAGAGACGCCAGCCGCTCGGGCTGCAGTCTGGTTCACCACAAAGGTGATGACGCGTTCCGGCTCGCCCGCTGTCAGGTTTACACTGCGCGTCGCGCGGGATTGCCCGAGGATGCTGGCCAGCTTTTCCGCATACTGTTTCACCCGCTCGTAGTGCGGCCCGCTGATGCGATAGCGGATCGGCCAGCCAACCGGCGGACCCAGTTCCAGCGGCGATACGCGCGTCACCACATCGCTGAAATCGCGTGCCAGCAGGCGATCGAGTTCAGCTTTCAACCGATCCCTCGCCGCCAGATTTTTGGCTACCACGACCAGCTGGGCGATGTTTTCATCATCGTTCAGCACGTCCATCGGCAGATAAAAACGCACGGCGCCGCTGCCGCTATAGGAGGAGAAATGGTCGATATTGGTGTTGCCGCTGAGTTTCGCTTCGAGCTGTTCTACCACGCTTAAGGTGCGCGCCTGCGAGGCGTTCGCCGGCAGCGTGAGGCTGACCAGCAGCTCCGGGCGATCGGATGCCGGGAAAAACTCGCCCTGCAGGTGGCTCATGCCCCAGATGGCGAGCAGCAGCGATGCGCCCGCCAGGCCGAGCGTCAAGCCCCGATGGCGTAACACCTGTGAAACCAGACGGCGATAGAGGCGCAGCAACCAACCGGGCTCAGCGTGCGGTTTACCTGGCCTTGATGACAGGATCCAGCTGCCGGTCAGCGGAGAGAACAACACCGCAACGACCCATGAACTGAGCAGCGAGATCAGCACCACCACAAACAGCGAGTAGCAATATTCCCCCGCGCCGGACGCGGCGAAGCCGACGGGAATGAAACCGGCAATCATCACCAGCGTGCCGGTGAGCATCGGAAATGCGGTGGTTTCAAAGGCTACGGTAGCGGCGCGCCAGCGGGAATCACCGGCTTCGAGTCGGGCGACCATGGTCTCCACCGCGATCATCGCATCATCCACCAACAACCCCAACGCGATGATCAGCGCGCCAAGGGAAATGCGTTGCAGCCCAATGCCCGCCAGCATCATGCCGGTAAAGGTCATCGCCAGCACCAGAGGAATCGCCGCCGCCACCACTAAACCGGCACGCAGCCCGAGCGAGACGAAAGAGACGGCCAGCACGATAAAGATGGCTTCCCCGAGCACCCGCACAAATCCGCTGACCGCGTCGTTGACCACCCGCGACTGATCCGCCACTTTCGTTACCTCAATTCCGTGCGGCAGTTGGCTGGCAATCAGCGACATTTTGTCCGTTAACGCGTGGCCAAAATCCAGCATATTGCCGGTCGGCGCCATGGAGATCGCCAGCCCAATCGCTGGCTTACCGTTGACGCGATAGAGCGGCGTTGGCGGTTCCGCCGCCACACGCGTCAGCGTGACGATATCGGTCAGGGGAATGTAGCGATCGTTGATGTGCAGCGTCACGGCGCGCAGGCTTTGTTCCGAGTTGAAGGCACCGCTGACGCGCAGCGCGATGTTATCGCTGTCGGTGCGAATGACGCCTGCGGGTGACAAGGCATTCTGCGCCTGCAAGGCATCGGTGACCTGTTGCAGGCTCAGGCCCATTCCCGCGAGCGTGCGCGGAGAGAAGCTCGCCACAATCTGCTGCTCCTGCACGCCGAGCAACGTAATTTTGCCGACATCCGGTACGCTCATCAGCCGATCGCGAATCGACTCAACGCGATCGCGCAGTTCACGCGTGCTGAATCCTTCCGCAGTAAAACCGTAAATCGTGCCAAAGGTATCGTCAAAATCATCATTGACCGCCGGTGCCGCAACGCCCGCAGGCAGCGCGGAGTTGACATCCTGCATTTTCTTGCGTACCTGATACCAGATGTCCTGCACTTTGCCGGGCGGCGTGCTGTCGCGCAGATTGACAAAGATAACGGTTTTACCGGGATGCGTTTCGCTCTGCACGTAATCCAGATAGGGCACTTCCTGCAGCTTTTTCTCCAGCGGTTCAGTCAGCAGTTGCACCGTATCGTCGAGATCGGCACCGGGCCATTGCGCGGAGACCACGGCGGTTTTGATGGTAAAGGCGGGATCTTCGTTGCGCGGCAGCGCCTGATAGCTGAGCACGCCAGCGCCAAGGATCATCAGCATCAGAAAAGCCATCAGCTGTTGATGAGCCAGCGCCCAGGCGGAAAGGTTGAATTTATCGCGAGCGGAAGGTTCACTCATGGCTGCTCATCTCCCCGCGCAACCGCTTCGCCATCGCGCAGTGTGCTGACGCCTGCCGTGACCACGCTTTCGCCTGCCGTGAGACCACTGGCGATATAGACTTCGCTGGCGGTGAAGCGGGAAATCACCACCGTGCGGCGTGTGACCTTGCCGCGCTGCGCATCCAGCACAAACACCGCCGGCTTGTCCGCAAGGCGCGTCAGCACGGATGCAGGAAGGATAAAGGTGCGGGGATCGCTCTCCGGTAGTGCAACGCTGACGCTGGCGCCCAACAGCATCGCTGGCGGTGGATCGTCTAGCGTTAATCGAACCCGCCAGGTCCGCGTTTGCGGATCGGCCTGCGGGCTGATATCGCGCAGATGCGCCTGCGCGGTGATCGCCGGTGAAGAGAGCAGAGTTACGCGAAAGGCATCGCTGGGGAGCGAGGAAAATGCTGCCGGGAAAGGCACATCCAGAACCACATCCCGCCGCGCACCGCTTGCCAGTGACATCACCGTTTGACCGGTGCTCACGACCTGTCCGGCAGAGTCGCTGACGGCGGTGATCACGCCGCTAAAAGGAGCCGTCAGCTGCGTCCAGCGTAGATTTTCCTGCGCGCTGTTGAGTGCGGCTTCGCTGCTTTGCAGGTGCGCCGCAGCGGATTGCCAATCGGATTGCGCGCTGTCGAGCTGCGCCCGTGCAATCGCACCGGAAGGCATCAACTGTTTCATACGATGTAGATTCAGCGCCGCAACGCGTTCAGCTGCCCGCGCGCTGTCGGTGTCCGCCATCGCGCTGCGTAACGCATTGGCGGTAGTGCTGCTCTCTAACGTTGCCAGCACCTGACCGGCGTCAACACGATCGCCCACTTCGGCAGGGCGCGTCAGAATCCGCCCATCCAGCCTGAAACCCAATGATGTTTCGTCGTGGGCATGAATATCGCCGGTCATCTGCACCTGTTGCCCTTCCAAGGCGGGCTTCACGGTGATGAATTTTACCGGTCGGGGAGGCGCGGGTGGTAAGGGATCGCGTGGCCCGCAGGCAGTCAGCGACAAGGCGATGACCACCATGCAGGGCAACAATGGCAGTAACGTTATCAGGCGTTGTGCATCGATAAGATGGTCGGCGGCCTGTTTGACCAGGCCGGTGAAAGAGTCAGTCATGGCGCCACTCCGTACAAGGATTTGGCGCCATTAAAACGGCTAACTGTCGAGATTCGTTGTACGGCGAGTCAAGATCCTGTCAAGAGCGCTTAAAACGGTGCCGGACTGACGTCCGGCAGGAAAATCGCCAGGCTGAGGCCGCCCTCTTTGGGTAGTTTGGCGCTGATCCTGCCGCCATGCGCCGCGCAGATGGCGCGGGCGATCGACAAGCCCAGCCCGCTGCCGCCTGAGTGGCGCGCGCGCGAGGATTCACCGCGCGTGAAACGTTCAAACATCTCGGGCAGAAACTCAGGCGCCACGCCGGGGCCATCATCTCTGAATTCGATGCTGCAGCCTCCCGGCACCGCGCGGGCAGTAATCTGCAACTGGCCCGCAGGTTTGCCATAGCGCAAGGCGTTTTCAATCAACACGCTAAACACCTGGCCCAAGCGGAAGGGATCGGCACGGCAGGTGAGCGTGCTGTCTGCTGCCACGCTGATGATCATGCCGCTGGCTTCGGCTTGCGGTCGCACCCAGGCCACGCGCTCCCGCGCCAGTTCTCCGGGGTTGATCTCATGCAGATCCAACTTGAGTTGCCCGGCGTCGGCCAGCGACAGCAGGTGCAGCTCATCAATCAGTCGGCTCATGTGGCGCAGCTGTTTCATGATCATCTCCAGCTGCTGCGGTTCGGGCTGAAACACGCCATCCCGCAGACCTTGTAACCGGCCAATGGCGGCCGTCAGCGGCGAACGGAGTTCGTGTGCCAGCGCCACGTGCGAGGCGCGCAGTTCACGATCGTAGAGCGCCAGCTGCTGGCTCATGCGATTAAAGTCGTGCGCGAAGTGCAACAGCTCCGCCGGCGCGCTTTTTACAATGGTGGCGGCGGAACCAAACTGCCCTTCGGATACCCGATCAGCGGTTTTTTTCAGGTGGCTAAACTGCAACGCCAGCGGGCGGGCGTTGCGCAGAACGGTGAAGGCAACAAACGGCGTAATGATGAAAATCAGGATGATCACCATCAGCCAGTCAGCGGCACCCACCGAAGGATCGGAGTAGCGCACGCCCCAGCGTTCATCAACGATCTCGTGGAAGCGCGGCAGATTGGTTTGCGGATGCGCACGCAGCGTCAGAAATTCCTGGCGCATCTCCGGCGGCATATGGTGGATGATCCACAGGTTTTGCAGCGCAAAGCGCAGGAACATAATCCCGGCGACGGCAATCACCGTGACGATCGCCAGCGTCAAAATACGCACGCAGATCCAGCGCCATAGCGTTTGAGGAGGTGACTTTTTCATGGCTGTCTGAACCTGTAACCCACGCCGCGCACGTTAAGTAATATCTCGGATAAACCGGCGTTTTCGAGCTTCTTACGCAGGTTGTAAACGTGGGTGTCGATCACCCTTTCCAGCGCCTCGCTTTCAGGCATGCAGGTTTCGATCAGATAGTGACGGCTGAGTGCGCGTACCGGCGCTCGCATCAGGGTCACCAGCAGGGAAAATTCGGTTGGCGTGAGTTCAACGCGTGTTGGCTGTTGCTCTGGCTGCGCGACCATTGCAGTCATCGCGGCAGTATTGACCTCAAGCGCCTGCCAGCGCAGCACTTCATCCTCTGCAACGGCCGCCCGGCTGCGGCGCAGCACCGCCTGCACGCGCGCCACCACTTCGCCCGGATGATAGGGTTTCACGACGTAGTCATCCGCGCCTAAGCGCAGCGCGCCGATTCTGTCGGGCGTGTCGGTCATCGCGGTAATCATAATCACCGGCGTGTCCGCGCGGCGTCGCACGGCAGCCAGCACCTCGGTGCCGTTCATGCCGGGCAACATGATGTCGAGCAGAATGAGATCGGGTTTCCACTTCTCAACGCGCTCAAGTCCGCTATGCCCATCGCCGGCAATCTCCACGGCGTATCCTTCACGTAGCAGATAGGCTTCCAGCACGTCTGCCGCGTCTGCATCATCCTCAATAACCAATACTCGTCTGTTGTTCATGGCTCACCTTGACAGTTTCTTCATAAATCCCTGGCACGTTATTGACAATGCTTCGGGATACTCCAATCCGTGACGCAACGCCCGGGCAAGGGGCTAAAAACAGATGGGTAACTGAGGTGACACGATGATAACGAGAAAAAAGGCGCTGTACAGTGGCTGTTTGTTACTGGTCAGTATCAGTACCAGCAGCCGCGCTGATGACAGCGCAGCGCAGGATGGCGTGATGATTGGCGTGGGCGCGCAGACCACGCCGACATACAGCGGCGCGGACAAGCAACGCTGGCAAGCGGTGCCGATGTTGCAGGCCAGAAAAGGTGCCTTTTTCGTCGATTCCCAAAAGGGGGTCGGCTACGATCTGCAAAGCGACAGCGGCCTGTATCTGGAGCATTCGCTGGGATATGGCCTGGGCAGGGCAGACAAAGATTCCGACTGGCGCGACGGTTCTGACAAGCTGCGTGGCATGGGCACGATCAATGCCACGCTCAACACCGCTATTGCGGCCGGTTGGGCGGTCTCGCCGTGGCTGGTCCTCGAAGCGAAAGCCGTGCTGTCGCTGACAGACAGTCAGGGCGTGAATTATCGCACCTCGGTAACGTTAATTCCGCTGCAAAGCCAGCAGGATAGCCTTTCCTTGCAGACGTCCGCGTTGTTTGGGGATGCGCGTTACATGCAAACCTGGTACGGCGTTAGTGCGCGTCAAAGCGTGAAAAGTGGCTATGCGACTTACTCACCGGCAGCGGGATTTTATGGGGTAGAAACCGATCTGACATGGAGTCATCAGTTTACCCATCATTGGGGCGGCGCGTTAAGCGCGGGCTACACGTGGCTGGACGATCACGCGGCGGACAGTCCCATCGTGTTCAGGCAGAATCAGCTGACCGCAACAGCGGCGGTGACCTATACGTTTTAAGATTTGAATGGTGTTTAAGCCCGCACCGCTGTAAGGAAATCCACTACAGCGGGCGGCTTGAGTGAGAAAGATTATTTATGCGGAACTTCAGAGATCTCTTTCACGTCACTTTTATTAATTTGCTGCTTCACGCCATTGGCATCGACGTAACCCAGCAGGCCGGTTTCAGCATCCTGTGGTTTGCCATCGGTGACGATGGTGCGTCCATCATTGGTGTGGATGGCGTACGAGGTACGCGTACATCCGGTTAAAGCGGACAGGGCAATAAGCGCAGTAATAGAAAGCAAAATTGATTTTTTCATTAGTCTCTCCAGGCTGTTAAAAGGATATTAATTATCCAGTTCGCTCATGTTGGTAATCTTGTCGCGATTGATCTGCTCAGTTTTACCGGTTTGCGCATCCTTGTAAGAAACAAGGCCCGTGTCACTGTCGATTTGCGGCTTACCAGACGTCACAATCGTGCGTCCGTCGGTGGTCTTAATCGCCTGATTTGAAGAGCAAGCGGTCAATGTCATTGCCATAAAAGTGCCAAGAAATGCCGTTGCCAGTACTGTTTTTTTCATCGTGATGAGTTCCTTTCAGTGGAATAAGTTTTAACTACCTAAATAGCTTAGAACATTTTCCCGAAACAGCCAGAAACCCGGCGCATCTGCGCTGTTTAACCCTACTCAGATGGCGGTTCATGCCGCGCGCTTAGCGGATCTCATTCACATACATAAAGTGTTCAGTACTAAAACGGTGGTGCGCCAAAATTACCGGCAGGGCACTTTGGTCAAATGACACTTCATCAATCACCATCACGGCGTGCGGCAAACTCAGCTCCAGCAGCGCCGCATCCTCTTCATTCGCCAGCGTAGCGGTAATTTGTTCACGCACGGCGGCGACGCGCAGGTCGTAGCGCTCAAACAAATAGCGATAAAGCAGCGGCGGTAACTGATCGGCTGCTGGGAAATCGGCCAGTCGCGCCGAGGGCAGCACCAGCGTTTCATGCATCGCGGCGATGCCCTTCACGCGACGCAAACGCTTCAGCCGGATCACTTCATCGCCCTGACCAATTTGCAGTTTCTCTGCTTCGTCGGCGCTGGCAAGACTCAGTTGATAATCCAGTAATCGGGTATCGGATTGCAGCAATCCGCCGGTTTTATCGTGCAGGCGAAAATACTGGAAAAAGTGGCTGAGATTGTGCAGCGGCGCCCAGCCGGTTACCACGGTGCCGGTTTTGCGGCGTCGCATCAGCATGCCTTCCGTGGTCAGCGCCGCCAGCGCTTTGCGCACTGTGCCCACCGACACACCAAACTTCGCCGCCAGGCTATTTTCACTCGGCAAAATCGTGCCTGCGGGCAGTTCACCTTGCAGGATCGATTCGCTGATATGGCGCTTGACCACTTCGTACAGCGGCGCACCTTCACCTTCGCTGAGTCTGGCGAAAGGTTGAGCGTGGTTCGCGTCATAGTTTTTTTGCATGTTTCCGATTACCGATTGACCTCAGTCGTTGAATTGCATTATCTATAAACTATATAGAAATACAACAGACGATAATCCTATGACGCAAAATCCACGGTTTAACAACGCATTAGCGATGATTGCTCATGACGGCGCGCAAATGACGGATGACCTCAAACAGATGCTGGAGGTGGATACCTGCTTCCCGCCGGGCAACGGTTATGGCGCATTTGCTGACGTGATGACGCACTTGTTAACACCGCTGGATTTTCATTTTGCGCGCGTCTCCGTGCCGGAACATTTATGGCAGGCACCGGACGGCAGCGCGTACGGTGAACGTGTCAATTTGCTGGCATCGCTTAATGCCGGTGCCGCTGAAAACTGCAATCTCTATTTCCACACCGATACCGTGCCCGCCGGCGATGGCTGGCGTTTTCCGGCGCTCACGCTGACCGCAGCAGAAGGCAAGCTGTTTGGGCGCGGCGCGGCAGACATGAAAGGCACCATTGTTGCCGCGATGGCGGCAGTGCGCGCGGCACAGGCGGCGGCCATCCCGCTGCGTTTTAATCCGGTATTTCTGCTGTGTAGCGATGAAGAGGGCGGCTTGTATCCCGGCATTCGTTATCTGGCGGAACAACAGCTTTTCTCCGGTCACCTGCTCAGCTTCAACGGCGGCGCGGTGCCGCGCATCTGGGCCGGTTGCTTTGGCAGCATCGATCTCAAAGTGATTATCACCGGACGTTCGGCGCACTCCGGCGATCCGGTTAACGGCATTAATGCTATTGAAGCGGCGCTGCCAATGATGAACGCGCTTTATCAGCTGAAGCTCGAGGTGGAACAACGCACCTCGGCGATGCCTTCTCCGCCGCACTATCACGGCAAACCGTTGACGTCACTGCTAACGCTGGCCGCTGCGCAGGGCGGCAGCAAAGGATCAACCATTCCAGAACGGTTTGAGCTGCTGATTAACCGCCGCTACGCGCCGGAAGAGCGCTTTGACGCGGTGTGGCAGGAGCTGACGCACTGTGTGGAAAGTGCGATGCGCGACAGCCCCGCGCTCGACGTCACGCTGCAAATGATTGGCCATCTGGCGCCGGTCGCTAATCCGGACGGTCCGCACTGGCCGCGCTGGCAGGCGGCGCTGAGTCAGGGTTTTGGCTTCCAACCCAGCGAATTCAAACCCTGGGGATCGTCCACCAGTTCCGATATGGGCTGGGTCCAGCAAGCCGGGATTCAGGAGATTTTACTCGGCGGCCTCGCCCGTCCTGACAACCGCATTCATGCCGCCGATGAGTACACCACGCTGGCAGATGTGATCGCACTTTCGCAGTCCATTCTGGCGTATCTCGCCGATGATTTTCAGCCAACCCAGGGTTATTAACTAATCACGAGGAAGAGAAGATGTGCGCAATGAAAGGGTTAAACCGCAGACAGTTTATCGCCAGTTCTACCGCTCTGACGGGCGCAGCGATGCTGCCCTGGTCGTTCTCGGCCCATGCCGCGCAGGTGGCGAGCGCCACGCCGGGCGGCACGGCGCGTAAAGGCGGTGTGCTGCGCATCAGCGTTGATCAAGCCGTCGGCGTGTTAAATCCACATCAGGTGCGCGTCAACCCGGAATATCTGGTGGCGGAACTGCTGTACAGCGGCTTAACGCGTCTGACGCAGGAGATGGAAGCCGAAGCCGATTTGGCGCAATCCTGGCAGGCCAGCGCCGATCTTAAACAGTGGACGTTTACCCTGCGCCCGAACCTAAAGTTCAGCGACGGTTCCGCGCTGACTTCCGCCGATGTGGTCGCCAGCCTGCAGGCGCTGCTCGAACCGAAAAATGCCTCGCCAGCGCTGCATAACATTGGGCCGATTAACGCCGTCAGCGCGCCAGATACCAACACGGTTTTGATTGAAACCGATGCGCCTTACGCCGATTTGCCGGTGATGCTGGCTTATCCGGATGCGAAAATCATCCCCGCCAGTATCGCGCAAGGTCAGTATGACAAGCTGAGCAAAGCCTCGTTCGGCGCCGGTCCTTTCCAGCTGGTCTCCTACGACCCAGAACGCAAAATTGTGGTGAAGCGCAATCCGCATTACTACGATCCGGCGCGTCCCTATCTGGATGGCGTGGAAGTGATGGTCTATCCCGATGGCATCGCGGAGAGTTCCGCGCTGATCTCCGGTGACACCGATCTGATGCTGAGCGCGCAGTCGAGCGAGTTCGCGCGCCTGTCCAAATCTTCCGGCGTGCTGCCGCTGCGCGTGGCCTCCGGCCAGTTCCTCAATGTGAACATGGGCTGCGACCAAAAACCGTTTAACGATGTGCGGGTACGTCAGGCGCTGGCACTGTGCGTTGATCGTCAGGCGTCGGTGGATTTCGTGGCGGATAGCCTGGGTTCACCGGGCAACGACACGCCGATTAACGGCGCGTATCCGTTCTTCGCCAACCTGGCGAAAAAAGCGGTGGATTACAGCAAAGCCAAAGCGCTGCTGGCGGAGGCCGGTTATCCCAACGGGATCGATTTAACACTTATCGCCTCCGACAAACCGGCCACCCGCACGCAGCTGGGCATTGCCCTGCGCGAGATGGCGAAACAGGGCGGTTTCCGCATCAACGTGCAGACCATGGCGCACAGCACCTATCTCGATCAGGTGTGGAAGAAGGGCAACTTCTACGTTGGCTTCTACAACATGCAGCCGACGCCAGACGCGGTGTTCTCGCTGCTCTACACCACAACCGCATCGTGGAATGAAACGCGCTGGAACAACGCGGAGTTCGATAAAGCGGTAAGTGCGGCGCGTGAAACCCGCGATGAAGCACAGCGCACCACGCTGTATGGCAAAGCGCAGCAGCTGATGCATGACGAAGTGCCATCGGTGATCCCGACCTTCTTCGATCTGCTCGCCGCCAGCCGCGATTATGTCGGCGGATATCATCTGCATCCGCGCGGTGCGGTATTCCGTCTTGACCATATCTGGTTAACCGACAAAGCGCCGAAGCGCGCAGCGTAAGGAGCGAACGTGACAGCAAGTTATCTGCTCAAACGCCTTCTGCTGATGGTTTACACCTTGTTAGTGGTGTCGCTGCTGGTTTTTGGCATCACGCAACTGTTACCGGCCGATGCGGCTGTCACCTTGCTGGGACAAAACGCCACGCCGGAAGCGCTAGCGGCGGTGCGTGAACGTCTGGGGCTGGATGCCCCAGCGTGGCTGCAATATTGGCATTGGCTGACGCAGGCGCTGCAGGGCAACTTTGGCGTATCGATGCGCAATGGTCTTGAAGTGGCGCCGACGCTGCTGACGGCATTATCACGCTCGCTGCTGCTGGCGGTGTGCGCCTTAATTCTGATGCTGATTATCGCCATACCCCTCGGCATCTGGGCGGCGGTGCGCCGTGGCAAAACCGCCGATGTGCTGGTGAGTGTCATCTCCTATATCGGCATCTCCTTCCCGGAGTTCGTCACCGCCACGCTGGTGCTGCTGCTGTTTGCTGATGTCTGGCAGATTTTGCCCGCCACCGGCTATGTGCCGCTCAGTGAGAACTTCGTCAGCGGGATCCAGCACCTGATTCTACCTTCGGTGACCGTGGCGCTGATTCTGGTGGCGCACGTCTCGCGCATGGTGCGCTCAGAAATGGTCGATGTGTTGCATACCGATTACATCCGCGCCGCGTGGCTAAAGGGCTTATCGCGTCGCCGCATTCTCTGGCGACATGCGCTGCGTAACGGCTTGTTGCCGACCATCACCATTGTGGCGCTGGATGTTGGTTATCTGCTGGGCGGCATTGTGGTGGTGGAGGAGATCTTCGCCATTCCCGGCATTGGCCGTGAACTGATTGTCGCCGTGCAGGCGCGCGATCTGCCCACCATTCAGGCTGGCGTGATGATTCTTGCCGCGACCTATTCAGTGGTGAACTTCCTGGCTGATTTGGCCTATGTCACTCTCGATAAGCGGATCTCCTATGCCTGATATGTTGAAACGTTTGCTGCGTTCACCGCAGGGTGCCGCTGGCGTGCTGATTATCTTGCTGGCGCTGCTGATGGTGGTGGGCGGTGCGCACGTCGCGCCTTTTGATCCCGAATCGATCTCCATTCTGACGCGCTATAAGCCGCCCAGCGCGGAACACTGGTTTGGTACCGATCAGATGGGCCGCGACATCTTCAGCCGCGTAATGGTGGGCGCACGCTCAACCATTCTAATGTCGCTGCTGGCGACCGCGCTGGCGATGGTAATCGGTTCGGTGCTCGGTACCGCCAGCGCCTATCTGGGCGGCAAATTTGATGAGTTCATGATGCGCACCATGGATGCGGTGATGGCGATTCCCAGCCTGCTGTTTGCGTTGCTGATTGTCAGCACGCTTGGGCAGAGCAGCATGAACGCGGTGCTGGCGATCACTATCGCCTTTGTGCCGGGCATGGTGCGCATCTCGCGCAGCGTGGCATTGGCCGCCCGCCAGCAGGATTACATCAACGCCGCCATCGCGCGCGGCGAAGCCGGGCACTACATCATTCTGCGAGAAATGCTGCCGAATATTCTGGCGCCGATCATCGTGGAAGCCACCATTCGCGTCGCCTTCGCCATCATGCTGTTTGCCACCCTGAGTTTTCTGGGTTTGGGCGCGCAGCCGCCAGAGCCAGAATGGGGATTGATGGTCTCTGAAGCGCGCGCTTACTTCTTTAATGCGCCGTGGATGATGATGATTCCGGGCCTCGCCATCGCATTGGTCGCCATTGGGTTTAATTTACTGGGTGACGGGCTGCGTGATGTGCTCAACCCAAGGAGCCACTGATGAGTGACAAGCTTACACCGGTGCTGTCGGTGGAAAATTACAGTCTCGATTACGCGTTAGCCAAAGGACATGCACTACCGGTACTGCGTGACATCAACCTGCAGGTGATGCCCGGCGAAGTGTTGGGGCTGGTGGGCGAATCGGGTTCCGGCAAAACCACGCTCGGCTGGGCGATCATGCGCTGGCTGGCGGGCAATGCGCGCGAGCTGCAGGGCGATATTCGTCTCAACGGCGAGAGCCTGCTGACTTTACCCGCGGCCAAACTGACAGCGCTGCGCGGTGCCAAACTCGGCATGATTTTTCAGGATCCCAGCGCCTCGCTCAATCCCACGCTGACATTGGGTGAGCAGGTCACCGAAGTGTTACGCCGCCATCGCGGTTTATCGGCGCGTGAAGCGCAGGAGATGGGCGAATCGCTGCTGCGTGACGTTGAACTTAAAAATCCGGCGCGCATGATGCGCCGCTATCCGCATCAGGTGTCGGGTGGCGAGAAGCAGCGCATCCTGATCGCCACCGCATTTGCCTGCCAGCCGGACTGCATGATTTTTGATGAGCCAACCACCGCGCTGGATGTGATCAGCTCGGCGCAAATCCTCGATTTGTACGAGCGTTTGCGCGAAGAGACCGGCGTTGCGTCGCTCTACATCTCGCACGATCTGGCGTTGGTGGCCAAAGTGGCCAATCGCGTCTGTGTGCTGGAACAGGGACGCATTGTCGAACAGGCCGACACGCGCAGCCTGTTCAGCGCGCCGCAAAACGCCTATACGCGCAAGCTGATTGAGGCGGTACCCAATCCGCAGCACCGGCTGGTGCAGGACGCGCCCGGCAACCAACCGTTACTCGGCCTGAAACAGCTGACCATCGATTACGGCAAACACGGTCTTCTTGATCGTCTGCTGAAGCGTGAAGCCAATACTACGCGCGCCGCCAATGCGGTTGCGCTCACCGTTCATCAGGGAGAAATTCTCGGCGTGGTTGGCGAATCGGGTTCCGGCAAATCCTCGCTCGGTAAAGCCATTACCGGGCTGGTACCGTTCAGCGGCGAGCTCGACTTTTGTGGCTACGCGCTGCATGGCCGGGCGCAAATGGATAAAGAGTATCGCCGCCGCGTGCAGATGATTTTCCAGCATCCAGATGCCTCGCTGAATCCGCGCATGACCATTGGCGAAATCATCGCACGGCCACTGCGGTTGTATGGTTTACCCGCAGGTGAAACCGAAGCGCAGGCGGTCGCGCGCCTGCTGCAGGAAGTGCGTTTGCCGGCGGAGTTTGCGCAGCGTTATCCGCATGCATTGTCGGGCGGGCAGAAGCAGCGCGTTGCTATCGCCCGTGCGTTTGCCAATCCGCCGGATTTGGTGATTTGTGACGAGATCACCGCCGCGCTCGACGTCTCGGTGCAGGCCACCATTATCGAGCTGCTGCTGGAACTGCGCCGCCGCTACGGCACCGCGTATCTGTTTATTACCCACGATCTCAACCTGATTCGCCAAATCGCCCATCGTGTCGCCGTGATGTATCGCGGTGACGTGGTGGAAGTGCTGCCCGGCGACAACATGACGGCGCTGGCGCAACATCCTTATACTCGTGCACTGCTTGATGCGGTGCATATTCCCGACTTATCCAAGTCCGTTGCATGACGAGAGAAACATGAAGCCTGA
Organism: Pantoea sp. DY-17; assembly: GCF_019795975.1. Taxonomy (NCBI): domain Bacteria; kingdom Pseudomonadati; phylum Pseudomonadota; class Gammaproteobacteria; order Enterobacterales; family Erwiniaceae; genus Pantoea; species Pantoea sp. DY-17. The sequence goes on along the minus strand of NZ_JAIMIG010000002.1, from coordinate 441,196 downwards.
ACAGTTGATTCATCATATCGATCGCGATTTTTGCCTCTCATTCCTGGCAAAAATGGTGCAGCACAAAAGCTACAGCGCCACCGATGGCGAGCGTGAATTGGCGAAATACATGGCCGCGCAGATGGCGCAGCTGGGCCTGGAAACCGAACTGCAGAATGTGCCCGGCGACAGGCTGAATGCCATCGGACGATTGGCAGGCAGCGGCGGCGGCAAAAGCCTACTGTTCAACGGACATCTGGATACCAATCCAGTCACCGAAGGCTGGACCGTCGATCCCTGGGAAGGAAAAATCGACGAACAGTTTATCTACGGTATTGGCGTTTCGAACATGAAAGCGGGCGATGCCGCCTATTTTTGCGCGTTGAAAACACTGATTGATGCCGGTGTAAAGCTGAAAGGCGATGTGATTTTGACCTATGTGGTGGGTGAGTTGCAGGGCGGCATTGGTACGCTGGCGGCGATTGAGCAAGGTGTGCGCGCCGACTACTTCATCAATGCCGAACCCACAGATCTGCAAGCGCTGACCATGCACGCCGGTTCGCTGATGTTTACTATTGAGCTCACCGGCGATACGCGCCATCTGTCAAAACGGGAAGAAGCGGTGGATGCGATCAGCGCCGCCGTCGAGCTGATTCCGCAGATTAACGGCATAACCTTTAGCGGCGCGAAAACCGCTGAGCATCGCAAGATTAACCGTGGTCATATCGGTACCGTGCATGGCGCGTTAGGCCGCGATCTGGAAGAGTGGCGACCGCCGCAGGTGGCTGACTTTGTGCGCTTAAAAGGCTCGGCACGTTTCGCGCCAGGACAAACGGTGGAAGGTGTGCTCGCCGATCTGCAGGCGCTGCTGAACACGTTGTGCCAGCGCTATCCGGGACTGAAAGCCGAGCTTTATGATGATGGCATCCGTGATAAACCCACCATGTTGCCGTTCGAAGTGTCACCGGAATCCGCCATCGTCAAAGCGGTGAATCGCGGCTGGAAAACCGTGCGCGGCACCGAACAGCCCACCGGCGTGATCACGCCTCCGGCGTTCTTCGGCACCGATGCGGCACATCTCTATCAGCATGCGGGCATGGAAGGGATCGTCTGTGGGCCAGGCGGCAAATACAACACCATGCCGGATGAGCGCGTAGAAATCAGTGAATTCCTCGACATGGTGCGCATCTATCTGCTGGCCATTCTGGAGATTTGTCAGCCGGTTGAGGCCGCGTAATTCAGGTTTAAGCGCTGATGAGAGCTAATAGGATTTAGCCTGACGCAGGACGTTGAACTGAATGATTTATCAGTAACCGTTCTCGCATTACGTTTCGATATGAAATAGGCCACGACGGAGAACATCGCGAGCTATGCCATTTACCGCGAGGCGCATTAAATGGCGTGGTTCTGATGCTTACCAATATTCGGGTTTAACCGCAGGTTTTTTACGCGTCGCAACCCGAACAGGAAACTGGCATGCATCAAGCTCTTCATTGGTGATCGTTCTGCGTATCCAGTGACTATGATTCTGCAGTGAACCCGGAACACCACGTACGTTGCCCTGGCGGTGCGGCAAAATGATCCCGATGCGAACGTCGGGAAAATCTTCGCGAATAGCCTTGAGTGCTGGCGTCATGTCGGTGTCAGCTGAAACTAACACCAGCTGCGCGATTCTCTCTTCGGTTGCCAACTTCTGCTGTTTTGCAAATAAACGGTACATACTGATGGCAATATTCACATCGGTTTCTTTTTCTTCCAGCTCCCAGATATCCACCTTATCCAAGCGTGATGCTGGCACGCTTTTACTGATGAAACGCGGAGCCCGAGCGTGCTCAAGCCGATGACGTCCGGTAAATATATTAATTCCGGTCGTCTTCAGCGCGCGAATATAAGTATCCTGAGCGTGTCGGGATTCGATGCCGCGTGTGGCGAGATGGGGAATAACCGAGGAGGTGTAATAGTTTACTGTTTCAATTATGGCAGTCGGATCCTGTACCCGGCATATATGCGACAGCAGCAATGACAAGTTGAGCCATTTATAAGGCGTACCTGCCAGCAGTCCATAAAATACATTGTACCCGTCAATAAAAACTGCAGTACGCACTCTTATCCTTCCTTAAGATACGAAAAAACCGGCCTGAGCCGGTTTTTTCACCCTAACGGCCAGCGAACTGAATCGCTGCGTACAGGGTTGAGTTGTGTGGCTAACTTATCAGCATTACTGGCTAAACTCAAGTTGCTCAAGGTGAAATCTAAGCCATAAAGTTTGTAAAATTAGGCGCTTCTTTCGGCTTCAGCAATAGTGCTGCAGTATTTAACTTTGGAAAATCAGGAGATATGCGAATTGTCTTGCTTCAGATTAATGGTAATTCTAATTAAAAGTAACAAGTGCAAATGAAATTTTAAAATATCCATTAACCTGAATTGCTAATTTAAATAACTATCTCAACTGACTATCCTTACTTCCACGGCGGTTATAACCGCTGATCGCTGCCTGTTTTTTATCGATCTTGCTCTGGCAATTCACGCAGTAACGCACGCCAGCCAATGCTGCGCGACGCGCTTCCGGGATCGGTTCGCCGCACTCGTCGCAAAATTCAGCACTTTCACCGTGCCCGAGATTTTCACGAGCGCGGGCCACCGCATCATCTACCGTGGCATCAATTTGTTTGTGCACCGCACCGTCTTCTGACCAACCGCCAGCCATACTTCACCTCCGCAAATACTCATGCTCTGAGTATAAGACATGACTTGATTTGTGCCGGGCAGCTCAAATTTTCACGCGTATTTAACATGGTTGACACATCATCGCGCGCCATCCTAGACTGCGGCTTGTTCCAAGGGGTGCTCTGTTAAGGGGCTGAGATTCTACCGGCTGGCGTGTATGCGCGAGCAACGTAGTGACCCTCCGAACCTGATCCGGCTAATACCGGCGTAGGGATGCGGAACCGCAGGGCGATATTGCGCCCTGATTCCCTCTTTGTGCTTTGTAGCGGACAGTTCGCGCTCTTCAGGCGTTGCCTGAGAGTCTCTGCGCAATCGCAAAGGTGGCGACGCACATGAACGAAACACACATCATCCAGGCTCTGCTGACATTCCTGCAGCGCGAAGATAGCTCAGACGACGATTTCAACCAGCTGGCCCTCGAAATCTTCGCTTATCAGTTCGCACACAATTTTCCTTATCGCCGCTTCGCCACCCAGCGCGGACGCACGCCGCTGACGGTGAAAAACTGGCGCAACATTCCCGCCATCCCGATTAATGCCTTCAAAGATCTGACGCTCAGCTGCCGTCCCACCGACCAAATGGCCGAGATCTTCATGACCAGCGGCACCACCGGCACGGTAAAAGGGCGCAGTTACCATTCGACGCTGGAGGTGTGGAAAAAATCGATGCTGCTTAACTTCCGCCGTCGCTTTATGGCGGGCCGCGATCGCATTCGCATGGGCATTTTGTTCCCGGATACCGTGGCGATGCCGAACTCCTCGCTGGCGACCTATCTTGATTTGGCGATGAAGGAGTGTGGCACGCCGGACAGTGAAGTGATGGTGGACGAACATGGGCTCGAAACCAGTCGTCTGTTCAGTGCGCTGGAACAGGCCGAAGCGGGCGGCGAACCCTACGCGCTGCTGGGCGCCAGTTACAGCTTTGTGCCTCTGCTGGATGACATGCAGCGCCAAAAACGCCGCTTCACGCTGCCGGCAGGCAGTCGCATTCTTGATACCGGCGGTTTCAAAGGCCAGTCGCGCGAGATGGGTGCGGAAGAATTCTACGCTTCGCTCTCTCACGCTTTCGGTATCCCGCGTTCCCACTGCATCAACATGTACGGCATGACGGAAATCAGCACGCAGTTTTACGACGCGGGCAATGAGCGCTGCCCGGCGGTGAAATCCGGGCCGCACTGGATCCGCACGCGCGTGGTCAATCCGCTTACCGGTGATGATGTGCCGGACGGCGAAGTTGGCGTGCTGGTGCATCACGATCTGGCGCATTTCAACTCGGTGTCCGCCTTGTTAACGGAAGATGCAGGCGTGAGGGTGCCCGGCGGATTCCATCTGCTGGGACGCGCGACCGGCGCTGATGCCAAAGGCTGTTCGCTGACCATGGAAGCGTTTCTCGCCAGCGCGCAGGCACAGTCGTGAAAGAAATTGCCGGACATCTGCCGGGCCTCTCCGCTGACGAAGTGCAGTGGCACACGCTGAGTTTCAATCATCGTGGCCAGCGCCTCGAGGTTAGCGTTCCGCAGCTTGATGACGCGCAGATTAAGGCGCTCGCAGCGCGCATCCGCACCAACGCCCGCGCTTATCTCCAGCAGCTGAGCGTGGCGCAGATCATGGGCATCATTGATGAAGCGGTGGCGCGACTGCTCGATCGTCATCATCCAGTGCGCATCAAGGCCGAAAAGCTGCTGCCCATCGTCACCGGTTACGATGCCGAGATGGTGCGGCTTGGCCTTACCGGCTATCTGAAAACCTTTCGTCAACCGCAGTTAAAGCGCTTTCTAGCGGAGGATTTCGCCGATGCGCAGATGCTCGACGATTTCCAGCCGCGCCCCAAAGGCGGCTTTGCGCGCGCATTTGGCCCGCAATTGTTAATGCATATCTGGGCGGGCAACGTGCCGGGCTTGCCGCTGTGGAGTTTGATTTGCGGTCTGCTGGTTAAGGCGGGAACCATCGGTAAACTGCCAGGTAATGAGCCGCTGATGGCAAGCTGGTTCGCGCAGTTGCTGGCGGAGATCGATCCTAAACTGGGCGAATGTATCGCGGTGGTGTGGTGGAAAGGCGGCGATGCGCAAACCGAACTAACGTGGCTGCGTCAGCCCGATGCGCTGGTGGCTTATGGCGGAAATTCAACGCTGGCGGCGATCCAACAGCGTTTGCCGGTTACCACGCGCTTTCTGCCGCACGGCCACAAAATCAGCTTCGGAATGGTGGCGCGTTCGGCGCTGAATGTACGGCAAGGCGCGGAGCTGGCGCGTTGCGTGGCGTATGACGTGATGCGTTACGACCAGGCCGGTTGTTACTCGCCGCAAATGCTGTTTGTCGAGCGCGGCGGCAAGGTGTCGCCGGATGAGTTCGCCAGCTACATCGCCCATGAACTCGCCGCGCTGGCGCACAAACATCCGCGCCGTCCGCTGGCGAGCGAAGAGATCAACAGCATTGCCGCGTGGCGTAATGGCGAGGAGATTCGCGCGCTGGGCGGCGATCGTAGGCTTTACGGCGAGGCGGCAGACGATTGGGCAGTGGTGAGCGTTGATCATGCGGAGCCTTTATCGCCGGCGGCATTAGGCCGTACGTTGAAAGTGGTGTGCGTGGATGCGCTGGAGGAAGTGGTCGATTTGGTGGCGCCGCAGCGGCATTTTCTGCAAACCGCAGGCGTGGCGGCCGCGCCGCAGGCGTTGTTCGGCATTTCGGCTCTGCTCGGACAAGTGGGCGTTACGCGTATCGCGGCGTTCGGCAATATGACCTCGCCGGAAGCGGGCTGGCATCACGATGGACGTTTTAGTTTGCTGGATCTGGTGACCATCACGGAGATCGAGCAGGACGCAGAAGCGGCCGCCGAGCGTTGCGCACCGTATGCGGAGTGACGCGACAACAGATCGCACATACCGTAGCGGTGCAATTTATTGCGCATCAATCAGCTGCGCGCGATAAATCGCGCCGCTACAGATATTGCGTGACCATATCAACATGGAGCCATAATGAAATTCTCCAACCAAACAGTACTGGTGACCGGCGCAAGTCGCGGTATTGGTGCGGCGATCGCTAAAGCCTTCGCCGCAGAAGGCGCGTTTGTGGTGGTGAACTATCTGCGCAATGAAGCTGCCGCTGCGGGCGTGGTTGAGGAGTGCCGCGCATTGGGCGGCGACGCGCTGGCGATTGCCGCCGATGTCACCTCTGAGCAGCAGGTCAACGCGATGATGGAGCAGATCGTCAACGCCACCGGCCGTCTTGATGCGGTGATCAACAACGCTTTCGCACCTTACGTTTTCGACACTGAAAATCGTTCACGTTTCTGGGAAACGTCGTGGTCGGGCTATCAGTCACAGTTCGATGGCGCGGTAAAAGCCGCCTATAACGTTTGCCAGGCGGCGCTGCCTTCAATGCGTGCGCGCGTGCGCGGCAGTATCGTTAATCTCACCAGCGATCTGGTGGCGCGTCCTTCAGTGCCTTACCACGATTACATCACCGCGAAAGCGGCATTGACCGGCTTTAGCCGCACGCTGGCGACGGAGCTGGGCCCGCTAGGGATCCGCGTAAACTGCGTGGCGCCCGGCCTGGTGTATCCCACCGATGCCAGCCAGGCAACGCGCGAGGAGGTGCGCGATTCTCTTACCGCGCAAACCCCGCTGCGGCGCATCGCGCGACCGGAAGATGTTACCGGCCCGGTGCTGTTTCTCGCCTCCGACTGGAGCGAATTTGTCACCGGACAAACGTTGTACGTTGATGGCGGATTAGTGATGAATTGAACCGTACGGTCGCCATTTATGGCGATCGGTTTAGCCCTGCGCAAGCAAATAACTATCCAACCTGATCAACGCGATCACATATTTCGGCAACGCCTCCAGCAGCGATGGCAGATGGATTGTCTCGTCGGCACCGTGCGGCAATCCATGGCCTTCGGGTAAAAAATCGGGCGTGTTTGCTGCGGTTCTCCGGTAACCGGGCCCAAAGGTGATGGCGTTTGGCAGCTTCTTCGAATGGGTCACGCCGCCCATCGCGTAAGGGCGATCGTCATTGCCGGTGGTGTCATTCCACACTTGCTGCAGCAGCGAAATCACCGGATGTGAGGCCGGCAGGAAGAACGGAGCCACGTCGCGCCAGCCGGGATCGAGCGTAATGGTAGTAGCGGCTAACTGCTGCTGCAGCATCTCGACGATCTGCTCGCCGCGCCACGAAACCGGATAACGGATATCGCAGTCAATGCTCAGCGTGTCGGCGTGATGGCTGTACCACACGCCCGCGTTCAGCGTCAGTTTGCCGGACTCCGCATCTTCCAGCCCCAATCCGGCGCTCTCGCCATACGGCGACGCAAACAGCTGTACCAGCGTTTCCGCCAACTGACGTTCGTGGTCGCCCAGCAGCTCCAGCTCAATCAGCGCCGCGAGCAGCACCTGCGTGGCATTCAGCGTGCCGTCGGGGAAGGCGGCATGCCCGCCGTTGCCGCGCGCTTCCAGGGTGAAAGCGCCATCGTTTTCCGGCTTGATCGACACATAGGTCGCGGCAATGCCCTGCAGCAGCGCCAGCTTTTCACTAACCGCATGCTGATCGGCCTGCGCAATTCGCACGCTGGCGAAATCCGGCACGCTATTGCTGGCCGATCCGGCAACAATATCCGCCAGCACGCCCGACTCGGCGACATTCAGGGTAAAACTGAGTTGCCCTTTCTGCGCATTGTTCACCGGGAACATGCCATCGGTGACAATCGAATAATCAGGCACTGGACCGTTCTCCGCGAACCACGCCATATCGGCCATGTTGGTCTCTTCCGCCAGACCATAAACGATGCGCAGATTGTGATGCAGCGGAATTTTCAGATCGCGCATCAGCTTTAACAGATAGAAATTGAGCACGCCGGGTCCTTTGTTATCCGCCACGCCGCGACCAATCACAAAATCGCCGTGCTGCGTCAGCGTGAAGGGCGGAAAGGTCCAGTTATCGCCCGCCGGCACCACATCCAGATGGTTGATCAGCCCGATGTCGCGCGCGTGCTCGCCATAAATTACCGAACCGGCGTAGCCCTGATGCTGCTCGGTTTTGAAACCGGCCTGCTCGGCCTGATCTAACACCTGCTGCAAGATTTGCGCGCACTCGGGGCCAAACGGCGCGCCTGGCGCTGCGCGGTCGGCGCGGCTGATGCTGGGAATGGCAATCCATTTGGCCAGATCATCGGTTAATGCGGCGCGGTGCGCCGCGATCCATTGCTGGATCTGCGGCAACAGCGCGCTTTCCTGAGGTGATAACGACGCGGACATAAGGCTTCTCCTTCAATTTATGCACAACATAAAACATTCCACCGCGTCGGCTTAGACGCATTTGCGCGAACCATTGCTACCACGCAGCTAAGCGCCACTTCATGCGCATTCCTGCAAAGCTTAGCTATTTTTGTTGCTCGTATTGCATGGCAAAGCAACGGAGATTAACGCCCTACGACGCTAAGTCACCAGTAATGCAGGAGAATTAAGGTGGATAACAGCCCCGCAGCCGGAGCGACAGTCGGCGTGGATGTCGGAGGAACCTTTACCGATTTTGTTTTATTTGATCCGCAACGCCAGCAACGCTTTTTCCATAAACAGCCCAGCACGCCCGCCGATCCCGCGCTGGCGGTGAGTGACGGGCTGCGCGCCGTGCTGCTGAAAAGCGGTTTGCCAGCCAGCGCGCTGTCGCTGGTATTGCACGGCACCACGCTGGGCCTCAACGCCATTATCCAGCGGCGCGGCGCGGATATCGCGCTGGTGATCAGCGCCGGTTTCCGCGATGTGCTGGAGATCGCGCGTGCGCGCATGCCGTCCTCCTTTGATTTTCATGCCGACCGCGAGCCGCCTTTTTTACCGCGTCAGCGCGTGCTGGAGATCCCGGCGCGGTTTAGTCCCGCCGGTGAAGTGACGCAGTGGCCAACTGAGGCCGAACTGGCGATGGTGGCATCCGAGGTTCTGCAACTTAAGGTAAGCGCGGTGGCGCTGGTGACCATCAACGGTTATGCCAATCCCACGCGTGAAGCGGAACTGGCAAGCGCGCTGGCCGCAAAGTTAGGCGCTGTGCCGGTGCTCTCTTCGGCGCAGCTGTGGCCGGAGATTCGTGAATATGAACGCACGCTGGTGGCCGGGCTGAACGCCTATATTCAGCCGCTGATGCAGCGCTACTTTAACCGGCTAGGCGATTTACTGGCGCAGCAGGCGATTGACGTTCCCTTATTGATCACCGCGTCCAACGGCGGCGTGCTGCCGCTGGACGCCGCGCATCAGCGCCCGGTGGACACGCTGCTCTCCGGACCGGCATCCGGCGTGATTGCTGCGGCGCATCTGGCGTCCGGAACGGGCTTTGTCTCCTTTGATATGGGCGGCACCAGCAGCGATATCTCGCTGTCGCAGCAGGGCGAAATCGAACGCGTTAACCGCACCGAGATTGGCGGCCTGCCGCTGATTCTGCCGGTGGTGGGCGTATCGGCGATTGGTGCCGGCGGCGGCTCCATCGTGCATGTCGATGATTTCGGCATTCTCAAGGTTGGCCCAGAAAGTGCGGGCGCGGATCCGGGCCCGGTAGCCTATCAGCGCGGCGGCACGCAACCCACGCTCACCGATTGCTATCTGGTGAGCGGCATCTTATCCGCCGACGCGGCGCTGGCGGGCACCATCACGCTGGATCACGCCGCCGCACTTCGCGCACTCAGCGAATTGGGCGAAACGTTAGGTTTGGCGGCCGAACAGGTGGCAAGCGGCGCTATCGCAGTAGCCACCGCGCAGATGGCGACCGAACTGAACAAAGCGCTGGCGCAGCGCGGATTGACCGCCGATGGCTTGACGCTGATTCCCTTTGGCGGCGCGGGCCCGACCCACGCCAACTTCTTTGCCGAAGAGGCGGGCATCAACCGCATTCTGGTGCCGCTGCGTCCCGGCACGTTCTGCGCCGAGGGCGCGATCAGCGCTGATATCCGCCGCGACTTTGTGCGCAGCCTGCGCATCAACGTTACAGCGGAGAGCTACGGCAAAATCGCCGCCACCGTTGCGGAGCTGCATCAGCTGGCGCAAAAGTGGTTTGCCGAACAGGCCAGCCGCCTCAGCGAGCGCGCCCATTATCGGGTGGAAGCGGATATGCGCTATGCCGGACAGGCCTACGAACTCAGCGTCACTCTCGGCAGCCCGGCAAGCATCACGCATCAGCAACTGCTGGAACGTTTTCAGCAGCTGCATCAGCAGCGTTATGGCTTTAACACGCCTAACGCGGCCATTGAACTCACCACGCTGCGCCTGTCGCTGAACGCCGCGCTGCCGCGCCCTACCGATAAAACTTTTAACTCTGAGAATGAGATTGATGAGCCAGTTTCGCGCCCACTTTATCTGCGCGGCGGCTGGGTGAATGCGCGCATCTGGCAACGTGTGAACATCGGCAAGCAGAGCCACATTCACGGCCCGGCGGTGATCGAACAAGAGGATACCACCACGCTGATCTTGCCTGGCTGGTCGGCGTGCACCGATAGCAGCGGCAATCTGTTGATTGCGCGTGTAACGGGAGACGCAGCATGAAACTGGATGCCATCACTCTCGAAATCCTCAACCAAAAACTCACCGCGCTCACCGAAGAGATGTGCCACATCCTGCAGCGCACCGGACGCACGCTGTACGTCAAGGAAACCGCCGATTTTTGCTGCGCGGTGGCTGATCTGCAAGGCCGCTTCTTTGCCTATCCGAAAGGTATTGGCGTTTCCGGTTTTGTCGGGCTGAACGCGCTAACCGCGATTCAGGCGGTCGGCGAGGTTGCGCCCGGCGATGTGATTCTGACTAACGATCCCTGGCGCTCGCGCGGGCTGGCGACGCATCTGCCAGATTTGCAGGTGCTGGCGCCGTGGTTCGTCGATGGCGAACTGGTGGCGTGGGGCTGGGCTTTTTTACACGCCTCCGACGTTGGCGGGCGCGTGCCGAGCAGCATCTCGCCGACCAACAGCGATATTTATCAGGAAGGGCTGCAAATTCCGCCGGTCAAGCTGGTGCGTGCGGGTGAACTCAATCGTGATGTGATGAACATTCTCACCGCCAACAGCCGCACGCCGGAGGCGATTGCTGGCGATATTCAGGCGATGCTGGCCGCGCTCAATGCCGGTCGCGATCGCCTGAATCGCATCGTGGCGCAGCATGGCGTTACCAACGTGGTGCAGGCGCAGCAGGATTTGCAGGCATATTCGGCCATTCGCGCGCGCCAGGTGCTGCGCCGCATTCCCGACGGCGTTTATCAGTTTGAAGATTACCTCGATGACGCCGCCGGCAGCGGCTTGCCGGTGCGGCTCGCCATCACCGCCACCTTTAACGATGGCAATGTGCATCTCGATTTCACCGGCAGCGATGCGCAGGTGGCGGCGGCGATCAACATTCCCAGCCACGGCGATCCACATGCGTGGCTGACGCTGCGCATTTTGGCGCTGGTGTGCACGCTGGACAAAGGCGTGCCGCTGAATGCCGGTTTACTCGCGCCGGTGACGCTGTTTGCGCCCGCCGGATCGCTGGTCAATCCGCACTATCCGGCGGCAGTTGGCGTACGCCATGCGGCGGCGGTGCGCGTGAATGATCTGCTGAACGGTTTGCTGGGGCAGCCGTTGCCGGACGTAATGCCCGCCGCCAGCGGTGGCACCATTATTCCGCTGGTGATCGCCGAAGTGGCGCGCAATGGCCGCGAGCAAAATGTGCAGGTGATCGAACCGCTGGTCGGTGGTGGCGGGGCGCGCTTGGGGCATGACGGCATCGACGGCCGCGACAACAGCATCTCGAATCTGGCGAACAATCCGGTGGAGATGGTGGAAGCGGAAACCCATATCGAAATCCGCCAGTACGCGCTGCGCCCCGGTTCTGCCGGCGCAGGACAATGGCGTGGCGGCATGGGCCAGCAGATCCGCGTGCGCATTCTGCAAAATGACAGCACGCTGCTGGCGCGCGGCATGGAGCGCATGCTGTTCCAGCCGTGGGGCGTGCAGGGCGGCCAGCCGGGGGAATCGACCAGGCTGACGCTTAATCCTGATGTCGCGGGCGGTCAACCGCTCGGCAAGATCGATCTGCTGAGCGTCAACGCCGGTGACGAAGTGCTGCTGCAAACGCCCGGCGGCGGCGGTTGGGGCGATCCCTTCAAGCGCGATGCGCTGGCGGTGCAAAACGATGTCGATAACCATTTGCTGAGCCACGCCGACGCGGCGCAGCACTATGGCGTGGTGTTTACCGATCACGGCATTGATGCCGCGGCCACCGCCGCCTTGCGCAGCCAACCGCGTGCGGCGTCATCTTCCTTCGGCGCGGCGCGCGAGAACTGGCAAACGCTGTTTGAGGGCGATGTGCTGACGCGGCTCAATCAGCTGCTTTATCCACTCAGTCCGGCCGAACGCCAGCGCCATCGCTCTGCGGTGTTTGCCGCCGCGTTAGCGCAGTTACCGGCAGATTTTCCTCGTTCAACTTCTCCAGCTATCGCGACGGCGCGCCAGGTGTTTGCCGCTGCGCTGCGCGCGCTGGAGAGTGAACTTTCAGCGTCAATTACCTCAATACCAGGAGATGGCCATGCGCCAGTTAAATAACAAAAAAATCCTGCTCACCGCGCTGGTGGGCATGTTGATCAGCGGTGCGGCGAGCGCGGCTGAAACCACAGACTCGGTGATCGTTGGCGTTTACGGCGGTGACTGGGAGAAAAATATCCGCGCGTCCGGTCTGGAGCAGTTTGCCAAAGATAATCACCTGAAGCTGACCGTAGTGCCGGGCGCGGATGCCGAATGGTTTGCCAAGCTGCGCGCCGCCAAAGGCCGTCGTTCGCCGTATGACGTGGTGGTGTTCCAGCCCGATACCGTGCAGCGCGCGCAGGCGGCGGGCTTGCTGCAGCCACTGGATGCCAAAGATATTCCCAACCTGAATAATCTGTATAAGAGCGTGCAGTCGCGCTTTGTGTATAACAATCAAACCTACGCCGCCGCTTTCAGCCTCGGCCAGCTCGGCCTCGCTTATCGTAGCGATCTGGTGAAAACCTCGCCGAAAAGCTGGCTCGACTTGTGGAATCCGGAATACAAAGGCCACGTAGCGATTTCATCGCCGACCTACGCCGCCGGTTTGCAGTTCTTCGCGGGCTTAGTACACGCGTTGGGCGGCGAACTCAATCAGCCTGCCGCCGTGGATAAAGCCTTCACCAAACTGGCGGAACTGCGCGGCAACGCGGTGGCGTTCCCGGATAGTCCGGGCGCGATTCAAACCCTGCTGGAGCGTGGCGATGCGTGGGTGGTGCCGTACTGGGATGGCCGCGTGTTTGCGCTCAAGCAGCAAGGCATGAAAGTCGATTTCGTCTATCCATCCGATGGCCCGGTTGTCGGTGCCGCGAACTGGGTGATTCCAAAGGGCGCGCCGAACCTCGCCAACGCCTATAAAGTGGTTAACGCCATGTCTGCGCCTGACGTGCAGAAAGCCTTCTCGGATAAATCACTGTATGGCATGACCAACAAAGACGTGCAGTACAGTGACAACCTGAAGAAGCAGGTGAAAGTGGGCGAAGAGGCCTACAGCAAACTGATTTGGATTGATTACAGCACCGCCACGCCGCAGTTGGCGGACTGGACGCGTCGCTGGAGCCAGGCGCTGGGTGGTGCCAAATGAGTTCAGTCGTCATTGACGGCGTAGCGCGGCAGTTTGATAACCATCGCGCGCTGAATGACGTCAGCATCACCATCGAGCAGGGCGAGTTTTTCTCCCTGCTCGGGCCGAGCGGCTGCGGCAAAACCACGCTGCTGAATATCATCGCCGGATTTTTGTCGCCGAATAACGGGCGCGTGTTGATTGGTGGCAAGGATGTCACCGCGCTGCCGCCGTATCAGCGCCACATCGGCATGGTGTTCCAGAACTACGCGCTGTTTCCGCATCTGAGCGTGGGCGATAACGTCGCGTTCGGGCTGAAGGTGCGCAAAGTATCGCGCAGCGAACAGCAGCGTCGTGTCACCGAAGCGCTAAAGCAGGTGCGACTGGAAGGGCTGGCGCAGCGCATGCCGCATCAGCTTTCCGGCGGACAGCAGCAGCGCGTGGCGATTGCGCGCGCGCTGGCGATTGAACCGCAGGTGCTGCTGCTGGATGAACCGCTGTCGAACCTCGATGCGCGCCTGCGCAAGGAGATGCAGGACGAACTGCGCGCGTTGCAGCAGCGTGTTGGCATCACCACGGTGCTGGTGACGCACGATCAGGAAGAGGCGCTGACGCTGTCGGATCGCATTGGCATTCTCGGGCAGGGCGAGCTGCAGCAGATTGGCGCACCCGCCGCGCTCTATCGCCAACCGGCGAATCGCTTTGTCGCGGAGTTTGTCGGACAGGCCAATCTGTTCCATGCCTCTGCGCACAACGGACTTTACCGGGCGCGCGATCACTTTGTTGTCGCCGGATCAGCGCTGCAACTCAGCGCCGCGCAACCGGCAAGTGCCTCATCGTTGCTGATTGTGCGTCCCGAGCGCGTGCAGTTCTCCACTGAGCCGCAGCAATTTACCAGCAACGGCAGCGTCGCCAGCGTGAAAGAAGTGAGTTTTGCCGGTGCGACCTTGCGGCTGGTGTGCCAGCTGCCGGGCGGCGGCGAGATCCGCGTGCAGCCCGCAGAAGCGCACTTTTCACAGCTGCCCGCGCCGGGCGATCGCTGCTATCTGCACTGGCAAGCGGCGGATGTCATCGTGCTGCCCGCGCAGGAGCGCGCCTGATGAAGATCGCTACGCGTAATCTGTTTCCCTGGCTGCTGCTGACGCCATCGCTACTTTTTCTGCTGCTGTTTTTGCTGGTGCCGCTGCTGCTGCTGTTCGACCAAAGCCTGACCAACGTTGATAGCCTGCTCAATCCGCTGCCCGGTTACAGCCTGGCGCAATATGTAACGGTGTTTGCCGATGCGCAATATCTGCACGCGCTCTGGACCACGCTGTGGGTGTCGTTGCTCACCGCCGCGATTACCGTGCTGCTGGCGTGGCCGGCGGCGTGGCTGCTGGTGACGACGCAGCGGCGCGGCTGGCGCACGCTGCTGTATGTGATCCTGATTTCTCCGCTGCTTACCAGCGTGGTGATCCGCACCTTCGCGTGGATTGTGCTGCTGGCGCAGAACGGTTTGATTAACGGCTTCCTGCTGTTCACCGGCCTGATTCCACAGCCGCTGAGCCTATTGTGGAACATGAATGCGGTGATCATCGCTTATGTGCAGGTGATGCTGCCGTTTGCCGTGCTGCCGCTGATTACCTCGCTGAATGAAATCGCGCCCTCGCTGCGATTGGCGGCGATGAGTCTGGGTGCTACGCCCGCGATGACCTTCCGCCGTGTGGTGCTGCCTTTGACGCTGCCCGGCATGCTGACCGGTTTCATCATCGTCTTTTCCCTCGCGGCGGGCAGCTACATCACGCCGTTGCTGATTGGTGGGCGCTTACAGCCGCTGCTGCCGATTGCCATTTATCAGCAGGCGATGCAGATCGCTAACCTGCCGCTGGCGGCGGCGCTGTCGTTGACGTTGCTGGTGATGACCTTGATTGTCGCCGGGATTGCGGGCGCGTTCCTGAAACGCTGGGAGAAGAAAAATCATGGATAACACGCAAAGCCTGGCGCAGCGGCTGACGCAGTTCGGCGTGACGCTGGCGGGCATCGTGATTTACGCCTTTTTAGCGCTGCCGGTGCTGGTGATTGTGCTCTCGGCGTTTAGCCCGGAACCCTATCCGCAGTTTCCACCGCAGGGATTTTCGCTGCGCTGGTTTAGCGCGCTTTTACAGGATGACGGTTGGATCGCGTCGCTGTGGATCAGCGCCTTGCTGCTGGTGATCGTCACGCCAATCACCGTGGTGCTGGGTACGTTTGCCGCCTGGTCGCTGGCGCGGCTGGAGTTCCGCTATCGCGAAGCCTTGCAGGCGTTTATTCTGTCGCCGCTGATGATTCCGCAAGTGGTGCTGGGTATTGCGTTGCTCTATGTGCTGACGGCGGCGGGCATCGCCGGGATGATCAGCGGGCTGGTGATTGGCCATGTGGTGGTGGCGCTGCCGTATGTGGTGCGCACCGTTAGCGTGAGCCTGGCGGCAATGGATAAGCGGCTCGAAGCGGTATCGATGAGTTTGGGCGCGGGGCGCTGGTATACGTTTCGCCACGTCACGCTGCCGCTCATTAAGCCCGGCATTCTGGCCGGAGCGGTATTTGCGGCGGTAACTTCGTTTGGTGAAGTCTCCGTGAGCCTGTT
Source organism: Pantoea sp. DY-17 (assembly GCF_019795975.1). NCBI lineage: Bacteria > Pseudomonadati > Pseudomonadota > Gammaproteobacteria > Enterobacterales > Erwiniaceae > Pantoea > Pantoea sp. DY-17. Next base: position 425,306 of record NZ_JAIMIG010000002.1, on the reverse strand, counting down.
TCTCAGCGCGCCAGACACCATCACCGTGCCGGTTCGGGTATTTAATTACGTCGATCAGACTTTCGATCCTACGGTGAATGCGATTTCGGTGATCTTTATTATCTTCGCGGTGCTGATTTTAATGGTAATTGAGAAAACGATTGGGCTGGTGAAGTTGAGTTAGATTGTTAGGTTATCGCCGCCGTGATGGGGAGATAATGGGATCGTTGCGTGATAAATAATGGATATTGCGTTTACGGGTCTTTCTCAGAAAATTCTTTAGTTAAACGAGTAAGCCGCACTGGTAAGTGCGGTTTTTTTTATGAATAGGGATCACAACTGGCTAAATTTTCGCTTCACTGAATTTTATTATTCCCCTATAGTTTGCATGGTTAACAGGATTAACTATAGGGATATATATGTACCACAGTGATGCGGTGATACGGCAGCTTCAGGCGCAAAGGATTCTGGCAGAAAAGCTCGACAATGCCGTTTCCGGTGTTATTGACGCAGTTTCCGATCAGGTCAGTAAGATCAATAAAGGGGCGACCCGGCTTTCATTTTATGCATCGTGCTTTACTGATGAATACATGGACGTCTGTAAAAATCAGATGCTGGAAGATAATCGTTTTAGAAAAGCAGTCGTTCGGTTAATAAAAGACAGAGATATTATTTTTGCACTGTTGCAAACCTACATAGACTATCAGCTTGAAGGCAGATCTTATCGCCAACTCGAAGCAATTAAAATTCATCTAATGCGAGCAAACATTCACATTGCAGCCAGCACACTCACTACTCGCGCATTTGGTGCTGGAGCGGCTATGGCTGTCGTTCTGGGGATGAATATAACGCTTCCTGTTGGCCGTAATGTTGGTACTGCAGTTGGCGCGGCAGCGTCAGTATTGGGAATTTATGCCATAGTTCAAAACGCAGCAGACAGCGCAAAGCGCTTGCAAATAATGCACCCTCCTTTTTACCACGCATTGTATATGCGAGAACTCGAAATGATGTATTTCCTTATTGAACCTTCATTCATGCGGGCTGGTGCGCTAAAAAATCAATGGCTTTCAGATTACGAAGTCGCTGAAGTATTGATGAAGTTAGTGGGGAAATGATGAAGAAATTTTTAAAGCAATGGTTAATATCAGAATCGAAATTCCTGATCTGCACATACGTGCCGATAGTATTAACAATAATTTTTGCGTTGCTACAAATCTACTTTTTCCCAGATAGCAGTATGTTAGGTGTAGGGATATTTTATCTGTGCTCTCTGTCATTTGTTATCTACAAATGTCGTTAAATTTAAGGCTGAAATAGAGCATGTTTAGCGTGCTGAGACATTATGCTCTTTAGGCTTGTATACGAGTAGGTTGGAGTGAAATATGAGGGGGTGTTTTAAGAGATGGTTGGTAGCACAATTTAAAATGCTGTTATGCATCTATGTGCCGGTTTTATGTGCGCTCGTATTTGGTGTGCTTAAAGTTTATTTCTATCCCGAGAGTGGAATAATGAGCGTGGGCCTTGTGTATCTTCTCACGCTAATAATTTCTGTTTATAAATTTCGTTAAATTCAGAGGAATTAATATGTCAACTCCAGCACATCTCTGGTTAGAAGATGAAAGTGGTTCGCCAATTGTGGGTTCGTGCATGATGCCAACCCGCCTCGGTTCGATAGAGCTCAATTCGGTCATGCATAATATTACCATCCCGGTGGATCCGCACACCGGAAGGCTGACAGCCACACGGATTCATGCACCGATATCCGTTCAAAAGGAGTTTGATAGAACAACGCCGGTGCTGTTTCGAGCATTGTGTCAGTGCAGAACGCTGAAATCTGCGACCATCAAGATGTACCGAATTAACGAAGCGGGCATTGAGGTTGAGTATTTTAATATCCACCTGGATAACGTCAAAATCTCCAGCATTTCACCGGCTCTGCTGCCAAACGGCCAGACCAGCACGCATCTGGAAAATATTGAGCTACGATATGAAACGATCACATGGAAATACGTGGATGGAAATATTGTGTTTAAGGATGGATGGAACGAGAGGATGATTGCTTAGCTTTTGGCTAAGATTGCTGACGCCGAGGATTAGAAATACATGAACAAAATAGTATTGCTTAAAGACGATATAACCAAAGTCCCAGTGGAAGCCATTGTGAACGCCGCCAACACCTCCTTGCTGGGCGGCGGCGGAGTTGATGGCGCCATCCACCGTGCTGGCGGACCAGCGATTTTGGCTGAATGTCAGAAAATCAGGAATCGACAAGGTGGCTGTAAAGTCGGAGATGCAGTGATCACCACGGCGGGTGATTTGCCAGCAAAGTACGTCATTCACACCGTTGGCCCACACTGGCATGACGGAAGACATGACGAAGAAACGCTGTTAAAGAATGCCTATCTGAGCTGTTTTAAACTGGTAGAAGAATACGGTATTCAAACCGTTTCGTTTCCTAATATCAGTACTGGTATATACAGATTTCCGAAAGTGCTGGCGGCTGAAATCGCACTAGCCGTGATTGATCAGTGTTTGCGTGAGAACGCCAATATCGAGCAAGTCAATTTGGTCTGCTTTGATGAGGAAAATTACGACCTGTATTCAAAAATGCTTGGGCAATAAAGTTCTGTATAATTTCATTCAGCCGCACTCGAATAACGATATATTTACGGTTGGCTAGACAACATTGATGGCTATCTTATCGCCATCTTAAGCCGGGAAAAATGGCAATTTTTTACCCTTACTCAATAATCAAAAGGAATGGTTAATAACATGGGGTTTAGATTTCGAAAATCGATAAGCATTATTCCCGGTGTAAGGATGAACCTGAGCTCCTCGGGTGCGAGTATGAGTGTTGGGCCGCGAGGGGCATCCGTTTCGTTCGGCAAACGCGGTACTTATGCCAATCTGGGACTTCCAGGGACGGGATTGAGCTATCGAACTCGTTTAGATCGAGCAAGTGCAGCGAGCAGAAAACGCAATGCTTCTCGACAAGAGGATCCCTATTTACGGCAAGAGCTTGAGCAAGAGGTGGAAGCGCTTAATCAGGCTGTAGACGATATTGTGAATATCTATCTCCTTACACCTGATCCTCGTACGGGGCATTCCTACTCCGAGCTCGAAGCGCATTATCGGCAGTTGATGTTGCAGCCCTACAATGTGCCTGCACCTGTCCGTCCCGAAAAGCCCGTTCCTCTTATTGCACCTGAACAACCTGAAGACAATCAAGGTCGTGGTCTTATTGGACGAATATTTGAATCAGCTTCTGCTCGCCAGGATCGGCAAACACGTAATATTGAGCAATGGCAACGAGAAGTAAAAGAGTGCGAACAGGAAAACGAACTTTCTCTGAAGCGATATCAGGCGATGCGTCAGCGCTGGGCGGAGCTATACGCTAACTGGAAATTCGATGCGGCTGAACATGAAAAGAAGATTGCAAGCAAGTTGGCAAATATTGAATCGCAATTCGCCACCGATAACAGCTATTTCGAATCACTTCTGTCCGAAGTCATTCAAGCTGCAGACTGGCCACGCGAGACGCTGGTGTCGTTTCAGGTGAATGCCTCCACATCTGAAATTCTCATTGAAGTAGATTTGCCAGAATATGAAATGCTGCCTACTTCATCAGTACGGGTGAATGCCCGTGGAACAGAGATTATTGAAAAAGAGTTGTCACAAAAGGCGATGCGAGAACGTTATGCTTTGCATGTGCACGGTATCGTATTGCGGCTGGCTGGTATGGCTTTTTGCGCGCTGCCATTTAATACCGTTATCATTAGCGGCTTTACTCAGCGAATCAGTAAACAGACCGGGCACTTAAATGATGAATACATCCTATCCTCACGTATTGAACGTTATTTATTTGAACGGCTCAACTTTAGCAATCTGGAAAATGTCAGCCCGATTGACGCTTTTGATAAATTCCAAACACAGCGTCGCATGAGCGCAACATTCATTTTTCAACCCGTTACACCTATTGTTTGAGAAGATGATCGCGGCCTCTACTACTCGGAAACCCTAACCAAATTTGACGCGACCGCATTGATTCAGTCTATATCGGGTGACAAAAGGATCTGTAATAACCCCACACCCATAAAAAAAGCGGCCCTAAGGCCGCCAAAACCCTCAACTGCAGTGAACATTGAGGAAGGAGGATAATAAACGGGTTAGCCTTTCACGCCACCAGCCGTCAGGCCGCTGACCAGCCAGCGCTGGGCCAGCAGGAACACCAGCGTAATCGGAATTGCAGAGAGCACCGCCGCCGCGGCAAAGTCGCCCCACAGATAGTTTTGCGGGTTGAGATATTGCTGCATGCCGACCGCCAGCGTGTAGCTATTCACATCGCGCAGCAGCAGCGAGGCGACCGGCACTTCGGTGACGGCGGCGATGAACGCCAAAATAAACACCACCGCCAGAATCGGCACCGAGAGCGGCAACAGCACCAGCCGGAACGCCTGCCACGGCGTGGCGCCATCCAGCGCGGCGGCTTCTTCCAGCGAACCGTCGATGGTTTCGAAATAGCCTTTAATGGTCCAGACGTGCAGGGCGATGCCGCCGAGATAGGCAAAGATCACGCCGCCATGCGTATTCAGGCCAATAAACGGCAGATATTGTCCCAAGCGATCAAACAGCGCATAGAGCGCCACCAGCGACAGCACGGCCGGGAACATCTGGAAAATCAGCATGCCTTTAAGCAGCGTGGCGCGCCCGGCAAAACGCATGCGCGCAAAGGCATACGCGCAGGTGGTGGAAAGCGCCACAATGCCAATCGCGCTGATGGCGGCGATTTTCACCGAGTTCCACAACCACAGCAGCACCGGGAAGGGCGGCGGCGTGACGCGGCCATCGGCGTGCTCCACGCTGAAACCTAACGCCAGCTGCCAATGTTCCCAGGAAATCTGCTCCGGGATCAGCGAGCCGGTGGCGAAGTTACCGGCGCGCAGTGAGATGGCGAACACCATCAGCAGCGGAAACAGAATTCCCGCAATAAACATCAGCAGCAGCAGGTGCGTCATCAACAGACGCAGCTTTTGCGATTTGGGTTGCACCATAGCCATAACGTCTCCTTAATCGAATTTCATCCGAACGGCTTTAAGATTGATCACCGCCAGCGCGCCTACCAGCAGGAAGATCAGCGTGGCAATCGCCGCCGCCAGACCAAAGTCCTGACCGCCGCCGCCTTCAAACGCAATGCGCCAGGTGTAATTGACCAGCAAATCGGTGTAACCCGCTGGCGTGGTGGTGCCGATACGATCCGGTCCGCCGTTGGTCAGCAGCTGCACCAGCACGAAGTTATTAAAGTTAAAGGCAAAACTGGCAATCATTAGCGGCATCAGCGGCTTCAACAGCAGCGGCAGGGTAATCAGGAAGAAGTTCTGCAGCGGCCCGGCGCCGTCCATCGCCGAAGCTTCATAGAGATCGTCTGGAATCGCTTTCAGCAGCCCCATGCAGAGAATCATCATGTAGGGATAACCCAGCCAGGTATTGACGATCACCAGCATGGTGCGCGCCAGCGTTGGATCGCTGAACCACGCGGGCTGGAAGCCAAACAGCGCTTTCAGCATCACGTTGATTTCACCGAAGCTCTGGTTAAACAAGCCTTTGAAGATCAGTATCGAGATAAACGCGGGCACGGCGTAGGGCAAAATCAGCATCACGCGATACACCGCTTTGCCTTTCAGTGCTTCCCACTGCACTAAGCAAGCCAGCACCATGCCGACCGCCACGGTGAGAATCACCGTCACAAACGAAAACAGCAGCGTCCAGCCAAAAATCGCCAGAAACGGTTTTTGAATCCCTTCATCGGTAAACACGCGAATGAAATTCTTCCAGCCGGTATTCACCGTAAAGCCCGGACTCAGCGCCTCGCCGCTGCTGTTCTGATAGAAACCGCTTTCACGATTGGCCTGATAAAGCGCGCCGCTTTGCTGATTTTTCAGGTCGCCGTTGGCTTGCAGTACATACAATGGCCGCGTACCGGAGAACTGACGCAGTGAGCTCATCACCACCATACGACCATCCGGCAGTTCGGCCTGAATCTGGTTCAGCGCCTGGCGATTGGTGGTGACGATGCGCAGCGTGGCGCGTTCGCCCGGCGGTGGCGGGGCGCTAGTGAGTTTCAGCTTTTGCGATCCGCCAAAAGCGAACGCAGGCGAGACGAAGGTTTGCCCGTTGGCGGCTTCGGTCAGCACCAGCTGCCAGCGATCGCCCGCCGGGATCAGCGAGAAGTTCAGCGCCGAACCATCCTGATACTGACGGCTCAGCAACACCTGTTGCGCACGTTCCAGCGTCAGCTGGTTGGTGCTGCTGTAGTTGGTAAAGGCAATCGCCACGGTACAGGCGAGGGGAAACAGTACGAACAGCGCCATACCGGCGAGTCCGGGATAGACATAGCGCCAGGCGTAAGCGCGACGATTGGCATAAATCCAGATGCCGACGGCGCTGATAATCAGCGTCACCAGCGCAAACAGATATTCACCTTTTGCATACATCAGCACGAGCAGATAGCCGACCAGCAGACAGCAGATACCGAGAAAAAGAGCCTTCAGCACGGCGCTGAACCGTGCTGTTTTCGGTTTTCCTGACATGATGCGGTTTTCCTTAACAGCCAGTAACGAGCCGGATTGCGCCGGCTCTGGTAGAGAGGATTACTTGTTGAGTCGTGCCTGCGCATCTTTCAGCGCCGCATCGACGCTTTGACGTCCGCTCAGCGCATTCAGCGTGGCGGTGCGCATCGCGTACCAGAAGGCAGCCATTTGCGGAATGTTCGGCATGATGTCGCCGTTGCGCGCGTTGGTCATGGTGGCGGCAATACGCTCATCTTTTTCCAGCGTCTGCTGGAACGATTTCAGCGCCACCGCGCCGAGCGGTTTGTCTTTGTTGACCGCATCAAGACCGGCGTCGGTCAGCAGGTAATTTTCCAGGAACTCTTTGGCCAGCTCTTTATTCGGGCTGGCGGCATTGATGCCGGCACTCAGCACGCCGACGAAGGTTTTGGAGTTTTTGCCATGCAGCGTGGGCAACAGCGTGACGCCGTAGTTGATTTTGCTCTTATCGATGTTGCTCCACGCCCACGGCCCGTTAATGGTCATGGCGGTTTGCCCCTTGTTAAAGGCGGCTTCGGCGATGGAGTAATCGGTATCGGCATTCAGCGTTTTTGCCTTCACCTGATCGACCAGGAAGCTCATGCCGGCTTTGGCCCCCGCGTTATCCACGCCGGTATCTTTCACATCGTAGCGGCCATCGTTGAGCTTAAAGGCATAAGCGCCGCCCGCCGCCAGCAGCGGCCAGGTGAAATACGGCTCCTGCAGATTAAACATCATGGCGCTCTTGCCCTGCGCGCGCATTTTCTTATCGATGGCGGCGATCTCTTCCCAGCTTTTTGGCGGCTCAGGCAGCAGATCTTTGTTGTAGATCAGGGATAACGACTCAACCGAAATCGGATAACCGATCAGCTTGCCGTTGAAGCGCACCGCGTCCCAGGTGAAGGGGAAGATTTTCTCCTGGAAGCGCGCGTCCGGTGAAATCTCCGCTAACAAGCCTGACTGCGCATAGCCGCCAAAGCGATCGTGCGCCCAGAAGATGATGTCCGGGCCGTCGCCGGTGGCGGCCACCTGCGGATACTTCTCTTCCATTTTGTCCGGATGCTCAACCGTCACTTTAATGCCGGTCTCCTGCTCAAACTTTTTACCCACTTCAGCCAGGCCGTTGTAGCCCTTGTCGCCGTTGATCCAGATGACCAGCTTTCCCTCTTCAATCTTTGCAACGGCAGAAGCTGAAAACAGCACGGCCGTCAGGGCGGAAAGGGCAAGAATGCGTGCACCGGTTTTCATTGTCATAACTCCATCCTGTTAGCGGAAACGGAAATCGTTTTACCTGCCACATTGTGAGTATCTGCCGCCGCTTCTCATCCTCCCCGGCTCTACGCCTGCCCGACAACTGATGTGATCTGCGTTGCAAAACCACCCGGTTATCACGGGCTGGCGCACACAATCGTCGCTCTGCTCTGCGTCATAGCTCACAAAAATGGTTGCCTGCCGCGTTTTATCAGACAGGTTTGCAAGATCTCCTCCTCCCGTCTCCTCCCCCACGCAGACGCCGTGCGGTGGAGGATGTCGGCGGTTATCTCCTTGCCCATAGTGGTCGCCGGGGTCTGTCCGCCGACTTGCGGACAAGGAATAGCAAGCTGAGAGGAAAGCATCATGTCGAGCGTTACGTTGCGCAGTGTCTCCAAGGTGTGGGGCGAAACCGAGGTGTCGAAAAACCTCAGCCTTGAGATCGCTGAAGGCGAGTTCGTGGTTTTTGTCGGACCTTCAGGCTGCGGCAAATCGACGTTGCTGCGCATGATTGCCGGTCTGGAAACCATCACCAGCGGCGATCTGTTTATTGGCGACAAACGCATGAATGAGGTGCCGCCCGCCGAGCGCGGCATCGGCATGGTGTTTCAGTCCTACGCGTTGTATCCCCACCTTTCGGTGGCTGAGAACATGTCGTTCGGCCTGAAGTTGGCCGGCACGCGCAAAGCGGAGATTCAGCAGCGCGTCAATCAGGTAGCGGAAGTGCTGCAGCTGGCGCATCTGCTGGATCGCCGTCCGAAAGCGTTGTCGGGTGGTCAGCGTCAGCGCGTAGCGATTGGCCGTACGCTGGTGGCGGAACCGCGGGTGTTTTTACTCGATGAGCCGCTCTCCAACCTCGATGCCGCGTTGCGCGTGCAGATGCGCATCGAGATCTCACGCCTGCATAAGCGTTTGAAGCGCACCATGATTTACGTCACCCACGATCAGACCGAAGCGATGACGCTGGCTGATAAGATCGTGGTGCTGGATGGCGGCCACGTTGCCCAGGTCGGCAAGCCGCTCGAGCTGTATCACTATCCCGCCAATCGTTTTGTTGCCGGCTTTATCGGCTCACCGCGCATGAATTTCTTACCGGTGAAAGTCACCGCCACCGCCATCGATCAGGTTCAGGTGCGTTTGCCAAGTACCCAGCTGGTGTGGCTGCCGGTCGACAGCGCCGGTGTGCAGGTGGGCAGCAACATGTCGTTAGGCATTCGTCCCGAACATCTGCTCTCCAGCGATATCGCTGACGTCACCCTCGAAGGCGAGGTGACGGTGGTGGAGCAGCTGGGACACGAAACGCAAATTCACATCCAGATTCCCGCCATTCGTCAAAGCCTGGTTTATCGCCAGGAGGACGTCGTGCTGGTAGAAGAGGGCGCCCTGATGGGCATCGGCCTGCCGCCAGAGCGTTGCCATCTTTTCCGTGAAGATGGCAGCGCCTGTCGCCGGCTCCATCAGGAACCCGGTGTTTAGCCCTGCAAAACAATAAAAGCAATGACCTCAGGAGATAGAAAATGTTAACTCTGCGCAAACTCCCTATCGCGGTTGCTATCGCGGCAGGCACGCTCGCTGCCCCGTCGATGGCAGTCGATTTTACCGGCTATGCCCGTTCCGGCATCGGCTGGACCGGCAGCGGCGGGGAACAGCAATGTTTTCAGGCCACCGGCGCTCAAAGTAAATACCGTCTGGGCAACGAATGTGAAACCTACGCTGAGCTGAAGCTGGGCCAGGAAGTGTGGAAAGAGGGCGATAAGAGCTTCTACTTCGATACCAACGTCGCCTATTCGGTTTCTCAGCAGAATGACTGGGAAGCGACCTCGCCCGCGTTCCGCGAAGCCAACGTCAAGGGCAAAAACCTGATCGACGCGCTGCCGGGTTCCACCATCTGGGCCGGTAAGCGTTTCTACCAGCGTCATGACGTGCATATGATCGACTTCTACTACTGGGATATTTCCGGTCCTGGTGCCGGTCTGGAAGATGTCGATCTCGGCTTCGGCAAACTCTCCTTTGCCGCCACGCGCTCCTCCGAAGCGGGCGGTTCTTACACCTTCTCTAGCGATCAGATCCGTGATTACGCCACCAGCACCGCCAACGACGTGTTTGATGTGCGCCTCGCAGGTCTTGAAACCAACCCGAACGGCGTGCTGGAGCTGGGCGTCGATTATGGCCGCGCCAACGCGCGTGACGGTTATCGCCTGGAAGATAACGCCTCCAAAGATGGCTGGATGTTCACCGCCGAACACACGCAGAGCATGCTGAAGGGCTACAACAAATTCGTGCTGCAGTACGCCACCGATGCGTTGACTTCACAGGGCAAAGGGCTGCCGCAGGGCACCAACATCAACAACAGCGGCAGCATGTATCGCGTACTCGATCACGGTGCAATTAGCCTCGCCGAACGCTGGGATCTGATGTACGTCGCCATGTACCAGAACACCGATCTCGATAACAACCGTGGTACCGAGTGGTACACCGTGGGTGTGCGCCCCATGTACAAATGGACGCCAATCATGAGCACGCTACTTGAAGTGGGCTACGACAACGTGAAGTCGCAGCAGGTGAACGAGCGCAACGGCCAGTACAAAGTGACGCTGGCGCAACAGTGGCAGGCGGGCGACAGCATCTGGTCGCGTCCGGCACTGCGTCTGTTCGCGACTTACGCCAAGTGGGATGAGAAGTGGGGTTACAGCAAAGACAGCTCAGGTGATTTAACCTCCTTTGCTTCTAACGACAGCAGCGGCAACGGCATTCTGACCAACAGCCGTGGCAACGACGATGAGGTGACATTCGGGGCGCAGATGGAGATTTGGTGGTAATGCTCCCGCATGTGGCTTAACTGAGACGATCTCTTTTCGGCGCGGCGCGCCATTGCCTGGTTCGCGCCGCCGCCTGACAGTTTTTGAGGTTATACAATGAGAATGAAAAAAACGGTTTTTGCGCTCTGCCTGAGCGCCGCGCTGCTGGCCGGCCAAAGTTTACCGGCGCTCGCGGATGTCAATCTGGTGCCACAGGATCTCTCTGCCGCGCCCACATTCCCCGCCGCCAGCCTGCAAACGCTGAGCTGGCTGCCGGTCGATACCTCCCGCACGCAGGTCACTACGCTGAGTGAGAGCCATAGCAATCTGAATGCAGCGGGCGTGACGGGTTCGGTGGCGGCCTACAGCTTGCCAGCCAATATCGGTGAACTCACCATTACGCTGAGCAGTGAAGTGAAACAAAATCAGGTGTTCGCACCGAATGTGCTGGTGCTGGATGAGAATATGCGTCCAGCGGCCTGGTTCCCGGCGCGCTTTTTCACCTACCAGCAGCCGGGCGTGATGGCGGCGGATCGGCTGGAAGGCGTGATGAAACTGACGCCTGCGCTGGGTCAACAAAAGATCTATCTGCTGGTATTCACCACCGAGAAGGATTTGACCGAAACCACCACGTTATTGGATCCGGCGAAAGCCTACGCCCGCGGTACCGGCAATGCGGTGCCGGATATCCCCGATCCGATTGCGCAGCACAGCCGCGATGGCACCCTGAAACTGAAAGTGAAAACCAGTTCAGGTTCATCCATTTTGGTTGGACCACTGTTTGGATCATCGAGTCCTGCGCCGGTAACGGTGGGCAATACGCAGCCGGTTGCGCCGGCGACTTATCGTGCTGCCGCGGTTTCGGATGCAAAACCTAAACCGATCATGACGGATACCGAAGGTTACTTTAATCAGAACATCCGCGAAGCCGTTGAGAAGGGCAATATCGATAAGGCGTTGAAGCTGCTGGATGAGGCCGAGCGTTTAGGCTCCACGTCGGCCAGACAGGTGTTTATCAGCAGTGTTAAAGGCAAGGGGTAATCCGCCCCGGCAGTGCTGATTTGTCCCATCTGGTGCGCTTCGGCGCACCTTTTTTTCAGGAGTGGGCACTGGCGTATCTGCTTCGTCACGGGCCGTCCTCGCGCCGCTAGCGCGGTGCCTTCAGCTTTCACGTCGTGCCGACGGACCATTCGGGGATCGGCCTTCCTGGCCGGCCCCGAACTTCCTCACGCATCCATGCGTGAGTCTCCTGGCTCAACGTAAAAGCCTCAGCGCTGCGGATAGCCCTTATGCCGAAGCAGATACGCCAGTGCTGCTAGCAATGTGCCCATTTAACAGCAGGCACTCGAGCTCATTGGCAGGCCGGGGTCACTTTCGGGCAGGCGATCCGCAGCGCTGAACGAAGCGAGGAAGCCAGGAGAGCCCGCAGGACGCGGGCGAAAGGCGGAGCCGGGACAGGGAAGTCCCGTCTCCGCCGGTCCGTCAGGCAGACGAGTGAAGTGAAGGTACCGCGCATGCGGCGCGAAGGCTGCCGGACCGAAAGTGACCCCGGCCTGCAACCATGCAAGGCAACCAATAGCGACTAAACATTACGCCTCCGTTGATCGATATCCGCCAACAACGCATTGATCTGCGGGTCAGCAAACATCGCCTCCAGCGAAGCGCTGAGTTTGCGGCGCCAGTTGGGATATTGGCGGGTGGTGCCGGGAATATTCACCGGGGAAGCCATATCCAGCCACTCTTCGGGTTGCAGGCCCAGCAGCGCGCTATTGCTGTCGGCCAGATAACGTTGCATCGCCGCACTTAACGCGCGATCCATCACCTGCGGTTCGGCCTGTTCGGGCAAGCAATTACTGCGTTGCAGGCTCTTGAACAGCGCGCGGCGCGCGGCTAAGCGTGACTTATTCAGCCCGGTAAGAATTTGCTTATCAGGATAAAGCCCCAGTTCGCTGCCCAGCCGTAAATCGTCGCTTTGCCACCAGCCGCGCAGGGTCGGCATATCGTGGGTGGTGGCGACCGCCATCGCCTGACGCGGCCAGCGGGCGGGGGCGCGAAACGCCACTTTGGACGTCTGCTCAAAATAGAGCACTTTGTAGGAGTAAACGCCCGCCTGGTAAAGCTTGCCGATGATCTTCTCCGGCACCGTACCCAAATCCTCACCAATCACCATGCAGTGATGACGCTGGCTCTCCAGCGCCAGAATCGCCAGCAGATCGTCGATGGGATAATGCACATACGCGCCTTCAGCCGCGCTTTCGCCCTGCGGGATCCACCACAGTCGCAGCAGCGCCATCACGTGATCGATGCGCAGCGCGCCGCAGTCGTGCATGTTGGCGCGCAGCAGATCAATCCATGGCTGGTAGGCGCGCGCCTGCATAATCTGCGGATCCATCGGCGGCAATCCCCAGTTCTGGCCCAGCGGGCCGAGGATATCCGGCGGCGCGCCGACGCTGGCCTGCAAGCAGTAAAGCTCGCGATCGCTCCAGGTTTCCGCGCCGCCCTGCGCCACGCCCACGGCCAAATCGCGGTATAAGCCAATCGGCATCGCCTGCTGCTGGCACACCGCCCAGCAATCAGCGAACTGGCGCGCGGCCAGCCATTGCAGCCACAGATAAAAGCGCACGTCATAGGTGTGTTCGATGCGGAATGCCCGCACCGCTGCGCTCTCGGGCGACTGCAACGCCGCAGGCCAGGTTGTCCAGTCGTAACGCTGAGGGTCTTCGGCGATCTGTGCGGCGTGCAGCGCATCAAACACGCCCTGATGCAGCAGACTTTCACCGCCTTGCTGCATAAAACATTCAAAGGCGACAACCAGGCCATCATCCGCACCGCGCTGCCTGAACTGCTGCCAGGCGAGACGCAGCGCCTGCAGTTTGAGCGCAGTGACCGCTGAATAATCGACCCACTCAGCGTCCCGCGCCGCCTGTAGCGCCTGCTGCGTGCTGGTCGCCTGCCACCAACGCTGGGCCTCTTCACTCAGCGTAAAATCCTCAACGGCGGCGACATCGATATACAGCATATTGAGCCAGCGCCGCGACGAAGGGCTGTAAGGGCTGGCGCTCTCCGGCGTTGCCGGGAACAGTGCATGCAGCGGATTCAAGCCAATACAGGCCCCGCCGCGCTGCGCGACCTCAACCAGCATCTGCTTTAAGTCGCTGAAATCGCCGATTCCCCAGTTGGACGCCGACCGCAAGGTATACAGCTGAATACACGCACCCCACAGCGATTGCCCTTGCTGGATGGCTGGCGGCTCGTAACAGCGCACGGGCGCGACAATAATCCGGCAGTGAAACGCCTGCTTCTGGGCGCTAAAGATGAGCTGGTAATAACCTAAAGGCAGCGCAGGCAAAACGATCGGCTGGTTGGCGATAGCGCGCCCTTGCCAGCGTTCGCCCTGTTCCGCGATCAGCTGCCATTCGCCTGCCATGCCGGGCGCAGGCAGCACAATCTCCGCCTGTTCTCCCTGCACGATCAATACCGGCGGCAGCGGCGAAGCGTGCGGTTGCGCGGGATGCATCGCCGCCAGCAAACGCTGGCGGGTAACGGCAGAAACCGATTGCAGCTGGCCGTGCGCGTCAATGTATTCGCTGGCGATTTCGGCGGTTGGCGTCATGGTGCTGTTCATCGCGCGGCCTGCCAGACGCGTTGCTGATAGTCGCGGATGGCGCGGTCGGCGCTGAACATGCCGCAGCGCGCGGTGTTGAGGATCGCGGCGCGCGTCCAGCCATGCTGATCGGCCCACAAGGTTTCTGCCTGCGCCTGCGCGTTGAGGTAGTGACGAAAATCGGCTAGCACCAGATAAGGATCGCCGCCTTTGGCGCTCAGGCTGTGCAGCAGCGGCTCGAACGCGGTGACGTCGCCGTCGCTAAAGGTGCCGTCTTCTAACGCTTTCAATACCCGATCCAGCTGCGCATCTTTTTTGCGCCACGCGTCAGGCGAGTAACCTTCTGCTTGCAACGCGCTGACCTGAACAACGGTATGACCAAAGATAAAGATATTGTCGCGCCCAACCTGTTCGGCGATCTCCACATTGGCGCCATCCAGCGTGCCGATGGTTAAGGCGCCGTTTAGCGCCAGCTTCATGTTGCCGGTGCCGGATGCCTCTTTGCCAGCGGTAGAAATCTGCTCGGAGAGATCCGCCGCCGGGATCAGCCGCTCGGCAACCGTAACGTTGTAATCAGGCACAAACACCACTTTCAGGCGATCGCCAATGCGCGGATCGTTGTTGATGGTGGCCGCCACTTTGTTGATTGCATAGATGATGTTTTTGGCCAGCACGTAACCCGGCGCGGCCTTGGCACCAAACAGCACCACGCGCGGCGTCAGATTGGCCTGCGGATCGCTCACCAGCGTTTGCCACAGCGCGATAATGTGCAGCAACGCCAGATGCTGACGCTTGTACTCGTGCAGGCGCTTGATCTGCACATCAAACATCGCCTCAGGATTCACCTGGATGCCGGTGCGTTCTGCAATCCAATGCGTCAGCGCAACCTTGTTCTGCTGCTTGATGGCGCGATACTGCGCCTGGAATGCGGCGTGATCGGCGTAAGTTTCTAACGCTTTCAGCTGATCGAGATCGGTGATCCACGGCTGATCGAGAGTTTGGCTGATCAACGCCGCCAGCGCTGGATTGCACTGATTAATCCAGCGGCGCGGCGTGATGCCGTTGGTGACGTTATGGAATTTCTCCGGCCACAGCGCGTGATATTCCGGGAACAGATCTTTCACCACCAACTGCGAGTGCAGCGCCGCCACACCGTTCACCGCAAAGCCGCTGGTGACGCAGAGATTGGCCATGCGCAGTTGGTTATTGTGAACCAGCGCCAGTTTCGCCCAGGTCGCTTCGTCGCCCGGCCAGTGCGCTTCAACCTGCTTTTTCAATTGGGCATTGAGTTGGTTAACGATCAGCATATGGCGCGGCAGCAGGGCGCGCACCATGCGCACATCCCAGCACTCCAGCGCTTCAGGCATCAAGGTGTGATTGGTATAGGCAAAGGTGCGCTGGGTAATATGCCACGCCTCGTCCCAGCTCAGCGCGTGTTCATCCAACAGCAGGCGCATCAGCTCGGGGATCGCCAGCGTGGGATGGGTATCGTTGAGCTGAATCACTTCATGATCCGGCAAGCTGGCAATGCTACGGCCGGCGCGCTGATGACGGCGCAGAATATCCGCCAGCGAGCAAGCGCACTGGAAATATTGCTGCATCAGGCGCAGCTTTTTGCCGTTGTCGTGATTGTCGTTGGGGTAGAGCACTTTAGTGAGTTTTTCAGCTTCAATGCCCGGCTGCTCGGCGCGCAGAAAATCCCCGTTATTGAAGCGCTGCAAATTAAACGGCTGCGCATGTTTCGCCTGCCACAAGCGCAGCGGCTGAGTGACGCCATTCTGATAACCGACTACCGGCAGATTCCAGGCTTCGCCGAGAATTTGCACCGCCGGCTCCCAGCGCGCAACGCCATTGTGCGTGATGACTTTGCCGCCGAGATGCACCGGCACAGTTAACGCCGCGTTATGGTTAAACCACGGATAGCTGTCGCGCTGCCAGTCATCCGGCATCTCCTGTTGCGCACCATCAACAAAGTGCTGGCGGAACAGACCGTACTGATAACTGAGTCCGTAGCCGGTGGCGGGTTGTCCCACGGTTGCCATCGAATCGAGAAAACAGGCGGCGAGCCGGCCCAAACCGCCGTTGCCCAGCGCCGGATCGGTTTCACACGCTTCCACGTCGCTCAGCGTGATATTCCACTCGGCCAGCGCCTCGTTCACCTCGTCATACCAGCCAAGGTTGAGCAGATTGTTGCCGGTCAGTCGGCCAATCAAAAACTCCATCGAGATGTAGTTAACGTGACGCTGCGGCGTGGTCGCTGGTGGCGCAGGCATCTCCGCCAGCATGTCGGCCAGTGCGCCACTCAGCGCCTGCCACCATTGGTTTGGCGTCATCTCTTGCGCATCGTGCAGACCAAAACGTTGCCATTGTCGGGTTAGCGCGTGTTTAAAACGGGTGCGATCAAATTTCATAATCAGTCCTGTCAGGGCGGAGGTGAATGTGCTCCATTCTGCGCGTCAGCCATGACGCGCTCCTCCTCCTGCACCAAATTCAGCGGGGAGGATGAGCGGGGAGGAGAGGCTGAGGGAAATCTTAAAGTGTGACAGGAATGTGATAACCGTCGCTTTTGTTAAGACTGCTTAATGGGTTAGCTTGCATTAGGTAAACGAATATCTGAACGTATGTGACTATTAATTACGAAGCGTAAAATAATGATGCGCCACGTTTAGGGAGAAGCGTTTACCGATGTTAATACCCTCCAAACTTAGCCGACCGGTCCGCCTTGAGAACACGGTTGCGCGCGAGCGCCTGATGCAAAAACTCGGCGCGGCGGGCAATTACCGTTTGGTGTTGGTGACCAGTCCGGCGGGATATGGCAAAACCACGCTGATCTCACAATGGGCGGCGGGGAAAGCCAATCTGGGCTGGTATTCACTGGATGAGGGCGACAATCAGCCAGAACGCTTCGTCGATTACCTCATCGCGGCTCTGCAGCAGGCAACGCAGGGCGGCTGCGCCTCCAGCGAAGCGCTGGCGCAGAAACGGCAGTACATCAACTTAAATGCGCTGTTCGCTCAACTGTTCAGTGAGCTGGCGGCGTGGCAGCAACCGATTTGGCTGATCATTGATGATTACCATCACATCACCAATCCCGCGATTCATGACGCGATGCGATTCTTTCTCCGCAACCAGCCGGAAAATGTGACGCTGATTTTGCTGTCACGTAATCTGCCGCAGCTCGGCATTGCCAACCTGCGCGTGCGCGAACAGCTGATTGAGTTAGGTAGCCAGCAGCTGGCGTTTACCCATCACGAAGCCAAACAGTTTTTTGATTGCCGCCTGACAACGCCGCTGGAATCGGAAGAGAGCGGGCGTCTGTGCGATGACGTGGCGGGTTGGGCGACGGCGCTGCAGCTGATCGCGCTCTCGACGCGTCAGGGCGCGAGCTCCGCTCAGGATTCCGCGCGCCGCCTTTCCGGCATTAACGCCAGCCATCTGGCGGATTATCTGGTTGAGGAGGTGCTGAATAACGTGGATAGCGCCACACGACATTTCTTACTGAAAAGCGCGCTGCTGCGATCGATGAACGATACGCTGATCGCCTGCGTAACCGGCGAAGAACAAGGGCAGATGCGGCTGGAAGAGATTGAACGTCAGGGCCTGTTTTTGCAGCGCATGGATAACTCGGGCGAGTGGTTTAGCTATCATCCGCTGTTTGGTAGTTTTTTGCGTCAGCGCTGTCAGTGGGAACTGGCGGCGGAACTGCCTGCGCTGCATCGCGCGGCGGCTGAAAGCTGGATGCTGCTGGGTTTCCCTGGCGAAGCGATCCATCATGCGCTGGCCGCCGGTGATGCGTTGATGCTGCGCGATGTGCTGCTGCAATACGCCTGGACGCTGTTTAATCAGAGCGAACTCACGCTGCTGGAAGATTCTCTCAAGGCACTGCCATGGGAGATTCTGCTGGAAAATCCAAAGTTAGTGCTGTTACAGGCGTGGCTGATGCAAAGCCAGCACCGGTTTTCCGAGGTGAGCAGTTTGCTCACGCGTTTTGAGCACTCCTGCAGCGAACAGATTGATGATGTGCTGCGCGGCGAATTCAACGCGCTGCTGGCACAGGTTTCGATAAATGACGGTAACGCCGAAGAAGCCGAGCGGCTGGCGTTGCTGGCGCTCGGTGCGCTGCCGGAAAGCCGTCAATACAGCTGCATCGTGGCGACGTCGGTATTGGGCGAAGTGATGCACTGCAAAGGCGAGCTGAGCAGTTCGCTGAAGTTGATGCGCCAGACCGAGCAGATGGCGCGCCGCGAGGAAGCGTGGAATTACGCGTTGTGGAGCCTGATTCAGCAGAGTGAGATTCTCTTTGCGCAGGGGTTTTTACAGTCCGCATATGAGATACAGGAGCGGGCATTTGTGCTGGTGAAAGAGCAGCATCTGACACAGTTCCCGATGCATGAATTCCTGCTGCGAATTCGCGCGCAACTGTTGTGGGCGTGGGGCCGACTCGACGAAGCAGAACAGGCGGCGCGCGAAGGGATAAAAGTGCTGAAAGGCTATCAGCCGCAGCAGCAGATTCAGTGCCTCGGTTTGCTGGTGCAGTGTTCGCTGGCGCGCGGCAATCTCGATAATGCGCGCAGCCACTTGAGTCGGCTGGAGAATCTGCTTAACAACGGATCGCTGCACAGCGACTGGATCGCCAATGCCGATAAGGTGAGAGTGATTTTTTGGCAGATGACCGGCGACAGCCAAAGCGCCAGTAGCTGGATGCGCCAGACGGTGAAACCGGAATTTGCCAACAATCACTTCCTGCAAGGGCAGTGGCGCAATGTCGCGCGTGCGCAGATTCTGCTGGGAAATATGAGCCAGGCCGAAGTGGTGCTCGATGAGCTGAATGACAATGCGCGCGCGCTGAATCTGATGAGCGATATGAATCGCAATCTGCTGCTGCTAAATCAGATTTACTGGCAAACTCAGCGCAAAGCAGAAGCGCAGCAGGCGCTGACCGAAGCGCTGAAACTGGCGCGCAGCACCGGTTTCGTCAGCCATTTTGTGATTGAAGGTGAAGCGATGGCGCAGCAGCTGCGTCAGCTGATTCAGCTCAACACGCTGGATGAACTCGATAATCATCGCGCCAGACGCATTCTCAGCGAGATTAATAAATATCATCGCCATAAGTTTGCCCATTTTGACGAAGGCTTCGTTAGCCGCCTGATTAATCATCCTGATGTGCCGGAACTGATTCGTACCAGCCCGCTAACCCAACGCGAATGGCAGGTTTTGGGGCTGATCTATTCGGGATACAGCAACGACCAGATTGCTGGCGAGCTGGATGTTGCTGCTACCACCATCAAAACGCATATTCGTAATCTGTACCAAAAACTCGGCGTGACGCACCGCGCGGAAGCGATGAATCAGGCGCAGTCGATGCTGCGGATGATGGGGTATGTTTAAGGCGGACACCGGCTCGCGGTTCAGACATATTCCAGAAAATAATGTCCCTCTGAAGGGGAGCGGATATATGCAAACCCAGACACGCCCAAGTGCATACCTGCAATCAATAGGTTTTCTCGTGAAGCGCGCTCAAGAATTGCTCTTCGTGTTTGCTCTGCCTGGTCAGGATCGTAATCAAAGGCGATTGAAACTTGCGGATGGGCAATTTGAATATGCGGATAATGCGTAATATCACCCCAAATCAGTAATTTTTCATCGCGGGAATCTATCAGGTAGCCGCTGTGACCAGGCGTATGTCCCGTTAGGCTGACTGCGGTGATATCTTCAGCAATCGCTGTTTCTTCCGTAAATCGAACAGTTGAATAAGCTTCGAACGTGCGACGAAACAGCGAACCATTCATCAGTGCGCGTTCACTCAGGCTAGTTAATTTTTCATTATCCAGCCAGAAGTTTGCTTCTGCTTTGCTAATGTAGAGTGCTGCATTTCGGTAAGCGGGTCGCCCATTCTCATCCAGCAGACCGCCAATATGATCGGGATGTGCGTGGGTCAACAACACGGTATCAACCTCGTCAGGCATGATGCCGGATAAAAGGAGGTTTCGTCTTAATTCTCCACCGATATGATTGAGGTTTCCCATACCCGAATCGATCAATATTATTCGTCCCGCTCCACGGATGAGATAGCTATTAATTTGGATATCATCCGCTGCTTTTATTCCGGCGTGTTGCTGTATATTTACCGCTGCTTCAGGTTCTATTCCAGATAACAGACTCAGGCTGGCTTTCATCACACCATCACTAAGCGCAGTGACCTTATAATTGCCGATATCCCTTGCGCTGAATAAATTCGTCAAAATTACCTCGTCAAATGTAGATAATAAAAATAGAAGATGACTCTGTTTGCTTAATTAAACGTCGCATTACTTAAGATGTTGCGGCAATATTTATTGTGTGGCTATCATCATTCTCGACTGAGTTGTGACCGGAAAAGTTATGGACATTAAGTTATTGCGCTCTTTTGCTCTCGTCGCCGAACTCGAGCACATCGGTCAGGCAGCTGAGAAATTGCATATTTCAGCATCCCCCTTGAGCCGCCAAATTCAGCAACTTGAAGATGAGTTAGGTGTGGCACTTTTTCATCGGGAAAAGAAACGCCTCTATCTCAGCGCCGAGGGCAAGCAGTTCCTGACAGAAGTGAAGGCATTGCTTTTGCACCATGACCGTCTGAATGGACTGGGTAAAAGTTTGAAGAATGGCCAGTCGGGCAGGCTTGATATTGGCTATGTCGAAGCGGCCATTCACTCACTTCTGCTTCCTGAAAGCCTTGCCCGGTTAAATTGCTCGTCAAAAGTTGATATACAGCTCCATGCCTTACGCTCACAGGCACAAATCGATGCGCTAGCGAATCATGCGCTGGATCTGGCACTGGTTTATAACGAGCCGGAAGAGGATGACTGTTTTGCCTTTCAAAGCGTGTTAGTTGAGCCGGTGGTGCTGGCTATGCCAATAGAACAGGCAATTAGGGATCCCAAACCTGAGCAGTTACACATGAAGCGCTGGATCGCCGATAAGCAAAGTCTAAATACGGCAGTGTCCAACCGCTTGCTTGAGGTGTGTGAAGGGAGTGGGTTTACGCCTGATATTCGGCTTGAGGTTAGCGGACCACTGGCGGCGCTCTCCTGTGTTGAAGCAGGGCTGGGATTTACCTTTATTCAGCGAAGTCTTGCGCGCCTGGCTTCGTCGTCGGTCATTGTTGTTGAAGTACCCTGGCTGGCGCTGTATGTGAATCTCTATGCGATATGGCGGAGAAATGAGGCCAAACCGCTGGTCAGCCGCTTACTGACGGCATTGAGGGAACACGTTCCCTCTTGATGTTAATGTGATAGCCACTCATCGCGGGTTAATTCCCACAATTCATAATCGAGAACACCCGCGACATACTCTTTTTTGCCGGTTTCTATCAGACGCATGCCGGATTTACGTGAGATCTTCACTGAGCCAGTATTTACCGCCGCTTTTGGCACACGTAATACTTCACGGCCAAGGGTTTTAAACCAGAAATCATTCACGGCGTTGCAGGCTTCACTCATATAGCCACGTTGCTGCCATTCGGGAACCAGCCAAAATCCGCGGTTATCATTTTCTCCATCGCGCAGTTCGATCAGACCGATTAATTCTTCAGGCTTCTCCTGACGTCTGATACTCCAGCACCAGCCTCGACCTTCCTTAACGGCGGGCAACACCACGTTATCAACGTAATTCTGTGCGGCACCTTCAGGATAAGGCCACGGCACGGCAGCATTGAGATAACGCACTATCTCCCAGCGCGGAAAGGCGATTTGCATCGCCTGCCCATCACCGCTTTCCAGAGGCTTCAGGATTAATCGTTGCGTTTTGATTTCTGGCGTCATAGTTCCTCCCTAAGAAACGTCACTTTACTTCTGAAGAGTAGAATGATCGCACCAGTTTCGCATTGAATTAATTCCGCCATCTGGTGAGGTAAAGCCCGCGCAGCCTAATATCGAGTCGAATAACTTCTCATGGAATACCGGCGTTTTGTCGTTCTGCAATTGCTGCAGTTTGGCAAATGACGCTTTGTTATTACTGTCACTTAAAAACTTATCGGATGCCCAAACCATAATTGGCACCGTGCGCTGCGCCATCGGCGCATGATCGCGTGGCGTGCCGTGGAAATGCAGATTGTCGGAAATCGATTCTCCGTGATCGGAGGCATAAAACACGATGGCATTTTTATCTTTCAGGCTATCGAACGTCTGCTTAAGAAAATAATCGGTATACAAAAGACTATTATCGTAGGAGTTGATCATCTCCTGCGTGCTACAGGCATCATCAATACCCTGACATTCCGGCTTATAACGCGCAAACGCGCGTGGATAGCGTTCGGTATACATATAATGTGAACCTTTGGTGTGAAGAATTACAATATGTTTACCCTGCGGATGGCGCTGAATGGAGTCCTGCAATTCATTAATTAACGCCATATCATCCACCGGCTTACCGACATTACGCTTCTCCGCCTGAATAGATTCGCGCATTGAATAACTGTCGGCCATGACTTTGTTATAGAACCAGGCTTCGCTCTGCATGGAATAGAGATCTTCCGAGAAACCTTGCTTCTTCATCACAGTAAAGACATTCATCTCTTTCAGGGTGCGCTGCGGAGCTTCTGAGGCGCCGCCTTCTCTGACAAACATACAGCGCAGCGAGAGCTTGGTTGAGGTATCACAGGAATAACCCTGCAAGTGAACGAGGTTTTTTTCGTGATCGAGATAAGGCGTGTTGTCGCGATCGTAACCGTATAAACCCATATGATCGCGGCGGGCACTTTCACCAATCACAAACACGATATACAAGTTATCCGCATTTTTCGGTGGGACGTATTTAAAGTGTTCAGCGGGATCGTATAGATTACGGTTGTCTTCAGCCTGACTGAATGAACTGTATGCCAGCAAGCCAACGCCTGATAACCAGTTAGACGGTGAATAAGTACCGGCAACAATGCCGCCGTAGCTGGCCATCATGCGGTTATTTTTCTTGTCCTGTTCATCCTGCACCTTGCCCATTAAATTCAACGGTAACCAGCAACCTAATGCGGCAATCACAATGGCGATGGTTTTATAAGACCAGTAACGCTTTTTGCTGATATTTGAAACGGGTTTACTGCGCATTCCGCGCCAGATTAGCCATAGCGGAATGACGTTGATAATTACCATCCACAGCACAAAGTGCCAGCCAACGGATTCCTTAGAAAGATCCAGTGAATCGGCGGCTAAAACGGCGGCGATGATTCCATAACCAATATCAATATTAAAGAAAATCATGTAATAACTGGCCGCGCTGGAGAAAATCACCAGCATGGTCATCAATACGCGCGACAGATATTTTCCGGTTAATGAGGTTAACAACGTTAACAGCATCACCAAACAAAATGCAGCGATGACCTCAGTCACTAATGAAAGGGTATTATCAAACTGCAATTGCGTATAGCGGCGGATAAAAATCGGAATGTTAAGCAGTACGCCGATATAGAGCGAAATAAACGCCGGTAGATAAAACTGTTTAATCCAACCCTTTATAAACATGTGTTCCCCGTTCTTATAATAAACAACTCAATCACTTGCCTGAAAATTGACAACCTTAAGTGAGAGGGTGGATTTGGGGAACAGTTCAATCGTTGCTGGGCCTAAAGTATGTTATAATGTAACAATCAGATTCAGGCGCTAATTCCTCGTTTAGGGCTCATCCAACCGTCTTACCCGCAGATTTCTAATCAATGTAGTGATAATCCTCACTCGATATATGCATTAATCTCACCATTACACCTGGCATGCGTGATCACCAGAATAAGTATTATTGGATAAACTTAATGAATGACTGTCTATTTGTGTTAAGGAGAAATTTCATGATTTTTAAAATTGAATAAACAGGAAATTAATATTTTTATAATAAGTCAGGAACTTTCTGATTGTTAAGGTGATATTCTGCACAAAAGAGCTTACACAAAACTTACAATCAATTTCGCTTAAGTCTTATTATGATGGCAAAAACAGGGATGTCGCTGGCGCTGTGCGTCGGTATGATCACAACTTCTGCATTGGCGGCGCCGTTAAATCCTGGCGACCGTGATTATATTCAGAACCAGCAACAGCAACGTTTGCAAAATGACCAGCAGCAGCGTGATGCGCTGTGGAGTGCTATCGCGCCGCAGAGCACGCCAGCAGCGGATTCCGCTCAGGCCGGTCCCTGCTTTCCGGTGCAGCATATCGCTATTCGCAACGCCACGCTGATTTCTGTTAGTCAGCAGCAATCGCTGGCCGCTCCTTATATTCATCGCTGCCTGAACTTAACCGAAATTAATTCACTGGTGCATGCCATTTCTGACTGGTATATGCAGCGCGGCTATATCACCAGCCGGGCATTTTTAATTGAACAGGATTTATCGCAGGGTGAGTTAATTATTCCGGTGCTGGAAGGGAAGCTGGACGCCATTCGTCTCGACGGCCAGCATCCGCGTTCATTACAGATGGCGTTTCCGGGTCTGGAAGGCAAGGTGCTTAACCTGCGCGATATTGAGCAGGGCATGGAGCAGATGAACCGCGTGCGCGCAACACCGGTACAGATTGAAATCCAGCCGTCGCCTAAAACCGGTTATTCGGTCGTCAATCTAACGGCCAAACCGGAATTTCCGCTTAGTGCATCATTAGGTTTCGATAATAGCGGACAGAAAAGCACCGGCGTTGGCCAGCTCAACGCGTCGCTGACGGGGAACAATCTGCTGGGACTGGCTGACCGCTGGTTTATCAGCGGCGGGCGTAGCAGCGCTTTCAGCGACTGGCGTGATGCGCAAAACCTGCAGGCGGGCGTCAGCGTGCCCTACGGCTACGGGCTGCTCGACTACAGCTACAGCTGGAGCAACTATCACAGCAGCTTCGTTAACAACGGCTTTACCTGGCTGAGCAACGGCGACAACGTGTCGCACCGGCTTAACGGTTCGTGGGTGCTGTTCCGTAACGGCGATATCAAAACCGGCGTGCAGCTCGGCCTGAATCACTATTCCAGCCACAGCTTCCTCAATAACACGCTGCTTCAGAGCAGCAGCCGCAAAATCACCAGCATTCAGCTGGGGCTGAACCACACGCAGAAAATCCTCGGCGGCGTCGCTACGCTCAACCCGACGTTCAGCCGCGGCATGCCGTGGTTTGATGCCGAAGATGACGCGGGAAAAACCGGCGATTTGCCCAAAGCACAGTTTCGCAAGTGGAGCATCAGCGGCAGTTTCCAGCGCCCGCTGGCTGACAAACTGTGGCTGCTGAGCAGCATTTACGGCCAGTGGTCGCCCGATCGGCTGTACGGCAGCGAACGCCTGACGCTGGGTGGCGAAAGCTCGGTGCGCGGTTTTAAGGAGCAGTATCTCTCCGGTGATGCCGGTGGCTATCTGCGCAACGAACTGAGTTACAGCCTGTTCACGCTGCCCGTTTTGGGTGACGTCAGCGCGCTGGCCGCTATCGACGGCGGCTGGTTAAAGAGCGACGCGCAGAACCGCGAGTCCACCGGCACCTTGTGGGGCAGCGCGGTAGGTCTCAGCACGCGCGGCCGCAACTTCTACACCCAGTACACCGTCGGTATTCCGCTTAGCTATCCCGGCCATCTCCAGCCGGATCACCTCAGCATTTACACCCGCGTCGGGCTGGTTTTCTAAGAGGCAAAGATTATGGACGATCGTCAACCCGTTTCCCTCGCCCGTCGCGCGCTGAGCTATCTGATTTGCTATCTGGTGGCGGTCCAACCGATGCTGCCTGCTGTCGCCGCGCAAATTACGCCGGTAACGCCAGGAACGAAAATGGATGCTGCCGGCAACGGCGTACCGGTGGTGAATATCGCGACGCCCAACGGCGCCGGGATTTCGCATAACCAGTATCAGCAGTACAACGTTGGCAAAGAAGGGTTAATCCTCAATAACGCCACGGGGCAGCTTACCCAGACGCAGTTGGGCGGCCTGATTCAGAACAACCCCAACCTGAAAGCCGGACACGAAGCGCAGGCGATCATCAACGAAGTGGTTGGCGCCAATCGCTCACAGTTACAGGGCTACACCGAAGTGGCGGGTAAAGCCGCTAACGTGATGGTAGCCAACCCGTACGGCATTACCTGTAACGGCTGCGGTTTTATCAACACGCCAAACGTCACGCTGACCACCGGTAAGCCGCAGCTGGATGCCAACGGCAATCTGGCCGCGCTGGAGGTGACTAAAGGGTCGGTGATCGTCGAAGGTCAGGGACTGGACGGCAGCAACACCGATGCGGTGTCGATCGTCGCGCGCGCAACGGAGATCAACGCCGGGATCCATGCGAAAGATCTGTCGGTGACGGTGGGGGCTAATCGGGTCGGTGCGAATGGTTCCGTCACGCCGATTGCCGGTGAAGGCGCTGCGCCGTCGGTGGCGGTGGATACCGGCGCGCTCGGCGGCATGTATGCCAATCGTATTCACCTGGTGTCGAGCGAGAAGGGCGTTGGCGTAAACCTCGGCAACCTGGTGGCAAAACAGGGTGATATTCAGCTCGATGCAAGCGGCAAACTGACGCTGAATAACAGCCTGAGCAGCGGCGCGCTGACGGCGAATGCTGAATCAGTGACGCTTGGTGGGGAAAACAAAGCGTCCGGACAGGTCGCGCTCAATGCACAGCAGGATGCAACGCTTAACAAAGGCACGCTGGTCAGCGACGCCGGAGTGAGCGTTACGGCGAAAGGGAATCTCACCACCAGTGGCGTCAGCATCACGGCAGGGCGCGATATTCAGCTTGGTGGCGCAACCGTTGTCACGGACAGTAATGCCGTCGCAAAAGCCGGTAACGATATCCGGTTGCAGGCGCAGGATCGGCTCAGCAACAGCGGCCAGCTGACGGCCGGAAAAAACCTCTACATCTCGGCCAAACAACTCGATAACAGCGGCATGCTGGCCGGTAACACCACCGGCATCATTTCAAGCAGCCTGCAGAATGCTAAGGGCGCGGCCATCTCCGGCGCAGAAAATCTCACCCTCAGCAGCGACAGCCTGCTCAATCAGGGCGTATTGTCAGCGCCGGTACTCTCACTCAGCAGCGTGCAAACCGATAACAGCGGGCTGATTCAGGGCAGCAAGGCGCTGACCTACAGCGGCAACCGCCTGAATAATCTGGCGGGCGGCACCCTGAATTCGGATAACAGCTTTGCACTCAATCTGCCGCAACTGAGTAACAGCGGGCTCATCACCAGCAAGGCAGGGCTGACGCTGAGTGGCGACGCGCTGAGCAACAGAGGAGAAATCAACGCCGCCAGCATGTCTGCCTCAAACGCGCAGCTGAACAATCAGCAGGGCGGCCTGCTGCTCGCGGATAACAACCTCAGTCTTCAAAACGCTGCGCTGACCAATGACGGTCAAATCGCCGCAGCGACAATTCATGTTGATGCCAGTTCGCTGAACAACAGCGGCACGTTGCAGGGCAAACAATCGCTGAAGGCCAGCGGCAAGGCGATAACCAGCAGCGGCACGTTACTGAGTGACGGCAAATTAACCATCGCAGCAGACACGCTCACCAACCGTGGCCAGCTGCAGGGACATCAGCTGGCGGTGACGGCGGGCCGCTGGAATAACAGCGGCAACGCGTTGAGTGCGGATGATGGCGTACTTAACGCCGCAACGCTTGATAACAGCGGCAAAATCCTCGGTCAGATGAGCTTACAGCTCAAAGCAGATTCCGTTGATAACAGCGGCTGGCTGCTGGCGCAGGCGCTCACGCTTCAGGGAGACTTAGTTAACAGCGGGCTGATTCAGGGCAGTGATGCGCTGACCGTGACGGGTAATAAACTCAGTAATAAGACCGGTGGCCAGTTACTGAGTGCCGGCACGCTGACGACTAAGGCTGGAAGCCTGGATAATCACGGCAGCATTCAGGCCGACACGCTTGATATGCGGTTGCAAAGCTGGCAGAACGCCGGCAGCGCTCAGGCGACCACGCAGTTCCTTGGCACGTTGAGCGGCGCGCTGGATAACAGCGGCACGCTGCTGAGCCAGAACGATTTTGCCCTCATCAGCAACGACATTTCTAACAGCGGTACGCTGGCGGCCAACCGACTCAGCATCACAGCCCCTCAGCTGACCAACGCCCGGCTGCTGCAGGGTAACCGCTCGCTCTCACTGAACAGCGCGAATGTTACTAACGCCGCCAGCGGTCAGCTTATCAGCGGCGGTTCGCTGACGCTTTCTCCGGTACAGCTGACCAATGCGGGCCTGTTACAGGTGGCGGATGACTTCAGCCTTAACGGTCGTGACCTGATCAACAGCGGACGCATCACCGCAACCAGTCTGAAAGCAGACCTGAGCGGCACGCTGAACAACAGCGGGCAGGGCGTTCTGCTTGCGCAGCGCCAGGCAGATATTCAGGCGAGCACGTTGAACAACAGTGGTTCGATTGCGGCACAGCAGTTGAACGCTTCAGGTGATGTGCTGAAGAATCAAAGCCTGCTACAGGGTGACAGCGGACTCAGCGCGGATTTCAGGCAGTTCAGCAACCTGAGCGCGGGGCAGTTACTGAGCAACGGTCTTCTTGCAGTTAAGGGCGCAATCGCTGACAACGCCGGTGTGATGCAGGGCAACAATGTTGATTATCAGTTTGGCTCGCTGATCAACAGTGGCAGCTTTTACGGTATTAACTCACTGAAAGGTCAGTCTGACGGGCTGCTGGATAATCGTGGCAGCCTGACTGCGGGCGGCAACGCCAGCCTGACGGCGGGCAACCTGCAAAACAGCGGTAAAGTGCTGTCCGATAATCTGAGGCTGCGCGGAAATAGCCTCAGCAACAGTGGGTTATGGCAGGGAACATCCTCGCTGGATGCGCAGTCGAGCGGCGCGTTGACACAGACAGCAGGCGGCAAAACGCTGACCGGGGGTGACCTGCTGCTGAACGCTGCTGACCTCAACACGTCAGGGACAATCCAGGGCGACAACGCACAAATCAGCGCAGGCCGCTGGCAGAATCAGGGCTCGCTGCTGGGCACCGCAGGCGTGTCTGCGGATGTTGCAGGTGAGCTGCGCAACAGCGGTGAAATATTGTCGCAGGGCACGGCACAGGTCAGCGCGCAGAACCTGAACAACAGCGGCTCGCTGCTGGCGGATAAGGCGATGACGCTGAGTGGCGACGCGCTGAATAACAGCGGCAGCGTGCAGGGCGAAACGCTGGCTATTACCCCGGCCAGCGTGACCAATCAGGGCAGTCTGATTGGCCTGCAATCGCTGACTATCGGTCCGGCACAAACTCCCGGGTTGCGCATGCTGGCGGTACAGTCGCAGCCAGCACGTGAATTAATCAACAATGCTGGCGGTCAGCTGCTGACGCAGGGCACGTTGAACATTGCCGGTGATGTCATCACCAACAACGGCAGCTGGCAGGGACAGCAAATCCTGCTGAACGCTACCCGCCTGGCTAACAACGGCGCGATTCAGAGCGCGGGCGATCTGACGCTTAACCTCAGCGATGCGCTGACGTCCGCCACGGGCAGCAAAATCACCGCAAACGGTAATGCCGCGCTCAACGCCCTCAGCCTCAACAATCAGGGGCAGTGGATTGCCGGAAACCTGACGTTAAAAGGCACTACGCTGAGCAATGGCGGAGAAATCTCCGGCGTTAACGGACTGACAGCGGTAATCGGCGGCACGCTGACGCAGCAGCAAAATGGCGCACTGCTATCGGGTGGCAAACTGGATCTTCAGGCTGCGGCGTTAAGCAATGGCGGCCGCATTCAGGGCGGTGATCTGACGGTCAACACCGGAACACTGACCAACAACGGGCGGTTGCAGGGAGATAACAGCCTGTTGCTGAACACCAGCGGCCGCATCACCAACAACAATAGCGGGACGCTGATAAGCCAGAGCGGTCTGACGCTGATCACGCCAGAGCTTTATAACTACGGCCTGATTCAGGGGGCAACTAATCGCATTACCGCCAGCAGCAGCGCGACCAACAGTGGAAAAATGCTGTCTGCGGGTGAGCTCACGCTCACCACGCCTCAACTCGTCAATAGCGGCTGGTTGCAGGCAGCGCAACTGACGCTGAATGCTGCCAACGCCAGCAACAGCGGCACCTTACTGGCCGATCAGCAGGGAACTTTAACCGGCTCGCAACTGCTGAATCAGGGAACTGTGCAGGGTGGCACGCTGGCGGTCAATTATGACCAGCTCAATAACAGCGGCACGCTGCTGGGTGTCAATCAGCTTAATGTGAAGGCCAGCCAGGTCACGCAGCAGGCCGCGGGTAGGCTGTTCAGCGGTGGCAATCTGCTGCTGGAGAGCACCGGTTTTGATCAGCTGGGACAGGTGGTGGCGCTTGGCGACGCCACGCTGAAACTGATTAACGGCTTTACCGCACGCAACACGCTGGCCGCAGGCAATCGCCTGACTATCAGCAGTAACGGTGCGATTGAGAATCAGGGCACGTTACAGGGGCAGGTGCTGACGTTGAGCGCAGGCGGCGATCTGACGAACAACGGCCAGCTCACCACCGGAACCGGCGACAGCAGCCTGAGCGGTCAGCGCATAAACATGAACAGCGCAGGCTCGCTGCAGGGTGGCGGCAACATTACGCTGGCCAGCCGCAGCGACGTAGCACTCAATGGCTTCACCGGCACGCGCGGCAGCCTCACCATTTCTTCGCCAGGCAGCATTGTAAATACGGCGCTGCTGTATGCCGGGCAGAATCTCTACCTGTACGCCAACAGCATTAAAAACCAGCGTGGCGACATGCTGGCAGGCAACAGCCTGTGGATGCAGCGCGACGCGGCGGGGAATGCCAATGGCGAGGTGATCAATACTTCGGGAACCATTGAGTCGCAGAATGGTGATATTACCATCAGAACTGGTAGCCTGCTAAATCAGCGCGATGGTCTGAGAGTGGAAGAAAAGACCCAACCTGTATCTGGCTTACCGACAGGTATTGGTGGTTCATCTATAACTTACCGGCTCGACCAGCTGAAAATTTCTGATTTAGGCTATTACATTATTTCCGTCAGGACGGGCGGCAGCTTTGGTCAGGGGAATGGTTCAATTGATGATTACTCATACCTGGCGCCTAATGCGCAAGGTGCCGTTCAACGCTATCTCACAGAAACTACAACACTTAATGCCCAAGCTGATGGCAATGCAGGTCGCATAGCTGCCGGGCGAAATCTTGATGTCTCTGCCAGCCAACTCAACAATCTCGCCAGTACGCTACTGGCAGGTAATTCCCTATCGCTTCAGGGAAATACCCTTAATAACCAGTCCTGGTTTAACGGTGTGAGCAACACTTATTTGACGTACACCTATGATGGCCGCACTGGAAACAACAAACTTAAAAGCGGTCGCGATCTGAACTATTTTTCTCCTGATGCTCAATCGGCTTCCTACAGGGGAAATAC
Organism: Pantoea sp. DY-17; assembly: GCF_019795975.1. NCBI lineage: Bacteria > Pseudomonadati > Pseudomonadota > Gammaproteobacteria > Enterobacterales > Erwiniaceae > Pantoea > Pantoea sp. DY-17. The sequence goes on along the minus strand of NZ_JAIMIG010000002.1, from coordinate 393,753 downwards.
ATCGGCCGCTTCAGTGACCTATCTCTTAACTACAACGCCCGAAACTGAAACGATTTTTAGCGGAGATGCATTACGTTCCGTAATTCAGGCTGGCGATAGCGTTAATGCCAGCTTCAGCGGTGATATCAGGAATACCAGCTCAACACCCAATGCTGGCTGGATTGGAACAACAATTCATGCGCCAGCATTAAATAACTTAGCTGCTGTCAGTCAGGTGAATGCACAGCAGCGTCAGCAACTTACTGCCACTGATAAAGTCGCAGTGAATTCTCCTGCATGGCAAGATCAGCTGCAAAATGCACTTCAGCAGGTGAACGGCGGTACCGTACTTGACACCTCAACGCCAGTAAGCGCTTCACTCGCTGACCAGTCCGGAGCGAAAAAAGGTCAGGCCAACTTAGGCGAGGCTGGCGGGCTTGCAACGGACACATCGGTAGTTCCCGCAGCACTCAAAACTTACTCGTCGTCAAACGTCGATACCAGCGCATACCCGCTCCCCACCAGTGACAATGGTTACTTCGTCCCGGGCGACAGAAGCAGTCCCTATCTCATCACCGTAAACCCCAAATTAAACGGTCTGGGGCAGCTGGACGCCAGCCTGTTTGGCGATCTCAATCAGTTGCTGGGTAAACAGCCTGGCAGCGCGCCACAGGAAAGCCGTCAGCAGTATACCGACGTGAATACTTTCCTCGGCTCGTCCTATCTGCTGGACAGGCTGAACCTCAAGCCTGACAACGATTATCGCTTCCTCGGCGATGCGGCATTTGATACGCGTTACGTCAGCAACACCGTTCTTAACCAGACCGGCAGCCGCTATCTGAATGGCGTGGGTTCCGATCTGGACCAGATGCGTTACCTGATGGATAACGCCGCCGCGTCACAGCACTCTTTAGGCCTGCAGTTTGGCGTGTCGCTTACCGCGGATCAGGTCGCTTCACTGGATAAGAGCATCATCTGGTGGGAAGCCACCTCGGTGAATGGTCAGACGGTGATGGTGCCAAAAGTGTACCTCTCCGAAAAAGATGCGGCGATGAACAACGGCAGCGTGATTGCCGGAAACAACGTGACGCTCTCCGGCGGGAACATCACCAACAGCGCCAGCACTATCGTGGCGCAGAATGCGGTCAGCGCCGACAGCCAGAACAATATCGACAACCTTAAAGCCGGGCTGATTAAAGCCGGAGGCGAGCTGAATCTCAGTGCGCTGAATAGCATCAACAACATCAGCTCGACAATCAGCGGTAAAAAGGTGGCGCTGGAAAGCGTCAATGGTGACATCAATAACACCACCATCAGCTCACAGTGGACGATCGGCGGCAACGGTCCAGTGCAGGCAAGCAAAACGCTGATTGGCCAGACGGCGGCGATTACGTCACTGGATGCGCTCAGCCTGAAGTCCGGTAACGATATCAACCTCACCGGCTCCTCACTCAATGCGGGTGGCGATCTGCTACTCAACGCCTGGCACGACCTCAGTCTCAACAGCATCGAGACCAGCGAAAGCCGTAAAACAGGTAACAAGGAAACGCATAGCTCCGGTGCTGAACGCACGACCGTTTCCAGCGGCGGCAATCTGACGCTGGTAGCCGGGCAGGATATTACCAGCCAGGCAGCAGCCCTGGCAGCGGAAGGCGATATTGGTCTGCAGGCGGGGCGTGATATCAATCTGAATGCAGTTGAAAGCCGCTCCGGAGACAGTGAACGGGGCAGTAAAAAAACGGTTATCAACGAAGCAGTGCGTCAGCAGGGCACGGAAATTGTCAGTGGCGGCAGCACGACGATGCTTGCCGGAAATGACATCACCACTCAGGCCGCAAGCATCACCGCAAACAAAGATATTGGATTACAGGCTGGCCACGACGTAAATATCACCACGGCGACGGAAAGTGATTATGCCTACAAGGAAGAAACTAAAACCAAAAAAGGCCTGTTCAGTAAGAAAACGACTCACACAATCAGCGAAGACAGCTCAACCACTGAAAAAGCTTCCCAGCTAAATGGCGACCAGATTTCAATCGTCGCAGGTAATGATCTGACTTTAAAAGGCTCCACCGTTGTCGGTGAAAACAATGTTGGTCTTAAAGCAGGCAACGACCTCACTATTGCGGCGGCAACCGATACCCAGAGCAGCTATAGGCTGAGTGAAACCAAGAAGAGCGGCATGTTCAGCGGTGGCGGAATTGGGGTCACTTTTGGCAGCGCATCCTCGAAACAGCAGCTTAAGCAGGACGGTACGACAGAAAGTCAGAGCGCCAGTACCGTTGGCAGCACTGGCGGCAACGTTACGCTGGTTGCGGGTCATGACGCGCACGTAGCGGGATCGGATGTGATTGCTAAGCAGGACATCAGCCTGGTCGGCGGCTCGGTCACTATCGATCCGGGCAACGACACGTTAACGCGCCGTCAGAGCTTTGAGCAGAAGCAGAGTGGCCTGACGCTGCAGCTGACCAGCCCAATCACCGACGCGCTGCTGAGTCTCGGTTCCCAGGCAAAGGCCGCCAGTGAGGCCGGTGATGATCGTTTGAAGGCTCTTGGCGCTGTGAAGGCGCTGGAGAGTGGCTGGGCGATGTCAAAAGGCGCTACGCAATCCGCTACAGCACTGGCAAAGGGCGATATGAATAACGCGGGCATTAAAATTTCGCTCAGCGTGGGGGCCAGCAAAAGCAAATCGTCATCCGAATACATCAGTAACACTGTTAGCGGTAGTTCACTTAGCGGCGGCGGCAATGTCGCCGTGGTGGCGACGGGCAACAACGGCACCAGCGGCGACGTGATACTGGCAGGCAGCGGCATCACTGGTAACAACGTGACGCTTGCCGCCGCACATGACCTGAATCTGGTTGCCGCCAGCAATAACACGGAGCAAAAGAGCAGCAACAAATCTTCAGGCTGGAGCGCTGGTGTTCACATTGCCATAGGTCAGGAAACCGGCATCGGCGTACAGGCCAGCGGCTACATGGCCAGCGGCTTGGAGAACGGCAGCAGCACCGAATACGTTAACAGCCGCGTCAATGCTAAAGACAACCTGACGCTCAGCAGCGGCAACGATACGCTGCTGTCCGGCGCCCAGGCGCTGGGTAACAGCATCAGCGTGAACGCGGGCAACAACCTGACGCTGACCAGCTTGCAAGATACCGACAGTTATCATAGCCAGCAGCAGAGCGCCAGCGGGGGCTTTAGCTTCACCTTTGGCTCGATGACGGGCTCGATCGGTCTAAGCCTGAGCAAAAGCAAGGTCAACAGCGAATACGCCAGCGTCGGCGACCAGAGCGGTCTGTTTGCGGGCAACGGCGGCTATGACATCTTTGTGGGTAACCACACACAGCTTAATGGCGCAGTGATTGCCTCAACGGCGGATGCCGCGAACAACAAGCTGTCAACTGGCACACTGGGCTGGGACAGCATCGATAATCATGCCAGTTACCACGCCAGCAGTTCTGCAATCGGCTTCAACGGCAGTTACAGCAAGACGCCAATGCCTTCCGGAGAGCACTATGCTGCCGGCGCGCTGCCGTCAGTGGTCAACATGAGCGACAGCGCCTCCGGTACCACGCGTTCAGCAGTGGCGGATGGCACGATTACGGTGCGCAACGCGCAGAACCAGACGCAGGATGTGGCAACGCTGAGCCGCGATACAGAAAACGCGAACGGCAGTATCGTCAAAATCTTCGACAAAGAAAAAGTCGCGAACCAGATGGCGTTTGCACAGGGCGTACAGGAACTGGCGGGCCGTGTTGTCGGTGATGTTAAAGAGTACAAAATGGGCGCCGCATCTGCCGAAGCTCAAGCGCGACTGCTAAAAGAGCATCCCGACTATGCAAATCTGACGCCAGAGCAGCTGAATGTGAAAATTCAGCAGGATCCGGGTTATCAGTCAGTCGCGGCACAGTGGGGCACCGGTGGCACCTATTCGATGGTGGCAACGGCGGTTGCGGGTGCGCTGGGCGGACTGAGTGCCAGCAATCTCGGCGCGGCTGCAAGCGGGGTGATGGCTCCGTATATTGCCAACGCTATCAAGCAAGCTACGACAACCTACAACGCTGACGGTACTGAGAACGTCAATCTGCTGGCAAATACCATGGCCCACGCCGTAGCCGGCGCTGTGCTGGCACAGATATCCGGCAGCTCTGCGTCAGCGGGTGCGGCTGGCGCAGCAGGTGGTGAGCTGGCTGCGCGGACGATTGTAAAAGTGATGTATCCGGACACAGACATCAGCAGCCTGACAGAAAATCAGAAGCAGATCGTCAGCAGCCTGAGCCAGATTGCAGCAGGCATGGCAGGCGGGATTGCGTCTAATTCGTCGATGGGAGTCGGGGCTGGCGCGGGTGCCGGGAAGAATGCAGTGGAGAATAATTTCCTGAGCAAGGGAAATCCGCAGAAATACGCTCAAGAATATAAAGAATGTCACGGTAATGATAGCTGTGAGCAGAAAATCCGTAAGAATATGGCGAAGGAGTCGGCAGAAAATATTCAGGCCCTGAAGTCGTGCTGGGATGCAGGGGATACAGCCTGTGTAACGACGATGCGCACCAAGATAGAGCTGAGTGACAACGCATATACGAAATTGCGCCAACAGGATAATATGGCTGGGCGAGCTTACGAAGAGTCGGCAAAATGGTATGGCGATATCATTGATAGCTGTGCTGGAAAATGTGGCTGGCTGGAAGCCGCGTTATTAAAAACGGGTGCGGATGGACTAGGTAATATAGTTTATGGCTCACTGGGTGCTGGCAGTGTGCTGAAAGTAAAACAGGGTTCCAATCCTGTGCCTGAAAATGTTGTAAAAAAAGGGGCTGGTAATTATCAGAATCCTGAAGCTGGGAATATAAATAAACTCGTAAAAAATGAACAAGGAATTTATGAAGTAAAAGTAAATTCGACACCGTTGGAAGGTCATGAAAGATTAAATACACCCGATGTAAATGGTAATGGGAAATATAATCCTGCTGAAGCCGCTGCTGCTGCGAGACTTGAAAGTACGTTGGGTAAACTGGAAAGAGCCCCTGATACAGGTGGAAAAACTGCTGATTTCATCATAAGTGGTGGCTCTAACGCAGGTAAAACGGTCGACTTTATGTACACTACAAAAAACTTGTCTCAGAAAGAGGTTGATGGGATCAACAGATTCTTTGAGAAAAATATGACAGTATCTAGAACTGCTGGAGAAATTCCAACAGGTCAAAAGCAAATCCTCGATCACTTAGGAAAAGCAGACATAGTTCCTGTAGATTTTAGTGTATTAACATCGTCTAACCAGAAAGTGTTTATGGACTACATAAAAACGTTGCCAAAAAATCAACAAGATAAATTAATTATTATGAGGTAATCATGGGCTCTTTTTTCGATATAGGATGCAAGCCATATAACAACAACTATGGTGAAAGAGGGCTAACAGTAGGGCTTAACAGAACAGCTTCGAATGCTTTAGAAGCATTGTTCGACGATGCATTACAGGAGTGTCATCCTGACATACATGAAAAGATAATGATGTTTTTGCCCTTAGATCAGATAAGTTTTAGTGAGTTAAGTAAAGAAGAGTTCAATATGGCCGTAAAAACTATTAGACAATGTCTTTTTGCTCGAAAAGAACCCAATGAAGTTCAGCTATATCAACAAGACATCTGGAATACAGAAATTCTGCCTCTAATGATGCAGGATGAGCGCTATCAACCTGATTAAAATGTATAATTTCGGCCGAATCCTTGATGTTACTTTTTTAACCAGTTAGTTAAGTATTATTAACTGCGGCGCAGCTATCACCGGGATAAACTCCGAATAGGTTGTATCCAGAAAACCATTTTCGTGAACAGGACGTTTAAAATGACACTTTGTGGCATAACTAATGACGGGTTAGCCTTCATTTTATCGGCAGACGAAAAAGTATTTTCCTCCCGTTTTGAGCCGTCGCGCACCACCAACTGGACGATTGTGCATCATATCGTTATCCAACTGGCACGGTTTGTTACAGAGAAGACAGGCGCGACGAATTGGATAAACATCGATCGCTCAACGTTTCCCAATCAGTGTAAAAAATTCTCCGCTCTGGAGGTTTTAATCAAGATGACTAACAGGAACATCAAAATCCAGCAATCCGCTCCCCACTCTGCAGAGTCCCAATTACTGGTAGAGAAGTTATCAGCCGAACTCGCCTTCATAACCGGCGACAACGGCAAAAGTCATTTCAACGCCCAGGAACTCAACAATGAGTGTTGTTTGTGGGTTCTAGCCAGAAATGAAGCCGGCAATGCCGTGGGTTGCGGGGCGTTGCGGTCGCTTGGGAACAATACCGCCGAAGTAAAACGCATGTACTCCGATCGTAGTGTGCCGGGCGTTGGCTCAGCGCTATTGGAGTATCTGGAAACGCGGGCCAAAAGTATGGGATACCGCGAAATTCGGCTATCGACCCGCGTTATCAATAGCCGTGCCGTGGCGTTTTATTACCGTTCCGGCTACGCGCAAATCCAGAACTACGAACCTTACATCGGCAGAAACGAATCGATCTGCTTTGCTAAAACGCTGTGAGTTTGACAACCTACCAATGGTAAGTTGCTACTGGTAGCTTACCCATGACGGAGGTTGTCGCTATGCATGCTCTGATCGTTACTGCTCATGTGGACCAACATTCACACACGCACAACATCGTCTCGCAGGTGGCACAAGGTATTGATGCTGGCTGCCACAGCTATGAAATTGCCGATCTGGCGGCGGAGCAGTTCGATCCGCGCTTCAATCAAGCCGATTTTGAACAGTTCAAAATTGTCGCACCGTCGCCCGCCGACGTCGTAGCGGAGCAGCAGCGGCTGGATCGAACAGATGCGCTGGTGCTGGTCTACCCGATTTACTGGTGGTCGTTTCCGGGGCAGCTCAAAGGCTGGATCGATCGCGTATTTACCTAAGGTTGGGCGTAGATGTTGACGGCCAAACCATGGTGAAAACGCTCGGCTATTTGCAGGTGCATTTGCTGGCGCTGGGCGCGGCGAGTCATCATACCTATGTGCGTCGCGGCTATTTTCAGCAGCATGCGCACGCAGATCGATGAGGGAATTTTTGGCTACTGCAGCGCGCCGGTGGTGACCAGCGAATTACTGCTGCCAACCGATGAAAATTATCCCGACGCACACTTCGCGCTGGCACATCAACACGGACAGCGACTTTTCAACGTGAAGGAACCGGCATGAATCAACCCACTCGGCAGCGCATGACGCATCAGGCACGTCGTCAACAACTGATAGGCGTGGCGTGGAATCTGGTGCGCGAGCAGGGAAGCGATGCGCTGACGTTAGGACGCGTGGCGGAAGAAGCGAGCGTCAGTGAACACCGGCATCGGCGTGCAGGCCAGCGGCTCGGAGAACGGCAACAGAACCGAATACGTGAACAGCCGCGTCAATGATAAAGATAACCTGACGCTGACCAGCCAGCAGGATCGCGCCAGCTACTACAGCAAGCAAAGTTCCATCGGTTTCAGCGCCAGCATCTACGTGCCGCCTATCTGTGCCGGCGTGCCGGTGCAGGGCAGCGCCAGCATGAGCGGCAGCAAAATCTACAACGATTACGCCTCCGTGCAGCAGCAGAGCGGTATCACTGCGGGTGACAATGGCTACAACATTTTTGTCGGCAACCACACACAGCTGGGCGGCGCGATCATCGCTTCCTCCGCAACGCCGGATAAAAACCATCTCAGCACCGGCACGCTCGGCTGGACGGATATTGAAAACCACGCCAACTCAGGCGCCAACGGCTTCAGCGTCGCCGTCAGCGGCAGCATGGGGAAACCACCACGCCGGCGTCTGACAGCTACATCAACAACATTCCGAAATCCGGGGAGCCCCAGCCGTCGGGTGGCAACTCGCTGCCTGTGGCCACGCTGCAGCAGACAAAGGACCGCGCAAGTTCGAGGACTTACAGCGCCATCTCACCTGGCACCATCGAGATCCGCAATCCAAAGCGAATGAGAGGGGTGAACTGCAGACGGAGTATGCTAACCGTCTAAATGCTCTGGGAGAAAAAGCCAGGGAAAATGGTGGCTTGGATGCGGAATACCGGCAAGAATGGATATACCTTAATGGTGTCCTACCCTCGCTGGAAGCTGATAGATCGGCAGCTATTAAGAATGCACTGGCATCAGGTGAATCGGCTGAAGCGAAACAGCTTGCCATAAATGAACTGGCTCAGGTGGTCGGGACAAGTGCAGCGGGGATTGCTGCAGGGATTGGTAAAAATAAAGGTGGTTCTCAGGCAACGAATAAGAATGAAACTATTCTTCAGGCTGAGAAAAACTGGGAAACTGCCCGTAATAAAGCCATTGATATCGTGGGTAATTTAGGACCCGACTCCAAACCAGTTATTGGCCGACTGGAACTTAGTGCCGGAAATGGCAAAGTGATTGGGCGCCAATCAAATGATGGCAAAGTCGGTTTGCGAGTTGATTACGATCCTGATAAAGGAACGCATATTAATATTTGGGATTACTCGCTTGGTAAAGGTCCAGGTAAAGGAGTTAAACAAGTGATTCCCTTTGAAGGTAATGAAAAATCTTTTGAAACCATACTTAAACAGTTGAATAGGTAGTGTTAAAAATGACTATGTTTGATGAGTGCAGAGAAGCCCTGGGTTCGAGCTTTTACATGGTTCAGAAAGATAGTGAGAAAGAAGCGATTAACATTTTGCATGGCTTTCCTTTAGTAGGAGGGAGCATTTCATGGACTGAAATTGAGCATGTGGATTTATTTGAACCACATGAGATTTTGAATTTTTCAGGCTTGGCTGAAGATATGGTTTATGTTTTGGCAGATGATGCTAGCATTCCCCTATTCGCAACTAAGATTTCGTCTTTCATTGAAAATATATATGATGTCATTTCACTTTCACCAAGGATTTTCATTTTTAATGATAAAATAATTATTCAACCACTTTTCCCTGATGATAAAATTAGACTCGGATTTAAAAAAACATCATCATTGGCTAATCTACATCTCTAAATATAAAGGGTTTTTTAATGTATTTGGCGGCTGAGCATAAAAAAATTCATGACTTATTATTTAATGGTGAAGTCGATATTGCTGTATTCGTCTTAGATGGAAATCATTACTATGTAATTGATAGAAAAGACAATTACTGTATAGATGTTAGACCAGAATATGATGCTTATATCCAGAATGGATGGTTGAAACCTGAACAACTTGATGATGCGTTAAACTCATTCAGTGGAGGGATCCCCTTGCTTGATAAAAATAATTTTTTTGAGTACATAAAAATAGCTGATGTAAAGTGCTTCACAAAATCATGGATGCATGCTTTTTTTATACACAATAAAACTAAAGAGGATTTATGTTCGTTCTATTCATATGTTGAAAATTTTCTTTCAACCTCTAATGAAAAAGTTAGCCTTGAGTGGGATGCATGGAGATTACGGCTACCCAAATTTTACATAAATTTTGATAAGAAAATTTATCAACATACTGATTGGGATAGAGATCATGAAAATCTGGTGCCATCGAATTGGAGCTTTCAAAAAAACAATATGTTTGGACTGCTCGTTTCCGATAAAGAGCAATATTGGATTATTGACGGAATGAATTTCTGGAAACTAAAAATGTAAAGACATCATGTCTCGTTCAAACGTAAAAATAAGTTTTCGATATTCAGAAAAATTAATAATAAAAGCTATGGGGATCGCCTCAATAGCACTGTGAGTGCCGCACCACCAATGGGTTAAACAATTGGAAAAAAATCAAAGTGATCCGAATTCATCACGGTTACAAATAGTTATAATAATGCCCAAGTGCTACCCAGAGAGCAAAATCGGCATAAATTAAATAAAGGGTAAACAAATTATTATTAAATTTGTAATCAAATAAGCAGCAATTAAACCGCACCCGCCGTACCTTCAAAAAACGCCACCAGCAATTGCCACAAATGTTGCGCTGCGGGCGTGAAGCGGTGATCGGCGCTGCGTAATAAGTGGCATTGGCTTTCGCGGGCGATGCGATGGTGAATCGGCACGGCGACTAAGTTCTTAGCGATGAGGTCGTCTTTAACCACTTTGGCGGTCATAAACGCGATGCCCATGCCGGCCTGGCTTAAGGCGATGGCGCTGGAAAACAGATTACAGCTATAAGCCGGGCTGAATATAAATCCTTCCTGACTGAACATGGCATTCATATAACTTTGAATGCCAAAATTTTTGTCCATGCCAATTAATGAATAATTGACCAGTTCGGCCACCTCAATTTGCGAATAATCCGCGATGGGGTGTTGGCTGTGCACCACCGCACAGATTGGTCCGCGGTGAAAACTCAAACACTTCAGGCCGGGCGGGCCAATCGGGCCAAAACCCACCGCCATATCAACGTCGCCTTTGGCAATCAACGACACGGTGGTTTGCATATCACCCGACAGGATATCGATGAATACGTCGGGGTAAGTTTGCGAAAACGGCTGCAAAACATGCCTGACGACTTCATCCACCATGCCCTGACCGACGCGCAATTTGATTGAGCCGCCGCGTTTATGGCGCAGATCTTTTAACTGGCGATCTAACTGGCTGCGCCGTTGATGGGTGTGCGCGTAATCTTCAGCCAATAACTTGCCAGCTTCGGTCAGCACCACATTGCGGCCACGTCGCTCCAGCAGAGGCAATTGCATCTCCCGCGCCAGTTGCGATAACTGACGGCTGATGGCGGCGGGATCAACATCCAGGGCTTCCGCCGCGCGACGAATACCGCCGTAATTGCCCACTTCATACAGATACCTTATGGATTTTTCTGGATAGAGCAGCATCGCCATAGGTTTTTCTTATCCGTTGATCTGAGGTCAACAATAATAGCCTTTTATCTCCATTTTTTAAGCGCATTTTTATCTCCATACTCGAAGATTCACTATGCGAGGGCAGTACAAATGAAAACTATAAAAAATTACCTGCAACAACATGCCGATGAAATTCTTGTGGATATCAAGGAATTGGTCGCGGCGGAATCTCCATCAATGAACAAGGCCGCCGTGGATCGTTGTGGCGAAGTCTTACAAGCGCTGTTTGCCAAACGTTTGGGCGTGGTAGCAGAGATTGATGAGCAACCGCATTACGGCAATCACCTGAAATTCACACTGGGAAGCGGTGACGAGCAAACCGTGTTACTCGGGCATTTCGATACCGTTTGGGATGAAGGCGAGTTGGTAATGCGTGAAGAAGACGGCAAGCTTTACGGCCCTGGCGTGCTGGATATGAAGGCCGGTCTGGTGCAAGCCATCTGGGCAGTACGCGCGTTGCAACAGCACGATTTACTGGCGGGCAAACGCATCGTGTTTCTCTGCGGCAGCGATGAAGAAGTCGGTAGCCCAAGCTCCAGCGCCTGGTTATCGCAGCACGCCCTGGGATCGGCGCAAGTGCTGGTGGTTGAACCTGCGGTGGCGGGCTCGGGCGCACTGAAAACAGCGCGAAAAGGTACCGGACAATATGAAATCACCCTCAACGGATTAGCGGCGCACGCCGGGAACAATCCCGAAGAGGGCATCAGCGCGGTACAAGAAATGGCGCATCAAATCATGTTCTTGCACAGTTTAAACGCGCCAGAGCGCGGCACCACCGTCAATGTGGGAATCGCGCGGGGTGGCAACCGCATCAATGTGGTGGCGGATAAAGCTGTGTTAGGCATTGATACGCGCGTTACCAGCGAAGCAGAAGCCGAGCGCATCCACGCCGAAATCAGCCAGATCACGCCACATTTAGCCGGCATCACGCTGGATATTAGCGGCGCACAATCACGTCCGCCAATGCGTCAAACACCGGAATCGTTGCTGCTGATGGAACGTGCGCAGCAGGTTGCCTTACAGCTTGGTTTCGAGGTGGAAGGCAAAGCGGTTGGCGGCGGCAGCGACGGCAATTTCACTGCTGCGTTGGGCATTCCAACCTTGGATGGTTTGGGCGCAACCGGCGCAGGTATTCATGCACGTCATGAACATATCATTATTGCCGATATTGCTCCGCGCGCGGCGTTGGTGGCGGGATTGATCCTCGGAGGTGATGCGCATGTCTCAGGTTAATGTTGAGAAAAATACGCTGCGGCAACCGCCAGCAGCGAAAACCGAGCAAAGTCCTTATTTGCTGCTGTTTATTATTTTGGTGCTGGCGGCGGTGGCAACCTGGATTATTCCGGCGGGCAAGTTTGACCATGAAACCCGCAATGGCATCACTTTTGCCATCAAGGGAAGTTTGCATGAAGTCGCGCGTTCGGGCGTTTATCCCGGCGAAATCTTCATGGCGATTGTGCAAGGGGTGATCAAAGCCGCGCCGATCATTTTCCTGATTCTGTTTACCGGCGGGTTATTAGCCGTTATCGAATCGACCGGTGCTATTGCCACGGCGCTTAATTCACTGTCGCGCAGTACCAAAATAAGCGATACGCGCATTATCATCATTTTTGGTGTGATATTCGCCATTCTCGGCACCACCGGCGTGGTGCAAAACTCGGTAGTGGCGTTTGTGCCGATTGGTTTATTAGTGGCGCGATCGTTGGGTTTATCGCCAATGATTGGTATGGCGCTGGTGTATTTAACCTGTGCGGCGGGTTTTAACGTTGCGGTATTAGGTCCAGCTACCACCGGATTAACCCAACATCTGGCGCAGTTACCGCTGTTCTCCGGCATGTTGTTGCGCGGCATCACCTGTTTATTGTTCGTAATAACGGTGATGACCTATTTGATTATCTCGGTGAAACGCGCGCGAAATAATGGTGAAGTGCGAATAGAACAAACGGCGCAGAATGATGAATCACTGACGATTACGGGTCGGCATAAACTGATTTTGATCACCTGCGCCGCAACGCTGATTGTATTTATGATTGGCACGGTGCAATTACATTGGGCCACCAATGAAATGTCGGCGATGTTTATTATTCTGTCGATTATGGTCGGCATGATGGGTCGCATGTCGGGTTCTGCCATTGCCAACACCTTCCTTACGGGTTGCTCGCAATTGGTAAAAGGCGGCTTCATTGTGGGTATGGCTGGCGCGATTTCCGTGGTGTTGCAACAGGGCAATATTCTTGATCCGATTGTTGGCTTCCTGTCTGATTTACTGGCACCGGTTCATCCCGCCATTGCGGCGGTGGGCATGTTCATTAGCGCGGCGTTGATGCATTTCGGTATTTCATCCGGTTCCGGTGAATCCGCTTTGCTGATCCCGATCTTCTCGCCGCTCGGCGATAACCTTGGTTTAACCCGTCAGGTGACGGTGCAAACGGTGTTGCTGGGTGAAGGTATCGTCAACTCCATCAGCCCAACTTCTGGCGTGTTAATGGCAGCCTTGGCCACCGCCAATATCTCTTTCAGCAAATGGATTAAATTCGTTGCGCCGGTGGTGGCGATTTGGTTTGCCATTTGTGTTGTCACCTTATTAATTGGTGTGGCGATCAACTGGGGACCATTCTAATAAATCGTAAGAAGCCACTTAATGGTGGCTTCTTATTTTTATATTGTTGTTAACACTATCAACATCCTTTCCGCTATTTCAGTCCCACGAATAATTGCATTCAATCCCCGGCCTTTTCTTAAAGTTATCTCATCATCGCTATTTGGCTTAAGTCGCGCTGGAACTGTCTCGCGTAAAGTGATGTTATTGCCGCGTCGCAGAATTTCTTTACGTTCAATTACACAAATTAATAATAGCCAAACCCATTGCTGGCGATGTCTTTACGCATCGCGGCAGCGTTGCACGCTTCTCTGGAGTGAACGATGATGTTTCGATTGCATCCGCTGTTTATTAGCCTTATTGCCGCTTACGGTGTGTTTAATCCAGCCTCGCCAGTTTGGGCGGCGACGCTTAAGCCTTTTACGCCAGAATTAAATGACAACCGCGCCGGCGTGTTTTGTATTTGCAATGGCTCGACTCAAACTTTAAGTGGCAATCAGCGGTTTGCGCCCGGTCAGGACGGCGGTGGCACCATATCCATCGGACAATTGCTCAGCAGTGGCAGAATTATTTCGTATTCCTGGCAAGATTCAGGTCGCGTCGATCTGGGCGCGCAGAATTATGTGATTAACGTGCCAGACGCCAATGGCAGCGGCAGTAATAGCGTTCAGGTATATAACTCCGCCGCGATTAGTGCCATTGAAACCAATACCTTGCCGAATTTTTATAACGTTAATAATGGGCAGTATATCAACGCGCGCGTTGCGCAGGTCAGCAATGGCACCATCAATGTTGATATCGGGCAGAAGGGCGCTGCGACCACCGCCAGCACCAACGGCTGGTCGATGGCGGCGAAACAGAGCGAATTGTTTACTGCCAGCGGCAGCGGCACCATGAACTGGAACTCCGCCAACCGCATCTCCTTTTTTGGCTCCTACACGCCTTACACCTATCAACTGGGGCAATGGTTCGACAATGTGGTCTCCTGGCGCGGCGCGTTTAGCGTCACCACGCTGGACAATGCCACCACTTCATTCAACGTTTCCAACGTCAGCAGCTTGCAGAGTTACAACAATTGGCTGATTGAGCAATTGCAAAACGGCAATCTGGCCGCCGATAGCTACAGCAGCGAGTTTAATAAAGCGCTCTCCTTGCGCAGCGATGTCATCGCCTATGTGATCGATGCCGATGAATACTACGACGAAGTGACGCAGCCGATTGGCGAACGCATTGTGTTAAGCGCTGATGGCCCCAATGCCAGGGCAACCATTGGTAGCAGCGGCATACTGGAAGTGGTAAATGCCAGCAGCGCGGCGATGCGCGCCAGCAACGGCGCGACGGCGGTGATTGACGGCAAACTGGCCAGCGTTGGCAGCAACGCACTGGAACTGTTGAACGGTAGCACCGGCATTAACAACGGCGTCATAAACAGCGGCTTTTTCAATAATGCCGATGGCAGCGGCGTCGATGCCTCGACCGTTGGTGCGGGTGGCACCGGCGTGTATGCCAACGGTGGCAGCCGCTTCATCAATAATGGCGTGATCAATACCGCGATTAACAGCACCGGCATCCGTCTCGAGGATGCCAGCGGTGCGAATAACGGCACCATCAATGTGAAGGGCAAGGGCTCGACGGGCGTTGCCGTTTCGGGCAGCCAGGCCAATTTTGCCCAGAACGGCAGAATCAATTTGTACGGCGAAAATACGGTTGGTGTTGATGTGCGCGATGACGCCAGATTAACCATCAGCGATGCCAGTTCACTGCATTTTTACGCGCCGAATCAAACCGGTTATCAAGCCACCAACTATGCGCACATCGATAGCCACGGCGGCAGTTATGATGTCTCCACGCCAGGTTCGGCGCTGTATCGCCTGAGTGATGGCGTGATCTTTAATCCGGTGGTGGCTGCCGACGTGACGTTGAGCGGTGCCAACACACGCGGCATTGTCGCTTCAGGTGCCGGTTCACGACTTTATGGCACCACCTTGTACGGCACCGACAGCTATCACGTTAACGGCGAAGGGGCGATTGCGGTTCAGAGCTCGGAGGGTGCAGACGTGACCATCACCAACCCGATTGAGCTGAACGGCAACAATACCATTGCGGGCACCGGGCAAGGTGGATTCTTCGCCAACGTGGCGCCGATCACCGGCAACGGAACCAACGCCACTGCCTTTGATATCCGCGACGGTGTGATCTATCAGTCCACGCCGCGCGGCACCATCAATCTCACCGGGCCAAACAGCATCGGTGTGCGTATTCGCAGCGGCGGAAATATCTTTGATGGATCCAGCACCAACATAGCCTCGGGTATCGCGCTGGATACCGCCGAAGGCAATACCGTTTATTGGACCGATCACAGCGGATTGAGTGCGGGCGGCATTGCTGCGGTGCGCGTTGGCAATAACGGCGGCCTAACGATTAATGGTGATACCGCCGGGCCGAATTTTTACTACAGCACCATCAACGCCAATGCTGGCGCAGACACCATCTTACTGGATAAAGGCGCAGCATCGTTAACCGCCAGCAACATCGGACTCTACAATTCTGGCGGCGGCACTGTGCTGAACAACCGCGCGGAAACCAGCAATATTTCGCTGCAAGATGTCGGGATGAACACCGATGGCGGCACGTTAATTCGCTCCGCGACCTCATTCGATCCCAACGGTTATATGCTGGGTGCGGTGAGTGGCGCAGGCGCGACGGGCTACGTGTTCAGCAATGAAGATGGATCCACCACCAGCAACGATTTGATCATCCCACAAGGTTACAGCTTCTTTGTCTATGGCCCGGCAACCGGCGTGCGCGCCAACACCACCGGACGGGTGATCGCCAACGGTAACATCATCGTCAACAGTTCCGATGGCGGCTCGGCGATTGTCACCAGCACCGCCAGCGAGGTAATCAACCGTGGCACCATCGTTTCGCTCAGCCTGGTTTCGCCAATTATCGATCTGCGTGGCGGCAACTCCGTATTTATCAATGAAGGCAACGTCACCGCGCCTTACCCGGAAACGGTAGTGGTCGCGGGTGGCGCCACCAATGACCAGATCGCGCTGGTCGATGGCAACGTGGTGGGCGATGTGAACACCGGCAACGGCACCGACGTGGTCGAACTCACCGGCGGAACCATTGACGGCAGCGTGACGATGGGAACCGGTGTTAACAATGTGGCTTCGATCGCCAACGTCATTCTGGCAAACACGCGTCACATCACTACCGCAGGCGGCAGCGGCAGCACGCTGAACTTTAGTGAGATTAACGCGCGCGGGGGTTCGTTCAGCAACGATGATCTGGCGCGCGGCGTTAACCTCGGCGCAGGCTGGAGCACCATCAACTTCTACAGCACGCAATTTACCCTTACCGATAATCTCAAACTGGCACACAGCACCATCAACGTGGATAGCGGCTCAACGCTGTTTGTCGGCGATCAGGTCAATCCGGTTTTGTCGGGCGAGACTGACGATTCGTTGGTGGTGAATAACGCCGGTACGTTGAATCTCACCAACGGCAGCGGCGCGGCGGGCAACACGTTGACCATCAACGGTGATTTGGCGTCGGCGGGCGGCAAGCTGGCGTTGCGGACGCAGGGCGCGCAAAGCGACACTTTACGCGTTAACGGCAACGTGACCGGCACTACCTTTATCAATGATGCGCTGAGTGCTGCCACGCTGGCGGATAGCAATCGAGATGGCGTGATCTCCGCCAATGAAGGCGTTTCTCTGGTGCAGGTTGCTGGTAGCGCCAGCGCCAATAGCTTCGCGCTGCAACGGGGTTATGTCGCGGCAGGGCCGTGGCAATACGGGCTTTATAGCTTTGCCCCCGAGAATGGCAATACAACCTGGGATTATCGTCTGGCCAATAACTACGTTTGTAAAGATGGTTCCCTTTGCCAGCCGCAGACAGCAGGCAGCGGCGCGGTGCGCCCGGCGGTCATTCCACAGCTTCCTTCCTACATTTCGGCGCCGGTCGGATTGGCGTATTACACCCTGGCAACCATTGGTGATTTACATCAACGCCTGGGCGAATTGCGGCAGAATCCAGACGGATCAGCGGAAATGTTCATCCGTTATTCCGGCTCCAACCAGAAGTACAAAACTAACCTTGATACGGCGCATTACGGTTACGACTTTGACCTCGATTACAGCGCGGTGCAGTTTGGCGGCAACCTACTGCGGTTGGACGGCGAGCAAGATAGTCTACGCGTCGGCCTGGCTTACACGCGCGGCAATGCGCGCATCCGACCGAATGCAGCTGATGGTTACAGCTCAACAGATTTCGACAGCGACAGCCTGGCGATTTACGGCACCTGGCAGCGCGCAAGTGGCTTCTATCTGGATGGCGCGCTTTCACTCGATTGGCATCGTGGCGACACCGATATCGCCCGACAAAAAGAGGTGGCGAAGTTGAAAGGCAAAGGCTGGACCGCATCCCTGGAGAGTGGTTATCCGTTCCAGTTGGCGAACGGCATTCGTCTTGAGCCGCAAGCGCAACTGGTGCATCTGCATTTGAAGATGGATGACTTCACCGACGACGATCAAACCCAAGTCTCTTACGACGATTATGACCAAACCATTGGCCGCGTCGGCGCACGTCTGGCACGGACCTGGAACGATAGCGGCAGCGGGCAATATACGCCGTATCTGCGCACTAACTACTATCGCGGTTGGGGCGGCACGGCGAAAGTGGATGTTGGTGCCAGTAACAGCGAGGTTAGCGATAGCTTCAACAGCGGCAAGTTCGGCCAGATGTGGGATGCCGGCATCGGCGGCAATGCGGCTTTCACCAACAATGTCTCGCTGTATGCCGAAGCCAATTACCGCAAAGAAATCGACGGCAACGGCGTGCAAGGCTGGAATTACAACGCGGGCGTACGCTGGGTGTTTTGATAAAACGGTTACCCTCACAAGCCCGTCGGTTTAGTTGACGGCGGGCTTTTTTACCTGTTGCGAGCCGGCATGAATCAACCCACTCGCCAGCGCATGACGCATCAGGCACGTCGTCAGCAACTGATTAACGTGGCGTGGAATCTGGTGCGCGCGCAGGGCAGCGATGCGCTAACGTTAGGACGCGTGGCGGAAGCGGCTGGCGTCAGTAAACCGGTGGTCTACGATCTTTTGGTAAGCGCCGCCGATGCGATTTCCCATGCGGTGGTGTGCGGTGACATCAGCCAGCAGCAAGGATTAGCAGAACTTCAGGCGCTGATTCTGGCGCTGGTGGAACGTCACCAGTAACCTTTTATCCAGCCAACAGGAACAACAGATGTCATTACGCGAGATTGATAGCGATTGCTGGCAACAACTGGAGACCGGCGCAAGCGAACCCGATGCCGGTTTTCACTTCTTAACACTCGCGTCGGTTGATCAACAGGGCAAGCCGCAGGCAAGGACGCTGGTGCTGCGCGCGGTTGACCGCGTCAAACGCTCGCTGGAGTTGCACACCGATATGCGTAGCCCGAAATGGCAGGCGCTGGCGGTTAATCCAGACGTTACGGTTCTGGGATACAGCGCAAAAACGCAGCTGCGGTTGCAGGGAACGGTCGAGCTGCACGCCGCACACAGCGCAGTAGCTGAAGCGGCGTGGCAACGATTATCGCGCCGGACGCAGCAAACCTATGCTGGTGCTACGCCGGGAAGCGAGATCGAAACCACATCCACCCATCCCGGCAACGCCGAGGATAATTTTGGCGTGTTGCTAATCCGAATTACCCAACTGGATTGGTGCCTGCTGGCGCGGGAAGATAATCAAAGAGCGTTGCTGAATTACACCGACGACGGCGCGCTAGTCAGCAGCAAAAGGGTGCATCCGTAACTAAGGCGTGCATTGTTGCTGCGCCTTGCGACGAACGTTAAACAGCAGAAAACTTGCCAGCGCCAATCCCCAAACGCCCGCCGCGCCATACAACAGCACGTCGGAAAAACCGTCGGTGAGCACCTGCGCGGCAATATCGTGGTTCAATGAAACCTCGCCGCCGCCGGCGATGCGCTCGGCCAGCGTATGCAAATCACTTTGTCCCGGCATAATGCGTTGCAAACTCGCCGCAATGCCCGCCACCAGCAAACTGCCCATCAGCGCGATATTGATGGCAAGCGTAATCAAGCGCGCGCTGATATCAATCCCCGACGCCATGCCAACGCGATTACCCGGTACCGATCCGGTTGTGGTGTTGGTCACTGGCGTGTTGGTCAATCCGAGCGCCATTCCAGCGAGCAGCGCGCCTGGCAGTAAACTCATCTGCTGCGCCACGGCGAACTTCATCAACATAAAGCCCGCGCCGATGGTGAATAATCCCAGCGGAATCATGCGCGCCGCGCCAAAGCGCACCACCAGTTTCTCGCCCAGCGGCGGCATCAGTAAGGTTGGTAAAGTGTAAGCCAGCAGCGCCAAACCGGTTGCCATGCTGCTGTAGCCAAGGCCGCTTTGATAATAGACCGGCAAATAAATCATCAGCGGCCAGAAGCTGAAGTTCATACCAATCGAACCCATTAATGCCCCGGAAAAGGCGCGGATACGGAACACGGAGAAATCAAACATCGGATGTGGATGGCGCTTCTCAATCCATACAAACAGCAGCGCGCTCAGTAGTGTAACCAGCAAAATCAGTTGTGCCGCGACGCTGTTCCAGCCGAGGCTGCTGCCCTGCGTAATGAGATAGGTGGCGCCGACCACGCTGAGCGATAAGGTAATCAGGCCGCTGAGATCGAGCTTTTGGGCTTCAGCATCGCGCGATTCGACCACATTTTTCAGCGCGAGGATCAGCGTCAGCAACGCGATAAATCCGTGTACCAGAAACACCCATTGCCAGCTAAACCAGGCAACTAGCATGCCGCCGATGATGGGTCCGAATCCCAGCCCAAAGCCAAAGGTAATGCCCCACGCGGCGAACGCACGGCTACGCGCTTTGCCCTGGGGAAACTGGAACGACAGAATCGCAATCAGGCAGGTTAACATCGCGCCACCGCTTAATCCTTGCAGCAAACGTCCGACAATCAGCCACAGCGCATTGCCCGCCAGTCCGCACATCACCGATGTCACGCCGAAGGAGATGATGCTGATGATGAAGATGCGCTTGCGTCCATAAGTGTCGGCCAACGTGCCGGTGGCCATTAGCACTGCGGTGCAGGCCAGCGTATAGGCGTTCATGATCCACTGCAGTTCGCGGAAGCTGGCGTGCATCTCCCTTTCCAGCACCGGTAAAATCACCGGTACGCTGGATATCTCCAGTCCCGACATCAATGCGGCCAGACAAACCGCCATCAGCGCCAACATGTTCTTCATACTCAATCCCTGCGATACGTTAAGAGCGTGCCAGCATGAAAGATTGGCGTGCGAGTGGAAATCTGCCTGCATGCCATATATCGTCAAGATCGTGCCAATTTCTCCGGTGACCCTTAAATGCAAATGATTGCTCCGCTTCATGGCCGTTCGCCTGCACCGTTCAACCGCCGACTGGTTTTGCTGGCGTATGAATGTCTGTGTACCTTTGAGTTCGGCATCGCCGTTGAGGCTTTCGGGCGCGCCGACGAAGTGTTCGGCCAGCCTTTGTATGATTTGAACGTGGCGTCGGTGGAAGAGGGCGTATTCGGCGCGCAAGGTGGCGTGCGGCTGGTGGTCGACGGCGGACTTGAGCTGCTGGAAGAGGCGGGCACCATCGTAATTCCCGGCTGGCGCAGCGTACATGAACCGGCATCGGATCAGCTTATCGCCGCGTTACAAAAAGCCCATCGCAACGGCACGCGTATTGTTTCGATCTGTGCAGGCAGTTTCGTGTTGGGCGCTGCCGGATTGCTAAATGGTAAGCGCGCTACCGCACACTGGAACAGCACCGAGATTCTGGCGCAACTCTTCCCGCAGGTGCAGGTTGAGCACGGTATGATTTATGTTGATGAGGGCAGCATCATTACGTCAGCGGGTGGCGCAGCGGGCGTGGATTTGTGCCTGCATCTGATCCGCCGTGATTATGGTATTGAAGTGGCAAACCGCACCGCTCGCCGCATGGTGGCGCCGCCGCTGCGCGAAGGCAATCAGGCGCAGTTGGTTCAGCAGCCGGTGCCGCAGCGTGCGGCAAAAAATCTTTCGCCGTTACTTGATGATTTGCGTAATCACCTCAATACGCCACTGGTTATTGACCAACTCGCCAGGCAAGCTGGCATGAGCCGCCGCACCTTTTTACGCCGTTTCCATGACGCTACCGGCACCACGCCGGGAGAATGGATGTTAAGCGTGCGGCTTGAAAAAGCTTGCGCACTGCTGGAGAGCGGCAAGCTGAGCATTGATCAGGTTGCTGAACAGGCGGGATTTGGATCGCCAGAAACCTTACGTCATCACTTCAGACAGCGGCTCAACACTACCCCGACCAACTGGCGCAAGTCATTTAGTGAAAGAGGGATAACACAATAGATTCCGTGGGTCGCCATTTAAGGCGACCGTTTTAAATTTAATTCCCGCGATAAGTCGAATAACCAAACGGGCTCAACAGCAGCGGAATATGGTAGTGCTCGCTGTTGCTTTCCATATTGAACTCGACCGGAATTTCCGGGAAGAAGGTTTTCTGGTTGTTCATTTTGTAATAGTCACCGGTTTTAAACACCACGCGATAGCTGCCTGCGCTGGCGGTTTTATCTTCCGGGAATAGCGCGCTAATCCTGCCGTTGCTGTCGGTTTTGCCGCTGGCTAATTTCACCCAGTTATTATTCTGTTTCTGATCGAGTTCAACCTCAATACCCGCTGTCGGCGAGCCTGTTTGCAGGTTCAAAACATGTACGCTGAGCGGATTTTTTGGTGCTGCCGGTTGTGCTGCTCCCGCTGACAGGCTGGTCGCAATCAGGATGGCGCTGGCTGAGGTAAAGAGAGTTTTCATTAAAATATCCTTTTTAAGCAGGTGAATGTGCTGCAATCCTGGATGCTTCGACAACAAAATCATAATTGATAAGACTAAATGTGAAATTTCTGAGATCTGACGAGCAATCTACCAAGTGCTGACATCTTAGCGGGCATTGATGCAAACCTGGTAGCCATGAAGGGCGAGCATACGTAATGCAGGTCATTGTTGTCGTCACTCCCTCAGTGCAAATGGCGGTTAATTAAATTACCAGCGAACGGCAGCTACGCTAATCCACCTCCGATTATTCTGAGTCATCTGTCAGGATTCTTCACTAAAATTTGTACCAGTTTAAGTAACATGTACATATATAATTTTGAGTCAGGCATTTATTATTAGC
Organism: Pantoea sp. DY-17; assembly: GCF_019795975.1. Classification (NCBI taxonomy): domain Bacteria; kingdom Pseudomonadati; phylum Pseudomonadota; class Gammaproteobacteria; order Enterobacterales; family Erwiniaceae; genus Pantoea; species Pantoea sp. DY-17. Next base: position 371,127 of record NZ_JAIMIG010000002.1, on the reverse strand, counting down.
TTGCAAATGTAATTTTATGGTTAATAAGCGAAGGGTAAAGCCTGGATAAGCGAAGCGGTAAATAAATTGAAGTTGATCAAGAAATAATCGATTATACGGATTTTTAGCTGGAAATAACCCTCCTGACATGGATAAATCTGTATTTAAGCGAAGCGTAAATACAGTATCAGGAGAGTGTTGTGCAGAAGTAAAATGATGTTAGATGATTATTCTTTTGGGAAGAATGTTATTTGCGTCGGCTGATTTTCCCTCCTTTTCGTCCTGCTTCAATGGCGCGCTCCGGGTCGTTTTTGAAGTTACCGCTGCTAGCCTGACCGCCTTTGCGCCCGGCTTCAGCCGCGCGTTCCTTGTTCTCTGCGAAGTTGCCTGCACCACCACGACGTTGCGGCTTTTTTTCTTCCTCATCGGGTAGCTTCTTAGCGTCCGTCATTGGTTCTCCTCTTTTTTAAATACCAACATGATGCAAAATAAATGTAGTGCCATTTTTTCCAGTTTCAAGCCTGGGTTTCTCGTAAGTCTTAATTCTAAGAGGCTTGCTTATGTTACTTCCAGTTAAATTTTCACTTCTCTCTAAATGTAACTACCATTAGTTACGTGCTTAAGATTTTTAACATTAAAAAGAAAGCTTCTCTAGCCAGATAATAAGCGAAGCGGTAAGCGCATTTACTTATAACCTCAATCGCAATTCTTGCGCACATTACTTGCAGCTTGACGCTTGCTTGCTACGTTTAATTAATCTTCTTGTTTAGCCTAAATTAACGCTTCGCTTATTTTGCTCAATTAGCCTAAATGAGCTGATGTCATACCCATCAGGCAGCTAACTGTCGATGTTCTTCTCACTACCGGAGCAAATTGATGACCAAGGAATTTGTATATCTGGATTGGTTGCGCGATGCGCATGCGATGGAAAAACATGCAGAGCCTTTGCTGCAGGCAGCTACGCTGCGGCTGGAGGAGTTCCCGCTGTTGCAGGCACGTATGAAGCAATATGCACAACAAACCGCTGAACAGCAGCAGTGGGTGAAAGACGTTTTGAAACGCTACGACAGTAACTGGTCAGCGCTTAAAGACGCGTTAGGACGATTGTCGATCGTTGGGCAAGCCGCGAGCGATATGTTGCGCAATGAAGAGGGCGTGCGCATTGCGGTGAGCAGCTACGTGTTCTGTAACTATAAAGTGGCAACCTACACCGCATTACTGGCCGCAGCGCAACAGGCGGCGGACAGCAAAGGTATTAAGACTTTCCAGCTGATCCTGCAACATGAAATCCAGATGGCAGATTGGCTTCTTCATCAGCTGCCGGACGTGGCGAACGAGGCCATTTTGCATAGCGCGGTAGCCGCAGTCTGACGGATAACTATAAGTGGTCGGCAGCCTTGCTCTGCTGACCGCTCAATTTGGCTTGCAGGTTAAACGCTACAGAGAAACTAACTGTTTTCCCTTAGTCAAATTGCTGCAAATAATAAAATCAGGATCATTCTTTGCTATTTGTTAGCTTGGCGAGAACCTTTATTCTAAATTAAGCAAAAAAACCAGGCTTAGAATTTTATGTTATTCCCTATCAGTAAATGGAACTGATCAATGAAATCGATTTCAGCAAAATGACACTCCGCGTCTGATATTTGAAATGTGACTCTATCAATCATCGTCTCTAATGTTAATGAAATTGCTGACGATAACAGCAGAGGTGCTGCCGATTAACGCCCGTAGCCTCTTCTGTTTTTTAAAACAACATTATTGTCTTCACTACTTTTCAATCAAAATCATTGAGGTTTCTAAATGGACGTAGTTCAAAGATTTTCACGTAATGTAAAGTTGCGAACCAAACTTACAATATCCTCTATGCTCAATATCGCGATGCTACTTTTAGTGGCGTTACTCGGATTAAATTCGCTATTCTTAGCGGAAACCGGCGTTAATGGCATGATGAAAGACGATTACCCGACTATTGCATTGGGCAACCGATTAATTGATGAGATCAACGTAACGGTGCAGCAGCAGGCGCTGCTGCTGAGCCCGATTGATGCGCAACGCCGGACAACGATTCAGAGCAATCTTCAGGATGCCTCGAAGAAAATTACCGAAACCTATAAGCAGTTAAATAAGCTGGCTTCCGATGATGAATCAATCGCATTTCTCAAGCGCGTGGAAGTGAGGCGAGCAGAGTTCCTTAAAGAGCGAAATGTATTCTTCGATTTAGTGAATAGTGATGTGACAAAAGCAGTGAATTTCTATTTTTCTACGCTTGCCTTAGCGCAAAGAAATTATATCGATGAAGTTGAGGGGTTTATTACCCTGCAAGAGCAGCAAATGGATGGCTCCTATAATAAATTTATGGCGTCATACGGCAAAACGAAAATTTCCATGCTGATTATTTTTGTGGTGGCTATTTTACTTTCAGCATTTATTGGCTGGATTATTATCCGCTCGATTACCGTGCCATTGAAAAAAGTGATCGCCTTTCTTGGTCGAGTGGCGGATGGCGATCTCAGTTCTGATTTTCATGAACAGCGAAAGGATGAAATGGGGCAGTTAATTAACGCCATCCAGCAGATGCAGGAAAAGATGTCGGATATTGTCAGCCATATTCGCATTAGCGCAGAACAGATTTCCGGCGGCGCCAGCGAAATCATGTCGGGCACCAACGATCTCGCGGCGCGTACGGAAGAGCAGGCCAGCTCGGTAGAGCAAACGGCGGCCTCGGTGGAGGAATTCAGTGCCACCATTAGCAACACGCGTAATAATACCCACGTTGCTGCCGATCTCTCCGCTAAGGCGGAAACCACGGTAGGACGTAATGCCAGCATGATGGACAACGTCGCCAGCAAAATGGCCGAAATCAATGATTCTGCCAGCCGCATGGCAGAGATCATCAACCTGATCGATTCCATTGCTTTCCAGACCAACATTCTGGCGCTCAATGCTGCGGTAGAAGCCGCACGCGCGGGTGAACATGGTCGCGGTTTTGCCGTGGTGGCGCAGGAAGTCCGCGCGCTGGCGCAGAAAACCGCCACCTCATCGCATGAGATCCGTAATTTGATTGAGGAGTCGTCCACGCGTATTGCCGATGGGCGCGATATGGTGACGGATGCCAATAAATTGATGAACGGCATGATGTCGAACGTGGCTGAGATGAAAGAGTTGCTGGTGCAGATCAATCAGGCCAGCAGCGAGCAGGCCGACGGCATCAGCCAAATCAACACCGCGATTAGCCAGATTGATATCACCACGCAGCAGAATGCGTCGCTGGTGGAACAATCGCTGGCGGCGTCGGCGATGCTGAGCGAGCAGGCGGCGAATATGGTGAATAGCGTAAGCGTGTTTACGCTGCGTCAAACCGCTTAATGCGAGTGTGATCCAGAACGGCATATGCGTTCTGGATCTTTTTTTAAATTGCCGGATATTCGCCGGTACCTTCTGGCCACGGCGTCAACAAATCAAAGCCGGTTTCGGTCACGGCGATGGTGTGTTCCCACTGCGCTGACAGCGAGCGGTCTTTGGTGACCACCGTCCAGCCATCGGACAGTACGCTGGTGCCGGCTTTACCCGCGTTGATCATCGGTTCGATAGTGAAAATCATGCCCGCCTGTAATGCCAATCTCGCGCCTGGCGTGCCGTAGTGCAGAATCTGCGGATCGCCGTGATACACCTCGCCAACGCCGTGACCGCAATATTCGCGCACCACCGAGAAACCGGCTTTTTCCGCTACCTGCTGAATGGCGGCCCCGATATCGCCTAAGGTCGCGCCCGGTTTTACCACTTTGATACCTGCCACCATCGATTCGTAGGTGATATCCACCAAACGTTTGGCGCGCACCGACGGCTGGCCAACGTAATACATGCGGCTGGTGTCGCCGTACCAGCCATCTTTAATGATGCCGACGTCTATGTTGACGATGTCGCCATCCTTGAGCTTTTTCTCGCCCGGAATGCCGTGGCACACCACGTGATTCACTGACGTACAGGTCGTTTTGCTGTAACCGTGATAGCCAATATTTGCTGGCACCACTTTTAGTTCGTTTACCACGTAATCATGACAAATCGCGTCCAGTTCATCGGTGGTGACGCCCGGTTTAACGTACGGAGTGATGATCTCCAGCACTTTAGCGGCGGCGTGTCCAGCGGCACGCGCCAGTTCGATCTCTTCAGCGGTGTGCAGTTTGATGCTCATTACGCGATTCCCTGCGAGGTGAATAAAGGATGGTCGAGCAGTTGCGCTAAATCCGCGCCGCTGTCGCGTTCAACGCGCATCAGCAAGCGCGTCAATTCCTGATGATTGAGTGACGGATAAATCTCGGCCAGCATGCCGATCTTCATCCAGTGTTCCGCCTGCGCGTTGATGGAACGGCTCATCGCCGTGCTGGCGATGCGCAGATTCTCATGCATTAAGTCAGAGATTTTTACGATGCCCATGGTGCAACCTATATATGAATCGTATGTGATATGTATATAGGTTACCGTTTTAGGCTGGGATATGCAAAAAGGGGGTGAAGCCAATCCATGGCGGACAAAATCCTAAGGCGCCTTACTCAGACTTCGTTGGAGGACGACGACTTATTTTGCCTCCTTTCCGTCCCGCTTCAACGGCGCGTTCAGGATCGTTTCTGAAGTTGCCTCCACTGGCTTTGCCTCCCGCCTTGCCAGCTTCTTTCGCACGTTCTGGATCGTTAGCAAAATTCCCTGCGCCGCCTCTGTAGCTCTGTTTGTTCATAGGAAGACCTCTTATCAATGTTCCGTTAGATTTGAGGACTAGCTAGTCACGCTGCAATTTTAGTTCGCCGTTGCGTTAAAGCCAGGCCGTAAACGCCGATCATTGAAAATGATCATTAAGCGCGATGAAATTTGTCGAATTAATAGTGACCTTCGTCACATTTTACAATTCCTGACTATACTTCTGCCTTTTGGGTTTCAACCTTTGCGCTATAAGGCGCGTTCAATATGCAGGGAACAGGAATGGACACATCGCAGCAAAATAGTGACGACGATTCAGCGCTAAGTAATCTCACCGTTAAACAGCGCATCTTCTTTGTGGTACTCGTAGCGACAATGGGTGCGCTGGCTTTTGGTTATGACACCGGGATTATCTCGGGTGCCTTGCCGTTTATGACCTTGCCGCCTGATCAGGGCGGTCTTGACCTCACACCGTTCACCGAAGGTTTAGTCACTTCATCCCTGATCTTCGGTGCCGCGCTGGGTGCTTTCCTTAGTGGTTATTTCTCCGATCGCTTTGGCCGACGCATTACGCTGCGTTCTCTGGCGCTGATTTTTGTGCTGGGCGCGATTGGTACCGCCTTAGCGCCAAACCTGCACGTAATGGTGGCGATGCGTTTTCTGCTGGGGATTGCGGTGGGTGGCGGTTCCTCAACCGTACCGGTGTTTATTGCCGAAATTGCCGGGCCAAAACGGCGTGCGCCGCTGGTGAGCCGCAACGAGCTGATGATTGTTTCCGGTCAGCTGCTGGCTTATGTGGTCAGCGCGGTGATGAGTTTCACGCTTAACGATCCGCATCTGTGGCGTTATATGCTGGCGATGGCGATGATTCCTGGCGCGTTGCTGTTTATCGGCACCTTCTTTGTGCCAGCGTCGCCACACTGGATGGTGGCAGAAGGGCGCATCAAAGAAGCGAGCCGTATCCTGCACAAACTGCGTGAAACGCCACGCGAAGTGAAAAAGGAGATGACGGAGATGCGCCAGCACGCTAAAGCGGCGCGTCAGGGGCCGTCAGCGCGTGAACTGCTGCAAGAGAAATGGATTCTTCGCTTGTTACTGGTGGGCGCGGGGCTCGGCATTGTTATCCAGTTCACCGGCGTGAATGCCTTTATGTACTACACGCCCGTGATTCTGAAAACCACCGGCATGGGCACCAACGCCTCGATTGCGGCGACCATCGGTAACGGGATTGTTTCGGTGCTGGCGACCATGGTGGGCATCAAAGCAGTGGGACGTTTTGGTCGTCGTACCATGCTGATGACCGGTTTGTCGGTAGTGATCGCCATGCAGCTGGCACTCGGCTGCGTGCTGCTGTTGATGCCACAAGACATGACGCAAAGCATCTTCGCGCTGGCGGCGATCCTGGTGTTCCTGTTCTTTATGCAGATGTGCATTTCGCCGGTTTACTGGTTGCTGATGTCGGAGCTGTTCCCGATGAAAGTGCGCGGCGTGCTGACCGGCGCTGCCGTTTCGTTCCAGTGGATCTGTAACGCGGCGGTGGCATTTGCCTTCCCTCCGCTGCTCTCCGCCACCGGCAATGGCGCGTTCTTTATCTTTGCAGCCATCAACGTCGGCTCGCTGATCTTCGTAATCACTATGCTGCCGGAGACCAAAGGCAAATCGCTCGAGCAGATCGAAAATGAGATGCGCGAGCGGTTCAGCGAGCAGGAGCAGGATCAGCAAACCGCGTAGCGGCGCTTGAGAATTCCTGGTCACGGGAGGAAGATACGCATCTTTCACCGGGCCAGGATTTCCCATGCTAATCACCGCCGAGAACACGCGCACCTTCAATACCGACATTCGCCTGGCCTGCACGCTGGCCGCCGTTGCGGGCGCACTTAACACCGCAGCGTTTGAAACGGTCGGCTTCTTCTCGGCGAACATGACCGGCAATGTCTCCTCACTTTCCGACCATCTGGCCAAAGCTAATCTGCACGTCGGCCTGTTTTTTCTGCTCATCGTGCTGCTGTTTATCGCCGGATCTTCTGTCTCAACGCTGATAATCAACTCCGGCAGACGGCGCCAGATTCGCGGCATCTACGCCATCAACATCCTGATTGAAGGCATCGCTTTGCTGCTGCTCGGCGTGATTGAAAGCTGGTTTCGCTTTAGCGGCTCTGGCGTGTTGCTGGTGCTGAGCCTGAGTTTTTTGATGGGATTGCAAAACGCCGTTGTGACGCGCATCTCCAACGCCCGCGTGCGCACCACGCACGTTTCTGGCACCGCGACCGATATCGGCATTGAGCTGGCGATGCTGTTTGATGTGCTGCGCCGCAAAGAATCCCCCAAAGATGCGCCGCTCTACATTGAGCGGCTTAAGCTGCATTTTTACACCGTGCTGGCGTTTTTGGGCGGCGGTGTGTTGGGGATTTGGCTGCTGCAGTGGATGAGTTATCTGCTGCTGATGGTGATCGGTGCGCTGCTCAGCGTGCTGGCTTTAGCGGCACTGAAACGGATCTGATCGGTGAGCAGCTTCACAGTTTTCCGCATCGTTCGCTAAAACTGCTTGCCACTTTTTCCGCGCTGTTAGCATGATAGCGCCCGTTAAGGATTGTTACTGTTCGGCAGGCAAAACCTGAGACGCGCCCTTTTTCAGTTGAAGAGGGCGCGTCTCAGGTTTTTTTTTGCGCGAAATTCAGGGCATGAGTTTAGGGCATTGTTCAGGAGAAAGAGTGATGCAATATCAGGAACTGGCGGATGACATCTTTGCCGGTGTTGGCGGCAAAGAGAACATCATCAGCGTGATGCACTGCGCCACGCGCTTACGCTTCAAACTAAAAAACAGTCAAAAAGCGCAAACTGCGGCGTTAAAAGACAATCCTGGCGTGATCATGGTGGTGGAGAGCGGCGGCCAATATCAGGTGGTGATTGGCAATCAGGTAGCGGAAGTGTATCGCGAACTCACGTCACGTCACGGGCTGGATAATCAGAGCGAGGCCGCAGATAACGCTGCACCGCAAGGCTTATTTGCACGCTTTATCGATCTGGTTTCCGGCATTTTTACTCCGTTTATCGGCGTGATGATCGCCACCGGCATCATCAAAGGGTTGCTGGCGTTGGCATTGGTGCTCGGCGTGATGGGTGCCGACAGCGGCAGCTACAAAGTGCTGTTTGTTGCCAGCGACGGTTTGTTCTACTTCTTGCCGATATTGCTCGGCTACAGCGCCGGTAAAAAATTTGGCGGTAATCCGTTTGTCAGCATGGCGATTGCCGCTGCGCTGGTGCATCCAATGATTCTCGAAGTGCTGCAACAGCAGCAGCAGGGCAATGCGCTGACCTTCATCGGCATCCCGCTCGAAGTGCTGAACTACAGCTCGTCGGTGATTCCGATTATTTTCGCGGCCTGGGTTTCCAGCCTGATTGAACGCTGGGTGCATCCGCGTTCTCCCAGCGCGGTGCGTAACTTCACTACGCCGTTGTGCTGCCTGCTGATCACCGTGCCGCTGACGTTTCTGGCGATTGGTCCGGCGGCGACCTGGCTGAGCCGCATGTTGGCCGAAGGTTATTTGTGGATTTACAGCCTGAGCCCAATGATTGCGGGTGCGGTGATGGGCGCGATTTGGCAAGTGTGCGTGATTTTCGGTCTGCACTGGGGTTTAGTGCCGATCATGCTGAACAACCTCGCCAACTTTGGTCACGACACGCTACTGCCCTTGCTGATGCCTGCGGTGCTGGGCCAGGCGGGCGCCACGCTCGGCATCTTCCTGCGCACCCGCGAAGCGAAACTGAAAGCGATGGCGGGGTCGGCTTTTACCGCCAGCATCTTCGGCATCACCGAGCCGGCGGTATATGGCGTGACGCTACCGCACCGTCGTCCGTTTATCTTCGGCTGCATCGGTGGCGCCTTGGGCGCGGCGATCCTTGGCTTCTGGCACACCACCATTTACTCCTTTGGTTTCCCGAGTGTCTTCACCTTTATTCAGGTGGTGCCAAACAGCGGCATTGATGCCAGCGTGCTGGCGGCATTTGCCGGTGCGGCGGTGGCGTTAAGTTTCGCTTGCGTCAGCACCTATCTGTTCGGTCTGACCGAGCCCGCAACCGAAGCGGTTGCGCCGCCGGCAGCGGTTGCTCCGCCCACCAGCCTGACGCGCCGCGAAAGCGTGGTCAGTCCGATAGCGGGCGATGTCATTCCGCTCGATCAGGTTAAAGATGAAACTTTTGCCAGCGGATTGCTCGGTAAAGGCGCGGCGATTATCCCGCAGCGGGGCCGCGTGGTATCGCCGATCGATGGCGTGGTGTCGTCAATGTTTCGCACCGGCCATGCGATTGGCCTGACATCGGCGCAGGGTGCAGAAGTGTTGATCCACGTTGGCCTCGATACCGTGAAGCTCGATGGACACTATTTCTCTCCGAAAGTAGTGAACGATCAGCCGGTCAAGGTGGGTGATTTGCTGCTGGAGTTTGATCTCGATGCGATTAAAGCCGCAGGCTTTGACGTTACTACGCCGGTGCTGGTGAGTAATAGCGATGACTTTGTGGATGTGTTAACCCTGAGCCGCACGGCCGTGAGCGAAGGCGCTCCGTTGTTGGCCGTGCTGAAATAATAGAGGAGCAAACAGATGACTAAACGTTTCCCGGACGGATTTTTATGGGGCGGCGCCGTTGCCGCAAACCAGGTTGAAGGCGCGTATCAGGAGGGCGGCAAAGGTTTATCGACCTCCGACCTGCAACCCAAGGGCATATTTGGTGCACGCGTCGAACGCAGCGGTGACGATTTTGGCATCAAGGATACCGCCATCGATTTCTATAACCGCTTTCCGGAGGACATCAAACTGTTCGCCGAGATGGGCTTTACCGTACTGCGTACCTCGATTGCCTGGACGCGCATCTTCCCGCAGGGCGATGAAGCGGAACCTAATGAAGCGGGATTAGCCTATTACGATCGCCTGTTCGATGAGATGGCGAAATACAACATCACGCCGCTGGTGACACTGTCACATTACGAAATGCCGTACGGCTTGATCAAAAAGTACGGTGGCTGGGGCAATCGCATCACCATTGATTGCTTTGAACGCTATGCGCGCGCGGTGTTCACCCGCTTCCAGCACAAGGTGAAGCTGTGGCTGACCTTTAATGAGATCAACATGTCGCTGCACGCGCCGTTCACCGGCGTTGGTCTGGCGGAAGAGAGCGATCAGCAGGCAATCTATCAGGCGATTCATCATCAGCTGGTGGCGAGCGGACGCGCGGTTAAAGCCTGCCATGAAATCGTTAAGGACGGCAAAATCGGCAACATGCTGCTGGGCGCGCTGCTCTATCCGCTGAGCTGCCGTCCGGCGGACGTGCTGGAAACCTTGCAACAGAACCGCGAATGGCTGTTCTTTGGCGATGTACAGGTGCGCGGCGCGTATCCGGCCTATATGAAGCGCTTCTTCGCCGATCGTAACATCAGCATCGAGATCACCGATGCCGATAAGCGCGACCTGCAAAACACCGTCGATTACATCTCCTTCAGCTACTACATGACCGGCTGCGTTACCACTAACGAAGAGGAGAATCAGAAAGCGCGCGGCAACATTCTCGCGATGGTGCCGAACCCACATCTGCCGAGTTCCGATTGGGGTTGGCAGATCGATCCTGAAGGGCTGCGCATTCTGCTTAACGTCCTGTACGACCGCTATCAGAAGCCACTGTTCATCGTGGAAAACGGGCTTGGTGCCAAAGATGTGGTGGAAGCGGACGGGCAAATTAACGACGATTACCGTATCCAGTATCTCAACGATCATCTGGTGCAGGTGCGTGAAGCGATTGAAGATGGCGTCGAGGTATTGGGTTATACCTGCTGGGGGCCGATTGATTTGGTCAGCGCGTCAAAAGCCGAGTTCTCCAAGCGTTACGGCTTTATCTACGTGGATCGCGATGATGCGGGCAACGGCACGCTGGCGCGTTCACGTAAGAAGAGTTTCTTCTGGTATCAGGACGTGATTCGTAGCCATGGTGCAGCGTTGAAATAGCCAGTGAATAATTAAGCGCCGCACATATCGTAGCGGCGCAATTTATTGCGCATTGTCGGGATGGGCACGGTGCTGCCATTGAAATGCGCGATAAATCGCGCCGCTACGGAATGTGTGCGATACAAATTTGGTTATGCCTCATCCGCATCATCCTGCAACGCCAGCGTCTCTTTTCGTACCCGTTCAATATGAATGGTGAGAAACATGCGTTCCTCGCTGGAGAGCTGATACAGGTATTTCTGCTGAATATGCTGGTCAATCTTCACTGCACATTGATAGGCGAGCGGATATTTGTCGCGCACCACATCATGTAAAGATTCATCCTCGCTCCACACGCCGCGTTTGCCCAACATGCGTTGCGCAAAGAACTTCAGATGGTTGACGAAACGGTTGTAGCTCAAGCTCTCTGTGCGGTAATCCAGCTGCAGGCGATACTTCACGATATGCAGGATTTCCTGCATAAATTGCGTGATGTGAGAAACATCGGCGAAATCACTACCAAGCTGCGCATTCACCAGATGCAGCGCGATAAATCCGGCCTCATCTTCCGGCAACGCTACGCCCAGCCGCTGGTTAATCAGTTCCAACGCTTCGATACCCAATGAAAACTCTTTCGGATAGAGCGTTTTGATCTCCCACTTCAACACGTTGCGAATCGGGATACCTTGCTGGTGGCGCTCAATCGCAAAATGGCAGTGATCGCACAGTGCGATGGAGAGGCTTTCATGCAGCGGCTGGCCCAGCTGCTGACGTGCGTTGGCAATGATCAGTTCGCTGGTGGTGATCACCTCGAGCGGGATATCCGACAGCAGTTCGCTGAGCCGGCCCGTTAAGGTGTCGCTTTGTAGCGCAAACACTTTTTCGATCTGCTGTGCATCCAGTTCGTCGCCAACGCGCTTCTGAAACGCCAAACCGCGTCCCATCACCACCTGTTCTTTGCCGTTGTCGCCCAGCACCACCGCGACATTATTGTTGAGGATTTTCGCGATTTTCATTTTTATCTGCCCTGAAAATAAAAAACCTGACCCACCGGGAGGACGGCGTGTCAGGTTTTGCCTGCGCTGAACGCAGTAACAATCTCGCCAGATCATAATCGGCTCTGCTTTCCCGACAAGCAGAGCGACAGTTAAATGTGAAACGCATCATATTTCCAGCGCAATTAATCAGATGCGTTGATGGCGCAATTTAATGAATGTAAGGATAGCGTAAGGAAATGATCAGATTTCTATAAAGTTTGCGTTAAGGCTGCCGATAGTACCGTAACGTTAAATTAACAGGAGTTGCGTACATGACTGGGATTTCAACATTAGGCGTCGGTTCAGGACTGGGTTTAAGCACCATTCTCGACAAACTGACCGCGGCAGAAAAACAATCGCTGGCACCGATTTCCAAACAACAATCCGCTGCGACCGCGAAGTTGTCCGCCTACGGCACCCTTAAAACCGCGATTCAGACCTTCCAGACGGCAAACAATAAATTAAACGATGCCGCGCTTTATACTTCGACGACCACAGCATCCAGTTCCAGTGCGTTTAGCGCCGATTCCAACGGCAATGCGCTGGCGGGAAAATACACCATCAGCGTGCAGAAGCTGGCGCAATCCCAGACGCTAACCAGCGAGACAAAAACCGATATCAAAGCGGCGATAGGTAGCGATGCCGCGTCCAGAACCCTGAAATTTGTTAACGCGGAAGGTAAAGAGAAAAGCATTACGCTAACCAAAGATCAGACTTCGCTTTCGGCGATTCGTGACACCATCAACAAATCTGACGTTGGCGTTACTGCAAGCCTGATCAAGGTCTCCGCCACGGAATACCGTTTGTCGCTGACATCATCGGCATCCGGCACCGCCAATGCGGTGAAATCGCTGAGCGTGACCGGCGATGATACCTTGCAGGATTTTATCGGCTTTGATGCATCAGATGCGGCCAGCAGCGGAATGGCGCAAAGCGTCGAGGCGCAGAATGCCAAGCTGACCGTAAACAATGTGGCGATTGAGAGCAGCAGCAACGTTATCACCGACGCGGTGGAAGGCATCACGCTGAAGCTTAACGATGAAACCAGCGGCAACCAAACGCTGACGGTGAGCAGCGATACCAACAAGGCGAAAACCGCCATTACCGATTGGGTGAATGCCTATAACTCGCTGCAGGATACGATGGCGAGTTTGACTAAATACACGCCAGTGGATGCGGGTAAAGATCCGGACGGGAAGAATGGAGCGCTACTCGGTGATGGCACACTGCGTAATATTCAGGTGCAACTGAAAAGTATTCTGGCCAACAGCTCGGGTTCAGGTGTTTATAAAACGCTATCTCAGGCGGGCATTACTACCGATCCCACTAACGGCCAACTTAAGCTGGATGCCACCAAACTGACAACCAGCTTGCAAGTGAAACCAGAAGCGATTCGGGACATGTTTGTCGGTGATGGCAAAAAAACCGGTGTTTCGACGGTGCTGAACACCACATTCACCGCATTTCTCAGCAGTAAAGGTGTGTTGCAGGGCGCGACGGATTCCATCAGTAAAAAACTGAATACGCTAACCGATCAGTACAATACCGCCAGCAAACGTATTGATGACACGATTGCGCGGTATAAAAAGCAGTTCACCAATCTGGATAAGATGGTCAGCGTGCTGAATAACACCAGCAACTATCTCACCGAGCAGTTCAGCAATAGTACAAAGACCAATAAGTAAGCGTAACGCGGTCGCCATAAATGGCGATCGCTATTTCTGAAACTAGCCTTACTTTTTCTTATTCAGCATGGCCTTCAAATCGGCAAAAGGATTATAGGTGGCTTCACCAACATCCTTCTGCGCATCTTCACCCGCCACAACACGCGTGCCGTACTGATCCGCTTCGGTGTATTTCGAGTGCTCGTGATCGTGACAATAGAGGCACAACAACTCCCAGTTACTGCCATCTTCCGGGTTATTGGTATGGTCGTGATCGATATGGTGAACGGTTAATTCGCGCAGGTTGGAATAAACAAATTCACGCGAGCAGCGGCCGCATACCCACGGATAGATTTTTAATGCTTTCTCACGATAGCCGCTTTCCAGCCGCGAGTAGTTTTTAGGGATCAGAGCCATTGCCGACGTTGCCTATTTGAAAGAGATAAAGCGACATGTTATCTGCACATCCCGCAGCTGCCAATGATGTTTATCATTCCTGAGCATCCGTTATACAAAAACCGCCTACACTAGTTTGTAACTACGCGGAAATAAAAGGCCGCCCGACCCCGTCCGATGGAAATTCACTCATAAAATGATGCCCGTTAATGATTCTCCGTCGGTAAGCCGGATGCAACGTATTGCTTTGACTATGATGGTGGCATTGCTGGCCACGATCCCTCTATGGACCAACAAAATTTATTATCGGGATGATCTTTACCGGATATTAGATGGGGATAGATCAACATGGCTAAGTAACGGGAGGCCGGGCACCTGGTTATTACAATCCCTGATCTCTTTTGGTGATACGGTCAGCGATATTTCTCCGCTTAATTTACTGCTCGGATTGCTGGCGCTAAGTATTGCTGCGGTATTTTTCACGGAAAGATTGAGAATTCCGCTTGCGGGTTTCTGGTCATTTCTCCCACCGCTATTTATCATTCTTAATCCCTTTCTGACGCAGGGAATGCTCTATACCTATGACAGTCTCACCATACTTCTGTCATTTGCAGGCGCAATGCTGGCAAGCATGGTTAATCGCGCAAAGCCTTTTCAGGAGATCGTTTACACGGCGCTGATATTATTGCTGATTCAGACACTCTATCAGCCTGGGCTCAATGTCTATATTGCCTGCGTAGCCTTGCTGGTCGTCTCTCGACTGGTAAATGATCAATCTAGCTGGAAGTGGCTGTGCGGGAAAATAGTGGCGCTGGGCATTGCCATCCTGGTTTATAAACTCGCGATGAAATATTTATTGCCGGTGAAGATCGACTGGTACAGCATGAAACACAGCAAGTTGTTATCACTGAACTCCGATTCTCTGCAAGTACTTATCAACACTATTAAAGCGTTCAGTGACCTTTTTCTCAGCGCCTATCCGCGCGGCATGATGGTATTTATAGGGCTGCTTATGCACATAATGTTTTCAGGCCTTATTTTGATGGTTCGAAACTTAAAACAGCAGCAGAAGTTGACGCTAAGTGCGGTCTTATTGCTGTTCAGTGCGGGATTGATCGTCATCATCGCCATCCCCGGACTTTCATTGGCCTTAGCCACGCCGTTATTTGCACCGCGTATGCTGGGCGCATGCAGCATTACTTTCCTGTTCTGTTTCTATGTAGCCGTTTATTCATTACCTGCAATAAGAAGCTGGCTGGCGGGATTGAGTGCGATATTGCTGTTTTATCATCTGGTGGTGATGCTGGTCACTTTTAACACTGTAGTTAACGATCAACGATATCAAATGGAGGTGATGAATCAGATCAAAATCACGCTTTCTGCTCCCGCTGCCCAATCGATTGATTCACTCGCCTTTATTGGGCAGTTGAATGATGCTCCAGAAGTACAAACCAATATTCGTAACTTCCCCATCATCGATCATATCCGCATGAAAATGTTGGGTGAGTCTGAACCGTGGATATGGCTGGCGCTGATCAAACATGTAGGTTTGAGATTGAAAGCGGTGAAAGCAACGGATGAAATGAGAGTAATTAAACCGCGTCAGGTTCTGGCGCAGGGACCCGATTATGACGCCTTTCAGGATGGGCAAACGATGGTGATTGATTTTAGAAAATCGGGTGGGCAGATTAATAAACTTTAATTCAACGGCTCAGTCCGGTTGCGGGTGGGTAATAATCCCGGACTGAGCTTTTATCTGGTGTTATTTATTCAACAGTTCTTTGCGAACAATTTCTGCACCTGCACTCAATGCATCTAGCTTGCCTCTTGCCACACCGCGTGGCAGAGGAATCATGCCGCAGTTGGTGCAAGGGTAGAGTTTATCAGCATCAACAAACTGCAGGGCTTTACGCAGCGTTGCTGCAACTTCTTCTGGCGTTTCAATGGTATTGCTTGCCACGTCAATGGCACCAACCATCACTTTTTTGCCGCGAATCAGTTCCATCAACTCCATCGGCACATGCGAGTTTTGACACTCCAGTGAGATGATATCGATATTCGACTTTTGCAGTTTAGGGAATATCTCTTCATATTGACGCCATTCTGTGCCCAGCGTCTTTTTCCAGTCGGTATTCGCTTTGATGCCATAGCCGTAGCAAATATGCACTGCGGTTTCGCATTTCAGCCCTTCAATGGCTCTTTCTAAGGTTGCGATACCCCAATCATTCACTTCGTCGAAGAAGACGTTAAATGCCGGCTCATCAAACTGAATAATATCGACGCCCACCGCTTCTAACTCTTTCGCTTCTTCATTGAGAATTTTAGCGAATTCCCATGCCAGTTTTTCGCGGCTTTTATAGTGGTTGTCATAAAGCGTGTCGATCATGGTCATTGGACCCGGCAGCGCCCATTTAATGGGACGATCCGTTTGCTGACGTAAAAACTTTGCATCTTCAACAAACACTGATTTTTGACGACTCACCGGACCCACAACGGTCGGCACACTGGCATCATAACGATCGCGGATTTTAACGATCTCGCGCTTCTCAAAATCTACGCCGTTGAGATGTTCAATAAAGGTGGTGACGAAGTGCTGGCGGGTTTGCTCGCCGTCACTGACGATATCAATTCCTGCCTGCTGTTGATCGTCCAGGCACAAACGCAGCGCATCTTGTTTGCCGTCGGTTAATTCCTGATCTTGCAATTTCCACGGTGACCACAACGTTTCCGGCTGAGCCAGCCACGATGGTTTCGGTAAACTACCAGCAGTGGAAGTCGGTAATAATTTTTTCATAGCAGGTGACCTTATATTTTTATCGGTAATCAAAGAACGGGAGTAAACCATTGCTCAAGAAGAGTTTGATATGGCTTAATGAAGCGCTCTTCCGTGAACTTTCCTTGTTCAATAGCCAGATGGCTACGTTCTTCTCGATCATAAACAATTCGCGTTAAAGAATAATCCTGATGGCTCAGGCTTGGCTGATAGTGTCTACCAGCTGCAGAATTCGCATTGTAAATCTCAGGGCGGTAGATCTTCTGGAACGTCTCCATGGTGCTGATGGTGCTAATCAGCTCAAGATTGGTGTAATCACTGAGTAAATCGCCATGGAAATAGAAGGCCAGAGGCGCAGCACTGTTTGCCGGCATAAAATAGCGTGCCCGCAGGCCCATTTTGCCGAAGTATTCGTCAGTCAGAGAAAGTTCATCCTGCTGATATTCAATGCCCAATACCGGATGTTCATTACCGGTGCGGTAATAGGTATTTTTACTGGATACGCTCAGGCAAATAACCGGGGCTTTATTGAAATTCGCTTTGTAAGCTTCTGAGTTAACGAAGTGCTTGAAGATATTGCCATGCAGATCGCCAAAATTATCTGGCGTGCGGAATTCAGTATGGTTCTTATTGTGCTCAGACAACAAAACGCTGAAATCATAATCACGCACGTAAGAAGAGAAGTTGTTACCAACAATCCCTTCAATGCGTTCGTTGGTTTTTTTATCAACGATATTGGTTTTCAATATTTCGATCACCGGGAAGGTGCTGTTGTTGCCCTCGGCACCCAGATTCAGCTCAGCAGAAATAATCTCTAGCTCAACCGCGTAACGATCGCTTTTAGGGTTGTCCCAATGCGCCAGTGAATTGAAACGGTTATCAATCATCACTAAGGCGTTGCGCAGGTTCTCCTGACGCTTTTCACCACGCGCCAAATTGGCAAAATTGGTGGTGATGCGTGTATTGCCAGAAGGATTGTAATTTTCGTCGAAACGAAGGCTCTTAACCGTAAAAGTAAAGGCGTTGTTCATTTTAGTCTGCTATCCCGGTTACCAATAAAAAGCCTTGCTGTCGCTGGATTTCAGGATTTCCCAATGCTTTTGCAGGGTACTTTCATTCAGCAGGCTTGATATTATTTTAAGTTATTAACAATGGTACTTTTATGCCTGAGTCACTGGTTGAAAAAAAGTGATTTAATTTCATCGAACATGAAGGAATTTCATGATGTGGTGGGGAGGATGAACGGCGCTCACTGTAGCCAGCCTGTTCAACCTGGCAGAGGCTCTACAATTAAAGGTATACTCTTCCACAAATTTTTAACCGGTTAAGACACGACAATGGCAAAACTCACCTTACAAGAGCAGCTGCTGAAAGCAGGTTTAGTCAGCAGCAAAAAAATGGACAAGGTCCAGAGAACCGCTAAGAAATCACGCGTTCAGGCTCGTGAGGCCAGAGAAGCGGTGGAAGAGAACAAAAAGGCTCAGCTGGAGCGTGATAAGCAGTTGAGCGAACAGCAAAAGCAAGCGGCGTTATCGAAAGAGTACAAAGCGCAGGTTAAGCACCTGATCGAAATGAACAAAATCGATATCTCTAAAGGCAATATTGGTTTTAATTTCACCGACAATAATTTGATCAAAAAAATCGACGTCGATAAGCAAACGCAGACGCAACTGATTAATGGTCGATTGGCGATTGCGCGCCTGGCCGTCGATAGCAAAGGCGAGAGCCAATACGCGATTATTCCCGCCAGCGTCGCCGATAAAATTGCACAGCGTGATGCGAACAGCATCGTGTTGAATAGTGCATTGAGTCAGGAAGCGCAGGATGAAGACGATCCGTACGCTGATTTCAAAGTGCCTGATGATTTAATGTGGTAAGCACAACGCCGGTTGCGCTGTCAGAACGGGCAGGCACACTTGGCGTTTAGGCACTCGCCGCTGACCGGATGAACAAACTTCAACTCGCTGGCGTGTAACATCAGACGCGGGATGTGTTCGGTCCCCGCCAGCATAAGACCGCCATACAGGTCGCAACCCAAAATCGGATGGCCCAACAGCTGGCAGTGGATACGCAGCTGGTGGGTGCGTCCAGTCTCTGGCGTAAGTTCCACCCGCGTTAATGGCATGAACGTCTTATCTTCCAATAGGTGATGAGTGCGCTCAATCACCTGATAGCGTGAGCGAGCTGGCTTACCATTGATTGGGCAAATTGACATCAATGGAAATAGCGTCGGATCTTTGGCAATCGGCGCGTCAATCACACCTTCGTCGTCATGCAAATGCCCGCACAACAGTGCGCGGTAAATCTTGGTCACGCTGCGCTGGCTGAACTGCTGGCAAAGTGCGGCATTGATCGCCTTATTGCGGGCAATCACCATTAACCCTGATGTGCCGAAATCCAGACGATGCACCAGCGTGCAGCCGGGAAAAAGCTTCACTAACCGATGATGCACAGAATCGAGATTGCGCGGATTTTTCCCCGACAGGCTGAGCAGACCAGCTGGTTTATTGATCAGCAGCAGATGATCGTCCTGGTAGAGAATCTCAATCTCTTCAAGACATTGCGGGGCAATAAAGGTATCGATAATCGTAGACATCAGGCTGCCCGGCTGGCGAAGGGATGCGGATAATAGCGAATTTTGCGGCAACTGGCGAATCCGGGCATGTGTCTATTCGCTCAGGCGAAAATTATCGTCCAGACTTAAAGCAAAGACGTGGTCTGCGCAGGCAATGTGCTTTACACTGCGCGCTGAAAAAACTGAGTAGATAACGATTAGGTAGGCGGCAATGGCGATGAACGGAACGATCACAACCTGGTTTCAGGATAAAGGTTTTGGATTTATCAAAGATGAAAATGGCGATAACCGCTATTTCCATGTGATTAAGGTCGCTAACCCTGAGCTGATTAAGAAAGACGCGGCGGTGACCTTTGAACCCACCACCAATAACAAAGGTTTGTCCGCGTATGCGGTGAAGGTCTCACCTGAAAGCAAATACATCTATATTGCCGGCGAGCGCCTGAAGCTCACCTCGATCAAATCTTATGTGGTTTACAGCGAAGACGTGCCGGTTGAAACGCGCATCGATAAAGAGAATACCGTGCTGTCGGTAGGTATTCTGATGAATAGCATCAAGCCGAAAACAGACGTTAAGCCGGATGAAACGCGCTCACTGAAAAAACTGGCGGTAACCACCTTTCAGGGAACGACTTTGATTTTCACGGCGGATGAAATTGATATTGATGCCACGGTGAAAATGCTTAAGGTGTGAAGATATTGTGATTAATTCTCAGCGGAAATCCTCACGCAGGATTTCCGCATTGATTATGCCGTTGGCCTTTCGTTCCATGCATCGTTGAATTGAATGTTTCCATCAACATATTTCCACGTGATCTTCGCATAACGCAGCGCAACGCTTTCCATATGCCCGGTTCCTGGACAATTACGCGTGTCATGCATGATCGGCGATATCGATATGACCTTTACGTCTTCCATTAATATGTTGAAGTACTCTTCTTCCTGACCGGCGTCACTGATGCGGTACCATTTGATTTCAGCTTCTTTTAACGTCTGGCCTGTTGCCACAGCTTTGTATAAATAAGGTGACGCAGAATCAATTTCTTTCTCAAATATAAATGGAGCATGTTGCCGTGTGCCTGTTAGCTTGCCGGTATTGTTGTCGGTGGGAATAGAGAGAAGATGCTGTACACCCCGTAATTCAATGCTGCCCTCACGGTGCATCACGTCTGAACCGCCTCTGATTACTGCGCCGCCATCATCTTTAATAAACATATGAACGGGTATAGCCATGTGAATCTCCTTAGTTAGTCATACAACCAGCGTCCAGCTTTAGCCGACTCCACAAACATACGTACAGTTAGTGGTTTAACGTCTTGTTGAATTGGATCCTTAGAAAAGTATTTTCGGAAAACTGTTTCTGTTTTCCAGGGATAATAAGCATCAAAATTTATAACTGTTGTATCGACATGATATTTTTTACCAAAATCCTGAATGGCATAGGGCAACTCATCCCATCCGGCGTAGCCTTGTAATGGAGTATCAAATTCGATTGGAATGGGTTTTAAACTCCATGTAGTCATGAGAGATAACTCGCCACGAAAAAAATCTAATATTTGATGTTCGTCTACCATACTCGATCTTCTTCTCTCACGATCATGTTGTAGGTTGAAACAGTCTTATAGACTATTTGAGAAAGATCATTTGCCAGTAAGACCCATCCTACAACCGGCACAGTTCGACCAACAAAAGCCCCAAGATTGTTTGTCCACATCGGCTTGAGTAACTTAATGCTGGTGTTAGTGAACGTTGGCAAAGGTCTGGGCAATTTCACATTCAGAATTTGACGCGAATATTTAGAGGCGATCGAAGTACCAGGTGTAGCATTGCCGGGCTTACCTCTTGTACCCAGAATAGGAAGACCAAGAATGATGCTGCTCACCGCAACAATGTTATTGATGCCACCTACATGCTCATCAATTTTGTCCAAAAGTATCCAAAAAAATAATTCACCAGCTGAAACATTGCTGACTCCTTTGTAAAAGTACGTCCCATTAAGCTGCTCAACCGTATCCATAATCATCCTCCCTGAATTACAGGCGGCCAGATTACAACGTGATGAACGCTATTTTTTGTTCAAAAGAGAGGAGTGGAACCACTAATAGCGGGTTAACTATTGGAGAGTTTAGGGAGACTATGGCAGCGTTTGCCTGGCAAAGGCAGCGTGGTCGCCATGATTGGCGACCCAGCGTTTTCGTAGGGTGCACATTTATGCGCACCGGCTAAATCAGCTTAAAAACTCTGCCAATCCGCATCATTCACCACCGCAACGCGCGAGGGTTTAACGAATGAAGGCGTACGCACCACAGCCTGCTTTTGCTGAACTTCGCCAGCCGCCGCGACATGGAATTTACCCACCAGCTGATTCAAATTCCCGGCCTGTTCCTGCAGCGATTGCGAAGCGGCAGAGGCTTCTTGCACCAGCGCGGCATTCTGCTGCGTAACGTCGTCCATCTGATTCACCGCTTGCTGCACCTGCACGATGCCCTGACTCTGCTCGACAGCGGCAGCGGCAATCTCTTCCACCAGTTGGCTTACCTGATGAATGGCATCGTTCATCACGCTCATATTACGGCCTACGTCGCTGGCCTGCGCAGCACCGGCTTCGGTCAGACGATGTGACTCTTCGATCAGCGTTTTGATTTCGCGCGCGGCGGTGGTTGAACGTTGCGACAAGTTGCGCACTTCACCGGCGACTACGGCGAAGCCTTTGCCGTGTTCACCGGCACGTGCGGCTTCAACGGCGGCGTTCAGCGCCAGAATGTTGGTTTGGAAGGCGATGCCTTCAATGATCGAGACGATTTCCGTCACTTTGCGCGAGCTACCACGAATGTTATCCATGGTTGAAAGCATGGTAGTCAGTGACGTGCTGCTCTTCTCTGACAATCCGCTGGCGTTAGCGGCAAGCTGACTGGCCTGGCGCGTGTTATCGGCGGTTTGACGCACGGTTTCACTCAGCTCGGTCATGCTGGCCGCGGTTTGCTCCAGCGATGCCGCCTGTTGCTCGGTGCGTGATGAGAGATCTTCATTGCCCGCGGAAATCTGTACCGATGCGCTGCTCACTGATTGTGACGCCTGACGCACCGAAGAGAGCGCGGCTGCAACGCGTTCCATCAGGACGTTAAACGAGTGCGCCATGTTGCCCACTTCATCACGACGGCTCTCATCTGCTTTCAGCGTCAAATCGAGGTTTTCGCTGGCAGTCATCATTACTTTGCCCGCAGCAGACAAGCTGCGACGAATGCGCAATACGGTGAACAGCGACAGCACGCCAAAAATCAGCACGGTGGCGATAACGCCGGTGATGGTCGTCCATAACACCGAGTGGAACGTGCTGCGGTTGGTGGCGCGCAGTTCATCGCCAATGGCGATATTCAGCTGCAGCTGTTTTTGATAATCGCTAATCAGCTGGCGAATGGCGGCTCCGATACCGGTTTGTCCATCAATCAGATTGAGGCTGATATCATTTTGATGCGCACGCGAGGCGGTGATAAATGGCGCCAGTGCGGCGGTGACGTGCTGAATATTGGCATAAGCGACTTCGGTTAAGCGCTTATCTTCATCGCTGGAGATATCGTGCGCCATGTAGTAATCGGTCTGCGCCTTCAAATCCGCCAGCTGTTTCTGGATCTCGTCCTCAACAGCCGGCATTTTGCTGTCGTCGGTCTGGCTTTTGTGTTTGTAGAGCGTCAACGCCAACTGGTTACTGCCATCAATCAGTTTCCCCAGATCTTTGATCGAGGGAATCGCATTGGCCTGTACATATTCAAAGCGATCCTGAAAACCAGAGAGTAAGG
Source organism: Pantoea sp. DY-17 (assembly GCF_019795975.1). Lineage (NCBI taxonomy): Bacteria > Pseudomonadati > Pseudomonadota > Gammaproteobacteria > Enterobacterales > Erwiniaceae > Pantoea > Pantoea sp. DY-17. The sequence continues at coordinate 348,242 of NZ_JAIMIG010000002.1, read as the reverse complement.
AAATGGCGAGTATCGCTTGCAGGATGATGGCGCCAAACAGTATGGAAAAGGTGGCAAACAGACGTTGAGAGATGTTCATTTTATTATCCTTAATCTTAAAGCGTCCCGGCAAAAGCCGCGTAGGGAAGAGGGCAGATTAATAACCATCGGCAGATTGAGGAAATTAGTTAATTTTTTTATTCAGGGTTTAAGTCTTCAACTGGTTATCACGCTAATTTTTAACATTTTTGCCGGATACCAGCGCTGTATTGCATTGGATAAGTAAAGGACTACAAAACTCCGCGCTCCCTCCGATATTGCCTTACAGACCCGCTCTCTATCATTTCGGAAATCGTAAAAGTTTCTGAACTTAGAGAGAGTAAAATCCCATGAATAAAATATTCCGTGTGATTTGGCATGCTGCAACGCAGCGTTATGTGGTGGCCTCTGAGCTGGCTAAGGGCAAGGTTAAATCCCATTCCTCTTCGGTGTTAACGCCGTCCGCAAGCAAAGCCATGGCGTTAACCGGTGTGGCGCTGGCAATTACAGTGGCTCTGCATGCTACAACGGCAATCGCTGCCAGAACCATCATTGCTAATGGCAATTCGGTCATTGTAAATAATCAGGATATTGTAGGTGCGGGAACCGGCGAATATGTGCGCGGCATAAGCGCCACAAATAATGGGACAGTTGATTTCACCACTGGCACCATCACCACTTCAAATACCTATGGGCACGGTGCATTCGCAGATACTGGCGCTGGGGTGACCTTAAAAGATATCGATATCAAAACCTCTGCAGCCACGTCGCATGGACTCTATGCGCGCGGTGCCGGCTCTATCACTGGTGACGGTATCAATATCATTACATCTGGCAAAGGTTCATACGGGGTCCAAACCAGCGATGGTGATATCACGCTGACTAACGGCACCATTAAAACCAGCGGAGCCAATTCCTTCGGTGCGTTTGCGGCAGCGGGTGCTGGGCATCTTTCCATCAGTGATAGCAGCATCAGTACCACGGGCGACGGTGCTCATGCGGTCAACGCCACTGGTGCCGAGATAACAATTAACAATAGCGTCATCAAAGCAGAAGGCCACATGACTAATGGCGTTAAGGCCGCAGGAAACGCCAGCGTAGTTAATGTTAATAACAGCGAGATCAGCACGGCGGGCTCATCCTCCGAAGCGGTATATGCGCAAAACGGCGGTACGGTTAATCTGACTAACACCAATATCTTTACCGATCGCATTAATAACTACGGTCTGCGTGCTAATGGAGGCAATTCAGTGGTGAATTATGATGGCGGCACCATTACCACTGCTGGACCAACTATTTCTGTTCAGGCATTAAATGACGGTAGCGAAGTCAATATTCGAAATGCCACGCTAAACACCACTTCTCAGGGTATTTCAGCCACCTTTGGCAAAGTCACAACCGAAAATACCATTATTAACAATAATGGTACGAATGCATCCACAAGTCCGCTCACCACCGATCCCTCTTCATACGGAACAGCTGTTGCTGCCGGATATGCCGGTGCCTCCGTCGTCATGAAAAACAGCCAGGTGAATAGTACACGAGGAGATTTACTTGGTCTGCGCGTTGGACGTAATGCCAGCGTTCAATTAGACAATGTTGAGTTTAACCATTCCTCAAACGGTACAGGTCTGGTTGCATTTCAGGACGGTATAATCACAGGCGATCAAGTCAGTATCAACATTGCAGGGCAGGATGGCGCGTCACTCTCTTCCGGTTTATGGATGGGAGCGGGCGCCGGGGATAACAGCGTTAATCTCAGCAATTCACAGATCACGCTCACCGGCGCGAACAGTGCGGGTATGCTGTTCCAGTCTGATGCGGTCAGCAATAACTCCGTGTCGCTGAGCAACAGCGCGGTTACTGCGAGTGAAGGTAGTGCAATGGTGGTTTCCAGCACCGCCGATACCAAAGTCACCACCTCCGGTACCGCATTAACCGGCGTGACGCTGTTATCCGCAGGCATTGGCAATAGCGGCACGGTTAGCAATGTGACATTGACCGGTGATAACGGCTCAGTATTTAACGGCGATGTCATCATCGAGCGCGCCAATACCGCGACCAACATCATCAACCTCGATAACAACTCAGTCTGGAGTGGTGCGACCAGCTCACTGGAAAATCTGAACCTGGCGAATGGCAGCCAGTGGAATGTTACGTCGAGCTCTGCGGTGGATAATCTGACGCTGAATAACGCCACGCTGAATATGACCGCGCCCGGCACCGGCTTTAGCCAGGTGACCTTGAGCAGCCTGAACAGCACCAACGGTACCATCGACTTCAAAACCCATCTGATGGATGATCATTCAGAGACCGATCACCTGCACATCACCGGTGATTACAACGGTAACAGCAACGTGGTGGTGCAGAACGCCGGCGGCACCGGCGCGAAAACCATCGATGGTATTGAGCTGATTCGCGTCGATGGCAACGTAAACGGTACGTTTACCCAGCAGGGCCGTATTGTGGCCGGTGCTTACGATTATCATCTGGTGCAGGATGCCAATAAATGGGTACTGGAGAGCAACAGCAACAATGTGGCACCGGGCAATCCAGGCAGCAATCCGGTTAATCCTGGCGATCCCGAGAGCGGCTCTGGCACGCCGGGCAGTGGTTCAGGTAATGCGGGCGATGTGGGCAAGCCGGTTAAAGGCTTCCCGATTACGCGTCCGGAAGCGGGCAGTTATGCGGCTAACCTCGCTGCGGCGAATACCTTATTTACCACCTCGCTGGATGATCGTCTGGGTGAGACTCACTACATTGGCGCAGACGGTAAGAAACACGCCACCAGCCTGTGGTTGCGTAACGCAGGTGGACACACGCGCTTCAGCGATAGTTCCGGCCAGCTGAAAACCACCGGTAACCGTTATGTGATGCAGTTAGGCGGCGATATCGCCCAGTGGAGCAGTAATGGTGCGGACCGTTTCCATCTGGGTGTCATGGGCGGCTACGCTAATGCGCAAAGTAACACACACTCCAACGTGACGGGTTACACCGCAAAAGGTCAGGTGCACGGTTACAGCACGGGCGTTTACGCGACCTGGTTGCAGGACAACGCTGACAAGACCGGAGCTTATGTTGACAGCTGGATGCTCTACAACTGGTTTGATAACAGCGTGAAAGGTGATGGCATCGCGGAAGAGAGCTACAAATCGAAAGGCATCACCGCGTCAGTGGAAGCCGGTTACAGCTTCAAAGTCGCGGAGATGAGCGAGCGTTCCAGCGTCTATCTGCAGCCGAAGGCGCATGCGACCTGGATGGGCGTGAAAGCCAAGGATCATCAAGAGCAAAACGGCACGCGCGTGGTGGGTGAAGGCGACAACAACCTGCAAACGCGTCTGGGTGTTCGCGCTTACATCAAAGGCCACAATGCCATTGATGATGGTAAAAACCGCACCTTCGAGCCGTTTATCGAAGCCAACTGGGTGCACAACACCGAAACCTTTGGCAGCAGCATGAATGGCATCAGCGTGCAGCAAGCCGGGGCGCGTAACCTCGGTGAAGTGAAAGTGGGTGTCGATGCGAAGCTGAATAAAACCGTTAATCTGTGGGGCAATATGGGTCAGCAGATGGGGGATAAGGGGTACAGCGATACCAGCGCAATGGTGGGCGTGAAGGTTAATTTCTGATAACACAAATCGCGTGAAAAATCGCGCCGCTACGAATGCATGCATGTTTCTGTAGCGGCGCAGTTTATTAAGCAAATTTATATAATTACGGCCTGCGGAACAGCGCCATACTGCGGCCTTCCAGTTCGAAATCCTTCTCTTTGGTAATCACTAACCCTTTCTCAACGCTGTCTGACGTCGAAAGCTCCAGCACCCAGCCACCTTCACCAAACTGTGGAATACTGAACGGCACATTGCCTTCATACGGATTAAACAGCATCAACACGTCATGCCAGATGCCTTCCTCCAGCACTAAATCCGGGCGACCGAGATACACCCCGAGCGTGGTGCCATCATCCCATTGATCATCCTGCTGGAAGCCGCCACCGGCGTTAAACCATTTGATTTCCATACCATCGCGCCAACTTTCACGCCGCAGCAGCGGTTGTTGAGCGCGTAACGCCAGAATATGCCGGGTAAAGTCGCGCAGTGCATCAGCAGAAGGCGGCAGGTTTTCCCAATGCAGCCAGGAAATCTCGCTGTCCTGGCAGTAGCCGTTATTGTTGCCCAGTTGACTGCGACCAAACTCATCACCCGCCAGTAACATCGGCGTGCCGTGCGAGAACAGCAGCGTGGCGAGGAAGTTGCGTTTCTGCCGCTCACGTACCGCGTTGATGCCTTCATCGTCCGTTGGGCCTTCCGCACCGTAATTGTACGAACGGTTCTCGTTATGGCCGTCATTATTGTCTTCACCGTTAGCTTCGTTGTGTTTCTCGTTGTACGAAACCAAATCGTTGAGCGTGAAGCCATCATGTGCGGTAAGGAAATTGATGCTGGACCAGGGACGGCGACCGCGCTGGTCGTAGAGATCACCAGAACCGAGCAGGCGCGCGGCAAAGTCGTTAGTGACCATGTCACCTTTCCAGTATTCGCGCACCGTATCGCGATACTTATCGTTCCACTCCGCCCAGCCCGGCGGGAAGCCGCCAACCTGATAACCGCCCGGCCCAATATCCCACGGCTCACCGATCAGTTTCAATTTGGACAACACTGGATCCTGCATGATGGCATCGAAGAAGCCACTACGCTGGTCAAAGCCTTCTGGTTCACGGCCCAGCACGGTGCCGAGATCGAAACGGAAGCCATCAACATGCATGGATTCGGCCCAATAACGCAGGGAATCCAGAATCATCTGCAGCACGCGCGGATGCGACGTATTCACGGTGTTACCGGTGCCGGTGTCATTGATGTAGTAGCGATGCTGATCCGGCAGCGTGCGGTAATAAGAGTAGTTATCAATGCCTTTAAACGACAACGTGGGGCCGAGTTCATTGCCTTCGGCGGTGTGGTTGTAAACCACGTCGAGGATCACTTCGAGGCCAGCATCGTGGAAGGCGCGCACCATATCGCGGAAGCCCTGAATCCCGCGCGGACCAAAGTAGCGCGTGGCCGGGGCGAAGAACGCCAGCGTGTTGTAGCCCCAGAAGTTTTTCAGACCGCGATCCAGCAGATGCTGATCGTCCGGGAAACCGTGCACCGGCAGCAGCTCCACGGTGGTTACGCCCAGGCTTTTGATGTAATCGATCGAAGCCTGATTGCTTAAACCGTCGTAAGTGCCGCGCATCTCTTCGGGCACCGCCGGATTAAGCTGGCTAAAACCTTTAACGTGGGCTTCATAAATGACCGTTTTCGACCACGGAATATTCGGTCGATTAGCATCCTGCCAGTCAAATTCATTGGGATCGATGACCACACATTTGGGCGTAAACGGTGCGCTGTCGCGGGTATCGAAACTCAAATCCTTATCTTCATGCAGCAGGTCATACGCGAAGTGCGACTCGTCCCACTGCAATTCGCCCGCCAGTTCGCGTGCGTAAGGGTCGAGCAACAGTTTGTTAGGGTTAAAGCGATGGCCATTTTCCGGCTCGTACGGGCCGTGTACGCGATAGCCATAGAGCGCGCCGGGCTGCAAGCCGGGAATGTAGCCGTGCCACACTTCATGGGTGTATTCCGGCAAATCGAAGCGGGCGATTTCGTTTTCGCCGCTCTCATCGTACAAACACAGTTCGACTCGCTCAGCGCAGGCCGAAAACAGCGCAAAGTTCACGCCCTGGCCATCATAGTTAGCGCCAAGCACTTGTCCCGAACCTGCTGTAATTTCTAGAGGCTTACTTGTCATCCATTATTCTCCACACAGATTAATCGGGTAATGCATCAGCTGCTCAGCAGCACTAACGGCGCACTTGAGGCCGCCTCATCCAGCGCGATGTAATCGCCAATCGTCACGGTTTCGCCACTCCATAAGTTGCGATAGTGACGATGGGCGAGTGACTCGGGCAGTACCACTTCGGTTTGCGTCCACTGCGCGTTGTCAAAACTCAGGCGCGGCAGAATGACCAGCAGCGCGTGGTTACTGTCCTGACGCGCAAAGGCGATGACTTTCTCCTGATGTTCACCGCTGACGTCCAGCGGCTGATAATCGCCCACGCGGAACAGCTGCGGATAATCGCGGCGCAGATGCAGAAGGCGTGCAATCACTTGTTGTTTCAGTTTGCCGCTCAGCCAGTTTTGCGCGTCGTTGAAGTCGGGCGAAGAAGACTCTTCCAGCTGCTGCTCCAGCAGCGCGAAGTCCGGCGTGCGGCGGTTGTCGGGATCGACCAGGCTGAAATCCAGCGCTTCGCTACCCTGATAGATATCCGGCACGCCCGGCGCGGTGAGTTTAATTACCGTTTGCGTCAGGCTATTAATTAATCCGGCCTGAATAAACGGTTGCAACGCGTGGCTGAAATCGCTGAGGAACAACTGATTGGCCGGTGAAAGCAGATGACGCGCGTAATCCAGCACCGCTTTTTCGTAGGCTTCGTTGCTCTCTGCCCAGTCGGTGCGCAGTTTGGCTTCGCGTAACGCTTTTTCGACAAAAGGAATAAAGCGCTCTTCGAGTTGGCTGGCATCCTGCGGCTGCAAGGTGGTCGGCCACACGCCGGCTAACGCCTGATACAGCATCCATTCCACCGCCGGTTCCGGCGCGGCGCCATCGTCCAGTTCCACCACCTGCGCCTGATTAATCTGCCGCCAGCGCGCTACGTGTTCCGCCCACAGCGCGGGGGCTTCGCTTAGCGTATACAGCCGCGCACGCGCATCTTCACCACGCTTGGTGTCGTGGGTTGAGGTGGAAGAGATGCCGTCGGGCTGCTGTTGCAGCCGCATTTGCATCTCGCTGTGGAAATGCGCCAGCGAGAAGGCGTGCGGCAGCGGTTCTGCGCCCACTTCATTGATGGCTAACGCGACGTGATTGCGGAAGAACAGCGTGTCTTCTACCGATTTCGCCATCAGCGGTCCGGTCAGCTGCTGGAAGCGCATGCGGAATTCGTGCGCGTCTTTTTCGCTCTCTTCGGAAACCGCGCCCAGCAGCATCGCCTGCAGCAAACTCAACACCGTTGGCGACGCGCTGTTTTTCACCGTTTCCAGCACCTGTTGCAGCAGCTCTTCGCCTTCGAGCGGCATGCCGTCCTGCTGGCCGTAGGTGCGATACACCGGGAAGGCGATGAGGATTTCGCGCAGTGCGACGTGCAGTTCCGCTTCGCCAAGGTTGCGATGTTCAGAACCGGCAATCTGCGTCGCCAGCTTAAGCAGACGCGCAAACTCACCGGCAAAATTGCGGTCAACCATCAATTCACGCGCCACGCGCAGTCCGCCTTCAACGTCGTTACGTTGTCCGGTGGTGGCTTCATAGGCCAGATGCAGCGTATCGATCTGCGAATCATCCACCAGCGCGTGCGACAGCGCGGCAATAAATTCGTAGCCGGTGGTGCCGGAAATGGGCCAATCGTCAGGGATCTTTTCCCCTTCGGCGAGGATCTTTTCCACCGTGATATAGCAATCCGGGCCGGTGGCCTGGCGCAGCTGGCGCAAATAGCCTTGTGGATCGGCAAGGCCATCAACGTGATCGACGCGCAGGCCGCTGACCGCGCCCGAGCGCACCAGTTCGAGAATCAGCCGGTGGGAATCGGCAAACACCGCCTCGTCTTCAACGCGCACGCCGACCAGCCCGGTGATCTCAAAGAAGCGGCGATAAGAGAGCTCGCTGCGTGCATCGCGCCAGCTGATCAAACGCCACGGCTGCTGCTCATGCAGTTCAGCAATCGCTTTGGCTTCAGTCATCGCCAGCACCTCGTCGGCGCGATCCTGCCAGCTGGCGGGCGTCAGCGGGTAAAAGCTGTCGTAATACGCCAACGCGGGATGGCCAGTTTGCGGATGCGTTTTAATGCTCAGCTCACCGTTTTCCAGCACGTTCTCGAAGCTGTCGCCGAGAAACGGGAGCGTCAGGCGGCGCGTCCAGTCGATATCAAAATGATTGGCATAGCGGCTGCTCTCGCCATACTCGATCACATCACGCCACCAGGCATTCTCCAGCGAGGCCGCCATGTGGTTCGGTACGATGTCGAGAATCAAGCCAATCTCCGCGTCCTGCAACGCCTCAACCAGACGATTAAAGCCGTCGCGGCCGCCAATCGCCGGTTCGATCTCATTGGCATCGATGACGTCGTAACCGTGGGTGGATTCGGCGGTGGCGCTAAATATCGGCGACGCGTAAAGATGGCTGATGCCAAGGCGTTGCAGATAGGGCACCAGCGCCGCGGCGCGATCAAACGTCATGCCGTTGCGAAACTGAATGCGATACGTCGCGGTTGGAATACTCATTTTGTTGCTCCCTGATCCAAACGCACCACGATGGCGTTTTGTGATAATGCTTCAGTTTCTTGCGGCCAGGCGAAAATCGTGCGACCTGGCGTGGCGGGTAAAGGTTGCGTCTGCTTGCCGATATTCAGCGCCAGCGACAGTTCGCCCTGTGGGAAATGCCAGCTGACGGCCACAAAGCCTTCAGCGGTAGCGAGCACCTTGCCGCTGTTGCCGCCCGCATCGGCCAGCAGCGGCACGATGTATTGCTGACGCAGCGCCAGCAGCTCGCGCGTGAGCGCCAGCCAGCTCTGGCCTTCAGGCGTTTGTAACTTATCCCAGTCAAGTTTTGAGCGGGCAAAGGTCTGCTCGGCGTTGGGATCCGGCACCTCTTCGTCATGCCCGGCGTGCCCGGTGAACTCCTTCGCGCGCCCTTCACGCACCGCTTTGGCCAGATCGCCGTGGAAATCGGTGAAGAACAGGAAAGGATTCGTTTCCCCATACTCTTCGCCCATAAATAGCAGCGGAATATGCGGCGACAGCAGCAGCGTCGCCAGCAGCACTTTGGTGCGATCGCTGCCCGCCAGGCTGAGCAAACGATCGCCCTGCGCGCGGTTACCCACCTGATCATGGTTCTGGATGAAATCAACAAACGCCACCGGCGGCTGGCTGGCGCTCGGCACGCCGCGCCGCTGCCCACTCTGCGGTGAAAGTTCGCCCTGATAAGCAAAGCCTTCAGTCAGCACTCGCGCCACCAGCTTCTCCGGCACGTCGGCGAAATCTTCGTAATAGGCATGAGTTTCACCGGTTGCAAACACGTGCACCGCGTTGTGGAAATCATCGTTCCACTCACCGGTAAACAGCGGCGCGTTGCTCTGTTTGTCACGCGGATGCAGGAAGATAACGTTGCGGCAATCTTCGGTGGTGAGATGAATAGGGCGCTCGGGTATTTCCTGACGGATACGTTCGGCGATCTCAATCAGCGCATGCTTACTGGAGCTGTCTTCAATCTGGTCGATGGCATCAAAACGCAGGCCATCAAGATTAAATTCCTGCAGCCAGTAGAGCGGTGCTTCGACAATGTAGCGCCGCACAGCATCGACATCATATGCAATGCCTGCGCCCCACGGCGTCATGCGTTCCTGGTGGAAAAACGCCGGCGCCAGCAGCGGCAGGTAATTGCCTTCCGGGCCAAAGTGGTTGAGCACGATATCCAGCACCACCGACAAACCGTGCGCGTGCGCGGCATCGATAAAGGCTTTGAAATCATCCGGCGATCCGTAAGCCGCATGCGGAGCGTAGAGCAGCACGCCGTCGTAGCCCCAACCGCGATTGCCACCAAACTGCGACACCGGCAGCACTTCCAGCTGCGTGATGCCTAATTCGGCCAGCCACGGCAATTTAGCTATCGCCGCCTGGAAAGTGCCTTCGGGCGTGAAGGTACCGATGTGCATTTCATACACCACCGTTTCATGCCACGGACGACCTTGCCATTCGGTGTGCTGCCAGCGATAGCTTTGCGGATCGACCACCAGTGAAGGGCCGTTAACATCAGCCTTTTGCGCACGCGCGGCGGGATCCGGTACTACCGTGCCATCGTCCAGCACAAAGTTATACTCTGCACCGGGCGCCACGCCGCTGACTTGCAGCTCAAACCAATCGTCGCCTGCGTCGAGCATGGCGGTGTCGTTATCGGCAAGTCTTAAGGTGATGTGCTGCTGCCCTGGTGCCCAAACACGAAAACGGACGCTGTCATCAGCAAGAATCTCAGCGCCCCAGGATTTTTCAAATGATCTGAATTCCATTCAATTGCCTCGTTTAGCCCACGCAGGGGCAATGGACGACATCAAGCGATTCGCTACTGGCTGAAAACGATAAATAATTTGGGATGAAAGTTAGGTCGGACAACAAATCATAGTCGATATTTTGGCGTTTTCTGGCGCGCGCGAGAGGATTTCAGGTGGGTTTAAGAAATTATCGAATAAGCGGGGGATTTTTACGCTTCGGTTAGATGAGGTCGCCAAAAAGGCGTGATGTTTGTCAGATGTGCAGCGCGCTGACATCGCAGGGGTTCCGCCCGCTAAGCATCTGGTAGTTTCAGAATGCTGGAAGCAGGCGGCCGGGCTAAGGTCCGAAGGCGCGGACCTTAGCAATCCGCGCCTGCGCCGTCCTCGCTATTCCCTCGCTTATCGCTCCGTCCTGACGGACCGCGCGGATTCGCCTTCCTGGCTCATGCCGCGCTTTCGCCGACGTCCTGTCGGCTCATCCTGGCCGTCACTCTGCGCTCGGCGCTGCGGATGGCGCGCAACAGCGCCGTCTGTGATGGCAGTGCCCGAACGGGTTTTTCGTAGGGTGCGCATTGATGCGCACCAGGTCACCATGAATGGCGACCCTACGGGGTTTGTAGCGATGGTGAGTCAGGTTAATGCATAGTTGCTGCAACGTGGATGTTGAGGCGACATCCGCGCTGCAGCAGTCGTGTGTATTCTTAACTCAAAATCGCTTTAAATCCCGCAGGACTGCGACCTTTGTTAATGCCGACTCGAACCTAAGCCGGTTTATGCTTGACCTTACGTTTACGCAATTTATCGATCAAACGATGCGCTTCCGCTTCTGTTGCCACCGCAGGCGATGAACCTTTCAGCGGTTTGCGGGCCGTTTCACTCAAGGTTAAAACCGTCAGCAAACCAATAATCCCGGCACCGATCATGTAATACGCCGGCATCAGATTATTGTGCGTGGTATCCACCAGCCATGCGGTAATCAGCGGCGTGGTGCCACCAAATAGCGAAACCGATAAGTTAAAACCAATTGCCAGCGCGCTATAACGAATATCGGTGACAAATAGCGCCGGTAACGTTGCCGGCATGGTGCCGCTGAAACAAGTATGCAATAAGCCCAGAATCGCCAGTCCGGCAAATACCAAAAGCATATTGCCGGAACCAATCAACATGTAGCTCGGAATCGCCAGCACGATTAAGCCCAACGCGCCTAAACCAATCACCGGACGGCGACCAATGCGGTCGGTGAGATATCCCCACATTAACGTCAGCGGCATCATGATAAACATAATCACCATCACCAACATCAGGCCGGATAGTTCACTCATTCCCAGCACGCCAGTTAAATAGCTCGGCATATAGGCGGTCAGCATATAATTGGAGACGTTGAACAACAGCACCAGACCAATACATTTCAGCAGCGGTTTACGTTGATCGCGCAGCATCTGCCACACGCTAAGGCGCGGCTTGTTGTGCTCCATCTCTTCGCGCTTATCCATGTGATCTTTAAACGCGGGCGTCTCTTCCAGCTTTAAGCGGATATACAAACCGAACAGACCCAACGGCGCGGCGAGGAAGAACGGCACACGCCAGCCCCAATCCATCATGGTTTGATGCGGTAAGAAAGCGATCATTGCTGTCACCAGGCTGGCGCCCAGCAGATAGCCACCCAGCGTACCGAACTCAAGGAAGCTACCCATAAAGCCGCGACGTTTGTCGGTGGAGTATTCCGCGATAAAGGTCGCGGCACCGCCATATTCACCACCGGTGGAGAACCCTTGCAGCAAGCGCGCCAGCAGCAGCAGAATCGGCGCAGCGATACCAATGCTGGCATAGCTCGGAATCAGACCGATACAGAACGTACCGATCGACATCATGATCATGGTTAACGCCAATACCTTCTGACGTCCAATGCGGTCGCCGAGTGGGCCAAACACCATGCCGCCAATCGGACGCACTAAAAACGCCGCGGCGAAGGTACCGAACGAAGCGATCAGCTGCGCGGCAGCGCTGGCATCGGCGAAGAAGACCTGGCCAATGATCACGGCGAGATAGCTGTAAACGCCGAAGTCAAACCACTCCATCGCATTACCCAATGCGGCGGCACCGACCGCGCGTTTCAGCAATTTGTTGTCGATAACGGTGATGTCATCAACGGTCAAGCCACTGGCTGTGGCTGAGTGTGTTGTATCCGTTCCTGTGCTCATAAATTCCCCAGTTGAGAAAATGGCGCGATCTTATAGCTTTCGCAGCCGTAATTTCATAAATGGAAAAGAAAGCTATAAGAGGCAGAAGAAGCGCAAACCCTAGTAAAGATTTTAACATCTCGCAAGTTGGCAGGATAAAACACGGGTAGATAGCATGCTTGAGGGTGGTCGCCATGGATGGCGACCGTGAATGTAGATGATCAGCCCGGCCCCTCACTACCGGCCGCCAGCAGCGGCACAATCACATCGCTGATTGGCGTGGGAATACCGCGCGCCCGACCATAACGCTGCACGACGCCGTTGCGGATATCCCACTCCAGCGGATGGTCGGCCTGGCGGTCGGCAAGGATCGAGGTGCCTAAATCAGTCGGTGCGCGGTGGAAGCGTTCTACAATCTCCTGCGGCACCTCATCTTTTAACGCGGCACCTTCAGCGCGTGCTACCGTCAGGCACTCCTGCAAATAGGCCAGCGCCAGCGCGCTGATGTCGTCGCGCTGGAACATGCCCGCACGACGATTCGACAGCACCATTAAACCGGCAACCGCGTTTTGCAGCAGTTTGCGCCAGGCGATGGTCAGGAAATCGGCGGAGAGATCGACCGCGCAGCGCGTGTCGCGCAGTGCCGCAACCACCAACTCAGCGTGCGGCGTTTCTGGCAGCGTCAGGCGCGGCTTTTCCCGCAGCCACACGGAGGCGTCCGGTTCGCGCTGGGCCGGGAACCACACCACCGATGGCAGCACGGTCGCGCCATTGACATAGGGCGCGAGTTGGCTTTTCTGCTCTACGCCATTCTGCAGTGCGCACACCACGGTATTTTCATCACACAACGCCGCCAGCCATGGCGCGGTATCCTCAACCTGGGTGGTTTTCACCGCCACAAACACCAGATCGAACGGTTGCGCGATCTCGGCGGGATTGGTGAGCACCGGGCCGGGAACAATAATTTTGCCGCTGTCGTGACGCAACTCCAGCTGCGGATGTGCGGTACGCCCGCAAATCGTGGGCGTGCGTCCAGCTTCATGCAGCGCCGCTGCGATGGTGGTGCCAATCGCGCCCGGTCCAATTAGGGCGATGGTGGGATTCTCAGACATCTTATTAAGCTCCTGATTATCTAGTGGCAGAACGTTTCTTCAGCAGCGAAGAATAGCCGTTTACAGCACAGTTATGTGCTTTTTCCGCAGCAGTTGGCACATTTCGTCATCGGGTTGAGCATCAACGATCAAGGTGCTGACCAGTGATAATTCGCCGATGGCAAACGCCGAAGCGGAATTCAGCTTCTCATTCGACACCATCACCACCGTTTCCGCCGCGCGTGCGGAAAGCGCACGTTTCACCCCGGCCTCTTCGTAGTTGCCAGTGGTTAATCCCGCCGTTTTGTGCACGCCGGTCACGCCCATGAAGAACAGATCGGCATTAATCCGCGCAATGCCTTCCAGCACCGCCGCACCCACCGCCACCACCGAATGGCGATAGAGCAGGCCGCCAATCATGATCACGTCAACCTGCGGATAATCCACCAGCGCCACGGCGATGCTTGGGCTGTGCGTCACCACGGTAAATGCCAGATCCGGCGGCAGCAATTTCACCATCTCGGCGGTGGTAGTGCCGCCATCGATAATCACTACCTGGCCTGGCTGGATTAGCTGGACCGCTTTCTGCGCGATAAGGCGTTTAGAGCTAATCTGCACGCTTTTGCGTGTTTCAAACGGTGCGATAGCGGCAGAAACCGGCAGCGCACCGCCGTGTACACGTTGCAGTAATCCTTCGGCGGCTAGCTCACGTAGATCGCGGCGAATTGAGTCTTCCGACACCGCAAAGCGCTGGCTAAGCTCGCTCGACATCACCTGTTTCTCTTCGCTCAAAATGGCGAGGATTTGCTGCTTACGTTGGCTGGAGAGCATTATTTTCTCATTCATGTTTTTGCTTGTATCTGCACGATTATGCATGTTAGCGTAGATTTTGTCACCTATCGCCGGGCAAATCGTGCAAAAAAACGCTTGCCCACACCATCGAATTTTTGGAGAAACGCAATGTTGATTCTTATAGCAGGGCCCGTACGCAGCGGCACCAACGGCAATCAAGTGTTAATTCATGAAAACATTAAGAAATTAGACCAGATTGCCCTGCAGGTCTACCAGCGCGGACATACGCCGGTGATCGGTGAGTGGCTGGCGTTGCCGCTGGCGAGCGCCGCCGGTTCGCAGACAATTGGCGATGAAATCAGTGAATCTTTTCTCTATCCGGTGGCGCATCGTTTGATTTACTGTTGCGATGCTATTTTACGCATTCCGGGCGCGTCGCAGGGGGCTGATAACGATGTGCGGATTGGCAAGGAGCGGGGGATGGCGATCTTTACCCAACTGGATGAGATTCCGGTGATTGAGAGTTAGATTAAGCGTGGTCGCCATGAATGGCGACCCGATAAAAATATCATTTATTACTCGTGATAAATCTGGCTGCGTCCGCCATCAACCAGGATATCGGTGGCACTGATGAAGCGCGCTTCGTCCGAGGCGAGAAACAGCGCGGTATATGCCACTTCCTGCGGTTCACCAATACGTTTGCACGGTAGCAAAGCGGCCTGCCGTTCACGCTCGGCTTGCGGATCGGGACAGCTTGCCAGCCAGGCTTCAGCGGCGGGCGTCATGATCAAACCCGGAGAAATGCTATTAATGCGAATGCCCTGACTGGCGTACTCCACGCCCAGCGAACGCGTGAGGCCAATCAAACCGTGCTTGGCAACCGGATAGGGAAACGCGCCGGGAATGATTTTGTGCCCGTGTACCGACGCGACGTTAACGATATTGCCGTACTGGCGCGCCAGCATGCCCGGCAGCACGCTGCGGATCAGGTTGAAGGGTCCTTTCAGATTGACCTCCATACAGCGCTGCCAGTCGTCATCTTCCAGTGCCAGCGGATCGCGAAACACATTCACGCCCGCGCAGTTGATCAGAATATCAATCGGGCCCAGCGCTTGCTGCGCTTCGCTCACCGCCCGCTGCACCTCCTCGGGTTGCGTGACATCTGCGCTATAGGCAATACAGTGTTGACCACTTTGCTGCTGCAACTCTGCCGCCAGCGCTTCGGTGGTTTCACCGTCAAGATCGAACAGCGCCACGCGAGCACCTTGTTGCGCAAACAGTGTAGCGATCGCGCTGCCTATGCCGCTGCCAGCGCCGGTGATAATCGCGGTTTTATTAGGTAATCGTGATGACATAATCGCCTCCTTATGAAGATGCCGGTAATGCCAGCCAGTCTGGGAAGTACAACCTGCTCTCGCCGCGCTGCACGGTAATCATTGGCCATTCGCCACTGCGCGTTAAGGCTTCGCAGCCCTCAGCGGTAAGCAAAAAGGTATCTTCGCTTTTTACGCCGCTGAGCGTGGGATTCCACGCCACGGCAATATCAGAATGAATATCGCCGCGCGTATCTGGCGTTAGGATCACGTCGCGGCAACCATAACCCGCCGGGCCGCCCTGATGATGATCGCGCCACGCATCGCCATGTCCGTGCCGCTGATAGGCATCTTTAATTGCCTGAAATAGCGTTGACCAGCTTTGGCCCGGCTGCGTTGCACAGAGAATATCGGCGTGGATCTGGCACAACGTGTTGAGGCGCTGGCGTAATGCGGGTCCAGGTTGGCCGATATGCACTAACCGCGTCAGGCTCACGTGCAGCCCGTGGCGCTCGGCGCCGAGCGTGATCAGCATGTGTTGTTGCAGCTTTTTCTGCGTGGGCACCGGGTGTTTGAACGCGCTAATACGCTCATCAGCCGCCACTAAGGTGCACATCGGACGAATACCGCGTGCCAGACAGGCTGCGACAATCTCGGCCTCTACCTGCCATTCCGTCACGCCTGCTTGTAACTTACGCGCCACGCCTTCGACAATCTGCGCGGCTTCACGCCCCAACGCTTTAAATCGCTGCTGCTCGTTGCTGTTCAGGCCCTGTCGCAGCGCCACCATCGCTTGTTGAATATCAGACATGCCGTTTTGCGGCGTATCGCTGCCGAATTTGCCTTCAGGCAACAGGGTATTTAACGATTGAAACCACGGATAGCTCAGCGTTTCACAGGCAAACGGCAGCGATTCTTCGGCGAGGATACGCGGCATCTCATTTTCAGGCGCGAGCAGTAGAACCTTGTCCTGCGTGATGAGCAAGCTGGCCACGCCGACTTCGGCGCGTTCCACCACGTAAAAACTGGCACCTTCGGTCAGCCAGGCGATGTTATCGCGCCGGGTAAGCAGCACACCATCGAGTTGCCAGGAGGCGAGTGCACGCTGCAGGCGGGATAATTTTTCACTCATAAGCGTGCTCCTTGTTCTCGCTCTGCTGCGTCTGCAATAGCAATTCAGCAGCACGATGGGCCACCGCCATCACAATGGCATTGGTGTTGCCGCTGATAATGTTGGGCATCATTGAGGCATCGACCACGCGCAGGCGGTTAACGCCGCGCACGCGCAGGTCGTCGTGTAACACCGCCAGCGGATCGTTATCGTGGCCCATGCGGCAAGTGCCGACCGGGTGATAGCCGGTTTTCACCATGCGCTTGCAGTGTTCGGCAATCTTTTCATCTGAAGTCATCTCTGCACCGGGGAAGATCTCTTGCTGCACCATCGCGCCGATGGGCGTCGCGGTGATGACCTTACGCGCAAAACGGAAACCGGCGATGGTGCGCGCCAAATCGTCGGGATGACCAAAGATTTGCGCATCGATAATCGGCAAGCTACTGGCGCTGCTATCGCGCAGCGTGACCTCGCCGGTCGCTTTGGGGCGCAGCAGCAGCGAATTGACGGTAACGCCATGGCCGGGATCGGCGCCCATCACGTCGCGGTCGAGATACACCGTAGGCACGCAAAACATCTGAATCGTTGGCGTGGCCCCGAAATCGAGCGGGTCAAAGAAGGCGCAGGTTTCCACGCCGGTGGTGGTGACCGGACCGGTTTTGAACAACATATATTGCAAGCCAGCTTTGACCATCGGCCAGCCACGATCCTGACCATAATAGCCAAAGGCACCGTTGGTGCTGGCCACCACCGGCACTTCATAGTGATCCTGCAAATTCTTGCCGACACCCGGCAAATGCTGACGCAGCGTGATGCCATGCTGTTTTAGCTGGGCTTGTGGACCGATGCCGGAGAGCATCAGCAGCTTCGGCGTTTGATAGGCACCGGCAGCCAGAATCACCTCTTTACGCGCGCTGGCACGTTGCGGATGGCCATCCTGTGTGTAGCGTACACCGCTGGCATTTGCGCCCTCGAACAGAATCTCCTCTACCTGCGCGCCGGTGACAATGGTCAAGCGCGCGTCATGGCGCAGCGGCGTAATAAAGGCATCCACCACGCTGCAGCGCTGGCGCGTCTGACCGTTAATGGTGTGCTGCATAAAGCCTACGCCAAACGGATTGCCGGTATTGAAATCCGGCGTGTAAGGAATGCCCAATCCCTGCAGAGTTTTCACATAAGCGCGGCTCAGTGGGCTGAAGTGGCCGAGATGCGACACTTTCATTGGCCCGGCGATGCCGTGATGGGGCGCGCCGAGATGATCGTTATCTTCGATGGCGGTAAAGTGCGGCAGCAGCGCATCCCACGACCAGTCGATGCCCTGATTGCCGAGTGCGCTGTTCCAGTCGGCGTAATCCTGGCGATGGCCGCGCATATACACCATCGCATTGACCGTCGAACCGCCGCCTAACACTTTCGCCTGCGGCACAATCACGCCGCGTCCGTTGAGCTGTGGCTGCGGCTCGGTCTGGTGCATGGTGAGGAATTTGTCGCTGGCGAGAAACTTCATGTAACCCGCTGGCATTTTTAGCACCGGATGATACTCGTCGCGCCCGGCTTCCAGCAGCAGCACGCGCGCGTTGCCTTCCGTGACTAACCTGGCGGCGACGATACAACCGGCGCTGCCGCCGCCCACCACAATGTAATCAAACTCTTTCATGGCTCTCTCTTTACTCTGAAGCGACAGAATCTAAACGGCGCAAGCGCTGCGCCTCGGGATTATGCTGCTCGCCGGGATCAAGCGGGCTGAGCAGGAAGCACCAGGAAACAATGGCGCTGATCAGGTACAAAGCGGCGTAACCCCACACTACGCCCGAGGTGCCAAACAGCGCGTTGAAGGCACCGTACAGCGCAGGGCCAAAGAACGTGGAAAGCCCGGCAGCAAAGCAGTAAATCGCCATCGCGTTGCCTTTATCTTTTGGCTGGCACAGGGAAGAGAACAGCGCGGCAGCGGGAACATAGCCGCACAAGGTGATGCCATATAAACACGCGCAGATGACGCTGAGTAAAAAGCTACCGTGGCTCCACTGCGGCACAAAATACATCAGCAGCATTGAGATGCCGGAGCCGAGTCCACCAAATACCGTCAGCACCTTGCGCCAGCCGATGCGATCGCTGAGCTTGCCGACAATCGGGTTAAAACTCATGCCGACTAAGCCCATGATGGTGATCAGGCTGAGATATTCGGTTTGCGTAAATCCGATCTGCTCGGTGAAAAAGCCTGGCAGGAAAACAAAGAAGCCGAAGTAAGGCGTGGTGTTGATAATGCGTACCACAGCAGCGGCGGCGATGCGTGGTTCACGCCACAAAATATCGATGCCGCCCATCAGCGTACGCGCAACGCTCTGCTGACGGTGTTGCTCATCGAGCAACGACTGATAGCCGCTGCGTTCTTTCAGCGCGATCACCATCACCAGCAATCCCAACGCGACCAGCCCAAGCGACAACCAGAACGTGGCATATTCACCCATCAACTGTATTGAGAAGATCGCCACCAGCGATCCCAGCGTGGGCAAGCCGCCGGTAAACGCCAGCCAGAACCAACCGGTTGCTGAACCGCGCATATCGGCGGGTGCGGCGGCCTGAATCCACACCAGAAACGCATAGGCAAACATGGGGTAGGCGACGCCGCGCAAACCGTACGTTAACGCCAGCAAGGCCACGCTATGGGAAGGCAAGGCGATGGCGAGGAACAGTACTTCAAACACAATCCAGATCACACCGCCTGCCAGCATCACTTTGCGCGGGCCAATGAGTGTGGAGAGCGAACCGGCCAGCCAAGAACCGAGCGTAACGGTGACGCCGTAGAAGGCGATCACCGCCGCCGCGATATTGAGTGAGAAACCATTTTCATGCAGGTAAGGCGCGAGATAGTTCGACTCCACGCCATCGCCAATCATAAACAGCAATACAGCGACGTAGCCCCAGGCCAGCGCGGGTGGAATACCGAGGCGGATCAGCCACGGATGGTTTGCAGGTGATGTTGTCATGTTCAATGTCTCTTGAGAGGTGAGGATATTTTTTTGTTATTGGGATGAGCACGAACTTTAAGGCAACGGTAGTAAAGAGGATGGCGAAACCATCACAAAAGACAGTAAACTCTGTTTAGTAAACGGGGCGGATGGGGTGTAATGGAGACAAAATGAAGCCGGTTGGTTTGAACAATTTGCAGGTGCGAAAACATAATAAGGCGCTGTTTATGTCGCTGATGTGGCGGCATAAGCAACTCAGTAAATCTCAATTGGCACTCCTCAGCGGCTTAACCATTCCGGCTACCAGTAAAATTTTGCAGGCGCTGCTGGATGAAGGAAAACTGCAACACTCTAAGGCGCTGATGAGCGCACGCGGTAACAGCAACGGCAGTTTTCAGCTGCCATCCAACGGAGCCTGGACGCTGTGTTTATGCGTCAAGCCGAGCAGCATTGAACGGCAACTGGCCGATGCGCAACTGGTAGCGCAGGGAGAATTTGAGCAAGTCGCCATCAAAGCGGAAACGCCGGAAGCATTGCTCAGTGAGATTGAGGCGGTGTGGCGGAAAACCTGCAAACAGTGGCCGAAGCGACGCATTAATCTGGCGCTGGCAGTGCATGGTCAGGTCGATCCGGTCACCGGTGTGTCACAGCATATGCCTCAGGCCGCGTGGAAAACGCCGTTGCAGTTGAAATTTCTGCTGGAGGAGAAGCTCGGCGTGGAAGTGCGTGTGGATAACGACTGCGTGATGCTGGCGCTGGCTGAGAAGTGGTTAAATCGCAATGCGCTCAGCGAATTCTGCGTCATCAATGTGGATTACGGTATCGGCTCATCATTTGTGATCAACGGTGAGATTTTTCGCGGCAATTTGTACGGCAGCGGCCAAATCGGCCACACCATCATTGAGCCTAACGGCCAGCGCTGCAGTTGCGGACGTCAGGGTTGTCTGGAAACGGTGGCCTCACTCAGCACCTTAAAACAGGCGGCTCATCAGCGCGATCCCGAAGCGCCGCAGCCCAGCAGCACGCAGTTATTGCAAGCGTGGCAAGCGGGCGAACCCTGGATTGTAGCGTGGGCACAGCGCGCCGCCGAAGCGATTGGTATGAGCTTATATAATTTTCTCAACACGCTGAATATTAATCAGATTTGGTTATATGGTCGCAGCTGTACCTTTGGTGAAAGTTGGTTGCAGAGCATTGTGCGGCAGATCGATTTCAATCCGTTCGATCCGCGTGATGCGTTGAAAAGCAAAGGCACCAATGTGCATTTTGGTCAGCTGGATCGGTCGCGGCAGGTGCTGGGGATTGGTTATTTGTATGTGGAGGCGGAACCCAGTGCGGCTTGAGAGCGTGGTCGCCATAAATGGCGACCTACAAAATAGCTTTCAGACCTGCGCCATACCGCCATCGACGAACAGCTCAGCGGCGTTAATAAAGCTGGACGCATCGGACGCTAAAAACGCCACCACTTTGCCAATTTCGCCAGGCTCGCCAAGCCGACCTAACGGCACCTGCGCCGCCAGCGCATCAAACAATCCTTGCTGCTGATCTTCCGGCACCAAACCACCCAAACCTGGCGTGCGCACCGGGCCGGGACTCACAACGTTAACGCGAATACCGCGATCTTTCACATCCAGCGCCCATGAGCGGGCAAAGTTGCGCACCGCGGCTTTACTGGCGCTGTATACGCTGAATCCGGCAGTACCCTGAATCGATGTGGTGGACGAGGTGAGGATCACCGAGGCATTGTCACTCAGTAGCGGCAACGCCTTCTGCACGGTAAACAGCACGCCGCGCACGTTGGTGCCAAAGATACGGTCAAAATGCTCTTCGGTGATGGCGCCAAGCGGCAGCATGTCGCCGCCACCGGCGTTGGCGAACAGGATATCGAGGCGGCCCGCTTGTTTGGCGATTTCTGCGTAAACGTTGTCGAGGTCGCTTAGCACCGCAGCATCAGCGCGAATACCGCTGGCGCTGGCACCGATGCTGGCGACTGCCGCATCAAGCTCCGCCTGACGACGACCGGTGATAAACACGCGTGCGCCTTGTGTCGCCAACTCCTGCGCGGATGCCAGACCAATGCCAGTTGTGCCGCCGGTTACCAATGCGATTTTGCCGTTGAGTGCGTTCATGTTTGCTTCTCCAATGGATGATGAGGTTTTGATGACTGTGTTGCAGTGCATGAGAAGCAATCTATCTTCACGGCGTTTGCTGATAAATGGTGTAGAATCGAAATGACTATTTCTGTGTGTGGATAATTAAAGGCGGCGGAAAACAGCATGGATCAGTTATTGGCGATAAAGGCCTTTGCGCGCGTCGTCGAAGCGGGCAACTTTACGCGTGCGGCGGATTCGCTCGATATGCCGAATGCCACGCTGAGCAAACTGGTGCAGGAACTGGAAGCGCATCTCGGCATTCGCTTGCTGCAACGCACCACGCGGCGCGTCACGGTGACGCCAGAAGGGCGCGATTACTATGAAAAAGCGCTGCGCATCGTGCGCGATTTGGAAGATATCGATCACTCGTTTAATGCGGAAAGCGCCAAACCTGGCGGCTATCTGCGTATTGATATTGGCGGCTCAACCGCGCGCGATGTATTGATTCCGGCGCTGCCCGATTTCATTGCCCGCTATCCGGACATTCGTATCGATCTTGGCGTTGCGGATCGCGCGGTGGATTTGATCAGCGGTAACGTCGATTGCGTGATTCGCGGCGGTCCGCTTAGCGATTCGTCGCTGGTGGCGCGTCATTTGGGGGATGCGGAGATGATTACCTGCGCCGCGCCGGGCTATCTGAAAACCTATGGCGTACCGGCTTATCCGCAGGAGCTGAAAAATGGTCATCGCATGGTGAGCTATTTGTCACCGCAGAGTGGCAGGGCGTTTCCGTTTCGTTTTACCCAGGGCGAAGAGCGGCTTGAGATTAAGAGTGAGCATCGGATTGGCGTCAATGAAAGTAACGCGCATTTGGCGGCAGCGGTTGCGGGTTTAGGGATTATTCAGACCTTCCGCTATGCAGCGGCAGCAGATTTACAGGCGGGAAAATTGGTTGAGATTCTGGCGGCGTGGCGTCCGGGGAATTATCCGTTTCATGTGGTTTATCCGCAGAATCGTCATCTTACGCAGCGATTACGTGTATTTATCGGATGGCTGAGGGACGTGTTTCCTGAACGATTGAACGGGTAGAGCGGGATCGCCACGAATGGCGACCCCAAAGATGATTACAGCGTGCCGGTGCCGCCATCAGAGCACCACACCTGGCCGGAGGTGAAGCTGTTTTTCACATCGGCAAACGTGACGTACAGCGGGGCGATTTCAGCCGGTTGTCCCGGACGACCCAGCGGTGCGGATTCACCGAACTTCTCCACTTTCTCTTGCGGTTGTCCGCCGCTCACCTGCAGCGCGGTCCAGTATGGGCCGGGCGCAACCGCGTTGACGCGAATCTGCTTTTCACCTAGCTGTTTCGCAAGCGCTTTGGTAAACGCGACAATCGACGCTTTGGTCTGCGCATAATCCAGCAGGATCGCGCTTGGCTGATACGCCTGCACCGACGAGGTGTTGATGATGGACGACCCAGCTGGCAGATATTTCAGCGCCGCTTTGGTGATCCAGAACATCGCATAGACGTTAGTCTTAAAGGTAGCGTCAAAGTCTTCAGTAGAGAGTGTCAGGATGGATTCATTAAACTGCTGACGTCCGGCGTTATTCACCAGAATATCCAATCCGCCTAGCTGCTCAGCAGCCTGATCCACCAGCTTCTGACAGAACTCTTCCGAACGAATATCACCCGGAATCGCCACCGCTTTGCGGCCTTCGGCTTCAATCAGTTTTACCACTTCTGCCGCATCAGCCTCTTCTTCCGGCAGGAAGTTGATGGCGACATCAGCGCCTTCGCGGGCATAAGCAATTGCCACGGCGCGGCCAATCCCGGAATCACCGCCGGTGATCAGCGCTTTACGACCGGTCAATTTACCGGTACCACGATAGCTGGTTTCACCATGATCGGGACGGGGATCCATTTTGCTCGCCAAACCCGGCATCGGTTGCGTCTGCTTTTTAAATGGCGGAACCGGATACGTTTCAGTAATAAGGGTTTTATTTGTGGTTTGCGATGTCATATATATCTCCTTGTCGCATGAGGTGAATAAACTAAGCCTGGCATAAATGTGATGTTTGTCACGTTAGAAAGTGAGCAATCAGATTTATTAAGACGAAACGGTAAACGAAAGGGGGTTAAAAAGTGCAGCAGTAACGTGAGGTAATTAACAATATTTATCGAGGTGCGACTGCAGAAGGGGATAATGCTTAGGGCGTCCGTGCCCTGGCGGATTTCCAAGGTGCTATGTGCTATTTAAAACATGGTTGGCTACTTCTTGCCGCCTTTCTTACCTGCTTCTGATGCTTTAGCGGGGTCATCTTTGAAACTACCACCGCTTTTTTCTCCGCCTTTTTTACCGGCTTCTGATGCTTTCTTTTTATCGTCAGCAAAATTACCGGAACCGCCTCTATGCTCAGCCATAAAACATCCTCTCGTGAGTTGTTGTTGCATGGCGGAAATAAGGGCTTCAACGCCATGCCCGTGCTGCAATTTAAGATTAGCGAGGTTCGGATTAATCACAAGCGGAGCGGAAGTGATTATTTATTGCTCGCTGGCGGGATGTTAATAAAATAAGTGCCGCTATAGGGAATGGGTAAGAAATCACGGAAAATCTGCTGCAGGGTCTTTTCGGGTTCCAGGTCCGCAAACAGCTGTGGATAGAGTGTCTTAGCCATAAATTCTGTCGCCGCAATGTGCCACGGACTGAGGTAGAAATTCATCCAGATCACCGCCGAGTGACCATTTTTCAATGCCGATAATTCGCGTAAACCGTTTTGCTGCGCGGTGAGCTGTTTGAAACTAGCCAGCACGGTTTCGGGTGCCACGTCTGGCCCTAATTTCAGTAAGCCCTGCGAGGCGTTATCGCCAAAGCCGGTAGCAAAATAGTACTGCGGCTGAGCGGCAATCACGCTCTCTTCACTCAGGCGACCAAACACGCCGTGCTGGGTTTTGTTGGCGATATTGTCGCCGCCCGCCGCGTTGAGTAATTCGCCGAGGCTGCCGTTGATCGCCGTCACGCAACATTCGTTACGGCGTCCAAGATGCAGTTGCAGCAGCACCGACGGTTTCGCGCCCTGATAGCTGGCTAAGCGATCATGAATCACCTGCATATGCTGCTGGTAGAAACGATTAAACGCTTCTGCCCGCGCCTGCTGATTCAGCACTTCGCCAAATATCTCCACGCTGCGGCGGGTGTTTTTCAGCAGATGCACGCGCAGATCGATCTTCACCACCGGAATGTGCGCCGCTTTCAGCATGGTGACAAGGCGCAGGTCGGCATCATCGTAGCGTGCCAGACTCGGCAAAATCACCACGTCCGGTTTCAGCGCCAGAATCTGCTCGGGATTGATGGCGTTCGGCCCGCCAGCACCCAGCGACGGGATTTTCAGCATCTTGGGAAAGTGACGGGCAAAACTGTTCCAGGTTTGGCTGTCGTACTTCTTCAGATCCTGCGGCCACGCCACAATGTGCTGAAACGGATCGCCGGGCTCCAGTAACGCCAGCGTATACAGCATGCGGCTTTCACCCAGCACGATACGCTGCGGACGATCGGGGATTTCAACGCGATTACCGTCGATATCGGTGATGGTTTTTGCCGAGGCCACGCTGCTGAGCACCAGCAGAAAACAGGCCAGCACCACCAACATCGGGCCGGACAAGCCTGGCGCACGTCGTACAAATATCGAATCAGAATTCAACGCTGGCCTCGAGCATCAGGTTGCGGGTTTCTCCTTCACGCACGCGCAGATTGCCGCCGCTGGAGGTGTAATAATGTTTGTTGAACAGGTTATTCAGGTTGAGCTTCAGCTGGGTTTTCTCGCCAAACAGCTGATTGTTCCAGGCGACAAAGCTGTCCGCCACCACATAATCGGGCAGGGTAAAGCTGTTTTCCGGATCGCCGGCGCGCGTTCCCACATAGCGCGCACCGCCGCCTACGCGCAAATCGCCCGGAATGCCGGAGATCGCCAGATTATGGCTCAGATAGAGCGCGCCTGCGTGGCGCGGCGCATTCTGCAGGCGATTGCCGTTATTAGCCGCGTTAACACCGTCATCTACGATCTCGGCTTTGTCATAGCTGTAGTTGGCGCTGAGATCCCAGCCCGGCAGCACTTCGCCATTTAACTCAAATTCCGCGCCGCTGGAGCGCGCTTTATTGATGGCGCGCGTGGTGCCGTTAATGCTTAGCGACATATCGCGCTCGTTGATGCGATACAGCGCGACGCTGGCAAACAGCTTCGGTGAAATCTGCCACTTGCTGCCGACTTCCCATGTGGTGCCCTGTTCCGGTTTACCGACGTTGCCATCATCATCAACATCGGTCGATGGTGTGAAGGATTTACTCACGCTGGTGTAGAGCGAAACGTCCGGCGTCACTTTGTAGATCAAACCGGCCTGCGGCAGGAATTTGTTGCCTTCGCTGTCCAGCGTTTGCACCACCGGATCAAAACCTTTCGAGGCGCGTTGCTCGTAATGCTGATAGCGTCCGCCCAGCACCGCAATCCAGTTTTCCGTCAGGCTGATGCTGTCTTTGGCATAGATTGAACGGCTGTGCGTGCGGTTGAGGTTATTGGCATTGGCGCTGTTTTCGGTGCTGCTGTTGGTAACAGGCGACAGAATATCGTACTGCGGATCGGTGAAGTTGAAACCGGTGTTGGCTTTGCCCTGATACTGATGCGCGCGATAGGTTTGGATCATCTCGTAATCGGTGCCCAGCACCAGATCGTGCGTCATCCCTAACACTTGCTGTGAGCCGATCACGTCCCACGAAACGTATTTGGTTTTATGGTTAAAACCGCGATTGGCATCGGCACGACGCGTCACCACGCCAGTGCTGGCATTGACCGCCGTGACGCGCACTTCATTATTATCGTATTGACGCTGGTTCCAGCCGAGCGTGACGCGCGTGCTCCAGTCATCATTAAATTGCCAGTCATAATGGGCGTTGAGGGTTTTGTTGTGACCCCATGCATGGTTGGCTTTGTCATCCAGACGATCTTTGTAGCCCATATCCAGCGGCTTACCGTTGATAAATGCGGTGCCGCGATCGTAAGGAATGTCGTACTGATAATCTGAATAGCTAATCAGGAAGCTGGCTTGCTCACCAAACCACTGCAGCGAGGGCGCGATCAGCGTGTGCTTTTCGCTGCCGAAATTGCGCCAGTAATCCTGATTCTGTTTTTCCGCAATCAGGCGGAAGGCGAAGCCGTTGCCAAGCGGTCCAGTGACATCCACCGTGCCCGCGCCACCGCCTTCACTGGAGGTTCGGCCGCTGACTTTGCTGTGCCACTCATACTGCGGCTTTTTGCTTATCACATTGATTACGCCACCCGGATTCTGGATGCCGTACAGCAGCGATGCGGAGCCTTTCAACACTTCAACGCGCTCGGTGGTGGCATCAAAGTTCAAACCCTGGCTGCTGCGCACGCCATCGCGATAAATCGAACCATCCGAATTGCTGCCAAAGCCGCGACGCACGAAGCCATCTTCGGTGCCTGCCAGCGTATTGCCTTCCGTAACGCCGCTGACAAAACGCATCGCGTCGGCAAGGCTCGACGCCTGATAATCCTCCAGCTGCTGCTGCGTAACCACGCTGACCGACTGCGCCTGGGTAATGCGCGGCGTAGAGGTTTTACTGCCGATCGCGCTATTAGTGACGTTGTAACCTTGTGCGTTATCTTCCTGCGCCGAAACGGTGAGCGTGTTGCTCTCCTCGGCGGCAAAACTGCTGGTGGAACCCCAAATACTGACGCCGTAAATCGCAGCCAGAATGGCGGGATGGCGTTGAGATTTAGAAGCCGACGGCTTGTTGTTATTCATTCTTTATTAACCTGGTGCAATGCAATTGAGAATCATTCAACCATGTTGTAATGTAGTAGTAAATGGAAATGATTACGAAGCCGTTACATTTTTATTATCTTAAATTCATTGGCTTACATCTTAGATCTAAGTAGTAAGTGGGTAATTCACTACAAACCTTCAGTAAAACTCTGACACTTTAAAGAGCAATCAGCAGATGAGTCGAAATAGCATTAAAAGTCGTGTGGATGTGCTGGGTGAACGCTATCGGTTACGCGCACCGACATTATCATCCGGTCTGCAAGCGGTGGCGCGTTACATCCACGACCATCGCGAGGTGGTGTTGGATGCCACGGCGCTGGAAATTGCCAGGGCCACTAACACCTCGGATGCGACAGTGGTGCGCGCGGTGCAGGCATTAGGTTTTGCCGGTTTGCGCGATTTAAAAACCACGTTGAACGCCTGGTTTGGACCGGCGATGAACTCTGAAGAGAAGATGAGCGCCACCGTCAGCGAACTGTCGTGCGATATCAATTCCGGCATCGATTTTGTGTTGAGCGGCCATAAACATGCCTGCGATGCGCTGTCCGAACCGCACAATCGTGAAGCCGTCGCCAAAGCGGTAACGCACTTGATTGACGCGCGTCAGGTGGCGCTATTTGGCATTAATGCCTCCGGGATTTTGGCGGATTACAGCGCGCGTCTGTTCACGCGCATTGGTATTCCGGCGGTAACGCTCAATCGCTCTGGGATTGCGCTGGCGGAACAGCTGATTGGGCTGCAACGCGGCGATGTGCTGATTATGATGGCGCAGAAGTCGGCGCACCGTGAAGGCATGACCACGCTGAAAGAGGCGAAGCGTCTCGGCATGCCGGTGATTTTGCTTACAAATGCGCTTGATTCGGCTTTCGCTAAACAGGCGGATGTCATTATTAACGTGCCGCGCGGCGGCGAGAATGGTCGCATGCCGCTGCACGGAACGGTGTTGGTGTGTCTGGAGATGTTGATATTGTCGGTGGCTTCCGCGACCTCATCGCGTACGGTAAAAACCATGAAGCGTATTCAGGATCTCAATCGATCGTTGAAGCCATCCGGCAAAAAGTAACGCTATTTGCTGGCGCTGCTGTTTACAGCGCCGCGTTTGCCAAAGCCGTTGCTGGTCACCAGCCACACCGCGCAGACAATCAGCAGCGAACCGCCGATAAAGCCCTGATTGATTTGCTCGCCCAACACTAACCAGCCCCACAAAATCCCGAACGGCGGAATCATAAAAGTGACGGTCAGCGTGCGCAGCGGGCCAATATCGGCCAGCAGGCGGAAATAAATAATGTAGGCCAGCGCGGTACAGATAAACCCAATCGCCAAAATAGAAGCCCACACTTCCGGGATTTGCCAGCTGCTGGCGGGCGTTTGCGGTGCACTAAAGGCAAAGACCGGCAGTAAAAACAGCGATGCACCCAATTGGCTGCCAAAAGCCACTTTGGTGGCATCCAGTCCGCCGCGTGCACCAATCCAGCGCTTGGTCAGGAAACCGGCAAATCCATAACAGGCGGTGGCGACCAGGCAAGCCAAAATCCCTCCGATTAAAGTGCTGCTCAGATGCGCTTCGCCGGTGGTGCTGATGACAATGATGCCGCTGAATCCGGCTATCATGCCGAGAACTTTGGTGATCGTCAGTTTTTCATCGAAAAACGCCGCACCAATGATTACGCCCATCAACGGTGTGGTGGCGTTAAGAATTGCGGAATAGCCCGCCGGTAGCACGCGCGCCGCCAGACAATACATCAGGAACGGAATCGCTGAGTTGATAACGCCCAGCAGCATCGCCCAACCTAATTTGCCCTCAAAGCGGCGTGGAATGCGCATCATCGCCATGATGATCAGTAAACCCAACATGCCGCAAAACACGCGTAAAAACGCGGTGTTCACCGCGCCCAGCGCCGGTACCGCAATGCGCATAAAAAGAAAACTGGCACCCCAAATACCGGCTAAAAGCAGCAGCCGCAACAAATCCGATGTTCGCATAAGTTTCACAATTGTTAAGAAAGAGTCGCGCACAGAATAGCAAATAACCCGCTCCGTCGGGCCGCTATTAACGGCGACTGATTACCGCTTTGCAGAAATATTCCCAGGCAGCGCAATCATCAGGTAGTATTTAGGAATTGATCATTTCCTAAGTGCGCGGAGAGCGAAAATGTCAGCATCAGTTATCAAACATGCACAGGGCTGGACGCAGCCATTCAACGCGTTAGACGGATTTTCCCATCATTACGCCACGGTAGACGGCGTGCGTTTGCACTACGTCAGCGGCGGCAATGCAAATGGAGAAACGTTGCTGCTGCTGGCGGGATTTCCACAAAGCTGGTTCGCCTGGCGCCAGGTGATGGCGCTGCTGGGCGATCGCTATTTCATTATCGCGCCGGATTTACCCGGTCAGGGCGACTCGGATAAACCGCTCAGCGGCTACGACACCACATCGCTGGCGCAGAATGTACAGGGCTTGATGCAGCAATTGGGTCATGAAAGCTATTACCTCGCCGCGCACGACGTCGGCGCGTGGGTTGCCTGGCCGTATGCCACGCTGTTTAGCGATCAGGTGAAGAAATTGGCGCTGCTTGATGCCGGTATTCCTGGCGTGACGTTGCCAGAATCGCTGCCCGCGACGCCGGATAAAGCGTGGAAAACCTGGCACTTCGCGTTTCATCTATTACCGGATTTGCCGGAGGCGCTGATAGAAGGGCGCGAAGCGATCTATCTCGAATGGTTCCTGAAACGCAAAGCGGCCAGTCCGATGGTGTTTGGCGATGAGGACATGGCGGAATATACCCGTTTGTTACAGCAGAAGGGCGCGATACGCGCCGGAATGGCGACTTATCGTGAAGTGACGGTTTCGGCGGCGCAAAACCGTGCGTTGCTGAAAAAACGCGGCAAATTAGCGTTGCCGTTACTGGCGATCAGCGCCGATCAGGGTTCGATTCCGGATATGGCCTTACCATTGCGTGAATTCGCTGCGGATGTGACGGGAATTAAGATCGCGCACTGCGGTCACTTCATTCCGGATGAGCAACCGCAGGCGCTGGCAGAGGCGTTGGGTGAGTTTTTTAATTAAACGTCAGGTCGCCATGTCTGGCGACTAAAAACCGCTCAATCAAAACGACATCGTCACACCGGCATAATAGGCGCGGCCCGGTTCGTTATAGGTCGAAGCACCCGAATTTTCGCGGTAAATGCGTTTATCAAACAGGTTATTGATACCGGCATTGGCGCGCAGGTTTTTGCTGATGTCGTAATTGACGTTCAAACCAAACACCGAATACGGGCTGATTTCCTGCGTCGTCATGCTCGAGGTATCGATATTGGTCTCAACATTTTGACGCGGTTTCTGGCGGCCATACTGCGTCCAGTTGATGTTGGCGCTGAGATCCTGCGTCGCCTGCCACTCCAGCTGCGAGTTGATGGTGAATTCCGGGATCACCGACAGCGGATTGCCGGTTTTCTTGCTCTCGGAGCGGAACATGTAGGTGGCGTTGGAGCGCCATTCCAGCGTATCAGCGATCAAAGGAATAGTCAGATTTCCTTCCAGTCCTTCCACAATCGCTTTGCCGCCGTTTTCCCAGCGCAGCACGTTGTAAACCGGGCGAGTGCTGGAATAAACCGGCTCGGTGCCCGACACAATCTTGTTCTTGTAGTCATTGCGGAACCAGGTGATGCCCGCGACGTAGCCCTGGTTGCTGAACTCCAGTCCAATCTCTTTGTTGACGCTGGTTTCTGCATCAAGATCGTTGTTCCCCAGCAGATAACATTGGCTGAGCCCAATCGGGCAGCCGTTGCCACGCGTGGAGAGCAGATAACCCGGCGTTGACTGATACAGGTTTGGCGCTTTAAACACCCGTGCAACACCGGCCTTCAGGGTGAAATAGTCGCCCAGACCTTGCGAGAGGTTCAGGCTTGGGCTCCAGTTGGCGCCAAACTGATCGTGATAATCAAAGCGCAGGCCAGGAATCACTTCGGTACTATCGGTAGCGGCAATGTTGTCTTCGAAGAACAGTGAACTGATGGTGGCGCTGTTCTGACTGCTGCGCTGCGATGGATCGCCAGAACTGCCTGGCAAATTCACGCCGGTCGCGCTGGCCGCAAGCATTGATGCTGGATCGTTCAGCTCATCGCGGTTCCACTCCGCGCCCAGCGTCACGGTTTGATCGACCAGCAGCTGCAGCGGGAAGTTGATCTCTCCGCCCGCGCGATAGCTTTCCAGGCGGCTGGTGGCGTACGTATCGCTGTTGATCATTCCTTCAGTACGCCCGGCAGTGCCTTCCTGCAGGCGGGTGTTATTGGTTTTCTCGTAGTTGAAATTAAGCTTCGAGGTTCCCCAATCCCAGATACCGTTGTGCGCGATGCCGTAGCTCTGGCGATACATGCGGTTAGTTTCATCACCGTACAGCGACTCCACTAAACCGTCGGTGCTGGCGTTGCTGTTACTGTTCTGCGTGTCACCGGCATAAATATTGCCCTGACGGCTGTAGCCCCAGGAGAAGTCGATGATTTGCAGCGGCGTGATTTTCCACGACAGCACGGTATTGATGTCTTTGTTGCGCACGCCTTCACGGCCCGCCGCGTATGAACCGTTTTCTGCGGTGTTGATATCGAACGCATCGGCATCGGTGCGGTTGAGGTTGCCGTACAGGCGCATCGTCAACGCATCACCGGCCAGCGGGCCGCTGAGATTGAAGTTAGCGCGTCGGGTATCGCCTTCTTTGCTATTTTCCGGCTGGCTGGTATAGAGCGACAGCGAGCCGTGCCAGTCGTTGGTGGGACGCTTGGTAATGATGTTCACCACGCCGCCCGCCGCGCCAGAACCGTATCGAGCAGCGGCCGGGCCTCGAATCACTTCAATGCGCTCAACCATTTCAGCTGGCACCCAGTTGGTATCGCCGCGTGAATCACGCTCGCCGCGCCAGCTGTAGCGCACCGAGTTACGAGAGGAAACCGGCACGCCATCGATCATCACCAGGGTGTTTTCCGGGCCCATGCCACGGATATCGATTTGCCGGTTATTGCCGCGGCTGCCGCTGGCGCCGTTACCGGTAAGGTTTACGCCGGGCATTTTGCGAATGATGTCGGAGAGATCGTTAACAGGGGGATTTTTTTTGATGTCTTCAGCGGTGATGGTGGACACGCCCGGTTGCTGTTTGAGCTCCTGCTCGGCGGTGACGATCATTGATTCATCGTCAGCCAGCTTTTCGGTGGTTTCAGCTGCAAAGGCAGGCGACGTTAGCATTCCCGCTAAAAAAAGCGCAATTGGACGCTTTTTGCCACGCATGGTTACATTCACTTAAGTTTTCTCCCTGTAACGTTAACAATTGTAAGTAAATGCGCATGATAATGATAACGGTTCTCATTGTCTATTCAGCCAGCCGGCAACAGGCCTGATAATACAAACCTTTACAAAGGTTGTTCGGTTGCGGGGTGTAAGTTGCGAGGAGGGGAATTTCTCATTTGCTTAGAAGAAACCGTTATGAGTAAGAAGAAATGTGTCGATAAATACTGGATAAGCAGGCTATTGATTCACTAGCATATTCTGAATTCTGCTGAGTCTTACGTGCCAAATCTGGGGCGGAAATCCCGCCTTGCAACCGTGCTTGCGGCTATTGCCATATTTCGGCAATAGATATGTTTTTTTCGCATTTGTGATTGTTATCTATCTTCCAGAGAATGCTAATCGGGACGTAAATACCCGTCATAATTTCAGCCGCAACTGCGTTGGCTCCGCGTGTTCACCCCAGTCACTTACTTAAGTAAGCTCCCGGGGATTCACACACTTGCCGCCTTGTTGCAGCTGGAATTATTTAGGGTAAATGAGGATGACAATTCCACTCACCGCACGCCGCTCGCGCGAGGTGAGTCAGGAGACAAAACCATCGCTACCTCAACGCCTTTTCCCTGTGGGGAAACTTTTTATAAATCAGGAGAAAGGTTCCAGTGAAATTCGCCAAAGGCATGACTCTTCTTGCGCTCGCGCTGAGTGCACACACCGCGTTCGCCGCCGATGAAAACGTCCCAACTGACAGCTCAATCCACGTGAAGGCCGATCCTGCGCTGAAAAGCCTGCTGCCTGCGGATGTGGTGAAACGTGGCTACATTGTTGCCGGAACCAACCCCAACACCCCGCCAACCACCTTCTATAAAGAAGACAACAAAACGCTGGCCGGCCGTGAAATCGATATCATGAATGCCGTGGGCGAGCGTCTGGGAATCCAGGTTCAGTGGCGCGACACCGGCGGTTTCGACAACATCATTCCAGGCCTGAAAACCGGTCGTTACGATGTGGCGCTCTCCAATATCAACGCCACGCCAGCGCGTGCCAAAATCATCGACTTCGTGGGTTATTACGATGCCAGCCGCCTCGGCATTATCTCGCGTAAAGATGCCAACATCGCGCCATTCAAAGAGCTGGCCGATGTCTGTGGTAAAGAAGTGGGCGCCGGTTCCGGTACCACCCAGGTTACGCGTCTTGAAGACGCCAGCAAAGCCTGTGAAGCGGCGGGTAAAAAGCCAATCAAAGTCTCTGTCTTCCCGGATCGTCCAGCCGGCGTGCAGGCGGTGGTAAGCGGTCGCGTGCCAATGTTCCTCGGCCCGTATGAAGGTTTGCTGTGGCAGGTGAAGGTGATTAAACCGCTGACCATGAGCGGTGAGATCACCGTACATGACGCACCCGTTTCCGTCGCTTTCCCGAAAGATTCTGCGCTGGAGCCCGCCGTACAGGCCGCGCTTAACTCGCTGATCAAAGATGGCAGCTACAACAAGATCCTCGACAACTGGGGCATCGGCTTTGGTGCTGTTAAACAAGCCAAACGCAATCAGGAAATCTTTCAATGAGTGACATTCACGACCACACCGGCGATTTGAAAATCGTCGGCAAACGTTACTACGGACGCTGGCTGAGTGCGCTGGTCGTGTTGTTGTGCGTGGTGGCGATGGCGAACTCGATGATTAACAATCCACGCTTCGAATGGAGCGTGATTGCGGAGAACTTTACCGGCGAATCGATCCTGCAAGGCGTATTAATGACGCTGCAGCTTACCGCGATCTCTGTGGTGCTGGGTTTTGCCTTCGGTACGGTGCTGGCGCTGATGCGCCTCTCCTCCAATCCGGTGCTGGTGGGCGTGAGCTGGTTCTACACCTGGTTCTTCCGTGGTGTACCGATGTTGGTGCAACTGTTCCTGTGGTACAACATCGCGGCGCTTTATCCCACCATCGCTCTGTCGATTCCGGGCCTCGGCGAAATCTGGAGCACGCAATCGAACGCGCTGGTGAGCCCATTTAGTGCGGCAGTGATCGCGCTGGTGATGCACCAATCTGCCTATGCCGCCGAAATTGTGCGTGCGGGTATCCAAAGCGTCGGCAACGGCCAGCTGGAAGCCGCGCGTGCGCTCGGCTATCGCCCTTCGCAGATTTTCCGTCACACCGTGCTGCCGCAGGCGATGCGCGCCATCATGCCGCCCGCCGGCAACGAAATCATTGGTCAGCTGAAAACCACGGCGGTGGTCTCAGTGATCTCGCTGCAGGACGTGCTGTTCTCGGCGCAGATTATTTACCAGCGCACCTATGAAGTGATTCCGCTGCTGCTGGTGGCTACCTTGTGGTATCTGCTGATGACTTCGGTGCTGTCGGTGGGTCAGTTCTATGTGGAACGCTATTTTGGCCGTGGCGTTTCGCGCCGGGAAAAACGCAGCCTGTTGAAATCGTTGCCGGGCTTCTCAGCGCCAAAAGCAGAAAGGAGCGTCAGCAATGGGTGAAGCGATCGCCTTACGTAAAGTCACTAAGCGCTTCTCTGGCGTCACCATTCTGGATGAAGTAAATCTGGATATTCCCGCCGGTTCAGTCACGGTAATCCTTGGGCCGTCGGGTTCGGGGAAATCCACGCTGCTGCGCTGCATAAACCACCTGGAAAAACTGGATGGCGGCACCATTCGCATCGGCGGCGAGATCATCGGCTACAAGCAGAAAGGCCAGGCGCTGCACGAGTTAAGCAGCGGTGAAGTTGCGCGTCAGCGTGCCGAAATCGGCATGGTGTTCCAGCAATTCAACCTGTTCCCTCACCGTACCGTGTTGCAAAACATCGTTGATGCGCCGATGCGCGTCAAGAAGCAGAGTCGTCAGCAGGCGACCAGCAAAGCACTGTCGCTGCTGAAGCAAGTGGGTTTGTCTGGCCGCGAAGATGAGTGGCCGCAGAATCTCTCCGGAGGACAGCAGCAACGTGTGGCGATTGCCCGCGCGCTGGCGATGGATCCCGGCGTAATGCTGTTTGATGAACCCACTTCAGCGCTCGATCCCGAACTGGTTGGCGAAGTGCTGCAGGTGATCAAACAGCTGGCGCACTCCGGCATCACCATGGTGGTGGTGACGCATGAGATTGGTTTTGCGCGCGAGGTTGCTGACAACATTGTGTTTATGGAAAGCGGCAAAATCGTGGCGGCGGGGCCAACCCAGCAAGTGCTCGACGACCCGGAAAACGGGCGCGTAAGAAACTTTATTGCAACGGTGCTTTAGGCACCGTTTTTCTTTTTTGATGCCAGGAACAGTGATGACGCAAAAACCGGTAATGCACAGCGCCCATTGGGGCGCTTTTCATGCCCAGCAACAGGGCGATCGGCTCACCATCGAACCGTTCAAGGGCGATCCCGATCCCAGCCCGCTGCTGCAAAATTTCCACACTGCGTTAAACCATCCGGCGCGCGTATCCCGTCCGATGGTGCGCCGTGGCTGGCTGGAGAACGGCCCGGGCGCGGACGATCGTCGTGGCAACGATGAGTACGTCGCGGTGAGCTGGGATGAAGCTTACGCGCTGGTCACGCGCGAACTGCAACGCGTCGGCGATAAGTACGGCCCGGAAGGCATCTTCGGCGGCTCTTACGGCTGGTCAAGCGCGGGGCGCTTCCACCACGCGCAAAGTCAGGTGCATCGCTTCCTCAACACCACGCTCGGCGGCTACGTGCGTTCAGTCAACAGCTACAGTTCCGGCTCCGCGTCGGTGTTGCTGCCGCATATCGTCGGCGACATGAATGAAATTGCCCGTCGCGGCGTCAGTTGGGAAGAGATCGCCCAGCACAGCGACATCGTGTTGGCATTTGGCGGTTTGGCGCTGAAAAACTCGCAGGTCGCCAGCGGCGGTTTGAGCGAACACACCGAGCGCGGCTTTATGCAGCAGGCGGCTGAGCGCGGCACTCGCTTTATCTCGGTCAGCCCGCTGCAAAGCGATCTCCCTGAAGAAGCGCAGGGCGAATGGCTGGCGCTGCGTCCGGGCACTGACGCGGCCTTCATCCTCGGCGTGTTATCGGTATTGATCGCTGAACAGCTGACCGATGAGGCTTTCCTCGCGCGCTACACCGTGGGCTGGCCAGAAATGGCGGCCTACATTCGTGGCGAAGAGGATGGCACGCCGCGCGATGCGGCGTGGGCAGCAGAAATTTGCGGCGTGAGTGCTGCGTTCATCAGCGATTTTGCTCGCCAGCTGCAAGGCAAACGCGTGCTGGTGACGGTGGCGCATGCCTTGCAGCGCGCCGAAAACGGCGAACAGCCGGTGTGGCTGGGATTGGTGCTGGCGGCCGCACTTGGTCAGCCGGGCTTGCCGGGCGGCGGCTACACCTATGCGCTGGGTGCGCTGGGCCATTACGGTAAGCATCACAATCTGGTGAGTTTTCCGGCGCTACCGCAGGGTAAAAACGGTATCGATCGTCTGATTCCGGTGGCGCGTATCTCCGATATGCTGCTCAATCCCGGCAAGCCGTTTGATTACAATGGCCGCCGTTTAACCTATCCGCACATCCGTCTGGCATATTGGGCCGGCGGCAATCCGTTCCATCATCATCAGGATCTCGCGCGCTTGCGTCAGGCTTTTTGTCAGCTGGATACGCTGATCGTGCATGAGATCGCCTGGACCGCCAGCGCGCGCCATGCCGATATCGTTTTGCCCGCCACCATGACGCTGGAGCGCGAAGACATTGGCGGCGCACCCACCGATCGCCACTTGTTTGCCATGCAACCGGTGGCGCAACCGTTCGGTGAAGCCAAAGATGATTACGCGATTTTCACCGAGCTGGCGCGCCGTTTAGGCCGCGAAGAGGCCTTCACCGAAGGGCGCGATACGCGCGGCTGGTTGCAGCATCATTACGCCCAGCTGCAGCAAAAGCTGGCGGCGCATCAGGTTGAGATCCCCGACTTCGAGAAGTTTTGGCAACAAGGCGTGCTGGAGTTGCCGCAGCTGAAAGACGGCGGCCGTATGATCAACGCGTTCCGCGCCAACCCGGAAGCGTCGCCGCTGCCGACGCCGAGCGGGAAAATTGAAATTTTCTCTGCCACCATCGCCAGCTTTAACTACGAAAACTGTCCGGGACATCCGGTGTGGCGTGAACCGCAGCAGAAACCGAATCCCGATCATCCGTTTTGGTTGATCGCCAATCAGCCGGCGACGCGTTTGCACAGCCAGCTCGATTTTGGTGATTACAGCCTGAGCGGCAAACGCCATGGCCGCGAAGTGTGCAGTTTGCATCCGGCGGATGCGGCGGGGTCAGGCATTAATGATGGCGATATTATCGAGCTCTACAACGCGCGCGGCCACGTGCTCGCCAGTGCGCGTCTCACCGAAACCATCATGCGCGGCGTGGTGCAGTTGCCGACCGGCGCCTGGTACGATCCGGTCGATCCTACCGCGCTGCGTCCGCTGTGCCGTCACGGTAATCCCAATGTGTTGACGCTAGATATCGGCACGTCTTCATTGGCACAAGGTTGCAGCGGACAAATCACCGTCGTGCAGGTGCGTAAATATCGCGGCGAAGTGACGCCGGTACAGGCGTTTATTCCACCTGCCTAAAAGCAGACGCATCTCAATAAATCAAAGTGTGACTTTGTCTCACCGAGTGATAGACTCAGTGTGACAAAGTTACACTTTGGAGGATGTATGGCTTTAACCAAACTGCGTCAGCAAGGCGGAGCCGTTGTGCTAACGATTCCCAGTGACATCGCGACCAAAGCGGGTTGGCATGTGGGGATTGAGCTAGATGTCACTGCAACTGACGAGTCAATCAACATCAAACCTGTTAACCGGCTCGCACGCGGCAGGAAAACGATGGACCAACTGTTAGCTGGCATTGATCAGGAAGAGATTCGCCAGTTTAATGAAGCCGTCAGCGACGATTTGCAGGATAAACCGCAGGGCAAGGAGGCTATCTGATGATATCGCGCAGAGTTCCGCAGTTAGGTGAAATCTGGCACGTCAACGGTGATCCCGTTGAAGGCAGGGAGTTTAAAGGGCCGCATTATTATCTGGTGATTTCACGGCGGGAACTCGTCGCTGCTTTAGGGACAGCGGTTTGCATTCCGGTAACCAGCGGTGGCGGCGCATCACGCTCGAGGGCTGTTGCGGTGTATCTGGATGGCAGCAGCACGGATACCGGCAGCGTAACTGGCGTAGCGTTGTGCTACCAACTTCGTTCTCTTGACCTGACCGCGCGGAAGGCAAGTTTCGCCGCGAAAGTTGAATCGCACGTCATGGATGAAATCCTGTCGATGGTAGTGGATTTGATTGATCCGCGTTAAAAAGCTGAATGCGCACCCTACGAAAATCACGATGACAATCGTAGGGACGCCATTCATGAATGCCGCCCCGTTCACCCTAACTGACTAGCTTTTTCATCTCACGCCGTGGTTTTCCGGTTATGGGTCAAATCTTTCACCGTTTCCGCTGCACGTTTACCGGCAAGGAACGCGTGGTCCGAGTTGTAATATTCCCACTCGCTGTAGCGCCCGGAAAGATGGATGCCTTGCGTCGCCAGCCAGCTACGAATCAGCGTGACGTTGGCGGTGCGTTGATGGTCGTACACCACATAAGCGTACGGCATATCCACTTCGCTGGCGGTAACGATCTCATCATCGGCATTGATGATGCCGACCCGAATACAATCCGCAATGCAGCGTTCAATCAACGCATCGCCTTCGCAAGGAAGCGGCTGATCGTCGCGATAGGTCATTTCGCAGGTCAGGCCAAAACCGCCTTCTGGATTGCAGTGCGGGCTGGCGTTGCCCTGTAAAAAGATGCGGTGGAACAGCGTGTTGCCGGGATAGTAAATCCAGTGTTTGTCGCTGATATTGGCGCGGCCAATGCCCAGATTGACGCAGCGCACCGAGATATGACGCAGTTGCTTCGCCGCTTTCTGCACCGCTTCCGGTGCAAAATTACCCATCAATCGCACCAGCTCAGGCAGCGGCAAGGTGCTGATCATCTGGTCATAATGGAACTGTCGGCCATCACTCAACAGCACGCGCCGTTGCAGCGGCTGGATCTCGCTGACGCCCGCTTCCATCTCCAGCGTACACTTCAGATGTGGCAGAAATCCTTCCATCAGCGCCTGAAAACCGCCGCGCAGCGGATAGCCAAAGCGCGCATTGGGGCCGACCGGTTTATCCAGCGGCGCCAGCGCGCCGGAGATGATCTGCTCCAAATCGGGCAGCGGCACGCGTCCGCCGAGCCATGAGGTTTCCATATTCACCAGCGGGGTTTTCCACAGTTTCTGGTTATACGGCAGGGCGAAATGGCGGGCGATGCCTTTGCCCCAGGTACGGAAAATAAAGCTTTCGAAATCTTCGCTCTCCGGCTGACAAACCAGGCTTTCACCATCCGGGATGGCGCCATCGGCGCAGCAATCACGCCGCGCCTCGGTGGCCACCGCCTGTAAAGCGGGAGGCGACGCATAGCGCGCTTCAATCGCGCCTAACACACACTCGCCAATCACTTCGGCAGGCAAACCATGCAGCGCCGACTGAAACGGATAGCGGGTGTAAACATCATGGCTGTAAACCCAGGCTTCACGCGTTTGCCA
Source organism: Pantoea sp. DY-17 (assembly GCF_019795975.1). Taxonomy (NCBI): domain Bacteria; kingdom Pseudomonadati; phylum Pseudomonadota; class Gammaproteobacteria; order Enterobacterales; family Erwiniaceae; genus Pantoea; species Pantoea sp. DY-17. The sequence continues at coordinate 307,931 of NZ_JAIMIG010000002.1, read as the reverse complement.
GTGCTGATTGTCGCCCAGCAGGATATCGTACAGGCGCAACACGTAAGGATCGTTGGAGAACATAATGTGGCCGGCGTGATCGAAGGTGAATCCCTGATCCTCGACCGAACGGCACCAGCCGCCCACGGTGGCATTTTTCTCCAGCACCACTGCGCCCGCGCCGTAGTGATAACCGGCGCTCAACCCCGTTGGCCCGGCCCCCAAAATCAAGCACGCAACGGTATTGTGCGCCAGCGCGGGCGGAGGGGCGGCGGCTATTTCGGGATGGGAAATCTGACGTTGGGTCAGCGCCACGATATGCGCCTGCATCTCATCGACAGTGCGATCCCACGAGGTTTCCGCAACGCGTGTCGCCATGTTTTTCGCTAGCTGATAGCGGGTTTCCACCGGCATGCTGAGCGCCGCTTCACAGGCCTGAACAAAGCTCTGATGCGAGTCGGCGATGCTCACCACGTCGGCATAGTGTCGCGCCACATCGGCAATCGCGGTGCTGACAATCGGCAGTTGCGCTGCCATGTACTCCAGCACTTTGGTAGGACTGATAAAGCGCGTCGAAGCATTGAGCGCGAACGGCATCAGGCAAAGATCCCAGCCGGCGAGAAAGTGCGGCAAGGCGGCGTACGGTTGCTGGCCGAACCAGTGCAGATTGCTGCGCTGGGGCAGGCTGGCGGCATCAATTTTCACCACCGGACCGACCATCACGATCTGCCAGTCGGGATGCGCATCGGCCAGCGCGGCAATCAGCGTCAAATCGAGGCGTTCATCAATTACGCCGTAATAGCCGAGGCGCGGTTTTGGCAGGTTTTCCTGCAGCGGATGACTGTTAGTGCGGTCCAGCGCCTGTTCGAAATGTCCCGCATCGACGCTGCTTGGGCAGCAGAAAACCTGCGGATGGCGATGTTTCTTCGCTTCATACAGGCTGGTGCCGCCGGTGAACACCAAATCGGCGCGGCTCAACAGCGCCGATTCACGCTGCTGAAGCTGGCGCGGCGCCTGGTTAAAGGCGGAGAGTTCATCCATGCAGTCATAGATAATCGCGCTCGGTGTAAAGCAGGCCAGCAGCGGCAGCGCCATCGGCGTATAAAACCACACCATCGGCGTTTCATCGTCAGCAAGCAGTTCAGCCAGCAGCGGTTGCAGCACGGCGATTTGGCTATCGTGAAAGCCAGGCGCGGCCACATCGGTATGCGGTTCGATCACCGTTACGTTTGGTGCGGGCTGATATTGGCGTAACGCGGCTTCACCGGGCTGATAAATCGGCTCTTCGATAAACACAATGCGGTGGAATTGGGCAAGGCGCGACAATAGATGCTGTGGACGTTGAAAGACAAATCCCCAACGTAAATGACTGAATACCACTAATACGGATTGTTTCATGACGCTTTCCTCTGGCCTGCTGGCCGCGGTGATAAGACCCTGAAAACGGGCTAATAATCGTTGTGATTGCTGTAATGACGCGGCATAAACCGGGTTCAGCAGACGCTTTTTGTGAGGATCGACATCCCACAATCCGCTGCGTGGCCAGTGTTCGAGATCTTCCCAAAGTGGGCGATCGATAATCGGATAAAGACAGATGCCGCGGATATCACAGCCGTTCAGCTGTGCCTGCGCGACATCTGCGGTTACTTGTGAAATCCAGGCGGCGCGTCCGCTGCCGACGTGGCTGGTTTCCGCCAGCAAAATGGGCCGTTGGTAACGCTCAGTTAACTGCGCCAGCAGCGGATGCAGCGGCACGCGGCGCGCATCGCCCAGATGCCATTCCAGTCGGCAGCCGGACCCGGTGAGCCACTGATTGCCGTGGTAATAATTGGCGCCAACCACATCGAGATAGTGCGGTTTGCCGCCGAGTTCCGGCTCGCGCAAACCGGCGATCATGTCCCACGCCTGATATTGCGAAGCGTTGATATCGCGGGTGCGCTGCCGACACGCATCGCTGTCTTCATCCGGCACCACGTGAATAATCGGGTCGCAGTGCAGGAAACGCGCACGCGGATCTGCAAGGCGAATGGCGGCGCAACCCGCCAGCGTGGCGCGAATCAATTGACGTTTAATCTCATCGGGATCGGTATGGGCATTATTACCAAACAGGCCGACAGAAATTCCCCACGCCAAAAACGAGATTTCATTCATCGGCGAATAAATGGGTGCGTCTTCATAATATTCCGCGAGGAAGCCCGCCATGCGCTGACAAAAAGCGGCGAAGCGCGGCACAAATTCGCTGGAAAATAAGGTTAAGTCATCCGGCCAGCCGTAATGGCAAAAGGTCCAGTTAATTTGCACGCCAAAGGAGCGCGCCGAATTCATGCGTTTTTTTAAACTTTCGAGCGTGGTTTGCGGTTCCATTTCCGCCAGTCGCCAGCCAATACTTTCGCGGGCGGAGGTAATGCCAAACTGCTGCAGCGCGGCGTAATCGTTATGGTATTGCGATAAATGGTCGGTCAACGCATTCATTGAAAGCCGCTCGCCGAAGGGATTGATATGATCCGCTCCCTCATAACCGGCTTGCCAAAAGCTGGAAAATGGCGACATGATGTTCCCCCGGAATAACATTCAGGAAATAGCAATAAATAAAAGAAGTTAATCGTGTTATAGGGGCGCCATTTAAGGCAACCAGGGAAATCGACTGTTGAACCTAATTCAAATTATAACCACGCTTTGGCTTAGCGCAAATGGCTGAGCTGAAAAGAAAATAAGCCCAGCGTGAGTTTTGCTTATTTAAGTGAAGCGGTGCAAAGAAATGAAGATATTATTGTTGCGCGATTTCTTACGCTTAACTCACATAATGAAAAGAAGGGCGATGTTTAATTTATTTCATTACTACACTTTAATTAACCCAATTCGGGTTTACGGAGGTACGTATGTCAGAACGTCCAGATGATGATGTAATTCCACTGCCAGGTGATGATGAAACATTACCTGACGAAGATGATGATTTACCCCGCGATACTGAATTCCCTGAAGATCAGCAACCTAAAATCTGAAAATCGGTCGAGCCGCCGCTGGCGGCTCACTATTTAGAGTGCACTCTGCTGTAATTCCCCCATAATACCTCTCCAGGATTCATTTATTTTTTTAACACTTAAGGGAGAGATACGATGGTCAACGACTATTTCACACAGCCACCGATTGGCGTCACGGTTGAGCAGCATAAACGCACCGTTGCGGTTGCGGCGGCATTAGCGGTGGCAAAAGAGTCAGTTAGCGCCTCAACCTCTGCCAGCGGATCAAAGGCATCGTGGGATTTGCAGGCGGTTGCCAATGAGATCGCAAATCTGGCCGATGCCATTCAGGATGCGCTGGAGCCGGTCGAAACGCTTTAAGCGAGCAGCTGGGTTAACTGCGCCAGATGCGTGCTGTTAGCCAACTCGCTGCTGTTCAGCAGTTGTTGCTGACGTAGCGGAGATTCCTGCTGCAGTGCCGCGCGCAGCTTGCCTGCGACATCCACCGCATCGGCCAGCGATTGCTGACGTGTGCGGTGATGCTGCAACTGCAAGCCATCGCGTAGCGTAATCGTCACCAGATGAAAACGCAGCGCCGGGTTAATTGCATCCGGTGGCGCACCTTCATCTGGCGTACGACGCACCTTTGCTGCCAGCGGCATCACCTCTTGATTCAACTCGCCTTCGGCAAAATCCTGCAAACGCAAATCGCCATACATCAGCATCGCGGCGATCACATATTCCAGACTGAAACGCGCTTCGATGCCGTTGGTTGGAACGCGCACCGATGCCGCAATATCACCGCCCGGCGGAAACGCCACGCTAATTTCGCTAATGTTTTCCAGCAAACTTTCCAGTGATTTACCGCTCGCCAGCCATTGATTGCGCAAGATGCGCGTGGCTTCGGCGGCGCTGTGCGTACCGGCGCAGGTGGGGAAGGGTTTGAATTCCAACCCAGGCGCGACGATGCGCCACGGCTGCGCCCAATGCTCAATCAGTTTTTCCGGCTGCGCCTGGCCATTGCTGGTGGCGGAGATGAAAGCGTCAATCACGCCGTCCTGCTTGCCTTCAAAGCCTGCCAGCGTCAGCTGTGCGGCGCTCACCGCGCGTTCAGCTGCAAACCCGGCATGCAGCGGCTTTACCGCCGAACCAAACTGCGCGCGTAAGCCGCTGGCCTGCGTGATGGCGATGCCGAGCAGCGTTGCGGTGGCAGCCACATCTAACGCTAGCAAACGCGCCAGCGCGGCGGCAGCGGCAACTGTGCCAAGCGTCGCGGTATTGTGATGACCTAAAGCGTAATGCTGCTGGCTGACGGCAAGGCCTAAACGTCCGGCAACCTCCACGCCAACCGCATAGGCATCAAGAAACTGATCCAGCTCAGAGGGCTGCAACTGCTGCCAGGCAAAGAGCGCAGGCAGAATCACCACGCTGGGATGCCCGCGAAAATCCGCATGGAAATCATCGTAATCCAGCGCGTGGCTGGCATACCCGAGCAGCAGCGCGTTGGATCGCGCGCTGCCGTCGCCATATACGCTGCGCAGCGCCGGTAATCCGCTGTCTGGCACCTGACCTTGCAGTACCGGCCAGCTGACGGCGAGGAAATCACGCACCCCTTCGCGTGCCGCATTACGTGCGGCGGCGTCCGGTTGGCTGTGAACAATGCGCTCAGCCAGCGCGGCAGTGAGGCTCATCAGCTCACGCTCTTCAGCGCTGCGACCGCCAGATTGGCGAGATAGCGCGACGTCGGCAGCAGCACATCATCATTGATGCGAAACGCCGGATGGTGCAGCGCGTAAGGCTCGCCGGTGCCAATCATCATAAACGCGCCCGGCAGCTGTTGCTGATAGAACGCGAAGTCTTCGCCGATTGGGCTGGCTTCCACCACGCGCGCCTCAAAGCCGCTGGCGCTGGCCTGCTGCAAGGCAAAATCCGCCCAATGCGCATCATTTACCACCGATGGCGGACCCGCGTGCCAGTTGAATTTCACCTCGGCGGCGAAAGCGGCGCCGATACCTTGCACGATTTCACGGAAGCGCTGCTCCAGACGTTCGCGCGTTTCCTGCGAGAAGGAGCGCACCGTGCCTTCCAGCCAGGCGCTATCAGGAATCACGTTCCAGGTGCTGCCGCTGTGAATCTGGGTAATCGAGACCACCGCGTTATCGCCGGATGGGGCATTGCGGCTAATCAACGTTTGTGCGGCCGAGACAATTTGCGCGGCAATCACAATCGGATCGTTACCCTGATGCGGTTTGGCGGCGTGGCTACCCATGCCGGTGATGCTGATATCAAAGCGATCGACCGCGGCGGTGAGCGGACCGGCTTTGCTGCCAATCACGCCAGGCGGCAGAGACGGATCGTTGTGAATGCCGAAGATTGCCACCGCATCATCCAGCGCGCCGGTCGCGATCACATCGGGCGCGCCCTGGCCGGTCTCTTCAGCGGCCTGGAACAGAATACGCACGCGACCTGGCAGGGTATCTTCCTGCTGTTTGAGCAGAATCGCTGCCCCCAGCGCCGCCGAACTGTGAAAGTCGTGGCCGCAGGCGTGCATCACGCCGGGACGTTCAGATCGGAAGCTCACATCTGACTGCTCTTCAATCGGCAGCGCGTCAATATCGGAGCGTAACACCATCAATGGGCCACTTTCCGCCCCAATTTCCGCCACTAAACCGGTTTTGAGCGGGAGATCCAGCACGCGAATCTGGTGTTGCTCTAATTGCTGACGAATTCGTGCGGTGGTTTCAAACTCTTGATTGGAGAGCTCGGGAAAACGGTGCAGTTCATGGCGGAAAGCGATCAGCTGTTCGCCTAAGGTGTCGAGAGATTGGCTCATGCTTTTACTCCTTGTTGTGCCGCCTGGCGTGTTAACCACGCATCGTGGGCGCTTTCATCCAGTACTTTCTTCATATATTGCGTGATATGCCCTTTGCCGAGATCGGTGGTGTGCATCAGCTGGAAACCGCGCTTTTTGTACATCTCGATCAGCCACGGATGGCTAGTGGCGGTGCCGAGCGACACCGCAGGCGCGCGTAACTGGCCCAGCAAGATCTCCTGCTCGAGACGATCCTGCACCTGACGACCAAATTGCTGGCCGGGATAATCGGGATGCGCGCCAAACCAGCCGATATGCGGCAGGCCAAACGGGCCGGGCAGCGGTCCCCACGGATAGCGTACGGTAACGGATGAGACCATCACATCATCGGCATACAGGGCATAAACACCGTGGCTCTGCAGATGACGCAGTGTCTTGGCAAGGTCGGCGGTGGCGGCATCAAATTTAATGCCGAGCGCCAGCGTGGGTGCATACGCGGCATGCATCAGCGCCTGATAGGTTTCCACCTCGTCTTCTCTGACCTGACGAAATTCAAGTGACATAGACATCCCCGGGAAAAAACCGCCATCAGGCGGAGAATCAAAAAACAGGCACCTTCCATAGCGGCGCGATTCATCGCGCAATAAATTGCGCCGCTATGGAAGGTGCTCGTCTGTTATAAGGGTTCAGATTACCAGCAAAGCCATTCCCTGCTATATGTGAAAAATAACTAAGCTAATGCGAATTTGTGAAAATGAAATCGCCCCTTTTGCATTGCTTAAATCGTTATTTACCGTAGTATGCAGAAAATACATAGCGCTATAACTATTCTGTATTAACCCTCTGAAATATCTTAATTTAATCCGTTATAGCCTTATTCTTAATCAGGGTGACGCCGTGTTAGCGATCAAATCTCCGCGTGCATATGCACATGAATCCGGTTTGCGTGCGCGCGCCGGTGAATTTATCAAACCTTACGCTTCCCATATTCGCGTCTTTACTTCCCCCCGCGCCTGGCAGGCCGTTAATCCGGAATTAACCCAGAGCCTTGAAGCCAATGATATTCGCTGGGAAATAGAGTATCTGACCGGTGAATGCACCGATGCCGCGATTGAAACCCTGAAGCACAATGTCGAGCGGCAGGGCGCTGAACTGCTGTTTGCGATCGGCGGCGGGCGCGTGCTGGATGCGGCAAAAGCGGTGGGTAGCCAGCTGCCCGATCTCAAGGTGATCAACTTCGCCACGGTTGCCGCGACTTGCGCTGCCTGGTCGCCGGTGGCGATTGTTTACAACGAGCAGGGCGGCCATGTGCGCAGCCAGCCGCTGGGCAAAATGCCGGATTTGGTACTGGTCGATAGCGAGATTATCGCGCGCAGCGACGTGCGTTACCTGAAGGCCGGCATCGTTGATGCGCTGGCAAAATATTATGAGTTCTATCCGTATCAGCGTAACAATCCCAACGATCTGGCGCTGGATCTCAAAGTGATGACCGCCAAACGCGCGCTGGATCTTTATCGCGAGCTGGGCCCGGCGGCGGTAGCCGCTAACCAGCAACAGCAGGTCACGCCGGAGCTGGTGAAAATCATCGATGCCAATATCGTGTTGGCCGGATTAGCCAACAGCGTGCGCGATGTGCTGCCGACGCCAGGTTTTGCTCACGCCATTCACAATCGTCTGACGCATCAGCCGGAACTGCATCAATGGCTGCACGGTGAAAAAGTGGGTTACAGCCTGCTGGTGCAATCGCTGATTGAGCATGACGGCGTGCCGGATGCCGATCTGCTGACGCTGCTGCGTGCGTACGACATGCCGCTGACCTTAGCGCCGTTAACCGGTGACCGCGCGGCGACGATTCGCACCATCGCAGAACAGATTAAATTTCCGGCGGCCAGCGCCGAACGTCTGCCATTCCGCATCTCTGCCGATGCGCTGGAACAGGCGCTGCTGGCGACCGAGAACACGTTTTAAATCGCACCACTTTTTATTGACCAGGACAAATTAATGGCTAACTCAAAACAACAACGCCGCATCCGTTTAGGCCTTTTCGTGCAGCCGGTAGGACAACACGTCAGCGGCTGGCGTCTGACGGAAAAGCTCGGCGATCCAACTGACATCGACTGGCTGATCACCATCGCCAAAAAAGCCGAAGCCGGTAAATTCGATCTGTTCTTCGTAGGCGATGCGCTGGCCACCAGCATGTATCGTTTGCCCTCGACCATGGCGCGCCTTGAGCCGCTGACCATGCTGTCGGCGCTGGCGGTGAATACCAAACGCATCGGTCTGGCGGCAACGGCGTCCACCACCTTTAGCGATCCGTTCACCATGGCGCGCAGCTTCTCTTCGCTGGATCACATCAGCCGTGGTCGCGCGGCATGGAACGTGGTGACCTCGTTCTCTACCGATGTAGCGCGTAACTTTAGCCGCAACGATATGCCAAACCATGCCGAGCGTTATGCGCGTGCGCGCGAATTCCTCGAAGTGGCTGACAAGCTGTGGGCCGGTTGGGAAGAGGGCGCGGTGCAGCCGAACAAAGAGACCGGTGCGTACTTTGTTGATGAAAAAATCCAGCCGATTAACCATGAAGGCGAGCACTTCCAGGTGCAGGGTCCGCTGAATATCACCCGTTCGCCGCAGGGTCGTCCAGTGATCATCGAAGCCGGTTCCTCCGCCGATGGTCAGAAACTGGCGGCGGAAACCGCGGAAGTGATCTTCACCGCGGCTGCCAGCCTCGAAGAAGCACAAACCTTCTACCGTTCGCAGAAAGATCAGGTCATTGCCGCTGGTCGTAATCCGGATCATGTGGTGATTATGCCGGGCGTGATGCCGATTGTGGGCCGCACGCGTGAAGAGGCCAAAGCACTGTGGAAAGAGCTCAACACGCTGGTGGACATCGAAAACGGTCTGCGTCAGCTGTCGCTGCGTTTCAGCATGGATCTCAGCCAGTTCCCGCTGGATGGTCCGGTGCCAGAAGTGCCTCTGGGCGAGGGCAACCAGAGCCGCGTTAAACTGATGACCGATATGGCGAAGCGCGAAAATCTGACGCTGCGCGAGCTGGCGGCGGTGGCTGCTGGTTCACGCGGACATCGCGTGATTGTCGGTACCGCCGAAGATATCGCTGACGATTTCGAGCTGTGGATGAACGAGGGCGGCGCGGATGGTTTCAATATCATGCCGGCGATCATGTCCGAGCAGCTGGATCTGTTTGTTGAGCTGGTGATCCCTGAACTGCGCCGTCGCGGCCTGTTCCGTGACGATTACGAGTTCGCCACGCTGCGTGAAAACCTCGGCTTGCCGGTGGTCTAACCCATTCAGGAGCTCAACATGGTCACCTTATCAAAGCGTGTGCAGTCCGTGTCGCTCTCTGCTAATGCGGCGGCGCGTCAACTGACGCGCCAGCTGAAAGAGCAGGGCGTGGATATTCTCGATCTCACCACCGGTGAGCCAGATTTTGATACGCCCGCGCATATTCGCCAGGCGGCGGTGGCGGCAATGGAAGCCGGTGAAACGCGCTACACGCCGACCAACGGCACCACGCCGCTGCGCAAAGCGGTGCTGGCTAAGCTGAAAAATGAAAATCAGCTCGATTATGAGCTGGCGCAAATTTGCATCGCCAACGGTGCCAAGCAGATTATCTTCAACGCCTTTGCCGCCACGCTGAATGAAGGCGATGAGGTGATTGTGCCAGTGCCGTACTGGCCGACGTTTCCGGATAGCGTGCGTTTCAACGGCGGCGAAGCGGTGCTGCTGGCGTGTCCGCTGGAGCAGGAATACAAGTTGCAGCCGCAACAGCTGGCGCAGGCGATCACTGCTAAAACCCGCTGGCTGGTGCTGAACAATCCCGGCAATCCTTCTGGCATGGTGTACAGCGCAGATGAGCTGACCGCGCTGGCGACGGTGCTGCGCGATCATCCTGATGTGCTGATCATGCTGGATGAACTCTACGAGCATATTCTGTTTGATGGCCGTGAACATATTAGCCTGCTGCACGTTGCGCCGGATTTAGCCGACCGTATTCTGCTGGTGGGCGGCGTGTCGAAAACCTACGCCATGACCGGCTGGCGCATCGGTTTCGGTGCCGGGCCTAAAGCTTTGACTGACGCGATGGTGGTGGTGCAGTCGCAAAACAGCTCCGGTGCCAGCGCGATCAGTCAGGCCGCAGCGGTGGCGGCGTATAACGGTGGACTCGACTTCCTGCCGCCGCAACGCAAGTCTTATCAGGATCGCCGCGATGCGATTATGGCGCTGTTAAAGCCGGTGCAGGAAATTGACGTGCTTAATCCTGATGGCGCGTTCTTTATTTTCTGTCGCTGCGCCGGTTTATTAGGTAAAACGCGTCCCGATGGTCAGAAGATCGAAAGCGAGCAGGATGTGATGAATTATCTGCTGGAAAGCGGTGTCTCTGGCGTGGCGGGCAGCGCGTACGGATTATCACCTTATTTCCGTTTGTCGATTGCCACCGACATTGAAACGGTGCGTGAAGCGGGCCGCAGAATTGCGCAGGCCTGTGCGGTTCTGAAATAAGCTTATTAGTAAAAGACGTCAGATATTTCCGGGGGATTATCTGACTTAACGGCAAGTATGATGCGCAATCCGGTATCGCTTGCCAGGATTATGTTTACGACGTTTTAAAAGCGTATATCAAACAGATTAACGCGCAGAAGTAATAACAAAAAAACGCAGCACTTGTGCTGCGTTTTTACTGTTCATACGCTGTACAGCAAGTCACCGATTAAATCAGGAAATCATCCATTGAACCGCCAGCTTCCAGTGCGGCTTTAATCGGTGACGGCGTACGGCCCTGGCCGGTCCACAATTTCTCGTTCCCCTGTTCGTCGATGAATTTATACTTCGCGGGGCGCGGAGCACGTTTCGACTTAGGCTTGCTTTCCTGGGTAGTTAATTGCGCCAGGTCACTAATATCAATGCCGTCTTTCAACAACATCTCTTTATACAGCGCCAGCTTTTCTTCTTTTTCGCGCTGAGCTGCAGTTTCTGCTTCCGCTTCTTCACGGCGCTCTGCGACGACCACGGCGAATTTTTCCAGCATCTCTTCTAATGCTGCGACGTCAATATTACGCGCCTCGGCACGCAGCGTACGAAGATTGTTCAATGCTTTAAGTGCATCGCTCATGTATTAATCCTTATTACTTATTTGACTGGTGTAAAGGGAGGTATTCTACGAGATTTTTTGCCAAATTAAAATAATCAAACGTGGGCAGAATTGTCTGTAAAATATCCGGGTGATCAGAGATTCCTTTATATTCCGTGACGCTTTATCGAGCTATTTGGCTTATTCACGTGACGCGGGAGAGTAAGGAGAATAATAGTGGGTGATTTAATATGCGTGTGTATGCGGTGCGTGTGAAGGTCGCCATAAATGGTTACCGTACACATAAGAATCTGTTCAATTTCACATAGTTGCCGAAAGCCACGCCATGAACCTTCCTGAAAATAACGTAAGTCAACTATTACTCGTTGAAGAATAAGGCTTTTCACCAAGTGTAAAAGTGTCAGTAAACTGGTAACAATTTCTTGCATTGGAAATCTTAATGCGTATATTTCTCATTTGCTTTCTTAACGGCTTCCTTACTGTTGTTCCTCTTTCCGACGTCAGCAGCGGTGCCGCAAAAAAATAACGATAAGTTGATTGAGGAATCGTATGTCTTTCAGTGATTTGCGCGTCAGGAAACCCGGCAGTGCGCCTCAGCGTGCGTTACGTCTCTCTTTACTGGCTGTGATGGTTGCGTCGGGTATCGCGCAGGCAGCAGAGACCACCAACACCGAACAGACGCTGAACGTGGATGCCAGCGCTAACGCCGATCAGCAACAGCAGGCGGCACAGGATTACAGCGTACCAGTAACGCGTGCCGGCACCAAAATGGCGCTCACCGCGCGCGATATTCCGCAATCGGTTTCGATCGTCAGCAAGCAGCGTATGCAAGACCAACAGCTGCAATCGCTGAACGATGTGCTGAAGAACACCACCGGTATCCACGGCGTCTCTTCCGATATGGACCGCACCAACTACTATTCGCGCGGTTTCCTGATCGACAACTATATGGTCGACGGTATTCCAACTGCCTTCGCCTCACGCTGGAACCTTGGCGATGCGCAGAGCGACATGGCGCTGTATGAGCGCGTCGAAGTGGTGCGCGGTGCCACCGGCTTGCTGACTGGCCCAGGCAATCCTTCTGCCTCCATCAACATGGTGCGCAAGCACGCCGATAGCAAAGAGTTCACCGGTGATGTTTCCGCCAGCTACGGCAGCTGGAACAAGCAGCGTTACGTTGCCGATCTCTCTGCACCGCTGTCGCCTGAAGGGAACGTACGTGGTCGGCTAGTTGCGGGCTATGAAGACAAAAACAGCTTTATCGAACGCTACGGCGCAGACAAAAAGTTCGTTTATGGCGTGGTTGACGCTGATCTGACCGACTCCACCAAATTGTCGGTTGGTTACGAATTTACCCAGGTAAACACCGATTCGCCAATGTGGAGCGGTTCGCCGCGCTGGTATACCGACGGTTCTCAGATCAAAGCGCGTCGTGGTTACAACACCGCGCCAGACTGGGCTTACAACAACAAAGAAAACAAAAAGGTCTTTGTTAACCTGCAGCAAAACTTCGATAACGGCTGGAACATCACGCTTAACGGCACGCATAACGAAATGTTCCTCGACAGCAAACAGCTGTATATCGATGGCTTCTTTGATAAAACCACCGGCGCGGGCTCTTCCTCTTACGCCGGCTATCCGGTTATCGGCGGCACCGGCTATAACACCGGCAAACGTAAAGTGGATGCGGTGGATGCCTTCGCCAGCGGCCCATACGAATTGTTGGGACGTCAGCATGAGCTGATGATTGGCGTTAACTACAGTCGTCAGGACAACAAGTACTACAGCTCGTGGGAGAACATCTCATCAGCAGAGCTGGGTAACTTCAATAACTACAACGGCGATTTCCCGGAATCTAACTGGGATCCGCGCGAACCGGCTTCAGATACACAGCTGGTACGTCAGAAATCTGCTTATCTGGCAACACGCATCTCGCTGGCCGATCCGCTGCATGTGATTCTGGGCGCGCGTTATACCAACTGGAATCGTCAGACGCTGAGCGAAGAGATGGAGAAGAACAACATCACGCCGTACGGTGGTGTGATTTGGGACTTCTACGACAACTGGTCGGCGTATGCCAGCTACACCTCGGTATTCCAGCCGCAGGATTATCAGGATGCCTCGGGCGGATTCCTGGCGCCGGTGATTGGCAAGAACTACGAAGCGGGCGTGAAATCAGACTGGTTTAACAGCCGCCTGACCACCTCGATCTCCGTATTCCGCACTGAACTGGATAACGTTGGCGAAGCGACCGGACAAACCAACCCGGAAACGGGCAATGCCATTTATGTGGGTAAAAGTGGCGTAGTGAGCCGTGGCGTGGAGTTTGAAGTCAACGGTGCGGTAACCGATAACTGGCAGATGACCTTCGGCGGTACCAGTTATGTGGCGGAAGATCGCGAAGGCGAAAACTACAATTCTCAGCTGCCACGCACCTCATTCAACCTCTTCACCAGCTATCGCTTGCCGATGCTGGATCAGTTGACCCTGGGTGGTGGCGTGACCTGGCAGTCGAAAACCTACGGCGACATTGGCGGTCCAGACGGCGAAGGCACCTGGCGCGCACGACAGGGCAGCTACTCGGTGGTCGATTTGTTCGCACGCTACGACGTCACCAAAAACGTCTCACTGCAGGCGAACATTAACAACCTGTTCGACAAAGAGTACGACACCAACGTCAGCAACGGCGGCATCGTGTACGGCGATCCACGTAATTTCTCTGTCTCGGCGAGCTATCGTTTCTGATAAAGATGCTGGGTGCGCAGGACTGTGTACCCAGCAATTCCCGGCGGTCGCCATTCATGGCGACCGATATTAACCCTTCATCCACTCCGCAATAATCTGCCCATACAACTGCTCGGCTTCCCCCAGCTTACTCACCAGACAATACTCATCGGTTTGATGCGCCATCTTCGGTTCGCCCGGACCTAAAATAATGCACGGCGGATCACCCAGCGCGGGCAACAGCAACGATGCATCGGTAAAGTAGGGCACCACGCGCGCTTGCAACGGCTGCTCGAAAAACGCCTGACAGTGACGGTAGATCGACTGAATCCACAGATTCTCTTCGGAACTCAACACCGCAGGCAGATCGACCAAAGTGGTGATGTGCACTGCTTCGCCCATTAATTCGCCTAACCGCTGGCGAATAGCGGCGTGTTGCAGGTTTGGCGCGCTGCGGATATCAACATCAAACGCCGTGCGATCCGGCACCGAGTTAATATTCAGGCCGCCCTGAATGCGGCCAACGTTCAGCGTCGGTTGCTTCATTAAAGGATGCGGCGCGCCCGGCGAGAAGTGGCGGATTTTGCCTAACGCATCGGCAGCGAGATAGATGGCGTTAATGCCTAATTCCGGCATCGCACCGTGCGCGGTTTTGCCACGCGTCTCGCAGCGCAGCCACAGCGCGCCTTTGTGACCAATTACCGGATAGTTGGCGGTGGGTTCACCAACGATCAATGCGCCAATCTCTGGCAACGTTCCGGCCGCAATCAGCGCCTGCGCGCCATCGCAGCCGGTCTCTTCACCGCCGGTAATCAGCAACACCACGCCGCGCCCGGCGCGAATCGCCGGTTGCTGCTTGATGCAGGCGTGGGCAAAAGCGGCGATGGCCGCTTTCATGTCACTCGAACCGCGCCCATAAAGCCGATCGTCCGCAATTTCCGAACCAAAAGGATCGTGCTGCCACGGCTGATTGCCGAGCGGCACGGTGTCGAGATGTCCGGTAAACGCCAGCGGTTTGCCCGCAGCGGAGCCGCGCATCTGCGCCACCAGATTGCTGCGACCTTCGCCAAACGACGATAGCTGCACCTCAAAACCCTGATCGCTGAGCCACGCGGCAAAAAACGCCATGCAGGAAGCTTCGTTGCCCGGTGGATTAATGGTGTCGAAGCCGAGCAGTTGCTGAGCAAGTGCCAGTGAAGCGGGCTGCATCAGGCGCGCTCCGTCAGCCAGTCGAAGCAGTTAATCCACAGCTGGCGATAGCCGGGCCATTGGGTAAACTCTTCCGGCAGCCAGTGCGCCGACATATCGCTGGTCCACACCAGCGAACGGCCTTGCTGATATTCCCGCACCGCTAATAAAGGATGCGCTGTTCCGGCGACGGTCGCCAGCAGCGTGCCTTCGGGCTGCATCTCCACCTCGTTGTAGCCCAGCATCCACGGCCATTCGCCGGAGATGTTATCGAGCAGCGCATGTGATTGCGTCATCTCCAGCGTAGAACCTTCCGGCGTTTCAATGCGGTCATCCCAGGCGAGGCAGCGCACCGGCAACACCTTTTCCACCAGCGTATTGCGGAATCGCGCGCCGCCGTTGATGCCCTGAAAACTGAAGTAGCCGCCGATCATCATCAGGCTGCCGCCAGCGGCGACGTAATCGTGGATCAATGCCAGGCGATTGGCGGTACGACGGCTTTTCAGCCAGGTATCGGGATGCAGCAGCAGCGTATTGGCACCAATATCCGAAAGAATTATCACATCCCACTTTTGCAGCCCTTCGAGCGTCAGCGGGAAATCGGTGGCGGCGGCATGCGCTGGCATGTGGGTAATGGCGTAATCGCTATCCTTCAGCGCCGCGATAAAATCGCTGGCACCGCTGTGCCAGGTGGCGGTGGAGAACTGGTCAAAGCCTTTGATGTGGTTCGAGGTGCTGGTCCAGGATTCGCCCACCAGCAAGACTTGTTTCTGCATGATATTTTCCCTTTTACCCGCCAAATACGCGCTGCGGGTTAGCAATCATTAAGGTTTCGAGTTGTTCGCCGCTAACGCCGTGACGTTTCAGACGCGGGACAAAATGTTTGAGGATGTAGCCATAACCGTGGCCGCCAAAGCGCGTCAGCATGGTTTTCAGGAACACATCCTGCGACAGCAAAATCTGCTGAATGTAGCCGTCATCAATCAATTCGCAGATGGCGCGCGCGTTCTCTTCATCGGAAGGCGATTGCGCGGATTCATCAGCGTAGTAATAGCTCATGCCGATCATGTCGTATTCGAGGAACACGCCGCGGTCGGCCAGTTCACGCTGATAGGTCTTATCGGCAAAGCTGGGATTCATATGGCACAGTACGGTGTGACGCAGATCGGCACCTTCCTGCTGCAGAATATCCAGCACTTTATGACCTAAACGCTCCCAACCCGGCAGATGCACCTGAATCGGCACGCCGGTTGCCGCACTGGCGCGTCCGGCGGCACGCAGCGATTTCTCTTCATCGGCGGTAAAGCGGCTGGAGATGCCGATCTCGCCGATCAATCCGGCGATCACCTCGGGTTTCTCCGCTGCGCCGCCAAGGTCAAAAATCAGCTTCTCGGTGAGTTGCTCAACGCTGATGCTCTTCACCCATTCCGGATGCGACGGCTCCAGATACAAGCCGGTGCCCATCACGATGTTGAGTCCGGTTAAGCGCGCGATGCGTTGCAGCCCTTTGGGATCGCGGCCAATGCCGATGTTGGTAGGATCGACGATGGTTTCGCCGCCCAGCGCGCGATACTTCATCAGCTCGTCAATCGCCATATCGACATCAAACAGCTGGCAGTTATCGCGGCTCATCAGCGGGTTCATGTTGAGTTCGCCGAGGTTCTCCATTTTCACCGGCATCTCAGCGATATGACGATCGCTGCAACAGCAGGGCGGCACCCACTTGCCGGATGCATCCAACAGAATGTGTTCATGCATCAAGGTAACGCCCATCTCGGCCAGCGGCAGCGGCCCTAAAACCGTCATCACATGTCCGCTGCTCACGCCGAGCGGTAACGGATCCGCATGGCGAAAAATCGATCCTTTCATGAGCTATCCTTTTGCCGGTGTGCGAGTGGGATTGAGAATGCGGGTGTTAAGCCAGATGGCGAGCAGAATGATGGTGCCGGTTGCGATTTGCGTATAGAACGGCGAGATGTGCGACAGGATCAGCCCGTTCTGGATAATCGCAATCGACAGCGCGCCCAGCAGCGTACCGATAATGGTGCCGAAGCCGCCAAACAGGCTGGTGCTGCCGAGCACCACGGCGGCGATCACCTGCAACTCAAAGCCTTCGCCCTGATTGGATGAGCCGCTGCCGAGACGCGCGGTGATAATCATCCCGGCCAGCGCCGCCGCCATGCCGCTGATAATGTAGACCTTCATGGTGACCGATTTAGTATTGATGCCGCTGCGACGCGCGCCTTCGGCATTCGAACCAATCGCCGTCACGTAGCGACCAAAGCGCATGTGGTTGAGCACAATATGCCCGGCGAACAGCACAACAATGCCAATCAGCGCCGGCATCGGAATGCCCAGCACCCATGCGCGGCCCATAAAGGTAAACAGACTGTCGGCCGGCACCGGAATCGAATAACCCTGAGTGACCAGCAGCGCGATCCCACGCACCACGGCCAAGGTAGCCAGGGTGACGATAAACGCCGGAATCCCCTCAAAGGCGATAAAGAAGCCGTTGATGGCGCCAACCAATCCGCCCAGCAGCAGTCCGCCAATTAACACCACCGGCCACGGCAATCCCCAGTTATTCAGCGCGATAGCCGAAAGCGCGCCGACCAGCGCCAGCGTTGAACCCACCGATAAATCAATGCCGCCGGTGGTGATCACCAGCGTCATCGCGGTGGCGACGATCAGTAGCGGGGCGCTTTGGCGAATGATGTTCAGCCAGTTGTTGCTGGAGAGAAAATTGCTGGTGATCAGCGAAAACACCACGCAGCAAAAGATGAAAAACAGCGCAATGCTTACCACGCCCGAATGGTTGTGCAACAGGCGACGCGGTAGCGAATGCTGGATCATGCGCGAACTGCTTAAATTCATGATGCTCATCCCGTTACCTCAGTGTGCAGCCGCTGAGTGAGCGGTAAATTTCTCACCCACGATCAAATTAACGATATCGCTTAAGCTGGTATCCGCCACGCGCCGGTCCGCCACGTTGGTGCCTTCGTACATCACCATGATGCGATCGCACACCAGGAACAGATCCTGCAGGCGATGGGTGATGAGGATAACGCTGACGCCGCGCGCCGAGACGCGGCGAATCAACTCCAGCACTGCTTCCACTTCTGCCACCGCTAAGGCAGCGGTCGGTTCATCCATGATCAGCACTTTCGGTTCGAAGGCGGCGGCGCGCGCAATGGCAATAGCCTGGCGTTGTCCGCCTGACAAATTGCGCACCAGCAAGCGCGTATCCGGAATCGAAATGCCCAAACCTTTCAGCATCTCGCGCGCTTCGGCGTGCATTTTTGCCTGATCGAGAAAGGGAATGCCGAGCAAGCTTTTCATCGGCTCGCGTCCCATAAACAGATTGCCGGCGACATCCACCGTGTCGCATAGCGACAGATCCTGATAGACCATTTCAATATGGCAGCGGCGCGAATCGGCCGGATTGGTGAAGTGTTGCTGTTCACCGTCAACGCGAATGGTGCCGCTGGTGGGCACCACCGCGCCGGAGAGCACTTTGGTCAGCGTCGATTTACCCGCGCCGTTGTCGCCGACTAAGCCCAGCACTTCGCCCGGTGCCAGTTGCAGATTGACGCCGCGTAGGGATCGTATCGAACCGTAAGTTTTGGTGATGTTAATCATCTCTACCCGCGCTGGGGTAGCATGAGGCTGCTGCATCTGAACACTCCCAATCGGTTGCCGGGAACTTGGCCTGTTAGCGCAGCAATGCTTTAACTAACACGATTTACCCTCTAGTAAACCGGTTTACCTGTCAGTTAAAACACTGGCCGCACTTCCAGAGCCATGGGTTACAACGATATTTGTTTGCCGCTGGAAACGTTGCAGCTTCTGTGCCAGGTTAGAATTTAGTCAGTTTGGCCTGCATCAAACGCGAGAAGATTCAGCAGGTTAAAATTTTATTGTTCAGTAAACCGGTTTACCTCGAAGTACTGAACTTCACTTCATTGATCAACTTTTGCGCCAAGGCTGTGCAATTTTGCGCCACGATGGATCAGGGTAGGCGGATTTGAATCGAATCGCGTCCCACCCATTCAACGGGTAAGCGTGTTTCCAGCGGGATATTCACGTCGTTATTCAGCAGGCGCAGCATGATGTCCACGGCGGTATAACCCAGTTCGCGCGCGGGTTGGCGGATGGTGGAGATGCGCGGCTGCGTCAGGTCGGTGTAGTTGGCATCATCAAAGCCGACCAGCGAAAGGGCATCCGGTGCCTGCAAGCCGCTGGCGCGTAAACCGTCCAGCAATCCCAGCACCAGATAATCGCTGGCCGCAAACACTGCGGAAGGGCGCGGCGACTGGCTGAACAGCCGCTGCAAAGCCTGCTGACCGAACTCGCGCTCGTAGTTGCCGTACATCACCCATTCTGCAGGCACCGATAAACCGGCCTGCTTCATGGCGGTGCAGAAGCCGAGATAACGTTCGCGCACGCTCATCAACTGTTCCGGGCCACCGATAAAGGCGATGTGGCGATGTCCGGCGGCGATCAGCTGTTCGGTGGCGATGCGTCCGCCCTGCACGTTGTCGGCAAACACTTTCGGCACGCTGCTGCCGGGAATATCTTCATCAAGCAACACAATATGCTGATGGCGCTGAATCTCTTTACGCAACAAACCGTTATCCGGTCGGTTGGTGGTGAACAGCAGGCCATCAACCTGACGCGTATCCAGCCAGCGAATGAACTGCGCTTCTTTGTCGGGATTGTTGCGGGTGATGCACAGCACCAAACTGTAACCGCGCGCCGACGCCGCCTCTTCTGCGGCATCAGCCAGTTCGGCAAAGAAGGAGTTGGTGATATCGGGCAGCACCAAACCCAGGGTTTCGCTGCCGCCTTTGCTCAGGCGTCGCGCCAGGCTGTTGCCGCGATAATCGAGCTGGCGAATCGCCGCTTCGATGCGGTCAATTGTCTCCTGCGGCAACACGATACTGTGATTCATATAGCGAGAGACCGTGGCTTTAGAGAGCCCGGCTAATTGTGCCACGTCGGATAACAACACGCGTTTTGAATTCATGTTCCTCGCCATTATTACATCGGGATCATCGTGTGGTGGTTACAAGGTCGCCATGAATGGCGACCTTACGCGTTAATCATTACACATCGCCAACCAAATAAACACTTGACAAAAATATTTACTCAGCGAATTGTATGCACAGTTTACCGCATTACCGGGAATCACTTCCCAAACCGACTTAAGTTATTTCACCAGGTATTCCTAGCGGATGGGTTACCGAAACAAACTTAAGCAGGTCGCTATAAAAACACTGCACTTATGCAGTGTGTATATCACGTCATCGATATTTGCCCGCCAAAAATAATCTCAGTGTCTTAACGCTGGGAAACGCTGATTATTATTTATTCCCGACGAGGAACACCATGATGTTATCTTTCACCGGAAAACTGCGTTCATTGGTTTTGGCTTCCACCTTAATTACTGCGGGTTCATTTTTCTCGCTGGCGCAGGCTGCGCCGACGTATGCGTTGGTGCAAATTAATCAGCAGGCGCTGTTCTTTAATCTGATGAATCAGGGCGCACAGGAAGCCGCAAAAGCCAGCGGAAAAGATCTGGTTATCTTTAACGCCACCGATAATCCAGTGGCGCAGAACGATGCAATTGAAAACTATATTCAGCAAGGCGTGAAAGGTATTTTGGTTGATGCCATTGACGTCAACGGCATTATGCCCGCCATTAAAGAAGCCGCAGCGGCTAACATTCCGGTCATCGCCATTGATGCTGTATTACCGGCCGGTCCACAAGCAGCGCAGGTTGGCGTAGATAATCTCGAAGGCGGCAAAATCCTCGGTAAATATTTCGTCGATTACGTAGCGAAAGAGATGGGCGGCAAAGCGCGTCTCGGCATTGTTGGTGCATTGAACTCGGCTATTCAGAACCAGCGTCAGAAAGGCTTCGAAGAGACTATCAAAACCAACAGCAAAATCACCGTTGCCGATGTGGTAGATGGCCAGAATATTCAGGACAACGCCATGACGGCCGCAGAAAATCTGATCACTGGCAATCCTGATTTAACCGCAATTTACGCCACCGGCGAACCGGCACTGCTGGGTGCGATTGCGGCGGTCGAAAACCAGGGCCGCCAGAAAGATATCAAAGTATTTGGCTGGGATCTGACGGCCAAAGCCATCAGCGGGATCGATGGCGGCTACGTCACCGCCGTATTGCAGCAGGATCCGAAAAAGATGGGTGAAGAGGCGCTGAAAGCTCTCAACGCGCTCTCTGAAGGCAAAACGGTGAACAAAACTATTCTGGTGCCGGCCACCGTGGTCACCAAAGCGAACGTCGACAGTTACCGTTCGCTGTTTAAGTAACCGATCACTCGCTGCGCGTAGCCAGCAGCGCAGCGAGTTCCTGTTGTGTGGGGAATGCGTTAACGGTGCCGGTACGACTCACGGTAATAGCGGCGGCCTGGCTGGCATGCTGCAGGGCAAGCGCATCGGGCTCCACTTCGCGTAACAGCGAGGAGGCGAGCAGCACGGCGAGGAAGGTATCGCCCGCGCCAGTGCTGTCCACCGCGTTTACCGCCGCTGCCGGACAGAAGTGGCGCTCGGTTTCGGTGATCAACCACGCGCCTTGTGCGCCTTGGGTGATCACTAAGGTGCTGACGCCAGCCGGTTGCAGCCGCTCAGCTTCCAGCTGGTTAACCACCGCGATATCCACTAGCGGCCAGAGTTGGGCGAAATCAGCATTGACCGGCGAAGGATTAAAGACCGTTTTCATGCCGTTGGCTTTTGCCCAGATAAAAAGAACACGGGTTTTCTCAACCGAGAAGTTGCCCTGTTGCAGCATTATATCGCCTTTCTTTGCATCGGCTAAATAAGGCAGCATCTGTTCGACGGTTAATGCATCTGCCGCAGCGGTGGTAGTAATAATGGCGTTATCGCCATCGCTGCTGTTAAGAATAATTGAGGAGTCGCTGTGTGGTGAAGAATATTGAGTGGGAAATAGCTTAACCGGCTCATGCGCTATTTTCTCACGCAGCCATTGTCCGTTACTGTCGTGACCGATTGCGGCAATTAATCGTGTATCGAGACCACAGCGTGCAATAACAATCGCCTGATTCGCGCCTTTACCGCCAATATCCTGCGAGGTTTTTACGCCGTGGATCGATGCGCCTTTTTGCGGCAGATCGCCAATCGACCAGGTTTCATCAACAACAATATTCCCTGCAACATAAATTTGCATAATGGTTCTCGTTAATAAGGTGGAGAAGATGGTTTCTATATCAGCAGGAAAAACCAGCGCAATACAAGATATTTTTTCCAGAAAGAAAACAGTGATTGGCGTAGTGCATTGTGATGCTTTTCCGGGTGCACCTAAATATCGCGGTAAACCGCTCTCAGCTATTATTGAGCGCGCACTGCGTGATGCCGATAATTATATTTCCGGTGGCGTGCATGGGTTAATTATCGAAAACCACGGCGATATTCCGTTTGCCAAACCAGACGATATTGGGCCGGAAACTGCCGCTTTTATGGCGGTGATCACCGAAAAGATCCGCGAGCGTTTTGGCGTGCCGTTGGGCATTAACGTATTGGCGAACGCCGCGATTCCCGCCTTTGCCACCGCTTTAGCCGGCGGCGCGGATTTTGTGCGCGTCAATCAGTGGGCCAACGCCTATATCGCCAACGAAGGCTTTATTGAAGGTGCGGCGGCGAAAGCGCTGCGCTACCGCAGCCAGCTGCGCGCTGAACACATTCGCGTGTTTGCCGACAGCCACGTCAAACACGGCAGCCACGCGATTGTGGCTGATCGCTCGATTCAGGAGCTGACGCGCGACGTCGATTTCTTTGAAGCCGATGCGGTGATCGCCACCGGGCAACGCACCGGCGACAGCGCCACGCTGGATGAGATCGACGAAATCCGCGCCGCCACCGAGCTGCCGCTGCTGGTCGGTTCCGGCGTCACGCCTGCCAACGTCTGCCAGATTCTTGGTCGTACTCAAGGCGTGATCGTCGCCAGCACCCTGAAATTTGATGGCGTGTGGTGGAATGAGGTCGAGCTGGAACGCGTGAAGCACTTTATGTCCGTGGCGCAAGCGGCGCTGGAGGAGGCGTAATGAACAGCTTCACTGACCAGCTTTTACAGCAGCACCACACGCTGTGGCAGGCGATGCAGCAGCATCCGTTTGTGCTGGATATCGAGCGCAATCAGCTGCCCGACGCGGTATTCAATCGCTATCTGGTATTCGAAGGCAACTTTGTCGCCACCGCCATCAACATCTTCGCGCTGGCGGTAAGCAAAGCGCCGGATATCCGTCAGCAGCGCTGGTTAATCGGCGTGCTGAATGCGCTGGTGGACACGCAAATCGCCTGGTTTGAAGCGGTGCTGGCGCGCCGCAATATTAACCCACTGGATTACCCCGACGATCTGCCCGGCGTCACCGCCTTCCGCGATGGCATGTTTAACGTGGCAAAGCAGGGCAGTTTCGTCGAGATCCTCACGCTGATGTTTGGTGCCGAGTGGATGTATTACCACTGGTGCGCGCGCGTCAGTGCCCAGCCGCTGCTGGATGACGACATTCGCCATTGGGTCGATATGCATGCCGAAGAGGAGTTTCACCAGCAGGCGAGGTGGCTGAAAGCTGAGCTGGATCGCGCCGCGTTGGCATTGACGCAAGAGGAGAAGCAGCGCTTATCCAATCTCTACGCGCAGGTGCTGCAGTGGGAAATCGATTTCCACAGCGCCGCCTATCTCAGCAGCGGGGAGGCGAGATGAGCAGCTGTTTTATTGAAGCGCGCAACATTTGCAAACGTTTTGGCGCCTTAACCGCCCTCAATCAGGTCAATCTCAGCATCCATCGCGGTGAAGTACTGGCGCTGTTGGGGGATAACGGCGCGGGCAAATCCACCTTTACCAAAGTGTTGTCGGGCGCCTACAGCGCCAGCGACGGCGAATTGTGGATCGATGGCAAAGCGGTGAAATTCACCTCGCCGCGCCAGGCATCTGAACACGGCATCGCCACCATTTATCAGGAGCTGGCGCTGGCGGAGAACCTCAGCATCGCGGAAAACGTATTTCTTGGCCGTGAGCTCAAGCGGCGCGTGCTGGGCATTCCGTTTTTGCGTCGCCGGGAAATGCGCGAGCAGGTCGATCAGCTGTTAAAGGATCTCGACGCGCATATCTCCGATGCCGAAGCCTCGGTTGGCAGCCTCTCGGGCGGACAGCGCCAGGCGGTGGCGATCTGTCGTGCGCTCAACCTCAACGCGCAGCTGGTGATCATGGATGAACCGACCGCCGCGCTGGCGGTGGCTGAAACGCAGAAGGTGTTACAGCTCACCCGCAAACTCGCCGCACGCGGCTGCGCGGTGGTGCTGATCAGCCACAACATCAGCGACGTGTTCGCGGTGGCCGATCGCATGGTGGTGTTCCGCCGGGGGCGAAAAATTGCTGAGCGCCGTCACGCCGAAACCTCGCCCGATGAAATCGTTTCATTAATTACCGGTGCGCATCCCGATGCGCGCGCCTTTGAGAATCAGTAATTGTTGTGCCATTAACCCAGGGGAAATAAAGATGCGTCGAATTACCACTGCAGTCTGTTCTCTCTCATTACTGTTTTCAGGTTATGCCCTCGCCGCCGAGAAAGTGGCCTTTGTGCCGCAGATCATCGGTATTCCCTATTTTCAGGCGATGGAAGCGGGCGGTAAACGTGCGGCCAGCGATCTGGGCGTCGAGTTCGTTTACAGCGGTCCGGTGGATACCAATCCCATGGATCAATTGCAGATTGTGCAGAACCTGATCGCGCAGAAAGTGAATGCGATTGGCATCAGCGTGCTCGATGCCTCAAGCATCGCGCCGGTGTTGGCGCAGGCGAAAGCCAACAATGTGCATCTGTTTACCAGCGACAGCGACGCGCCCGACAGCGGACGCCCGGTTTATGTGGCGCAGGCCACCGATCAGGGTTTGGGTGACACCATCATTGATGAGATGGTCAAGCGCGTCGGCGATCACGGCAAAATCGGCATCGTCTCCGGCGAAGCCACCGCCTCCAACCTCAACAGCTGGATTGGCTTTATGCAGCAGCGGGTGAAGAGCAAATATCCCCATATCACCTTGCTGAAACCGCAATATGCCGGCGGTTCCGCCAGCCGCGCGGCGCAGATCGCCACCGATTTGATGTCGGCGAATCCGGATATCAAAGGCCTGATCGCTATGGCCTCCACCACTTGCCCTGGCGTGGCACAGGCGATTGAGACCGCAGGCAAAAATGGCAAAGTGATCGGCAGCGGTTTCTGCAGCCCTAACACCGCGCGCGCCTACCTGAAAAGCGGCGCCTTTGGTTACACCGTGTTGTGGGATCCGGAGAAGCTCGGTTATCTCACCGTTTGGGCAGGCAAACAGCTGATTGATGGCAAAGCCTTCAGCGCGGAAAACCGCGTGCCGGGCTTCGCCGAAGCGGTGAAGTTTGACAGCAAAACCGGCGTGCTGCTGCTCGGTTCGCCAGCGGTATTCACCAAAGAGAATGTCGATCAGTTCAAATTCTAACGGGGCTTCGCATGCACATGACTTCACGGGAGATCGCCTTGCTGGCGATTGCCCTGTTAGCCATCGCCGGTTTTTCCTGGTTTTCACCCTGGTTCGCCACCGTCGATAACCTGCTCACTATTCTGCGCAACAGCAGTGAACTGTTGTTGATTGCGCTGGGAATGACGCTGGTGATCGCCATGGGCGGCGTGGATGTCTCGGTGGGCGTGGTGATGGGCGTTGCCGCATGGGGCGTCGGCCAGCTGTTGCTGCTGCAATCGCCGTGGCTGGCAGCAATGGCCGGTCCGCTGCTCGGTTTGCTGCTGGGTATGATGACCGCGCTGGTGGTGGTGATAGGCCGCATTCCGGCAATTGTTGGCACGCTTGGTCTGTTCGGCGTGTGGCGCACCGGGCTGTTTGCGCTGCTGGGCGGACAGTGGTTATCCGGGTTGCCCGGCAGCTTAACCAGCGGCCTGATGCATCCGCTGCTGGGTTTACCGGTGATGGCGTGGGTCATCGTGCTGGTGTGGGCGAGCGTCTGGCTGGTGTTACGTCACACGCCGTACGGTTTGTGGCTGCTGGCGGCGGGCAACTCAGAGGAGAGAGCGCGGCTGGCGGGCATTCCGGTCACTCAGGTGCGCATCGCGACCTTTATGATCAGCGGCCTGCTGTGCGGCATCGCCGCTACCTGTTACATCGCTACCTATCGCAACGTCGAAATGACGGTCGGCGGCAGTCTGGCGCTGGAAGCCATCGCGGCGGTGGTGCTCGGCGGGACGCGCATTACCGGCGGTGCCTGCAGTTTGTTGGGCACGCTGCTCGGCGTGTTGCTGCTGCGCATTCTGCAAAACGGCTTATTGCTGGTGGGCATTCCGTCGCTGTGGCAAA
Source organism: Pantoea sp. DY-17 (assembly GCF_019795975.1). Taxonomy (NCBI): domain Bacteria; kingdom Pseudomonadati; phylum Pseudomonadota; class Gammaproteobacteria; order Enterobacterales; family Erwiniaceae; genus Pantoea; species Pantoea sp. DY-17. The sequence goes on along the minus strand of NZ_JAIMIG010000002.1, from coordinate 281,778 downwards.
CCGTGGTCACCGGCGCGGTGCTGCTCATCGTTCTGAGCAGTGAAGCGGCAAGCGGTCGCGTTTTTGCCTTCAGGAGGATCGCATGAGGTTGTGGCGCAAATCTCCCGACCTGACGCTGCTCAGCGCGCTGTGGCTGCTGCTGGCCATCGGCATTGTGCTGGTGCTGCCGCAGATGCTGGCTGCCTGGTCAATCACCTCGATTTTGCAGTTCGCGACCTTGCTGTCGCTGGTGGCGCTCGGCCAATCGTTGGTGGTGATGAGCGGCGGCGGCGGTATCGATCTCTCGGTGGGCGGCAACGTTTCGCTCTCGGCGGTGATCGGCATGCTGGCGCTCAATCAGGGCATCAATCCGCTTTGGCTGCCGCCGATCTGCCTGATCACCGGCACGCTGGCAGGCGCGATTAACGGCTGGCTGATCGCGCAGCTGCGTCTCTGGCCGTTGATTGTCACGCTCGGCAGCTTCTACTTGTTTTCCGGTCTGGCGCTGGCGCTAACCGGCGGCGCCGCCGTCGCCGGCGTGCCTGCGCAACTGACGCAATGGGGACGCGGCGCGCAGTTCTTTATTCCTTTGCCGTTTCTCACCTGCGTGATTCCGGCATTCCTCATCGCCTGGCTGATTCTCAGCAAAAGTGCATGGGGCAAATGGATCTACGCCTGTGGTTTCAACGAACACGCCACGCGGCTGGTCGGCATTCCGGTCGATCGCCTGCGCTTTCTCGCGTACTGCCTGAGCGGCTTGCTGGCGGGCTGCGCGGGATTCGTTTCGCTCAGTTGGCTGGGCAGCGCGCGCCCGGAAATCGGCGTCAATCTGGAGCTCGAATCCCTTACCGCGGCTCTGCTCGGCGGCGTGGCGATCTTTGGCGGACGCGGCAGCGTAATCGGCGTGTTAGCCGCCGCGCTGATGCTGGTCACCCTCAAAACCTGCATGTTGCAGCTGGGATTGAACAGCGTCTGGCAACTCGGCGTGGTGGGCATTCTGTTGATTATCGTATTGATGGCACAACGACTATTTATCTATCGGAGATAACTAATGAATCTGACTGAACAAATCAGCGCGCACGTTGAGGCGAGCGCCGAACGCATCGCCAACACGCTGTGCGATCTGCTGGCGTTTCCCTCGATCGTCAAAGTTGATCCGCGCGAAGCTGGGCCGGGCGAGCGCGATTGCCAGCGCTATCTGCAGCAGCGTCTGGAATCGTTGGGCATGGAAACCGATCTGTGGGATCCGGATGGTCCGGCGCTCTACGCCAAGTATCAGGGCCGACCGGGCGCCAATAAAGGCCGCACCTTTGAAGGTCGTCCCAATCTCGGCGGCACGTTAACCGGCGCGGGCGGCGGCAAATCGCTGATGCTGACTGGTCATATCGACGTGGTGCCGCCGGGGCCGCCGGAACATTGGCTCACCGATCCCTTTGTGCCGGAGATCAAAAACGCAGCGGTGTACGGTCGCGGCGCGGTGGATATGAAAGGCGGCGTGGCCTGCATGTTGATGGCGGTCGAGCTGTTGCAGGATCTCAACATTCGTCTGGCGGGCGACGTGGTGTTTACCACGGTGGTGGATGAAGAGATCGGCGGCATGGGATCGCTGGCGATGGTCGATCGCGGATTCAGAGCCGATGCGGGCATCATGACGGAACCGACCGCCAACCGCATCTCGCCAATCTGCCACGGCATTTTGTGGGGTCGCATTATTCTCGACGGCATCGGCGGCCACGCGGAGCTGACGCCCAACAGCTGGGACAGCAGCGGCCCGGTGGATGCGGTGACGCTGTGCCGCCAGATGCTCGATGGCCTGGATGTGCTGAATCGCCGCTGGCAAACGCAGCCGAGCAAAAACCATCCGCTGATGGAATTACCAAACCAGATTATCGTTACGCAGCTGAAAGTGGGTGAACATCCGGCCTCGATTGCGGGCCGCGCCGAGATTGTGATTGATGTGCAATATCTGCCGGGCGAGAAGGATGAGATGGGGCTGGGCGGACACGTCAAAAAAGAGATTGAGGCGCACGTTGCTAAAGTCTGTGCGTTAGATCCTTATCTGGCGCAACATCCGGCCAAAGTGGAATGGATTCTGGATGCCGATTGCGCCGAAATCGAAGCGGATCACCCGTTTGTCACCACCTTCCAGCAGAGCGTCAGTGATGCGGCACTGAATCCGCAACTGGCCGGATTCGGCGCGCACAGCGACATTGGTTTGCCGAGCACATTAGGGCAGACGCCAACGGTGAACTTTGGACCGGGCGATCCGGCGATGTCGCATCAACCCAACGAGCATGTGCCAATCGCCGATCTGGTAGCCTGCACCAAAGCCATAGCATTGACGTTAGTGCGCTGGTGCGGCGTCGCATCTTAATCCGCAATGGCGCAATAAATTGCGCGCCATTGGCCTTCTACGCCGCCGCGGCCGCTAACGTCTTCACCCGCTCACGGATACGCGGCAACAAATGTTGTCCGTAATCGGTGGCATCGCGCAGCTGATCAAATCCACGGAACAGGAACGTGGTGATGCCGAGCTTGTAATACTCCAGCGCGGCATCGGCCACGGTATCCGCTGAACCCACCAGCGCGGTGGAATTGCCCGCCGCGCCGGACAGCGCCGCAATCTCCGTCCACAGGCAGCTATCGTATACTTTGCGTGCGGTGGCGAGCTGATACAGTCGCTGCGATCCGGTATTGCTATCAGGCTGAATCGCCTTGCCGCCAATGTTGGCCTGCGCATCCCGCAGCAGTCGATTGGCGCGCGCCCAGGCTTGTTCATCGCTATCGCCGAGAATCGGGCGCAGCGACAGGCTGAAACGAATATGCTTATCGCGGCCATATTTCTTCGCTGCCGCGCGCACTTGCTCAATTCTCGCTTTCACCTGCTCCAGCGGTTCGCCCCACATCATATACACGTCGGCGTGACGTGCGGCGATATCGATGGCGGCTTCTGAAGCACCGGAGAAATAGACCGGCACGCGCGGCTGCTGCCAGGGTTTAACCTCGGTGAGATTATCTCCCACCTGGTAAAACTTGCCGTCATAGCGGAACGGCGTACGTGATTCCCACGTCAGTTTCATGATGTCGAGATACTCGCCGGTGCGCGCGTAACGCTCATCTTTGCTAAGGAAATCGCCGTCGCGCTGCAAATCGCCGCTGTCGCCGCCGGTGATCACATTGATGGCCGCGCGTCCCTGGCTGAGCTGATCGAGCGTGGCAAACTGGCGGGCGGCAAAAGTCGGTGCCTGAAAGCCGGGTCGATGCGCCACCAGCAAGCCCAATTTTTCGGTAAAAGCCGCCACATAACTGGCGATGATCATCGAATCCGGCGCGCGGGTATTCACCGCCAGCAGCACCTTGTCAAAACCGGCGTACTCCTGCGCGTGGGAAAAGGCTTTGATAAACGGCACATCGACAGTCGGCCCATGCGCCGCCAGCGATTCGCTGCTCTCCTGCGCCCCAACCAGACCAATAAATTCCAGCGTCATGATGTACTCCTCTCAGCAGAAAGGGCGGATTTGCCCACGGAAGTGAAAATGACGTCGTCCTGCGGCGTATGTATGCGGCCGCAAAGCACGTTACGCAGGTGACGTTGTAACGGATGGTGGCGCGTCAGCGCGTGGTTGCCAATGCTTTCCACCATCAGCTGCACGCTGCGAATGGCGTTTTCGATTACCACCTGTTTGATTTGTGCGGCATGTCCGCTGGCGACGTGGCCTTGGGCGGCGCTGCTTAGCATAGTTTGACTGGTAAACAGCAGCGTATCGATGCGGCCCACCAGCTCCTGGAAGCGCGGCAATGATGCCAGCGGTGCGCCAAGATTGGCCGGCACGCGCTGCTGCAAAAAGCCGATAAACCAGTCGCGCGCGCTGTGCGCAATGGCGTCATACAGCGAACCGAGCAGCACCGCCATCCACAGCGATTCCTCTTCGTTGAGGCCGGGTCGCGGCGTGCTCCACGGCGCGACGTTGACCGCGTGATCGAGCGGGATCAGCACCTCGTCCAGCACCACACGATGGCTACAGGTGCCGCGCATGCCGAGGTGATCCCACTCATCAATAATGTGGATGCCGGGCGCGTTGGCCGGCACCAGATAGCCGCCGACCAGCGGATCGGCATCGTCGCTGCTGGCCCACACCAGAAACCAGCTCAGTCCATAGCTGCCGGTGGAGTAAATCTTCTCGCCGCTGATGCGCCAGCCTTCAGCGGTGCGGCGTGCGCGGGTGGCGGGCAATCCGCCGCGCGCGGGCGTGCCTAATTCGGGTTCGACGCGCAGCGCGTTAATCAGCGCACCGTCGCGAATCACGCTCTCCGCCACCCTGCGGCGCACCGCTTCTGACCAGTTTGAACTGTCGTCGAGGCGACGCGTGTTGAGATACTGCATGATGAGGATCAGCGCCGCAGAAGGTTCGCCGCGCGCCACGGCCTGGATAATCGCCTGGCTTGCCAGCAGATCGCCGCCGCTGCCGCCCGACGCCGTCGGCAATACAAAATGCAGCAAGCCATGCTGCTGCAACACGCTAAAAGCGGTTTTGGGAAATTCGCCGCTGCGATCAACCTCTTCAGCGTCTTTTTCTAAGGCCTGAATAATCACCGGCAATATTTCAGCCAGAAAGGGCGGGTTATTTGCCATGCGTTATTAATCCCCTTATTAAATCAGGCTTAATTGTTTCCTGTTCTGCCACCGCTGTAAAAGCAATAAACCGGCTATATACATGCGGAATCGGCATAATTCTGCCGCCGGTGGAAGTGTTAATTTGCAATGGCTGTTTCTGCGCGAGCCATTAATTAGGGTCAACACCTTCACCTGCATTTATTTTTGGGAGTCATTTAATGCCAAATAATTATTTAGTTTCCCGTCGGCATTTTCTGGGATATTCCGCCGCATCGGCGATGGCGGCAACGTTACCGGGCCGCGTGTTTGCCGACGATCATATGGCGGGCATGCAGATGCCCGGCGATTTACTGCAAGATGGCCCCGGAAAATGGGCGCTGGCGAAGCCAACGCATGTGCGTCTGGCGGTCAATCTCAACGCCATCTGCCTTGCGCCGGTAGTGGTGGCCGATCAGCATAACTTCTTTAAAGCGCACAACCTTGAAGTGGAGTTCGTTAACTTCGGCAACTCCACCGAACTGCTGCTGGAATCCATCGCCACCGGCAAAGCCGAAGCTGCCATCGGCATGGCGCTGCGCTGGCTGAAAGCGCTGGAGCAGGGCTTTGACGTCAAACTCACCGCCGGCACGCACGGCGGCTGTATGCGCCTGCTGGCGCGCGATGGCGGGCCGACCACGCTGGAGCAGCTGAAAGGCAAAACCATTGGCGTCACCGACATGGCGGGCGCGGATAAAAACTTCTTCTCGCTGATGCTGAAAAAGCACGGCGTCGATCCCAATACCGATGTCGACTGGCGCGTGTTCCCGCAGGATTTGCTGCCGATGGTGCTGGAGAAGGGCGAGATTCAGGCCGCCAGCGGTTCCGATCCGGTGATGTGGCGCTTAACCCAGAAGCCGGGCTACCGCGAGATTGGCACCAACTTAATGGACGAGTACGCCAGACTGAGTTGCTGTGTGGTGGGCACGCGCGGCAGTTTGATTCGCGAACAGCCGGAAGTGGCGGCAGCGATCACCCACGCGATTCTGCAAGCGCATGCTTATGCGGCCAAACACCCGGAAGCGATTGGCAGCGAATTTAACGGCCAGGCGCTCAACACCACGCCGCAGGAGATCGCCAGCGTGCTGAAAACCCATACGCACGGACACTATTCGGTGGGGAACGCGTTTGTGAATGAGATCGACGTGTATGCGCGTGATTTAAAGGCGATCAACGTGTTACGACCGGAAACCGATCCGCTGTTGTTTGCTAAGGGGATTACCAGCAACGTGCTGGTTTAAATTGAAATCGCGCCGCTACGAATACATGCATGACTCTGTAGCGGCGCGATTTATCGCGCATTATTTCAGGCGATTTTCCTGGAGGTTTGCACGGCGCTCGCCAGCTTCAGCGATTCGGCTGGTACCTGATGCGCGAACAGCTGGGTGGTTAAATAACTGCTGCCGCCATCGGCCAGCAACACCACAATGCGCTTGCCGCGGTTCTCCGGTCGCGCTGCAACCTGTTGGGCCGCCCACAACACTGCCCCGGAGGAATCCCCCACCAGCACGCCCTCGCTCAGCGCCAGCTGCCGCGCCGCTGTATACGCCTGCCAGGTTTCCACCGCGATCACTTCATCGTAAACGCGGTGATCGAGATTGGCAGGAATACGCTCAGGCGTCTGGTTGCTGAACGCATGCACGCCGGTAATTTCCAGTGGATCCGGCCGCAGTTCGCTCGGCTGTGAACCCACGCCCGGCTCGACGGCGATCACCTGTAATCCCGGATGCTGCTGTTTGAGATAGCGTCCGGTGCCGGAGAGCGTGCCGCCGGTGCCGACGGCGGCGATAAAGATATCCAGCTCGCCGCCGCTGTCGCGCCAGATCTCCGGCCCGGTGGTGCGCTCATGCACCGCCGGATTGGCCGGATTATCCAGCTGCAGCAGGAAGTGCACTTCCGGTTCCGCTGCGGTGACCAGCTCGGCCAGCCATTTGGTGGCGGCGACGAAATCGCCGTTGCTGGCATCGTAAAACGCTTTGAACCCTTCAATGGTGCTGAACGGCACCACTTCGGCACCGTACGCCTGAATAATCTGGCTGCGTTCGATGCTAACGAAATCATTGATATAGACGCGGAACTTGTAGCCTTTCGCCGCCGCAATCGCCGCTAACCCAATGCCGGTGTTGCCGCTGGTGGTTTCAACCAGCGTATCGCCGGGCTGAATAATGCCGTTGCGTTCGGCGGCTTCAATCATGCTGAGGGCGATGCGATCTTTCACGCTGTGATTGGGATTAAACAGTTCGAGTTTGGCGACCAAATCGGCCTGAATATCGTGTTGCTGTGCGTAGCGAGACAGGCGCAGCAGCGGCGTGTTGCCAATCAGTTCAGTGATAGAAGCAGAAATTTTTGCAGCCATAATCGACCTCATAAATAGATGAGATGAGCCTGAATGATTGCGCGATCAATCGCGCCGCTACGGATGGGTGCACATACCGGATCGGCGCAATTCATTACGCAATGTATGTCGTTACCATTTCACCGCGCTGCGCTGCCATGACAACAGGCGATCGCGCACCAGGAACAGCAGGGAGATCAGCGAAGAGAACAGCAGCGCCATAACAATCAGCGCGGCGTACATATTGGCGTAAGCCGCCCAGCCTTGCGCCCACTGCAGATACCAGCCGAGCCCGGATTTCACGCCCATCATCTCCGCCGCCACCAGCACCGAGAACGAGGCGCCCAAACCCATAAACAGGCCGACAAACAAGTGCGGCAGCGCTGCCGGCACCGCCACGCGCATCACGAGGAACAGCGAATTGGCACCGAGCGTGCGCGCCACATCGTAATAACGCGTATCAACGCTGGAAACGCCCGACCAGGTTAGCACCGTCACCGGGAACCAGGTCGCCAGCGCAATCAGAAATACCGCCGCCGAGAAGCTTGACGGGAAGAAGTAGAGCGACAGCGGCAGCAGCGCGGTAGAGGGCACCGGGCCAAGGAAACGCAGAATCGGATGCACCCAATAACCCAAGCCGCGCGACCAGCCTATCGCTACGCCGGTAATAAAGCCGACCACGCTGCCGTAGATAAAGCCGAAGGCCAGCAGACGCAGCGAATTGAGCACGCTATCCAGCAGACGCGGCCAGTCGGTGGCATAGGCTTCGACCAGCGCACGCGGCGGGGCGAAAAACGGCGCGGGCAGCAGCGCCAGTTTGCCAGTAACGGTTTCCCACAAGCCGATCAGCAGCGCCAGCACAATCAGCCACGGACCGCTGCGTTTGAGCGGCGCAAGTAGTGTCAGCCGTGGGAACAGACCCGAGGCAATCGCCAGCCCGGTGAGAAGCAGCGCGATGGCGGCAAACAGCTCGTGCGTTTCATTGACAAAGCGCGGGGCGGCAAAACCCTGCGGCTTATCCGGCACCGCCACCATCAGCGCGACCAGCGCCCACCACAGCAGGAGCGCACCCCACACCGCCGGTTGAAGGCGGCGCGGCACATCACGGTTGCGGGCAATCGTCAGGGTAACACTGGCCATTCTCGTCTCCTTAGCTGGACATGTTGCTCATGTGCGCCATGTTGCTGGCGTGCTGATGGGCGGATTCCGCTGGCAGCAGCTCCGGCACATAGTGTTCGGCGAAGCGCTGCGCATCGGTATCCGGGCGAATCACATTGATTTTCTTCAGCTCATCGATATACACCGCCACCTCTTTGCGCAGCTGCACGCCGGTGGAGTGATGGCTGTGAGTATGTTCTTTCAGCATCGCGGCGATATCCTCCACCGCGACGGAGCCGGGCACAAACGGCTGGAAGATTTTCGCCGTCTCTTCCGGATGTTCGGCGGTCCACTGCTGCGCATCGACAATCGCCTGGGTGATAGCGCGCGCGGTGGCGGGATCGTCGCGCACCAGCGAGCCGCGCAGGCCCAGCACGCAGCAGGTGAGGTTGGCGTATTCGCCTTTCAGGTTATTATCGACTTCCACCAGATCGTGCTGCTTCTTCAGCAGCCAGCCCTGCGGATCGTCGGTGGCCAGCGCCTGCACTTCGCCTTTGCGCAGCGCTTCGCCGAACAGGTCGGGCGGATATTGCAGCCAGTTGACTTGCTTATCGGGATCGATGCCCTGTTTCGCCAGCTGAATGGCGAAGAAGTTACGAATCGGGCTGGCCTGATCGCTCACCGCCACCGATTTGCCCACCAAATCTTTCACATCGCGGATGCCGCTGTTCTGCGGCGCGAGTAAACGCATGCAGCCGCCGTGCGTGCCGACGGTGAGATCCACATCAAAACCCTGCTCCAGCGGTTTCAGCCAGCGCAGCGCCATGCCGATGCCGCCATCGGCCTGGCCGGTGGCAATTGCCTGTAAGAGCGCATCGGTGGGGCCGCTGAAGTTCACCGGCTCAACATTCAAGCCGTACTTTTTAAAGAAGCCTTGCTTCAGTGCCACCGAAATCGGTGACTGACACACTGCGGTTTGCCCCCAGGCCAGCTTGATGGTTTTGAGGGATTTTTCGTCGGCAAACACGTTGCTGCTCAGCAACGGATTCACCGCCATGCCGGCACTAAAGAGACCCAGCCCGCGTAATAACGCGCGGCGGCTCAGAGAGAATTGTTGCAATGCCATCCTGTCTTCCTTGTAGATAAAGTTCACAGGCACTATGGCAAAGGCAATTAGCGCGACCAAATAACAATCCCGCATGACATCATGCAGTTTTTCATTATGAATATTTGCGGATAGGTTTGCCGAAATGGCTATTTCGATGTGGGAAAGGCGAGGCTTATGCTTTATTTCTTAGCAAATCAAGCAGGAGCGAAAATATGGCTACCACTTCGGCGGGCGTTAATATTGCGATTGAGAAGGTGAATCATCACTTCACCTTAGAAGGCGAAGATTTACCGGTGCTGGAGAATATTAATTTGCAGGTAGAGGCCGGTGAATTTGTCGCGCTGCTGGGGCCGTCCGGCTGTGGCAAATCGACGCTGCTGCGTTTGCTGGCAGGCCTCGAACCGCCCGCCAGCGGGTTACTGGCGGAGGAGGGCAAAGCGATAACCGCGCCCGATCCGTCGCGCGTGGTGGTGTTTCAGGATCCCACGCTTTATCCGTGGCGCACCGTCTATGACAACGTCGGTCTCGGTTTGCAGATTCGTGGGGAGAGCCGGCCGGTGCGCGAACAGCGCATTAACGCGATGCTGGATCGCGTCGGCCTCAGGCAGTTTGCTCGCGCGTGGCCACATCAGCTTTCGGGCGGTATGGCGCAGCGTGCAGCGCTGGCTCGCGCGCTGGTTAACGTGCCGCGTTTGCTGATCCTCGATGAACCGCTCGGCAAGCTCGATTCCCTGACGCGATTGCGGATGCAGCAGGAGATTGTTGATCTGTGGCAGGAGCAGCAGTTCACCACGCTGATGGTGACGCACGATGTGGAAGAAGCGTTGGTAATGGCGAATCGCGTGGTGGTATTCAGCCCAAGACCGGCGAAAGTGGTGGATGTGATCGAGGTGGCTCTGTCGTGGCCGCGCCGTCGTGATGATCCGCAGCTGGTGGCGCTGCGCAGCAGGATATTGGATTTGTTGGGGGCGGATCGGGTAGCTGCGTGATGTGGGTCGCCATTCATGGCGACCTTCTGGCATTTAACTCTGCGTACCTCGGCAACCGGCCAAAATATCATCCGCAGGTTGATACTCGCTGGTTTGAATCCCCGTCAATCCCAGCACGGTGGAGAACAGATTATCCTGCGAATAACTCTGATGCGCCGCTTGTTTATCGACACAGCGTTTACTCACGCCATAACGCTGCTGGTAATCTGGTGACAGCCAAATCAGCATCGGCACATGTTTCTGCACATCCGGTGCAATCGCATACGGCATACCGTGCAAATAAGCGCCATTTTCCCCCAACGACTCACCGTGATCCGATAAATACACCAGGCTGGTGGTGTATTGATCCTGATGCGCCTTCAATACATTGATCGCCTTATCGACAATGTAATCAATATACAGAATGGTGTTGTCGTAGGTATTCACCAGCTGCTGTTGCGAACAATCCTGAATTTGATTGGTATCGCAGGTCGGCGTGAATTTTTTAAACTGCGGCGGATAACGGTTGTAATAGGTTGGGCCGTGACTGCCAATGGTATGCAGTACGATCACGCCGTTGCCTTTAAGGTTTTTAATAGAGTCCTCGATACCGTGAAATAATACCTCGTCATAACACTCCCCATCGTGACACATATTCGGCAGATTCAGACTGGTCATATCCTGATGCGGGACGCGATCGCAGGCACCTTTACAGCCGCCGTCATTGTCATTCCATAAAACCTGCACGCCGGCGCGCTGGATAATATCGAGCATACCTTCCTGATGTTCAGCAAGCTGATCGTCATAATGCGCGCGCGCCATATTCGAGAACATGCATGGCAACGAGACCGCAGTAGCGGTACCGCAGGATTGCGTATTAGGGAAATAAGAGACGTCATCTTTCGCCAGCAACGGCGTGGTTTCGCGACCATAACCATTAAGCTGGAAATTCACCGCGCGCGTGGTTTCACCCACCACCAAAATCGTCAGATTGCGCTTTGCACCCGCCAGCATCTGCGGCTTTTGTTTGGCATCTAAGCCAATTTTCACCAGCGGCAAATTGGCGGTGCGGCTGTGGTGATACCAGGAAAGTGTCGCCACAATGGAGTTCGACGGGCTGAGCGACTTGATCAGCTCTTTTTGGTTACGAAACAGCGAGGCGTAATCCTTATAAAAAAATGTCGCCACCAGGGCGATGCAGATGACCGACACCATAATTGACGCGGCGCGTTTGGCGATGTTTTTCCACAGCGGTTCGTTATGTTTAATCCGAATCCAGAATACCAAAAGGGCAGCGAGCAGGCCGCTGCCACCCAGCGTGATAATTAACTTAGGCGACAATAAAGCAAAGGACTCGGACGGTGTGGTATCCAGAATATTCACGATCATCGAGCGATCAATAACAATGCCGAAGGTCCAGATGAAATATTGCGCAGCCGCCGCCACTAATACGAACAGCGCAAGAATAAGCCGGTCAAGCCAAACAAAAGAGGCGATCGTGGCAATGATATTGATCACGCTAAAAGCCACCAGCGGCATCGAGACGAAGACGAATATCGTGCGCAGCGTATCGAGCGGCATCGCTGCAATTACCTGTCGATAAAAGGCAATATTCAGGAACACCGCAATATAAATGGAAAATAGCGAAATAAGAGTCAGCCGACTTAGCGTCGGTCTTTTGCGCAGCGAAAACGTCATTGGTCCATCCGTAATAGTGAAGATGGCGCCAGATTAAGAAATGAAGGTTAAGTGAACCTTAGGCTGAATCCTGTCAGGCAGATTTATCTTTAGACAGCATCATTGCGGCTGACCGTGGTGAACAATAATTCGCGCAACCAGCGATGTCCGGCATTGCGGTGCGTTCTTTCGTGCCACGCCACGGTTTTAGTGAAACCCTGAATCTCCAGCGGCGGCGCGAAGACTTTCAATCCCGCGTGATGCAGTGCCAGACGACGCGGCACCACGCTGATCAAATCGCTGACGCGCAATATCTCCGGCAGCACCAGAAAACTGCACACCGAAAGCGTGACGCGGCGCGAGCGTCCCATCGCGTTGAGTGCGGCATCGGTGACGCCATGAAAACTCCCGCCGAGATAAGACACCAGCGCGTGATCCTGCGCGCAGAAGTCGTCTAACGAGAGGGTTTCATGATTGGCCAGCGGATGATCGTCGCGCATCAGGCAAACATACCCTTCAGCGTACAACGCGCGGGCATGCAGTTCGGGCGGCGCGGTATCGGGCGTGATTAAGGCGATATCCACCGATCCGCGTTCGAACTGTAACGCCAACTGCTCATTGTTCACCGGCAACACCGCCACGCGAATCCCCGGCGCCTGCTGACGCAACGCCGCCATAAACGGCACGATCACCGCCCGCAGCGCGTAATCGGTAGCGGCAATGTTGATGGTCATCTCGGCGGTGGCCGGATCAAATTGCTTCGGCTGCAGCAGCGCACTCACTTCCGTCAAAATAGTTTTTACCGGCAGCGCCAGTTCCAGCGCGCGCAGCGTCGGTACAATGCCGCGTTGGGTGCGGGTAAACAGCGGATCGTCAAAGCATTCACGTAAACGCGTCAACATGCCGCTAACTGCGGGCTGCGTCAGCGATAAACGCTCCGCCGCACGCGTCACGCTGCGCTCATCGAGTAAGGCGTCGAGTGCTTTCAGTAAGTTGAGATCTAACGTGCGGAGATCGGTTTTCATGGTTTTCATCTTCAGCGGGGTTGCAGCAAGCATAGCGTGATGCAGATATCACAGTAAGTGATATCACAAATAAAAAATGGCGATTGGCCTTATGTCTTTGTCAGCCGGATACTGCATCTGTCCTTTAGCAACCCACTATTAACCTTGAGATTGACTCGATGAAAATGAACGCGATTAACTGGCCTGAAGGCTTTGTGCCGGGTTTTACTGATAATTATTGCTCGAATGAAGTGATCGTCGCTGGCCTGACAACCGCCGACATCTGGCCGCTGCTCAACACACCGGCATTGTGGCCAAGCTACTACCAGAACTCCGCCAACGCGCGCTTTTATGACCACAAAGGCCCCGAACTGGCGCAGGGCGTGCGTTTCTACTTTGAAACCTTCGGCTTCCCGGTTGAAGCACAGGTCACTGAATATGTAGCACCTGTAGCAGGCGAACCGGCGCGCGTTTCATGGCACGGCTGGGCGGGTGAACCGGGCAGCGACGATCGTCTGGACGTGCTGCATGCATGGTTGATCGAAGATCTTTCCGATAATCGCGTGCGCATCCTGACGCAGGAAACGCAAAACGGCAAACCCGCCGTCGAGCTGGCAAAAGCGCAGCCGAACCCGATGATTAATGGCCATCAGGATTGGCTGAGTGGTTTGGTGGCGGCAGTAAAAGCCCGCAAATGATGAACCAGAGCAACGCTAATGCATATTTTGTAGCGGCGCGATTTATCGCGCGTTGTGTAAATACGCGCAATAAATTGCGCCGCTACGGTTTGCGCTAACTGTTGTACATGCTGTTTTTCAACCAGCGCAGCGCCTGCTGCGCGCGTGCTGACAGCGGCCATTCGGCGCGGTGAATCAGCCAGATGGTATCCACTAATTCGACGTTATCTGTGGCAACCGCAATTTCTGCTGGCCGCGCAAATGCCAGACGGGCAAAGCGCGGCAGCACCGCGAAACCGAGGCCACGCGCAACCGGCTCCAGAATCAAACCGATCTGATTGCTGAAGCCACGCTGCGGCAAATTGCGTACGCCCGGATTACCGGGAAAGCGTCGGCTGAGCAATCGCGTTGCCATCGCTTGTCCATCAGGATGATCGATATAACCAAGCGCTTCGAGATCTTCCCAACGGTGTACGCTCGCGCCTGCCGGGATCACCAGTTCGAGCGGCTCTTCGGCAAACTTCTCTGCCACCAGCCGTTTGTCGTCCGGTTTTTGCGTCACCAATCCCATTTCGTAGCGGTTGTGCAGCACCGCATCCATCACTTCGCTGTCGGGCGCGAAGCGATGGCGCACGCTGAGATCGGGATATTGCTTTTGTAGCGCCAGCAACAGCGGGTAGAGTCTCAGCCCGATGCTGCCGGGTGAAATCAGGCTCACTTCGCCGCAGGTGACGTCATCATCACTCAGGCGTAAAGCTAAATGCCGCTGAGCGCGATCCACTTGCTGGCAATAATCCAGCAGCGCGCGTCCGGCTGGCGTCAGTTCGAGCGGACGTTTGCTGCGCAGCAGCAAAGGACCCAATTGCAGCTCAAGATGACGAATATGCTGGCTGACCGCCGCTTGCGTTATGCCCAGTCGCTCGGCGCTGTCGGTGAAACTGCCAATCTCAGCCAGCGTGGCAAAAGAGGTTAACCATTGGGGATTGAACATAAGGATATTTTATAAAACCTATAACTGAATCACTGTTTTCATTATACAGGCGGCAACGTAGTCTGGGGATATATTCGTAACAGGAGATAGATGATGACTGCCCCTTATCCGCGTACTTTTTCTCATATTGGTTTGTCAGTCACCGACCTTGATGCCGCCGTGAAGTTTTATACCGAGGTGATGGGCTGGTATCTGATCATGCCGCCAACCGCGATTCAGGAAGACGAATCCGCGATTGGCGTGATGTGCCGCGACGTGTTTGGTCAGGGCTGGGAGAAGTTTCGCATCGCGCATCTCTCCACCGGCGATCGCGTCGGCGTCGAGATCTTCGAATTCAAAGCCGCTGAAAAACCGGAAAACAACTTTGAATACTGGAAAACCGGCGTCTTCCACTTCTGCGTACAGGATCCCGATGTGGAAGGTTTGGCGGCGAAGATCGTCGCGGCAGGCGGCAAACAGCGCATGCCGGTACGTGAATATTTCCCCGGCGAGAAGCCTTACCGCATGGTGTACATGGAAGACCCGTTCGGCAACATCATTGAAATTTACAGCCACAGCTATGAGCTAACTTATTCCGCAGGTGCCTATGTCTGATAACCGATTTTCAGTGCCACAACAGTGGCGCGCCTGGATGTGGCAGGGCGATGCGCTGCAGCAAGAAATCATCAGTGCAGAACCGCTGCAGCCGCACGATGTGGTGGTGCAGAACGCCGCGATTGGCCTTAATCCCGTCGACTGGAAAGTGCTGGCGAGCCAGATTGGGCAAGTGCCAGGCGTTGACGGTGCCGGAACGGTGGTGGCGCTGGGTGCAGAGGTTGACCCCGGCTTGCTCGGCGCACGTGTGGCGTACCATCAAAGCTTGCGCCGCAACGGCAGCTTTGCCGAGTTCACCGTGCTGGCGGCGCAGGTTTTGATGAGTCTGCCGGATGAGCTGGATTTTGCCACCGCAGCGTCACTACCATGCCCGATGCTAACCGCCTGGCAGGCCATCGAGAAAGTGCCGACGCAGCCGGGGGCCGCGATCCTTATCGCCGGTGCGGGCGGTTCAGTGGGGCATTTCTTAGTGCAGATGGCGCACGCGCGCGGCTTTGAGGTAACGACGCTTAGCCATGAACGTCATTGGTCGCGTCTGCACGCACTGGGCGCGAAGCGCTGTCTGAGTGATTCAATGCACAATGCCGAAGCAACACCGCGACGCTACTTTGCAGTGATCGATGCCGTCGGCCCGGAACATGCCGCGCATCTGGCGGATAACCTGCTGGCGAATGGTCATCTGGTGTGCATTCAGGGACGCGTTGAACAGTGGCCTTGCAGCCCGTTTGGTCGCGCGCTGTCGCTGCATGAAGTGGCGCTGGGCGCATTACATCTACACGGTGATGCGCAACAGTGGCGCGCATTAACGCAACAGGGTGAACGCCTGATGGCGCAGCTGGTGCAAGGCAAACTGGAAAGCGAGCTGTTACTGCATTTTCCTTACGATCAATTACCTGCGCAGCTGCTGGCGTTGCAACATCGCAACTTCAGCGGCAAGCAGATCATTTTGCTTTAATCAGATTCAGAGGTGGTTATGTCAGGCCTATTTACGCTCTTTACCTTAAAAGATGTCACGCTGCGTAACCGCATCGCCGTGCCACCGATGTGCCAATACAGCGCCGAGGATGGCATGAGTAACGAGTGGCATCGCGTGCATTACAACAGCCTGGCGCGCGGCGGCGCGGGATTGGTGATTGTTGAAGCCACCGCAGTATCCCCGGAAGGGCGCATCACACCCGCTTGCCTTGGCATCTGGAACGACGCGCAGGCGGAAAAGCTGGCGCAGATTGCGCGTGAAATCAAAGCGTCAGGCGCGGTGCCGGGCATTCAGATTGGTCATGCCGGACGCAAAGCCAGCGCCAATAAGCCGTGGGAAGGTGACGACCATATCGCCGCCGATGACGCTGCCACTTGGGAAACCATTGCGCCATCCGCGGTGGCGTTTGGTCAAAATCTGCCGCGCGTGCCTCTAGCCATGACGCATGCGGATATTCAGCGCGTGCGTGAAGAGTTTGTGCGCGCCGCTCAACGCGCGCGTGATGCCGGTTTCGAGTGGCTGGAGTTGCACTTCGCGCATGGCTATTTGGCGCAGAGCTTCTTCTCAGTGCACGCCAATCAGCGCACGGATGAATACGGCGGCGATTTGGTGGGTCGCAGTCGCTTCCTGCATGAAACCTTTGATGCGGTGCGCGCAGTATGGCCAGAAAATCTGCCATTGACAGCGCGTTTTGGCGTGCTGGAGTTTGATGGCCGCGATGAAGAGACGCTGCAGGAATCGATCACGCTGACCAAACAGTGGCGTGAAAACGGTCTGGATCTACTTAGCGTGAGCGTGGGCTTCTCCACGCCGGATGCCAATATTCCGTGGGGCCCCGCGTTTCTGGCGTCTATCGCCGAGCGCGTGCGCCGTGAAGCGAATATCCCTGTGGCTTCAGCGTGGGGTATTGATGCACCGGCAATTGCCAATCAAACCATCGAGAAAGGTCAACTGGATCTGGTGATGGTGGGCCGCGCGCACCTGAAAAATCCAAACTGGGCGTATCAGGCCGCACTAGCGCTGGATAAGAGCGAACCATCATGGGTGCTGCCCGCGCCTTACGCGCACTGGCTGGAGCGTTATCGGGTGAGTGAGGCTTAATGCTGCCCGCTTAAGAAAGAAATGACCTATGTATGCAGGTGCGCATGACTGCGCACTCTACGCAGCCTTGTCGGTCGCCATTCATGGCGACCGATTAACGTTTTAAACTACATTACGTATTACGGTTTCGACTTATTTGTACTAACCCACCATTGTAAAACGTGATAATGAAGAACTATGCCAGTCGATTTTCACTTGTTGACGCCTATTTTAAACAAACGATAGCGGGGTTCAAATTTTACACGCTGATTTTGAAATGCCCGTTTCTGCCACGTAACGGACGAGCACGTCAGATCCGTTATGAGCGAAAAGCGGTAATAACATTATTTTACACTCATACAGCTCTTAATTAATCTTTAGATTAATTGCTAACTGAGGATGATATTCTGACATTTAAGGATAATTCTATAGCACTCACTGTTAAATAAGGGCTGCAAAGCAACCCTTTTATTGTCAATGTTTTCTATATTTAAGTAACTACTTTATTTAATGGTTTTCGGTGTATTACCATCCCTGAAAATAAAAGCGCCTTAACTTAATTAACTATTTATTTTCTCTTGTCTCCGGAACGATATTTTTCATAATATTGCTCCATCATTTTTCTTAATGACTTACCGATGGCGGCGTACTCGTATTCATTTAAGTTAGCCAGAGATATGCGTCCTGCGGGCTTCAGACTGCCAAATCCGGTTCCCGGAAGCATGACTATTCCCGTCTCTTCGGCAATTCGGAACAGGATATCGGTCGGATTGAGCGTTTTATTCACCCAATCAGCGAACTCGTCACCATAAACTTGTCGGGATATCGCTTCGAGATCCAGCAACGTATAGTAATCCACGGCTTCTTCTGTATCGATATGCGTTATACCCAGCTCACGATACAGCACAGCCTGACGGCGACGAATAATTTCTGACACCGCCGCTTTGTATCCATTCTCCCCATCCATAAGGGCAAAAAGACTGAACAACACCATCTGCACCTGTTGCGGGGTGGATAAACCGGCGGTGTGATTCAGTGCTACGCTTCTGCTGTCAGCTACCACCCTGTCAAGAAAGCGTAATCCGGGTACATCCGGAGTCAGTGAACCGTAGCGTTGGTTAAGGCGCTTTTTTTCTACATCACTAATTTTAGCTAGTTTCTCATCAAGGACATTGAGCTGATGAGTCGCGATTACACCCAGACGCCAGCCCGTTGCTCCAAAATATTTAGAAAAGGAATATACCAGTATCGTGTTCTGCGGACAGGTGGCGAACAGTGATTTGAAGTCGTTGGCGAAAGTTCCATATACATCATCGGTAATAATAATGAGATCTGGACGCTGCTCAACAATGCTGACCATTTTCTCGAGCGTACGCTCATCCATTTTAACTGAAGCAGGGTTGCTCGGATTAACACAGAAAAAGATTTTTATCGCAGGATCCAGCAACTTATTCAGCTCTTCATCGGGATACTGCCAGTTATCATCCGGGGACGCATTAATCATTACGCTTTCCAGACGGTAGTCTTCCAGCTGCGGAATTTCGATGTACGGGGTAAATATTGGTGCTCCCATTGCCACTTTATCACCGGCAGTGACCAAGCCATTCGTACGCAGCGTGTTAAAGAGGTAGGTCATGGCGGCTGTGCCCCCTTCAACTGCGAACAGGTCGACATCTTCAGCTGAAATCAGGCCACCGATCATCTCTTTAACGATATATTCACGCGTGATTTTTTCACTGAGAGCCAGCATTCGCGGCGGAACCGGATAATTAGAACCGAGAATGCCTTCCACCATTTCATGTAAAAAATGCGAAGCGGAAAGTCCTAACTGGTCCCGTACATAGCTTACTGCTCGTGATAAAAAAGCCACGCCCGGCTGCTCATGGCCACGTGCCAGGAATGCATCAAAACGCGCCTCGATCCCCTCAATGTGCGGTAACCCTCCAATCCCATGCGGCAGGTAAGAGTAGGAACGCTCCGCCTCTTCGGTAGCAAACAATCCAAGGCGCCAGAAAGCACGGCGTGGCAAGGTGGCAAGAAAGTTGGGATTTCCTCTGCCTGCATTCAGCATCAGGCGGTCGGGTTTGCCCGAAGCTAACTTAATCAGGGCGTCTTTAAGTTCGAAGGGACTAAGTGATGCATATTGTTCGTAAGGATTTGACATAGAAAACATCTCCAGATGATGAAGCATTTAAACGTCATACCAGGGCGACGATCAGCGGGCCCAGCAGGGTAAGAAACACATTTGCCAGACCGTAGGTCACAGCAAATGGCGCAGTCGGAATGGCATTACCAGCCTTATCAAGAATTTCGCCAAAAGCAGGATTGGCGCTGCGGGTACCAGACAACGCACCGGCAAATATCGCCGTATTGTCATAGCGCAGCAGATAGCGGCCGATAAATAAGGTGATCATCAGGGGGACAATAGTAACCACAATGCCGATCAGGAAAATAGAAATACCGTTGTTCCTGACGGTCTCTACGGCCTGCAGGCCAGACTGTAAACCAACCACGGCAACGAATCCTGCCAGGCCCAGATCGCGAAGCAGGCCAGAGGCTGGCAAAGGCATATTTCCTGTCAGAGGCTTCCGCGCTTGATACCATCCAAACAGCAAGCCAGAAAGCAATGCACCGCCGCCACTGCCGAGCGTTAAAGGAACAGAACCGACGCGAAGAACCAATAATCCCAGTAGCAGACCAAACGCAAGGCCAAAACCGTGGAACATCAAATCCGTTTTTGGGCTTTTTAGCAGCACCGGTCCCGCCAGCGCCACCGCACGCTGGATATCCTGCTCGCTGCCATAGAGTGTCACAACGTCATTGCGTTCAACTACGGAGTCATCTTTGAAAGGCAGCACTGTCTCACCGCGCTTAAGCGCAGTCACATAGATACCGTGACGCACATCGCCTGAAATTTGGTTACGCAGTTCATCCACCCGCTTGCCCGTCAGCGCGGGATTGGTCAGTAAGACTTCGGATGTCTTCATGGTCATTTCCGGCCCGTCTTCTGCATCCAGCTCTTTTCCCAGCGAGGAGGCGAGGGCAACGATGCCTTTGCGGCGGCCCACAAGTAACAGAATGTCGTTATCATTAAGCGGCATGTCAGGCGTAACGGCGATGACTTTATCGCCGCGTTTAATGCGTTCAACGGTAACCGGGAAAAGTGGATTAGCTAACGCTTCAATCTGAGCAACGCTTCTGCCTGCTGCCGGTCCTGCCAGAAACACCCTTCCTACCAGTTCAGGTAAAGCAGGCATCTGACCTGGCGCCAGTATGATTGCGCCATGCATCAGTTCCTGTTCAGCTTTTATTGCGTCTTCACGAATAGAGCGCCCCATAATTTTGGGAAGAATGTTAACGCAGATAATGATGGCACCCAGGGAGCCGAAGATGTATGTCACCGCATATCCCACGGCGACATTCCCCTGCATCTGCTGGAGCTGTGCTGGATCAAGATTCAGTTTTGCGATGGCGGCACTGGCAGTACCGATAATCGCTGACTGGGTTAACGCACCAGCGGCGATGCCGGCCGCAATTCCCTTGTCCAGCGCAAATATTTTTGCCATCACGACAAGAGTGGCTAAAGAAGATACAACCAGAACCAACGCTAGGGCGATCTCACGCAATGTCCGCCGGCCCAGAGAGGAGAAAAATTTGGGGCCACTTTCGAAGCCCACAGCGTAAATAAAAACGGCAAATAGAACATTTTTAATGCCGCTGTCGATGGTGATACCAACCTGGCTTATCAGCACGGCAATGAGCAATGCTCCGGCGACGCCACCAAGCTGGAAAGCGCCCAGTTTAAATTTACCGATCCACGTGCCTACAGCGAGAGAAAGAAAAAGCGCCAGCTCCGGTGATAATCGAAAAACTTCATGAATCAAATCCATAGAAATATATCCCGCAGAGAAAATTCTTAGGGCTCAGGCATATTTTTCTGCCTGAAGAGTGATTATTCAGTTAAAAGAAACGTCAGCGTTTGATGCTTATCTCAGGTTAGCTTTATAATTTACTTTCGCAAATTAAAACCCTAAGAATCAGGTTTAAGGTAGTGCAAAATACTGATAAATAGTCTAATTTTAATCGTTACATTTTGAAGGCGAACCGGTAATTTATTACATACGGTTAACCTTTTTATTCATTTTGCGACTGATTCAAACTATTTAGCACTATAAAATGGTTAATCATTATGGAAAATTCATGCAAAGTGGCTATATTATTCCTTAAGCAAATGACTTGTATCTGTCATTCAAATGCTAATATTGTGTAAATAATTGATATGCAA
Source organism: Pantoea sp. DY-17 (assembly GCF_019795975.1). NCBI lineage: Bacteria > Pseudomonadati > Pseudomonadota > Gammaproteobacteria > Enterobacterales > Erwiniaceae > Pantoea > Pantoea sp. DY-17. Next base: position 260,355 of record NZ_JAIMIG010000002.1, on the reverse strand, counting down.
ATGCTTGCGCATTGTTTCATAACATGCTCACCGCGTAACACTACAGTATTTAGATTACACAGGTGCAGCAAGTAACATTCCACACTTCGCCACTCTATCGGAAAATATGAGGTCGTTATGTCAAGTGAAACAGTTAATGATATATCAAAAGACTTATCCGCCTTTATAGGGACGCATTTTGTCTATACCTATGATAATGGATGGAAATATGAATGGTATGCGCGTAATGACAATACGTGTGATTACAGGATTCATCAGGGGTTGGTAGGTGGTCGTTGGGTGACAAATCAAAAAATGAATGCCGTGCAGTTCGCACCTGGCATTTATAAAGTCGACTGGCACGAGCCGACAGGAACCTGTGTGAGCCTGTTATTTGACATTGAAAGAAAGATCATTCATGGCACCATCTTCTTTCCTCAGTGGATTGCAGGTGAAAATCAACATCCTGAAAAAACAATTTGTTATCAAAATGAGTTCATTGAGGATATGCATCGCTTCCGCGATGAAGGACCGGCATATCCCTATGTTGTGATACCCGAATTTGCCAGGGTCACGTATATGAAAAATGAAGGGCCTGATAATGATGCTGTTATTAATATGCCCCCAGGTCAACTTCCGGACAATTTCTTCGATGGGAAATAATTAATTCCAGACATTACTGCTTCATTACACTGACATCTCAAAGCCAATTCATTTGGATGCTGAGGTGCCGAACAAAGTAGTAGAGATTTTGAGTGAGCGGAAGAGCCAGGAAACCTCGCTACTTTTTTCAGGCCAGCCAAATGGTTCAGCTGGCCTTTATTTAAACGTCTTTAATAAGGGGTGTGGTCAGCTCAGCGCGACCCTCACTTTTAGTGCAATCACCAGCGCGGCAAAACACATTATGCAACCCGCGGTAATGAAAACACCGGTTACGCCGCTGAGACCAAAAAGTAATCCTCCCAACGCAGCACCCGCAGCAATTGAGGATTGAACTGCTGCGACTACCATGCCGCCAGCGGTTTCAGCCTGATCGGGAACGGAACGCGCTACCCAGTTTGACCACGCAACGGGTACGCCACCAAATGCCATACCCCACAACGCGACGAACAACATCAATCCTGCTTCCTCAAGTGGCAGCAAAATCATGCTTAATGCCGCTAAACCAACAAGTGCTGGCATCAGTATCAGGGTAAGACGCAGGCTTTTCTCCATCAGCCACCCGGCCAGCAGCGTACCGATAAAATTAGCGACGCCAAATCCAAGCAGTATCAAAGACAAACGATCCACATCAAGTTGAACGATATTTTCAAGAGCCGGACGAATATAGGTAAAGAGCGCATATTGACCCGTATGGGCAATCACACACCCCGTCATTCCCACCGCAATGCCTGGGCGGCGGAGTAAATCCATGACAGATGCCGTAATCATCATTTTACGCGGAGCCATCCCAGGAAGCGTAAACAGCTGGAAAAGCAGTGTCAGCAGGCCAACTGCGGTTGCAGCGATAAAAGCACTACGCCAGCCATAAAGCCCACCTAAATAGCTTCCCAGCGGGATCGAAACCACGGTACCGACAGCAATACCGCTAAAAATAATAGAGAGAGCACGCGGGACGCTTTTTGCAGGGACCAGCCGCATAGCTACGGCAGCAGCCATACTCCAGAAGCCTCCCAGCGCGATGCCCAGCAGAATGCGCATGACCAGCAGAACAGCCAGACTGGAGGAGAGTGCGACAAGCAGGTTGGAGGCGATCATCAGCACGGTAAAACCCAGCAAAACAGCTCGGCGATCATAATTACGCGTCAGGCGGGGAACCATCAGACCCGCAAACAGGGCCACCACAGCTGTCACCGTCACAGCCTGACCAGCAAGCGCTTCGGTTACACCAAGATCCGCGGCCATGGGTGTTAACAGGCTGGCAGGAAGATATTCTGCAGTCAGCAAGCCAAACACGCCCATCGTCAGTGAAATAACGGCCATCCATGCGGATTCTTTGGGTTCCGAACTGTTCAAACTAACAGATGCAGCTTCAGTTGCTTCATTTCTCATAACACACTCTTTTTTTGGAGAAAAAATGATAACTCCAAGTCTAGAGTTCAGCGGCTGGACGATCTATGATGCCACATCCTGATTTTTTACCCGAAACTCCGGTTATGCATGTGAATAAACACTTTGCCCTGTCATCCGAACTCATCAGTGAATTGCTGCTGGAAATGCGTCTGCGTGGCGTGCAGTACCGTCGTTTACAGACGGGCTCTGAGTTTGGCGTCGGTTTCAGCAACAGACCCGGACATGCCTATTTTCATTACATCGCAGTGGGTACTGCTGTGCTGCGCACACACGATGGTACGTTGCACGAACTAAAAGCCGGGTGCATGGTATTCATGCCGCAGGGTGAGGAGCATCAGCTTTTATCGGATGTCAGCTGTTCATTTCAACATATCGACACGTTCGGCTCTGCTCCTTTAGGCGAGGCCGTCAGCGGAATTAATACCTGCCCGAGTTCGCATCCGACGCCCAGCACGGTTCTGTTTTATGGCTGTATGGAGTTCGATCTTGGTGGAATGCAGGGCCTGGGTAAACTGATGCCGCAAGCCATCGTGGTTGAGGCAAATGAACAGATTTATCCGGGGCTGGTTCCCGTTCTGGGCGCGATGAAATCTGAAATCTGTTCCGGACGCGCGGGCTTCGCGGGCATTCTGGCACGCCTCGCAGAAGTGGCGGCGGCTATGATTGTACGTGGATGGATCGAAAACGGCAGCGAGAACGCCGCTGGTCTAATCGCTGCGTTACGTGATCCACGACTTGCCCGTGCCATTCTGGCGATTCATCGTGATACAAGCCGGGAGTGGTCTGTTGCCGAGCTTGCTGCCCAGTCGCATGTATCCCGTTCTGTTTTTGCTGAACGCTTCAAATCAATCATCGGCATACCTCCGCAGCGCTATGCAAGGGAAGTGCGAATGCGCATCGCGGGTCACTGGATTACTCACGATAAGATCTCAATTGACACCGTAGCGCTTCGCCTCGGCTATGCCTCGCAGGCAGCTTTTAGCAGAGCGTTCAAGCGCATTAATGGGTATCCGCCGGGCGCTATGCGTCAGCGAACAGCGAGAGGCGTTAATACAGTAAGTGAGTGAATGCTATTATTGTCATTTGCTGGATTGAATGTAGAAGACCTTAAAAACTGAGCGGAAACGACTTTTCATCATTCTACGGATCGCAAATTTTGCAATGTCTGCTTCTGGCACAAAGTTGCTGGTTGTAAGAAGCGGCTGTCTGTAATGAGCAAAGAACTGACATATCATTTACAGATGCTGGTGGTTTTGAAATTACGCAATCAAGCAAGATGATTAATTCTGATCTGACTGACTTTGTCACTAAACATTCTTTCCGAATATGCTTTTTCGTCCATGTAGGAAAGCACGATTTGTACGATGCGATATCGAATCTTAAAATTAGGAGCCTGGGATTCTAAATTGAAGTCAAACGAATTTAAGTTTAAAGGAATAATGAATATGTCATGCTTAAAAAAATATGTATAGTGGGTCTTCCCCAGTAATGGGGATATAATCGACAGTTCTACATTTTACGTTACTTTACTCATGCTTCTAATCTTGTCAGGAACCTGGGCTTATAAATTATAGTCAAACGAATTTACGTTTAAAGGAATAACGAATATGTCATGCTTAAAAAAATATGCATATGCCCCATTTATATCACTACTTTATGGTGTTTCAGCAACGGCCTCACCAGATTTGATGTATGACATTGATAAGAAAGACTATTCGGTGTCAACAGAGGTAACGCCACAATTTTCCTGGGATAAAAGTGAGTCTCAAGGTGATAAAACCCAATATTGTCTTACTCCTCGCGATCCAGGATGCAGCAAAATGTGGCATGAGGAAAAAGCGAAGGATTATTCCTGGACCACAGAGGTAACGCCAAAACTATCTTGGGAGAAAAGTGAGTCTCAAGATGATAAAACTCACTATTGTCTTACCCCTAGCGATCCAGGATGCAGCAATATGTGGCATAAGGAAAAAGCTAAGGAGTATGACAAGAGGATACAGCGTTACCACCAAAAAAGGCTCTCTAATTATCATAAATGATCGTTTAAAAGCTTATATTCAGTTTTCCATAGTGGGATATTACGCCTGGCTTGTAACGTTCTTAATAGTTAGGCTAATAATATTTGACGATTCATTTCTCGAAAATTGTTTGCAGCTTATCGAGAATGTATCTAAAAATTGCATTAAGCCGCCTCGACTTCATTTACTGATTCGCGAAATGTCATGGATTGGACAGAATAACTTGAGCGTCCAAAGTCAGTTCCTTTTGGGAAATATTGTCTGACCAGCTTGTTCGTATTTTCATTTGAGCCACGCTGTCAGGGAGATTGAGGACCACAGAAATAAATCCAAATGTCTGTCGCTACCGTAAATCGAGCGTGGCTGGTCGTTTGGCGCCTCGATCCCATGTTAGTGTTTTATAAAAGCTCAGCAGGTAATTCCGCGCTTGTTTGATGAGTGCAGATACAACAGTTATGGTTTTGTTGTCGCTGATTTTGGACAGCATAACAAAGCGGGAATGGCGTTCAACGTGGGTGACGATATAGGAGTTAGTAGACATCTCTATGTTTGGTCGGGTTAAATATGGCTAATTCGTTAAATAACCTTGATCCCGAGCTGAGTTGATCACACCTGCACTACAACCCATATTCCTCGCGCAACAACCCAAACAGCCAATCGTTATGCCACGCATTTCTCAGCCAGTAACTTTCTCGCAGTTCACCTTCTAATACAAAACCGACTTTTTTCAGCAGTCGCCGTGAGGGCGTATTGCCTGCGGTGACGGTAGCGCTTAGGCGTCGAATGCCGCCGTCGCTGAATGCATAGTCACAAATCGCGCGGAGCGACTCGTGCGCATAGCCTTTGCCTTGCGCTTCAGGTGCGAACAGAAAGCCGACTTCGGCGCAGTCATAACGTAGCGGCGCAATTTATTGCGCAATATCAGGCTAGTTGCGCAATCGCCATCACATTGTGCGATAAATCGCGCCGCTACGGATACATGCAAAACGTGATTATTGCTGGAACCGCAACGCCACACCAAACGCCTGCTCGGCACCAACAATAATCGCCGACTCTTCTTCGCGGAACGGCACATCACCGAGCAGCAGGCTGGCTTTCACTTTACGCAGATCCGCGGTGCGCAAACTCAATCCGGCCATGCGGGCGCTGCCGTCGTAATCAATCGGCAATCCGGCGAAGCGCTGCGTAACGTATTCCGCGGCGGCAAAGCGCACCGTTGCCACGCCCGCTTTGAGCACAAACGCGCCTTCCTGACAGGCGGTAAGTTTATCGGCACCAAATAAACGGCTGTAGGGCTGCGCAGCGGCGGCGGGATCCTGCGCCACCACCACGAATTCGACGATATCGCTCACGCCATTCGGATGGACGCGCCACGCGTCCTGCCACACCGAATCCGGCGTGTCGTGCTGACAAAAGAAGCTGCGGCCATTCGCAACCAGCGACGGGCGCAATCGCACGGTGCGGAAGCGTGCTTCCTGCTCGGTGCCGTCCGGCAAAGTAACGGGACGGAAAAAGCTCGCCGGCAGATCGCCGTCGATGTCCTGGCTCTCCAGATAGCGCCACACCGCATCGGCATCCTCGGTTTTCCATACTAATCCGCTGAGGCCAATCGGCGACTGCCACAAATCCTGGCGCAGATTGCCGCGCCCAGGCTCAAACCCTAACAGCTCCAGATAGTTATCACCAAAAGTCGCTAGATGATTACTGGAGCCGAGCGAATGATGGCCGCGCTCGGTCAGCTGAAATCCCAGGCGACGAAACAGCGCGCTAGCGTCATCCAACTGGCTGGCAACGTTGATCACCACATGGTCGAGACGTGGAACAGGTACAGAAATCGCCATCGCTTTTCTCCTTGCTCTCATGGTCACGATGCCAGCGCCTGTTGTTGGCGCAGCGTCAGCAGCGCGCGCTGGGCCAGCTCGGTGAAATAATGCACCGCCGGTTCCAGCATCGCTTCATCCGGATCGAAACCGGCGTGATGCAGGCCAAATTCACTGGCGCTACCGATGCTAACGAACGCGCCCGGCAGCTGCTGCAGGTAGAAGGCGAAGTCTTCGCCACCCATCTGCGGCGTGCCGACCTGTGTTTGATAGCCTTGCTCTGCGGCCAGATCCAGCGCGAAATCGGCCCATTGCGGGGTGTTAACCAGCGAAGGCGGACCTTCCTGCCACACCAGCTCCGCCTGTGCGCCAAATCCGGCGGCGATCCCGTTTATCAGCGCTCTCATTTTCTGCGGGATCTGCGCGCGAATCGCCGCATTGTGGGTGCGCACCGTGCCTTCCAGTTCCACCGTTTGTGGCAGCACGTTCCAGCTGTTGCCTGCGGTAATGCGCGTCACGCTGACCACCAGCGACTCCAGCGAACTGAACACGCGGCTCGGCAGCGTTTGCAGCGCGGTGACGATGTGGCTGCCAATCACGATGCTATCAATGCCTTCATGCGGACGCGCGGCGTGCGCACCTTTGCCGTTGATAGTGATCTGGAAACGATCAACGTTGGCATAATAGGCACCGCCGCGCGTCCGCAGCGTGCCGGTTGGCAGATCCGGCGCGTTATGCAGGCCGAAAATCGCCTGCACCTCTTTCAGCGCGCCCGCCGCCAGCAGCTGTTTCGCGCCGGTAAAAATCTCTTCGGCAGGCTGGAACAGAATGCGCACGCGGCCAGGCAGCTGGGATTCGATGCGTTGCAACTGCTGTGCGACGCCCAGCATCACGCTACTATGCAGATCGTGGCCGCAGGCGTGCATCACGCCCGGCTGCTGGGAGCGCCATGCTAGATCGGTTTGCTCGTCGATGGGCAGGGCGTCGATGTCGGCACGCAGCGCAATCAGCGGTTCACCGTGACCGATTTCTGCCACGACACCGGTTTTCAAATCCAGCGGCAGCAGCTTGACGTTGAGTTCCTGCAACCAGCGGGTAAGGCGCTCGGTGGTGGCAAATTCCTGATCCGACAGTTCGGGATGCTGATGCAGCTCGCGTCGCCAGCGCACCAGCTGTTGATGGGAAAGATCCGTCATGGTCATCCTTGTGTGTGTTCAGGTAAGAAAGGTTCGCCGAGCGTCAGCATCAGGCGATTCGCCCAGGCAAAGAAGGCGGCGGATTGAATCAGGTCCAGTAGCTCCAGCGTGCTGAATCCCTGATCGCGAAGCGCGTGCAGCTGTTTCAGGCTGGTGGCGGCAGGCGTAATCGATAAGGTAGCAACCAGATCGATCTGCGCCGCCCAGCGCGCCGATTGTCCGTGCGACAGCTCAGCGCCCGGCGCGACATTTAGCAGCTTCTGCACCGCCGGTTCATCTTTCGACAGCTGGCTGGCTTTGCGCGCATGCACCGAGGCGCAGTAGATGCAGCCGTTGACCTTGCTCACCACCGTGGCGGCGAGTTCTCGCTCGGCGCGCGAGAGTCCGCCTGCGGTGTAGAAGATGCCTTTATCGGTTAGCGTGCGCTGCTCAAGCAGCGGCTGATTGCGGCCCAGCAGGCGGAAGTAATCAGAGTCGCTGTGGCCGAATTTCGCCAGCGTTGCCTGCTCTTCAGCGCTAAATTCCTGCAGCGGTTTTGCCGCCAGCCACGGTTCCCAGCCGAGTTCCTGTTGGGTAAAGGCGGTGAGGGCGGTTTTCCCGCTGACGGTGAGCGGCGCATCGTGCCATTTACCGGCCACCGCATGTGGCTGCGACGCCGTCTCTTCACCGTTGAGCAAACGCAAACCCGCAAGCAAGCGGCTCTGGAAGCTGACAAAGGCAATCAGCTGCGCCAGCGTGACGATGCCGCGTGGCGACCATCCGGCAGTTTGCAGCGTCTCGATGTGCTGCGGCGCAGCATCGACCGGATGCAAGCTCAGCAGTTCCGCAAACGCCAGACCCGCATCGAAGCGTGCGTTGTTGGGCTGGTCCGGCTGGCGGTAATGCGCTTCGAGACTCGACGCGCCATGCCAGGCCGCGACCTGCGCGGCGAGGGCGAAACGTTCTGCTAACGGCAAATCCTCATCATCTTGCGAAAACAGCACGTCATAGCTGCCTTGCGTGTGCTGGGTGGCGGCGTGACGCTCGGCGCGGGCTTGCGCCAGTTCAGACGCGGGATCGATATCCGCCAGCGCGGCCAGTAAATCAAACGTTTGAGACATGAAATTCTCCTGTTAAGCGTGGCTCAGCGCACGCAGCGCGGGCGCAATATGCTCGGAAATCAATTCGATAGAACGCAGAATGTCGGCGTGTGGCGGATCGATGGAGTGCACCTGGAAGCTGATATCGGTGACGCGTTGCAGCGACGTATCGGCCAGCAGCGATTGCCGCACCGTGTCGGCATCGCCGAAGTGCGCATCCAGCTGACGCGCCTGTTCGTCCAGCGTGTTGCCAATCACGTGTCCCGATTCACGGAAATGCTGCGCCTGGCGCTGTAAGCCCGGCTCGGCAAGACGGCGCGCGTAGTCGTTGGAATCGGCCACAAAAGCGGTGCGCGATGCCAGAATGCGCGGCGCAATGCCTGCTGGTAAAGCCGCCAGATAGGCATCAATCATCGGGTTTTGTATCTGGTGGAGCGGCAAATCAGGCTGGGCCGCCGGACGCGGCTGGGTGCGCGACAGCATCAAACCGTGCCCGGCAAGGCCTGCGCGCGCCGCACCTTCCACCGAGAAGGTGGCGATCCACACGCGCTGCGCCAGCGTCGGCGCAGCGGGATAGAGATGATTATCCGGATGGCCCAGGGTATCGCCGCGCCAGGCGCCCAGCAGCTGATGCAGATGATCGGCAAACACGCTGGCGCGCTGGTCGATGGTGATACCGAACGGCAGAAACGAGGTCGCGGTGCCGCCCGAACCTAAACCGACTTCGAGGCGACCGTTGCTCAGCAAATCCAGCACCGCGGCATCTTCGGCGACGCGCAGCGCGTTCTCCATCGCCAGCGTGATGATGCCGGTGCCAAGCCGAATAGTGCGGGTGTGCGCCGCAACGTGGGCCAGAAACAGGAGCGGTGACGGCAAGCCGCCTTCTTTCTCGTGAAAGTGGTGCTGAGCAATCCACGCGCTGTCAAAACCGGTGCGCTCGGCGTGCTGAATCTGTTCAGTTGCCAGGCGATAGCGCTGCTGTGCGGAAGTGTCATCCAGCAGGCGAGTGAAAAAACCAATGCGTTTGCGCGTCATGCAGACTCCTTAATCAGCGGACGGAAAGCGGGAATCGCGTCAATCAGCGATCGGGTATACGGATGCTGCGGCGCGTTAAATAGAGTGACAGTGTCACCTTGCTCCACCACTTCACCGGCGCGCAGCACGGTGACGCTGTGCGCAATGCGGCGCACGGTGGCGAGGTCGTGGGTGATAAACAGATAAGTAAGGCCGAGCTCGCGTTGCAGCTGTTGCAGCAGTTGCAGAATCTGCGCCTGCACTGTGACATCCAGCGCTGAGGTAGCTTCATCCAGCACCAGAATCGCCGGTTGCAGAATCAGGGCGCGGGCGATGGCTACGCGCTGACGCTGGCCGCCAGACAACTCGCGCGGTTTACGCGTCAGCAGCTCCAGCGGTAACGCCACGCGCTGCGCCACGGCTGCGACGCGTTCACGGCGCTCGTCGCTGCTGAGTTTCTCAAAGTTACGCAGTGGCTCTTCAATGATGGCGAACAGCGTCTGGCGCGGATCCAGCGAGGCAAACGGGTTTTGATACACAAACTGAATCTTGCGGCGCAGCTGACGTTGCGCTTCGCCGCGCAGCGCGGTGGCATCGATGCCATCGATCATCACGCGGCCGCTATCGGCCTGCTCAAAGCCTAAAAGAATGCGCGCCAGCGTGGTTTTCCCCGAGCCGGATTCGCCGACCAGCGCGTGCGTGGTGCCGCGCGCCACCGTGACGCACACCTCTTTCGCCACCTGCAGCTGCTGCTGGCGACCGAGGGAAAACTGTTTATTGATGCCGGAGAGCTGAATCGCTGGCGACGAGAAGTTGGCATGTGTCGGCACGGACAGCGCGCTGTCGCCCGGATCGGCGTCCTGCAACAGCTGCCGCGTGTAAGCATGCTTAGGCGCGTTGATCACCTGCGCCGCCGGGCCTTGTTCCTGAACTTCGCCATGACGAAATACCAGCAGGCGATCGGCACGTTCTGCCGCCAATGCCAAATCGTGCGTGACAAACAGCACCGCCGTACCGGATTCGCGGCGCAGCACATCCAGCAGATCGAGAATGCGTTTTTGCACCGTGACATCCAGCGCGCTGGTGGGTTCATCGGCAATGATAATCTGCGGACGCAGGGCGAGGGCGATAGCAATCAGCACGCGCTGTTTCATGCCGCCGGAAAGCTGATGCGGATACTGCGTCAGACGCTGTTCCGGATGGCTCAGCCCCACTTTTTGCAGCAGCTCCAGTACGCGCTGCTGACGTTCGGTTTTGCTGATTTTCAGGTGCAGCTGCAACATTTCACCGACCTGATCGCCAATGGTTTTCACCGGATTGAGCGAGTTGCCCGGATCCTGCGGCACTAAGCTGATGCTGACGCCGCGCAGGCTATCAAGACGTTTAGAAGACCAACCGGCGATATCGGTGCCGTTCAGCACAATTTTGCCGCTGTCCCGGCGGCCGTTTTCTGCCATCAAACCAATAATGGCCTGCGCGGTGGTGGTTTTGCCGGATCCGGATTCACCGACCAGCGCCACCATTTCACCCGGCTGCAACTCAAAGCTGACGTTGTGAACCACCGCGCGCCACTCGCCGCGCTGGCGATAGCTGAGGGTTAAATTTTCAATGGCTAATAACGCGCTCATGCGTCTCCTCCGGCCAGTTGACGACTGATGCGGTTGGCGGCCAGCACCACGGCGACCACCACAATGCCGGGGAAGGTGGTGAGCCACCACGCAGTCGCCAGATAGTTACGTCCTTCGGCGATCAATAAACCCCACTCGGGCGTCGGCGGCGGCGTGCCGTAGCCGAGGAAGCTGAGCGTGGATAACGCCAGAATCGCCTGGCCAAACTGCAAGGCGGCGAAGGCGATCACCGCCGTCAGCGAGTTGGGTAAAATGTGACGCCACAACACGCGCCCGAAACTGCCGCCGCTGCCGTAAGCCGCTTCGACGAACTCGCTGCGGCGTACGCGGACCACTTCGCCACGCGCCAGGCGGGCAAAGCTGGCAATCGAGGCGATGCCCACCGCCAGCGCGGCGTGCACGGTGCCAAAACCCAGCAGAATCAGAATGCTGAGCGACAGCAGCAGCGAAGGAATCGACAGCAGCACATCCACTAAGCGCATCAGCCAGTTCTCAGTGCGACCGCCCATCGCGCCCGCCAGCACGCCGAGCGTGGTGCCGCCAATCAGCCCCATCGCCACCGCTGCGACCGCCGCCGACAGCGACTGTGACGCACCATAAATAATGCGCGCGTAGAGATCGCGGCCCAGCTGATCGGTGCCGAGCCAGTAAGCGGCCTGCGGCGGCAGACGTTGTGCGCCAGGCACGCCTTCCGTTGGGCTGAAATGGGTAAACAGACCAGGCGCAAATGCCGCCAGCAGCGCCAACAGCATCACGCCCCACGCCAGCCACAAACCTGGCTGGATGTTGAGCACGCGGGACTCACGTGCGTTGCCGTTGCTTTGACGCGCAGTTGAGTAATCGACCAGACTCATCGGTTGCCTCCGGCAATGGATTGCAGACGCGGATCGAACAGCGGCATCAGCGCATCGACCAGCAGGTTAATCAGCACAAACGCCAGCGCCGAGATCATCACCACCGCCTGTAACACCGCGACGTCCTGATTATTTACCGCCTGCTGCGTCAGCTGACCGACGCCGCTTAGGCCAAACACGGTTTCGGTAATCAGCGCACCGGCGATCAGTTCCCCGAGCAGCAAACCGGCAACGTTCAGCACCGGCAGCAGCGCATTGCGCATCACGTGATGCCACAGCACATGGCTTTCGCTGGCGCCTTTAGCGCGCGCGACCGCCACGAACGGCTGAGTAGAAACCTGATCGATGCTGCGTAATAGAATCTGCGCCAGCGGCGCGGAGATCGGGATCGCCACGGTAATCACCGGCAGAATCAAACCCTGTAGCGGCGACGGATTGATCACCGGGATCCAGCGCAGCTGGAAGGAGAACAGCTGAATCAGCGCGATGCCGAGCCAGAAGGTCGGCAGCGAGATAAACAGCGCCGGTACCGATTGCAGCAACGAACGCAGGAAGCGCAGCGCTGGCAAGCGCGATAACGCCGCCAGCGCGAACGCGATAAGGGTTGCCAGCACAAAACCGAGCAGCGCCAGTTGCAGCGTGGCGGGCAGGTTGCTGATCAGCTGTTCGCTGACCGGCACGCCCGCCTGTACCGAGTAACCAAAATCGCCGCGCACCATCGCCAGCAGCGTGTGCACGTACTGCTGCCAGAGCGGATTATCGGCGCCGTAAGCCAGTCGCATTTCGGCGATTTGATACGGGCTAAGGCCCAGATCCGGGTTCTGAAACTTGATCAGCACCGCATCGCCGGGCAGCACCTGCAGCAGAAAGAACGACAGGGTAAACGCGGCCCACAGCACCAAAACGCTTTGACCCACTCTTCGCAGCAGTGAACGTTGCATCATCAACCTGCCTTAGTGTTTTTCCAGCCACGCGCCGTAGAACGACGGACGACCGACGGCTTCAAAATTCACGCCTTTCAGCCACGGCGCACCGGCAAACACCTGCGGTTCTTCAAAAATCGGAATCACATAGGCCTGATCGAGCAGATAGCGCTGCGCCTCGCCGGTCACCGCCAGGCGTTTCGCCGGATCGACTTCCGAGGAGATCCCCAGCAACAGCGTGTTCAGCTTGTCGTCGCGGAAGTTCTGCACCTTGTCGCTGGAGCCGCCTTTTTGCAGCAGCGCATCACGGTTAGTCGGATAGAACTGGCTCTTCACCACGTCAGGATCGGCGCGGCCCACTTCGGACACCACCAGCGGGGTTTTCAGCGGATCGAGGTTATCCAGCACGCGGCTGCCGGCATCACCGGCTTTCACCGCCAGCGCGACGCCAACCTGACGCCACTGCTGTGCCACCAGCTGCAGTACCTCTTTGTTCTGCGGCTGCGGCAGCGATTCATAAATGGTCAGCGCCAGTTTCTTGCCATCCTTTTCGCGGATGCCGTCGCTGCCCGGTTTCCAGCCCGCTTCATCCAGCAGTTTTTTCGACAATGCCGGATCGAATTTCAGCTTGTCGGCCAGATTGACGTAACCGGCCGCCGAGGTGGCGATCACCGAGGTGGCCTGCGGATAGTTCGGTGAGAACAGGGTTTGCACCACTTGCTGCGCGTTGGTGGCGTGCAGCAGCGCCTGACGTACTTTCACATCGCTGACCAGCGGGTTATCCGGGCGGAAGCTGATGCTGTCGTTGACGCCACGCGTGGGTGCGGCGTAAATCGGGAAGTTTTGCTGCTGCGCCTGCTTCTCGTCGTAGGCTTGCACCTGACGAATAAAGTCGGCCTGACCGGCCAGCAGCGCGCCAATACGCACGCTGTCTTCTGGCGTGACGATGAATTTAATGCCGTCGAGATTGGCTGGACCTTGCTGGGCGAGATTTTTCGGGCCCCATTGGTAATCTTTGCGCGCGGTTAGATCGACTTCGCGGCCGAGCTTCTCATCGCTGACCACAAACGGACCGGAACCAATAATATGACGCGCATCGCCGAGTTGGTCGAAGCTACGCTGCAGCGTGCTGAGGGAAACCAGGCCCGAACCGATGGTGGCGGTGCCCTGTAAAAAACCAGGTGACGGTTTTTTGAAATAGAATTTCACCGTCTGAGGATCAATAACTTCACTGCGATCGTAATTATTGATCACTTCGGAAACCGGCAGGCGCTTGGCTTTATTTCCCAGACCGTAAGTATCAAAGTTTTTGGCTACCGCATTGGCATCTAAGGGCGTGCCATCAGAGAAGGTGACGCCGGGACGAATTTTAAAGGTATATTCGGTTTTATCGGCGTTACTGCTCCAGCTTTCGGCAATCCACGGTTCCACTTTTAAGGTTTCAGGATTCTGCCACGTCAGCTTATCGGTAATTTGATTCAGAATACCGCCATTGGGATAAAAGCCACCGGCGGGTGGATAAAGGTTGGTATGTGCCTGTTGTTCGAGGTAAACCAGCGTGCCGCCTTTGACGGGCGTGTCTGCCGCGTGGGCGCTAAAAATCCCTGATAGCAGGGCCAAACTCAACGCCTGCAAGTGAAAATGCTTAGTCATGGTGTTTCCCTTTTTAATCAATAGCCCGACGGGCGGTTTTCATCATTGAATGCCGCACACGGGAGTTGAACCAAGGAATTGCACTAAGCTTTGCTAAAAAAAATAAATAGGCGTTCTGTTCATACGATGGGGCGCCATAAATGGCGTAGTAATGCTTATTAGCTAAGCCATTGGCGATGGCGCTGACCGGTGCCACTTTTGGTCCGGCGGTCCTCGCGCCGCTTACGCGGTACCTTCACTTCGCTCGTCTGCCTGACGGACCGGCGGAGACGGGACGTCCTGTCCCGGCTCCGCCTTTCGCCCGCGTCCTGCGGGCTCTCCTGGCTTCCTCGCTTCGTTCAGCGCTGCGGATTGCCGGCCCAAAAGCGGCCCCGGCCTGCTCCAAACCTTCAGTGCGTGTTGTTGAAAAGGGCACATTTGCCAGAGGCGCTGACGCGTCTGCTGCGGCAAAAGGGCTATCCGCAGCGCTGAGGCTTTTACGTTGGGCCAGGAGCCTCACGCAAGGATGCGTGAGGCAGTTCGGGGCCGGCCAGGACGGCCGATCCCCGAATGATCCGTCGGCACGACGTGAAAGCCGAAGGTACCGCGCTAGCGGTGCGAGGACGGCCCGTGACGCAGTAGATGTGTCAGAGCCCGCAGCAGATTTAAAGCACAATGATTTGACCGGTTGTTACATCACGCCCATTAAACGCGGTAGCCATAGCGATAACGCCGGAATATAGGTAATCAACATCAGCACAATAAACAACACGCCATAGAAAGGCAGCATGGCGGTGACCACTTGCTCAATCTTTTGCTTACTCACTGCGCTGGCGACAAATAATACCGTGCCGACCGGTGGCGTAATTAATCCGATGCCTAAGTTGGTTAGCATTATCATGCCGAAATGAACCGGATCGACGCCGAGTGCGGTGGCTACCGGTAATAGTACTGGCGTCAGAATCAGGATCAGCGGTGCCATATCCATTAGCGTCCCCACCACCAGTAGCAGCAGATTAATGCACATCAAAATCACATACTTGTTACTGGAAAATTGGGTAAAGGCTTCGGTAATAATGGTGGGTAATTGCATAAAGGTCATTACCGCACCAAAACCGGCGGCGAAGGCGATCAACACCATCACAATGGTTACCGTTTTGATGGTACGAAACACCAGAATATGCAATTGCGTCCATTTGAAATCACGATAAATAAACATGGTGACAAAGAACGCCCAGATGCAGGCAATGGCTGCCGATTCCGAGGCGGTGAACACGCCGGACAGAATTCCGCCGAGAATGATGAAAATGGTGAACAATCCCCAAAACGCATCGAAGAAGATTTTCAACGCCTGCTTGTAAGGGATGCGCTCGCCTTTGGGATAGCCGCGTTTACGCGCAAATACCAGGCACATCACCATTAAGCAAAAACCCAGTAACAGGCCAGGAATGATGCCGGCGACAAACAACGATGAGATGGTGACAACACCGCCGGTGGCGAGCGAATAAATCACCGAGTTGTGGCTGGGCGGGGTTAACACCGCTTGTACCGAGCCGCTGGCCGTTACCGCCGCAGCGAAGTCACGCGGATAGCCTTTCTCCTCCATCTGCGGAATCATCACGGAACCAATCGAGGCGGTATCCGCCACCGAAGAACCCGAAATTGCACCAAAAAAGGTTGAGGCGACAATATTCACCAGCGACAAACCGCCGCGAATAAAACCAACGAAAATATAGGCAAAGTTGACCAGCCGTCGGGCAATGCCGCCTTCCGCCATAATCGCACCAGCCAAAATGAAGAACGGAATGGTTAACAGTGAAAACTTATTAATGCCGTTGGTAATCTGAATCACCACCGCTTCCAGTGGTAAATCGATCCACCATGCCCCGATAAACGCGCTCAATCCAACGGCAAATGCCACCGGGAAACCCACCAGCAGTAATACTACCAAACTGCCTATCAAAATCAGTGCGTCCATTTTCTTCTCCGCTTAGTGGGTGCCGCCAAGAGTCACGATGGCGCGTTGGCTTTGATCGCCATTAACCAATCTTTCAATGACAAACAGCAGGGTGAAAATCGCGCCGATTGGGATCGGCAGATACATTTCGCCATAGGTCACCACCGGTAGTGAGGCCAGCGTTTGCACCCACATCGCTTCACACAGGTTGTAACTGGCGCGGAAAATCACCAGACAGGTGATGATCATCAGCGCGTCAGACAACTTGAGCAGCCAGCGCTGATTCACCGGCGAGAGCCGGTCGGTCATCATCGAGACGCAAATATGCGTACCGGCGCGGAACCCGACTGGCGCACCAATAAAGGTAAAGATGATCATGCAAATGATGGCGACCGGTTCTGGCCAGGATAACGCGTCGTTCAGCACATAGCGGGTGAAAATCCCGATGGGAATCACCGTCACCATGATCAACAAGGCAACGGCGGCGATCGCCATGCACAGCAAATAAAGCCCATCCATCAGACGAGAGTATGCAGTCATAATGTTTACCTGATTAAAACGCCACGCAGGCACGTGGCGTGGGGAGGATTACTTCACATCAGCAATTTGTTTCATCAAATCCTGATATTTCCCGCCAAACTGATCGCGCACTGGCTGGGTGGCTTTCATGAAGGTTTCACGATCGGTTTCCTGGAAGGTCACGCCACCAGCTTTCATCTTCTCAATGGATTGTTGGGTGTAAGTTGCCCAGAGCTGACGTTCTTCCTCCTGTGCCTCTTTGCCTAATTTCTTCAGCAACGCCTGGTCGTCAGCCGAGAGGCGATTCCACAACGGTTTAGAGTAGAGAATCATTTCAGGCTGAATGAAGTGGCCGGTGAGGGTGTAGTACTTAGCGACGGGCATATAGTTGTGGGCAACAAAGGTTGGCGGGTTGTTTTCTGTGCCATCCACCACGCCGGTTTGCATGGCGCTAAACACTTCGCTCACGCCCATTGCCACCGGGTTTGCGCCCATGGCTTTTAAGGTCGCCAACGAAATCGCACTGTTTTGCACGCGGATTTTCATACCCTTAAGATCGTCGGGTTTGGCGATTGGCTTTTTAGTGATCATGTTGCGCACACCGGCGTCGGTCCAGCCGAGGAATATCATACGGGCGTTAGGATCGTTATCGAATTTCTCGACGATATTTTTTCCGATATCACCATCAAGCACCTTGTGCATATGATCCTCATCGCGAAAAACATACGGCAAGGTTAATACGCTGGTTTCTGGCGCGATGGTGGTGACCGGTGCCAGCGAAACACGGATCATGTCAATGGCGCCCAGTTGCACCTGCTGCAGCGTCTGGTCTTCATCGCCTAGTACGCCACCGGCGTAAACCTTCATTTCTAATCGGCCATCAGTGGCTTTTTTTAGCTTCTCGCCCATGTGTTCAAGCGCCACCACGGTGGGATAACCCGCCGGTTGAACTTCGGCCACTTTAATGACCTTGGCGGAAGCCACTGCCGGGCAAAACGCTGCCGCAGAGAATAACGAAACGACCAGAAGTAATTTTTTAAACGTCATGCTTTTTCTCCAGCTAAAGGGAGGCAGGAAGGTGCGGCGCATTAATTTGTCGAAGGATGCCGCGTGGTGTCAGCATAGAGAAAATAGTGGCTGGAAAAATAAGGGAATGGCGATTGAATGAATTACGTCACATTTTGAAACGATGTTTTAATAATTTTATATTGAGTGTCACATTTTCAAAACATCACCACAACAATCCATATCCTGCGGGGATAATTATGTGTTTTCAAAGGAGTTTAAACCACATGGTCCAATCTATCTCCCTGATATGCATAAAGTAAATATAGATACGACAATATCATGTTTTACGAATCCGCCTTCTCCGCCACAAACTACTCGCCATATTCATGACGAAAAGGATAAGGCGCATGTCATACCGACTGAGTTTGCTGGATAAATCGCCGATTGCCGACGGAGAGACAGCCAGCCACGCGCTACACCGCACGTTACAGCTGGCGCAGCAGGCGGAAGCCTGGGGCTATCACCGCTTCTGGTTAGCGGAGCACCACAATACCGATCGTCTGGCGAGTCCGTCGCCGGAACTGCTGATCGCCTGGATCATCGGCCAGACACAACATATTCGCGTCGGCTCCGGCGGCGTGATGCTGCAACATTACAGCCCGTACAAAGTGGCGGAAAACTTCAACTTGCTGGCGTCCTTAGCGCCGGGCCGCATTGACGTTGGTGTTGGCAAAGCGCCGGGCGGCTTGCCGCTCTCAACGCGTGCGTTGCAGCTCGGTGTGCATCTGCAGGAGAAAGGCAGCTTCGCCGAGCAATTGACGCTGCTGGATAGCTGGTTGCAAGTGCCGCCAGTGGGCGATGAAGAGATTCTGCGCGCCACGCCGCAGCCGCCGCGTCCGGCCAATCGCTTCCTGCTGGGTGCCAGCGAAGAGAGCGCCAAACTGGCGGCGGAACTCGGCTGGCAGCTGGTGTTTGCCGCGCATCACAACGGCGATCCGCAACTAATGGAAAAAGTCCTTAACAGCTATCGCCAGCACAGCAACGGCCAGCGCGCGCTGGTGGCGGTGCAAGTGGTGGTGGCGGACTCGCCGGCGGAAGCCGATCTGCTGGTGGATAACCTGCGCGTTTATCACGTCAGCGTGAAAGATGGCCCAAGCGTTAACGTCGGCAGCGTCGAGCAGGCCGAACGCTACGTGCGTCAGGGCGGTTATAACGATTACGTAATTGAACCGCGCACGCCATCGCTGCTGAAAGGCACCGCCGCGCAGGTGCATGCCAAGTTGGATGCGCTGCATCAGAATTTCGGCATTGAAGAGTTCGTGATTGATACGCCGGTGGCTGAAGAGCAGGCGCGCGTGAAATCACTCGAACTGTTGGCCACTCACCGTTTAGTCACCGCATGATTCGCTGCTTCCGGAGGCAGGTATGACGCAATTTAGCGAACATCAGCTGATTGACTGGCGACGTGAGCTGCACAGCTGGCCGGAGTTATCCGGCCGCGAAGTCGAAACCACCGCGCGCCTGCGCCGCTGGTTACAGGACGCCGGTTTGCGTCTGCTGGATTATCCGCTGGAAACCGGCGTAATCGTGGAAGTGGGGCGTGGCGACACGCTGATTGCGCTGCGCGCCGATATCGATGCGCTACCGATTCACGAAGCCACCGGACTCACTTACCGCTCGCGCAACAGCGGCGTAATGCACGCCTGCGGCCACGATGTTCACAGCGCGGTGATGCTGGGCGCGGCCTTGCAGCTGAAAGCCGTTGAAGATCACTTGCCGGGGCGCATCCGTATTCTGTTCCAACCGGCGGAAGAGAACGCCACCGGCGCACGCCAGTTGATCAATGCGGGCGTGCTGGACGGTGTGCAGGCGATTTTCGGCATGCACAATGAACCCGGTTTGCCGACCGGCACCTTCGCTACACGTGGCGGCGCGTTTTACGCCAATGCGGATAAATTTATCGTGCGCGTTTCCGGCAAAGGCGCGCATGCCGCGCATCCGGAAGAGGGCGTGGACAGCATTGTGGTCGCCAGCCAGATTATTCAGGCGCTGCAATCGCTCACCAGCCGCAGCTTCAATACGCTGGACAGCTTAGTGCTCAGCGTGACGCGTATCGACGCTGGCAAAACCTGGAACGTACTGCCCGGCGAGGCCGAATTTGGCGGCACGGTGCGCACCCATGACAAACAGGTGCGCGCGGATCTGGAGCAGCGCGCCCGTACGCTGGTGGAGAATATCGCCGCCGCCAACGGAGCCAGCGCCACCTTTAGCTGGCATCCGGGTCCGCCGGTGCTGGAGAACGATGCGCGCTGGGCGCAGTTTGCCAGCAACGTGGCGCAGCAGGTGGGCTACCGCGTGCAGACCGCTGAGTTACATCTCGGCGGCGAAGATTTCGCTTACTACTTACAGCAAATCCCCGGGGCGTTTGTCAGCATTGGCAGCGCGAGCGAATTTGGTCTGCACCATGGC
This sequence comes from Pantoea sp. DY-17, assembly GCF_019795975.1. NCBI lineage: Bacteria > Pseudomonadati > Pseudomonadota > Gammaproteobacteria > Enterobacterales > Erwiniaceae > Pantoea > Pantoea sp. DY-17. The sequence goes on along the minus strand of NZ_JAIMIG010000002.1, from coordinate 240,186 downwards.
GGCTTCAATCCTGATGAAGCGCTGATTGCCCCCGCTGCACACTACTTTACGCAACTGGCTCAGCAAGCGTTGCAGCACCTCAACGCGCGATGTCGTGACGCCATTCTGAACTAACGCGGTTTACCCTTTTAATTCCGGTTCTGCACGGCGACAGGCATGTCGCCGTCAGGCTGCGCCTTGGCAAAAGAGAGAACATTATGACTGCAAGACAACTGCGATTGGGCACCATTCTGCATGGCGCGTCCGGCAATATGTCCGCGTGGCGTCATCCGGCGGCGCTGGCCGATGCTAGCATCAATTTTGATTACGCCAAACACATTGCGCGCAAGGCGGAAGCGGGCAAGCTGGATTTCCTGTTTGTTGCCGATGGCCTGTTTATTAACGAAAAATCGATTCCCCACTTCCTCAATCGCTTCGAGCCGCTGACCTTGCTGTCGGCGCTGGCGGGCGTTACTGAGCATCTTGGTTTGGTCGGCACGGTTTCCACCTCATACAGCGAGCCGTTCACCGTGGCGCGGCAGTTTGCCAGCCTCGATCATCTGAGCGGCGGTCGCGCGGGCTGGAACGTGGTGACCTCGCCGCTGGAAGGTTCGGCGAAGAACTTCTCGCGCCAGCAGCATCCGGAACACGCGCTGCGCTACCGCATCGCTGATGAGTATCTGCAAGTGGTGAAAGGGCTGTGGGATTCGTGGGAAGGCGACGCTTTCGTGCGTAATAAAGAGAGCGGCCAGTTCTTCGATCCCGAAAAACTGCACACGCTGAATCACCACGGCGATTTCTTCCAGGTGCAAGGGCCGCTGAATATCGAACGCACGCCGCAAGGACGTCCGGTGGTGTTCCAGGCGGGCGCATCGGAAGATGGCCGCAAGCTGGCCGCTAAACACGCCGACGCCATCTTTACCCATCAGCCGACGCGCGAAGAGGCGCAGGCGTTCTACCGCGATGTGAAAAAACAGCTGGTTGCGAATGGCCGCGAACCGGGCGATCTGCACATTTTCCAGGGCGTTGGCGTGATTGTTGGCGACAGTGCGGAAGATGTGGAGCAGCAGTATCAAACCACCGCCGCGCTGGTTTCCATCAAAGATGCGCTCAACTATCTCGGTCGCTTCTTCGATCATCACGACTTCTCACAATATCCGCTGGATGAGCCGTTCCCGGAACTCGGCGATATCGGGCAAAACAGCTTCCGCAGCACCACCGACGAAATCAAACGCAAGGCGCGCGAGCATGGCCACACGCTGCGCCAGGCGGCGCTGGAAGCCGCGACGCCGCGTCCGCTGTTCCACGGCACGCCAGAGCAGGTAGCCGACGGTTTGCAGCTGTGGTTTGAGAGCGAAGCGACCGATGGCTTTATCATTCAGGGAGGCACGCCAGATACCTTCGAACGCTTTGTCGATCGCGTGGTACCGATTCTGCAAGCGCGCGGTTTGACCCGCAGCGAATACCCCGGAACCACGCTGCGCGCCAGCTTTGGTCTGAAAGATCCGGTTAACCAATACACACAAAAATAAAACTCGAGAATAAACGCTATGCAGAAAAAATCCCTTATTGCGCTGTTGTTGCTGGGCATGAGCAGCGCCGTATTCGCCGAAGATGTGGCGGTTAACGGTCAGAACATCAGTGTTGAAGCCAACAAAACGCCGATCAATACCGCGAAAAATGACGCCGCAGTGGCGCAGATCCCGGCTGGACATCGCTTTGCCGTGCCGGGTTCGTTCACCGTAGCGGTCGCCGCGCTGAATTCGCCGCCATTAACTGTATTCAGTGATGACAACAAAACCCTGCTCGGCAGCGAAGTGGATATCGCCCGCTTAGTCGCCGACAGCCTGGGTCTGAAACTCAACGTGGTGCCAACTTCATGGGAAGACTGGCCGCTGGGCGTGGCATCGGGCAAATACGATGCGGCGATCAGTAACGTGACCGTCACTAAAGAGCGCAAAGAGCGCTTCGATTTCGCCACCTATCGCAAAGATTCACTCGGTTTTTACGTCAAATCCAGCAGTCCAATTAAGTCGCTGACCAAAGCCGAAGATATTGCCGGACTGCGTATTATCGTCGGCTCTGGCACCAATCAGGAATCGATCCTGCTGGCCTGGGATAAAGAGAATCAGGCCAAAGGGTTGAAGCCGTTTACGCCGGTGTATACCAAAGACGATGCGGCCCAAACGCTGGCGCTGCAGTCAGGCCGCGCCGATGCCTACTTTGGTCCGAACGTAATTGGCGCCTGGAAAGCGGCGCTGACCAAGCAGACGCGTTTGGTTGGCAGCGTCGATGGCGGCTGGCCGAAAGCGGCGCACATCGCGGTGACAGTGAAGAAAGATGGCGGTTTAGTGCAGCCGATCAACACCGCGCTGAATGGCGTGATCAAAAACGGCGATTACGACAAGGTGCTGAAGCGCTGGGGTGAAGGCGTGGAGCGTATCGACAGTTCAGAGATCAATCCGGCCGGATTGGGCGATTAAGGAGGCCGCATGAGCGAGCAACTGTTCCGCGAAGTATCACCGGAAGCGCCTGAGCTGCAACCGATTTTGACCGGACTGTTTGGTGAATATACCGCGCGCTACGGCGCGTTCTTCACCAGCCAAAAAGAGGTGGAGCTGACCGAATGGTATTTACCGCCGCGCGGGCTGTTTATCGTGCTGGAGCGTGACGGCGAGATCATCGCGATGGGCGCGTATAAACCCTACGACGAGGTGACCGCTGAGTTTAAACGCATCTGGACGCGCAGCGATCTGCGTCGTCAGGGATTGGCACTGCTAATCCTGCAGGAACTGGAGCGCCGTGCGCTGCGTGCGGGCTATCAGCGCGTGTTTCTCACCACCGGTTTCCGCCAGCCAGAAGCGGTGAAGTTGTATATCGGCCACGGTTATCAGCCGCAGTTTGAGCTGCTGGAGGATATGGAAGTCTACAGCCAGCCGCCACACGATGGACGCTTGCGCTTCCTGAAAGTGATTGATGTACATAGCGTGGCGCAGGCCAGCTAAGGAGTTGTAATGCGTAATGAACCACAACGTTTAACCGTGGTGCCGGCGCGCTATCCGGCACGTACCGTCGGCGCGATTGTCGCGTTGTTTATTCTGGCCAGCGTGATTGATTCGGTTGCGTTCAATCCGCGCTGGGAATGGGGCGTGTTCGCCAAATGGTTTTTTGATCCGGTGATCCTCAGCGGTTTGGGGCAAACGCTGCTGCTGACGCTGTTTGGTACCATACTCAGCCTGATTTTTGGCGGTTTGCTGGCGCTGGCGCGCCTCTCGTCATCCTGGCTGCTGAGTACGCTGGCGTTTGGCTATATCTGGCTGTTCCGCTCGCTGCCGCTGATCGTGGTGCTGATCATCCTCTACAACTTCTCCTATCTGTACGACACGTTGTCGCTCGGCATTCCGTTTACCGCGCTGTCGTGGGGCCATTTCCAGACCATCAACGTGCTCGGCCAGTTCCCGGCGGCGGTGATTGGTTTGACGCTGGTGCAGAGCGCTTATAGTGCTGAGATCATTCGCGGCGGCTTTTTGGGTGTCGATCACGGCCAGTTTGAAGCGGCTTCGGCGCTGGGATTATCCTCCACGCGCCGTACCTTCCGCATCATTCTTCCGCAGGCGCTGCGCGCGATTATTCCTACCACTTTTAATGAAATCATCAGCCTCGCCAAAGGCACCTCAATGGTTTACGTGCTGGCGATGCCGGAACTGTTTTACACCATTCAGATGATCTACAACCGCACGCAGCAGGTGATTCCGCTGCTGATGGTCGGCGCGGCCTGGTATCTGATTATCACCACCGTTTTGTCACTGCTGCAGCACAGCGTTGAGCGCTGGCTGGCGCGCAGTGTCACCCGTGAACCGCAGCCGTCGCGCTGGCGTCAATGGCGTAACCGCAGCGCCAAACCTGCAACCGAGGAGCTTTCCCATGTCCGAAGCCATTGATTACCGCAATCTGCATACCGCTGGCGCCATTAGCATTACCGGCGTGAGCAAGTCGTTCGGCAAACTGAAAGCGCTGGATGATGTGTCGCTGGAGCTGGAACCAGGATCGGTGACGGTGATTCTCGGGCCGTCTGGCTCGGGCAAATCGACGCTGCTGCGCACCATTAACCATCTGGAGCGCGTTGATGAAGGCTATATCCAGATCGATGGCGATTACATCGGTTATCAGCGTCGCGGCGACAAGCTGTATGAGCTGAAAGAGCAGGCGATTCTGCGTCAGCGCATCAACGTTGGCTACGTGTTCCAGAACTTCAATCTGTTTCCGCATCTGACGGTGCTGGAGAATCTGATTGAAGCGCCGATTGCGCATCGTCAACTGTCTCGCCGTGAAGCGATTGATCGCGCGGGTGAATTGCTGGATGTGGTTGGCCTGCGTCACAAAGCCGATGCCTGGCCGCGCCATTTGTCGGGCGGCCAGCAGCAGCGTATCGCGATTGCGCGTGCCTTGATGCTCAATCCGCGCGTGATGCTGTTTGATGAACCGACGTCAGCGCTCGATCCCGAGTTGGTGGGTGAAGTGCTGGATGTGATCAAAAAGCTGGCGCGTTCCGGCACCACGCTGGTGATTGTCACGCACGAAGTCGGTTTTGCGCGTGAAGTGGCGGACAACGTGGTGTTTATGGTCGATGGACGCATTGTTGAGCAGGGCAGCAGTAATCAGGTACTGAATCAGCCGCGCCACGAGCGCACCAAACGTTTTCTGGCGCGGGTACTTTAATGGAAAGAGTGATTATTGCGGCGTTGCTGACAGTGATGTCAGGCGCGCCAGCCATCGCAGCAGAAACGCTGGATGCCAAAAACAACGAAACGCCCATCAATATAGCCGCGAATCCCCAGGCTATCGCGAAGATTCCGGCGGGTTTTCACTTGGTGAATCCGGGTTATTTGACCGTCGCCACCACGGCGATGAACTCGCCGCCGATCGGTTTATGGGCGTCGGATAATAAAACGCTGATCGGCAGCGATCCGGATATTGCGCGTCTGCTGGCGGACAGTTTGGGTTTAAAGCTGAAGCTGGTGCCAGCCGCCTGGGAAGATTGGCCGCTGGGTATTACCGCTGGACGGTATGACGTGGCGATGTTCAATATTGCCGTCACCGAAGAGCGCAAAAAGAAGTTCGATTTCGCCACTTATCGCGCGGATAACCACGCCTTTGCGGTGAAAACCAACAGTGCGATAACCGCGATTAAGGGCCGCGAAGATGTGGCGGGTAAGCGCATCATTGTGGGTTCGGGCACCAATCAGGAGCGGATTTTACTCAGCTGGGATGAGAAGAACCGCGCGCAGGGCTTAGCGCCGGTGCAGCCGATCTATCTCAACGATGATGCGGCGGCCACGCTGGCGCTGCTTTCGGGACGTGCGGATGCAACGTTTGGCCCTCAATCATTGGCAGCATGGAAAGTCGCTTCGCGCGGGCAGACCAAAATCGTCGGCCACGGCCCGTTCCGCGCTTGGGTAGCGGTGACCACTAAAAAAGGTAATGGATTGGATGTGGCACTGCAGCAGGCAATTAATGGCGCGATTGCCAGCGGCGAGTACAAACAAGTATTGGCACGCTGGGGCGAACAGGAAGAGGCGGTGGAAACCTCGCAGGTAAATCCGCCGGGGATTATTTACCAGTAATTTTCTGTTCTGCTTAATTTTGCGAGAAAGCTCACGATGTGAAAGTTGTGAGCTTTTTTTTATTTCATTGGGTTTTAGGTCGGCTCACATTAAATTGTCTGTAGATTGTTACTTGCTCAGTTGATTGATTATCTTCTTTGTTTTTTTGACAGTTATTTTTATTTTTCTTATTCAAACCACTAATGTTTGTGAAAAAAACCGGTGTTAATATGTTCAGGGTTTTAGGCGAGTGCGGTGTTTAACGTTTACCATTGCAAAAGGGAGTTTGATTATATGGCCTACCGTCAACCTGCATTACCCAATCAAAAATGGAAACGATTGGGGTGAAATAATGTTAGCTGAACCGTTAAATAAAAGTGTTATCAATTATGCGTGCCGTCAACGTAAATGCAAACAAGGCGGACAACCACCGAGCGGAGGTAAAGGAATGCAAGAGCGTGTTAAAAGTCTGGAAGACAATGTTACCGTATTGGTTTCTGACGTAGCGGTGATTAAGTCAAACTATGCCACGAAACAGGATGTCGAAGCGGTCAAAGCGGATGTGGCGGTAATCAAGTCAAATTATGCGACTAAAGAGGATGTGGCTGCCGTGAAAGCGGATGTAGCGGTGATCAAGTCTAATTACGCTACCAGGGAGGATGTTACGGCGATAAAGGTCGATTTATATAAAGCAATGATTACACAAACCAAATGGATAGTGACTACCCAATTTGTAACCTTAGGAGCGGGTCTTTCACTTGCGAAACTGCTGTTTTAGTTAATATGCCGTGTGCCGGTCGCCATAAATGGCGACCCTGCAAAACAGGAGATTATATTTTGGCTTTCTTGATCCATACCTGCGCATCTGCGGGCGGCAGCGGGCGGGCGAAATGGTAGCCCTGAAACAGATGACAGCCTTTATCGCGCAGGTAGGTGAAATACTCCTCACTCTCGATGCCTTCAGCCAGCACATTCAGACCCATCTCACGCGATAACTCGATAGTTTTCTGCACCACAATCGCCGATGACTCATTTTTAAAAATCTGCATGATTAATGATTTATCAATCTTAATATCATCAATGGCAAAATCACTGATCGATTTAAGCGATGAATAGCCGACGCCAAAGTCATCAATCGCCCATTTAACACCTAATTGGCTAAAATGGCTGATTACGTCGCCAATACGTTTCTGGTCGTAGACAAAGCTGGTTTCAGTAATTTCAAACTTGAGGCGTTCGGGGCGGATTTTATAATGTGACAGCGATAACAAGGTATCCTGGGTGAAATCGCGGTGTATTAACTGCAGCGGACTGATGTTAACAGAAAACACCAAATCACTAAGGTGCTGACCGCGATCCCATTCGGCGATTTGCTGTAAGGTGTGTTCCATCACCCACTTGCCAATGTCGATAATCAAGCCACTTTTTTCGGCCACTGGAATAAACACTTCGGGTGAAATAAAGCCTTTAACAGGATGCTTCCAGCGCAGCAGGGCTTCAAATCCAATCAGCTTTTTATTGCTGTCGACTTGTGGCTGGTAATAGAGCTCCAGCTGATTCTTTTCGATGGCTTGTGAAAGTTCACGTTTGATCAAATCGGTTTCGGAGTAGTTGCCGCGCAGCGTGAATGCCGTTAACAACAGCGCGATCATCGGCACTGCACAGTTGACGATATAAAAGCCGGATTCATGCGGAATATTGAGCTGAAACGCGCTATGTTGCCAGGTTAATCCGGTCGAGATAAAAAACAGATAAACCACCAGGCAGATTAACGGGAATATTTTACTTAAGTAAGGTGTTTGCTGGCGTAATACCAATGCTGAGCCGACGGTTAACGCCACCAGATAATTGTACTCTGAGTGTTTTTCTACTCTGTGGTCATTATCCAGCAGAAACAACAGCATTATGATCAGTAACAAAGCATGCACGATGATGTAGAGATGTTTGTTCAGCTTGTCACGGAATGCCGCAATGACAATATAAAATCCCATCGCGGTGCTCAGGCAATATAAGGCGGAAACACCATTTTCTCCCTTAATGAAATTCGTCGCTACCATATAAAAACCCGCCAGGATGCTGGAAAATCCAGCAATGAGCAGAGTTAAGCGCAATTTTTTTTCTGGGTTATCACCCTGCAAAATGAAGGGTAAATCTTTTAGCATGGAATATCTGGAGCTAAAATAAGAAATCATCTGAGGTTCTCATTTTTACTGTCATATTTATTAAATTGAATCGCATAATTATTCTAGATTCTTGCATCAATAAAGTCATAATTTTGTTTTCTCCTATCAGAGATTGTTCCTACCCAGTGCCCGGTAGGCGCGCTAGAATCAACGACCAACGGAAAGGCTTTTACAGAGCTTAAACTCACCTTCAACATACTGATTGCAATGAAAATACGATTCCTGTCTGCCAATGAACTAAAGCTGGCCGAGGTGCGTACCATCCTTGAGCCGGTCGGTGTCGAAGTGCTGCCCATCGCACGCCGTATTGAAGAGATTCAGACTGAAAATGAGGTTGAACTGGTGCGCGACAAGCTCACCAAAACGTTCTCTATTATTGGTCGTCCACTGTTTGTCGAACACACCGGGCTCTATCTGGATGGCCTGAACGGCTTACCGGCCGGATTGACGCGCATCTTCTGGAGCCGCCTGAATGCCGAGCGCTTCACTAAACTGGTGAACGGTTTAGATAGCGCCTGCGTCACGGCAAAAACCGTGCTTGGCTATTGCGATGGGCAAAAAATGTATCAGTTCGAAGGCGAACTGCGCGGCACTATCGCCACCGAGCCTGCTGGTCCACGCGAATTTCAATGGGACTGCGTGTTTATCCCGGAAGGACACACGCAAACTTTCGCCGAAATGGGCGAGCTGAAAAATGAGATTTCGATGCGTCGCCTGGCGCTGGATCGCTTCGCAACCTTTTTGAAAACATCGCGGGGATTGGCATGAAACCCGAGCTAAAACGCGCCTACGACGCCGGTAAACTGATCCTGTTCGCCGGTGCAGGCATTTCACGCAATCTTGGCCTGCCGGAATGGCATGAGCTGATTGCGCACCTGGCTAAAGAGCTGGGCTACGACCCGAAAATCTTCAATACCTACGGCACGCATCTGTCGCTGGCGGAGTATTACAAGCAGCGTAAAGGCTCGCTGGGACCGCTGCGCAGCTGGATGGATCGCGAATGGCATCGCCCGGATATTGATGTGCGCAGTTCTGAAATCCATACCATGATCACCCAAGGCAATTTCTCACGCATCTACACCACCAATTACGATCGCTGGCTTGAAATGGCGCATGAGGCGCACAACGTGCCTTACAGTAAAGTCGCGAACGCGGCAGATTTGGTGTCGTTGACTGAAGATAAGCGCCACATCATCAAACTGCATGGTGATTTCGACGACGATACGTCAATTGTGCTGGATGAAAGCAGCTACTTTGAACGCCTCTATTTTGATTCGCCGCTGGATATCAAACTCACGCACGACGTCATGGGCAACTCGGTATTGTTTGTGGGCTACAGCATCAGCGATTTCAATATTCGTCTGTTATTCTACCGCCTGACAAAAATGTGGGGCCGAACCGGATTGGCCACCGCGCGTCCTAAATCGTACCTGTTCACCAACCGCAACAACCCGGTGGCAAAAGAGGTATTAGGGCAGTGGGGCATTGAGATGATCGTCTCGGAAGAGGACGATCCGCGCAAAGCGTTGGCGCTGTTCCTGGAAGAATTACTGGCTTAACAGCAGAAAGTCATTGCCTGGAAAAGTTTGATCATAATATACTGTATATAAATACAGTTAATCGAGGTGCATCATGGCAGTCGAAACCAAATATGTTGTAGTCAGAAAGGGTGAAGAAAAGATGACGTTTGCCAATAAAAAAGACGCGGATGCCTGGGACAAAATGCTCGATATGGCAGACGCCTTTACCGATTGGCTACAGCAACATCAGCCAGAGTTGGGTGAAGCGCAGGCCGAAGCATTGGGTCTGCTGTTGGCTGAACAGAAAGACGCGGTGCAGCATATCTTGCGCACCAGCAAGCTGCCGGATATTGTAAAGGCAGAAGAGGTTGCGCAAGTGCCAGAAGCCGCTGCGGAAACCGAGAGCGAAGCGGAAGCGGTAGCGCCGGAAAAGAAAGTCCGCGCGGTTAAAGCGGCGTAAGCCGTTTTGTCAGGTGCGCATTGATGCGCACCTGGTTACCCATCAATGCTTAATCTGGTAGCGCGTGCTGCGCCCGCCGCCGGGTAATTTCTCCAGACAACCTTTCGCCAGCAGTTCTGTCAGATGTCGCGTCGCCGTGGCTTTACTCACTTTCGCCACCTTCTGATACTGGCCGGCGCTTATGCCTGCGTTAAATCCCTGTTCACCGCCATCCAGTAAGCGATTCAGCACGCGGGTTTGCTCCGCACTCAGCTCAGCAGCATTGTGCATTAACCAGAAGCGCGCTTTGTTTTGCGTGCGCGTGACGGTTTCCAGCGCGCGCTCAAGGCTGTCATTCAGCACATCACAAAACCACAGCAGCCAATCTGTGACGTCCAGCGCACCGCACTGCGTCTGCTGCAGGATGCGGTAATAATCGGCACGTTGCGCCAGAATCGATGCGGACATGGCATACAAGCGGATGCTTTGGCTATCCGCTTGCGCCAGCGCCAAATCGGTCAGGGCGCGGGTGATGCGTCCATTACCGTCATCAAACGGGTGCAGCGTAACGAACCACAGATGGCACAGCGCGGCGCGCAACAGCGGGTCGAGCAGCGGATCCGCGCGGCTGTGATTAAACCACGCGATAAATTCCTCAAGCTGTGCCTGCAGCCCGGCGCGCGGCGGCGCTTCGAAATGTACCGTTGGCCGATCGATACGCCCCGAAACGACCTGCATCGGTTCATCACCGCGCAGCGTGCCGACATTCAGTCGCTTGATGGTCCATTCGCTTGCGGGGAACAACCAGCGATGCCACTGACATAAACGCACCAACGTGAGTTCCTGATCGCGTTGCGTGATGGCATCCATCATCATGGTTGCCAAACCTTCGGAACGTTCGGAAACCGGGTAAGGCTGATTGAGCGAAACGCCTAAACGGCGGGCAAGGGACGATCGTACCGACTGCGCGTTGACGCGCTCATCTTCAATCGCTGAGGAAGAGAGGATATTGCTGAGCAACGTATCCAGCGTTTGTTGATCGCTGTTATCTTGCACGCTAGCGCGGCCCAGCAAGACGCCGCGCTGCTGCTGCAGCTGGCGCAGGCGCGGCAGTAATTTCTCTTCCTGCCAGCGAAACTGCGGCCAATCGGGCTGCTGCCAAATCCACATCATAAAGTCACTCCTGCATCGCGTGAGCTGAATAGAACGGCTATTCGGCTCATATAGTGAGCTGAATAATAGTCTGTAATCGGCTCATTGACCAGTTGAGAAGGCAGGCATCTGGCGCTGACCTGATGTCGGTCACCATCAACGGCAATCCACCGGAGTTTGGTACCTTGCCATCAAGTTCTACCGCCGCGCGCCGATAGAGTGTTCAAAGGGATGCACGCGCACAGGGAGTGGTTCTGAATACCGAAAAGTGTCAACTCCAGGAGCGCCATAATGGCCAAACACGCATCACCTAAGAAAACAATGAGCACCCGCACGCAGATGCTGCTGACGGGCGCCTTAACCATCACACTCGGCTTTGCTGTAACCATCGGCGTGCTGAGCTGGCAATCCAGTAACGAACAAAAGTCGCTGGCCGAAAGCTATCTGCAGCAGATTGCACAAAGCCAGGCGCTGCAAATTCAGCATGAACTTAGCTACGCGCGCGATGTGGCGCATAACCTCGGCCACAGCTTGATCGCACTGCCAGCGGCGGGCATTCAGGACCGTAAAGTTGCTGATAAGCTGATGGAATCGGCGCTGCGCGATAATCCCGATTACCTGTCGATCTCGGTGATCTTCGAAGAAAACGCCTTCGACGGACGTGACGCGGAGTTCGCCACCCAAGCCAATGCGGCACCGAAAGGTCGCTACGCCTTCTTCGTCGATCGCGAACAAACCGGCAATTTTAACCTGCATCCGCTGACCTCGATCTTCACGCCAGGTCAGGGCGATTACTATCTGCTGCCGCAAAAAAGTCAGAAAGATATGCTGATTGAGCCTTACAGCTACGCCTACAACGGCGTGCCGACGCTGCTGACTTCGGTAGCGGCGCCGATTGTGAGTCAAGGCAAACTGTGGGGCGTGGTGACGTCCGATATTTCGCTGGCGTCGCTGCAGGAAAAGGTCAACAAAATCAAACCGTGGGATGGCAGCGGCTATGCGATGCTGCTCTCCAGCGCGGGTAATGTGGTCTCTTATCCGGATAAAAGCCAGACCAGCAAGCCGTGGAAAGGTGATACCCATAACTTCAGCAGCAGCGTGATGGAACATCATGATGCGTTGCTGGGTGAAGATGCGCTGGTAACCTGGCAGCCGGTGGTGATTGGTAACAGCGATCAGAAATGGTATCTCGGCGTGGTTGCGCCGGTCAGCCAGGTGATGGCGGCGGCGCATCGTCAACTGATTAACGCGGTGATCCTGATGATCATCAGCATTCTGGTGGTGTGTACGCTGCTTGGCATGCTGTTCAGCCGCAAAGTGCTGAAGCCGATTGGTGGCGAACCGCTGGAAGCCGCGACCATCGCGCTGGCCGTCGCCGATGGCAAACTCGATAACGTCATCACGTTGAAAGGGCGCGATAACAGCAGCTTGTTCTATGCGCTGCATACCATGCAAAACCAGCTGCGCGATATCGTGGGACAGATTCAGGATGCCAGTTCGTCGGTGCGTCAGGGCGCGGGTGAAATCGCCAGCGGCAACCTCAATCTTGCATCGCGTACCGAGCAGCAAGCTGCCGCGCTAGAGCAAACCGCCGCCAGCATGGAGCAGATCACTGCCACGGTGAAACACAACGCCACCAACGCGCATCAGGCGACAACGCTCACCGACAACGCCACGCACATTGCCAGCCGTGGTGAAACGCTGGTGGGCGAAGTGGTGCAAACCATGGCGCAAATTGACGACAGCGCGAAGAAAATTGGCGACATCACCGCCATCATCAATAGCATCGCCTTCCAGACCAATATTCTGGCGCTGAACGCCGCAGTAGAAGCGGCGCGTGCCGGAGAACAAGGACGCGGCTTTGCCGTGGTGGCGTCGGAAGTCCGTAATCTGGCCCAACGCAGCGCCAATGCGGTGAAAGATATCGGCGCGCTGATTGAAGAATCCACGCAGCGCGTCGGCAGCGGCGTGCAGCTGGTGCAGGATGCGGGCAAGACCATGCAGGAGATGACGCAGGCGGTGAATTCGGTGCGCACCATTATCGGTGAAATTGTGATTGCTTCCGATGAGCAGGCGCGCGGCATTAGCCAGGTGACCATCGCGGTGAACGAGATGGACAGCACCACGCAGCAGAACGCCGCGCTGGTGCAGGAGATGTCTGCCGCCGCCAGTTCGCTGGAAGATCAGGCCTCGCAGCTGGCGAACACCGTTGGGCGTTTCCAGCTGAGTTAATCGAGCCTCAGCTAAGAACGCGCTGAGCGTGGCACGCCGTTTTTCTCTGAATAACGGCTGCCTATCCACCAGGTGATCAGCGCCGCCAGGGCAATTGCGCCTAGCACGGCAAACGCACTGCGATAGGAATAGGCTGCGGCAATGTTTCCCGCCAACGCGGGACTCATTGCCGCGCCGACGCCCTGCATGAGCATGATAAAACCCTGACCCGCATTGGTATGTCCGCTGCCCTCAAGCACCTTCACGATATAACCCGGCACCGCCACGCCCAGCAGACCCGCCGCTACGCCATCCAGAATCTGTACCGGAATCATGAAATAAGCGCCGTCAAAAGCGGAGGCAATCAACGCACGTAACGGCAGCACCAGCAGCGCCGCCGTGATCAGCACGGGATAGCCAAAACGCGGTGCGTGACGTGCAGCATACAGCGCCATGGGAATCATCACACATTGTGAAATAACCACCGTGGCGGCAGCATAAAGTCCGGGGCTGATGGCTGCATTGTGCGCTGCCGCCACCCGCAGGCTCAGCATAGGTAACAGCGCGGCATTGCCAAGATGGAAGAGTAACAGCGTGACTCCCGTGATAATGACGGCAGGATTACGGGCAATCTGATAAAGACGTGGGACGTTGCTGGCCGATTCGCTGCCAGAAAGCCCGCGCGCGGCAAGGTTATCGATGTCGTTATGACGAATAGCCAGCACGGCTGCACCTGCGCACAGCGCCATCGTCGTCATGAGTACAAACACCGCACCCGTGCCCCACAACCACACTGAAGCACCCGCAATAATGGCGGCTGTCATATTTCCGCCGTGGTTGAAGGCTTCATTTCTCCCCATTTGATGGCTAAATCCTTGCGGACCGGCCAGGCCAAGGGTAATACCCGTCAACATCGGCGCGATGAGCGCGGCGGAAAGGCCAGTCACAATCTGCGATAAAACCACGATCCATCCCTGATGGAAATACCACAGCAGCAAGGTGGATAGGGTGATCAGGAGTGAACCGATGAGCAGCAACGATCGTTTATGGCGAGTAGCGTCTGTGGCTAAACCCGCCGGCAGGGTGGCAACCAGCCCTGCAAGGCCACCGGCGGTCATCACCCAGCCAATATCTCCTGCATTCCAGTGGCGTTCTGTCAGAAATATGCCGAGAAAAGGCCCAAGACCATCTCGTACGTCAGCCATAAAAAAGTTAACCAGACACAGAGCCTGAAGCGAACGCAGTGGCATAGGAATCCTTAGCAAGTAATCGGAACGGGACGAACGTAATCATGGCAGGAAAACGGCAATTTTCCTGCTGTGATGGGCGTTAATTATGTTGCCGGGTACCAAACCGCTGCCGATACTGGCCGGGCGTGACGCCGGTGAGTTTGCGGAAAATTTTGCGGAAAGCGGAAGGGTCGCTGTAACCGATCTCCCAGGCGATCTGATCGACCGAACGATTACTCAGCTCCAGCGCGTCGCGCGCTTTCATAATGCGTACCTGCTGCAAATAATCCGTTGGCCGCAGGCCGGTCGCTTTCTGGAAATGGCGCAGAAAAGTACGTGGCGTCATGCTTGCCAGCGCCGACATGCTCTCAATGCTGTGCTGCTCGGCGACATGGGCATGAAGATGATGCTGCGCGCGCAGAATCTGGCTATCACCGTGATCGAAATTGGGGATAAATGCCGAATAGGTGCTTTGCTCGCGTCGCGGCGGGTCGATCAGTAAAAAGCGTGAGGTCGCCAGCATGGTGCCGGTGCCGAGCACTTTTTCGATCAGCGTTAAACCCAAATCGGTCCACGCCAAAATCCCACCGGCGGTAATAATGTCGCCATCGTCAATCACCATATTTTCCACCGCGACGTCTACCGCAGGAAAACGCTCCGACAGCGTCTGCGCAAAGGCCCAGTGCGTGGTGGCGCGACGGTGATCGATCAGTCCGGTTTCGGCCAGCACAAAGGCACCGGCGCACACCGAACAGAGCGTTACGCCTGCGTCATAAAGCTCACTCATCCAGTCGGCGGGCACCTTCATGGGCACCATTTTCGCTGGCACCACCAGACTTGGCGGCGCAATCACGTGGCTCAAGCGATGTGCTGTATCGGGATGGCTATCCCAGACGCAAACCATGTGATCGCTGTGCGCATCGATCTGCCAATGTGAAACACGAATCGTCCGCTTGCGCTCTTCACCCGATATATTCTCGGCCCATTCCGCAGCAATCCTGAACATATCGGTTAAGCCATATATCGCCGCGAGTTGGCAATCGGGATAGATCACCAAGCCAATCTCCACGACAACGCTGTTTTCATCAGTTTTTATCATTTGTCAGTTACGGCCCTTAATGTGTCATATTTGACAATATTAGCCGCTGCCGCTTTCCATAACAATAAGCCCATCGAACGCAGACAATCACATACAGAGGACTTACTCATGAGCAACGGCATCATCACCACTCAAGACGGTACCAAAATCTTTTACAAAGACTGGGGCCCAAAAAACGCCCAACCGGTAGTGTTTCATCACGGCTGGCCGTTAAGCGCCGATGACTGGGACAATCAAATGTTGTTCTTCCTGGCACAAGGTTATCGCGTTATCGCCCACGACCGTCGCGGCCACGGACGTTCCGACCAAACCGCTAGCGGCAATGATATGACCACATACGCCGCTGACGTGGCAGAACTGGCCAAAGCGCTTGACCTGCGCAATGCCATCCATATCGGTCACTCTACCGGTGGCGGCGAAGTGGCGCGTTATGTGGCGCATGCCGAAAAAGGTCGCGTGGCGAAAGCAGTGTTGATGGGCGCCGTGCCACCAATCATGTTGCAAACCGCCGCCAATCCTGAAGGTTTGCCAAAAGAAGTGTTTGACGGTTTCCGCTCGGCGCTAACCGCTAACCGCGCGCAGTTCTTTATCGATGTGCCAGCGGGGCCGTTCTACGGCTTTAACCGTCCGGGTGCGAAAGTGAGCCAGGGTTTGATCGATAACTGGTGGCGTCAGGGCATGGCGGGCGGCGCTAAGGCGCAGTACGACTGTATCGCTGCGTTCTCGGAAACCGATTTTACCGAAGATTTAAAAGCGATCACGGTGCCGGTATTGGTGCTGCACGGGGAAGACGATCAGGTGGTGCCGATTAATGATTCGGCGCATAAGGCGATTAAGCTGCTAAAACAGGGCACGCTGAAAACCTACCCAGGCTTGTCGCACGGTATGTTCGCGACGCATCCTGAGCAGATTAATCCTGATTTGTTGGCGTTTGCGAAAGCGTAAATTACTGAGCGTGCATATCGTAGCGGCGCAATTTATTGCGCGATAAATCGCGCCGCTACGAAATATTCAATATTTTTATTTTATTCGTTATTTTCCGTCATTTTGCGGTAAGCGGCGGGTGTGATGCCGGTGACGCGGCTGAACGCCCGCCGCATCACGTCAGCGCCGGAAAATCCGCACTGTAATGCCAGCGTTTTAGCGGGCAGCGATTTATGTTCCAGCAGCTGTTTTGCTTTCGCCACGCGCTCGCGCTCCAGCCATTGTCCCGGCGTCATCCCCAATTCATTGCGGAACAATCGCGTCAGATGCCTTTCACTGATCGCCATATGTTCGGCCATCATCGCCACGGTTTTAACTTCCGCCAGATGCGAAATCACCCAACGCTGTAACTCCTGCAACGCCGAGCGGCCGCGCAACGATGCGCTGTTGCTGCGCATAAAATGCGCCTGATTGACCGGACGACGGAAAAACATCACCAGATGCGCGGCGACCTCAATCGCGACTTCACGCCCAAGATCCTCTTCCACCAGGCGCAGCGCAAGATCCAGCCCGGACGTAACGCCCGCAGCAGTGCGAACACGCCCATCTGCAACGCACAACGCATCGACATCTACGGTGATCTCCGGATAGCGCGAAGCCAGTAAAGCGGCGCTTTCCCAGTGTGTGGTGACGCGTTTTCCGGCCAGCAATCCGG
Organism: Pantoea sp. DY-17; assembly: GCF_019795975.1. NCBI lineage: Bacteria > Pseudomonadati > Pseudomonadota > Gammaproteobacteria > Enterobacterales > Erwiniaceae > Pantoea > Pantoea sp. DY-17. The sequence continues at coordinate 223,132 of NZ_JAIMIG010000002.1, read as the reverse complement.
TGCGCGCCAGCAGCAACGCGCCGCTGCACACCGAGCCAAAACGCTGGCTGCGCTGGCATAAACCGCTCAGCGCATGCAGCAGGTTGTCATCGGCAGCGAAATTTTCTATGCCCGGCGCGCCGGCGATCAGAAAGGTATGCGGCGCATAGTTCAGTGTTTCAGCCAGCTGCAAATCTGCGCTCAGCCGCACGCCGGATGATGCGTGAATTTCTCCGCCCTCAACTGCGATAATGCGGGGCGTGTAGATCTGCCGCTGCAGCAAACGGTTGGCTTCGGCAAACACATCCAGCGGGCCGCAAACGTCGAGTAACTGCACGCCCGGCACCGCCAGAATCGCTATTTCATGACGCATTCAATTCCTCATGTCGCAAAACATCACAATGTCTTTAATCGTCTTTATTGGGCACTTTAAGACTTTTAGCCTGCGCTCTATGGTTGAAAAAGACAACCAACAGGAGAGAAAAAATGAGCGTGAACATTACCGGCATCCGCATCCCGGACAGCAAAATGGCCCGTGAAGCGACAGAGTTTGTGCGCGATACCGAATCAGAGTTGCTCTTTAACCACTCCAGCCGCGTCTTTTACTGGGGCGCGCTAGCGGGGCAGCAGCGTGGAGTTAACGTCGATCGCGAGCTGCTGTATATCGGCTGCATGTTCCATGACATCGGCCTGACGCACGAACACTGCAGCTGCGATAAGCGTTTTGAAGTAGATAGCGCCAATGCCGCGCGGGCATTTTTGCAGGGCTACGGCATCGCCAGCAGCGATATCGACAAAGTGTGGACCGCGATTGCACTGCACACCACGCCGGGAATCCCGGAGTTTATGGCACCAGAAATAGCGCTGGTTACCGCTGGCGTGGAGATGGACGTGCTGGGCATCGGTTATGAAAAGTTCGCGGAAGAGGAGATTGTCGCCGTGACGGCGAACTATCCGCGCCCGGCGGCGTTCAAGGAGGCGATCATTCAGGCCTTTTACGATGGCATCCGGCATAAACCGGATACCACCTTTGGCAATGTAAAAGCTGATGTGATTAAGGATAAAGAGCCGGATTTCTCACCGCTCAATTTCTGTCGCGTTATCCGTCAGTCTCGCTGGCCGGGCTGAGTGAGGTTTTCGCCCGGCTGTTCGCAGCCGGGAAACCCTGCTTAGCACGCAGCGCAATTCCCAACGCGACCAACAGCAATAGCAGAATCGCCCACGGAAAAGATTGGGAGCCGACATGTTCCAGCAACATTCCGCCGGTCAAACCGCCGAGGGCGATAGCGCTGTTCCAGGTGACGACATTCATGGAGAGCGCGACATCGGCATATTCGCCGGCGGCATCTGCCAGAGCCGTTTGCAGCAGCGTCGCGGCACCGCCGAAGGTGAGTCCCCAAACGGCTATGCCCGCATAGATCACGGCGGGTGTTGGCGTACTCAGACCAAAAATCACCGACACCGCAGCAAAGATGGAGAGTGACAGCAGCACCGCTTTGCGCAGATGCGTATCAATGATCTTACCGGTGATGAATATTCCCCCCAATGCCGCCATACCAAAGATCAGCAGCACCACATCCACGCGATCTGCCAGACCGGCTGAAGCAATGAACGGTGCAATGTAGGTGTAGAGAATGTTATGCGCCAGCATCCAGGTCAGCACCACACCCAGCACGGCACCTACGCCGGGGAGGCGTAATACTGCGCCGAGCGGCATTTTTTGCGTGGCAGATTGGCCGGGATAGTTCGGCACGGCCAGCAAAATCCAGCCGATAAGAATGAGAGAGAGACCCGACATGGCGGCAAATGTCAGACGCCATCCCAGCAACGAACCCATCCATGTGCCTGCCGGAACACCGAGTGAAAGAGCGATTGGCGTGCCCACCATAGCGAGCGCCAATGCACGTCCCTGCAGCGATGGAACAACCATTCTTCGCGCATAGCCCGCAATCAGACTCCACGCCAAACCGGCTGACGCACCAGCAAAAAATCGTGCTATTAAGATGATGACAACGTCAGAAGAGACGGCGGTAAGAGTGTTAAACAGCAGAAATCCGCACACGGTGCTCAGCAGCACAACCCGGCGCGACCAGCTTCGGGTAAGCAATGTGAGCGGAATCGCGGCCAGTAGCGAACCGGCTGCATAGGCAGTAACCCATTGACCGGCCAGCGAGGGGGAAATATTAAGGCCCTGACTGATTTGTGGCAGCAATCCGGCGGGTATGGTTTCAGTCAGGATGCAGATAAAACCTGCCATTGCGAGCGCCAAAAGCGCCAGGATTGGCAGCCGTTGGGCTTCTTCGTGCTTAAACGTTGAATTCATTATTTAGCCTGCTCTTGATTTGCAACAGCGCCGCGAAGCGCCATGGATATATGTATCGATCGGTATTTATATTGCGGAGGTGAGCTGTGCGTTGTCAATGAATTCTGTATCGATTAGTATAAATGGCGGAGGATGTGATGATGAGAACAGGCAGACCAAGACAATTTGATCGGGATGAAGCGGTGATCAAAGCGATGCACCTTTTCTGGGAAAACGGCTATGAATCAACCTCACTGGCGCAGCTCAAAGCCTCAATAGGCAAAGGCATCACCGCGCCAAGCTTCTACGCCGCGTTTGGATCGAAAGAGGCACTCTTTGCTGAAGCCGTGAACTGTTATTTGCAAACCCATGCTCAGGTCACGGAAGCTTTGTGGGATACCCGCGTGCCCGCTCGGCAGGCGCTGGAAACCGCGCTGCTCAACTCCGCCAGAATGCAGTACGATCCTGCGCATCCGCGTGGATGCATGGTTGCGCTAAGCGTGATGTCTTCCTGTTCTGAGGAAAATCGCCACGTGCTTAAACCGCTTGAAGCATCGCGCATGCGCACCCGTGAAGGGATCAGGCATTGCGTTGAAAGAGGGATCGGTAGCGGTGAGTTGCGGGATGAGGAGGAGACGCTTTCGCTGGCGGTCAGCTTCAACAGTTTTATGCTGGGGATCTCAACCCTGGCGCGCGATGAAGTTCCTCTCCACGAGGTTGAGCGCGGAATCGCGCAGATGATGAGATTGTGGGATGCCTCGCGGGCAATCCCACAATCTTAAGGGCGTCACGGTTTGCGCTGCAGCGTAATGCGGGTCAACTCTGAGGGGCGGCCCAAACGCACCGCCATGCCAGGCCACAGCGCGGTACCATTGTTGACGTAGAGCTGCATGCCGTCGACCTGATACAAACCCGACACGAAGCCCGCGTTGGGTTTGGCAAACAGGCGATCAAAGCCAATAATTAGCCCGCCGTGCGTGTGGCCGGACAGCTGCAAATCGATGTTTTTCAGTGCGTTTTGCCGGGCGTTGCGCGGCTGGTGGTCGAGCAAGATCACCGGAGCGTCTTCCGGCGCACCGGCCAGCGCCAGTTCCAAATCGGGGCCAACTGCGCCACGTCGTGCTGCTGACGTATCCGGCATGCCGGCGATCACCAGCTCGGCGTTATCGCGCTTAATCACCATATGGCGATTGAGTAACGGCTCCAAACCTAGCGACGCCAGATGTGCGGTCCAGCGCTCCTGCTCAAAGAAATATTCGTGATTGCCGGTGGTGGCGAAAACGCCATCGCGCGCGTGTAATCCGCGCAGCGGTTCGACGTCCGCACGACGGTTCTGCAGCGTACCGTCAATCACATCGCCGGTGACCAGAATCAGGTCGACGTCCAGCGTCATGGCTTTTTGCACTAGCGCGCGCGTCCATTTCTCATTAAAAAGTTTGGTGATGTGCATGTCCGTTAACTGCAACAGTTGATAGCCTTCGAATTCGCGCGGAAGGTTGTCGATTTCGATGGTCACATCTTTGATGGGCGGAACGCGGATAGCCTGATAAACGCCAACCGTGGCCAAAATCAAGGCAAACGCCGCCGCCACATAACGCACCGCGGGTACGATTTCGAACGGATGGCGGAACAACAGTGAAACCAGCGCCACCCCATCAATCACAAACTGCGTCAGCGCGAGGAATAAAACGGCGCTGAAACCCCAGTTGAACAGGATGACGATGGCGCGCGGCATTTCCGGCGAAAACATGCTGCCAGAGGTAAAACGGCTCACCAGCAGATATTGCGAAGCCAGCAACACCAGCAGAGAAAGGATGATTTTTAACAGCAAGGGCATGGCTAACGGGAACAAAAATCGGGCGATCACATACCAGCTGGGTATGCTGAAAATCAGATGGAACATCATTCACTTTCCTGGTCTAAGAGCGCTGATTTAGCGCAAAAATTTATCCGCAAAGAACATTACTGACCGCCCTGTTGATAAAACCGCATCATCGGGTGATGCCTTCAGCCAGCGTGGCCATCAGCAATGCCCGACGAGATTCGAGTTCACTAATTTGGCGTTCAATATCCGCCAGTCGCTTATATTGCACAGCCTGAGTTTCCGGGCAGAATGCTGCCCCTTCGATCATGCGCATGCAATCCGGAAAAGAGCAGATTTCGGCAATGCTGAAACCGGTATTGATGAGCCGTTGAATCTGGCGCACCTGGGTTATCGCCTGTGGTGGGAAAAAACGGTATCCATTGCAGGCACGTGTTGAAGTTAGCAGATGATGGCGATCGTAATGACGAATGGCGCGCACGCTCACGCCTGTCTCTCTTGCCAGCTCTCCAATTGATAACTGCATAAGTGACTCCCCATAAAGCGGCTTGACTCTGACATCAGTGTCAGGGTTCAGGATAGCCGGGAATCATTCATTTAAGGAGATTTTTATGCTGTTACTTTTTAAACGCACACTGTTTATCGTCGTTCTCATGCTCTTTTCTGCCACGCTGTTCGCCGCTGAGAAGCAGTACACCATTACCGCGCCAGATGGCGTGAAGCTGGCAATACAGGAATCAGGTAATCCTGATGGTATACCTATTGTGTTTATTCATGGTTTGCTTGGTAGCCACTTAAACTGGGAAAAACAGATCAGTGATGCGCAGTTACAGCAACGCTATCGGCTGATTACATTCGATATGCGTGGTCACGGTTTATCCGACAAGCCTGAACAAGAATCAGCTTACCGCGATGGGAAACGCTGGGCCGACGATCTCCGCGCAGTAATTAATCAAAGCCATGCCAATAAGCCGTTATTAGTCGGATGGTCATTGGGCGGGGCGGTGATCACCAACTATCTGGCGGCCTATGGTGACGGTAATATCAGTGGCGCTATCTACGTCGACGGCGTGGTAGAGCTCAATCCCACGTTGATTCCGGCGCATGACGTATATGGCGCAATGGCGGCAAGTGATTTGAAAACACATCTGGATGGCGAGCGGGCTTTTCTGCAGCTGTGTTTTTACCAGCAACCTGACCGCACCACCTTTGAACGCCTGCTGGCCAACGCCGCGCTGGCTGCGTGGCCCATGCAACGAGCGGTGCCCACCATGACCATTGCATTAGAAAAAGGAGTAAAAAATGTGCGTGTGCCACTGCTATTCATCTACGGTGAGCATGATGCATTGGTGAATCCTGCTGCATCTCTCGCCAGAGTAAAGCGTATCAATTCGCGCATTCAGACACAGATGTTTGCCGATTCTGGCCATGCGCCATTTATCGAAGAACCTGCGCGTTTTAATCGAACACTGGCAACTTTTGCTTCAGCTTTATAAAGTCTCAGGGCCGCCATCTTCGGCGGCCCTTATCCCGCGTTCACCACGGAGGATGCATGCAACGCCAGCAGCTGTTCGACTACATCAATCAGCACTATCAGGTAGAACCCGATTATCCGTGGAAAAAGCACAGTGAGTATGCAGTGCTGCGTCATCCGCGGCACCGCAAATGGTTTGCGCTGGTGTTCCCGCTGGAGAGTCACAAACTCGGTTTACCGGATGGGCCGGTATTTGACGTGATGAACATTAAAGCACGACCTGAACTGATTGGGTCGCTGCGCCTGTTGCCCGGCGTTTATCCGGCTTACCACATGAACAAAGAGCATTGGCTGAGCATCACGCTGAAGAACGGCTTGCCGGATAGCGAGATTCTGGCGTTGCTGGATGACAGCTTCAGTCTGACGTTTTAGAACGCGAGCGGCGCGCAGGCATCATGCGCACTAACGTATTGTCTTTGAACAGATAATGGTGCGCCAGCGCGGCCACGGCATGAATGCCGATCAGCCAGTATCCGTAAGGCGCGAGGGTTTCATGCCAGTCCGCAATCATGTCGGCGAAATCCGGATCCGGATCGCCACTCACCGGCATCGGAATGCCAAAAATCCACCAGGTGCGGCCCATATAGAAGCGCGACAAAATGCCCAGCGTGGGCAAGACAATGAAAAACACGTAGATCGCCAGATGCATCAGATGCGCCAGACCGGTTTGCCAGTGCGGCGGCTTGGGCAAAATCGCCGGGCTGCGATGGCGGAAACGCAGCAGGATGCGTGACAGCATAATCACCAGCACACAACTTCCTGCGCTGAAGTGACCAATAATCATGGCAAAGCCTTGCCACGAACCGCGCGTCGCCAGTCCACGAAATTCCATGGTGCAATACGCAGTGACGACCAACAGGAAGGTCAACCAGTGAAGAAAAATCTGCGATGGGGCGTATTTATTGCTCATTTTTAATCCGTAAAAAGGCCTGGCGGGACGGTTACTTTAATGGAAAATGCGCTGAATGAATTCATTATTTGACACATCAGCAACAGCGTTTTTACCTTTCCGCTTCTGTTGCCACCAACAATTGACTCAGCAAGGTTTTCAGCTGCGCTTGCTGCGCTGCATCCAGCGTTTCCAGCAGGCTATTTTGCGTTTGCGTGTGTACCAGCAGGGCTTGCTCGATCTTCGCTAATCCTTCTTCAGTCAGCGCCACCAGCATGCTGCGCTTATCGTCGGGATCGGCAACGCGCACAATCGACCCCACTTCTTCCAGCCGATTGAGGCGATTGGTCATCGCGCCCGATGTCACCAGCAATGATTTATACAGCTGGGTCGGCGATAAGCGATAGGGCGCACCCGCGCGCCGCAGCGTCGCCAGCACATCAAATTCGCCATCGCGAAATCCAAACGGTGCCAGCGCTTCAGCGCGCGTTTTCGCCAGATGTTTCATGATACGCAGCATGCGACCAAATACCGCCATCGACGATGCATCCAGCTCCGGCATCGCGCTGGCCCACTGTTCAACTACAAAATCGACGTGATCGGTCAAATTGATTTCTCCAGATGCTGTTGTTGCCTGTTTGCACAATCCGTAGCGGCGCGATTCATCGCGCAATAAATTGCGCCGCTACGGATTGTGCGGTGATTAATATTCGCCATCTCATCCCCATGTGTTGCTTTGTGCGCATGGGCTGTTGCTGCTGCGAAAAGTATCTTAACGTTAAGATACTTTTAATGAGCATGGAGATGCAAAGTGAATCGTACTTTACCTGCGGTTGGGATGTTTGCCTTACTGGTTTTTGTTATCGCACTGAATTTGCGGCCGATTATGGCGGCGATGGGACCGCTCTTTCCACTCCTGCAGCGCGACGCGCAGCTCAGCGCCACGCAGCTTAGCCTGCTGACCACGTTGCCGGTCATCATGATGGGATTGGCGGCGCTGGCCGGGCCGCTGCTGTTGCGCCGGCTTGGCGAAGTGCGCGGTATCGCTGCCGGATTGCTGTTGCTGGCGCTGGCGAGCGTCGCGCGTGGGTTCGACCAATCTGCCACAGCGTTGATTACCAGCGCGCTGGTGGCGGGTTGCGGAATCGGATTGATTCAGGCCTTAATGCCAGCGCAGATCAAACGTCACTTTGGTGCGAAAGCAGGCACGCTGATGGCGCTGTTCACCACCGGGATTATGGCGGGCGCAGCGATTGCTGCCGCCAGCGCCGCACCATTGGCGAAATCGCAAGGTTTAGCGTTAACGCTGGCAATTCCTGTTGTTCCCGCAGTCATCGCGCTGTTGCTGTGGTTGACGTTTTCACGCGGCGTAACGCCAATGCAAAGCAGCCAGGCTCCACGCACTGCTCGCTCACCGCGTGCCTGGCTGTTGATGATTTTCTTTGGAATTGGCACCGGCGCGTACACGTTGGTGCTGGCGTGGCTGCCGCCATTTTACATGCAGCACGGCTGGCAACCTGAACAAAGCGGCTATGTGCTGGGTGCGCTCACGCTGACGGAAGTTGCCGCGGGTTTTGTGCTGTCGGCGTTGATTCATCGCTTCCGCGATCGTCGCTGTCCGTTGCTGGTGGTGTTAACTTTGATTCTGCTGGGCTTGATCAGTCTGCTGTGGCTTGGCGGGGCGCAGGCGTGGTTGCCTACATTGCTGCTCGGATTAGGCATTGGCGCGCTGTTCCCGCTCTCGCTGATCGTCACGCTCGATCACGCGCACACGCCGGAAGAAGCGGGCGCATTGCTATCCTTCGTGCAGGGCGGCGGTTATTTGCTGGCGGCGTTGATGCCGCTGATCGCTGGCATCGTGCGTGACCGCGCCGCCTCGCTCGATAGTGCGTGGATAATCATGAGCGTGGGCATTGTGTTGCTGATGGTGATGGCGCTGCGGTTTAAAACGCAGCGATAAACGCACGGCACAGAATGTGATAAAACGTGGGGCAATTTTTAACGCAGGGTCGTCATTTATGACGGCCTGGCAAACCAAGGAGCAACCATGTCGCCACAAGTGGGAATCGGCGTTTTAGTTTTCCGCGATGGAAAACTGTTATTAGGGCAACGCAAAGGCAGCCACGGCGCGGGCGACTGGTCTGCGCCGGGCGGGCATCTGGAGTTTGGCGAATCGCCGGAAGCCTGCGCGCGTCGCGAAGTGCTGGAAGAAACCGGCTTACAGCTTGGTAAACTGCAAAACGGCGCGTTCGTTAGCGATGTGTTTCCCGAGGTCAACAAGCACTACATTACGCTACTGATGGTGGCGCAGGACGCAATCGGTGAACCACAACTGATGGAGCCTGAAAAGTGCCACGGCTGGCAATGGTTCGCACCAGAAAATCTGCCGCAACCGCTGTTTGCGCCGCTGCGCACATGGATGGCACGCGATGGATTGGCGGCGCTGCAGGCGTTGGCTACAGGGCGATAATCGCCTCGATCTCAATCTTTAAATCCGGCGAGAAAAGTTGACTAATTTGTACCAGCGAACTCGCCGGCAGATGTTCGCCATAATGTTTAAACAGCACGCCGCGTAAGACGTTGATCTCATCAAATGAGGTGATAAAAATCGTCACCTTGATTAGCTTTTCCAGCGAACTCTTTTCTTCAGCCGCGATGGTATGCAACTGCTGGAATATAGTTTCTGCTTGTGTAGCGATATCAGCTTGCTGCGCTGGCGTACCGAAAGCGGTCAAGCCAGAGACATATAAAGTTTCATTGTGCCTTACCGCGTGCACATAAGGCGCTTTGACTTCACCCAATTGCGGATAGTTTTTACGCATCAGCATCTGCTTCTCCTTAAACAATGTTTAGAACCATCACCGTAACATCTTCATCAGCAATCTCGCGCTGCTCCACATCCTGCCAGCCGAAGCGGCGATACAGCGATTGTTGATCCGGCGTATACAGCCACAACGCGGTGATCTCACGCTGACGCGCTTCAGTAATTAAGCGCGTTACCAAGTTACTCGCCAACCCTTTTCCACGGTGTGTTGCGGCAGTAATAACTTCGCCGAGCCAAAACTCGCGCTCGGCGATATCGTGCAGTTCGTAATGGATGATGCTGGCAGTCGCCATCAATTCGCCATCGCTTGTGGTGGCCACCAGCGTCAGCGTTTTGGCCTCGGCGGCATTGCGCGCCTGTAAACGCTGCTGAATCATCGCTGCATCGCGCCAGTTGGGGAAATCCGACCATTCGCGGTACAGCATTTGGGTCACTGCATCCAAAAACTGTGGTTGTTGTGCCAGCAGACTGATGTGCATTCCGATTCCTCAAAGGTGGCGGGCGAGAGTGACAACATAGCGATGTTGGCGTTGCCAGGCAAACTAAGCTGCCTGGCAAAGTATATCAGCCCACTTCGTTCGCCAGCGCCACCGCATCTTCACCGGCGGGAATGCGCATCGGAGCATGCGGATCGGTCGCTGCACGCCACACCGCTTCGGCCACATCCAGCGCTTTGGTGGTCGGTTGCGGCTGCTGCATTGCGCTGAACACGCCATCTAACAGCGGCTGATACGGCTCAAGCTGCGTGTTCTCCATGCGCGGCGTGGCGTTTTTGCCGAAATCGGTGGTGGGCGCCAAACCCGGCAGCACCAGACGCACGTTGATGTTGAACGGCTGCAACTCCAAAGCCAGCGATTCGGTAAAGGCGTTCACCGCCGCTTTACTTGCGGTGTAAACCGCCAGCAGCGGCAGAGATTTCAGCGTCACCGTCGAGGTCACGTTGATCACCGTTCCGCCTTGTTTCGCGCGAAACTGCGGCAGCACAGCCTGCGTCAGTGCTATGGTGCCGAGCGTGTTAGTCTCAAACACGTCGCGCACTGTCGATATTGGCGTGCCTTCCAGTGATGCCAGCACGCCAATACCGGCGTTATTCACCAGCACATCAATGTCGCCCGCTGCGGCGATGGCATTTTTGATGCTGGCGGCATCGCTGACGTCCAATGGCAGCAGACGCAGATTGTCCGAGGCCGGGAATAAGTCGGCGCGCGGAGTGCGCATGGTGGCGATCACTTTCCAGCCACGTTCCAGAAAATAGAGCGCGGTGGCGTGACCAAAGCCGGAAGAACAGCCGGTGATTAAAATCGTTTTCATCTTTCACTCCTGCATTGCAATGGGGTAGACGATCACTATAGAGTCAACCGACTGGACTCACTACAATGCAACGTCCAGCTTTCATTCGCAGGAGTCCAAATGATCGATCCCTTAGCGGAGATGGTGTCACTGCTGCAGCCGCAAGCGGCGTTTTCTAAACGTGCGCGCGCTAATGGGCGCTGGCGTGTGCAGCGCAGTGAAACCGGTCAGCCGTTCTATTGTCTGGTGCTGGAAGGTCGCAGCCAGCTGAAGATGAAAGGGCATCCGCCCATCACGCTGGAGCAGGGCGATTTTGTGCTGATCCCGGCGGCATGGGAATTTTGCATGACCAGCGCCGAACCGCCCGCCGATGACGCGTCGGAAACCGTGCCACAGATGCTCGCACCCGGCGAGTTCTTGATTGGCGATCAGCAGCAGCCCGCCGACGTGCAAACCCTGATTGGCTATTGCCAGTTCGGCGCGCCCGATGCCGGATTGATTGTCTCGCTGCTGCCGCAGTTTATTCAGGTGCGCGGCGAATCGCGCCTGACCACGCTGGTGCAGTTGGTGATGGATGAGTGCCGCGCACAGCGTCCGGCGCGTCATGTGGTACTGGAACGCTTGCTGGAGCTGCTATTAATCGAAGCGCTGCGTTCGATGCCAATCTGCAATGCGTGTCCGGGCGTGATGAGCGGGTTAGCCGACGAACGGTTGGCGGCGGCAATCCGCGCCATCCATGCCAACCCTGCGCACAGCTGGACGGTGGCCGAATTGGCGAAAGCCGCCGCGCTGTCACGCTCCTCTTTCTTTGTGCGTTTCCGCGAAGCGGTTGGCGTGGCGCCGATGGTTTACCTGCTGACGTGGCGTATGGCGCTGGCGAAAAATCTGCTGCGTGGCAAAAGCATGGCGGTGGCGGAAGTGGCGGAGCGCGTCGGCTATCGCTCCGCCAGCGCCTTCAGCGTGGCATTCAGTCGCTACGTCGGCCAGCCGCCGGCGTGGTTCGCCGCCGAAGAGGATGTTTAGCGATAAAGCTTAAAATTGCCGGTTAAACGGGTAATTTTTTTCTTAGGACCGATCAAACCGATCGCCACCAACTCAATCTGATCGCTGTGCGCGTCAGCAATACGTTCGCCATACTCTTCGTACGTTTTGCAGGATTGCGCCAGCGGCGCGTAGATGACGCCGGGATAATCAACGCCATCCTGGCTTTGCTGATTCGGCCCCACCAAATTTCCTGGTAATTTGCCAAAACTAATGCCGATAATGCTGGCAGCGTTCATTGCCAATCCGGCGGGCAGTTGCTGATCAATCAAGATGGTGCAGCGATGGGTGTTTGCGTCGAAATCCATGTTGAGTATTTCACCTTGAGTGGGAATGCAAAAGTAAGCGATCGCTGGAGTATAAATTCCGCACATTTTGTAGCGGCGCGATTTATCGCGCAGTTGGAGATGCAGAGTATGTTTGTACTGCAGGAATTAAAGGGATTAGCGGCCTGGCCTTTGGCTGAATAAAAGATTCGAATAAATCACAATGAATTCATGAGAGTTTTATTAAATCCCATATAGTTTACTTGATGTTTCAATATCATCATCTTTACGACTATTAGATCCGGGTAATTATAAAATCACCCTGGCTTAATTCCTAAATCCTTTCTCCCACCTCACAAATCCTTAACTCAAACTGGACGCTTGCCAGCTAAAGCGTAGATACTCATTTCACCCGATTTCAAACATTAAAAAGCTGAAACAAAATAATTCGATTACTTAAACAAACCTAAAGCGCAACGGTAATAATCCGTGCGCGTATTGTCTTTTCTCTGTTGAGGAAAACATTGTGTTTAAATTAAATCCGGTGTTACTAAGCCTTGTGGCTGCGCAAGGCGTGATGTTCCCTGTGTTGCCGACAACGGCGGCGATATTAAAGCCTTATACGCCTGAAATTAATGACAATAAGGTTGGTGCTTACTGTTTATGTAATGGCAGCACGCAAACGCTGAGCGGATTGCCGCAGTTCGTGCCGGGTGAAAACGGTACGGGCAGCGTAACGATTGGTGAGTTGCGCAATATTGGGCGAATTATCAATGACAACGTGATTGGCGCGGCGCGGCTGCAAATCGGTGCGCAGAATTACGCTATTGGCATCCCCAATTACGAAGAAAATACCTACACCACCTATCAGGTATTTAATACTGCAGAACTGGTTGATTTACCTGCAGTAGGTCTGGATACGGTCGTGCCAGATTATTTTGATGTAAACGACAAACAATATATCAACGCGCGTGTCGCTTCCGTCAGTAATGGCACGCTGAATATCGATATTGGCAAGCATAACGCGGCGACGACTTCCTCCAGTAATAGCTGGTCGATGGCGGCGAAGCAAAGCCAGTTATTTACCGCCAGCAAAAAAGGCAATTTGAACTGGAATTCCAATAACCGTATCGCCTTCACCGCCGGCACCACGCCGTACGGTGGCGATCGCCTGGCTTACGATGTCGGCAACGTGGTGGAATACGCGGGTGTGTTTACCGTCAACACGCTGGATGGCGGCACTAACACGTTCAACGTCACTAATCTCAATGAACTGCGCAATTACAACGACTGGCTGATCGATCAGCTTTCCAACGCCAACCTCAGCACCGAAAGTTACAACACAGAATTCAATAAGGCCTACGCGCTGCGCGAAGGGCGCGTGGTGTATCGCATGAGCACCAACAACTTCGATGATGAAGTGGCGCTACCGATATTCGATCAGGTGGTGCTTAGCGCCGATGGTCCGAAGGCAACAGTGAAAATCAATCGCGGCAAAACGCTGGAAGTGGTGAACAGCAACAGCGCGGTGATGCGTGCCAGCAACGGGGCTAAGGCGATAGTCGATGGCAAACTCGCCAGCACCGGTTCTGGCCTCGAGTTGCTTAGCGGCGCGCGCGGCTTTAATAACGGCGTCATCAACGCCGGTTTTCTTAATAACGCCAATGGTAAAGGCGTCGATAGCAGCACGGTTGGCGCGGGCGGCAGCGCGGTCGACGTCAGTTATGAAAGTCGCTTTATCAATCGTGGCGTGATCAACCTGCAACCCGGCGGAGGTTTCAGCACCGGCATCAACGCCTACAACAGCAAAGTGGTTAACCACGGCAACATCAACGTTGGCGTCAGCGATGTCAGCAGCGGCGGCACGGCAGCGGGCGTATTGCTGAGCAGCGATGGCAAAGGCGGTTTCGTTAACGCCAAAGACGGCACCATCTACATCGGGCGCACACCGCAAAATCGCAAAAATGATCCAACCGAAGATGTCGCCGTCAATCTGAGTGGCGGCGCCAGCGGCATCTATCAATTTCTTGATTCAAAAGCCGTGAATAATGGCCACATCGTGATTGGATCCAAAGTGCAAAACGCGGCAGGGATGAAGGTGGAACTCGCGCCTCACGCGGTTACGCTGAACAATGGCGTCATCGACGTTAACGGCAAGGCGCAAATTCAACCCGCCGAAAACGTGGGCATGTTGGTGCTGGATTCCGGCAGCCTCGGTAAGGTTGGCAATACCGGCACCATCAATGTCAACGGCTACAACAGCACTGGCCTAAAAGTCATCGCGCGCGATGGCAATGACTCCGTGGCATTTTCCAGCGGCGCAATCAACGTGCCTGGCGATGGCGATCGGTTTGTTAATTCCTTTAACACGGCGGTATGGGTGAAGGGCGATCCGGGCGGCACGGCTTACGCGAAACTGACCGGACCGATACGGCTCGGCGGAAACTCGAATATTGGTATTCGTGCGGAAGGGCTTGCGGTGGTTGATGTCAGCGCTAATGCGGTGCCGCTATCCGTGCCTGATCCCAACGTGTATACCGCACGGCATATCAGTTTTTATACCCTTGGCCCCAACGCCAGAATCAACTTGCCCGCCAACGGCAGCTACAGCACAACCGTGCCGTACGGCAATATTTTCCGTGTTGCAGATGGGGCAGATTTTAACGGCACCGGCCGCACGCTTTCCATGACCAACTCGTTCGCCACGGGCGTGTACGGCAGCGGTGAGTTCACCGACGTCAACACCAATGGCGCGACCTTCAACGTTGCCGGCAATTACGCGCGTGCTATTGAGATCAGTGATGGCGCGCACGCCACCATTGATGCGGCGACCCGCATCAGGCTGCTCAGCAATGGCGCGACCGGCGCGGTGGCGGATGGCAATCAATTCACCCTGACAGGCGACCCGATCAATCCGCAAACCCAGTTCAATCCCGATACGCTTCTGATCAACCATGCGGCGCTCAGCGGCGTTGCTGATAATCAGCAGGCGCTGGTTGTCACCAATCACGCCCAGTTGATTAATACCGGCGACATCACCTTAGGCGGTCAGAGCACCAACGGTATTTATGCGCAGAATGGTGCCTTTGCCTTCAACCGTGGCGATGTCACCGTGACGCGCAGCAGCACCGGTCTGTATGCGTATGGCAATCCCGAGTACACCGATGGCGTAACGCCGACGGAAGTTATCAATATCGGCTTGCTTAATGTGTACAACGTGGATGCCGAGAGTTTCTCACCCAGCCGAGGATTGATCTCTTATCACGAGCTGGCGCGCTTCTATCAAAACGGCACCATCAATTTGTTTGGCTCAAACGCGCTGGCGGGCGCGGTGTTTGCCGGTGGACTGCTTGATTTAGGTGATGGCAATCGCGTGGTGTATCACGACAGGAACCAATACGGATTTCGCGCGGCGGATCCCGGCACGCGTTTGATCAGCCACGGCGGCAGCGTTGATGTCAGCACTGAAAACTCCAGGCTGTACGAAATCGTTAACGGCGCGTGGCTGTATGCCGAAACGCCAGGCAATGTGACGCTCAGCGGGGAAAACACCACCGGCATTGACGTGAGCGGATACGGCGCGATGGTTTCCCGCACCGACAATTACACCGTGACCGGCAAAAATGCCACCGTGATGCGCGTCAGCGGCAGCGCCGAGGGCGTGATCACCAGCGGCATTGCCCTGAATGGCGAAAACGGCACCGCGGCGGTGGTCGGCGGCGATGAGTCGGAAATCTACGCCGCCTCGCGAATCACCGGTAACGGCAGCAATAGCACCGCTTTTGATGTGAGCGGTGGCGCACGGTTGTTTAATCAGTATCAAGGCGTCGTCGATCTCACCGGACCAAACAGCACAGGCGCGCGCGTGCATGACGGCGGTAACTTCATTAACCGTGGCAGCATGCGTATCGCGTCGGGCATCGGTGTGGACGTCAGCAGCGGCTACGGTCAATACGTACCGGTGGACAGTTCCCTGCGCGTTGATGAGGGCACCGCAGCGTTACGCGTTGGCAACGGCGGCTGGCTGAAAATCTACGGCGACGGGCAGGGCGCGAGCAATATTTATGCGATGGGCAAAGCCGATGGCTTGTTGCTGGATAACGGCGCGCAGGGCTTTGAAGCCAACGACATCATCCTCGGCGCTTACGGCAGCGGCAGCGTAATCAACAACCGCGCGGAAACCACCAATATCTCGCTGGATAACGTGATGCTGGATGTGAGCGGCGGCAACGGCGTGCGTTCGGCGACCTCATTTGATCCTAATGGTCGCGCGTTGATCAACGTCAGCGGTGGTGCTACCGGTTATCGCTTCGAAAATGCAGATGGCTCAACCACCAGCAACGATCTGGTGATCGGCAAGGATTACGCCATTCTGGTTTCCGGCCAGGGTACCGGCGTTCGCGCTAACACCAGCGGCAAAGTGATTTCGCAGGGCTCGATTGGCATTCGCGATTTCAACGGCGGTTCGGCGATTGTCACCAGCACCGCCAGCCAGGTGATCAATCAGGGTTCGATTGCCTCACTCAGCCGCGTCTCTCCGCTGATCGATTTGCGCGGTGGCGATACGGTATTTATCAACCAGGGCAACATCTCCGCGCCGTTCCCGGATCAGGTCGTCGTAGCCGGAGGCGCAGGCAATGATGTGATCGCGCTGCTCGATGGTGCGGTGGTCGGCGATGTGAATACCGGCAGCGGCAGCGATGAACTGGTGGTGGCCGGCGGCACGCTGAACGGCAGCCTGACGATGGGCAATGGTGCGGCGAATCAGGCGACGGTGCAGAGAGTCAGCCTGGCCGATACCCGTCACATCACTACCGAAAACGGCGCTGGCAGCACGCTCAATCTCAGCGAACTGACGGCGCGCGGCGGCTCGTTTGCCAGCGATGATGTCAGCAAAGGCACCAACCTCGGCGCGGGCTGGAGCACGCTCAACTTCTTCGCCACCCAATGGACGCTAACCGACAACATCAAACTGGCGCACAGCACCATCAATATCGACGCCGGCAGTACGCTATTTGCCGGCGATAACGTCAATCCGCTGCTGCAAGGCGCGACCGATGATTCGTTGGTGGTGAATAACGCCGGTACGCTGGATCTCACCAACGGCGGCAACGCGGCGGCGAATGTTTTAACCATTGATGGCGAACTGGCATCGGCGCGCGGCAGTCTGAAACTCAACTCTACCGCCACGCAGAGCGACAACCTGCGCGTAAACGGCAATGTGTCGGGCACCACTTTTATCGACGACACGCTGATCGGCGGCCCGCAGCTGGATAGCAATCGCGACGGCGTGATTGCCGCCAACGAAGGCGTGTCGCTGGCGCAGGTAACCGGCAGCGCCAGCGCAACCAGTTTTGCGCTCAAGAGCGGCTATGTGGCGTCCGGGCCGTGGCAATACGGTTTAGCCAGCTTCGCGCCGGGCAGTTCAACATCCGGTGCGTGGGATTATCGACTCGCTAACACCTTTGTCTGTGAAGACGGTTCGCTGTGCCAGCCACAAGCGGGCAGCAATCAGCGTGCCGCGCGGCTGGCCGTGACGCCGCAGGTGCCGTCTTACATCTCCGCGCCGGTTGGTTTGGCCTATTACTCGCTGGCGGTGACCGACGATCTGCATAAACGTCTTGGCGAACTGCGTCAGCAGCAAACCGCGTCCGATGCCGTGGGCGGCGAGATGTTTATCCGCTATCTTGGCTCCAATCTGAAATATCAAAGCAATCGCGGTTTAGCCGATTACGGCTACGACTTCGATCTGGATTACAGTGCGGTACAGCTGGGTGGCAACGTGCTGCGCGCAGACGGCCCGCAAGACAGCTTGCGCGGCGGCGTGGCCTACACGCGCGGTAATACGCGCATTCGCCCTCACGCCGCCGACGGTTACAGCTCTACCAGTTTCGACAGCGATAGCATTTCGCTGTACGGCACCTGGCTGCGCGACAGCGGATTCTACCTCGATGGTTCGCTGAGTTGGGGTTGGTATCGCGGTGAAACCGACATCGCCCGGCAGAAAGAGGTGGCAACACTGAAAGGCAAAGGCTGGACGGCGTCGGTGGAATCGGGCTATCCGTTCACCTTCGCCAACGGCGTGCGCCTTGAACCGCAGGCGCAAATCACCTGGCTGCAGATGAAGATGGACAGCTTCACCGATCAGGATCGCACGCGCGTGTCGTACAACGATTACGATCAAACCATCGGACGACTCGGCGCGCGCCTCGATCGCACCTGGCTGGACGCCAGCCAGAATGCCTACACGCCGTACCTTCGCGCCAACTACTACAAAGGCTGGGGCGGCACCGCGAAAACTAAAATCGGTGCGGCGGATACTGAAGACAGTCAAATCTTCGAAAGCGGCAAGTTTGGTCAGATGTGGGACGTTGGTTTAGGCGGCAGCGCCACGCTGAATAACGATGTTGCGCTGTATGCCGAAGCCGATTACCGCAAAGAGATCGACGGCAACGGCGCCAAAGGCTGGCGCTATAACGCGGGCGTGAGGTGGTCGTTTTAAAATTCAGCCTGTCCATCGCGCATGCTGGAGTGCGTCAATATAAGTGGTTTTCAACCCCTCAAAGATGAGGGGTTAGAGGTGATTTAATTTCCTGGCGACCAAAATCATTAGCCAGGCACTTGCTGCGTGCGCCGATCCCTCACGGTGACATACAAAAACGCCAGCACAAACAGCGCCGCGTAGATCACCACAATGGTTGGGCCCGGCGCGCTGTCGAGGAAGAACGAGGCGTACACGCCGCTGAAACCTGTCACCACCGCAATGCCAATCGCCAGCAACATCACCTGCACGAAACGACGTGCCAGCAGTAAAGCGATAGCGCCAGGCGCGATCAGCATGGAAATTGACAAAATCACGCCCACCGATTTCAGCGCAGCGACGATAGTTAACGAGATTAAACACAACAAGCCGTAATGCATCAGTTTGCCGTTGATGCCGCAGGCGCGCGCCTGATTGGGATCGAACGCGTGCAGCAGTAAATCTCGCCATTTGATGCCAATCAACAGGCTAACAATCAGCGCGATAGCCGATGTCTGGATAATATCCGCCAGGCTGATGCCCAACATATCGCCGAACAAGATGTGGTCGAGATGCACTTCGGGCTGCAATTTCAGATACAGCACCAAACCGGCGCCAAACATGCCGGAGAAGACGATGCCCATTACCGTATCGGGTTTGATGCGGCTGTTCTCACTGATGTAGCCGGTAGCGATGGCGCACACCATGCCCGCGACAAACGCGCCGATGGCGTACGGCAAACCAATCAGCCAGGCGATCACCACGCCAGGAAATACCGCGTGGCTCATCGCATCACCGAGCAACGACCAACCTTTCAGCACCAGAAACGCCGACAGCATCGCGCACGGCAGCGACAGTACCAAGGTGGTGATTAGCGCCATGTTCATAAATTCGAACTGGAACGGACTCAACAATAATTCAGCCATTTACGCCGTCCTCCATGGTCTGACGCGCACGGCGGCGCGAAGCCAGCACGCCATGTTTTGGCGCGAAAACAAAGGCCACTAAAAATACCAGCGTTTGCGCCACCACAATCACGCCGCCGGTCGCGCCATCGAGGAAGTAGCTGCTCCATGCGCCGAGGAAACTGGTGACGCTGCCGATGGTCACGGCGATCAGCAACAGGCGCGGAAAACGATCGGTCAACAGATAGGCGGTGGCGCCGGGCGTCACCACCAGACAAATCACCATAAAAGCGCCGACGGTTTGCAGCGCGGCGACGGTGGACGCCGAGAGCAGGGCAAAGAACAGGATCTTCAGCCGCAGCGTATTCAAACCGAGCGAGCGCGCGTGGCTCTCGTCGAAGAAGGTCACCATCAGATCTTTCCACTTCAGCAGCAGAATGGTCAGGGTGATAAAGCCAATCGCGCCGAGCTGCCAGATATCAGCAGGCGCGACCGACAAAATATTGCCCAGCACAATGGTTTGAATATTCACCGACGTGGGATTGAGTGAAACCAGAAACAGGCCGATGCCGAAAAACGACGAGAAGATCAGGCCGATAATGGCATCTTCTTTTAAGCGCGTGCGCTGATTGAGAAACAGCATGCTGCCCGCCGCCAGCCCGCCGGAGAGAAACGCGCCGAGGGAAAAGGGCAGTCCGAGCATGTACGCGCCCGCCACGCCGGGCACAATTGAGTGCGACAGCGCATCACCGATCAGTGACCAGCCTTTCAGCATCAGGAAGCAGGAGAGAAAGGCGCAAATCGCGCCGACCAGCGCTGCGATCCACATCGCATTCAGCATGTATTGATAGCCAAACGGTTCAATAATCCACGACATGGTTCGCTCCCCGGTCAGGATTTTTGTCTTTCATCAGCTGCATTAACACCGCGTTACGCTCATGCAGCGCGCCATCAAAGGTCTGCGCCAGATTATCGGCGGTGAAGGTGTCATGCAGCAGGCCGCTCGCCAGCACGGTATTTTTTACCAGCACGCAGCGATCGCAGAAATCAGGGATGGCGTTGAGATCGTGAGTGGAAACCAGCATGGTGCGGCCTTCGTCGCGCAGCTCTTTTAGCAGGGCAATAATCGCGGCTTCGGTTTTAACGTCCACGCCGGTAAACGGCTCATCCAGCAGGATAATCTGACCACTTTGTGCCAGCGCGCGTGCCAGAAAAACGCGTTTTTTCTGCCCCCCCGACAGCTCGCCAATCTGCCGGTGGCGATAAGCGCTCATGCCCACGCGCTCCAGCGCTTGATCAACGCTAAGTTTATCGGCGACACGCGGAATACGCAGCATGCCCATATAGCCGTAACGGCCCATCATCACCACATCTTCCACCAGCACCGGGAAGCTCCAGTCCACTTCCTCGGACTGCGGGACATAGGAAACGATGTTGTGTTTCAGCGCCTTGTTGGCCGGTAAACCCGCTAGCGTTACCGCGCCCGAGGTGAGCGGCACAAATCCCATGATCGCTTTGAACAGTGTGGATTTGCCGGAGCCGTTGACGCCAATCAACGCGGTGATGCTGCCAGCGGGCACGCTAAAAGAGGCTTTACGCAGCGCCGTGTGGCCGTTGCGGTAGGTAACACCCACATTCTCGACGATTAATCCTGCGGCTGGGTTCATTTCTGACTTCCTTCTGTGATGCCTTTCACCACGGTTTCGGTGGTGACGCGCAGCAGATCCAGATAGGTCGGCACCGGGCCATCGCTGTTGCTCAGCGAATCGACGTACAACACGCCACCGTAATGAATGCCGGCTTCACGCGCCACTTGCTGAGCGGGTTTGGCAGAGATGGTGCTTTCACTAAAGATGGCAGGAATTTGATGATCGCGCACCGCATCGATCACCTTACGCACCTGCTGCGGGGTGCCTTGCTGATCGGCGTTAATCGGCCATAAATAGAGCTCTTTCAGACCGAAATCGCGCGCCAGATAAGAGAAGGCACCTTCACTGGTCACCAGCCAGCGTTTATCGGCGGGAAGCTTGTCGACAGCGGCACGCATCGGCGCGATGGTTTGCTGAATCTGTGCTTTGTAACGCTCGGCGTTGGCCTGATAAATTGCGGCATTGGCGGGATCGTATTTCTGCAGCGCGTTGCGGATGTTATCGACGTAGATCAGCGCGTTATCCGGCGACATCCACGCATGCGGATTCGGTTTACCGTTGTACGGACCTTCAGTAATGCCCATCGGCTCAATGCCTTGCGTTACGGTGACCTGCGGCACATCGTTAAGACGCTGGTAAAACCGGCTGAACCACAGTTCCAGATTAAAGCCGTTTACCAAAATCAGATTGGCACCCTGCGCGCGACGAATATCGCCTGGCGTGGGTTGGTATTCGTGGATTTCTGCGCCGGTTTTGGTAATCGACGTCACATCCGCCGCATCGCCCGCGACGTTTTTCGCCATATCGGCGATCACCGTAAAGGTGGTGACCACTTTGAGTTTTTCAGCCGCTGACGCGGTAAATGCGCTGAGTGACAACAGGACGGCAATCGCAGGCAAAAGGCGTTGAGTGAACATGATCATCTCCAGAGTAATATAGCCAATGCTATAATATATAGCTGATGCTATCTATATGAGTCATTTTTGTTCACAACGCCAGTGTAAAGACAAAAATTTACGAAAGGGGCAAGTGTCATAAAGACGGAATTAAACGGCATTTCCCCTAAAACATTAAATATGGTTACATCAACAAAAAGCGGACAGGATTTAAGACGATGCGCATCAAAATCAATGCAGTAGCAGACAGTGAACGCTTTCCCGAATCCGTTGATGTGATTGTGATTGGCGGCGGCATCATTGGCACGTCAGTGAGTTACGAACTGGCAAAGCAGGGCGTTTCCGTGGCGCTGTTTGAGAAGGGCGTGATCGGCGGCGAGCAATCCGGCCGCAACTGGGGCTGGGTTCGCCAGCAAAACCGCGACCTGTACGAATTGCCGATGGCGATGCGCAGTTTGCAGCGCTGGGACGAGTTGAGCAGTGAAATTGGCCTCGATCTCGGCTTCTCGCGGCAGGGCATTACTTACGGCACGCAGAGTGAAAGCGATCTGGCGCGCTGGGAAGCGTGGGGCAAGCAGGCGCAGCAACTGGGTTTCGTCAGCCATTTGATGACCGCAAAAGAGACGCGCGAGCGCATCGGCAACAATGCGCCGTGGATTGGCGGCGTGTGGTCGCCCAGCGATGGTCGCGCAGAGCCGTCGCTGGCAGCGCCGGCGATGGCGACTGGCGCGAAAAATCTCGGCGCATCAATCCAGCAAAACTGCGCGGTGCGCGGCCTCGATGTATCTGGCGGACGCGTCACCGGCGTCTGGACCGAGCGCGGCCTGGTGAAAGCTAACCGTGTAATCTGCTGCGGCGGCGCGTGGAGTTCGCGCTTCTGCAAGCAATATGGCATCGAACTGCCGAGCGCCAATATTCTGGGCACCGCGTTCAAAACCACGGCGGCGCCTGAAGTGATCAAAGGCTGTCTCAGCACCGGCGGGTTGTGTATTCGCCGTCGTCAGGATGGCAGCTACACCGTGGCGCTCGCCGGACGCGGGCAGATTGATCTCGCGCCGCAAAATATCCGTTACGCCACCAGGTTCTATGCGATGTATCGCAGCAAGATCGCTAAGAAGCTCAAGGTGCGCATCAACGGCTCATTCTTCAACGGCCCGGAAGCCGCCGATTCGTGGTCCAATCAAAGCGAGTCGCCGTTCGAAAAGATCCGCACCCTCGATCCGGCAGCGGATAACGGCATTGTGCAGGAAGCGATGCAGGCGCTGGTGCAGCTCTATCCGGAGTTGAACGGCATAAAGGTGGATTACGCGTGGGGCGGGTGGATTGATACCACGCCGGATTTGGTGCCGGTGATTGATGAGATGACGAGCATACCGGGCTTGTTTATCGCCTCCGGCTTCAGCGGCCACGGTTTTGGTATTGGGCCAGGCGCAGGATTGCTGTGCGCGCAGATGGTCAATAACAAACCGCTGTTCACTGATGTGAAGCCGTACAGCCTGGCGCGGTTCGCCAAAGGTCAGGCGATCCGTGAACCGCAGATGATGTGATGGTGGGCCGGTGCGCGTTGTTGCACACCGGCCGAACATTACACATCCAACCGATGAATCACGTTCACAAACTCATGTACGCCGCTGTTAATTTCTCGCAGGCTGCGTGACAACACGCTGATTTTATCCTGCTCGGTCACCACAAACTGCTTGACCTCATTAAGCTGCTGCTCCATCTGCGCAATCAGGCTGGCGTTGTGTTCCACCACTTGCGTGATCTGCTTAGTCGCGCTGGAGGTGGACGCCGCCAAACGTCGTACTTCGCCCGCCACCACGCTGAATCCGCGTCCTGCTTCACCGGCGCGCGCAGACTCAATTGCCGCATTCAGCGCCAGAATATTGGTTTGCGAGGCAATCAGGTTGATGGTCTCGACCACTTCGCTAATGCTTTTCGCCGAGGCGTTGAGCTCGCCCCCGATCGCCGTTGCTGCATTAACCTGCAGCGCCACCAACCCTGAATTGCGGATGGTTTCGTCCAGCACCTCGTTGGCGTTGTCGGTAATTTGTGACGTTTCTTCTGAGGTCGTCAGCGCGATGTCGGCCACGCGCTTGGCGGCTTCCACGCGCGCGGTGATATCTGAGGCGATTTTGATCACCTTGTACACCTTGCCATCGGCGTCATAAACCGGGTTGTAGCTGGCCTCAAGCCAGATGCGTTCGCCGCCGGCGGTTTTGCGTTCGAAGCGGCCGACAAAGTGCTGGCCTTTGGCCATTTTGCGCCAGAAGTCGGGATTTTCACTATAGAAGTTATCGAAGCAGAACATGCGATGATGCTGCCCTACAACCGCAGCCAGCTCATATCCCATGTGCTTAAGGAAGTTATTGTTGGCCGTGAGGATTTGTCCGTCCGGCGTGAACTCAATCACCGCCATGGAGAGATCCAGCGCGGTGATCACCGCTTCTTTATGCTCCAGCTCCTGATGACGTTCAGTGATATCCGATGCCACCTTGATCACTTTGTAAACCTGGCCTTTGTCATCGCTCACCGGGAAATAGGTGGCGCTGAGATAGAAGCGCTGGCCTTGCTTATTGAAGCGCTCAAAAATGCCGGTCACCGATTCGCCAGACGCCAGCGTTTGCCAGAAGGCGAGATAGCGCGAGGATTGGCTGTGTTGCGGGCTGCAGAAGAGACGGTGATGCTTCCCCTGAATCTCATTTAACTGGTAGCCGGTGGTGGCAAGGAAGAGGTGATTGGCGGTGAGAATCTCGCCGTTAGGCGTAAATTCAATCCATGCCACATGCTGTTTGATCGCATTGATATCTTTAGCCACATCGCCACTTTTATAAAACGGCAAAGAAAGACTCGACTTTTTCACACCAAACATGGGAAGCCTCAGGTGATTATTGTGCTGTTGAACGTAATGCGTGCAGTGCAAAATTGGTCACGCTCAACATGCGTCACCTGAGCTGCCCGCAGATTCCCCTTCGCCGTACACTTAAGTGTCTCTGTGCGCCGCAGCGCCGCACGGGGTATGTAATTAACCTACCTGATGTTTTCAAAATGTACCGCTCAGAGCGTACTCGCACTCCGCAACACTAGTTATCGGCGGCCTTATTTAAAGGTTTAATTTAAATGCATGTAAAAGGGCTGTTAATAAACTTGAGTTTATTTGCCGCTGCAAACTGGCATAACGCCCCCTTCCTGACTAAATAGTTAAACGTCCTTGATATTTTCTTAACGCATTCCTGATGCGATGTTGCGGGTTCGCTTGATGCGCGGACCTTACCTTTTGCCGGTCAGACGCTGCATCTCTGGCCCATCACGGAGTTGATGATGAACAACCACAAATCTGCGCTTTCTGCCGTCGCCATCGCCACACTCACTGCGTTGTTGACGCCCGCACCTGCGCTGGCATGGGACAGTCTGACCGTGTTTGGAGATAGCTTGAGTGATAGCGGCAATGTGGGCCGCTTTACCTTCGACGGTGCACAACATCCTTTATATGATGAGATTCTTGCCGCGCATTTGGGGGAGGATTTACAGCGCTCAACGTTAGGCGGCAGCAATTATGCGCAGGGTGGCGCAGTTTCGGTACCCAAGCTCGATCCTGATTTAAACACCCAGGATCAGCTGGCGGGTTATCTCGCTTCAACCGGCGGTCGCGCGGATAGCAACGGTTTGTATATTCATTGGGTCGGTGCCAATGACATCGCCGTTGCCGTCACCAATCCCTTAACCGCCAGTGAAACCATCAGCAACAGCGCCAATCAATCGGTTGCTCAAATCAAAACCTTGCTGGATGCCGGCGCGGGCGCGGTGATTGTGCCCACCGTGCCGCAGCTCGGCTCAACGCCCTATATGATTCAAACCGTGCTGCGCGTGCTGGGAAGTGAAGCCACACCGGCAATGGTGGCAGCGTTTCAGTCACTGGATGGCGTGACCACACCAGATAAAGCCGCGCGACAGCAAGCGGTGCAGGATGCCTTCACGCAAGCGGCAGGCGAAGTTTCGTCAGTTCCAGCGGTGCGTGACGCACTAGCGCAACAGCTTTATAACGCATGGCAGGAGCTGAGCGAGCAGGTCACGGCGCTCTCCGAAGGTTATAACCAGCAGGAAGAAGCGGGGCTGGCGACCTTGAATGGCAATATTGTGCGCGTGGATATCGCCGGGCTGTTCGATGAAGTGATCGCCAATCCAACCCAATATGGCTTAACCAACACCATCGGCATCGCTTGTCCGATTGGCACCTCAGCGGATGAGTGTCAATCCAGCACGCCGGGCTTCTCCACGGCGCAGGATTATCTGTTTGCCGATCGTCTGCACCCGAGCCCAGCGGTGCACGCGATGATTGCCGATTACATCCAGTCGATTCTGGATGCGCCAGCGCAGGTGGCGGCGTTATCACAATCGCCACTGATGATGGCGCGGGATACGCAAAACACGCTGGATGGACATTTGCAGCAGCAGCGTCAACAGCCCGCCAGCGCCGGAAAGTTCACGGTATTTGGCGGCTATGCCGGGCAACATGTCGATTATCAGGGCGACAGCTGGAGCGACGGAAATGCCAACACCACCAACTTAACGCTGGGTATCGGCTATCAGATCACCGACAACTGGCAAACGGGTGTGCTGTTCTCCAACACCAATCAGCGCCAGGAACCTTCGTCGAACTACGACTACAAACTACGCGGCAATCTGGTGGCGCTTTACAGCCAGCTGACGGTGTTCGATCAGGGCTGGATTAACGCCGATCTGCAT
This sequence comes from Pantoea sp. DY-17, assembly GCF_019795975.1. NCBI lineage: Bacteria > Pseudomonadati > Pseudomonadota > Gammaproteobacteria > Enterobacterales > Erwiniaceae > Pantoea > Pantoea sp. DY-17. Next base: position 196,469 of record NZ_JAIMIG010000002.1, on the reverse strand, counting down.
TATGCCGATCTCGATTTCGACAGCATCGAGCGTGATATCCACATCGGCCCGTCCAAACGTACCGAGCAGGGTAGCACTAGCGGTAAATTGCTCGGCATGCGCGTGCAGACTGGCTGGACGCTGCCGATTACTGAAAATCTCAGCACCGGGCCGGTTGCCAGTTACGCGCTGGATTACGGTCGCGTCGGCGGCTATAGCGAGAACAGCGACAGCAGTACCGCAATGCGCTACTCCGATCAAACCACCCATTCACAGATTGGCTCAGTGGGTTGGCGCATCGACAGCAAACAGTGGGTGGTTAATCCCTGGGCACAGGTGAGCTACAACCATCAGTTTGGCGATACCGATTCCACGGTGCGTGCCGGGTTGAAATCAACGCGTACTTCGTTTGAACGCAGCGTCGAGGCGCGCGATAAAAACTGGCTGGATCTGTCGCTGGGTGCCAACGTGCCGCTCGGCGAAACGGTGAATGCGTTTGCCGGGGTTTCAACCGTCGGTGGAAATAGCGATTACCATCAGGTGACCTGGAATGTCGGTGTGAACGCCACGTTCTAAGCATGCAGGCCAGTAACTGTTAGTTGCTGGCCTGTTAATTTATAACGATCACAAATGCTTTCTCTGCTTAGCAATCAACCTTGTAATTCCGCGTAACCTCTCCTGTTTCGTGCCATGTAAATAAAGAAGTTGTCTGCGATTAATCTGTAAATCGCCTCGCTGCCGCTACGCTTTTTTCCATTAATCATATTGTTGTCAGGCCATGCCAAAATCACATAAGTCAAATGCCCCAGTTAGCGTGGTACGCATCAACACATTAATTTTCAGTTACTTATACTCGATGGTGCAGTTACTTTCTCTTAATAATTAAGGGGTACACCATGGCGAATGCGTCCAGCAATACGAATACCACACCACAAAACACTGTCACGGCGGCGGCACCGGTTATTCAGGTCATAGATATCGAACAGCTTAAAGCCACCGAACCCACCACCGGCGGTGAACTTGCTACGGTGCTGGAATATAAGCGCGGAACGAAAGCTGGCGGCGGCGTATTTGTTTATGACGCAACAGATACCACATCGCCAGACGATGGTGGGTTGGTGATTGTGACTGCGGGAAAGAAACGCTGGAAAAGGGTGATACTGGATTATAACTCGGTCACCGTGCTGGATTTTGGCGCGGTGCCTGACGGGAAAACCGACTGCATCGCAGCGGTAAAACGTATGTTTAACTGGTCGCAGCGCGTGCTGCCATCAGCAGGGATACGTTTTACTGCGGGCGAATTTAGTATGTCGACGTTTGATATCTCAGATAAAGAAATTAACCGTTTTAAGGTGACCGGTGCGGCGGTCAATTTCGGTTATTTTCCAACAACGACGTTGTTTTTCGACTGGGATACCAAACCTCGTGGTCAACATTTCTTTAAAGTGCAGGCACGCTATGCCGAAATTTCTGGGCTGGTTGTGAAAGGCAAGAGTTCGGACAGCGGTGGTGATGGCGGCACGGCGTTCAATAATGTCGGTTTCTATGCCAACACCATTATCGGCGGCCAGTTCTTGCGCGTCAGCAGTATGGAATTCCGCTATTTGGGCGGACGTGCGCTTGATCTTATCGATACGCTGGATTGTAAAATCGACCAGTTCTATTCCCGTGGTTGTCAGGACAGCATTGTTTATGCTCGTTGGTCCGATCGCCAACAAGGCGCGTGGGATCACTCTACGGCAATTGAGCTGTCGAATTTTAACTTACAAGGCAGCACGAAGAAGCCAGTATTGGATCTTCCGCGCTGTACCCAATCCTTTATTCGCAACGGCTGGATTGAACACTCCGAATTTGCCGGTGATCTTTCCAATGGCCAGTGGGTGATTGAGGGATTAGCGATTGAATCCACCGATAACCCATTAAAACTGGGTTATTGCCGCGCCACTATAATTCAAAAAAGTATTCACAACCAAAGTGCCGGATTCGATTACAGTACCGAAGGTATTGAGCCGTGGACGCTAATCGGTGAAGGCGATCGTGGCGTACTGGAGATGTCGGATTGGGGAATCGTTGCGCAAGGTTCATTGAGCTATGACTATATCTCCTCGCAGTATCACATGGATAATCAGGGGAAGGAGGCTGAACAGTGGTTTTATGTCGGGGAATTCGCCTTCTCTAATGCCAACTCGCAAATACATGTGCGCATTATTGGCACCGCACAATTCCTCTCACAAAGTGAAACCCAAACTGACTTTAGTAGCCGTACGCCGGAAGGCGTGGCAAATATCTATCTGCAGGCAAGAAATGGTGCAGATTCTATTGGCAGCTGGTACGGCGAGGGTTCCAGTCCGGTGACCAAAGTGCATATTTCGGGTAATGGTGCCCGAACCAAACTCTATGTGAAAATTGCGGGATTTACCGCCTATTCCATTGCGCTAGTCGATACCAATGGCAAAGACCGATACCAGGCTGGAAATTGCTTTATTTTCCGTAAAAGCTTCACGGCCTGTAGCGCCGAAGAGAGCACCAGACTGAATGCGGAGAAAGTTGTTGCCTTTGAACAGCACTGGATTGGTAATAAACAAGTTGGCTTTGGGTACAACGACAATAAAGAGTTGTTATTGCATGGTCCGGTGTTCGAAAAGAGCGTGCAAAATACCGATGGATCATGGAGAACGCGTCGTTTCTTAAAAGTTCGAGTCAATGGAACGGAGCGCAGTATTGAATTGCATAGTGCTACCGATCCCTATTAATTTTATCGAGCCAGCAATCGAGGTTGCTGGCTCGACAATAATAAAATCTACGTGGTTAATTGACGCCAGGGATATGCACATCCGGCAACGTATCGCGTACTTCCCAGCCGCGCAATTTGCCGGGATTTAATAAATTGTGGGGATCACAGGCGCGTTTCATCGCCACCACATCAGCACGCACCATGCCCTGTTTGCCATCTTCAATATGAATCACATGTGGATTATTAATTTTCACGCCATTCGTGCGGTAAGTAGCCATAATCGCGTTGAGGCGATCTCCGTCCTGATAACGCACCAACGGTAAACCGCTACAGGTAATGCTGCCGTTCATATCGCGTAAGAATTCAATGTGCGACATCACCTCATCGGATAATTGCGCTTCCAGCGTTAACGCTTGCTGCAAATAGTTATCCGTCGCGTAAGCAGTTTGCAGGTAAGTTAGCGTCTTATCGATTTTCAGCGCCTGCAGCGTGGTGTGATTCCAGCAATATTCAATCAGCGAATGCCCGCTATTTTCCCCTGCGGCAAAATGCAGCGCATTGCGGCCCGCATGCTGGCTCAGCAGCGCAGGTAACAGCCCGTCGCTTTCGCTGCCCACCACGGAAATCACCCCATGTTTGCCCGCCACATCGGCATCGGCCAGATCGCTGAAGTAATCAAGCACCGGCGCGGCGAACACGGCGATTTGGCGCTTCACCATGCCCGGCGAACGGGCCAGCGCATCGGCAAAGGCCATAGCCGTAGGGAAGTCGTTGAAAGTGTCGAGACGTTCGATCCAGTCGTGGCGCGGTGCCAGCGCCAGTTCAATCTCCAGCACGATGCCATTGCTGCCGTACGCGTGATGCAGCAGCAGCGCATCCGGCGCTTGCAGGGTGATAATGCGCGGCGTCTCTTCCATGGTCATCAGGCGCACCGACAACACGTTGCCTGGCGCGGCCAGCGGACCGTAATTAATCGAACCTACGCCGCCAAATCCGCCGCCAAACAGGCCGCCGAGCGTCGCCAGTTTCCAGGTGGAGGGCATGCAGCGCAGCTCCCAGCCAAGTGGACGCGTATGCGCTTCGAGGTCGCCAAGGCGAATACCCGCCTGCGCACGCACCGTGCCGTTGCCGACAGCCGTGACGGCGTTGAGGCGCGTCATATCAACCATCACGCCACCGTGCAGCGGAATCAGCTGACCGTAATTACCGGTGCCGCCGCCGCGCAAATTGAGTGGCACGCGCTGTTTGGCGCAGGCTGCCACGATCAGTGCCAGCTCATGCTCATCACGCGGACGTACCGCCAGTTCGGCAAACTTCGCTTCCAACTGCGGTTTCAAGACCGGGCTGAACCAGTGGAAATCGCGCGACAGACGTTTTACCTTCGGCGCTTCTTTGATCCAGTCAAGTTCAGGCAACGCCGCGACCAGCGCCGCCAGTGCAGACTGGCGATCGGAATCAGACATGTGTATTTCCTGTGTGAAAAGGGGTATTGCGCCACTACGGCGCATGCGTGTTTCTTAACTGGGGCTCAATTCACTCTCATGCCATGCCGCCAGCACGCGGCGCGTTAGCCACGACATCAGCGCGAACAGCAGGAAGCCTGCCAGTGAAATCAGCAACAGCGCGGCAAACATCAGCGGGATATTGAGCTGATAACCGGCCTGCAAAATCTGGTACGCCAGCCCGGTATCGGTGCCGCCGGTGCCAGCGACAAACTCTGCCACCACCGCGCCAATCAGCGACAAGCCGCTGGAGATGCGCAGCGCGCCGAAGAAGTACGGCAGCGCCGAAGGAATACGCAGGCGCAGCAGAATCTGCATGCGTGATGCATGATTAAGGCGGAAATAGCTCAGCAATCCTGGCGACACGCTGCGCAGACCTTGCGTGGTATTGGAGATTATTGGAAACACCGCCATCAAGGTGGCGCACACCACCAACGACAGCGTGGTGTCTTTCACCCAGATGATGATCAGCGGCGCGATCGCGACAATCGGCGTCACCTGCAAGAACACGATATAGGGAAAAAGGGCGGTCTCAATAAAACGATTTTGCACCAGCAGAAACGCCACAATCGAACCAATCACAATCGCCACCGCAAAGGAGATAACGGTGATTTTCAGGGTGTAGAGCAATGACATAAACAGCGTCGGGAAGTTCTGCACCAGACTTTGCGCCACCACTAGCGGCGACGGCACCAGAAACACCGGCACCTTGAAGGTGGTGACCAGAAACTGCCACAGCAGCAGCATGGCGACCGCGACGATGGCGGGGAACAGCCACTGCTGAAATTGACGATGGGACGCTAAGGGTTTCATCATTGACTCTCCTTGCTCGCCGCCAGCAGGCCGCGTTGCAACTGTTGCGCATAATGCGTGAAATCCTGGCTGACGCGGAACTCATCGTCGCGCGGCAACGTGGTTTCAATGCGGATGTCATCTACCACGCGTCCGGGGCGCGCCGCCATCATAATCACCCGCTGCGACAGAAACACCGCTTCCTGAATTGAGTGGGTGACAAACACCACCGTCAGCTTCTGCTCTTGCCACAAATCCAGCAGATCGCTGTCCAGCTTGTTGCGGGTGATCTCGTCCAGCGCGCCAAACGGCTCATCCATCAGCAGCACCTTCGGGCGCGTGACCAGGCCGCGCGCTATCGACACGCGCATCTGCATGCCGCCGGAAAGCTCGCGCGGCAATACGTGACCAAACTGGCCGAGGCCTACCAGTTCGAGGATTTCGCGCACGCGGGTGTCCGCTTCGGCACGCGGCACGCCCGCCAAATCGAGCGGCAGACGCACGTTTTTGTGCACGTTGCTCCACGGCATCAGCGTCGCTTCCTGAAACACAAACGACAGCGGCAGATCGCGCTGATTTTCCCGCCGATCGCGGCGAAACAGCATTAACTTGCCATCGGTGGGTTCAATCAGCCCGGCGATCATCTTTAGCAAGGTGCTTTTGCCGCAGCCGGACGGGCCGAGCAGCGAGACAAATTCGCCCTGACGAATAGTGAGATCGACCGGCAGCAGTGCGCGCGTACCGTTGGGATAAATTTTCTCCGCTGACAGCACCTCAATCGCCGGTGGCGCCGCAGAACGCGGCACCGCTTGCGCATCGGGATGCAGCAGCGTCAAATGGCTGGCGCTATTCATGGCAGAACCTTGACGTCTTGGATGAATTTCAGCGTGTAGCTGCCGTCAAACGGTACTTTGGCCGCATCGATCAGCTTCGTATCGACCAGTAGCTGCCAGGTTTGCTTGAGACGCGCTTCGGTCATGATGCCGATGCCGCCGGTTTGCGCATCGCCGCCGGTCAGCATCTGGTATTTCTTCATCTGCGCAATGCCGAAAGCGATCTGTTCATCGCTCATCTGCGGGTTCTCTTTCTTGATCAGCACGTTACCGGCGCTTGGATCTTGCAGATAGTTTTTCCAGCCCTGCATCGACGCTTTCACAAACGCCGCCACCGCAGCCGGCCGTTTCTCGATGGTCGATTTCATGCACACGATGCTGTTGCCGTACGGCGGATAACCCCAATCGCTGATCGGGTAAACATTGGCCTGCGCATTGGCTTTTTGCACTGCAAACGGTTCGGAGGTGATATAGCCTTGCTGCACCAGATTTTTATCGGCAAGGAACGGCTGAATGCTGAAGGTGTAAGGACGCACGCGGGCATTTTTCAGCTTCAGCGCGCTCTGCGCCCACGGCCAATATGAGGTATAGGCTTCCGCCGCCAGCAGGAAGGTTTTGCCCTGCAAATCGGCCTGGTTTTTCACATCCGGATGGGTGAGAAAGGCAATTGCCGAGTGCTGGAAGGTGGTGGCAACCGGCATCGCCTGCACGCCTTGCTGCCAGATTTCCAGCGCCTGCATGTTATCGCTGATGATGCAGTCGGCCTGACCGGCCGCCATCAGCTGCATGGTATGCACCTGCGGACCGCCCATCTTGATGGTGACATCAAGGCCGGCATCGCGATACAGATTCTGCGCCTGCGCCTGATAGAAGCCGCCGTGTTCGGCCTGCGCATACCAGTTGGTCATAAAGGTGAATTTCTCTGCCGCCATGCTCGGGGCCGAGAGTGCCAGCGCAAGCGCGGCAACAGTGCTCAATGTCTTTTTCATCATTATTCCCTAGCGAGGTGTTAAAAAGGCGGCTGCGTCATGGTGATCTAATACTTTGCCTTGCCACTGGCCGGTGCCCCACGCCGGTTCGGCGCGGGTTACCCATGTCATCTGGTGCACTTCGGTAATCACCTGCGCCCAGCTTTCTGCCAGTGAATCGAGAATGGCTGCACCTTGCTCGGGCGTGGAGGGCAAAGGATCGCCAATCACGCCGCTCGGGCCGAAATCGTAGGAGGCCCACGCCGCCATCGGTTTGTTGGTCGAAAGCGTCGGGCAGGGGAATGCCGGCGGATAATTAGCCACCGCTTTCTCCATCTGCACGGTATCGGGCGCCAGCGCCAGCATCAGCGCGGTTTCGGCATGTCCCGCGTGCATCGCCATCTGCCGTTCTTTGTCGTCCATAAAGCTTTCCGCGCAGTTCGGCACTTTAAAGGTGTCTTGCATGATGATGATCATGTCGCCGTGGCGCAGACGCAGTTCGCGCGCCGCCATCTGCAACGGCTGCGGCTGGCCGCCGTGACCGTTAACCATCAGGAACTTGCGGAAACCGGCGCGATAGAGTGATTCGCCAATCTCCAGAATGGTATGCAGCAGGGTTTCGCCGGTCAGCGTTAGCGTGCCGGGAAAATGCAGATGCTCATCCGATTTGCCGTAGGTGATCGGCGGAATGGCGTAGGCCGGGATTTCCGCCGGTAAGCGCGCCAGCGCATGGCCGACCACGCCGGAGGCGATCACGCTATCCACCGCGCACGGCAAATGCGGGCCGTGCTGCTCAATCGCGCCGGTCGGCAAGACGATGACGGTGTTGGCTTTATTTTCCAGCGTGGCGATGTTGGTCCAGCTCAGGTACGGCAAAAAGCGGTTTGCCGGAATATAACCATGCAACATTTCAACTCCTCGTGTTATTGCGGCAACCACGCCGTGGCTTCAACTTCAATTAAGACGTCCGGACTCGGCAGCATTTCGCTTACCTGCACCACAGTAGAAACCGGCGGTGCATCCGGGAAAAATTGCTTACGCACCCGGCTGTAGTGGGGAAAATGGTCGAGGTTGCGGAAGTACTGCACCAGTTTGAAGACATCGCTCATCTGGCCACCGGCGCTTTCGATGGTGGCGCGGATGCTCTCCAGCACGTACCAACTCTGCGCCAGAATCGGCCCCTCTTTAATGTCGGTGGAGAATTCGCCAGTGCGGCCAAGCAGCTGTTGCGCCGCTGCGGGAATGTCGTCGTAGCCGCGCACAATGGTGGCGGTTTGCGGATTCACCGGAATAATGCCGGAGAGAAAGATGAAGTCACCCGCGCGTCGCCACGCGGCATATTTCGCCAGCGGTTTTCCCGCTCCTGCATCAAGCGCCATCTGTTGTTTCTCCATAACGCACACCCCTTTTCAGCCGATAGCGCTGACGTTGACGCAACGGCCAGCTCGCCACATCGGCATGCGGAAAAATCACCAAATCATTGGCCAGCAGCGCGCGGCGTTGGCAGATCAGCGCGGAGGCCTGATCAAAGGCCGCGCCCATTTGCAGGCTCAGCAAACCGCTGAACAGCGTATCGAGCGGGTCGTAACTGCCAAACGGACAGAACGCGTCCTGCACGTTATCTGCGCCGAGCAGCAGCGGAATGCCCAGCGCCTGCGCCTCTTTCACCAGCGTTAAACCGCGCAGACGCGGCGTGCGGCCGGGCACCGCGTCCTGTAACAGCAGGTTGGTGAGCGGCAGCGCAATCAACGTCACATTGTGTTGCGCCAGTAAGGCAAGAATCTGTTGCGCATCGTCCTGCTGCGCCAGCGCACAGCTGTGGCTGCAGGTGATCGCGCCGCTAAATGGATGCTGCTGCAAATAGTGCGCCAGCCAGCGCAATCCCTGCGCCTCAACGTTAAGTTCTTCATCAATATGCAGATCGATATCCAGCTGCCACAATTCGGCGGCTTCCATCAGATGCTGAAACGCCTGCGCATCCCAGTTGCTGCTGTGAATGAAGCCGCCCAACAGCGCGCCGGGACCGCTGGTCGCCACCTGCGCGGCAATATGCTGCGCATCGCTGGCGTCGGCAAAGAAGGTGAGTGGCGCGAGGGCCACGCGCTCAATGCTGCACAGCGGATGGTGCAGATCGCCAATCACTTGCCACGCTAATGGTGCATCAACTGAGAACCAGTCGATGTGGGTGCGCAGCAAACCGACGCCAGCTTCTACCGCCCAGCGCAGCGCCTGCGTAGCGCGCTGCTGCAGATCTGCTGTGTTCCAGTGCACGCGGTCCTGATGCATGGCAGCAATCGCGGCCAGCAAACCGGGCTGTTGCGCCGGGCTGCGTTGAACAGTGAAGGTTTTATCCAGATGCGCGTGCGGTTCGATAAACGCGGGCAGCACCAGCGCGCCGTGAAGCGGCAGATAATCAGCGGGTGCTGCTGCATGGTCGGCTTCGAATTGCAGGCCCGCAGCGTGGAAATGTAAGGTCGCCAGCTGCGGTTGATTGTTGGCTTCAGGCCAGTTTTCTGGCAGCAGCCAGCGGGGTAAACGTGCGCCGGTCGCACCCGGATAGCCGCTCATAGATCCAGTACCAATAAAGGTGAACGCGCACGTGAACAGCACAGCACGATGCAATCGTTGGCCGCACGCTCTTGCTGGCTCAGCACATCATCACGGTGATCCGGCTCGCCCGCCAACACGCCGGTGATGCAGGCGCCGCACATGCCTTGTTCGCAGGAGAGTTCAATCTCAATCCCTGCTTCTTCAAGTACTTCAGCGATGGTTTGTTGCTCGCCCACGGCAAAGCGTGCGCCGGAGGAGGCGAGCTGCACTTCGAAGGCAGCGCCAGCCATCAGCGGAGATGTGGATTGGAAGCGCTCGCTGTGTAGCTGTGCTTCGTCCCAGCCATGTTGCAACGCCAGCTGCTGCAGATGATGCATAAAACCCGCCGGGCCGCAGAACACCAGCGCAGCGTTGTCTGGCTGGGTGAGATCTTCGGGAACGCGCTGGCGCAGGCTGTCGCCTTCGCTGCTGTAGTGGATGACCACGCACGCGCCGAGATTGCGCAGACGTTGGCTGAAAGCCAGTTGGTCGGCGTGTTTCAGGTAAAGGTGCAGGGTGAAATTCGCCTGACGCGCCGCCAGTGCTTCGGCCATCACCAACAGCGGCGTCAGGCCGATGCCGGCGGCAAACAGTAGCGTGCGCGACGCGTGCGGCAGCGGAAAGTGGTTACGTGGCGCGGATATCTCTAGCTTATCGCCGGTGGTTAACTGCTGATGCAGCCAACGCGATCCGCCGATTGAATAATCATCCAAACGAACACAGATTTCATAATACTCGGCTGGCGCAGAGCAGAGCGAATACTGGCGTTTACCGCAGCCGGGAATAATGACATCGATGTGCGCGCCGGGCGTGAAAGCAGGCAGCGGCTGCCCGCTGCGATTCGCCAGCGTCAGTAACACATTGCCTGCACCGTTGAACTGCTTTGCGATGACGGTGACGGCGAGAGGATTGGATTTCATCATCTATCTGCCTGAGCAGGGATGTCGTCGGCTGGAAGGCCGCGCAAACCCTTGTTTTAATCATGGCAGCGATTATTATTTTGCCCATGTGTAAGCGTCCATCTGTTTAATTCGCATGATGCGTTGCAAAAAAGAGAGTACCTCTTATGTTCGCCTTCTCCCGATTTCTGCTCTATTTCACTGAGGTGGCCCGCCAGGGTTCGCTGCGCAAGGCTTCTGAGGTGCTGCACGTCTCGGCATCCTCAATCGATCGGCAGATCCTGCGCGTTGAGGAACAGCTGGATATGCCGCTATTTGAGCGCCATCCATCAGGATTACGTATGACCGCAGCGGGTGAGATCCTGCTGAATGCGGCGAAAAACTGGCAGCGGGATTTTGGCCGCGTCTGCACGCAGCTGGATGATTTGCGCGGATTACGTCACGGCCATGTGCATATCGCCACCATTGATGCGATTAATCGCGGCTTTTTTTCATCGATTTTGCAGCGCATTCGCAGTGACTATCCCGGCATCTCCTTCACGCTGACCACCATGAGCAACATCCACATCGCCAATGCGCTGACCTCGGGCGATGCGGATTTCGGCATCATGCTTAATCCGCAAAGTTCGCGCGAGTTGCTGGTGAAGTCGTTTGCCGATTTACGTTTGGGAATTGTGGTGAGCAGTCAACATCCGCTGGCCAATCTGGAGTCGATCCGTTTCAGCCACTGCGAATCCTGGCCATTTATCGTGCCCGCCGCGCCGCTGATGCTGGCCGATCCGCTGGAGGCGCTGATCAACAGCTCGGGCATCAAGATCAACGAAGTGGCGCGCACCAATAACATTCATATGCTGCGTTCACTGGTGCGTGATGATGTGGGGATAAGCCTGATGTGCTGGCTGGATATCGTTGATGAGTATCGGCGCGGTGAACTGAAGTTTATTCCGCTGATCGATACGGTGCTGAAGCCATTTACCTTGTCGCTGTGTGTTGCACCGCAGCGCCAGCTTTCGATTGCCGCTTCGATGGTGCTGCGCGAGCTGGAGTCGTTTTTTGCACTGATGCAGAGTGAGGAGTTGCTGGCGTAATGCTCGTTAGTTAAGGCTTGAAAACCCCTCATTATCGAATGCTCACATTGTAGCGGCGCAATTCATTGCGCGATAAATCGCGCCGCTACAGAAGGTGCGGTTATATGATACGGCGCTTAACTGATCGGCATTACGCCATTAATGGCGACCTTACGATAATGTTAATCGCCCCAACGGCTGCGCAAATAATTCACCGCATCCTGGGTTTGTGGCTGATTAAGGTAATTTTCGCGGAACAAAATCGTGCCGTTAATTTGCGGTAGCGACTCGTTGAGATCGAGTTGCTTTTTCAACTCCGGCACGCCGCCATTCATCGTCCAGTCAGGTTCGCTTTTCGACGCTTCGCCGATTTTGTACAGCGCTACACCGATATAGAGTCGCGTATGCGTTGGCTTCACCACGTCCGCCCACCAGTGGGCTAACACGTCGTAACGGGCGGCCTGGCGCGCAAACGGCCAGTAAAGCTGCGGCGCGATGTAATCCAGCAGTCCCATTTGCACCCAGCGACGCGTATCGGCGTAGGCTTCGTCGTAGGCGGCCGCGCCGCGCGTGTCGGAGCCCGCCGCATCATGCGACAGATTGCGCCACACGCCTGCCGGGCTGACGCCAAATTCTACGTTCGGGTTCAGTTGCTTGATGGTGCGCGACACCTGCTCAATTAATAGCAGCGTGTTGTTGCGCCGCCAGTCAGCTTTCGATGCAAAACCCTGACCATACTGGCGGAACGTGGCGCTGTCGTTGAGGGTTGAACCGGGCGTTTCAGTATAGAAATAGTCATCGAACTGCACGCCGTCGATCGGATAGTGCGACACCACTTCCGCAACGATGCTGGTGATCCAGTCGCGCGCGGCGGGGATGCCGGGATCGAGCACGAAGCGGTCGCTGGCGGTGCGGATCCAGTCGCGATGCAGCACAAATACGCTGGCCGGTTGCAGCGCAAGCGTATTATTCAGCGCGTTAACCGTGGAAGGTTTGACGTTGGTCGAGACGCGATATGGGTTGAACCACGCGTGCACCTCCATGCCGCGTTTGTGCGCCTCATCCAGCATAAATTTCAGCGGATCGTAGCCGGGATCTTCACCAATCCTGCCGGTGAGCATATCTGACCACGGCAAGATGCTGGAGCGCCACAGCGCGGTGCCATCCGGCTTTACCTGGAAAAATACCGTATTGATGCCGAGGCTTTTCAGTTTATCTAGCTTATCGGTCAACGCCTGTTGCTGCTGGTGGATGCGGTTGGTCGGGCTGGCATTCACGGAATTGATTGGCGGCCAGTCGAGGCGTGAAACGGTGGTGAGCCACACGCCGCGTACCGGTTCTTTGCTCAGTGCTGGTTTAGTGGGCATTGGCGGTTTGGTGACCGTCGGCAACGGCGTGACCAGTGATTTCGGTGGTGGCGAGGAGCAACTGGCCAGTGAGAGGGCGACAGCAATGGCGACCAGCGCAGCGGATTTTTTATAGGTGTTAACCCAGGGAAAACGATGTGAACAGGCTATGATAAACTCCCTTTTTTGCAACTTTCTGTTCGAAGAGCCTCATTCTCTTATCATGCGAACTAAAGTCAATAATGGTGTCATGGTTTGCACGATGAATCGCGCCGCTACGGATAAGTACGGGATTTTGTAGCGTCGCAATGAGTTGCACGCAGTAAATTTATTTGAGGAACCCAAAACCTATGCAATACGAAGACCTTTATCGCCGTATCGGCCAGATCATCTTTAGCTGTGGCCCGCAAGGTGCGCGGGAATTGATCGTTCAGGCTGAACTGTTTGCGGACGATGATGGCGGGCAGTTTCAGTTCGATTACATCGATGAAAACGGTGAACCGGATTGGTTTGAACCCGATGCGCGCGCGATAGGCGATCTCTCGGAGGCGCTGAAAGATTTTCAGCAGTACTTCGTGGATAACAATATGACCAACGGTCTGCCGGTGTGGCGTAAATGCGCGATAAACCTCAACGTGCAGGAAGAAGCCATCAGCATCGACGTGCAGTACGACTAAGTTCCGCGGCATCCTTGCCTGGAAGTCATGCGTTACGAACGTAACGCCACCATCTCCTCGTTTTTCCGCGCCACGCGTTTGCGATGCACAATACGGCTGGCGGCGACGACACCCAGCGTCAACAGGCCGGTGGCGATAATCTCTGGACGGTGTTGTTGGTTGAAAAGCATGGCAACCAACACGCCAACGATGAACACCATCGTCGCCCACGTCAGGCCAGGGAACAGCCACATGCGATAGCTGAGGATTTCACCGCGCGCTTCGCGCTTTTTACGCAGCACCAGATGAGACGCGGCGATCACCAGATACACCAGCAACGCGATGGCGCCGGAACTGGCGAGCAGGAACTCAAATACTGCGCTCGGCGCCAGATAGTTAGCGATCACCGCGAGGAAGGCCGCCGCCGTGGAGAGCAACACCGCTACCCACGGCGTGCCGCTGCGTGTAGTGCGCGACGCGACGGCAGGCGCATCTTCACGACGTGAAAGCGAATAGATCATGCGCGATGCGGTATACAGCGCAGAGTTGAGACAGCTACACACCGCAATCAACACCACCACATCAACGATCTGCTTAGCGTAAGGCACGTTCATCATCTGCATCGCTGTCTGATAAGAACCGGCTTTCATCAGCGACGGAGTATTCCACGGCACCAGCGCTACCACGATGAAGATCGACAGCAGATAGAACAGCGCGATGCGCCAGATCACCGAGTTGGTGGCGTGGGTGATTTGTTTCTTCGGCTCGCGCGATTCGGCGGCGGCAATAGTGACAATCTCGGTGCCCATAAAAGAGAACATGGTCGTGAGGATCGCCGCCAGCACCGCGCCGATGCCGTTAGGCATAAAGCCTTGCGTGTCATACAGATGTGAGATCCCCTGCGTGCTGCTGCCCGGCATCAAACCAAACACCGCTAAGCTACCCGCGCAGAGAAATGCGACAATCGCCACCACTTTCAGCAGGGCGAACCAGAATTCAAACTCGCCATAGTTTTTGACGCTGAATAGGTTGCTGATGGTCAGGAACGTGGTGATCGCCAGCGTGTATTCCCATACCGGAACTTGTGGAAACCACGAATGCAGGATGGTGCCAGCGGCGTTGGCTTCCAGCGGGATCACTAACACCCAGAACCACCAGTACAGCCAGCCGATGGTGAAACCGGCCCAGCGGCCCAGCGATTTGTCGGCGTAGGTGGAGAAAGAGCCGGAATCCGGTGATGCCACCGCCATTTCGGCCAGCATGCGCATAATCAGCACCACCAACGCGCCCGCGGCGATGTAGGCCAGCAGTACCGCCGGGCCGGCTTCGGCGATCGCATGGCCAGAGCCAACAAATAATCCGGCACCAATCACGCCACCAATTGATAACATCCGCACATGACGCGGCTTCAGGCCTTGCGCCAGTACATCGGCATTCTGTGAACTCATCAATATTTCTCCAAAGCGTCTCTCGGGCCGCGCGACGCGCAGCCGGGTTACAACAGGTGAGAAGCCCAGCCCGCCGCGCGAGCTGGGTAGATTGTTACGAATCGGCGTGTTGACTCAGCACGCTGCTGAGGATCTCCAGCGCCTGGCGGAACTGCGCATCAGGAATGGTGAGCGGATAGAGGAAGCGGATGACATTGCCCTGCGGGCCACAAGTAAGCAGCAGCAGCCCACGCGCCATCGCGTGTTGCTGGATGGTTTGCGCGGTTTGCGCGCTGGCGAACTCCACCGCAATCATCGAGCCAAGGCCGCGAATGTCGGTGATGGAGGAACACTGGCTGCGTGCGCTGTGCAGGAAATCGGTTAACTGCGCACCGAGTTGTTGAGAACGTTCGCACAGCTTCTCGTCGGCGATCACGTCCAGCACCGCATGCGCCGCGGCAATTGCCAGCGGATTGCCAGCGTAGGTGCCACCCAAGCCGCCTGGACCCGGCGCATCCATAATCTCGGCCCGGCCGCTGACCGCCGATAACGGCATGCCGCCCGCGAGGCTTTTTGCCATGGTGATGAGATCCGGTTTCACCGCATAGTGATCCATTGCGAACAGCTTGCCAGTACGGGCAAAGCCGGTTTGTACTTCATCGGCAATCAGCAGAATGCCGTGCTCATCGGCCAGCGACCGCAGGCGGTTGAAGAATTCAGGCGGCGCGACGTGGAAGCCGCCTTCGCCCTGAATTGGCTCCAGCACGATAGCCGCAACATCCTGTGGCGCGATGTCCTGCGCGAAAATATCCTGCAAGCTGGCCAGCGCATCATCAACGCTGATGCCGGTGACGCTGTTGGGATAGCGCGCGTGCCACACCGACGCGGGCATCGGACCGAAGTCGCGTTTGTAAGGGGCCACTTTGCCGGTCATCGCCATGGTCATAAAAGTACGACCGTGGAAGGCGTTGCCGAAGGTGATGATGCCGTGACGACGCGTCGCTGCACGCGCCACTTTTATCGCGTTTTCTACCGCTTCAGCGCCGGTGGAGAAGAACGCAGTTTTGGCTTTACCGGCAATCGGCACCACGCGATTGAGGCGTTCCGCCAGCGCCACATAGCTCTCATACGGCGTCACCTGGAATGCGGTATGGGTAAATTTCTCTAACTGATCGGCAATCGCCTGCACGATGCGCGGATGGCGATGCCCGGTGTTCAGCACCGCGATGCCGCCAGCGAAGTCGATCCAGCTGTTGCCTTCACCATCGCGCAGCGTGGCGTTCTCCGCGTGCTCTACATACCACTGACAAAGATTGCCGGTGCCGCGTGGCAGGGCATCATCTTTACGTTGCTGCAACTGGCTGTTTTTACCTTCCATAACCTTTCCTTAGCGATAAGCGTCTTTACAAATCACGACAAACACGCTTATTTATGCCTGCGCTGAGTTATCTTGCCAGAGCCACTTTCAGTGAAAAGAGGGGAGCCAATTGCGAAGTTTGTACGCCGATCATGTATTAGAGCGCATGCAGTTTATGCCGGAAGGGACGTTGCAGCAGCGTTTGCTGAGTTGTATGCAAGCCGCTATTGCAGAAGGCATTTTTCCGCGCGCCACGCGCTTGCCCGCCACGCGCGATTTGGCGCGCGAGCTGTCGGTGTCGCGCAACACGGTGTTGAACGTGTATGAGAATTTGATGGCACAAGGCTACGTCACTGCGCGTACCGGCAGCGGAACATGGATTGCAGAAAATTTGCCGGAGGGATCGCTGAACACGCCGCGCAACATGGCGCCGATCGAAACGTTAACCGCGAAACCGGCGGCGATTTCCAAACGCGGCGCTTCGCTGCTCGGCCATGCCAATGCCTCGCCATATCAGTGGGGCGCTTTTGTGCCTGGCGCGCCGGATGTCACGCAGTTCCCGCATAAACTCTTCAGCCAGATTCAGGCGCGTCTGAACCGTGAACCGGATATCGAACGGCTGATCTACAGCAGCAACGGCGGCTGTGCACAGCTGCGTGCTGCTCTGGCGGAGTACCTGAGTGTGGCGCGTTCGGTACGCGCCGATGCCGATCAAATCATCATCACTGAAGGAATTCATCAGGCGGTGGATTTGGTTTCACGCGTGTTGTGCGATCCCGGCGATCAGGTGTGGATCGAAGAGCCTGGTTATTGGGGGACGCGCAATCTGCTACGCATCAACGGACTGAAAATCAATGCCATTGCGGTGGATGAGCAGGGATTGAGCCCCGATTTGCCGCCGCGCAGTCGCGCACCGAAGATGATTTTCGTGACACCGTCACATCAATATCCGCTGGGCGTGCATCTCAGCCTGGAGCGGCGCAAGCAGCTGCTCGATCTGGCGCGCAAACACAAAACCTGGCTGGTGGAAGATGATTACGACAGCGAGTTTCGTTTCTCCGGCCAGCCGTTCCCGTCGTTGCAAGGCTTTGAGCCGGATGCGCCGGTGATTTATATGGGCACTTTTAGCAAGACGCTCTATCCGGCGCTGCGTCTCGGTTATCTGGTGGTGCCAAAAGCGCTGGCGCAGCCGCTGCGTGTGGCGGCGGCGGAGCTGTATCGCGGCGGACATCTGCTGGTGCAGCGTGCGCTGGCGGAGTTCATTCAGAAAGGGCATTACATGTCGCACATTCGACGCATGCGCAAGCTCTACAGCCAGCGGCGGCGCTTTATGGTGAGCCTGATTGAGCGTTATTTAGGAGCCGATTTTTTGCCGGTGGTGAATCACGAAGCGGGATTGCATCTGGTGATGAATCTACCAACCGGCTGCGACGATGTAGCGGTCGCCGCACTGGCGCTGCGGCGCGGTGTGAAGGTACGGCCGTTGTCGCAATATTATATGCATCCGCAGGAACGGCGCGGCTTGCTGCTGGGTTTTGCCTGCGTCAATGAACGGCAGTGCCAGGATGCGTTTGGTACGTTGAAAGGGTGTCTGGCGGAGATGGGGATCATTTGACGGGAGGTCGCCATAAATGGCGACCTGGTCTATTTATGGTTGGGCGATGCTATCTAAACGCTGCACAATTTCAGGCGTAAGTTTCACTTCACTACTCGCCAGGTTCTGCTTCAGATGCTCCGGCGATGACGTCCCCGGAATCAGCAAAATATTTGGCGAACGCTGTAGCAGCCACGCCAGCGCCACCTGCAGCGGCGTAGCGTTAAGTTCATTCGCCACCTCGCTCAGCTGATCCGATTGCAGCGGTGAAAAACCGCCGAGCGGGAAGAACGGCACGTAAGGAATGCCTTGCGCTGCCAGCTGGTCAAGCAGCGCCTCATCCTGACGATTAGCCAGATTGTAGAGGTTCTGCACGCAGGCAATCGGCGTCATTGCCTGCGCATCGGCCACCTGTTTAGCAGTAACGTTGCTCAGCCCAATGTGACGAACCAGCCCGCGCTCTTTCAGCTTGATCATCGCTTCAACCTGCGGCTCCAGCGACCCCTCTTTCGGTCCGTGCACGTCCAACATCGAACGCAGATTAACCACTTCCATCACATCAAGCCCAAGATTGCGCAGGTTATCTTCCACCGCTTGCGTCAGTGCTTCCGGCGTAAATGCCGGTAACCAGCCGCCTTTATCGTCGCGGCGTGCGCCCACTTTGGTGACGATCACCAAATCATCGGCGTAAGGATGTAACGCTTTTTTGATCAGCTGATTGGTAATGTGTGGACCATAAAAGTCGCTGGTATCAATGTGATTCACGCCCGCTGCGACCGCATCACGCAGCACCTGTAAAGCACGCGCTTCATCTTTCGGCGGACCAAACACGCCGGGGCCGGCTAACTGCATGGCACCATAACCGAGTCGTGCAACCTGGCGATCGCCAAGAGTGTAAGTCAATGCTGGATGAGACATGGAAAGCTCCTTCGTCAGTGTGTGGTTAGATTGTAATCGCCACAACGCTGTGCAACTATCCGGACAAATCAGGACACAGTGTACGAGGTGGCGAACAATGGCATTAGATATCGCATTGCTGCATGCGGTGGTGGCGGTGGCAAAAGCGGGCGGGTTTCGTGAGGCGGCGCGCATGACCGGCAGTAATCCGTCGCGCTTGAGTGATGCGGTGCGGCGTGCCGAAGAGCAGCTCGGCGTACGGCTGTTCAATCGCACCACGCGCAGCGTGGCATTAACTGAAGCTGGCAGGGCGCTGATGTCGCGCCTGCTTCCGGCGATGAACGAAGTGGATGCGGCGCTGGATGCGTTGAACACGTTCCGCGATACGCCGGGCGGCACCTTGCGCTTAAACGTGCCGGTGAGCGCCGCGCGCATAGTGTTACCGGCGATTGTGCCGGGATTTCTAAAGCGCTATCCCGATATCCAGCTGGAAGTGGTGGCGGAAAGTAATGTGCAGGATGTGTTCCGCGATAGTTGTGATGCCGGCATTCGTTATGACGATCATCTGGAGCAAGACATGGTGGCACTGCCAATCGGTCCGCGCACCCAGCGCTTTGCCCTGGCGGCATCACCCGCTTATCTGGCGCAGTTCGGTAAACCACAGCATCCGCGCGACTTAGTGCAGCATCGCTGTTTATACGGACGCTATGCGACTGGCGTGATTGCTGAATGGGAATTTACCTGCGGCGAGGAAACCGTGCGCTTGCAGCCGAAAGGTCCGCTGATTTGCAGTATCGGCGCGGCGATGGACTTGACGGTAGAAGCGGCAATCGCTGGCTGCGGCGTGGTCTACTTATTTGAGGATTGGATTAGACCGGCGCTGAGTGATGGCAGCCTGCAGCCGATTCTGCCGGATTGGTGGCAAAGCTTCTCTGGCCTTTGGCTCTATTACAACGATCGCCGGTTGATTCCGGCGCCGCTACAGGCGTTTCTGGATTATGTGCGCGAACTGAATTCAGGTGCAGAAGCGAAAAAAAGCCGATAACCGTTGCCAGTTATCGGCTTATTCGCATCACAGGTAATTATGCGTTCAGCAGCTGATTCGCGGTTTTCTCAACCAGCGCCAGCAGGAGTTTAACATCTTCCAGCGTCACGGTTGGGTTCAGCAAGGTCAGCTTCAGGCAGGTTACGCCCTGATTCTCGGTCACACCTACGTTGGCGCGACCTGAATCCAGCAGCGCATCGCCAATACGCTGGTTGAACAGCGCAATCTGAGCAGTATCGGTCAGTTGCTCTGGACGATAGCGGAACAGTACGCTCGCCAGCTGAGGCTGCATCACCAGCTCGAGGCGTGGTTCAGAGGTAACAAATTTCGCCACTTCCTGCGCCAGCGTCACACCGTGATCGATGATCGCCGCATACTGTTTCTGACCCAGCGCTTCCAGGCCCATCCACAGTTTCAGTGCATCGAAACGACGCGTGGTCTGCAGGGATTTGGATACCAGGTTCGGCACACCGGCCTCTTCGTCAAACTCAGAGTTCAGGTAAGCCGCCTGATAACGCATCAGCTCGTAATGACGCTCATCTTTCAGCAGGAACGCACCGCAGCTGATGGTCTGGAAATACTGTTTATGGAAGTCCAAAGTGACGGAATCCACCCGCTCCAGGCCATCGAGGTAGTCGCGATACTTCTCGGACAGCAGCAGCGCGCCGCCCCATGCTGCATCAACGTGTACCCAAATGTTGCGCTCGGCAGCAATGCCGGCAATTTCACGCAGCGGATCGATCGCACCGGCATCGGTGGTACCAGCAGTCGCCACGATCGCCAGGATCTGTTCGCCGTTAGCGTCGGCCTGCGCCAGCTTGGCTTTCAGGTCTGACACATCCATACGGGCGAATTGATCAGACTTCACCTGCACTACAGACTGATAGCCGTGGCCAAGCAGCGCCATGTTCTTCTGTACGGAGAAGTGCGCGTTTTCAGAGCACAGCACTTTGATCTTACGTAGATCGCCAGTGATACCGTGCTGCTGCACCGAGTGACCCTGACGCTGATAGAAGGCGTCGCGTGCCAGCATCAGACCCATAAGGTTGCTCTGGGTGCCGCCGCTGGTGAACACACCGGCGTCGCCAGCAGGGTAACCCACTTGCGCACGCAGCCATTCGATCAGTTTGATCTCAATGATGGTGGCAGAAGGGCTCTGATCCCACGAATCCATACTCTGATTGGTCGCGTTAATCAGCACTTCTGCCGCCTGGCTTACCACCAGACTCGGACAGTGCAGATGCGCTACACACTGTGGGTGATGCACTGAAAGACTGTCTTTCAGGAAATATTCAATCGCGCGTTCAATCGCGGCCTGGTTACCCAGGCCGTTTGGATTGAAGTCGAGCGTGATACGCTCGCGCAGTTCGGCAACGCTTTTGCCTTGATACATCTCAGGCTGTTGCAGCCACTGCACAACCGCGGCGCTGCTCTGGGCAATCGCCTGCTGGTACGCCTCAATGCTCTGTGCAGAGGCGGCCAGAATCGGGTTTACTTCAGACATTTACTCTTCCAATCAAACAGGTTTGACGCCAGCGCCAATCAGCGCCTGCTCAAATTTATCCAGGAAAATCGCCAGCTCATCGTTGGTGATCAGCAGTGAAGGCAGCAGACGCAGAACTGCGCCATGACGGCCACCGCGCTCCAGAATCAGACCTGCTTCGAAGCACTTCTTCTGCAGCAGCGCAGAGAGTTCGCCGTCAGCCGGGAAGCTGCCCATGTGATCGGCCGCTTCGTTCGGTTTAACGATCTCAATACCGATCATCATGCCGAGACCACGAACGTGACCAATTACCGGGAAGCGTTTCTGCATCGCGGCCAGCTGCTGTTTCAGCCATTCACCCTGCGCAGCCACTTTGCCTGCAATATCCTGCTCTTTGAGGATTTTCAGCGTGGTCAGGCCGGTAGCCATCGCCAGCTGGTTGCCACGGAAGGTGCCGGTGTGATGACCCGGTGACCAAACGTCGAACTGCTTTTTGATGCCCAGCACAGCCAGTGGCAGACCGCCGCCCACAGCTTTAGACATCACGATGATGTCTGGCTCGATGCCGGCGTGTTCGAAGGCGAAGAATTTGCCGGTACGGGCAAAGCCAGCCTGAACTTCGTCGAGGATCAACAGAATGCCGTGTTCCTGCGTCACTTTACGGATGCGCTGCAACCACTCAGCGGGAGCTGGGTTCACGCCGCCTTCGCCCTGAACGGCTTCGAGGATTACTGCTGCAGGCTTACGCACGCCGCTTTCCACGTCGTTGATCAGGTTGTCGAAATAATAGGTCAGCGCTTTCACGCCAGCTTCACCACCGATACCCAGCGGGCAACGATACTGATGCGGATAAGGCATGAACTGCACTTCTGGCATCATGCCATCAACCGCTTCTTTCGGTGCCAGGTTACCGGTGACGGACAGCGCGCCGTGCGTCATACCGTGATAACCGCCAGAGAAGCTGATCACGCCGCTACGGCCAGTGGCTTTCTTCGCCAGTTTCAGCGCGGCTTCAACTGCATCGGCACCAGAAGGGCCGGTGAACTGCAGGCAATAATCTTTACCCTGGCCTGGCAGCAGCGAGAGCAGAGACTCAGAGAACTGATCTTTCAGTGGAGTAGTCAGATCAAGAGTATGTAACGGCAAGCCGCTGGTAATGACATTTTGAATGCTCTGGAGAACATCAGGATGGTTGTGACCCAGTGCCAGCGTCCCTGCGCCAGCCAGACAGTCAAGATATTGTTTATTCTCAACATCTGTGATCCACACGCCATGGGCTTTAGCGATAGCTAAAGGCAGTTTGCGCGGGTAACTCCTAACGTTAGATTCAAACTCAGCCTGACGGGCTAAGAATGCGTCGTTATTTCCGTTGAATGCATTGGCACCAAAACTATCAATACGGACTTTATCCGTCATCATATCTCTCCTTCAACCGGGGCACGTAAGGCTCGCCAATTGACTAATTGAACAAAAAAGTAACAGCTGTGAAAAAACGCGGCCAATATAGAGCCTTTTGACCTACATCACAATGATTAATTTTGTTTAGATTTGTTTACTCTTTCCATATATGAATCAGAGCGTTGGCCAGAAATTGGCCACTTAATTTCGCACCGCAGTTGGGGTGGTTAAAAAATAATCGAATGAATAAAGAGACTTATAGCCGCTAAGGCGATCCACGGACCAAAGGCGATGACGTGATTGAGCTCGCGCTGCCCGCTAACTCTGGAAATCAAAACACATAAAATAGCGCCGCCCGAAGCCAATAAAAGCACCCAGGGTAAAAGCGACCAGCCCAACCAGGCGCCGATTGCCGCCAGCAGTTTTGCATCGCCCATCCCTAATCCCTCAATCCCTCTAATCCATTGATATAAAATTGATAGCGCCCACAACAAGCAATATCCCGCTATGGATCCCCATACCGCTTCTTGTAATGAGCCGGGTAGCCATCCCATCGCTTTAAACAGCAGCGCAATCCACAGCAAGGGCAGCGTAATCACATCCGGTAAAAGCAGATGTTCGAGGTCAATAAAGGCTAATACCGTTAACGCCCAGAACAATATGAGCGCGCCCAGCAATTGCATATTGACTGGCATCAGCCAGATAAGCAGCAGCGTCAGAAGCGCGGTAATTATCTCCACCTGTGGATAACGCCCGCTGATTTTACAATGGCAATAACGGCATTTACCGCGTAACAGTAACCAACTTATGAGCGGAATGTTGTCGCGCCAGCGCAGCGCGGTGGTGCATTGGTGGCAGTGAGAGGGCGGACAACACACATTTAGCGGAGTGTTCGGGTGCACTATTTGCAATGGCAACCGCGAGATCACCACGTTAAGAAAGCTGCCTACGGCCAATCCTAATAGGCCACTAATTAAGCCATATACGTATTCCATTACTCATACCTCGCGCCATCCAGGCTTGTCGTTGCCAGGACTTTACGCCGAAGCGAGGATAGGTGCGAGAGGTAAAAGGGCGTTACAGCGGCATACATCGGGATTGCAGAGCGGGCTCCAGAAATGGAGAGGAGAAGATTAAGCTTGCTGCTTGAACAGCTGAATCGCTTCCTGCACATTGCTGGTATTCAATGACATTACGCGGTCGTTATTAAGGAACACATCGTAGTGGCCGGCGTTATAGCGGAACACATATAGATCGCCGCGATAGCGCAATCCTTTGGTTTTCACCCCAATATGGTGGCGGCGCAGCGCTGCCTAAGAAAGTCTGTCAGTAGCCGTACTCATCGCATTATCCTCCAGACGTTATAAGACATATCCTGACTTAGTATAGGGTCAAAACCTTAATTTAACCTTAAGAAGTGTGCTGGTTCATGATGATAAACCGGCAAATTTGACCCTTCCTCTACCAATCCTCAACGTGTCAGAAAAAGCCGACTTAGTACCCTTCTCATTTAATGTTGCGTTAAGTTAACCCGCGTATTTTGGAATAAATGGCCGTTAAATAGTGCTTAATTCCAAGGTAACATAATGAATTTTCTACCATTCTCACGGCCCTCGTTGGGTGAAGAAGAGTTAGCCGCCGTTAAATCGGTGTTTGAGTCGGGTTGGATCACCACCGGCCCGAAAAATGCCGAACTGGAAGAGGCTTTTTGCCAGCTCACTGGCAATCAGCATGCGATTGCTGTCAGCTCCGCCACGGCGGGGATGCACGTCACGCTGCTGGCGCTGGGCATCCAGCCCGGCGATGAGGTGATCACGCCTTCGCTAACCTGGGTTTCCACCATCAACATCATCACGCTGCTGGGTGCGACGCCGGTGATGATCGATATCGATCGCGACACCTTGATGGTAACGCCGGAGCTGATTGAAGCGGCGATCACGCCGCGTACGCGCGCCATCATTCCGGTGCATTACGCTGGCGCGCCCGCCGATATAGATGCCATTCGCGCTATTGGTGAGCGCCATGGCATTCCGGTGATTGAAGATGCGGCGCACGCCGCAGGCTGTTATTACAAAGAAAAGCACGTTGGCCAGCAGGGCACGGCGATCTTCTCCTACCACGCCATCAAAAACATGACCTGCGCCGAAGGTGGCTTGATTGTCACCGATGATGCGGCGTTGGCCGACCGCATGCGCAGTCTGAAATTCCACGGACTCGGCGTCGATGCGTACGAGCGCCACACGCACGGCCGCAAGCCGCAGGCCGAAGTGATCATGCCGGGTTTCAAATACAACCTCCCAGATATCAGCGCCGCAATTGCTTTGGTTCAGCTGAAAAAGTTGCCCGCCATCAATCAGCGCCGCGCGGCGATTGCGCAGCGCTATCTCACTGAACTGGCGAATACGCCGTTTCTGCCGCTGGCGCAGCCAGAATGGCCACATCAACACGCGTGGCATCTGTTCATTATTCGCGTTGATGAGGCGCAGTGCGGCATCAGCCGTGATGCGCTTATGGAAACCTTGAAAGCGCAGGATATCGGCACCGGGCTGCATTTCCGTGCCGCGCACACCCACAAATATTACCGCGAACGCTATCCGCAACTCTCGTTGCCGCACACCGAATGGAATAGCGATCGCATCTGCTCAATCCCGTTGTTCCCTGATATGCGCGATGAAGATGTCACGCGCGTGATTAGCGCATTACGTCATATCGCTGGAGTTTGACATGCTGGAAGAAAAAGCCATTCGCAAAGTCTCCGTGGTGATCCCGGTGTACAACGAAGAGGAGAGCCTGCCGGAACTGGTGCGTCGTACTGATGCGGCCTGTGCGGGATTAAATCTGGCGTACGAGATTCTGCTGGTCGATGACGGCAGCAGCGATCGCTCGGGCGAGATGATTGCGGATGCTGCCGATATGCCGGGCAGCCATGTGGTTGGCGTATTGCTGAACCGTAATTACGGCCAGCACTCAGCGATCATGGCGGGCTTTAGCCACGTCAGCGGCGATTTAATCATCACGCTGGATGCCGACCTGCAAAACCCGCCGGAAGAGATCCCGAACCTGGTGAAAGCGGCTAAGCAGGGCTATGACGTGGTGGGCACCGTGCGTCAAAACCGCCAGGACAGCTGGTTTCGCCGTCGCGCCTCACGCACCATCAATCATCTGATTCAGCGCGTCACTGGCAAAGCGATGGGCGATTACGGCTGCATGCTGCGCGCTTATCGCCGCCATATCGTCGATGCGATGCTGAACTGCCACGAACGCAGCACCTTTATTCCCATCCTCGCCAACACCTTTGCGCGCCGCACCATTGAGCTGCCGGTGGCGCACGCCGAGCGCGAATTTGGCGATTCAAAGTACAGCTTTATGCGGCTGATTAACCTGATGTATGACCTGGTCACTTGCCTGACCACCACGCCGCTGCGCTTGCTGAGCATCGTCGGCAGTTTGATTGCGCTGGCCGGTTTTGCCTTCTCGCTGATTCTGATTGTGCTGCGTCTGTTCCTCGGCGCGGCATGGGCCGGTGATGGCGTGTTCCTGCTGTTCGCGGTGCTGTTTATTTTTATCGGCGCGCAGTTCATCGGTATGGGATTACTCGGCGAATACATCGGCCGCATTTACAACGACGTACGCGCCCGTCCGCGCTACTTCATCCAACGTGTGATTCACCCACAGCAAAACGCCTCATCTGTACAGGAAATTGAGCAATGAAAACTGTCGTCTTCGCCTACGCCGAAATGGGCTGTGCGGGTATTTCTGCACTTCTGAACGCTGGCTATGAAATCAGCGCTATTTTCACCCACTCAGACACAGGAACTGAGAGCCACTTTTTCGACTCCGTTGCGCGTTTAGCCGCTGAGCAGGGCATTCCGGTCTATGCGCCGGAGGATGTCAATCATCCGCTGTGGGTCGATCGCATTAAAACCATGGCACCGGATTACATCTTCTCTTTCTATTACCGCGCTTTGTTGAACGACTGCATTCTCAGCAGTGCGCGTATGGGTGCCTATAACCTGCACGGTTCGCTGCTGCCCAAATATCGTGGCCGCGCACCGCTGAACTGGGTGCTGGTCAATGGCGAAACCGAAACCGGCGTAACGCTGCACCGCATGGTGAAGCGCGCCGATGCCGGTGACATCGTGGCGCAACAGCGCGTGGCGATTGACGAGCAGGACAACGCGTTAACGCTGCATCGCAAGCTGGTTGCCTGTGCAACGCAGGTGCTGGAAGGCGCATTACCGGCGGTGAAACGCGGCGATATCGTTACCACACCACAAAATGAGCGCGAAGCCACGGTTGTGGGGCGCCGCACGCCAGAAGATGGCCGCATTAAATGGGAACAACCGGCGCACACGGTCAATAATCTGGTGCGCGCGGTGACCTATCCGTGGCCCGGCGCGTTCGCCTATGCCGGAACGGTGAAATTCGTGGTGTGGAAAAGTCGCGTACACAGCACTGAACATCAGGCCAAACCGGGTACCGTGCTTTCTGTTGAGCCATTCCTGATCGCCTGCGCTGAAGGCGCGCTGGAAGTGGTGACCGGTCAAAGCGATAACGGCGTGTTTATGAACGGCAGCCAGCTGGCGCAAAACCTCGGTATGGTGAAGGGCGCCTTGCTCTATTCTCAGCCAGTGGCGGCGGTGAAACGACGCACGCGCGTGCTGATTCTCGGCGTGAACGGTTTTATCGGTAACCACCTCACCGAGCGTCTGCTGCAGGATGATAACTTCGAAGTCTACGGTTTAGACATCGGTTCTGACGCCATCAGCCGTTTCCTCGATCAGCCACGCTTCCACTTTGTCGAAGGCGACATCAGCATTCACTCAGAATGGATCGAGTATCACATTAAGAAGTGCGACGTGGTGTTGCCATTGGTGGCCATCGCCACGCCGATTGAGTACACACGCAATCCGCTGCGCGTGTTTGAGCTCGACTTTGAAGAGAACCTCAAAATCATTCGTGACTGCGTGAAGTACAAAAAGCGCATCATTTTCCCATCGACTTCCGAAGTGTACGGCATGTGTACCGATCAGCATTTCGATGAGGATCACTCTAATCTGGTGGTTGGGCCGATCAATAAACAGCGCTGGATCTATTCGGTGTCTAAGCAGTTGCTGGACCGTGTAATTTGGGCTTACGGTGAGAAAGAAGGGCTGCGCTTTACGCTGTTCCGTCCATTTAACTGGATGGGGCCGCGCCTCGATAATCTGAATGCCGCGCGTATCGGCAGTTCTCGTGCTATCACGCAGCTGATCCTCAATCTGGTGGAAGGCTCACCAATTAAGCTGATTGATGGCGGTGCACAGAAGCGCTGCTTCACCGATATTCGCGACGGCATCGAAGCGCTGTTCCGTATCATCGAAAACAAACAGAACAACTGCGACGGCCAGATCGTCAACATCGGTAACCCGGATAACGAAGCCAGCATCAAAGAGTTGGCCGAGCGTCTGCTGGCGAGTTTCGAACGTCACCCGCTGCGCAGCAACTTCCCGCCGTTTGCCGGCTTCCGTGAAGTGGAGAGCAGCAGCTATTACGGCAAAGGTTATCAGGACGTGGAACACCGTAAGCCGTCGATCAAAAACGCGCGTCGTCTGCTGGACTGGACGCCAACCGTAGAGATGGATACCACCATCGATAACACGCTGGACTTCTTCCTACGCACCGTTGAGCTACAGGACAAACCATGAAGAAAGTCGGTTTGCGTGTCGATGTCGATACCTGGCGCGGCACCCAACTTGGCGTGCCGGCGTTACTGGAGCAATTCAGTTTGCATCAGCTGCAGGCCAGTTTTTTCTTCAGCGTTGGGCCGGACAATATGGGGCGCCACTTGTGGCGCCTGTTAAAACCGCGTTTCCTGTGGAAAATGCTGCGGTCGCGCGCCGCATCACTCTACGGCTGGGATATTTTGCTGGCCGGCACCGCCTGGCCGGGACGTGAGATTGGTCGCGGTCTGGAGGAGATCATCAGCGCCACCGCCGATCATCATGAAGTCGGTTTGCATGCGTGGGATCACTTTGCCTGGCAAACCTGGGCGGGCGTGTGGCCGCAAGAGAAACTGGTTGAGCAAATTGCGCGCGGTAAACAGGCGCTGGAAGCGATCATTGGTGACAATGTCACCTGTTCAGCGGTGGCGGGCTGGCGCGCTGATGGCCGCGTGGTGGCTGCCAAGCAGCAGTTTGGTTTCAGCTACAACAGTGATTGTCGCGGCAGCGGTCCATTTATACCGATTCTCAGTGATGGCAGCCCCGGCACGGTACAAATCCCGGTGACCTTGCCGACCTGGGATGAAGTGGTTGGGCAATCGGTGAGCGCGGAAGGTTTTAATGACTTCATCCTCGAGCAAATCCATGCCGCAAGCGGTTCGCCGGTTTACACCATTCATGCCGAAGTGGAAGGGATTGTCGGGCTTGAGGCGTTCGCCGATCTGCTGAGGCGTGCGGAGCAGCAAGACATTCAGTTCTGTCCGCTCAGCGCCTTGTTACCCGACGATCTCACTACGCTGCCACAGGGCAATATCGTACGCGGGCATATTCCCGGACGTGAAGGCTGGCTAGGCTGCCAGCGTTAATTTTACAGGAACCACGGATGCGTACAGGCACTAAAACCGCGTTACTTATCGCGCTCTTCGCGCTGTTTTACCTGATGCCAATTGAGTTCCGCGCCTTATGGCAGCCGGACGAAACCCGCTATGCCGAAATCAGCCGGGAAATGCTGTTTAGCGGCAATTGGGTGGTGCCGCATTTCTTCGATCTGCGCTACTTCGAGAAACCGATTGCCGGTTATTGGGTCAATAACTTCGGCCAGTTGCTGTTTGGTCACACCAACTTTGGCGTGCGCGCCGGATCGATTTTCAGCACCACGTTGAGCGCGGTATTGGTGTATTGGCTCGGCACGCAGATGTTCGCCAGCCGTAAAATCGCGCTGAGCGGCAGCATCATTTTTCTCACCTCGTTGCTGGTGTACGGCGTCGGCACCTACGCGGTGCTCGATCCGATCCTGATGCTGTGGCTGGTCGCGGCGATGTGCAGTTACTGGCTGGCGTCGCAGGCCAGCAGCACGCGGCAACGATTGATCGGATATGTGTTGCTGGGTGCGGCCTGCGCGATGGGCTTTATGACCAAAGGCTTTCTCGCGCTGGCGGTACCGGTGCTGGCGATTCTACCTTGGTCCATCTGGCAACGTCGCTTTGGCGAATTGCTGCGTTGGGGACCGCTGACGATGGTGGTCGCCGCCTTGCTTAGTTCGCCGTGGGCGCTGGCGATCAATCAGCAGGAAGGCGATTTCTGGCACTATTTCTTCTGGGTCGAGCATATACAGCGTTTCGCCGAGTCGGACGCGCAGCACAAAGCGCCATTCTGGTATTACATTCCGGTGCTGTTGGCAGGCTGTTTGCCGTGGCTGGCGCTGCTGCCGGGATCGCTGATTGGTGCGTGGCGTCAGCGCAGCCAGCAAGCGGGTTCGATTTATCTGTTGAGCTGGGTGCTGTTACCGCTGCTGTTTTTCAGCATCGCTAAAGGCAAACTGCCGACCTACATTTTACCGTGCTTCGCGCCGCTGGCCTTGCTGATGGCGCATTACGCGCACAGCGCTTCGACAAAGGTGGTTACAGCGCTAAAGGTGAATGGTTGGATCAATCTGCTGTTCGGTTTGGTCATCACCATTGTGGTTTTAGTGGTGCTGGCACCCTGGGGCGTTGCGCATCGTCCGGTTTATAGCGGCGATGAAGGGATGGGCGTGCTCTGTGCGGCGCTCTCCTTTATAGGTTGGGCCGTGATGGGCTGGCTGAGCCGCAAGCCGGAGAAGGGTCGCTGGCAGTTAGCCGCGCTCTGTCCGCTGGCGCTGGCGTTACTGGTGGGATTTGCCATTCCTGACAAGGTGCGTGATTCAAAGCAGCCACAAAGTTTTGTTAGCGCGGTACACGATCAACTGGCGGATAGCCGTTATCTGCTGGCAAACAATCCTGGCGTGGCATCGGCGGTGGCCTGGGAACTGCAGCGCAGCGACATCAATTTCTACGATGCCAAAGGCGAATTGCAATATGGCCTGAGTTATCCAGATGCAAAGTCACATTATATTAATGCAGATAACTTTGCCGACTGGCTGCGTATCCATCGTCGGCTGGGCAAGGTTTCGCTGGTTTTGATGCTGAATGCCAGCGACAGCACGCCGGATAAAAACCTGCCGGAACCGGATGATGTCTATCGTCAGGGCCGCCTGGTTTACTACGGTTATGATGCTAAACCATGAATCTGCTGCTGATTTTACTGGTGAGCGTGCTGAGCTGTGCCGCCCAGCTGTGTCAAAAGCAGGCGGCCCATGTCGGTATCAAAAAGGGGATTTCCTGGCTGGCGCTCAGCATCCTGCTGCTCGGTATCGGCATGCTGCTGTGGCTGGCGGTGCTGCGCGTGGTGCCGGTAAGCGTGGCCTATCCGATGTTGAGTCTCAACTTTGTGTTGGTGGCCATCGCCGCGCGGCTGATCTGGCGTGAAACTTACAGCGTGCAGCAGTGGATCGGCACGCTGGCGATTGTTGCTGGCGTGGCGCTGATGGGAAGTCATCTATGAAAGGCGTGATGCTGGCGCTGTGCAGCGTGTTGCTGGTATCGCTGGCGCAACTGGTGCTGCGGTTGGCGATGCTGGATTTCCCGCCATTAAGCGAATTGCTGAGTGTGCAGCACTGGAAAGCGCTGCTGCTGTTGGCTTTTGGTCTCGGGGCGTATGCGCTGTCGATGTTGTGCTGGATGCTGGCGCTGCGCCAGCTGCCGCTTAACCGGCTCTATCCGCTGCTCAGTTTGAGTTATGTATTGGTGTGGCTGGCCGCGATTTCCTTGCCGATTTTGGGCGAAAACTTCCGCTGGAGCAGCTTTGCTGGCGTGGTACTGATCGTGTTTGGCTTGATGCTGGTTTCGCTGCCGCGCCGTAAGTGATGATGTTTATTTATGCACATACCGTAGCGGCGCAATTTATTGCGCAATAAATTGCGCCGCTTCGAAAGGTGCAGTGATGTGACACGGCGCTTAATTGAAAGGCATTACGCCACTCATGGCGATATTTTTATTTATCCCCTCAAAGACATCCCTAAATAAATACATCATCCTGATGTAAATCCATCAAAATAAAAATCCCAAAATGCTTGAACTCACAATTCGGAAAGTAAATTCCAAATAAAAATTAACATGAAATAAAAACACCGCTAGCGTGAGTGCTCTGTTTTGTTCTGCCGTATTTCCTTAATTTTTTTCACCAGGAGGTATTATGGAAAGAGAACTTTATATATCCACTAACACCGCTTCCGGCCCCAATAGCGCCACGCGCACCGAGCCATTTGTTAAAATTATTGCGCTGGTCGCCACGCTGGGTGGATTGCTGTTCGGCTACGATACCGGTGTAGTATCAGGCGCTTTACTCTTTATGCGTGACGATCTACAGCTCACGCCCTTTACCACCGGGTTAGTCACCAGTTCACTGCTGTTTGGCGCCGCTTTTGGCGCGCTGCTCGCCGGTCATTTCGCGGACGCGCTGGGACGCCGCAAGATCATCATTTCTCTGGCCTTTATTTTTGCCCTTGGCGCCATCGGTTCGGCCTTCGCGCCGGATGTCATCTCAATGATTGCTTCACGTCTGTTCCTCGGTATCGCCGTCGGTGGCGCAGCGGCCACGGTGCCGGTGTATATCGCGGAAATTGCCCCGGCGAACAAGCGCGGTCAACTGGTCACCTTGCAGGAGCTGATGATTGTTTCAGGTCAGCTGCTGGCGTACGTGTCCAACGCCACTTTCAACGAAATCTGGGGTGGAGAACACACGTGGCGCTGGATGATCGCTATCTCAACTGTGCCAGCCGTATTGCTGTGGTTGGGCATGATCTTTATGCCGGAAAGCCCGCGCTGGCTCGTAATGCGCGGTAATAGCCAGCAAGCACGCAAAGTACTGGAAAAAACCCGCGCGGCCGATGACGTCGAATGGGAGCTGGAAGAGATAGAAGAAACCATCGAAGAGAACCGGCAACAGGGCAAAGGCCGCCTGCGCGATTTGCGTACGCCGTGGCTGCGCAAAGTGTTCCTGCTTGGTATCGGCATCGCGGCGATTCAGCAGCTGACCGGCGTCAACACCATCATGTATTACGCGCCTACCATGCTGACGGCAACCGGCTTGAGCAACGATGCCGCGCTGTTCGCCACCATCGCCAACGGCGTGATTTCGGTGCTGATGACGCTGATCGGTATCTGGATGATCGGCAAAATCGGCCGTCGTCCGCTGGTACTGGTTGGTCAGATGGGCTGCACCGCGTGCCTGTTTTTTATCGCCGCAGTGTGTTTCTTCATGCCGGAATATCACCCGGCAGGCGACGTCAATCTGCTGCGCGCCTATCTGGTTCTGGCGGGCATGCTGATGTTTCTGTGCTTCCAGCAAGGCGCGTTGTCGCCGGTTACCTGGCTATTACTTTCCGAGATCTTTCCAGCGCGGATGCGCGGTATTTGCATGGGCGGCGCGGTATTTGCGTTGTGGATGGCCAACTTCGCCATTTCCATGGCGTTCCCGTTGCTGTTGGCGGCATTTGGTCTGGCCGGTGCCTTCTTAACCTTTGCCGTGATTGGTATTGGGGGATCGATGTTCGTGTTGCGCACCATCCCGGAAACCAAAGGACGCAGCCTGGAACAGGTCGAGCACTATTTCCATGAGTTGTACAAATGATGTTGCATTGATGTAAATCAATCAAGGTTCTGGCAGAGCAGCAAAACAACATCGCTTACTATCGCAAGATATCGACGCGACATGACAAAACAGAAGCTAATAAATATTACTCTTTCAGGATAGAACATACCATGACCTACAAAATAAGCCATGACCGACTCTGCGTTAATCGTAAAATCGCGCCTAATCTTAGTCTCGAGCGTTTTTTCTCGCTGGTTGAAAAGCTGGGGTTAAATAAAGTCGAAATCCGCAATGATATGAAAAGTGGTAGCGTGACCGATAATTTAACAGGCGAAGAAGTTCGCCATCTCGCGACTAAACATGCTTTTACCATTGAAACTATTAATGCGGTTTATCCGTTTAACCAATTAAGCGATGACGTGCTGGAGAAAACGCGCGCTTTATTAAAAGACGCGCGTGCCACCGGTGCGAAAGCGTTAGTCCTTTGCCCACTGAATGACGGCACCGTTATTTCCCAGCAGCAAACCGTCGATGCGTTAAAAACGCTGGCGCCACTGTTTGCCGAATATGGCATTGCCGGTCTGGTGGAGCCGCTCGGTTTCCCGCAAAGCTCGCTGCGTTCAGCGGCTCTGGCACAGCAGCTGATCAAACAAGCCGGCGCGCCGTTCAAAATCGTATTGGATACCTTTCACCATCATTTGTACGAAGGGGCTGAACAAGACTTTACTGGCGGCGTCGACGTCAACAATATCGGGCTGGTGCATTTGTCCGGCGTGACCGACGCGCGCCCAACGCATCAGTTAACCGACGAAGAGCGCATCATGTTAAGCGCCGACGATGTGCTGAAATCGAAACAACAAGTGCAGCGTCTGGAAGAGATGGGCTATCGCGGCATTTACGCTTTCGAACCGTTTTCGTCGGTGATGGATAACTGGAGCGAAGAACAAATTGCTCGTGAAATCCACTCCAGCATTGCTTACCTGAATAACTAAGGAACACTTCCATGACGCTCAATATCGGTGTAATTGGCACGGGCGCGATCGGTCGCGAACACATTCGTCGTTGTAGCCAGGTGCTGCAACATTCGCGTGTGGTGGCGCTGAATGACATCAATCGCAGCAACTGCGAGCAGATCATCCACGATCTCGGCATTCAGGCGGAGATTTACGACAACGCACATGATCTGATTAACGCGCCAGAGGTGCAGGCGATTCTGGTCACCTCGTGGGGCCCAACCCATGAAGAGTTTGTGTTGGCAGCGATCAAAGCCGGCAAGGCGGTTTTCTGCGAAAAGCCGCTGGCGGTCACCGCGCAGGATTGTATGAACATCGTGGAAGCGGAAATCGCCGCCGGTAAGAAGCTAGTGCAGGTCGGCTTTATGCGTCCTTACGACGCGGGCTACCGCGCGCTGAAGGCGGTGATTGATAACGGTGACATCGGCGAACCGCTGATGCTGCACTGCGCACATCGCAACCCCGAAGTCGGCGATTCCTACACTACTGATATGGCGATCACCGATACGCTGATTCATGAGCTTGATGTGCTGCGCTGGTTGCTGAAAGATGATTACGTCAGTGCGCAGGTGATCTACCCGCGCTCAACCAGTAAAGCCGCTTCGCATCTGAAAGATCCGCAAATCGTGCTGCTGGAAACCGCCAAAGGCGTGCGCATCGACGTCGAAATCTTCGTTAACTGCGCTTACGGCTACGATATTCAATGTGAAGTGGTCGGCGAAAGCGGCATTGCGCGCCTGCCTGAACCGATGTCGGTACAGACGCGCAGCGCGGCCAAACTCTCCACCAGCATTCTTACCGACTGGAAAAAGCGTTTCATCGATGCCTATGACGTGGAGTTGCAGGACTTCATCAATAATGTGTTGTCGGGTGAAATGACCGGCCCGTCTGCGTGGGATGGCTTCGCTGCGGCGGTTGCTGCCGATGCCTGTGTTGCGGCGCAAAAATCCGGAGACATCGTACCGGTCACTATGCCAGCGAAACCGGCGTTTTATAACTAAGTTGCTTTCCCTTCCTTAAACGCGCGTCAGGTTGAACTGGCGCGCGTATTATCGCGTATCACACTCTCTTCTCAGCGTTTTCCCGTGTATCATCGCCGCCTTTAAGATGTTTTGTAGGGAATAAGTGATGACGGAGATGACATTGTCCCGCCGCCAGCCTTCCGTATGGTGGGGCGCGATGATTATTTGCGGCACCGTGGTGGGCGCAGGGATGTTTACGCTGCCGGTGGTGATGGCGGGCGCGTGGTTTGGCTGGGCGATGATGTTACTGCTGATCAGCTGGGGCGGCATGTTGCTGTCCGGCTTGTTGTTTATGCGCGTCAGCCTCACGTATCCGCCGGGCGCGGGATACGACACTTTAACCAAAGATTTGCTTGGACGCGGCTGGGCGGCGCTAAACGGCCTCAGCATCTTATTCGTCCTTGGCATCCTGACATACGCCTACATTTCAGCCAGCGGCCCGGTCTATCAGCACTCAATCAGTCAGTTGGGATTACCCATCTCAACTGCAGAAGCCAAGGTGTTGCTGACGCTGTGCGTCGCCGTCGTCGTTTGGCTCGGTACGACGGGCGTCAGTCGCTTGATGACCTTCTGCGTGCTGGCGAAAATTCTGCTGTTGATCGTGCTGTTTGGCGGCCTTCTGACGCAGGTGAACGTGCCGTCGTTACTGAGCGGACCCGCTGCCGGTGAACGTTACTGGCCTTATGCACTCGGCGTGCTGCCGTTTTGTCTCGCTTCGTTTGGTTACCACGGCAACATCACCGGTCTGGTGAGCTATTACGGCGGCAATAAGCAGAACATCACGCGGGCTTTGGTGTTGGGAACGCTGCTGTCGCTGGCGCTGTATCTGTTTTGGCTAACCAGCACCATGGGAAATCTACCGCGCGCCGCGTTTCCTGAGATTGTGAAGCAGGGCGGCGATATCGCTGCGCTGATGGCGGCGCTGCGTGCGCATCTGCACGTCAATGCGCTGGCGCTGATGATGTCGATCTTCTCGCATTTCGCCGTGATTGCCTCATTCCTTGGCGTCACCGCCGGTCTGTTTGATTTCATCGCCGATCGTCTGGGATTCGGGAATTCATCCGTCGCACGCCTGAAAACCGCCAGCCTGACTTTCCTTCCGCCGTTACTCGCCTCGATTTGGTGGCCAAATGGCTTTGTCGCCGCGATTGGTTTTGCCGGACTGTTTGCCACCTTGTGGGCGGTCATCATCCCCGCGCTGCTGGCATGGAAATCTCAGCAACGCTGTTCGCTGGCGGTGATTTTTCTGTTGGTGTTTGGCGCGATGAATATATTGGCCTGGCTGTTGAGCTGGTTTGGGGTGTTACCGGAATTTGGTGGCCGTTAGATTGAGAAGAAGACAACGTCAGCGCGACGTTGTCTTCAATTTAATGCGTAGAACCTGCTAATACGTTAAGGGCATGCGAGAAGAAGTCGCGCCGACCAAAATTCCCCGATTTAAGCGCCAGCGCCAGCGGCCGCTCGCCCTGAGCAAACAGGGCGGGCACGCCAGGATCGATTTCACTTCCAACCTGCAGCGAACCCAAATTTAACGCGCTGACCACCGCGCCCGAAGTTTCTCCGCCGCCAACCACTAAACGCTGAATGCCCGCTTCAAGCACCAACTTGCGTGCCGTATCGCCAAATAAGCGATCAAGTCGCTGCGAGATGTTGTGTTGGCCAAACTGCTGCTGCGCTTGCTTCACTACTGCCGGATCGCCTGAGGAATAGATCAGCG
Source organism: Pantoea sp. DY-17 (assembly GCF_019795975.1). Lineage (NCBI taxonomy): Bacteria > Pseudomonadati > Pseudomonadota > Gammaproteobacteria > Enterobacterales > Erwiniaceae > Pantoea > Pantoea sp. DY-17. Next base: position 159,499 of record NZ_JAIMIG010000002.1, on the reverse strand, counting down.
GGCAACGGTCCTGATGGGTGAGGATGAAATCCACGAGATCGTCAGCATCAATACGTTCCGCCATCACATCCTCAATCTCAATGGCCAGCACCGCATGCTGTTTTTGGTGTTCCTCTATTTGTCCGCGCGTCGCACCTGAACAACTGCCAACTAAAATGGCGCTGGAACCTTTAATGGCAGGAAACTCACTGTTGTTACCTTGCGCTTTACGGGCGCTGATAAAATTGTGCGGCAGGGCAAGCGCGATGCCCGATCCACCACTGATCAGCTTCTCATCCGCAGCAGCGATGCCGATCAGCGTTAAATCGTGATCGCTGAGGGCATCCACCACCACCAATTGCGTTTCCTCATCTGTTTGGTCTTGCAGTATCTCGCGCAGTGTTTCACTGCCTTGCACCACTTGCTGCCAGCCAATGTGGCTGACGCGCGTTTTCGCCTGGCGCGACAGCAAACGGCGGATGTCCGCATCCTTCATTGGCGTCAGAGGATGATGCTCCATGCCTGATTCATTCAGTGGACGGTCATGCACAAACAAATTGCCCTGATAAAGCGTACGGCCCATCGCGGGAAACGCCGGGCAGACAATCACATTGCGCGCCGCTAATCGCTGAGCCAGCGCGTCTAGTACCGGACCAATGTTGCCAGCATCGGTCGAGTCGAAGGTCGAGCAATATTTAAACACGATCTGCGCACAGCCTTGCTGCAACAGCCATTCACAAGCAGCCAGCGATTGTTGAACGGCTTCCTGTGCTGGCAAAGAGCGTGATTTCAAAGCAATGACGCCTGCTTCCACCTGTTCCTCGGCAGGCTGTTGCGGTACGCCAAGATATTGCGTCGTGCGCAATCCGCCTTCGCCCAGCAATCCTTTCGACAGCGTGACGGCGATATCGCTGGCACCGGTAAAATCATCGGCGATGACCCCAATCAGCATGATGAGCCTCCAATCGCTAACTGCATTTTTTTTACCGCGGCATGCGGTGCCGTTAACACCGGAATCGAGACTTTTTCACGCACGGCGTCGGAGGCGCGCGAGGTGGAGAAGTGAGCCAGCATAATTACATCGCAGTGACTTAACTGCGGCGCGAACTCTGCGACCAGACGATTGTGGCTGGCGACGTCACCTTTACGCAGCAGGTCAATGGCATCCGGAACCAGCACGCTTTCCAGCGTTGCGGATGAACCAATCTGTTCGGCATAGTGATAAAACTCATCGCACATCGTCACTAATGACGGACCAAAGGTCGCCAGCATGCCGATGCGTTCGCCTTGCTGCAGCGCAGCCTCGAACATCGCTTCATTCGGTTTCAGCACCGGCACCGGCAACGCCGCAGAGAGTTCATCAATCGCCGGGCCAAAAGCTGAACAGGTCACCAGAATTCCTTGCGCATTCATCGCATAGCCGTAGCGGCCAAAAGCAACAAAGCGATCAATCAACTGGCGCGAAAGCTGTTCCTCTTTAGCGCGATCCAGCGTCAAACCATCATCCAGCAAATTCACCACTTCAGCCTCTGGCCAAAGATCGTTAAAGGCTTCCTGAACAGGGGGCATCGCCACCGGCGTGGCATGCAGTAAAACTATGCGTTGGCTCATCATTTTCTCCGACACTAGCGATACACAAGTGAATTACAGCACACCATACCTGAGGCGAAATGAAAATGTAAGGGCTTACATTTGTCTTGATAAGGTGATGCTCGTCACACAAAAAAACTGCGTATCTGTCAGGATAGAAATGAATGCATTCGTCTGAATGCCTATTTTGAAATCGCTTACTTTTAGCTAACCCTGAGAACGCACTATGACCATTCGTGGAGAAACCACCGCAATTAACGTTAACGTGACACCAGAAGCGCAGGTGCGCCCTGCGAATACGGTGCCACGCCATTTTCGTGATTTGCTGGCGCTGGAAGATTTTGAACGCCATGCGCGTAAGCGGTTACCTAATATGATTTATCAATATGTAAAAGGCGGCGTGGAAACCGGCAGAGGACTTGCTGCCGCGCATGAAGCTTATCAGCAATATGTCTTTGTACCGCGTATGTTCCGCGATGTTTCGGGCCGCGATCAGCGGGTGAATTTATTGGGCCATGACTGGGCGCATCCCTTCGGTGTGGCTCCGCTTGGTGGCGCGTCGTTTGTCAGCTACCGCGCGGACTTAATGCTGGCGAAAGCCGCACGGGCCATGAATGTGCCGATGATCCTGAGCGCCTCATCGCTGATTCCGCTGGAAGAGGTGATCGCCGCTAATCCGGACGTCTGGTTTCAGGCGTATCTGGCGGGCGATCAACCGCGCATCGATCGATTAGTCGATCGCGTTGAACACGCAGGCTATAAAACGCTGGTGGTGACCGGTGATACGCCGATGCTGGGTAATCGGGAACACAACACCCGCAGCGGCTTCAGCATGCCGATAAAAATCACGCCGAAAGTGATGTGGCAAAGCGCCATGAGTCCGCGCTGGCTGCTGGGCACGGTGGCGCAAACCTTCCTGCGTCATGGTGCGCCGCACTTCGAAAATACCGATGCTGAACGCGGCCCGCCGATGATGTCGAGCAAAGTGCGTAACACCAATGCACGCGACAAACTGAGCTGGAAGCACGTTGAAGCGATCCGTAAAAAATGGAAAGGCAATCTGGTAATTAAAGGGCTGATGTCGCCGGATGATGCCTTCATCGCGCGTGATCTTGGCGCCGATGCGGTGATTCTCTCCAACCACGGCGGCCGTCAGCTGGATCACACGGTGCCACCGCTGCATACGCTCGCTGAAATCGCGGCGGCGAAGGGCAATATGAAGGTGATTATTGATAGCGGCATCCGTCGCGGCACCGATGTGATGAAAGCCATGGCGCTGGGCGCGGACTTCGTGTTTCTTGGTCGTCCATTCCTGTATGGCGCGGTGATTGGCGCTCAGGCGGGCGTTGAACATGCCATGCATATCCTGCGGGATGAAATCGATCGCGATTTAGCGCTGATTGGCGTGACACGGCCTGAGCAACTTAATGCTGCGCTGCTGCGTCGCGCACCCTTTTTCGCACGCGAGGATTAATCATGGCGTTAACGATTTATAGTGCGCTCGCACTGAGCGCGCCGTTTAACACGCTGGTTGCGCAATGGCAGTCGCAACATCCCGATATACCGCTGGCGATACGCTGGCATCCCAGCACCATCATCGAAAAAGAGCTCAACGCCGGCGCCGAAGCGGATGTGGTGATCGCTACGGTTGAGACGCTAGACCGCCTGACACAATCGGGTTTGGCGGAAGCGGGCACGCGCATCGAACTGGTCGATTCTCCCATCGGAATTGCGGTGCGGGCGGGCGCTGCACAGCCTGATATCAGCAATCGCGAAACGTTGATTCAGACTTTGTTGGCTGCGCGTTCGGTAGCCTGGTCAGAAGCCGGAGCCAGCGGTGTCTGGTTCTCGCAGTTGTTGAAACAACTCAACATTGATACGGAACTGCGCGCGCGTGGCACGGTGATTCCTGCTGGTTTCACCGCCGAGCAACTGGTGCAGGGCAACGCTGACCTGGCAGTACAGCAGATCAGCGAATTGCTGATGGTGGAGGGCATTGATGTTGTTGGACCGCTGCCAGCGGGTACGCTGCAGGCGATTTCGCTCTCGGCTGCGGTGTTAAGCCACGCCCAACAACCGGAACGGGCGCAGGCATTCCTGAGCTGGCTGAAAACGCCGTCAGTCACGGACGTGTTCAACCGTTTCGGCATGGACAGGCGCGATTAGCGTTCCTGACGGGGCACCGAGCCGCTGCTGCCCCGGACAATCAACTCGGTGCTTATCTGCGTCTGCATCTGTGCAGGTAAGTTATTCAGCGTATTTAATAAATAGTGCGCCGCGTGTTCACCAATCGACGCTAAATCCACGCGCATGGTGGTCAGCGGATGCTCCAGATGCTCGGCGTATTCATAGTCGTTGAAGCCTACGATGGAGATATCATTCGGAATGCGCAGATAACGCTCGCTCGCCGCGCGCATGGCACCAAACGCCAGCAGATCGTTCCCGCAGATGATGGCGGTAGGCGGCTGCGGCGCATCGAGTAAACGAAACACCGCTCTGCGCGCATCATTCATGGTGAAGGCGTTATCAATTAAATGCGTATCCGGCAGCGTCAATCCATACTGCTGCAGGGCGCGGCGCGTACCGTTTAGACGTTCTGAAATACGATCGTTTGAAGGCGGCGTGCCGACAATCACCGCAAAGCGCTGATGCCCTAATCCCAGCAAATGCTGCGCCAGGGTTTCAGCCGCACCCTCGCTGTCATAACCGACACAAGGTCTTTCGCTGTCTTGCGAAAAGGTCTGCACGCAGGCGATATCCTGCTGAATGATGCGCTCCCACAGTTTTGGATGATGGGTATTGCCCACCAGCATCAAACCATCGATACCGTACTCAATCAGCTTATTGACTTCTTTCAGCTCGGTTTCCGGATCAAAGTTGGAGTTGGCCAATAGCAGCGTGTAGCCGGCTTCATGAATAAGTTGCTGAAACGCCGCCAGCGGACGCGAAAAGGTTTCTGTCGCCAGCGTGGGGACCACCGCGCCAATTGTCATGCTGCGTCGCGAGGCAAGGGTGCGCGCGGCGCGGTTAATCACATATCCCAACTCGTCGCAGGCCTTTTCCACCGCTTCACGGCGTGATGCTTTGACCGTGGTGCTGCCGTTCAATACGCGTGAAACCGTCGCCGTTGAAACGCCAGAGAGACGCGCAACATCATCCAGTGAAACGCGGCCAGATCCATTTTGCTTCTCACTCATCAAGTCACTCCTGCAGAAAGAGTGAGCTTGCCCACAAAAATTGCAGACAACTCACAATCAATTTTGAAAGCGCTTACTTTTGGCTTGACTGAATTTTGTAATCGCTTACTTTTGACATCATGTTATCAGTTTGGGTGTGCCTGCTCACGTTTTTTTAACAGGTTCGCGAACTGTCACCCCCAAATTTAACCCCAACGCGGGCTGCAGCCGCTCTACGGCCGCAGAACCTCGTTAACCCTATATAAATCATAAAGGAATTCACCATGCGCAGATATCCACGAATTCGCTGGCTGATGATCGTGTTCTGCTTTTTCGCCATCGCAATCAATTACATCGATCGTATCAACCTCGCGATCGCCGCACCGCACATCAAAGCAGATTTAGGCCTCGATGACACCAGCATGGGACTGATTCTGGGCGCCTTCTTCTGGACCTATGCGCTGATGCAAATTCCGGCCGGACGTCTACTCGATCGTCTTGGTGCGCGTGCCGGACTGGCCATCGCCGTCGGCTGGTGGTCGTTGTTTACGGTGTTTACCTCGTTTGGTAAAGGATTCACTTCTCTTTTTGCGGCGCGCTTAGCATTAGGCCTGGGCGAAGCAGGGGGAAATCCGGGCTGTGTCAAAGTGGTTTACAGCTGGTTCCCGAAAAAACAGCGTGCAACGGCCAGCGGGATCTTTGATGCCGGTCCGCGTGCTGGCAGTGCGCTGGCGCTGCCGCTGGTTGCCTGGCTGATCAGCGTGTGGGATTGGGAAACGTCCTTCATCGTGACTGGCGCATTAGGACTGATTTGGGTGGTGATCTGGTTAGTCTTCTATCGTGAGCCTGAAGAGATGAAAGGCCTTGATGAAACTGAGCGGCAAAATCTGCTGGAAGATCGTGCTTTGCCCACCACGCAGGCCGACGCCAAAGTTGAACTGTGGTCACTGTTCCGCCATCGCAACGTGTGGGGAATGATGATTGGTTTCTTCTGCATGAACTTCGCTACCTATTTCTTTGTGACCTGGTTCCCAACCTATCTGACTGTGGCACATGGCTTCTCGCTGAAAGAATTGGGAACGCTGGGTGCGATCCCAGCGCTGATGGGGATTCCGGGAAGTCTACTTGGCGGGATTGTGTCGGATACCCTGTATCGCAAAGGATTTAGCCTGACGGCGGCGCGTAAAACTTGTCTTATCAGCGGCATGTTGCTTTCCAGCGTGATTGCTTTCGCCGCATTCACCGACAGCATTACGGTGATCCTGACGCTGTTTTCCATCACTTACGCCGGTTTAGCTTTTACCGCCGCCAACATTTGGACGCTGCCAGCCGACGTTGCGCCCGCCAGTAATTATGTGGCCACGCTGGGCGGCATTCAGAACTTTGCCGGTAACCTGGCCGGGATTGTTACGGCTTCCTTCACCGGCTTAATGCTGAGCCTTAGCCACGGTTCATTTGTGGTGCCGTTGCTGGTCGCGGGTGGCATCTGTGTGCTGGGTGCGCTGACCTTTATGTTTGTGCTCGGCAAATTGGAACCATTACAGATCAGCCCCAAATCTGATGCCAACGTCATTGCCACCGCCAATCAATAAGAGGAGAAACCGCATGCAGAACGAACAGTCCTTACGAGAAGAGATTTGCCAGGTGGGAGCCGATCTGTTTAACCGCGGCTATACCACCGGCACCGCGGGGAACATCAGTGCTCGGCTGGAAGATGGCTGGCTGATTACGCCAACCGATGCTTGTCTGGGACATCTGGAGCCAGGCCGGATTGCCAAGGTCAATCGCGCCGGTGAATGGGTTTCGGGCGACAAGCCATCGAAGACTTTGCTGTTACATCGCCAGATTTATGATCGCAACCCGGAGGCGCACGGCGTGGTGCATACCCATTCCACGCATCTGGTGCAACTGACGTTAGCGGGTGTGTGGCAGCGCGACAGCATTTTACCGCCGCTGACGCCGTATCAGGTGATGAAAGTCGGTCGGATTCCGTTAATCGACTATCGCCGCCCAGGCCATGCCGATGTGGCTGCGCAGGTGGCTGAACTGGCCAATGACGTGCGAGGCGTGATGCTGGAGAGACTTGGCCCGGTGATGTGGGGCAAATCCGTTTCAGCGGTAAGCTTTGCCCTTGAAGAGCTGGAAGAAACCGCGCGCCTTTGGCTGAACTGCGTGGATAAGCCCGCCGCGCTGCCAGAACAAGCCGTATTGGAGCTGTGCGAACACTTTAATACGCGCTGGTAATACCCGCATTGTCCCTACAAAAACGAGATCCAAGATGAAAAAGACGGTAATAGCCGCAGGCATGATGCTTTTTGCATCAACGGTATTGGCGCAGGAGAAATCCTTTGTCTACGTATCCAACGGCGACAGCGGCACGGTGACGGCCTACGAACTGCAAAAGGCGGAGCGCCAGCTGAAACCGATTGGTGAATACCCCAGCGGCCTGAAAAGTATGCCGATGGTGGTATCGCAGGATAACAAGACACTTTATGTCTCCGTTCGCAGTAAGCCTTACCATGTTTCGGCCTGGCATATTCAACCTGACGGCTCACTGCAGCATTTTGCGGATACGCCGCTGCCAGAGGCGATGGCGTATGTCGCGCTGGATAAGAGCGGGAAATTCCTGCTTTCATCTTCTTACGGCGGCGATCTGTTTAGCATCAATCGCATTGCCGCGGATGGCAAAGTTGAGAGTGCGCCGGTGCAGGTGGTGCATACCGGAAAGCGTGCACATTCTATTCAGACCGATCCCAGCAACCAGTTTCTCTATGTACCTCTGCTGGGTGCCGATCAACTGCTGCAGTACCGTTTCGACAGTCACAGCGGAACCGTCTCGGCGAACACGCCAGCGTTTGTGAATATCCAACGCGAGGCGGCAGCCGGACCGCGTCATTTCACCTTTGCACCGCAACGGGATGAAAAGGGTGAGCAGAATCTCTATTTGCTGACCGAAATGGCCGGCAACATCTCGCGCCTGACGCTGAACAAAGATGGCACCCTGACGGAACATGAAGCGACACCGTCACTCGATCCGGCCATTGCCGCCAACATGCAGCGTGGCGAAGCGCGACCACTGACCGGCGATGATGATTTGCCAAAATCCGCCAAACCGCGTTTATGGCAAGCCGATATTCATATCACGCCGAATGGACATTTCCTTTATTCCACCGAACGCACCAGCAGTCATATTACTGCGTTTCATGTATCACCGATCGATGGTCGATTGACGTTGATTAATAGCACGCCAACAGAAACTCAGCCGCGTGGATTTGCTATTGATAATTCCGGGCGCTATTTAATTGAATCGGGTCAGAAGTCGACACAAATTTCGCTCTATTCCATAGATCAAACCACTGGCAAACTGACATTAATTGAGCGCGTCCCTACCGGCAAGGGCGCTAATTGGGTCACTATCGTTGAGTAAATTTCTGCTCTACTTAATTCAATCGTAAGAAAAGGAGTGTTTATGTCGACTATTCGCAAAACATTATTCAGCACATTATTGTGCTCGACGCTGTTAAGCGCAGGATTACCGACACAAGCGGCTGAAAAAGGGGTTGCCACCGATCTGGAACCACTGCACCACGTCATTCTGGAAAATAAATACGTCACGGTAATGCGCGTATTAATTCAACCCGGACAATCGACGCTATTTCATGAGCAGCATCTGGATTATGTTAATACGCACATTGAAGGGAGTCCGGTCAAAATAGAATATCCCGACAAGCTGGTTAACATAACAGAAATGAAAAGTGGCAATGTTAAATTCGGTGAGCATCAAGGAAAATCGGATACGGATAAGGTCACCAATACCGGAAATAACGTCAATCATCAGGTGGCGTTCGAAATTAACATCCCAGGCCCGCAACATTTCGGTAACGCTTCCCGGCCTGCCAATGCCGCATTTAGTCAGGTGCTGGATAAGAAAACCGTGAGAGGCTGGAAGGTCACGCTTAAGCCTGGCGCCAGTACCGGCGAATATACGCAACACGGGCCTGGCGTGCGCGTGTTCTTCACCGAAGGGCGGGTACTGATTGCCGATCAAACTCATACCAATCGGGTAAAAGAAGTTTGGGTACATCCCGGCGATGCCTTTTTAACCGAGCCAGGTAAAGTCGATATAACGGCCGCAAGTGGCGAGAATATTATCTTCAATGATTATGAATTGTTATAGCACTGTTTGTATTTTGTGAATTGACGTTGTCTGATAATGTGCACTTCTGTGGGTTGCCACAGAAGTGCATTATTGTTTTTACCATACTAATAATTATTTACCGGAAGTAATTACAATGAAAGCAAGAAAGGTGAGACAGTGTTGTCTGCCTTTCGCGTTGAGCATTCTGATGTCTGCCACATTTTCAGCTCACGCTGAAGATGCAGCTGAGTCTGCAGCTCTTATTGCGAAAGGCAAGTATCTGGCTATTGCTGCGGACTGTGGAGCTTGCCACACCGCACCGAATCAGGGCAAGGAAATGTCGGGTGGCTATATTATCTCCTCGCCGTTGGGGAATATTGTTGCCAGTAATATCACGCCATCAAAAACCGCCGGCATTGGCGATTATAGCGAACAAGATTTTGTTAAAGCCGTGCGAAGTGGCATTAATAAACAGGGGCAACATCTTTATCCGGCGATGCCTTACACCTCATATGCGAAAATTTCTGATGCCGATATGCATGCGCTGTATGTTTATTTTATGCACGGTGTAAAAGCAGACGATAATGTACCGCCAGCAACGGATTTGCCTTTCCCGTTTAATATTCGTTCAAGTATGTTCTTCTGGAATATGCTGTTTGCCGATAATAAGCCGTTTATTCCGGCAAAAGATAAATCTGATGTGGTTAATCGCGGTGATTATCTGGTCAATGCATTGGCGCACTGCGATACCTGCCATACGCCACGTAACGCGCTGATGGGGCAAAACAATGCTCAGGCCTTCAGCGGTGGCAGCCTGGGCAGTTGGTATGCGCCGAATATCACTCCCGATCAACAAGCCGGCATTGGCAACTGGAGCAATGCGCAGATCGCGCAATATCTCAAAACGGGCCATGTTGCAGGCAAAGCGCAGGCAGCAGGTCTGATGGCGGAAGCTGTCGAGCACAGCTTACAGCATCTATCTGATGACGATATCAAGGCGATAGTGGCTTATCTGCGGCAGATCCCCGCAGTGACTCAGGCCACCCATTCGCCACGCGACGCGCTTGGCAAACCTGCAACAGATGAAGCGGCGCTGCGCGCGGTTAAAAATCCTGATGCGGGCTGGCAGGTTTACGCCAGCTCTTGCGCTAACTGCCATCAGGCGGATGGTGCGGGCAATCACTTCTATCCTTCGCTGTTTCATAACACCGCCACTGGCGCACCGCAGGCCGATAACCTGATTGCCACCATTGTCTACGGCGTACATCGCCAGATTGATGGCAAAGATGTGGTAATGCCCGCTTTCGGCCCGGATGGATTATTTACCGATCGACTGAGCGATCGGCAAATTGCCGACGTCAGTAACTACGTGCTGAAAAACTTTGGTAATTCTCAGCTGAACGTAACGCCTGAACAGGTGAAAACCGTGCGTGAAGGCGGCCAGCGCCCGCTGATTGCACGCCTGGCGCAGCCTACTGTGTGGGGCGGTGGCGCGGTAGTTGTCATTATTTTACTGGTGCTGCTGGTTTCAATTTCGCGTAAGGGGAAAAAGCATGGCGCATAACCTTTCCCGACGTCGTTTGCTGCAAGGCATGTGTATTTTGTCACTCGGCGCGATGTGTAATTCCCTGTTCCCGGCGCGCGCTCTGGCTGCCGATCAGCTGGCTGAAAATGGTTTTCTGACCGTTTCGCAGTTCCTGGTGAGTCGCCCGGTCGGCCCGATTTTGGGGCAGCGCTATTTCGATGCCTTAAATCGCCATAATGCCGACTTCACACACCGGCTTAGCAGCCTGCAGGCATTGTTGCAGCAGCATAATTTTGCTCATGTCGACGAATTTCTTGCCGCATTTGGGGCCGATAATTCTGATTGGCAAACGGCAAAACGCATCATTTCTGCGTGGTACACCGGCGTTGTCGGCGACGGCAGCGATCTGGAGTTGATCGCGTATGCCGATGCGATGATGTACCTGCCCACCAAAGATATTCTGGTGGTCCCAACCTATGGCGGCGGGCCGTTCTACTGGGCAGTAACGCAAGATGGCAAAGTGGCAACCACAGGAGAAGGCGCATGAGTGCACAAAAAGTCGATGCCGATGTGATCATCATTGGCTCGGGCGTGATGGGCGGGTTGATCGCCTGCCAGATGGCGAAAGCGGGTAAATCGGTGATCATCCTCGAGGCGGGCCCGCGAGTCTCTCGTCAGGAAATCGTCGAACGTTTCCGTAATTCCCCATTCAAGATGTCGTTAACCAACATCAAATTACAGGGCGTGGGTTCGCCTTACCCCAATCCGCCGCATATTCCGTCCACCTACGGTGACTATTTGCAGCAGGTTGGGCCGGTTAAATATCCCACCAAATACCTGCGCGTTGTCGGTGGCACAACCTGGCACTTTGGCTCCGCGCTGTGGCGCATGATCCCCAACGATTTCAAACTTAACACCCTTTACGGTCGTGGCCGCGACTGGCCTTTTGGTTACGACGAGCTGGAGTCGTGGTATGGCAAAGCCGAGCATGAGCTGGGCGTTTCAGGCGTCGATGGACAAGATGAAAGTGGGCAGGGCGGCAAAGCCTGGCCACCGCGATCTACGCCATTCCCGATGCCGGGTTTACCAACCAGTTATCTGTTTGATCGCCTAACCGAGATGTTGGGTAAAGGCGGTTATAACCCGGTACTGGAACCGAACGGTCGCGCGACTAAGCCGTGGGGTAAGCGCCCGATGTGTGGCGGCAACAATAACTGCAATCCGGTTTGCCCCATCGCCGCCAAATATGATGGCTCGATGCATATTGATGAAGCGGAACGTTTGGGAGCGAGGCTGCTGGATAACGCGGTGGTCTACCGTATTGAAGCGGCGGATGACGGCAAAATCACCGGCATTTGGTATAAAAAGCCGGATGGTTCCGAGCACCATTTAACCGCCGACTACTTTGTGCTGGCGGCCTACGGTATCGAATCGCCCAAGCTACTGTTGATGTCGACGTCGGAGAAATATCCCAACGGCATCGCAAACTCTTCCGATCAGGTGGGGCGCAATTTGATGGGCCACACCGGCATTAGTATGAACGTGATGATGTCGGAAGATGTGTGGCCAGGTCAGGGGCCGACTGAATTACTGGTGTATCTGAACAACCGCGATGGCGCCTTCCGCAAGGATTTCCCCAGCTACAAGATCAAAGTGCGTAACACGGTGCCAACTGCAGATTATGCTGCATCGCTCATTGAGAAAGGCGTGCTGGGCTCCAAACTGGATGCTGAAATCCGCCGCCAGTCGGCGCGCTCGCTGAACTTCGCTATTGATTTTGAAACCTTGCCGCTGGCGGAAAACCGCGTTACGCCGAGCAAGACGAAAAAAGATGCGATTGGTATTCCGTTGCCGGAGATTTATTACAGCGTGACGGATTACTGGCATGCCGGGAAAGAAGCGGGCATCAAAGATTTTCACAGGTTTGCAGAGCTGCTGAATGCGGAAATATTATCGATCGATACTAAGTTTCAGGATCGCCAGCACATCATGGGCACCACCATTATGGGCGATGATCCCCACAATTCAGTGGTAGATCGCGATTGCCGCACGCACGATCATCCCAATATGTGGATTGCCGGAACCAGTGTGATGCCGTCGGCGTCATGCATGAACCCAACCTTGACCGGCGCGGCGTTGAGCTTGCGTTTGGCTGAGCATATGTTGCAGACCATGAAGTCGGAAGTAGCAGGTTAGGTGTGAATCGGTCGCCATAATGACGACCCTACGTTGGAGCGGTGCGCATTGATGCGCACCGGCTCAAATAATCACTTTTTATTCGAAATTAGCGTGCCTTTCAGGCCGTGCGGCTCGGAGCGCAGATACTGCGGTGGCGCTTTGGCCTGCGCGCCCAATTCAGCGGCGGCATGCCACGGCCAGCGCGGGTCGTAAAGTACTGCGCGCGCCAGCGCGATCAAATCTGCGTCACCTACCTGCAATGCTTGTTCTGCCTGCTTTGGTTCCGTAATCAAGCCTACGCCAATCACCGGAATCTTTACCTGTTTGCGGATGTCGCGTGCAAAAGGCAATTGATAACCGGGACCGACCGTGATTTTCTGCTGCGGTGACAAGCCGCCACTGGAGACGTGCACATAATCGCTGCCCGCCGCTTCGAGTTGCTGGCTGAAGACAATCGACTGCTCAACATCCCAGCCACCGTCAACCCAATCCGTTGCAGAGAGGCGCACACCTACCGCCACTGAATCTGGCACGGCGCTGCGCACCGCATGGAACACTTCCAGAGGGAAACGCAGACGATTCTCCAGCGAGCCGCCGTACTCATCCTCACGCTGGTTACTCAGTGGCGACAGGAACTGATGCAGCAAATAGCCGTGCGCAGCATGCAGTTCAATCAACTGGATACCGAGTTTCGCCGCACGCTGCGCGCTGTCAACGAAGGCCAGTTTCAGGCGCTCAAGATCCTGTTTACTTAGCGCAACCGGTGCGCGATCTTCAGGATTAAAGGCTTGCGCGGATGGTGCAACGGTTTGCCAGCCACCTTGCTCCAGCGACAGCTGATTGCCGCCCAGCCACGGCGCGGCGCAGGACGCTTTGCGTCCGGCGTGACCGAGTTGAATACCAATGGGAGTGTCAGAATAGTGGCGGATATCTTGCAGAACGCTGGCTAAAGCCGCTTCCGTTGCATCATCCCACAAGCCTAAATCGCCCGGAGAAATACGTCCGGCGGCTTCCACTGCTGTCGCCTCAATGATCAGCAAACCGGCGCCGGAAAGTGCCAGTTGCCCGAGATGAATGCGGTGCCAGGCGCTGGCTTTGCCATCCTTCGCAGAGTATTGGCACATCGGCGCGATGACGATGCGATTATCGAGCGTTAACTTACCCAGTTGCGTCGTACTAAACAGTAAACTCATTGAAACCTCATCTTCAGTGGCTGAATGGCTTTAAGCTTAGGGCGAAAAGCGCATTTTGCAGAGGGCTATGAGTTTGAATGTTGTAGCAAAAAGTAAGTTAAGCGGAATGTGCCGCCGCAAGTCGAAACGCATCAGACATTTTTTCCTGCTCACGTTGTGATAACCCCAAATGTCTGGCGACTATGCGCCATTGCGCAACAATGCTGCTGAATTTTTCAATGATAGTTTCGGCTTCACGTGCCTTCAGCCGGAAATAGGGCGCAACTTCCCGCGCCAAATCGAGATCAAGCGCATTATCAGCTGCCGTCACATTTAATTTTAGGCCATCAGCATAGGGCACTGGATTAAGATCGAAGGCGGCAGATAACCGCCAGCCCTTGCCTGGAACCAGAATAAATCCATGATTGCGCAGATGATCATCGGTGTTAGAGACCAGCATATTAAAGACAATCCGCGACCACAGCTCGCGTAAATCAGCATTGGTTTGGGAGCCATGACGAATCAATACTTCTGCCAGTTCGAGATAACTCACTCCGGTGGACGCATCTTCGCCATCAATATGGCCAGTCATGGTCATCGCGGAGGCAAAGTGCAGACGCTTTCCTTCGGGCGTGCGATCGAAACGGCGCACCATGAAACAGTGATAATCGCTGGCAAATTTTTTCGCCATCGCAGCGGCAACGTCAAGTTCACAAGCCGTGGCGAGAGCATTGACGACCATTTCCCATCCACCCACATCATATTCATCGCGGATGCTGGGGAACTTGGCGATAAATAGCTGACCTTCCTCATCAACCACACTGGCTTTGGGCCGTGCGCCACCCAGAGAACCGCCTGGAGCGATCAACATCCTGAGCCATTCATGTCCCTGAACAGCACGGTTATCCGGATCGCTTTCCAGCGCGCGGCTTGCACGTTCAAGTGCTGCGATTTCAGTAAATGGGGGAGCCGCAATTTCCAATCTGTTATCAAGAAATTCCCCCTGATCCTCCAGCCGGTAACGCAAAGCACCCACGCGATACAGGTCATGAACCCCCAGTAAAAAATCGGATTCAAACATGCGCGTGCCGGAAGGCAATAATCCGCCACGGATATCGCGTTCCAGACGACGCTCCATCAATAAGCGTCCCCATCTGTCGGGGCTGGAATCGCCAAACACACCAAATCCAGCACGATTGTTGGCAGGATATTGTGGCCCTTCGAATAAGTGGATGCCGGGATCTAACTGGATCAACATCAAATCGGGATCGCTAAGCGCTTGCGGATCATACTGAAATTCAAAAGATTCACGCGCCCGGCTGCGGCGAATATGCAGATAACCGAGACGTTTTGGTTGCTTGAGTCCGTTCCAGTCGGCGTAGACGCTAATCATGGTCATTGTCGTGTCCTATTTTTTCTTCCCTGAAATTAGCAGTGAGGCGAGGCCGGCAGAGGTGACTGTCTGAGCGTTTTTTTGCTCAACTCCGCGCTTATTCGCCTCAGCTACCTGCGTGCTGTTCTCACCCTCATCAACCTTATACGCTGATTTAGCGGCAAATAATTTAGTCGTTGAGGTAAGACGTGCATCTTGCAGTTGGCGACCCAGAGTATCCTCAGCAGCCAGCAGATTGAGATCCTGTTCGAGTCCTAACACCTGCATCACAGCCAGATAGGCTCCGATAGTCACACCCGCGCTACCCGCTTCAAGCGAACGCAACGTCATCGGGGTCATTCCCGCGCGTTCCGCCACCTGTTTAGCCGTAAGTTTTCTTCTTTTACGAGCGAGTTTTAATCGCTCTCCAAAAGCGGCAAGCATTTCGCTCGTTTGAGGAAGAAGCAGAGAAGTTCGCTGTGCCATTGTGTCACTATTTTATCTTTAAATGGGGTTAATGGATAAAATATTAGCACTTTGTCGATCTGCATTCCATTTTTAATGATTAAAATAAAAACGAAAAAGTGCTAATAAATTATCATTTAATGAACCTAAAATATAAAATATTAGCACTTCAATTTAAAACGTCGCCGATCGCCAGCCGCGCGCTTTATCATTGCCGGTGCGCACCGCCAGTGAATGCGCTGCACGTTGCGAACGCGCCATCACCTCTTTTTGATTGAGCTGGGTAAACTCACCATTCCGCAGCAGATAAGCGCCATCAACAAACACATCGCTGACCTCGTGGCCGAGCGCCGAGTAGACCAACGATGAAACCGGATGATGGATTGGCGTCATCGCCGGATGCGAAGTATCAACGATCACCACATCGGCGCGTTTGCCGACTTCCAGCGAACCCACCAGATGTTCGAGGCCAATTGCCCGCGCACCGTCGATGGTGGCCATCTCCAGCACTTTTTCCGCCGTCATAATAGTGGGATCGCGGTGCACGCCTTTTTGCAGCAGCGCCGCCACTTTCATCGCCTGAAAAAGATTGTGATTGTTGCTGCTGGCGGGGCCGTCTGAACCCAAACCAACGGTTAAGCCGGCCCCGCCAGCATCTCCGGAATCGGCGGCACGCCGGAAGCGAGGTAGAGATTGCTGCAGGGATTGTGCGACACGCGCGTGTCATGATGTTTGAGTGCGCGGATGTCGCGCGAATTGCACTGCACGCAATGCACCGCCAGCACGTCCGGGCCGAGGAAACCGATATCGCTGAGGAATTCGGTATCGCTGGCCTGAAAACGCAGCTTTGCCTGCTCGATCTCAAAATCGGTTTCCGCCACATGCGTAGTGATCAGCACGCCGGTTTCATCCGCCAGCTGGCGCGTGCCGCGCAGCACTTTCTCATCCAGCGCCCAAATCATGCTCGGTGCCAGACCGACTTTTACCCGGCCATCGACCTGGTGATAACGATCGATCACCGCGCGCGCATCGGCCAGCGCCTGTTCAGGCGTTTCGATCAGTTCGGCAGGAATGCCATGCTCAGCGCCGCTGGTGAGAAAACCGCGACACACATGACCGCGAATGCCGCTGACTTCAAAGGCCTCGATCACTTTGGCGGTTAATCCTGGACGCGGATGCGCGTACATAAAATCGACCAGCGACGTGACGCCCGAACGCAGTGATTCCATGCAGCCGTGCAGCGCGGCAGCGTAAACATCTTCTTCGGTCAACGCTACGGCGCTGGGTCCGGTCATGCAGGTGAACCACTTTTTCAGCACCATGTCATCGCCGAGACCTTTCAGCAGCGTCTGAAACAGATGCGTATGCGTGTTCACCATGCCCGGCATAATAATGCGTTCGCGGCAGTCGATAATTTCGGCTTCAGGATAGCGCTGCTGCAAAGCGTCGCGCGTGCCGATGGCGCGAATGGTCTTATCTTCAATCAGCAAACTGGCCTGTTCCAGAATCTCGCGTTGCGGATTCATGGTGATCATCCAGCCGTCAGCCAGCAGATAACTCATGAGGCGTTCTCCAGTTGCTGCTGTAATTCAGCGGCATTGACCACAAAACCAAAGCATTGCTGCACGTTATACAGCGTGGCATCGCGGCAATAAGCCGGCGAGGTGGTGGCGCTGCAATCTTCCAGCAGCAGGCAGTCGTAACCGCGAAAGTTGGCATCCTGTAAGGTGCAAAGCACGCACTGATCGACATTAACACCGGCAAACAGCAGCGTGGTGACGTTGAGATTGCGTAGAATGCTGTCGAGCTCGCTGTCCTGAAAACCGGACATGCGGTATTTGTTGACGCGAATGTCATTGGCATCCGGCGTCAGTTCGTCCACCACTTCCGCCGCCCAGCTGCCGGCCTGCAACACCGGCGCGCCGGAAACCGGCAGCGGATCGCCTAATCCCACGCCATCACCGTTCGGGTTATAGACGTGCAGCAGCGCGGGGCTGAGATTGAGTTTATCAGCGCGATTGCCCCAATTGAGCCAAATCACCGGTACCTGAGCGGCGCGCAGCGTTGGCAGCAAGGCTTGCAGCGGTGCAATCGGCGCGCGCGCGGGCGTGACATCGACGCCGATATGCCCGAGCCAGCCTTCGGCATGACAAAAGTCGTTCTGCATATCAATCACCAGGATAGCCGTGCGCTGCAGATCAAAAATCACTGAACGTTCACGCGATGTAAGCTGGACGCTGCGCGACGCCTGCGCTGGACGCCGCGTATCAACCACTTGCGCTGAAACGCGCCACTGATTGTGTCGACTGCTGCCTAAAACGTTCTCCGGCATATCAGGCTCCCGTTAACACGCGGATATCTTCAGCATCGAGCGTGACAGGGTCACCGCTACGAATCAGTTCAGAGAAGCCTTCATTCGGCGTCATCACCGTCAGCGTATAGAGTTTGCTGCTGCCGGTATTACGAATGGCGTGATCGTTGCCCGGATGCAGCAGCAGGGAATCGCCTTTCTTTATCTCAAGTTCATCATCGTTACAGCGCGCCACGCCTTCGCCGTGCAGTACATAAAAGAACTCGTGCGCAGTGGCGTGTTCATTCGGTGGCGTAGCACCACCGACGTTGAAAATCTCCACCACAAAAATGTTCTCAATACCGTCCAAAGGTTTGTCGAACAAGATGGCGAAATAGTTGCTGCTGTCCGCACTGATACGGAACGCCTTAACATCCGCAAGATTGTTGAAACGAAACGATTTCATAATTTATTCCTTTCGATAAGGCTGCGTTAATGCGCCGGGTTGCAATGTGCGTCCCACCACGCCGGACATCGCCAGAATGGTGAGCAAGTAAGGCAGCGCCAGCAGCACCTGCGGCGGCAGCGTGTTTTCAAACAGCTGTAGCGAGAGTTGCAGGGCATCTGCAGCGCCAAAGATAAAAGCGGCGACCAGCGCTTTAAGCGGGCTCCAGCGTCCAAAGATGACAATCGCCAGCGCGATAAAACCTTGTCCACTGACGATGTTGTCGCGGAACAGGCCGATCTGCGCCGTGACCAGATAGCTGCCCGCCAATCCAGCGCCCACGCAGGAGAACAGCACGCCCCACGTGCGGATCTTCAACACGTTGAGCCCGGCGGCATGTGCCGCGCGCGGGTTTTCGCCCACCGCACGCAGCGACAGGCCGAAGCGGGTGTGAAACAGACCAAAGTGCGCCAGCACCGCCAGCAGCAAAGTGAGATAGAGCGGCAGCGGCTGCTGGAACAGAATCGGGCCAATAAAAGGCAGCGAAGAGAGCAGCGGCACATGCCAGGGTTCGAGCATCGGGATGGTGGGCGAGGATGCAGTGCCCATCACCAGCGCGTAAATCCAGGTGGCTAATCCCGCTGCCAATATATTGAAGACGATGCCCACCACAATCTGGCTGGCATGGGCGCGCAGGTAGAGCGCCGCCAGCACGCAGCCAACCAGCAGTCCGCCGACGCCCCCGGCGATAAAGCCCAGCGTGGTCGATCCGCTCTCAACCGCCGTCATGTAGCTGGAAAGCGCGCCCAGCAGAATAGTGCCTTCGATACCGATATTCAGTACGCCGGAGCGTTCGGCATAGATTTCACCGAGCGCCGCCAGTAACACCGGACCGGCAAGGCGCACCGCGGCGGCTAGCCAGCTGACGAAAAAGGCGGTATCGAGATTCATCCACAGATTCATGATTGTTCCTCCGCCAGCTGGCTGCGCGACTTACACCCGCCGGGCAGGTTGATGCGGTAATAGCGCAGCAGATCGCCCGCCAGAATCAGTAACACCACCAGACTTTGCAGAATCAACACTACCGAAGTGGGCAAGCCGGTTTGGCGCTGCATGGCGCTGCCGCCCACTTCCAGCCCGCCGTAGAGAATGGCGGTCGGGATCACCAGCAGCGGATTGAGGCGTGCCAGCAAAGCCACCACCACGCCGATAAAGCCGACGCCGCCGGAAATGCCTTCCATCAGCCGATGTTGCACGCCCAATACGGCGCACAATCCCGCCAGCGCCGCCAATCCGCCGCCGAGCAGCACCGCGCCCATTTGGCGGCGATTGACATCCACGCCGCTGTAGCGCGCCGCGCGCGGATTCAGCCCGGCAATTTTGATTTCAAAACCGGCGGGTGTGGCACGCATCAGCCAGAAGACAAACAGCGTGGCGACTAGCGCGATGGCGATGCCCCAATGTGCGCGCATGCCGTTCATCACAAACGGCAGCCAGCTCTCCACCGGCAAACGTGGCGTCTGCGGCAGATCGCCCGGCGCGCGCATTGGGCCGGAAACCAGATACTGCACCATGAACAGCGCCACATAGTTGGCCATCAGCGAAATCAGCACATCGTTGCCGCCAAATTTTACCCGTAACGCGCCAACCCAACCGGCCCAAAGCGCGCCCGCAAGGAAGGCGGCAATCAGCACCATCGGCCAGTAGAGCAGCGCGGGAATCGCCCACGGAAAGCCCTGCGGCGTACCCGACAGCGCGATCCAACTGGCCGCAGCGGCACCTAGCAGAAAACAGCCTTCGAAGCCGATATAACCGAGCCCGGCGCGCCACACCACGATGGTTGCCAGCGCGATCAGCATTAGCGGCGTGGATTGCACCAGGCTGAGACCGAAGCTGCGCAGCGAGCCAAAAGCGGCATCAAACAGGAAGCCATAAGCCGAGAGCGGATTGCCGCCAAACGGGATAAACAGCAAGCCGGCAATGATGAAAGCGGCAAGGATGCCGCAAAAACTGGTTAACACCAGCGCGCCGCTGGATTCGGCGGGCGCCAGACGTCGCTCAAGCAGCTTCTTCATGGTTGCCTCCGGTTTTTTTCAGGTGCGCGCCCGCCATCAGTTCGCCGAGGCGTTCTGGCGTGGCGTCGGCGGCGTCCATTTCTCCGGCAATCTGGCCGCTGTACATCACCGCGATGCGATCGGAGAGATTGATGATCTCCTCCAGCTCGGCGGAGATCATCAGAATGGCGCAGCCGCGATCGCGTGCCGCCATCAAACCTTGCCACACGCTCTCAATCGCGCCGACATCCAGCCCGCGCGTGGGCTGTTCAACCACTAATAAGCAGGGATTGCTGGCGACTTCGCGCCCGAGAATCAACTTTTGCAGGTTACCGCCGGAGAGTTTTCCGGCTTCGAAATCGGCATCCGGCGTGCGTACCGCAAAGCGGGCGATGATGTCGTGCGCATGCTGGCTAATGCGCTGGCGATCCAGCAGCCAGCCGCCCGCGCGGGTAAAGGTGCGCTGGCGGCCAAGCATGGCGTTATCGGTAATCGATAAATCGGTCACCGAACCGACGCCACGCCGATCCGCCGGAATAAAACTGATGCCTTTATGGCGGCGCGTAGCGGGGGAATCGTCGCTGATGTCTTCGCCATTCAGCAGAATGCGGCCTGCTTCCAGTTCACGCAGGTTAAGGAGCGCTTCCGCCAGCTCCGATTGACCGTTGCCTTCCACACCAGCAATGCCGAGGATTTCGCCCGCAGCGACGTTGAGCGACACGCGCCAGATTTTCTGCTGGCCGCTGGCATCACGCACTGCAATGCTCTCCACCTGCAACACGGTTTTGCCCGGCTGGCACGGCGTTTTTTCGACGCGCAGCACCACATCGCGCCCAACCATGCGGCGTGCCAGATCGCGTTCCGAAGTGTCTTTAATATCCACCGAATCGACCATTTTGCCGCCGCGCATCACCGAAACGTGATGGGCAATCGCCATGATTTCATACAGTTTGTGAGTGACAATCACTACCGAACGGCCTTCTGCGCACAGTGATTTCAGTGTGGCGAAGAGGCCGGCTTTCTCCTGCGGCGTCAGCACCGCCGTCGGTTCGTCGAGAATCAGCACCTGCGCATCACGGTACAACAGCTTGAGGATCTCCACACGTTGCTGCACGCCAATCGGCAAATGCTGCACTTTCACCCAGGGATCGATCGCCAGCCCGTGTTTATCCGACAGCGCCTGCAAACGCGCCGCCGCCGCGCGCAGATCAAGTACGCCGCTAGCGCCTTCTTTCAATCCCAGCACCACGTTTTCCACCACGCTCATCGGCTGCACCAGCATGAATTCCTGATGCACCATACCAATGCCGCAGGCGATAGCATCGCTGGGATCGCGAAAACGCTGCGCCTGGCCATCCACCTCAATGCTGCCTTCATCGGCCTGATACAGGCCGTAAAGGATTTGCATTAGCGTGCTTTTTCCCGCGCCGTTTTCCCCTAGCAGCGCGTGGATTTCGCCGGCTTTAATGCTGAGCGACACGTCATCATTGGCCACCACGCGCGCAAAGCGTTTGGTGATGTTTTTCAGCGCGACGCGGATGTTTGCTGTTGCTGTCATGATGGTTAAACCACTGGCTTCAGCGCGCCGCTATCAAGCTGCTGCCAGATCTGCTGGAAGCTAGCCCATGCGCTGGCACTCACCAGTTTGGCGTTGTAATGTTCGCTGCCATTGACCACCGACCAGGCTTTGCCAACGGTGGGATGCCATTCGTCGCCGCCTTTAAAGGTTTTATTCGCCACCGACTCGCCAACCTGTTCTACCATCCAGTCGAGGTTCTGGCGGAAGCTGCAGGCAACATAATCGGGCGCGACATCACGCTGATCGACATAGCAGCCGATAGCTTTGACTTTCGCCGCTGCCGCGCCTTGCATCGCGCCGAGGCCGGTGACGTCTGCGGCATGCCAAATCACATCCGCGCCGTTGCCAATCATGGTGGTGGCAGCTTCACGGCCTTTGGCGGCGTTATCGTAATCCCCGGTCACCACGCCCATGCCTTTGATGCCCGGACGGGTTTTCTCAGCGGCCTGAATAAAGGCGCGCATCATTGCCTGCTGCGTGGGATTATCGCCGCCGCCCACAAAGCCGACCGCTTTGCCTTTTTCGGAGATCAGCGCCGCCAGCGCACCGGCGGCATAGGCGCCTTGCAGATAGGCGAGGTTGACGTATTCCACGTTGTCCGGTGATTTTTCGCCTGGCTTGAAGGTGGACGCGAAGAAATAGGTGTCAGGATATTCCGGCGCGATTTCGGCAAACGCCGAGCCGTATTCAAAGCTGTGGCCAATGATCAGCGTGTAACCGTCATCGGCGTAGCCACGTATGGTTTGATCCATCTGCGCCTGCGACACGCTTTCGCTGTGCGCCACGCTGAAACCGGCTTTTTGCAGGCTCTGCAATCCGGCATACGCCAGCGAACTCCAGCCGCCATCGGCAACCGAGCCGGGCAACAGCAGGGCGATTTTTATGGTGTTATTCGCCGCCATCGCTTTGCGCGACAACATCGGTGCCAGCGCGGGTAACAACAGTGCGCCAGCCACTAACTGCGCAAACTTTCTGCGGGATACGTCTGCCATCATGTGTTCTCCTGGTGTGGTTTTGATGTATTAATCACCGGAAGAGCATTATCTTAAAAGCATCATTTTTAGTACTTACCGATGCCTAAAAGGCAACGCAGGGGGAATATGCTGCAACATCGTTTGTTTGTGTATATCGATCAGGTGGCGCGCAGCGGTTCGATTCGCAAAGCGGCTGAACGGCTACACATTTCGGCGTCGGCGATTAACCGCCAGCTGATTGCGCTGGAAGAGGAGCTTGGCACGCCGCTGTTTCAGCGTTTGCCGCGTAAAATGATTCTTACCGCCGCCGGTGAAGCGCTGATTCATCATGTGCGGCAGAGCTTTAAAGAGATTGAAATCGCGCAGATGAAAATCGAAGAGCTGAAAGGACTGCGGCGCGGCGAAGTGACGGTGGCGATGATGAGTGGATTAGCGGCGAACCTGATTCCGCGCGTGGCAGCGGAGTTTCGCCGCGCCAATCCGCGCGTGAAATTGCTGCTGCAACAACTCACCACCGGCGAGAACATCACTAACGCGGTGGCAAGTGGCGAGGCCGATTTGGGGATTGGATTTGATTTCGACCTGCAGCCGGTACATCGCAACATTGCCAGCGTGCCGGTGCGATTGGGCGCGGTGGTGGGCGCGGGGCACCCGCTGGCGGAGAAATCCAGTTTGCGTTTGAGTGATTGCTTGCCGTATCCGGTGGTGATTGCCGACAAATCGATGGTGATTCGGCCTTACCTAAATGAAGTGTTCGCGCGCGCCTCGATCAATATGCAGCCGGTTATTGAAACCAATTCGATCGAGGTGATGCGACAGTCGGCGATGATGGATCAAACCCTCACGTTTCTCACGCCAATTGACATTGAATCTGACCAACGCAGCGGCCGGTTAGTCTATATTCCGGTGCGCGAACTGGCCCAGCACACGCAAACGCTGATGTTGATCGGCCACGATCGCGGCACC
Source organism: Pantoea sp. DY-17 (assembly GCF_019795975.1). Classification (NCBI taxonomy): domain Bacteria; kingdom Pseudomonadati; phylum Pseudomonadota; class Gammaproteobacteria; order Enterobacterales; family Erwiniaceae; genus Pantoea; species Pantoea sp. DY-17. The sequence continues at coordinate 135,596 of NZ_JAIMIG010000002.1, read as the reverse complement.
AGCGCGATTGGGAGCGTGTTCGCCGAAACCATTAAAGGGATGATGTCGGAATTGCGTTGATAGCAGGTCGCAACGATGGAGGTTTTGTAGGGTCCGCATTAATGCGCACTTGGTCACCTTACATGGCGACCCTACGAGAATGCGGTGCGATCGGTCAGGAAATGAATATCGAAATCGTTCACTTCGCGTGCCAGCTTCAGCAGCGCATGTGCAGCACGATCGGTGGCAATCGCACCGCGCTCAGCATCCGCCGCTGCGGCGTTGCCGGTAGCACCAGACAGATGCAGATCCTGCGCCATCCAGCCAAAACCAATGCCGCCTTCCGGCGTTAAAATACCGCCGGTCGCTTCAAGCGCCACCGAAGTGGAAACGAAATTAGCGGCGTGCTGCATCTGCACCAGTTCAGGGTGCAAATGCAGCATCATGCTGGTTTCTGATTCACCGCCGTGAATGCCGTGATTAAGTTCATGCGCGCTGTAGAGATCCGATGCATCAATGGTACGGAACCAGCTGGCGCTGACGGCAAACATGCCCAGTTCGATGCGCAGCTGGCGACAGACGATTTCCATCAGCTGCGGCTGTCCGCCGTGCGAGTTCCAGAAAATCAGCTTGCGAATTCCGGCGCGCCAGGCGCTTTTCGCGACTTCGAACCATACTTTGCCTAACACGTCATACGGCAGCGAAAGGGTGCCGGGATAGGCAAGATGTTCATCCGATTTACCCATCGGCAGCGCGGGCAACACCAGCAAAGGAAGATCGTCGGGCAATAATTCCACCGCGCGTTGAATAATGCCGGCGTTGATCGCCGCATCCACACGCACCGGCAGATGCGGGCCATGTTGTTCAACTGCGCCAATCGGCAGCACGGCGACGATATTCGCCATATCAAGTTCACTGAATTCCCGGGTTGAAAGATCCCACCACCAGGGCGAAGACGGTTTGAGCATGTTGACCTCCATTTTTAACCCCAACATAGCGAGTTAATAGTGCAATGGAAGCAACAAAATTCGCACTTAGCGTTGCTTTAAAGGCATTGGTCATAAGCAGGTCGCCATGAATGATCGGCGACCCAACAAGAGCGGCGTTACTTCTGATTTTTACTGGTGAATTCCTGATAATTTTCTTTGGTCACCGTCTGGTATGGCACCCAGTTGTAGGCTTCGGTCTTTTTACCGCTCAGCATGTCGTAAGCCACATCGACTGCACCGGTCGCCTGGCCTTTCGCATCCTGGAAGATCGTCACCGCCATTTTGCCGTTCTTAATAAACTGCAAACCATCCGGCGTGCCGTCGATGCCGGCGACTAACACATTGTTTTTCTTCAACTGATCGAGCGCCATAATCGCCCCGATCGCCATTTCATCGTTGTTAGCGATGATGGCGTTGATATCATTCCCATCCTGCAACCATGACAGGGTTTTATCGACCGCTTCGTTGCGCTGCCAGTTGGCGCTCTGTTTCTGGATCACTTTCAGGCCGGGATGATCCTTCACATAATCTTCAACCGCTTTGGTGCGCTGACGTGCTTCTTCGGTGGAGAGGGCGCCCATCAGAATGGCGATATTTCCTTTGTTATCCAGACGCTTGGCTAAAGCTTCGATCTCCATTTTGCCGCTTAACGCTGAGTCGGAACCGACATAGGCCATTTTACCGGTCAGTTTCACTTCGGGTTTACGGTTCACGAAGATCAGCGGGATATTGGCTTTTTGCGCGGCGGCGATCACCGGCATTACGCCTTGCGTATCAACCGGGTTGATGATGATCGCGTCTGCGCCCTGATTGATGAAATCATCCACCTGCTGGATTTGCAGAGATACATCGCCTTTAGCATCGGCAAACTGGCTGTTAAGCCCTTTGTCTTTAAGCTGCTTTTCCATCTGACTTCTTAAGATGGAAACAAAATTGAGATCGAGATTAGCCAGAGCGACGCCAACCATGTAGGTTTTCGCCTGGGCAGTGAACATACTGAGCAAACCGCAGATAAGCATTACTACTTTGAATAATTTCATTTTTTTATCTCTGTAGGGAAGGTTTCTATTATTTTGCATCCGGGTGCAAAATCAACGGGATGAGTTCCGCTGATTGACATCATGTTCAGACGGACAACGCGATGTGCTGCATTCACTCTCTGGCACGGTTGAAAAATAGTCAACGCAGCAAAAAGCGATTTCATCACCATGATCACAAAATCATCACGATTTGCACCCGAGTGCATTACAAAAATGCAACCGGGTGCAAAGTTTGCAAAAATCGCCTCTTGCTTACATGAGGAATCGCTTTATGCTCGCTTTTTGTCAGGTAATTTGCGGAAGGGAGCCGATGACCAGAACAGTAAAAAAAGCCACGGCCAGCGATGTAGCACTTCTTGCCGGCGTATCGAAATGGACGGTATCGCGCGCGTTTATGCCTGGCGCTTCAATCTCTGAGAAGGCGCGCGAGAAGGTGATGCGCATCGCTAAAGAGCTGGGATATCGGCCCAATTTGCTGGCGCGTAGTCTGGTAAAGAAGAAAACGCATATTATTGGCGTAGTAATCGACGAGCTGAAAAATCCGCATACGCTGATGATTCTTAATGAAGCTACGCAGCAGCTACAACGTCGCGGCTATATGGCGATGATCCTCAACATCACCGACGGCGAGCCGTATCGATCGGTAATGACGCAGGCGGATCAATTGCAGATCGACGGCATTTTGTTTCTCGGTACGGTGTTATCGGCACAGCTGATAACGCTGGTGGAGGATATGTACAACATTCCGCTGGTGCAGCTGTGCCGCAATACGCATGCGCAGGGCATCGATGTGGTGGCGATTGATGGTTATGCCGCCGGCAAGCAAATCGCCGAGCTGTTGCTGGCGCAGGGCGCGCAACGGTTTGGTTTTATGCAAGGTCCGGATACACCAACGTCACATCTGCTGCGCAAAGAGGGATTTGAAGCGACGCTGCAACAAGCAGGCTGTCAAATTGATGTGCTGCTTAAAGCCGGCAGCTACGATCGTGCACGCAGCTGGCAAGCGATGAGCGATTATCTGCATCAACCGGATGCGCCCGCAATTGATGCGCTGTTCTGTGAAAACGATGTGCTGGCGCTCGGCGCGATGGAAGCGATGCGCGCCGCCCCGGCCAGGCCAAGGATTGCGGTGGTGGGATTCGATGATATTGAAGAAGCCAGCGCGCCAGGCTGCCAACTCACCACCTTTAGCCAATGTATTGATCTGCTGATCGCCGAAGCGTTAAACCGATTGATTGATGGTCGCGAGAGTGCGGATGAGCATTGGCGGCGGGGTGAAATGCGAGTACGGCGTTCGCATTTGAGGTCGCCATAAATGACGACCCACGACGTAAAATCACTGTTCTATGCTGGTCAGCAACGCATTTTGAATAATTCTTTGCGCTTTCAGCGGGTTTTGCTCATGCTGCGCTTCCTGCAACGCGGCGATATCCAGCTTATCCAGCGCGCGATAGATATGTTTGAGGAAGCGAATCGACAGATTGGCGGCTTCAACATGATCTTCACGGAACGGGAATTGATCAAGCTGCCACACGCCGTCCCAGTTATTGATCTTCAGAACATAGAAGAACTCAAAAATCTCGGTCATGTGCACGGTACCGACCACCAAATCGTCATCCCAGCCGCGCAGGTTGTCGTTGACGTCCATACCAAACAGACGACCACGATCGATAATCAGCTGGGCGGAATCCGCTGGGGATTCACCGGCAAACAGTGCATGACCAAAATCGAGCAGCACGCCAACGTTATCCAGTCCAATATCCTCAATGCCGAGCAGCGTACGCGCAGCTGAATCCCAGGTCATTTTCACGCGTGGTTCACGCGGTTTGTACTCGATAGCAAATTTGACGTCTGGATTGGCGCTCGCCAGTTCGCGCATACCCTCTACGGCCATCTTCCATAGGTTTTTATGATCGACCTGGAACGGATAATCCCAGCCATCCTGACCCGGCCAGACTTTCACGTAGTTAGCCCCCAGCTCACGCACTACGGTGGCGGCTTCATGCATTAAATCAAACGCCTGTTGGCGAATGGCGGCGTCGGGATTGGTGAAAGCACCGCGTGAAAAGCGGCGCAGATAGATTTCTGGCGTCACGCCAATGGCTTTCAATCCGGCATCGGCGAGCGCTTGTTTAACCTGCGCTACGGTTACGCCTTCGGTGAAGGGATAGGGCACATCAACATAGGATAGGTCCTCGACGCTGCCAGCGAGTTTAATCTGATCAAGGGTGCTAAGCGCTGGCCCGTAACCATCTACGGCGTAGCGATCGATATAGTTGGCGAAGTGCCACAATCCGGCACCAAATTTCGGATACGTGTAGGAACTCATTAGACCTTCTCCTCAGATGATTGCGTCATTGAATATATATTCATATATGGTTATATATTCCATTCTGCGCCTCTGCGTGCGCAGTTAACCAGCAATCATTGACGGAAATGCAACCGTAATCACACAATATTCGATGCCATGCCCCTTTGTTCAAACCGGTTTGCTGTGATATCCCATCCGGCTTAACCGGCTGAATAACTCTTTATTGTTGGCGCAGTTGAGCTTGCGAATAATACTCTGTCGATGATGGCTGATGGTTTTGCAACTGAGATGCAGTTTGTATCCAATATCGGTGAGATTGCTGGTTTGCCCCAGCATGCGCAATAAACCGAACTCCCGCGCTGAAAGGGTTTGCTTGGTGCGGCGAACACCCGCCTCAAATTCTGTAGCCAACGGTAAACCTAATACAGCATCAGAAAGCGCTTTCAGACTGCACTTTTTAGAGAGAAAAGTAACACCTGGCAGCAAACTGACCACATAGCTTATGACCGCTTTCTCATGCAAATCGGTTAGCACGATAATCCGCGTGTCTGGCGAAGTCCGTTGGACTTTCAGCAATAATTCGGTAAAGAATTGCACATCGCGGCCATAAGCGGTTAATTCACTGATGAGCAAATCCGTTCCTGCGATCTTACTCAGCGCTGAGTCAATATCGTCACTATCTATATTTTTTACATGAATAAATTTCCCGGAAAAATAACGCGAAATCCCTTCAGTAATCCATTTGTTATTGTCTATCAGCGTTAATGACAACATAGTTATCCCCATCTTTATTATGCTGGCATTAAAGCGCGATCCCGGTGCTATGAATATCGGACTGGGGAAGGGAGGTTTGTACGAAATTTCCCAAATTCGCGATTACAGATTTAAAGGCATGTCAGTGTTGTTGAGATATAACCGCTGGGTGAACGTATGGCCGCGCTGGGCGTTAGCCTTGCATCGGGCTTGCCACTGGCAAAAATGTGCAACGAAAATAAGAACATGAAGCGATGCACAGCCAGGAAAGGCAGCGGGTGGTATATCAGCCTGGCGCGTTTCATTTGCTGTTGGGTAAAATAGCCGACATAGTTAACTGGCGCAGCAGCTGGATATTTCTGAAGCGTCACCGTATGCGATGACGCTGGTGTAGGCTCTTCATTAAGTGGAGATATGATGGAATTAGAAACAACCCGACTGCGGCTGGAACCCTTTGAGCTGGCGCATTTTGACGGACTGCGAGCGATGGAAAGCGATCCGGAAATTATGCGTTACATCAGCAATGGCGTAGTTAAAACGCCAGAAGAGACCCTGACGAGTATCGAACGCGTTCAATCGCGCTGGCAGCAATATGGTTTTTCCTGGTGGGCGATGCGGGAAAAAGAGTCTGGCGAAATCGTCGGTGCTTGCTGTCTGCAGCATTTAGCCAATCAGGATGGTGCGCCTTTGGAAATTGGCTGGCGTCTCAATGCCAATTATCACGGTAAAGGTTTTGCCACCGAAGCCGCACAGGCGATAGTTAAGTTTGCGGTAGAAAAGGTTGGCGTTAAATATTTGGTTGCGGTGGCCGATCCTGAGAATGCCGCTTCGCAAAAGGTGATGCAGCGGCTTGGCATGACCTACAAAGCGATTGAGCAACACTACGATGTGCCTTGCGTGGTGTATGAGCTTCATCTTTAGGCATTCGTGAACAAGTGCCATCAACATTTTATGTCATATTCCAATTCTTCTTATTTTACAGGATTGGAATATGAAAGAGCACGATATTGGTTTTAGCCACATAGCGCTGCAAGTGAGAGATATAGAACGCAGCATCGATTTCTATCAACGTTACGCAGGGATGCAGGTGATCCATGAGCGGGCATCAGGCATTGCAGAAGCGCAAAAAGTCGCATGGCTTTCTGATTTAACGCGTCCATTTGCGTTGGTGTTGGTGCAATCTCAAACCACAGTGGATACGCCTCTGGGTCCGTTTGGTCATATAGGCGTTGCGTATGACAGTAAAGAAGAGATTGATGCCAAGGTTGCTCAGGCTGAATGCGAAGGTGTGTTACGCCGCCCAGCGCAACAATCAGCCGCTCCCGTCGGTTATTGGGCATTCTTCGCCGATCCCGACGGCAACACGCTTGAACTTTCATATGGCCAACAGATTGGCCTTGAGATTATTACCAGCCGCCTTAACGCGGGTGTTTAACGTTAAACGTCACTTGAAAGGGTGACGGTTGATATCGGGTCTAGACGTGGTATGAGTGCGCGATGAGATGCTTGATTTAACATAATCATGATTATGCGCACTTAGATTGAGGAGGCAATTGAGCAGATATCAGGAATATTTGAGGGGTAAACAACGTCGTCTGTATTGCGGAGTTCATTAAGATCCCACCAGTGATAATTATTAATCACTGATTTTTCATTTTCAGTCCATCCGCTGGTACTGATATCTTCATCGCCTATTTTAATTAAATAAAATCGCTCATGTGCCAGAACCATCTCACCGCTGGGCAGAGTCATTTCAAAGGTTCTCTCCGTTAACGACGGGCCTACATCATTAACATAAATGCCTGTTTCTTCTCTAAGTTCCCGAATGGCTGCCTGCTCAAAAGTCTCTTCTGATTCCACGCCTCCACCGGGAGTTGCCCAGTATACTTTGCCAGCCAGCGCATCCTTATCATGCCTGAACCTGAATAATAAGACCTGATTAAGGGAGTTCATAATAAGCAAACGTGCAGAATCACGGGTACGCAATGGATAATTCCTTTTTCATTTCCAATGCAGGTCAGCATAGCTGATTTTAAGGATTATAATAAAAGAGAGCCGAAGTTAAATCATATGTTATTACAGAATATTGGACATCTCAGGTTTGCAAGTTTCAAAACCGAAGGTGAGAGCGTAGTTTTCAACGTACATAGTCCTGCCATGATCATGGCTGACAACGCTGCTTCGCTCTTGGCTTTTGCTCTTGGAGGGGCTGGCGTTGCCCTCTTACCTGCCTGGCTTATGCATGAAGAGTTGCGCCTGGGGAATTTGATCCAACTACTGCCAGATCATCATTTTCCCCGTCAAGGAATTTATGCGCTTTACCCCAACACGCGTCATGTACCTGAAAAAGTACGAGCGTTCATCGATTTTTTACAGAGCAGAGTTGGAAGCCCACAATAAAACTGATGTGAGGGAGCATCAAACGACTCAATGACCATGCACCGTTAATCCCACCAACCGAACCACAATCGGGCGCACTACCAGTATGCAAACAAAAGCAGCGGGCATCGCAACTTGATATGCATTCATCACATTTTCCATATAATGTGGCCCGATGCCAAATTCGGCGAAGGTAATGACCAGGCTCATCAGAAACGCCATGATTGTCGCCATATACAGCGCGAAGATGTAAGGTGAAACGTGCTTTGGCAGGCGTAGACGAGCACTACTTTTCTCGGTTGCTATTGTCATAGCGTGATCCTTTTCAGTAAGTTTAAGCAAAACAGCCGCTAACCTATCAAGTGAATCAGGATGCGAGTAGAACGCTTCTGCTTTAATCATTATTAAGTAAAAGTAACGAATCACGCATTGAGGGATCTATGGATTTACTGGGGTTGATCAACACTTTTATTCGCGTAGTTGAGAACGGCAGCATTGCCGCCGCCGCGCGGGCGAAAGGAATGAGTCCAGCGGCGGTAAGCCAAAGTGTTGCGCGTCTGGAGACACATTTGGGTGTGCGGCTGCTTTCACGCACTACCCGAAGCATGACGTTAACCGAAAGCGGTAAACGCTATTTCGAAAAAGTCCGACACATTCCCCATGATATTGACCTTGCCTCGCAGGCCGCAGCGATTGAAACCAAACCGCAGGGTTCGCTTTGCATCGCCACCACGGCGGCATTTGGCAGACACGTTCTCGCCCCACTGATGCCTGCCTTTAAACAAACTTACCCCGATATTGATATCGAACTGATCAGTACCGATCGCAATGTTGACCACCGCCTGGAAGGCGTTGACGTCAGTATTCGTATTGAGGCGCAACTGAGTGTTCAATTGATCGCCCGCAAAATTGCCTCATTACCCTTTATCTTCTGCGCGGCACCCTCTTATCTGGCGCGTGCGGGCATCCCTAAAACGCCTGAAGATCTGAGCCAGCACGCCTGTTTGGTTTTCCGCTATCCAACCGACGGACGCTTTCTTCCGTGGACGTTTATGGTCAATGGCCAGCCGGTGAATGCAAAGCTCAACCCAGAATTCATCAGCGATGATATTGATATCATCGCGAAAATTGCCGAAAACGGCGGTGGAATTGCCCGGCTGGCGAGTTTTATTGCTCAGCCGTTGCTCGAGAGTGGTCAACTAATACCTTTATTCCACTCAGATCAAGGTGAGAAAAGCGACGTAGTGGCTTCACCGATGAATATTTATGCTTGCGTCAACGAGCGTTCGGCGCTGAATGCAAAGGTAAGAGCGTTTATTGCCTTTCTGGAACAACAACTCGCCGAAAGCGTTGATTAACTCCATAATATTGGGTGTTAAAGTCATTTTTGGACGTTAAGCCACAATATGCTGGATTTAACTCTTAGCAAACCCGAAGAAATCGTCAAGCTGTTGAGCGGATGACGCAAGCGGATGTCGCGGCCAGAGCGGGATTAGCGCTCGGGCAACAGGAAACTGAACTCACGCCAGCGCAGGCAGGCGATATCATCGATAATTACAGTTCGGTTGCATCTGGCTTTGCCCGCAAAGCGGCCGATTTGTTCCCAGAGCAAATCACTGCGGAAACGCTGCGCTTTCTCCAGGCGCGCATTGACGAAAATATCAAAAACCTGGCGAAATAGTTAGCCGCTGCGGCCCTGTAGAAGCGCCGTTTTCGCGGGCTATTCAGCGCCCTAACCTGCTTTTATTACTTCCGCTCATAAACCCATTTAGTGATTACGGATAATGCTTTCGCAGATGCCGACTATGCTTACCCTTCTAAAACCATACAAAAATAAGTTGTACCCCAACATTTAACCCTTTTACTGGAGGTTTGGCATGAGCAGCCAACACTTAACAACACCTGTGCCGTCAATGGTGCCGATCAGCTTCAAAGTCAACGGTATACAGCAGCAATTAAACGTTGATACCCGCACCACGCTGCTGGACGCATTGCGTGAGCACCTGCATTTGACCGGCACCAAAAAAGGCTGCGATCACGGCCAATGTGGTGCCTGTACGGTGATGGTCAACGGACGTCGCATCAACGCGTGCCTGACCTTAGCGGTAATGCAGCAGGATGCAGAAATCACCACCATTGAAGGTTTAGGAAATCCGGATGAGCTGCATCCCTTGCAGGCGGCGTTCATCAAACATGATGGTTACCAGTGCGGCTACTGCACGCCTGGGCAAATATGTTCATCGATGGCTGTGCTGGAAGAGATCAAAGCGGGCATTCCCAGCCACGTCACCCACGATCTGGTTTCCGCGCCCAACGTGACTGCGGATGAAATTCGTGAGCGCATGAGTGGCAATATCTGCCGCTGCGGTGCCTATTCCAACATTCTTGCGGCGATTGAAGAGTACGCGGAGGGCCTGGAATCATGAAAGCCTTCACTTACCAGCGGGTCAAAACCCCGGCTGAAGCCGCTACCAGCGCTCAGCAACATACTAATGCCAAATTCATCGCCGGCGGCACCAATCTGCTCGATCTGATGAAGCTGGAGATTGAGACGCCCGCGCATCTTATTGATGTGAATGGTCTTGAGCTGGACAAAATCGAGGCCACAGCCGATGGCGGATTACGCATCGGCGCATTGGTGCGTAACACCGATCTGGCGGCCGATGCGCGTATTCGCCGTGATTATGGCGTGCTGTCGCGCGCGTTAGTGGCTGGCGCTTCCGGCCAGTTACGTAATCAGGCGACAACCGCTGGGAATCTGCTGCAGCGCACGCGTTGCCCCTACTTCTATGACACCAACCAACCGTGCAACAAACGTTTACCCGGCAGCGGCTGCGCGGCGCTGGATGGCTTCAGTCGCCAGCATGCGGTGGTCGGAACCAGCCAGGCCTGTATCGCCACCCATCCGAGCGATATGGCGGTGGCGATGCGTTTGCTGGATGCGGTTATCGAAACGGTCAGCCCGGATGGGCGAGAGCGCAAAATCCCGATTGCTGAATTTTATCGTGCGCCTGGCAATACGCCGCATCTGGAAACCGTGCTCACTCCTGGCGAGCTGATTGTGGCCGTTTCACTGCCGGCCCCGCTGGGCGGCACACACATTTACCGCAAGGTGCGCGACCGCGCGTCCTACGCTTTTGCGCTGGTCTCTGTTGCCGCCATCATTCAGCCGGATAAATCCGGTCGCGTGGCGCTCGGTGGCGTGGCACATCAGCCGTGGCGGTTGGAAGAGGCGGATAATGCGCTGATTCAGGGCGCGCAGGCAGTGAGCGATCGGTTGTTCGCCACGGCGCAACCTACCGCTGAAAACGAGTTCAAGATCATTCTGGCGCAGCGAACGCTCGCTTCCGTATTGGCAGAAGCGAGGGGATAACTGATGAAATTCGAAAAATCCGCAGGCAATAACCCAATTGATCAGCTCAAGGTAGTTGGTCAGCCACTCAATCGTATCGACGGACCGCTGAAAACCTCCGGCCTGGCGCATTACGCGTACGAATGGCATCACGAAGCGCCCGATGCGGCGTACGGCTATGTGGTCGGCGCGCCGATCGCCAAAGGAAAAATCACTGCCATTGATGTGCAGGCAGCGCAAAATGCGCCGGGCGTGTTAGCGGTGGTGACGGCTATCAACGCGGGAAAACTGGGCAAAGGCGATAAAAATACCGCTCGCCTGTTGGCCGGCGACACCATCGAACACTATCACCAGGCCGTCGCACTGGTCGTCGCGGAGACGTTTGAGCAGGCGCGTGCTGCGGCCAGTTTAGTGAAGGTGGATTATCAGCGTGAGCGCGGCGCTTATGATCTCGCGCAGCAAAAGCCGGGCGTTACCTCCGCGCCCGAAGATACGCCAGATAAGTCCGTGGGTGATTTCGCCGGTGCGTTTGCTGCAGCTGACGTCAAGCTGGATGCGCACTACACTACGCCTGACCAAAGCCACACCGCGATGGAACCGCACGCCTCGATGGCGACATGGCAAGGCGATAAACTCACCGTCTGGACCTCGAATCAGATGATCGACTGGTGCCGCACCGATCTGGCCGCCACGCTCAACATGCCGATGGAGAAGATCCGCATCGTGTCGCCTTATATTGGCGGCGGCTTTGGCGGCAAGCTGTTCCTGCGCAGCGATGCGGTGTTAGCGGCGTTGGGTGCGCGCGCGGTAAAGCGTCCGGTCAAAGTGATGCTGCCGCGGCCATTAATCACCAATAACACCACACATCGACCGGCCACCATTCAGCACATCCGCATCGGCACCGATAAAGCCGGCAAGATTCAGGCCATCGCGCATGAAAGCTGGTCGGGGAACCTGCCGGGTGGCACACCTGAAACTGCCGTGCAGCAAACGGAACTGCTTTACGCCGGTGCTAACCGCTTTACCGGATTACGACTGGCGACGCTGGATCTGCCCGAAGGTAACGCCATGCGCGCACCGGGTGAAGCGCCTGGACTCATGGCGCTTGAAATTGCCATTGATGAAATAGCGGAAAAAGTGGGCATTGATCCGATCGCCTTCCGCATCCTCAATGACACGCAGGTCGATCCGGCCAAACCCGAGCGCCCTTTCTCACGCCGCCAGCTGGTTGAGTGCCTGAATACCGGCGCCGAGCGCTTTGGCTGGTCACGACGCAACGCCAAACCGGCAATGGTCAAAGAGGGACGCTGGCTGGTCGGCATGGGTGTTGCGGCCGGTTTTCGTAACAACATGGTGGCGCCTTCCGGTGCGCGTGTGCATCTGGACAATAACGGCATCATCACCGTTGAAACCGACATGACCGACATCGGCACCGGCAGCTACACCATCCTCGCGCAAACGGCGGCGGAGATGATGGGCGTGCCGATCGAGCGTGTGGCGGTTCATTTAGGCGATTCAGACTTCCCGGTTTCTGCCGGTTCCGGCGGCCAATGGGGCGCGAACACCTCAACATCCGGCGTTTACGCCGCCTGCGTGAAATTGCGTGAAGCGGTCGCCAGCAAACTGGGCTTTGATGCGCAACGCGCTACCTTCAGCGACGGTCAGGTGCATGACGGAAACCAGAGCGTGCCGCTCGCCCAGGCCGCCGCTGAAGCGACTATCACCGTGGAAGACACCATTGAGTTTGGCGATCTTGACGAGCAATATCAGCAATCCACTTTCGCCGGACACTTCATTGAAGTCGGCGTGGACGTCGCTACCGGTGAAGTGCGCGTGCGGCGCATGCTGGCGGTTTGTGCCGCCGGACGCATTCTCAATCCCAAAACGGCGCGCAGTCAGGTGATTGGTGCCATGACGATGGGACTTGGCGGCGCGTTGATGGAGGAGCTGTTCGTCGATGAACGCCTCGGTTATTTCGTCAACCATGATATGGCGGGCTACGAAGTGCCGGTTCACGCCGATATCCCGCAGCAGGAGGTGATCTTCCTTGATGACACCGATCCCATCTCCTCACCGATGAAAGCAAAGGGCGTGGGTGAACTGGGCTTGTGCGGCGTCAGCGCAGCAATCGTCAATGCCATTTACAACGCCACCGGCGTACGCGTGCGCGACTATCCGGTGACGCTGGATAAGTTACTTAAAGGCTTGCCTGCCCTTGTCTAAAGCTGAGGAGAAGCGCATTGCAGCAGCTACTGATTGATGACGATCTGCATCCGCAGATCAAGCCGCAGCAGGCTTTACAGACCGATGACAGTGAAAGCATCCTGCGCTTCGCGCTTGAAGCAATGGAGGCAGATTCCGCTGCCGTGCTGGTCACGCTGGTTGAGATTCGCGGTGGCGCGGCGCGGGCATTGGGTGCGCAGATGGTGGTGCGGGAAGATGGCCGCTATTGCGGCTATGTTTCCGGCGGCTGCGTGGAAGCGGCGGCGGCTTATGAAGCGTTGCAAGTTATCGCCACTGGCAAAGATCGCTTTGTGAGATATGGCGAAGGATCGCCTTATCTGGATATTGTGCTGCCCTGTGGCGGCGGCATCACGCTGGCTTTCCATCAGCTACGTGACGCGCAACCGCTTAGAAACGTGCTGGATTTGCTGGCAAAGCGTCAACCCGCAGCGCTGCGCTATCTGCCGACGTTTCAGCGGCTGGCGAGCGCTGCTTGCACTGAGATGACCGGCTGGCAGGAGGATGCCTTTATCACCGGCTATCTGCCCAAAACACGCGTGGCGGTATATGGACGTTCAGTCGAAGCATTGGCGACGGCGTCGATTGCGCAGGCCGCTGGTTACGAGGTGCTTTCTGGCGAGGATGTGCAGGCGCAGGCCGTTGATCCCTTTACGGCGGTGATTTTGCTGTATCACGATCTCGATCGCGAACTCCCAGTGCTTCTGGCAGCGCTGCGTTCTGCACCCTTCTATATCGGAGCATTGGGAAGTCGGCGCACGCATGCAACGCGTATTAAGAAATTGCTGTCGCTAGGGTTTAGTGAGGAAGAGATTGCGCGTATCAAAGCGCCGATAGGCATCTTTGCCCAGGCGCGCGATGCGCGCACGCTAGCGCTATCAATTGTCGCGGATGTCGCGGCGGCTCGGCTCAACGTGGTTTAGCCACCACATCGAAATCGCGCTGTACAGCAGCATCCGCTTCAAAGGTGACCAGTAAGCGCGGTTCCAGCAGCGCTCTGGCACCTTCATCGCCCTGCAAATTGCGTAACGCCTCAGCGTAGCATCCAGCAAACCCGACCGGATGGCCGGGTTTGCCTTTATAGGTAAGACGCACCTGCGCCGCGCCCTTTTCTAACGCCTCTTTTACTTGCCAATAATGATCCACCGTTAGCCACGGCATATCTCCCAGCGTAATGATCCATCCGTTCCAGTGAGCGGTCATCGCCACACCCGCCGCAATGGATTCGCCGCTGCCGCCACTTTCACACAGCACAAGCTGCACGCCTGCCTTTACTGCATGCTGACGCACCGCCAGATAGTCGGGACGCGTCACCAGCGCCACCGGCAAGCCACTCAGCTTTGCCTGTTCAATCACCGTTTCAATTACCGTCGGCGCATCGTCGTTTATGCTGGCCAGCAACTTATTGCCGCTGCCGCCGCTGGCGATATAACGCGAACCTTTACCTGCCGCGAGGATGAGAATGCCGGGCGTTGCTGAATCCATAGAAGTTTTAAACCTTGCGTTACCATCGATTGTTAATGAAATTATAGCTAATCCTATGATTTACAATAGATATTAACAAAAAATAGCCAATCCAAATTAGATTGACTTCAATCTAATTTATGTCAATATATTCACGTTTTTCAGTCTCAATGACTGCAACTCTGCCTTAAAAATAGTGGTGATATGAAAGAGTTAAACGATGAAGTTTGCTGTGTAGGTCCTGAGAGTGAAGCGCCGGTGACTGTCGACCAGTTTCTCTGCTTCGCGCTCTATTCCGCGTCCCTTGCGATGACCAAACTTTATCAGTCGCGACTGAAACCACTGGGTTTGACCTATCCGCAGTATCTGGTGCTGCTGGCGCTGTGGGAAAAAGACCATGTCACCGTTTCAGAATTGGGCGCGCGCGTGCAGCTGGATTCAGGCACGCTCAGCCAGCTTTTAAAGCGACTGGAGCAGGCTGGCATTATCAGTAGAAAACGCGATGTTGGTGGCGATGAGCGCAGAGTGTTGATCTCCGTCACTGAGCAGGGACAAGAATTAAAGATCGCGGCGGCCGGCGTTCCGGCTGACATGGTGTCAGTGATGGATACGCCTTATGAAGAACTGGCCGATCTCACTGCACGTGTAACCACGCTGCGCCAGAAACTGATCAATGCCCTGCCCTGAGGGCGCGAAATAATACATTCCTATGAATGCTTTGGAGCAAGCTGAAAAATGTTAATTAGCAAAGGGATTAAGGAGAAGGTGATGTCAGACGAGAAAGCGGAAAATATGGATGACATTCATGCTGTCATTGGTCACGCCGTGTCATGCCTGCTTAAATCCGATCAACCTTTGCAACTTGATCACATTACTGCGCTATTGAAGCAGCAAGAAGAAGCCGCGCCCGTTCAGCTTAAGCAGGATTATGTCAACGCGATGAGTAAGATTGCGGAAAAGTGTTTAGCATCGTAATCAGTGCTTTTTCTGATTCGGGATATTAGCATGCTTCTCACTACTGAAATCTTGTCCGTCGCGTTGCGTGCTGGTCCTGACGCTATGATTTCTGACATCCGCCAGTGCGCGTTGGCAGGCAACTCGCCTGTAGCTTTCCTCTTCTGTTTCCGCCATCTCTTCAAGTTTGGCTATCAGCGCCGCAGAGGATACTGCAACCTGGTCTTCTAAAAGAGCAAGCAGCGCCTCACCAATCATTCGGTCCTTCATCTGTTCATCATAACTGCTGGTCATTTAATTCTCTGTGTAGTCATATTTACTCAAGCTTAAGAGTTATTAACCAATGGCGTTGTTATCTTGAGAAAATCAACGTGCGTCAGTCAGGTTAAGAGAAAACAATTGTTTTGTAAAATCCAATCTAATTCAGCACCGCTATCAGCAAGTCCTGCCGCATAAAAAATGATCGCCTCGGCGCGATGACATTCCCCGATAAAAACAAGCTCATCCAACTTGATTAAAGATAAGAAAAGTCTTAGTGGCCTCGCGTACGTTTTCATGGCGAAAAATCACCACGGGAAATAATTAGTATGAAAGCCGCAAACCCTGCTTTTCTCACCTCACTTTGCTTTAATGTTATCGGTTAGGATGCAGCTAAATTGAAGATCTACCAGTTCAGAAAATTCACTTTTAATGTGAAGAATCATGAAGTCACCTGCGACGGCAAGATGATGGCGGAGATAGCCACCACCGACTCTGCGCGTGTTATGCAAGGCGATGGATTGACCGTCATTTTCTATCACTATTTTCCGGAAAAAGCGGCGGTGATGAAGGATGGCCAGTTTGTCGATTGGGCCAGACTGAAACGTTAACGATAATGCGGGCAGCAAGGAGGCTGCACTCTCTTCTACAGGCGTGATAAACACTCGCTAGCGCATTCCATTAGTCTGTGACTTTTATCAATGATTAATATTGTTAAATAAGCCGATTAAAAAGCGTTCACTAAACCGCATTAGGGTATTTCGCTAAAATATCTTTGTTTACAGTTTATAACGGTAGGATTTATTCCACTTACTACACTGGAAGCGTGTATTTACACGCTATTAACTTTATAAGGAATAAATCCAGTGCGTAAATTTTCTCTGATTGTATTAACTGCGGGCGTGCTGCTGTCGGTCACTTCTCAGGTCGAAGCGAAGGGCTGCATCAAAGGAGCGGTTGTCGGCGGCGTGGCGGGCCACGTGGCGCATCACGGCGTTGCGGGTGCAGCAGCGGGTTGTGCGGTTGGTCACCATATGGCGAACAAAAAGCAGAAAGAAGCGGACAGCAAACAGCAGCAGTCTAAGTAATTCCCTGAGCTGCCTGTGCAAACAGGCAGCTGTAAAACGCGTTATAAACGCTTTTGCGAATCCGCATCAAACAGCATCGCGCGATCCGCATCAATGGTCACCGGCAGAATATCCCCCGCCTGTGCGCCAGAACGTTGCGTGGTGAACAGCATAATGTCGTGCCCCAACAGCGATCCATGAATCAGCTCGGATAATCCCGTCGGCTCCACCAGCGACACTTCTAACGGCAGCGCATTCATCGCGCCCGCTTCGGCAATCGCCACGTTTTCGGGGCGGATACCGTAAATTACCGCTCGCCCAGCCTGATGCTGCGACCAATGCTGATTCAACGGCAGCTGTGCGCTATCGCCAATACGCACGCCCTGCGTGGTCATCATGCCATTGATGAAGTTCATTGATGGCGAGCCAATAAAGCTGGCGACAAACTTGTTCGCCGGTGTGTCATACAGCTCGAGCGGCGTACCGACCTGCTGAATCACACCGTTGTTCAGCACCACAATGCGATCCGCCAGCGTCATGGCTTCAACCTGATCGTGCGTCACGTACACAATGGTGTTGTTCATCTGCTGGTGCAGCTTCTTGATCTCGACGCGCATCTGACCGCGCAACTGTGCATCCAGGTTCGACAGCGGTTCATCAAACAGAAACACCTGCGGCTGACGCACGATGGCGCGTCCCATGGCCACACGCTGGCGCTGACCGCCGGATAACTCTTTGGGTCGGCGATCAAGCAAATGCGTCAGGCTGAGAATTTCCGCCGCACGCCTCACCTTCTCTTCAATTTCCGCGCGCGGACGCTTCTGAATTTCCAGGCTGAAGCCCATATTGCGCGCCACAGTTAGATGCGGATAGAGCGCGTAGCTTTGAAACACCATCGAGATATCGCGATCTTTGGGTGCCACATCGTTCATCAGCTGGTTGCCGATACGAATATCGCCGCCGGTCGCCAGCTCCAGTCCGGCGATGGTGCGCAGCAGCGTCGATTTGCCACAGCCGGAAGGTCCCACCAGTACCACGAATTCGCCGTCTTTGATGGTGAGGTTAATATCGCGCAGCACTTCAACGTTGCCATAGCGCTTGTCGATCTGTTTGAGCGTGATTTCAGCCATGATTTACCCCTTAACCGCACCGGCGGTGAGTCCCTGAACCAAATAGCGTTGAATAAAGGCGAAGAACAGACAGGCCGGGATCAGCGCCAGCACCACCGCCGCCATCATCTCGCCCCAGGAAACGGCAAACTTCGACACGAAGCTGAGCAGCCCAACCGGGAAGGTCATCACTTCGTTTTTGTTGATCAGCATCAGCGAGAACAGCAGCTCGCTCCACGCTGCGGTAAACACAAAGCCCAATGTGGCCGCCATGCCCGGCAAGGTCAGCGGCACCAGCACGCGATACAGCGCCTGAAAACGCGTGCAGCCTTCCAGCATCGCCGACTCCTCCAGATCTTTGGGAATCGCATCAAAGAAGGATTGCATCAGGAAGGTGGCAAACGGCACGTTAAACGCGGTGTAGATCAGAATCAGCCCCAGCAAGCTGTTGGTCAGGCCCAGCGGCGCCATCACCTTGTAAATCGGCGCGATGATCATCACCAGCGGAAACATCTGCGTGAACAGCAGCAGCCCGGCGATTAGCACTTTGCCGCGGAACTGGAAGCGCGAAAAGGCATAGCCGGCCGCAGCGGCAATCAGCGTGGTAAGAAACGCGGTGCTAAACGAGACAATCAGGCTGTTGGTAAAAAAGGTCGGGAAATCACTGTCGGTCAGCACTTTTTTGAAATGACCAAAAGTCACGCCGCTCGGCAATAACGTTACGCCCTGACTAAACAACAGTTGGTCCGGCGTCAGCGAGATTTTGATGATCCAATACAGCGGAAACAGCGCGAACAGCAGATACGCCGCAATACTCAGGCGATGGCCAATCAGCGGTAAGAGTCGCATCGCCGCCTCCTATTTCAGCAGCTGATGACGGATGCGCAGCAACACCAGCGCATAACAGGTCATCAGCAGTAACAGAAACACCGCCATCGCTGAGGCATAGCCAAAGTCGAGCTTGCGATAGGCGGTGGTGAAGATGTAGCTGGAGAGAATCGAGGTCGATCCCGCCGGACCGCCATCGGTCATCACCACAATGAGATCGGCAAAATTGGCGATCCAGATGGTGCGCAGCATCACGGTGATGGCGATCATCGGTGCCAGAAACGGCAGCGTGACGCGACGAAACTGCTGCCAGCCGCTGGCACCGTCAATCGAGGCCGCTTCGTACAGATCTTTGGGAATCGACTGCAGCGCCGCCAGCAGCGTGATGGCAAAGAACGGAATGCCAAACCAGACGTTGGCGATCACCGGTCCCCACATAGCCAACTGCGGATCGGACAGAATGTTATACGGCTCACTCAGCACGCCCAAATCGCTCAGCCACTGCGGCAGCGGCCCGACGACCGGATTGAACAACCATGACCAGGTCAAGCCAGAGAGAAATGCCGGAACCGCCCACGGCAAGAACACCAGCGCCTGCACCCAACGGCGAAAACGGAATTCACGATTGAGCAGCAGCGCCAGCGCCAAACCGAAAAAGAACTGCAGCAGCAGCGAGCTGAGCGTCCAGTTCAGCGTGTGGCCCAGCGCTTTGAAAAAGCGCCGGTCATCAAACATCTCGCTGAAGTTATCCCAGCCGACCCAACCGGTCTCCAGCGGATTCAGCAGGTTAATGCTCTGAAACGCATAGGAGATGCCGATCGCCATCGGCACAAAGATGAACAAAGCGATCAGCAACAGGCCAGGCGAGAGATACCACCACGGCTCAGCCAGCCGACTCCAGCGGAGGCGGCGGCGCGCCGGACTGTTGGGCAGAGAAGCATCAAGCATCATAATCACACTCCGCGTGGTTAAAGGTTACTGCGTAGCAAGCCAGGCTTTCTGCTCTTTGCTGAGATAGTTCGCCCAATCTTTCACCATGCTTTCGGTATCGTTCTCACCCAGCAAGGTTTCCTGGCTGCTCTCTTTCACAATCACCGAGTTGAAATAGCCCCAGCCTTTGAGATGGGTTGGCATGGTGAGTGGCACATAGTTAGGATCGTTCAGCTCTTTGAACCAGCCGGCGAACTGCGGCGTTTGGTAAAACGGGTCTTGCTCGGCACCTTTGTAAATCGGCAGCGTGCCGACGAATTTTGACCATGCGAGGTTGTTGGTTTTGTCACTGAGGAAGGTAATCAGCGGCCAGGCGAGATCCTTCTGTTTACCCTGCTTGAACATCGACCAGCCGGTATAGCCAATGGTCGGAAAAGCTTTGCCTGACGGGCCAACCGGCATCGGAGCCACAGCGAAATCATCGGCCGCCATGCTGTTTTTAATCGCGATCAGCGCGTCGGGATCCTGATCGAGCATTGCGCATTTACCTGAATAGAAGCCCGAAACGATCTCATTGAAGCCCCAGTTAACGCTGTCTTTCGAGGCGCCGCCCTTTTGATACATATCCACCAGCAGCTGCGCGCCTTTCATCGCTCCCGGCTCGGTCAGCGTGCTGTTACCTTGTTTATCGAAGAACTCCGGTGAACCGTTCATCGCCGCCATAAACATCATCCAGGCGTTAGTGCCGCCCACGCCACCGCGCATGCAGTAGCCGCTGATGCCATTCCCCAATTTGCTGATGCGCTGGGCATCGCTGGCGAATTCCTCCATGGTTTTGGGCGGTTCACTCAATCCTGCCTGCTGGAACAGCTTTTTATTCCAGAACAGCGCGCGCAGATAAAAGCCGTACGGCACCATGGTGGCTTTGCCGTTGGCGGCGCGCGCCATGGCCAGCGTTTTATCGGTGAGCTGTGGCGTGGCATCCCAGCTTTTCAGGCGCGGCTCGAGGTCTTCCAGCATATTGTTACTGGCATACAATCCTTGCCAGGTATCCGGCATCTCCACCACATCCGGCACCTGACCGCTCTGCAGCATGGTGCCGAGCTTTTCAAACGCCTGGCCCCACGGCAGAGAAATCAGCTCAATCTCCGTGCCGGGATGCTGGGTTTTATACTCATCGAGCATTTTTTGCAGCAGCGCGGTGCGCGGCGGGCTGGTAATCACTTCCACTACGGTAAGCTTGGCGGCGAGGCTGCTCATCGCTGCACTCAAACCCACGGCTAACACTAATGCTTTCACGGCAAAACGTTGCGTCATGACTTTTCTCCAGTGAGTGATTACGCGCGATTCGCGCTGGCAAGGGCTTGCTGCAAATCGGCCCACAAATCGTTGGTCTCTTCAAGGCCGACCGAGATGCGGATCAGGCGTGGCGAGACGCCGAAATCCACCGCCGAGTTAAATTCACTGGCCTGGTTGATCACCGAAATCGCCGGCATCACCAGACTCTCAAATCCGCCCCAGCTCACGCCCATGTGGAACAGCTCCAGCGCGTTGCACAACTGCGGAATATCCACCTGCTCCGCCACTTCAAAGGCAAACAGACCGCTGTAGCCGCGCAAGGTGGACCACGACTGCGGTGTCAGCCCCGGATGGCAGACGTCGGTCACTAGCGGATGCTTCGCCAGTTTCTCAGCAATAGTCAGCGCGCTTTGGTGATGGTGTTTCATGCGCAGCGGCAGCGTGCGCAGGCCGCGCATCAGCAGTGACGCTTCATGCGCCGAAAGTTTGCCGCCGAGGTAAGGACTGATGTGACGCGTAATGTTGTTGATGTGCTGCTGGCTGGCGATCACCAGACCAGCCACTACATCGCTGTGGCCGCTGATATATTTCGACGCCGAGTGCACCACGATATCGATGCCGCACAGCAGCGGCTGCTGGAAAATCGGTGAAGCCCAGCTGTTATCGATCATGCTGACCACGCCCGCTTCGCGCGCCATCGCGCCGAGCTGATTCAGATTCTGTTCACTCATCACCCAGCTTGAGGGACTTTCCAGATACAGCAGGCTGGCATCCGATAAGGCCGCACCAATTGCAGCTTCGTCATCGCCATCGACAAACTCGGTGACGATGCCAAAGCGCTGGCAGAAGCCACGCAGAAAGCGATAGGTATCGGGATAAACGTGATTAACGCACACCACTTTTTTACCCGGCGCCACCACGCTGAGAATCGCATTGCTGATCGCCGCCATGCCGCTGCCAAAAGCCAGACAGGCTTCGCCGCCCTCCAGCGCCGCCATCTTGTCCTGCAGCGCTTTTACCGTCGGGTTATCGACGCGCGAATAGAGCGGCTGATCGCTCTCGCCGCGAAAGCGCGCGATCATGCTGTCGTAATCACTGAAGGTGAACAGCGAAGACTGGTAAATCGGCGTAGTGACCGCGCCCATTTCATGGCGTTGATCGTGAGTGAGCAGCGTTTGTTGCGGAATCAACTTATCGTTTGGCATTCATTACATCCTTCATGTCGCGTTCGGTGATATCGAGAATTTGATGGCAGATCGCGCGCGATGCCGTGCAATCGCGCTGGCGGATAGCGTTGAAGAGTTCACGGTGCAGCGTGAAAGAGTCTGAAAACAGCGCCTGTTCCGGCGGTGATTCGAAAAATGCATGAAATGAGTCGTAAATGCCGTTGAGCATTTGTAGCAGCAAAGGATTTCCGGCAGCCCGATAGATGCTGGCGTGAAATGCCCAGTCTTCCGCACCGGCAGAACCGATCGCCAGATGCACTTTTTCCATCTCATTAAGACGTTGCTCGATTTCGATCAGATCGGCAGCCGAGGCACGTTGAGCCGCCAACGCGCAGGATTCTGACTCGATAATGCGGCGCACTTCCAGCGCGTGTAGCATGTTGGCCGAATCGTTTTTAAAGCGCAGCGATAAGAAGCTGTCGTTAACGCCCACTTCCGCCTGCAAAAAAGTACCGCTGCCCTTTTTACGCAAAATAATGCCTAGCGCTTCCCAGCGTTTGAGCGCTTCACGCACCGTATTGCGGCTGACGCCAAGCTTCTCCGCCAGCACGCGTTCCGGCGGCAAGCGGCTGCCGGGCTGCGCACCCGACTGCGCCATATAGCGCGTTAGCGCATCGAGAATCAGCGTATCGCTGCGCGGCGTGGAAATAGGATGAAGCTCAGCCGGTATCTGCATGGCAATGCCCTAATTGGTCCAACATCTCTACCAATCGAATAGCAACGCGCGTGCCAGATTATTAATGCGCTGAATTAAATGAATTTTGTGCGGGGTTATAAGTGGACATTATGAGTTTTGCTGGTGCAAATTGAGGGGATTTGCACCAGTTGGGTACGTGGCAAGGGTGTTGATCATCTTGGGAGGGATTTAGCCGCGAGCAACTGACACGCTTTTATTTATTTAAAACCTGCCAGCGTTTATAGACGTCGAGCGCCTGCGGTCGAGGCTGATATTGCATCGGCAAGCGACGTTGTTCAATTGGCTTGCTGTATTCAGCGTAAAAGGTGTCCAGTTCAAAGTATTTACGATCGTCACGGTAATACGTCGAGTATTCTTCGCGTTTGGTGATGTATATCACCTGCTTTGGACTGCAATAATAGAGTGCACCCAGACACATTGGACAAGGGCTGGCAAGAATGTAAATGTCGCAGTCTGTGAGGTTTTCGCTGCCTGATTGACGGCAGGCTTCGCGGATGGCCAGTATTTCAGCGTGAGCCGTGGGATCATTCGTCTGTGCGACCTGGTTTGCGCTCTCAGCGATTACCTTGCCATCGCGAACAATGACTGTTGCAAATGGTCGACCGCCCTCTTCAACGTTTTTCATTGCTAAATCAATCGTGCGTTGTACAAAATCCATTCGTTCCTCGCTTGTATACATAATTAACCATGACATTTTGAGCCTGGTTCAGTTTTGTATAATGCGAAAGCGATGAGCAGGCTAAACGTATACGATTTAACCGTTGAATGAGTAAAAGTTTATTTCTGATGGCGGTGATGGGCAGCACCGCCTTTAGAAGAGTAATAATCTTAATCGCAAGCTCGCATTTTAAGACTAATTACTGAGGACTACCATTGATGAGGGTTACGCAAAAATTCTGCCTGGCTCGGCAAAATTTCAAGATCCCGTTTTCTACAAAAAACCTGCGGCGGCATATTTCCTGTTAACGGCGCAATGTCACGCAGTTTCATTTCACGATTAACTTTAGGTAACCACTCTTCGAACTGTTTCGCGTAGGAATCCGCCAGATTTTTATCATGGGTGCGCCCGACAAAAAGCTTACTTTTAGCGAGACGGGAAATGTCCGTCGCATATATTTCGTAGAGATCGCCGCACTGTACAATTTCAATTGCGGTGAAATGCATATTTGGCCAGAAACTCACTTTTGCTGAAAAATTGCTGTAATTCATAAAATATCACTTATTGTTGGATTTATCTGTATGCCAGATTATTCTGGTCGGGCCAGTAATTATAACGCCATTCTCATGGCCTGATACTGTCAGATAAATCCTGAACTTTTAAAATTGAATCGCTTTAAAACCCATGTTCTTAATTATGGGAGATTATCTTAACTGAAAAAGCCGTCATCATCCGGCGTCTTTCCTACCACGATTTGCAGCGTATTCCGCAGGCAATCCTGGAAAATCACATCATTGGTGCTCTCAAGCTCTGCCAGCAGATAGGCAATAATGCTCTTATTGGTAACAGTTTTTTTGTCTTTTATGATAGCGGTGATAATTGAGCCCAATATTTCGGCCTCAGATTTCAGCTTTACAGAACCACAATTGAAATAGGCGATAAAATCGGTACTGATATTCATTTTTTGCATGCGTTTCCCCTGGCGACGTTAGTGCCAGCACTTTATGGAGTAATAAAAAATTAATGGAATAGTCTGAAAAATGAGATCGCAAATGATCTCGTTAAGCTGATTGAATTTAATAAAAGGGGAATGTTGTTAATTTTAGAGAAAATGTCTATCAAGAGAGCCTGCTGACGTTTACATTGAGTAGCGTGGGTTTCGGGGTGAAAGAAGTTATGTCACCACTTGATCACAAAAATATACAAACACGGAATAAGAGTACAGAATTTTCTTTTAATAAAACCGCTGTTATTTTAAGCAATTGGAATAAAATCAGCGATAACAGTCAGTTGAGTGATAGTTAGAGTCCAAAGAGAATTGTAAATTAGTCCTGTTAGGTGATTAATGCGCATTGTTGTTTATCGGATTATAGATTGCAGAAGCGCACATTGATGCGCTTCTGCCCCGGTGTCTAAGGCGTTACCGCTTCGCCGCTCACCACTTTTGCTTGCTGCAGGCTGGCCTCTTCCTCGCGGAACTTCAGACGATCCCAGACCCGGAAGAACGGATAGTAAATCACCAGCGAAATTGTCAGATTCACCACCTGCAAAACGGTGCCGGAAATATGCCCGCCGGTGGCCAGATAGCCGCTGACGAAAATCGGTGTGGTAAACGGCAGCGCAATCCCCGCCGGAGGCGCCACCAAACCGGTGCTCATCGCCGCCCACGACACAATCACCAGCACCACCGGTGTCAGGATAAAGGGCAGGAACAGATACGGGTTCATCACCAGCGGAATACCGAACACTAATGGCTCACTGATGTTAAATAGCGCCGCCGGTGCGGCAATTTTACCGAGCTGCTTCATCTGGCGACTGCGTGAACGAATCAGCATGAAAATCACCAATCCCAGTAGCGCGCCGGTTCCGCCCGGTGCAATCCACAAATCATAAAACTGCTGGGTAAAGATGTGCGGGATGGGTTGGTTGTGCTGAAACGCCTCGAGGTTTTCACTCATATTCGACAGCCAAACCGGCTGAATAAACACCAGCACAATCGCATCACCGTGCAGCCCGAGCGTCCAGAGAATCCCAATCAGCAGCACCGAGAAAATCATGCCGGGCAAGGTGCCACCCACGTGATGCATCGGCAAACCAATTACAGTAGCGATCAGGTTATTGATATCGCCGAACGGCGATGCTTCCACCGCCAGACGAATCACCAACACCACCGCCAGCACACAAAAACCGGGTACCAGCGCGAGGAAGGATTTCGCCACCGCAGGCGGCACGCCCTCCGGCATCTTGATCACCAGATTACGGTTGTGCACTAAGCGGTAAATCTCGGTCGATAGCAGCGCAACCACGATAGCCACAAACAAACCCTGGCTGCCAATCAGTGAAATCGGCAACACGCCGGTGACCAACTGCGTCGGCGCGCCCTCCACCGGGGCAAACAGCGTCTGCTGCGGAATGGTCATCACAAATGCCACTAACGCCATCGCGCCGCTGGTGAGCGGATCAAGCGTGCGATACTTCTCCGCCAGGCGGTAAGCGATGCCGAAGCTGGAGATCAGCGCCATGATGTCGTAGGTCGCGCGCACCGGATAAAGCAGTTTGTTGCGCCACGTCTCGCCAAACAGATCCGCCATTAAATGGCCCCACGCCGGAATCGGCAGATAGGCAAAGATCAGGAAGAAGCTGCCAATCAGCATAAACGGCATGTTGAGAATGATGCCGTCGCGCACGGAGAGCACATGCTTCTGACCGGCGATTTTCAGTGCGACGGGCAAGACATAACGGTCTATAAAAGTACGGTTAGACATAGGTGTTCCTCTGGCTCAGTGGCGCAACGGATTATGGCGTGGCGAACTGCGGCAGCCACGGCTTGTTTAAGGTCAGCACTTCGTCAAGCAAAGCTTCGGCGGTCGCGACATCACCGACTAACGGATTGCCGAGCAGCGCCAGCAGCGCTTGCTCACGATCGCCATGCACTGCGGCTTCGATAGTCAGGCGTTCAAACGCTTTGATCTGCTGCGTCAGGCCATTCATCAGCGGCGGCAACTCACCAAACGCCAGCGGATGCGCGCCTTGCGCATCAACCAGACAGTTCACCTCCACCACCGCGTCATCCGGCAGGCCATGAATCGCGCCATTGTTGCGACAGTTCACCACCAGATTTTTGCCACTGTTATTGTGAATTGCGCTGATCAGCTCAACCGCCACTTCGGAGTAATACGCGCCGCCGCGGAAACTCAGCTGCTCGGGTTTGTGCGCCAGATGCGGGTCGGCATACAGCACGAACAGTTCCGCTTCCACTTTCATCACCTGCTCCGCGCGCGTGCCTTCATGACCGTTTTGCGCTTTCTCTTGCTCTTCGGCCAGCATCTGCGGCGTTTGCCAGTAATAACGGTGATACGGGCACGGAATCGCCTTGAGCGCGCGCAGGAACTGCGGCGACCACGGCATATCTTTGATGTTGTTCATGGTGAGCGATTGGCCGTCGCACAGTTGCTCGATCACCTGCGCGGTCACATCCTCGCCGCGACAGGTCACCTGATGCACCCACACCAGATGGTTGAGCCCGGCGAAGCGCAGCTGCACGTCATCCCAGGGCGCATCGAGCATGCCGGCAATCATGTGATGCATATTCACCGGCACATTGCACAGCCCGATGATTTTCGCCTTGCTGTAGCGCGACACCGCCTCCGTCACAATCCCCGCCGGATTAGTGAAGTTGATGATGAAGGCGTCCGGTGCCAGCGCCTCGACTTTGCGCGCTACCTTGAGCATCACCGGAATGGTGCGCAACGCTTTGGCAAAGCCGCCAACGCCCGTGGTTTCCTGGCCGAGCCGACCATATTTCAGCCCGAGGCGCTCATCCGCCGCGCGCGCGGCCAGCAATCCCACACGCAGCTGCGTCAGAACAAAACGAGCACCGCGAATCGCGTCATCCAGCTCAAAATGGACGCTCACTTTTACCTGCGCCAGCCCGTTTTGCTGCAGCATGCGACGAGTAAGATCGGCGATGACATTAACCTTTTCGCGCCCTTGCTCGATATCCACCAGCGCCAGTTCCGTCACCGGCAGCTGCACATAGCGATTGATGATCCCTTCCACCAGCTCCGGTGAATAGCTGCTGCCACCACCAATAATTGCGATCTTAAGCATCTGTGCCTCCTGCCGCTGTGCGGCGATAGAGTTCAATGATTTCGCCAGCCAGATCCTGAATCAGCATGGCGTTCATCAGATGATCCTGGGCGTGCACCAGAATCAGCGTGACCGGCAACTTACCGCTGCCTTCATCCAGACCAATCAGCGCGGTCTGCTGCTGGTGCGCAGCGCTGATGCTTTCACCTGCTGCCGCCAGCTGTTGCTGCGCCTCGCTGAAGCGCCCTTCTCGCGCCAGTCGCAGCGCGCTGATGGCCGCGCTGCGGGCTGCGCCGGCCTGCACCAGCAACAGCATAATTTCCTCTTCAAACTCGATAGCCACGATTTCAGACATGCAGAATCCCCCACAGCACAACGCCGTGTAATGTCAGTTGGATGGGTTAAAAAGGACGTTTAGGAGTCGTGTAAGGCCAGCGCTTTATCGAGCACCTGTTCGCCACGCATCATGCCGTAATCCATCATGTCGATGACGGCGACAGATTTGCCTTGCGGCGCGGCAATAGCGCTAAGACGGGCTGCTTCGAACTGCACCTGCGGGCCAAGCAGAACCACATCGGCATCCGGCAGAATGCGTTCGAATTCCGCCACCGGCACGGCTTTAATGTCAATTTCCAGACCGCGACCTGCAGCGGCGTGCTGCATTTTGCTCACCAGCATGCTGGTTGACATGCCTGCAGCACAGCAAAGTACGATGCGCATAATTTCTTCTCCTGTGATTTGTTCCGGCCATTTAAGACCTGTCTCAGAGACGCTGTAAAGTGGCTGTGGGCAGAGGATTTTCTGATGGATGGATAATTTATTGATACAAGTCAGATGGATACGATTAAAATATTAATGAAAATATTTTTCACGAGTGTGATCTTAACCATAATTTAACAGTGAAAAGCCCGCCAAGCGGCGCTAAGACCCCGCAATACGCTGAAAAAAAACTCAACATGAAAAATAATTTCATGCATGATGGACCTTCGCAACTGAGGATGTGATGAGCTGATGGATATTGTCTGGCAATTACGGCAGCAGTCGGAGCGCGCGGATGCGCAGGAATCGAGGCTGGCGCGTTTTATTCTGGCGAACCTGCACGCCAATGTACACGTCACCATGGAGAGTCTGGCTACACAGGCTGGTGTGAGTCCGGATGTGCTAAGACGCTTTGCCACTTCGGCGGGCTGTCAGGATCTTGATGATTTTCTCCATCAGGTGCGGAAAGCCGGTCAGCAGCAGGATGTTGAATTTATCGATGTCATCCGCCAGAGGCAATCGTCGCTGAGTCAGCAGGAGAAACGTGTTGCCGAAGCGATTCTCAGCGACACTGCTTTTGCCGCTTCCGCCACCATCGAGCAACTTGCCGGCCGCGCAGAAGTCAGCGCCGCCACCATCACCCGCTTTGCGCGTTCGCTGGGTTGCGAAGATATCCGTGATTTGCGTATGCGACTGGCGCGCGCGCCACAGAGACAACCCCCTCACGCGATTGCGCCGATTGAGGCTATTACTCAAGCGTTAACCCAGCAATATGGTCAAGCGGAAGCGGCGACCTGGCAACGTGCCGCAGAGATGTTGCGTAAAGCCCGAAGCGTACTGCTGATTGGCGCATCGGGGCTGCAGACTACGCTGGTGGCGGACGTCCATCAGCGCCTGCAAAACGCCGGACTGGCCAGCGCGTGGATTCAGGATGACAACCTGCTGAGCATGACGCTGAGCCGTTTGCAACCGGACGATCTGTTGATGATTCTCGCGCCTGATACCGTTAACAGCCACGTGCTTAGCGCAGTACACCATGCGCACATTCAAAAAACGCCGGTGATTGCGCTTTGTGCGAAGACATTAGATCTCGCCAATCAGGCCGATATCTGGTTGCCGCTGCCGGAAGCGCAACACGCGCGCCGTTACGGCATTTTGTTTGCGCTGGATCGGCTGGAGTCAGCACTAACTGTTCTCTAAGTAAATCTCCAACATCCTTAGATTTGCAAAAGTAAAACGATCGGTTTACTTTTAGAGGATGAAAAAGAAACTCGATATCATCAATGCCGCTGAGCGGCTGTTCTATCTCAACGGCTTTCACGCCATCAGCACCGATCGCATTTGCAGCGAGGCGAATGTCTCGACGCGCACCTTGTATCGCTATTTCCCCTCGCGTGAAGCGCTAACGGCCGCGGTGCTGGAGGCGCGACAAGCTCGTTTCTTCGCCGCGTTGCAATCGCCGGACCATCCGCAAGCGGTCAGCCATATGTTCGATGCGATGGCCGACTGGATGCAGCAATACGGCAACAATGGCTGCTTGTTTCTCAAGGCATGGGGCGAATACGCCGGAGAAGATGTCGCGTTAGCCGAACAGGCGCTGGCTTACCGCCACAAGATGCGCGATTACATTGCACGCGCCATTCAGCAGGCGCTCGGCAAGCAGCATGTCGCGCTAGCGGATGCGGTTTGGCTGCTGTTTGAAGGTGTGCTGACTTCCGCGCTGATCATCGGCGCGGCGCAGGCGTGCGAAGCCGGTAAAAACGCCGCGCTGCAGCTTATCGCGTTCAGTGAACAGACATGAAGGGTACGGCGCTCGGCATCACCGGATTTGCACTTATCGCGGTGACCTACGGTATGGCGCGTTTCGCCTGGGGCTTGATGATGCCCGAGGTGATGCACGACATCCCCTTTACCCGGCGCGTTTCTGGCGTGCTTTCGGCCTGTAGCTTTGCCGCTTACTGTGTGGCGGTGTTGATCGCGCCGATGATGACCGCCCGCGCCGGGCCGCGATTTCCTGCTGCGGTTGCCGCGCTGTGTGCCGCGTTGGGTTTGTTGATCATCGCGAGCGCGGTATCGCCGTGGATGCTCGGCGTGGGATTGTTTATCGCCGGTATGAGCGCCGGTCTCGCCTCGCCTGCGTTAGCGAGCGCCGTCAGCCAGCGTATTGAGGCTGAGCAACAGCCGCAGATGAACACGGTTATCAATGCCGGAACCAGCATGGGCATTATGTTGTCAGTGCCAATTTTGTACTGGCTGCCCGGCGGCTGGCGCATCGCCTGTACGGTTTTTGCCGCGCTGGCGATGATCTGCCTGGTGCCGATTTGGCGTCAACTACCCAATCACCGTGAAAACGCTCAACGTGAATCCTGGTTAAGCCACCTGCGGCAGCGTTCGCTGCAGCGCCTTATCTTCATTGCACTGTTCAGCGGCGTCGCCAGCGCGGCTTGGTGGAGCTTCGGCCCGGATCTGCTGCATCACATTCACGTCAGCGACCGCATGGTTAGCCTGTTGTGGCTCATCGCTGGCGCAGCAGGCATTATCGGCGCGCTCACCGGCCCGATGGCGAAATGGATGGGGATAAAGCGGGTTTATTGGCTGTCGCAATGCTGCCTTGCCGTGCCCTTATTGCTACTGGCGTGCAGCCATCACTATTCAGCCTGGCTGTTTCCCGCCGTGGCGTTAGGTGGCGCGGCGTATGTTACGCTCTCGGGCGTGTTGCTGGTGTGGGGCGCACAAGCAAGCAGTAATGCCCCCGCCGTCGGCGTAGGCATCTTGTTCTTTATGTTGGCGGCGGGTCAGGTGATGGGATCGCTGCTGTTTGGACAACTCTTTATGCTGGCAGGCGCGCCAACCGCATTAACGCTGTTTGCCGCGCTGCCGTTGCTAATGATGTTTGTTATTCGTCGTTAAACGGATCTTTTTTGTCGTCTTCACTGTCATCGCGCGTTCTGGGGATCTCACCGTGTTCGCTGGGATTGTCCTTGGCAGGATGCTTTTCATCATTCACGTCGCGTTTATCTTTAGGGTGATTGCTCATCTGAAGCTCCTTTGTTGATCACCCATTAAGTGTAGTTGATGGGGCGAGGCGTTCGCCCCATAAGCTTACTGCAACGCTTTCAGAATCTGCATCGCGGCTTTAACCCGCTCGGTATTGGGATAATTTTTGTTCGCCAATATCACAATGCCAACCTGTTTCTCCGGGATGAAGGCGACATAAGCACCGAAGCCACCGGTTGCGCCGGTCTTATGCACCCACGACGCGCTGACACGCGGATGTGATTCGGCATCCCGCACCGGCTGCGGCCCAAGCGCCACTTTGTTATCCGCGCCCTTCGCCGCCATCTCCGCCTGAGCGGGCCAATCCAGCATCTCCCACCCCAAACCTTGATAGAGCGCATCGGTGCGATAGAAACGCGTTTGCGCGAAATCCAGCGCCTGCTGCAGCGGCTTATCGTTAACCTGCTGCGGATCCATATTGGCCTGCATCCAGCGCGCCATATCTTTAATCGACGACTTCACGCCATAGGCTTCAGCATCCAGCATGCCCGGCGACACGCGCACCGGTTTGCCTTCGCGGTAGCCCCATGCGTAAGCATTTTTCGCGGCGTCAGGCACGGTGATAAAGGTGTGCTTGAGCTGCAATGGCGTGAATACGCGCTGCTGCATTGCCTGTTCAAAAGTCAGCCCGCTGGGTTTCGTCGCCAGCCAGCCAAATAAGCCGATGCTGCTGTTGGCATATTGACGCGTGTTGCCCGGCGTCCATTGTGGTTGCCATTGTTGATAGAAGTTCGCCAGCGCCTTTTCGTCGGTCACGGCATCGGGCACCTGCAGCGGCAAACCGCCAGCGGTGTAAGTCGCCAGCTGCAGCAGCGTGATGTCGCGCCACTGCGGCGTGTTCAGTGCCGGCCAATATTTGCTGGCAGCATCGCTCAGCGCGATCTCGCCTTTATTCACCGCAACGCCACTCAGCACGCCGGTGAAGGTTTTACTCACCGAACCCAGCTCAAACAGCGTGTCTTGGGTGACCGGGCGCTGCTGTTTGACATCCGCCATGCCCCAGGTGAAATAGTGAGGCTGGCCTTTAACCACCACCGCCACCGCCATGCCGGGAATTGATTGCTGCTGCATTAGCGGTTTGATCGCCTGATCAATGGTTGCCTGCACATCCGCCTTCGCGGCGAACGCCATGGAGCACGCCGAGGTCAGCGCTGTAGCTATCAATGTTTGAGAAATCAATTTCACTGTAGTTAACCTTCCGGGTTGTTGTTCCGCAGGGAGTTTGACCAATTTGACAGGGTGCAACAAACTGTTAATTTTAGCGTCAGACAATAGAAAATCTTACAGGTTGGCGCATGACACGACCCTATATTCCCTTGAACGCGCTTAGAGCCTTTGAAGCCGCTGCACGTCATCTAAGTTTTACTAATGCGGCGATTGAGCTGCACGTAACCCATGCAGCCGTGAGCCAGCAGGTAAAATCGCTGGAACAGCAGCTCGGTTGCCAGCTGTTTGTGCGGGTATCGCGCGGGTTGATGCTGACCACAGAAGGCGAAAGCCTGTTGCCGGTGCTCAACGACTCATTCGATCGGATTGCCGATACGCTGGATCGTTTCTCATCCGGTCAAATGCGCGAAAAATTGAAAGTTGGTGTGGTGGGAAGCTTTGCCACCGGCTTGCTGTTGCCGCGATTAGAGGATTTTAACCGCCGTTATCCGCACATTGAGCTGCAACTCTCCACCCACAACAATCGCGTCGATCCGGCTGCCGAAGGCCACGATTACACCATTCGCTTTGGTAGCGGCGCCTGGCACGGCACCGAGGCGCAGTGTATTTGTCCTGCGCCGTTATCACCGCTGTGTAATCCGGCCATTGCCCGGCAGCTACAACAGCCTGCAGACGTGCACAAATTTACCCTGCTGCGCTCATTCCGCCGTGATGAGTGGAGCCAATGGCTGCAAAGCATGAACGAACATGCGCCATCGCCTGCGCATCCGGTGATGATTTTTGACTCGTCGCTGACGATGATTGAAGCGGCGTTGTTAGGTGCGGGGATTGCGCTGGCACCGGTGAGGATTTTCTATCACCTGCTGCAAAGTGAGAAGCTGGTGCGCCCTTTCGCCGCTGAAATCGATCTCGGCGGCTATTGGTTAACGCGTTTGCAATCGCGGCCCGAAAGCACCGCGATGACCGCGTTTTCTGGCTGGTTGATGGATACCTTTTTGCCCGGTGCGCACTAATTAAACGAACACGTGATTTATAGCGCAAATGCGCAGGCCGGAGTCACTTTTGGTCCGGCGGTCCTCGCGCCGCAGCAGATGTGTCAGCGCCCGCACGTAAGCCAGGCCTTACGCTATCTGTTTCGCCTTCGCCAGCGTGCGTGCAAGAAGCGCGGAGTACAGCGGTTTGCCGCCGAAGAACTGCGCGGCCAGCGTTGCGCCGAGACAGGTAATGATCATCGGCAAAATCAGCTGATAATTGTTGGTCATCTCCAGCACCAACACAATGCCGGTCAGCGGCGCACGCACCGACGCCGCAAACAGCGCGCCCATTCCGGCCACGGCAAAGGTTGCCGGCTCCAGATGTAAACCCGGCAGCCACTGCATGCAGAGCTGGCCGAAGCAGGTGCCGAGCAGCGTGCCTAGCGTCAGCATCGGGGCGAAAATACCGCCTGGCGCGCCGGAGGAGAAACAGCAGACAGTGATGAGCGTGCGCAGTGCGAAGAGCAGAAACAAGGCCAGCGCGCTGTAACTACCGCTGGAGAAATCGGGGATCAAGGCAATCCCGCCGTTGATGGCTTGTGGCAGCACCAGGCCAATCACGCCGCACGCGCCAGCCAGTAAACTTCCCCACATCACCCAAGGTGCCACGCGACCTTGGTGCAAACGCTGAAACTGATCCTGCGCGAGGAAAATGAAGCGATTAAATGCCACGCCGCAGCCACCGAATAACACGCCTAATACCAGATAAAGCCACAGCGTATTAGTTGGCGCATCCTGCAACTGACCAATATTGATGATCGCCTCATTACCATTACACACGCGGAAAACAATGCTGGAGACGATAACGCCGACAAACACCGCTTTGATGGAAATCAGGCTGTAGCGAAATTGCGGACGCATCTCTTCAATAATAAACAGGATGCCCGCCAGCGGCGCATTGAAGGCAGCCGATAAACCGGCGGCAGCGCCGGTTGCCAGCAACGTGTGGCGAGATTCAGAAGATTTAACGCGGAACAGATCGACACACATGCCGCCGATATTGCCACCCAGTTGCACGGTTGGCCCTTCGCGACCCAACACCATGCCTGAACCTAACGCGCCCATGCCACCAATGAATTTCACTGGTAGTACGCGCCACCAGCGCACCGGTCTGAGCTCCTCCAGCGCGCCTTCGATTTCAGGAATACCCGATCCGCCCGCTTCTGGCGCGTAACGTCGCACCAGGAAATAGCCAATAGCGCCTAATAATGCCGAAAGGAAAAACGCACCGATTATTTTCACCAGCAGATTGTCACCGGCATCCGCGAGCCAGCTCAATCGCGTCTGCACTACAAAATTCACGGCTTTATCAAAGGCCACGCCAACCAAACCGGTTAGCACACCGACCAGCGCAGCCAGCAGTAATAGTGCAACGGGCGTTTTGTCGCGGCGTAATAGTTTCTGCATCAATAAGAAGCGCCCAGCACGTAAAATCGTTTTGGGCTCTGCGGAGTGATGATGAGCAGACATGCAAATCCCTCTGTATTCAGAACAGTGTTCAAACGCTAGTTTGAAAAAAGAGGGATTAGCATACTGAGAATGAAGTGATTTTTAACCAGGAATTCGCAAGCGGATTTTTCAGGATGGAAGAGGTTGGGCATTTTTAGCCGATGCATCAACCTCTTCTACGGGGAATTAATCCTGCTCTTCAGCAATCAGCGTCAGTTTTTCATCAGTGGCTTTTTCTTCTTCCAGCGTTTCACCCAGTAACCTGGCGGCATCCTGATAATCCAGCTTCAGGGCTAAGGCGCGCAAGGTGCCGTAGGTGGCGATCTCATAGTGCTCAACTTTCTGTGCGGCACCGATCAGTCCAGCATCGCAAACCGGCCCTTTTTCTACTTCATCGATAATTTCCTGCGCCTCTTCGGCCAGACCTTCCAGCGCATGGC
Organism: Pantoea sp. DY-17; assembly: GCF_019795975.1. Lineage (NCBI taxonomy): Bacteria > Pseudomonadati > Pseudomonadota > Gammaproteobacteria > Enterobacterales > Erwiniaceae > Pantoea > Pantoea sp. DY-17. The sequence goes on along the minus strand of NZ_JAIMIG010000002.1, from coordinate 100,067 downwards.
ATTTCATTCGTTTGATCTGCACGCCTTCCGTGAGCTCAACCAGTTGATCAATACGTTCAATTTGTCCGCGCGTTTCTTCGAGATGCTGTTTAAAAGCCGCAACCAGATTAGGATCAGAGGCGGCGCGAATCATTTTTGGTAATGCTTTGGTGATCTGTTTTTCTGCGCTGTAAATATCAGAGAGATCATGCACAAACAGATCTTGCAGTGTTTTAATTGTCATAATATGGCCTTTTAGTAGAATAGAATATCAGGTAGGTAAAAACGTGGGCGAGAGTGAATAAGGAATTACGCCGGCACATAAGCCTGACTTAATCCTGGCGGACAATAGACAATTCACAAGCGAAGCCTGAAAATAAACTCGCCGCATTGTTTAAATCATTGCCAGACTTAAACCAGGTCAATCGGAGAGAACATAATGAAAAAGCCAGGGCCGCCAGATCTCAATGGCGAAATTATTCACGAACGCAGATTAATGCCGCTCGGATTAATTTCTCTGTATGAAGTTACCTTCAACAATGGCACATATGCCGTTATGCGTTTGGATAAAACTCAACCCTTTCATCAGGGTGCCGTTTTTAAACGTGTTAATGACTGCTGGTATTGTGATGAACAACTGATACATCCTTACGCTTTTCAGTTTGTCGATCAGGCTGAAGCGCAACGGTCATTTATCGAATATGAGCGATAATATTATCTTGTGCTCTTTCATATCGGCGAGTGAAACGCAGCGAGTTGGTCCGGTTGCGCTGGCGGCAATGACATCCACAAATTCACCTCCATGCTGGTTTCATATTCCGCATGCGCTTCAAGGAAAATATGCTCGCCGCTGCGCGATTGCCCGCCATAAAGCCAGCCGCCCTGCACCTCACCATTTTCAAATTGCACGATGCACTCCTGCTTGTAGCCGGGCGCTTGTTCATTTACATCAATCCATTCAAGAATATGGCGCATTCGCTTACTCCTCGGCAATAAACAGTGATTTACAGTGCGGGCACAACATAGCCTGTCCGCGCGCTTGCTTTAAGGAAGATTGTGGGCAAAACTTTTTGCAGACTGGACACTGAGTTTTGACTTCCCGGCGTGATAAGCTTTCTAAAAATTGATTTAACCAGCTCATAATTTATTTCCTTTTTCCGTTAACTGATTCTAACACACCTGATTTTTTTCATTGCCACTCACACTTGACAACAACGTTAAAGATCCTCAACCCCATCATTACGTTCAGTTAAATGTTCTAAATTAACTTTTATTTTATAAACCAACCGTAAGATCGATTTGGCACTATACTCAAAACAGACAAATATTTTCCCTCGCCCTCTCTTATACCGTCAACTTTCCTGTTGATAGTGCTGACTTTTATAATCCATTGGATTTTTTGCGACGCCATTATGAAAAATAAACTTCCCACCGGGCCATTCATTAGCAGTAGTGCGCTTCCAGCAACGGCACGCAGTAGTTTTGAGTTTTTACATCACAGCGGTGTTTACCAGGCGAACCGGCCAGATGTTTTTTCCGAGCGGCAAATGGAAATATATGGCGAGCGTCTGGCAAAAACGCATCATCTTTCCGACGCCAAAAAAAGCTATAAATTATTGCAGCGGCTGACGGAAAACGAACAGGCGCTGATAAAAAGCGCTGAAATATTAAGTACCGGTGAGAAGCGTAATTTGACACCGGCTGGCGAATGGTTGCTGGATAATTTTTATATTATCGAAGAGCAAATTCGGATGGTGCGCCATCTGTTGCCCACCAAATTTGGTCAGGGTTTACCTGCGCTGAAAGACCCCGCGCACTCTTTGCGCATTCAGGCGATCGCGGATGAGATGATCAGCCACAGCGATGGCCGCTTAGAATCGGCGGTGCTGGCGACCTTTATTCATGCTTATCAACGCGTGACGCCGCTGCTAATGGGTGAACTCTGGGCGCTTCCCGCTATGCTGCGCTTTGCGCTGCTCGATAACCTCGCACGTATTGCGCAAGGCGTTGCCGAGATTCATCAGGAGCGCAGCCAGGCCGAAGCGTGGATTAATGAGATCGTTCATCACTCCGCCAGGGACGCCACTCGCGTGATTCAGGTGATCGCCGATATGGCGCACAAAAACGATCAGCTTTCCGGCGCGTTTGTCGCCGAACTGGCGCGCAAACTGAATGGGCAGAATCACTCGCTGGCGCTGACCTGGGTTGAGCAACATCTGCTGAACACCGGGCGTAACACTGCGGATGTGATTGAACAATTCAACCGCCAGCTGGCACTGAGTCAGCTCTCGGTCAGCAACAGCATTGCCGGATTGCGCCAGCTTGGCGAAATCAACTGGCAGGATTTGGTGGAGTCGCTGAGCCTGGTCGAGCAGGTGTTGGCGCAGGATCCCGCCGGGATTTATCCCCAGATGCATTTTGACAGCCGCGATCAATATCGGCATGTGGTTGAAGAGCTGGCTCGCCAGAGCGAATTCGACGAGCTAAACGTGGCCAATCAGGTGCTGGCACTGAGCCGTCAGGCCGCATTGCCAGCGCGCCAACAGCATATTGGTTACTTCCTACTGGATAAAGGGCGTGCGCAGCTTGAGCAACAGCTAAAGCCGCGCCGTTCCTGGCTGAATCAGGCGCGCCATCATCTCAGCCAAACGCCGCTGCTCTCCTGGCTGGGCAGCCTGACTTTATTGACCACCGCTTTCAGCGCCGAAGCGCTGTTTTTCACTCATCAATCCGCGATGTCGGTGGTGCTGTGGCTGTTACTGGTGCCGGCGGTAATTTTAATCAGCAGCCAGCTCGCCCTGCAGCTGCTCAGCGAAGTGACAACCCGCACCCGCCATCCGGTACCGCTTCCGCGACTTGATTACGAGCTGGCGGTACCGGATGGCGATCGCACGCTGGTGGTGATCCCCTGTTTAATCAGCAGCAAACATGGCACCGATGCGCTGTTGCGGTCGCTGGAAACCAGCTATCTCGGTAACGCGCTCGACAACATCAGCTTTATGCTGCTGGCCGATTTCACCGACAGCGCGGCCGAACACGATGACGATGATGCCGAAATCATCGGTTATGCGGTGCTGAAAATTCAGGCGCTCAACCGCCGTTACAGCAGCAAGTCGCACAATGATGTGCTGTTTTCTCTGCTGCATCGCAACCGTATGCTAAACCCTTCGCAGGGCGTGTGGATGGGTTATGAGCGTAAGCGCGGCAAACTGCATGCGCTCAATCGCTGGCTGCAGGGCGAAGCGGAGATGTTTAACGTCATCGTCGGCGCCAGCCAGGCGCAAATGCGCACGGTGAAATACGTCATTACCCTCGATAGCGACACCATTCTGCCGCGAGAAACCGCGCATAAGCTGATTGGCATTATGGCGCATCCGCTCAATGCGCCGGTGTTTGATGACAGCCTGAATCGCGTGGTGGAAGGTTATGCCATTCTGCAGCCACGTCTGGCGGAGGAGATTCCGCCCTTTGGCCAAGGCCGCTACGCGCGTCTCTCCAGCAGCGTGCCGGGCAACGATGCGTATTCATCCATGTCTTCCGATATTTATCAGGATCTGTTTGGCGAAGGTTCGTTTGTCGGCAAAGGCATTTACGATGTGGCGGCCTTTACCCGCGCGACGCGTAATACCTGCCCGGAAAATCTGGTGCTCAGCCACGATCTGCTGGAAGGCTGTTATGCGCGTTCTGGCGTGGTCAGCAATGTGGTGCTGTACGAACACTACCCGGATAACTATCTCAGCGATGTGGCACGGCGTTTTCGCTGGGTACGCGGTGACTGGCAGCTGCTGAACTGGCTGAAACTGCGCGTGCGTCTGGAGGATGGCGGTTATCAGGCCAATCCGCTTAGTGCACTGTCGCGCTGGAAATTGTTCGACAACCTGCGTCGCAGCCTGATTGCGCCCGCCTTGCTGCTGCTGATGTTCCTGGCATTTAGTTGGGTAGCGAATCCGCCGTTTTGGCTCGGCTGCATTGCGCTGTTCCTGCTGTTGCCCAGCGCCTTAGCGTTGACCATGGAAGGCATGCGCAAAAGCAAGACGCGCGCCTGGCAGCATCATCTCTCTATCCTGTCTTCGGATGCGTTAATGCGCCTGAGCCGCGCGGGACTGACGCTGGCGACACTACCGCATGAAAGCTACTGGTCGCTGAAGGCGATTATCGTCACGCTGTGGCGACTCAACGTGAGCGGGCAGTTTCTCCATGAATGGAAAAGCGCCTCGGCGGGCAGTTCATCGCCCACGCCGTCACTTCGCCATTTTTATCAGGCGATGTGGTTTAACCCAGCGGCGGGCGTTGCACTGTCACTTTTAACCGCGTTGGTTAATCCTGAATTGATTGCGCTGGCGCTGCCGATCTCGCTGCTATGGCTCATCACGCCGTGGCTGTTATGGCAGTTGAGTAAACCGGCCCATTCTCGCCAGAAAAAGCTCTCCGCCGAGCAGCAACAGTTTTTGCGCCACACCGCGCGTCACACCTGGGCTTGGTTTGAAGATTTCGTCACCGCCGAACATAACCACTTGCCGCCGGATAACTTTCAGGAAGTGTTGCAGCCGGTGGTAGCGCATCGCACCTCGCCGACCAATATCGGGCTGTCGCTGCTGGCCAATTTAACCGCATGGGATTTTGGCTACATTACGCAGAAACAGGTGATTACCCGTTCGCTCGCCACGCTGGATAGCCTCGATCGCATGGAGCATTTTCGCGGACATCTCTACAACTGGTACGACACTTACACGCTGAAGCCGTTAAATCCGCGTTACGTTTCCACCGTCGACAGCGGCAACCTCGCCGCGCACCTCGCCACCCTACAGGCCGGCCTTACGCAGTGGAAGCATCTGCCGGTGCTCGCCTTGCCAGTGATCATGGCCGGTCTGCATGACACCTTGCTGCTGGCGAAAGCGCAGATGGGCACAGAGCGTAACGATCGCTGGGATGAGTTAACCGCGCAGTTTGATGCGCTGCAACAGGCCGCGCCCGTTGCGATTGCCAGTCATCTCTCGTCGCTGATCGCGCAGAGTGAAATTCTGCTGGCGCAGATGCAGCTGCCGCCGTTGCAGGTGAAATGGTTCGAACGGTTTATCCACCAGCTCAGCGATTTGCAGCAGGAGTGGACGCTGTTTTTCAGCTGGCTCACGCCGGATGATGATCTGCCTGCCGCCTTACCTTCTCTGCTGTGGCTGAGTGAGTTAGAGCGTCATCGCCCCGGCCTCCATTCTCAGCTCGCGGCGTCTGTGATGTGGGCCGCACGTGAACGCATGGCGACTTTGCTGGAGCTGGAAGGACGGCTGGAAGATCATGCAAAAATGGATTTCCGCTTTCTCTATGTCGAAAAAACCGCGCTGCTCAGCGTGGGTTACAATCTCGACAGCGGCGCGCTCGATAAAGGCCATTACGATCTCTTCCCGTCCGAAGTGCGCCTGACGCACTACTACGCCATCTCTGCTAATCAGCTGCCGGTAAAAAGCTGGTTCGTGCTGGGCCGTTTGTTCACCCAACTGGATAACAAACCGGCGGTGATGTCGTGGAGTGGCTCGATGTTTGAGTACCTGATGCCGCATCTGGTGATGCCGGTTTACCCGGATACGCTGCTGGAAAAAATGGCACTGTCGGCGGTGAAGCAGCAGATCGCGTCCGGTGATGCCGCGCAGATTCCGTGGGGCGTCTCCGAGTCGGCTTACGCCGCGTTCGATGACAGCCAAAACTATCAATACAAAGCTTTTGGTACGCCAGAGTTAGGGCTGAAGCGTGGCCTCAACGATGATCATGTGGTTGCGCCCTACGCCTCGCTGTTGGCGCTGATGGTGCTGCCGCATCAGGCCACCGACAACCTGATGCGACTGAAGAAAATGGGTGCCTGCGGCAAATACGGTTTTTACGAGGCGCTCGATTTCACCGCGCAGCGCCTGGCGCGCGGCCAGCAATTTGTCACGGTGAAAACCTACATGGCGCATCATCAGGGCATGGGTTTTCTGGCGATTTCGCATCTGCTGCATGAAGCGCCGATGGTGGCGCGGTTTATGTCGAGTGCGCGCTTCCAGTCTTCCTACTTGCTGCTGCAGGAGCGCGTGCCGGATGACATTGAGCTGTATACCCCGCGTCGGCAGTTCGTTGACACCAGCGAGATCAAGCCGCGTTCAGATACGCCCGAACTGCGCGAGTTTAGCGGCTCGGCGGCGCATCTGCCGCAGATCCAGCTGCTATCGAACGCCAATTATCATGTGATGGTGACGCAATCCGGCACCGGGTATAGCCAGTGGAAAGGATTGGCGTTAACCCGCTGGCGCGCCGATGGCACCAGCAATCAGCACGGTATCTTCTGCTACATCCGCGATCGCCAATCCGGCGAGCTGATTAGCCCGACGTTCCAGCCCAGCGGCGATGCGCGCCCGCAGCACATTGCGCGCTTTACCGACGCCGGCGCGGAGTTTGAATCGCGCATGGAAACGCTCAGCACCCGCACCCAGGTGGTGGTGTCGCCAGAAGATGATGTGGAAATCCGCCGCATCGTCCTGACCAACCATTCACGCCAGCTACGTGAAATAGATATCACCAGCTACGCGGAAGTGGTGCTGGCTTCTGCCGCCAGCGATATGGCGCATCCGGCGTTCAGCAACCTGTTTGTGCAAACCGAAATCGTCACTGAACTTGAAGCGATTCTGGCGCATCGCCGCCCGCGCGATGAGAAAACCGAGCCGCTGTGGATGTTCCACGCCCTGCTGATTCATGGCACCAGCGAGCGCGATACGCATTATGAAACTGACCGTGCACAGTTTATTGGTCGCGGCAGAACCGCCGCCGATCCGCAGGCGATAGCAGCCGATGGCGTACTCAGCGGCAGCGCCGGTGCGGTGCTCGATCCGCTAATGTCGATTCGCCAAAAAATCGCCATCAAAGCGGGTAAATCCGTCACCCTCGATCTGGTGTATGGCGTCACCACGCAGCGTGATGCCTGCCTTAGCTTGATAGAGAAGTATCGCAACAATGTCTACGCCAATCGGGTATTTGAGATGGCGGCCTCGCACAGTCAGGTGGCGCTGCGCCAGCTGAACATCCTCGCCGAAGATGCCAGTTTGTATAACCAGCTCGCCAGCGCGGTGATTTTTGCCAGCCCTGAAATGCGCGGCGACAGCCAGCGTCTGCAGCAGAATCGCCTGGGACAATCGTCGCTGTGGCGACACTCGCTGTCTGGCGACTTACCGATCGTGCTGGTGCGCATCGAAAACGGTACCCAGCTCAGCCTGGTGAGCAATTTAATTAAAGCGCATCAATACTGGCGCCAGAAAGGATTGACGGTAGATTTGGTGATCCTCAACGGCGAGCAAATCGGCTATCAGCAGCTGTTGCAAAATCAGCTGATCAAAATGATTTCATCAGGCGAGATGCAGATGCTGACCGATAAGCCTGGCGGCATCTTCCTGCGCCAAAGCGAGCACTTTGCGCCCGAAGATGTCACGCTGCTACTCAGCGTAGCTGCCGTGGTGCTGGAAGGCCGCAACGGCAGTTTGGCCGACCAGCTGACGGTGCTGTTAAAACCCCAGCCGGTGGCGCCGCCTTGCCGCTTCCTGGCGCATAAACAAGCCTTTGCTGCGCCCGCCCGCCTCGCTGCGCCGGAAAACATGCAGTTGTTTAATGGCACCGGCGGCTACAGCGCCGATGGCAGTGAATATCACATTTTGTTGTCCCCACATCAGCAGACGCCCGCGCCCTGGTGCAATGTGCTGGCTAATAAACAGTTTGGTAGCGTGATTTCAGAAAGTGGTCAGGCCTATACATGGTATGAAAATGCGCATGAATATCGCCTGACGCCGTGGCACAACGATCCGGTGAGCGATACGTCGGGCGAAGCCTTTTATCTGCGCGATGAGGAGAGCGGCGATGTCTGGTCACCTATGCCGCTGCCGATGCGCGGCGCCGGAGATTATTTGACGCAGCACGGCATGGGTTACAGCCGATTTATGCATCAGGAGCAAGGCATTAGCAGCACGCTCACCACCTTCGTAGCTGGCGAGCAGGCGGCGAAAATCACCCTGATTCAGCTCAGTAATCTGTCTGGCAAAACCCGTCATTTGTCGATCACCGGCTACGTCGAATGGGTGCTGGGTGAGCTGATGAGCCAATCTGCCCGCCATGTACAAACTTCTTCGGCGATGGTGGCGGATGGCAGCGCCATTCTGGCGGTAAATCCCTATACCAGCAGCGGATCGATGCGCACCGCCTTCTTCGCCGCATCCGGCAATCAGATTGCATTCAGCGGTAATCGCCTTGAGTGTCTGGGCCGCAATGGCTCGACGCGTAAGCCCGCGATGATGCAAGCGCGCGGTTTATCAGGCAACACCGGCGCGGGGCTCGATCCCTGCGCCACTCTGCAAACGCTGGTCACCTTGATTGACGGCGATACGCGCACGCTGGTGTTCGTGTTAGGCGCGGCGGAAGATACCGCAGCGGCGTTGACGCTGATGCAGCAATTTCTTCCCAGCGAACAGGCGGAAGCCGAACTGGCGAAAGTGCAGCAGCAATGGCGCAATCTGTTAAACAAAGTCGAGGTGCAAACGCCCGATACAGCGGTGAATCTGCTGGCGAATAACTGGCTGCTGTACCAAACGTTGGCCAGCCGTTTGCTGGCGCGCAGCGGTTATTATCAGTCCGGTGGCGCGTTTGGCTTCCGCGATCAGTTGCAGGATACGTTGTCGCTCACCCACGCCGCGCCAAACTTACTGCGCGATCAGCTGGTGCTGTGCGCTTCCCGCCAGTTCCTCGAGGGCGATGTGCAGCATTGGTGGCATCCGCCTGCCGGACGCGGCGTGCGCACCCGCTGCTCAGATGATTATCTCTGGCTGCCCTTTGCACTCTGCCACTACATCACCGCCACGGAGGATCTTGCGCTGTTAGAACAGCCGATTAGCTATCTTGAAGCGCCACTGCTCACCGCCGAAGAAGAGTCAGTTTACAGCCTGCCGAACGTCAGTCAGCTGCAGGAAAACCTGTGGCAGCATGGCTTGCGTGCCATCCAGCATGGTCTGCGGTTTGGTGAGCATGGTTTGCCGCTGATGGGTTCCGGCGACTGGAATGACGGCATGAGCGAAGTGGGTATTGCCGGTAAAGGTGAAAGCGTCTGGCTCGGCTTTTTCCTCTACAGCGTGCTCACGCGCTTTGCCGCGCTCTCCACACGTATCGATCAGCCGGAAGCCGCCAGCTTGTGCGAACAACAGGCGGAGAAGCTGAAAACGGCGCTCAATCAGCTCGCCTGGGATGGTGAATGGTTCCTGCGTGGCTACTTCGATAACGGTGAAACCCTGGGTTCGCAGCGCAACGCAGAATGTCGCATTGATGCCATCGCGCAGAGTTGGTCGGTGCTGTCTGCGGCTGGCGATCACGACAAATGCGCCTCGGCGATGCAGGCGCTCGATCAGCAATTGGTGGATAGCGATAACGACCTGATTAAACTGCTGACGCCGCCGTTCAATGGCGCAGGCCCCAATCCGGGATACATTCGCGGTTATCTGCCTGGCATCCGTGAAAACGGTGGGCAATACACGCACGGCGCGCTGTGGGCAATTATGGCGTTCGCCGAGATGGGCCAGGTCGATCGCGCATGGGCGTTGCTGGCGCTGATCAATCCGATCAATCACAGCCTGGATGCGAAAGCTGTTGCAACTTACAAAGTCGAACCTTATGTGATGGCGGCGGATGTCTACAGCGCCGAGAACCATGAAGGTCGCGGCGGCTGGACGTGGTACACCGGATCGGCGGGCTGGACTTATCAGCTGATCATCGAAAGCCTGCTCGGCATCACGCGCCACGGCGATACATTGCGGCTGCGTCCGCGTCTGCCCAAAGCATGGCCGGGCGCGAAGGTGATTTATCACGAAGGGGCCGCGCGCTATGAGATTGAGATGCTGCGCACGCCTGGCGCTTATCAGCTGTGGCTGGATGATGTGCTGAGTGCCGATGATGCCATCACACTCAGCTGCGACGTCGGGAATCATCAGATACGAATTCATCTCGCTGAGTAGCAATCACTAAGGTCATTAGTTTTCACCATAGCCAGCAGTGGAAAATATCGCAGCGCCCTGCCAGCGGCTATTTTAGGGTTATTCTCCCCTACAAGGAGAATAATTCATGAGCCTCTTATCACCCGGCAATCGCCGGGATTTTCTCTCCGCCGGCATGAAACTCACCGCCGCAGGCACCTTACTCAGCGCGGGCATGAGCCGCAGCATTCAGGCGGTAGAAACCTGCCAACCGGCGCCTGCCAGCCGCGTTGATGCCACGCACTTTTTGCTGCGCAATGTGCGCCTGGAAGAAGCCTTTATCCGCAATAAAGATGTGATCACCGCCACGCAAACCGGTTTGTATGATGTCGAGGTGAGCGCTGGCAAGATTGCCGCCGTTCATCCTGCGGGCGTTAGCCTTAATCTGCCAACGTGGGACGCCGCAGGTTATCTGCTGCTGCCCGCCACGCGCGACATGCATATTCATCTCGATAAAACCTTTTACGGCGAAAGCTGGCGCGCCCCGCTGCCGCGCCATAGCGTGATTGATATGATTCATCAGGAAGAGCAGATCCTGCCCGAACTGCTGCCCACTTCTGAAATCCGTGCCGGGAAACTGATTGGCCTGCTGCAATCCAAAGGCAGCGGTTCTGCACGCAGCCATTGCAACATCGATCCGGTCAGCAAATTACACGGTCTGGAGCATCTGCAGCAGGCGATTGCCAACCATCGTGATGATTTTCATGCCGACATTGTCGCCTTCCCACAACACGGATTACTTCGCTCAAACGTCGAAGGCATGATGCGCGAAGCGATGAAGATGGGCGCGAACTATGTCGGTGGACTGGATCCAACCAACGTTGACGGCGCGATGGAAAAGTCACTGGATACCCTGTTCAGCATCGCGCTCGACTTCGCCGCACCGATCGATATTCATCTGCACGAAACCGAACCGCACGGTGTGGCGGCGATCCGCTACATGCTGAAAACGGTGCGCGACAATCCGCAGCTGAAAGGCAAAGTCACCCTCAGCCACGCCTTTGCCCTGGGGACGTTACAGGGTAACGAACTGACGGCGATGATTGAGGAACTAAAAGAGCAGCAGTTTAGTATCGCCACCACCGTACCGATTGGTCGCGTAATCATGCCGCTGCCGCAGTTGCGCGCCGCTGGCGTGCCGGTGTGGTCGGGCACCGACACCATCGCCGATCACTGGCAGCCCTTTGGCAGCGGCAGCATGCTGGAGAAAGCCAACGTCTATTCGCAGCTCTATCGTGGGCCGGATGAGTATTCTCTGAGCCGCGCGTTGGGTATCGCCACCAACGAGGTGTTGCCGCTGAATAGCCACGGCGAACAGCAATGGCCGAAAGCGCAGGACCACGCCACTATGATGCTGGTTAACGCCAGTTGCTCTGCGGAAGCTGTTGCGCACATCGCGCCGGTGATGGCGACGTTCTTTAGCGGCAAACAGACGTTTGGCAGCCTGAAAAAGGTGTAAATATCGACCTGGTGCGCATCAATGCGCACCCTAAAAAAGCTGTATGGCGAAAGCCAGCAATTCATAGTCAATTTCGGCATTTGCCTGCGGCCATCCTTTTCCATAGCTTGAAATCATCAACAGGAGAGGAACCTATGACAGCATCAGCATTACCGGTCGCGATTGTCACCGGCGGCAACAGCGGCATTGGCCTGGAAACCGTGAAGTTATTGGCGGCCGATCATCAGGTTTACGCGATTGGGCGCAATCAGCAAACGTTGCAGGCTTTAGAACAGGTCACCAATGTGATTCCGCTTGCACTGGATATCACAGATTTTGCCGCCGTGGCCGCGTTCACCGCCACCCTGGAACGAGTTGACGTGTTGGTGCATTCGGCGGCGATCTCGATTCTCAGCACCACCTTCTCCGCCACGCCAGAACTGTGGCAACAGCACCTGAACATTAATGTCATTGCGCCTGCAGAACTCACGCGCTTGACCTTGCCCGCCCTGCGCGCCTCGCAGGGCAAAGTGGTGTTTATCAACTCCGGTTCGGGGACGCTGGCGTTAGCGGGACACGTCATTTACTCCGCCTCCAAATTTGCCCTTACCGCGCTGGCGCATGCGCTGCGTAGCGAAGAGAGCGAACATGGCGTGCGGGTCGCGACAGTCGCGCCCGGCCCAACCGATACGCCGATGAATCAAGCCTCGCGTGCCCGCGCGGGTAATCATGCGCCGATCAATCCGCAGGAGTATCTCAATGCAGCTTCAGTGGCGCGCGCCGTGCGGTTTATTGTGGATAGCCCGGAAGATATGCAGATTGCAGATATTGTGATTCGTCCACGCCGCGATAAAGCCAGGCGCTGATTCAGCAGTGAAAAATCCATAACGCGAGGCTGCCATCCGGCGGCCTTTTTCTTTTTTACGTTTTTTTAGCAATATTCTCACTGCTCATTCGTCTACCTCATCACCAGCAGTTATCCGTTAATGTCATGAGGACAAAACAATGAGAGATTTTGATATGCACAGACACGGTCATCGGGAGCATTTTGGCGGTCATCGCCTGGCGAAACCGCTGCTGATGGGCGCGGTGATTATCGCCGCGCTGGGCTTGTTGGTGATGTCGCTGTGGAATGCGTTGCTGCCGGGCATCATCGGTGTGAAAAGCATCGGTTTCTGGCAGGCGCTGGGCTTGCTGGCGTTGTGCCGCATCTTGTTTGGCGGTTTGGGATTCCGTCCGGGCATGTTCGGCATGGCGCGTCGCCGCATGCACGAACGCTGGATGCAGATGACGCCGGAACAACGCGAAGAGTTTATGCAGCATCGCCGCAATCGCTTTGGTCATCGTGGTCATCACGATCGTTGCGACTGGCATGGTCGTCGTGATGAGCGAGGTGAAACGCGTCCGCAGCCAGAGAATAATCCGCCCAGATCCAGCGACGCCGGGTAAGCGTGATGGCGCAGGATTCACTGCTGATGTCGGCAATCACCGCCTGCCGCACTAAGCTAAATGCGTTCATTCGCGGGCGAACCGCGGTACGTGAAGATGCCGACGATATCTTGCAGGAAGTCACTTATAAGCTGATGCAGGTGGAACAGCCGGTGGAGAATGTCGCCGCCTGGCTGTTCCGTGCGGCACGCAATGAAATGACCGACCGGGCGCGGAAAAAAAGTGAGCTGCCGCTGGCTGATTATTTTGGTGGTCGCGAAGAGCAGGATTTTCCGGAAGATGAGTTGGCAGAGACTTTATTTGGCGTGCCGCAGACGCCAGAAGATGAGTATCTGAAAACGCTGCTGTGGGAAGAACTGGAAGAAGCCTTAGCCGAATTACCTGACGCGCAGCGCGAGGTATTCGAGAAAACCGAACTGCTCGGCTACAGCTTTAACCAGCTGGCGCAAGAGAGCGGCAGCAGCGTGCAGACGTTATTATCGCGCAAGCACAAAGCGGTGCTATTTCTACGCACGCGCCTGCGTAACCTGTATGACGAAATAACCGGATAACCCGATTGCCTGGCAATCGGGCATCATTTACCACCACTTTTTCTCTTGCTGCGGCTGCAAAAATTGCACGCCCTGCCCGAGTTGTGGCATCGACACATTAATCTGCTGTTCCTGCGCCAGCGTCACGATTTGATTAAGCGGATCATTCCATGCATGAAACGCTAAATCGAAAGCGGCATTGTGAATTGGGAACAGCCATTTCGCGTTGAGGTCGATAAAGGCTTTGATGGTGTCTTGTGGCAGCATATGAATATCGGCCCAGCGACGGTCATAAGCGCCGTTTTCCAGAAAGGCCATATCGAACGGGCCGAATTTATTACCGATCTGTTTGAAACCATCGAAATAACCGGAATCCCCGCCATAGAACAGGCGGAAATCATCGCTGATAATGCTCCATGAGCACCACAGCCGCTTATTAATGTCGAACATGCCACGGCCAGAAAAATGCTGCGATGGCGTAGCGACAAATTGAATACCGCCGATATTCTTTGATTCCCACCAATCCAGCTGAGTGATTTTTTCCGACGCAACGCCCCAGGATATCAGTAAATCACCGACACCCAGCGGCGTCAGGAAATAGCGCACGCGATCTTTAAGCTGCAAAATGGTGTGATAATCCAGATGGTCATAATGATCATGCGAAAGAATGATCCCTTCAATGGGCGGCAAATCTTCAAGCGCAATCGGCGCAGGCTGGAAGCGTTTCGGGCCAAACCACGTAAAGGGCGAAGCACGCTGCGTAAATACCGGATCGGTCAGCCAGTATTTGCCCTGCATTTTAAATAGCAATGATGAGTGGCCAAGGCGAAATACGCTGTTATCCGCCGCAGCCGCAAGTTGCTGCGCGTCGAGTTTGATGAGCGGCAGCGCAGATTCAGGTGCGGTATTTTTCGGTTTGTTAAAGGCAAAATCCCAGAATAGTTTGGCGAACTCAGTTAATCCTAACTGCTGGCGTGGGATCTTATTGTTAAACCTTTTGCCATCAAACTGAGCGGATTGCGGATAGCGTTTTATATTGCAGCGACAAATGCTCGAACTATTCAACATTGATCTTTTACCTCTCATCCCGGGTCCTTCAGAATATTCACTTTTACGGCAACGCACATCGCATATTGGGCGGTTGATGACTTCGCTAACGCCGAGAGTTAAAGTAACGCTTTTGCTTGATTTTATGAGGGAAAATGAAACGTTTATTTGTTTACGGTACGCTCCAGCCCGGCCATTCAAATGCGCATATTCTGGAAAACATCGGTGGCGAATGGCTGGCGGGAACGGTTTCTGGCACCTTTTATGAGCGCGGCTGGGGCGCAGCAGCAGATTTCCCCGGCATTGTGTTGCAGGAAAACGGCCCACGCGTGCCGGGTTATCTGTTTATCTCAGAGAAACTTGAACCGCATTGGCCGATGCTCGATGAGTTTGAAGATGGCTACGATCGCGTGGAAGTTGATGTCACCACCAGCAATGGCGAGCTGATCACGGCGTGGATTTATCAGTTGCAGCCGCAACTTTAACTTCACAATGCCAGTATTTACGCCCGATTTCCTCTTCCAACTCCAATGCGGTGCAACGTCCTCAATACAATCTGTAATGATCTGCGCGCGTCCTGATTTCGGCTTCTAGAATGAATCTCAAATAGACGAGAGGAATTCATGATGATCAAAGTCTGCACCGCCTGCGGCACATCTTACGATGAGCAACAGAGTCAAATCGAACACTGTAAAATATGTGAAGATGAACGACAGTTTGTGCCGGCTAGCGGGCAAAAATGGACTTCACTGCACAGCCTGCAAGCCACACACTGCAATAAATGGCAGCAGCACGCTGCCAACGTGTTCAGTCTGCAAACCGTGCCCAGCTTTGCTATTAATCAACGCGCGTTTCTGCTGCAAACGCCGCACGGCAATATTCTGTGGGATTGCATCGCTAATTTCGATGATGCCACCAAAGCGATTATTATCGCGCTCGGCGGTATTCACGCCATCGCTATTTCGCATCCGCACTATTACAGCACCATGCAGGATTGGGCAGCGGCATTCGACGCGCCGATCTATCTGCATGCTAACGATAGTCAATGGATTATGCGCGACAGCCCGCATATTCATCTTTGGCAAAATGACGAGCTGGAAATTGTGCCGGAAGTGAAACTGGTTCGCCTTGGCGGACATTTTGCCGGCGGATGCGTATTGCATTGGACGCACGATGACGGCGTGCTGTTGAGTGGCGATATCGTGCAAGTTACGCCCGGCGCGGATGCGGTGTCATTTATGTGGAGCTATCCAAATATGCTGCCGTTACCGGCGGCGACGGTAAGCGATATTATGCGTCGGCTGGCGGCGCTAAAATTTTCGCGCTTATACGGCGCATTCGAGCATCGCCAAATTCTCACTGACGCGCAGCGGATCGTGATGCAGTCGGGCGAGAAATATATTGCCTGCTTGCAGAAGTCTCTCTCCTGAACGAATTGTAAGCAAACGCGCTGTGGATGGATGTACAGACGTCTAAACATCCATTATAGTCCCTTCCCTACGTTAAAAGGGAATCCGCGCAATGAAGAAAATTTTACTCACGACGCTGCTGGCTGCATCCGTGGCGCTGCTTAGTGGCTGCAACAAAGACAATGAAAATCAAATCAAAGTGGCCATTAATACCGGACCAGACCAGGCGCTGTGGGATACCGTGAAGCAAGTGGCGCACGACAAATATCAGCTGGATGTCGATGTGGTGGCCTTCAATGATTACGTGCAGCCGAATGAAGCGCTGTTCAACAAAGATGTCGATGCCAACGCCTTCCAGAGCCTGCCTTATCTGGAGATGCAATCCAAAGAGCGCGGCTACCACTTCGCCGTGGTCACCAACACCTTCGTGTTCCCGATTGCAGGTTACTCGCGCAAGATAAAATCGCTGAAAGCGTTGCCTGACGGCGCCACCGTGACCCTCTCCAACGAAGCCACCACGCTCGGCCGCAGCCTGCTGCTGTTGCAGGCGCAGGGCTTGATCAAAGTGAAACCGGAAGCGGGCTTGCTGCCAACCACGCTGGATATCACCGACAATCCGAAGAAGCTGAAAATTGTTGAGGTGGATACGCCGCAGCTGGCGCGTACGCTGGACGATCCGCAGGTTTATCTTTCGATCATCAACAACAACTTCGCCGCGCTGGTTAATCTCTCTGCCTCGCGTGACGGCATGTTTATGGAAGGCAAAGCCTCACCTTACGTGAATGCGATTGTGGCGCGTGAAGATAATAAAGACAGCGCCAACGTGCAGAAGCTGAAACAAGCCTTCCAGTCACAGGAAGTGCTGGATAAAGCCAACGAGATCTACAAAGGCGACATTATTAAAGGCTGGTAAATTGGCGAAAACTGCGCAGATATTAACTGCGCAGTTTCAGCTTATTTGAAATCGACCTCCATCAACTCCGCAATAGTTGCATTACGCGTTGAAGCGACACAATGATGCAAATAGTCAGTAAACTTTGACGATGGCGGCATACCCAGCTCCAGCAATTTTTCATTGCTGAACACCACATTCAGTTTTGAAAAATGTCCATACAGATTCATGGCGCGTAATAAGATGCGTTCATTACAGGGACCAAACAGCGAAGAAAATGAGCTCCTGCTCGCTGCCAGTTCACGGTAATTCACTTTCTGATACGTTTCGGCCACCGCAACGTGTCCCGAGGCTTGTGCCATCGCCTGATCAATCTCAGCAAACGTGACGCTGCTATTTTCACCCGCTGAAATATGAATAATCGTTTTCTCCACGTTGGGAGCCGTCAATAACAACTCCAGCGCATCGGCACAGTAATCGACCGGCACCACATCAATACGGTCATTCAGCTCACACATAAATTTGCCTAACGTGAGCACCATGCGAAATACCCAAAAAATGCTTGGCGACGGCGCACAGCCACAGTCCGAATGCCCCACCACAATGGATGGTCGCGCGATGACTAAGGGCAGATTAGGTAACATTTCGCTCATCATTCTTTCAACCGTCGCTTTACTCCACGTATATTCCACAACGTGTTGTTCGCGCAGCGTATTCAACTCACTTTCTACCACCAGCGAATTGGCTTCGGGCGCACACGACATAGCGGTACCGACATGCACAAAACGCTTGAGTCCTTTCACCCGCGCCATGCGACTGGCAAATGCGAAGGTGCCTTCTACATTGACTTTCCAGATCAGGGGATTCGCGCCAAACGAGGCGACAGCGGCGCAGTTAAGCACATGCGTAACCTTGGTCAAGCGCGCATCGTCAATAAACCGTTCCGGCTCAGCAAGATCGCCTATTAAGATGTTCTCGTGGGTGAGCCTGTTTAATTGACCGGCTTCAACGCCAAATTTAATCAGGTTTTCCTTAATTCGATCTAATCCTGCAGCTTGACTATTAGCCCGCACTAATAAAAGTAGTCGGTAATGATCACTTTTCTTGAGCAGATTAACCGCGACCGCACCGCCCAAAAATCCAGTTGCACCCGTTATGAGTACTGTATTCATATTTTTTAACCCACCGGTTCGTTACAGGAAAAACTGTGCATTTAGCTGGCTCGAATCTATGCTCGCGTGGGTAAATGATGAATAAATGCCCTGTGCTTTCCTGCGGGTAAAACCGCTCCAGTGAGCATTGGTTTATATATGTTCAAATGTGATATTTGGGCCTCAGTGCGCAGTCAAATATTCCACTACGCTCAGCGTGAAAAATGAGCGCGATATAAAAATGGTGTAAAAATATCGGCGTTACGCGTAAAAATGCTGTACGTAAATTCGCCTGCCACTGTTCGCTTCGGTCGCAAACAGGTATGTTCGCCCTCATTAGCCTCAACCCTGATAAAACACAGGAAATCTATGAGTCAAAGTGAAAAACAGTCCTTGCCTGCTGGCATGCTGGCGGCTGCGGGGATCGTGTTTGGGGATATCGGCACCAGCCCGCTTTATACCCTTAAAGAGTGCCTCTCCATTTTGCCTAATGGCGCCGTCTCCACCACCGCAGTGATGGGATTTTTGTCGCTGATTTTCTGGGCGCTGACGCTGATCGTGACGCTGAAATACGTCTGCTTTGTGATGCGCGCCGATCATGATGGCGAAGGCGGCGTATTAACGCTGATGTCGCTGGCACGCCAGCATGTTGGGCAGAAAGCCTCGCACATCATTGTATTAGCGGGCTTGATTGGCGGCGCGTTCTTCTACGGCGATGGCGTGATCACGCCGGCGATTTCGGTGCTGTCGGCGATCGAAGGTATCGAAGTGGTGTCACCTGAGCTGGATAAATATGTGGTGCCGCTGGCAGTGGCGATTCTCACGCTGCTGTTTATGATTCAAAAACACGGCACCGAGAAGGTCAGTAAGGTTTTCGGCCCGGTGATGTTTGTCTGGTTTGTGTCGATTGCCCTGTTAGGCATTCGCGGCATCCTGCATAATCCTGAAGTGCTTTACGCGCTGAATCCCTCCTATGCGCTGACGTTCCTGCTTAGCCACAAAGCGCTGTCGTTTGCCGCGCTGGGCATGGTGGTGCTGGCGGTGACCGGCGCGGAGGCGCTGTACGCTGATATGGGACATCTGGGCAAAGCGCCGATTCGCATGGCCTGGCTGGTGATCGCCATGCCCGCGCTGGTGCTCAACTACTTTGGGCAGGGCGCGCTGGTAATTGCCGATGCGCAGGCTCTCAATAACCCGTTCTTTAATCTCGCGCCGGGTTGGGGACAGATCCCGCTGATTGTGCTGTCAACGCTGGCCACGGTGATCGCCGCGCAGTCGGTGATTACCGGCGTGTATACGCTGACGCATCAGGCGATCCGTCAGGGATTTCTGCCGCCGATGCGCATCATCTTCACCTCGCACACGGAATCCGGTCAGATCTATATTCCGGTGGTGAACTGGCTGCTGTTTGTCGCGGTGACGGTGATTGTGCTGGCGTTCCGACAATCATCAGCGCTCTCTTCGGCGTACGGCATAGTGGTGACCGGCACCATGGTGATCACCGCGTGTCTGGCGGGCGTGGTAGCGCTGCGTAACTGGAAGTGGCCGCTGCCGGTGGCGCTGGTTTTCCTGCTGTGTATGTTAAGCATTGATGTGCCGCTGTTCAGCGCTAACCTGATGAAACTGCTGTCCGGCGGTTGGGTGCCGGTGCTGCTGGCGCTGAGCATGATGGGATTGATGCTCATTTGGAGCAGCGAGCGTAATCGCCTGATCCGCAAGTTGAATAACGATCCTGAGAGCCTTCAGGCGCTGGTGCGATCGCTGGAAACCCATCCGCCCAGTCGTGTGCCGGGCACCGCAATCTTCCTCTCACGTAAAGAGCATGAGATTCCGCAGGCGCTGCTACATAACCTTAAACACAACCGCGTGCTGCATAAACGTGTGGTGCTGCTGCATATTCGCACCACCGATATCCCGCGCGTCTACAACCAGAAGCGTCTGAGCATCACTCAATTGGCGCCAACGTTCTGGCAAGTGACCGCCGCTTACGGCTGGCGCGAGACGCCATCGATGGCCGAGATCCTGCATTTGTGCGGGTTGGAAGGATTGGGTTGTACCGTCAATGAAGCCTCGTTCTTTACCTCGCACGACACGCTGGTGATGAAGAAGAGAAAAGGTTTGATGCGCATTAAAGGCGGTATTTTCCACTTCTGCCAGCGCAATGCGCAGCGCGCACATGAGCAATTTAATATCCCACCGAATCGGGTCATTGAATTGGGCGGGCAGCGCGAATTTTAATCTGCCGATGACATAAAGCGCAGGGATTGTAGCGGCGCAGTTCATTGCGCGATAAATCGCGCCGCTACTGTTCAGGCGTTATATTCAACCTCCTGTCGACTGTTAGGGTTAACACACCAAATGTAACCAGATGCAAAAATAGTCGCGTAAGGTTGAATGAGTTGTGGCTGAATCTTTCTTAACATCTAATTAGCAATTAAAGCTAAAACGCTTAACTTGAAAAGGTGTTTATTAACTTCACCGGCAATCATCACTCGCCGTAAACATTTAGGGTGTCAGCACATTACCAACAATTGAAAAATTCGTAGCTGCGGCCATTGGCTCAGTTATTATTTGCGAGGAGTATCGCCATGAAACAATTAATTAATGACGTAATATCTATTTTCACACCGCAATCTGTTAAACCGGTTTTAATTCGCGGCGATTTAACCCATCGCGAACTTTCATCGATTCATCCGGTAGGCTTTACTTCGGTGAGCTGGGCGACTTCAATGGAAGAGCTGAATGACGCCTTTGTGCAGAAAGCCGTTGCTGCCGGTGCGGTGGGTTATCACATCACCGAAGTGGAATCCCACGAACCGGCGCACGATGGTCAGCACGTCATGGCCGCCACTGCCACCCTTTATCACATCAATAGCAAAGTGGCTTATGGCTAATGTTTATCTTCTATCTGCTTAAATCACAGCCTGCCCTTCATCATCGGCAGGCTTTTTTCTACAAAATAGTCGACAAGAAAATCAATAAACACTTTAATGCGTGGCGATTCAGAAGCGCGTTGGGTGTAAACCGCCCAGACATTCGCTTCCTGATACCACTGCGGCAAAACATGCACCAATTGGTTTTCACTTAAATACGGCGCCACATCCCAGGCAGAACGCAACGCAATGCCGTGCGATTTTAATGCCCAATTCAGAATCACTTTTCCGCTATTCGATGAGTAATGGCTATTCAGGCGACAAACTATTTTATTTTCGCCATCGGTTAACGTCCAATGGCCAAACGTGTTATTATTTTCATTAATAATAAGGCAGCTGTGATCGATTAAATCATCCAGCGTCTCCAGCGGACGCGACCGGGCTAAATAATCTGCAGAGGCACAAAGAATACGCCGATTGGCGGCTAATTTTCGCGCAATGTAGGAGTGATTCACATCATCGCCCACCCGAATATCCACGTCAGTGCCTGACTGCAATAAATCAATATCGCGATCGCTGAGCATCAGTTTGATATTCAGTGACGGGTGGCGCGTCATAAATTCGGCAATCGCATCGGACAAATAATCCTGACCAAAACCAAATGAGCAGGCCACAGTAAGATCGCCGGTCAATTCGCCGCGCCACTGCTGGAAGTTATTCAGAAAGGAATCCATTTCGTGCACCACTTGCAGCGCGCCTTCCAGCGCCTTTTCACCTTCTGGCGTCAGGCGCATCACGCGGTTGGTGCGGAAAAACAGCCGGGTTTCCAGCTGCTTTTCGAGGATGGCAATCCGCTTGCTGATGTAGGATGGCGACTGGCCAAGCTCAATCGCAGCGCGGCCAAAACCTTCATAGCGCGCTACGCTGATAAAGACATACAGATCTTCGACTGACGGCCAACCCTGAAGCGGCTTCTGATAACTTTTTCCGGCAAGCAGTATTTTCATCACCATCACGGCGTTAGCGAAATTTAGCCGGTTATAACACAGAATCCAGAAAGCGCTGAAGCTGACTTAAAAACAGTTCAGGCACTTCCTCATGCGGTGAATGACCGCAAGGTAATGCGTTGCCCTGAATATTGCGCGCTTTATCCCGCCAGGTTTCCACCACGTTATATAACTGGCCAACCGTGCCCTTTTCTCCCCATAACAACAGAAGCGGCGCTTCAATGCGTTTAGCGCTGTCCTGCGCATCATCGTCTAAATCAATCGTCGCCGCGGCGCGATAATCTTCGCACACCGCGTGAATCATCTCTTTATTTTGATAACAGCGCAGGTAATCGTTGAAGATGACCTCCTCGGTGGCGCCCGGCGTTTTTAATTGCCCATCAATGTGTTTACGCAGGAATAATGCCGGATCGTGGCCGATCAGGGTTTCAGGTAATGGATGAGGTTGAATCAGGAAGAACCACCAGAAATAGCGCGTGGCAAACGCTTTGTTGGTTAAGGCGTACATGGTCGCGGTCGGCGCAATATCAACAAACACGCAGCAGGAAAGTTTTTCCGGATGATCAAGCGCCAGCCGATGGCCCACGCGCGCACCGCGATCGTGCCCGACAAATGCCACGCGCTCTAATCCCAACGCCTCGATTAACAGGCTGATATCCTGCGCCATCACTCGTTTCGAGTAAGCGCGATGCGTCTCATCACTCGGCGGCTTGTCGCTGTCGCCGTAACCGCGCAGATCCGGCAGGATTACGCGATACTGCTGCGCCAGCTGCGGCGCAATTTTGCGCCACGCCAGATGATTTTGCGGATGTCCGTGCAGCATCAGCAGTGGCGGACCTTCGCCACCCATCGCAACGCGCAGCGTCACGCCGTTCGCCAGACGCACATCACTCAGCGTAAAGCCGCTGATAAAGGGTGAATCACCGCGTGGCATAATCTCACTCATGCTGGTGCATCCTGTTGGATTTGATCGCGCTTCAGCCACGGACGCTGGGCAAAATGCTGCGCTTCAAACTGGGTGATGTCAGATTCGTACTGTAACGTCCAGTCCACCGCGCTGCCGCCGCCCAATAACATCTCGCGTTTCAACGCACTGACCGAAAAGGCAATGCGTTGATTATTGAAGAGGATCGCCTGTTGTTCCAGCGACACGGTAATGCGATTACTGGTGGCATCGTTCGCCACCGCGCTCAGGCGCTGATAATCCTCTTCGCTTAACGTCAGCGTCAAAACGCCATTGCGCTGGCAGTTATCGTCGAAGATGCCGGCAAAACTGGTGCCGATAATGGCGCGGATGCCGAGCTGATTAAGTCCCCAAACCGCATGTTCGCGGCTGGATCCACAGCCGAAATTGGCGCCCACCAGTAAGAAGGTGGCGTTTTCCCAACCGGCTTGATTAAGAATGAAAGCGGGATTTGGACGGCCGTCGGGCAGGAAGCGCAGGTCGAAGAACACACCGCGATCCAAATCCTTACGATCGATGCCTTTGAGAAACTGCTTTGGCATGATCACATCGGTATCAATATTGGCCGCCGGTAATGGCGCCAGCGTGCCCGTCATGTTGTTAAATGCTTCCATCTCAAACCTCTGCAGTCATGAATTTGCGGACATCAACCAGATGGCCGGCAATAGCGGCGGCGGCAACCATCGCCGGGCTCATTAAGTGCGTGCGCGCACCCGCGCCCTGGCGGCCAGGGAAATTGCGGTTGGTGCCGGATGCACAGCGATCGCCGGGCGCTAACACATCTTCGTTCATCGCCAGGCACATTGAGCAGCCTGATTGACGCCATTCGAAACCGGCGTTGACGAAAATCGCGGCTAAACCTTCCGCTTCTGCTTGCTGACGCACCTGTGTCGATCCCGGCACGATAATGCCGCGTACGTGCGGGGCGATTTTGTGTCCGTCGATAATCGCGGCGGCAGCGCGCAGATCTTCAATGCGCCCGTTGGTGCAGGAACCAATAAAGGCATGCGTGATGGCGATCTCCGCTAACGGCGTGTCGGGTTCCAGCCCCATATATTTCAGCGCGCTCCGCAGCGTCTGCTGTTTCACCGCATCTGTTTCCTGCGCCGGGTCGGGCACGTGGCCGGTAATGGCACTGGCTTGATCCGGGCTTATTCCCCATGTCACTTTGGGTTCAAGATCGCTGCAGTTGATGGCGATGCGGCTATCGAACCGCGCGTCCGCATCGCTGCGTAAATCGCGCCACTCCGCAACGGCCTGCTGCCACAACTCGCCGGTCGGCATTTGCGGTTTGCCGGCGATATAGGCAAACACTTTTTCATCCGGCGCGATAATCGCACCGCGCGCACCGGCTTCCACTGCCATGTTGCACAGCGTCATGCGCCCTTCCATGCTCAGCGCTTCGATGGCAACACCGGCAAATTCAATGGCAAATCCGGTCGCGCCAGATGCGCCAATCTGCTCGATCAGCGCCATGATGATGTCCTTCGCCGAACACCCAAACGGCAGCTCACCGCTCACCGTCACCAGCATGGTTTTTAGGGTGCGATAAATCAGGGTTTGCGTCGCCAGCAGGTGCTCGATTTCCGAGGTGCCGATGCCGAAACCGAGCGCGCCAAACGCGCCGTAAGTGGTGGTATGGCTGTCGCCTGCGGCAATCACCATACCGGGCATTACCAGGCCTTGCTCGTGTGCGACGACGTGTTCGATGCCTTGACGCGGGTCAAGCACATCGAACAGTTCGATGCCAAAATGCGCGGCGTTCTGGCGGAAGTAATCGACTTGTAACTGTCCGCCCGCGTCGGTCATCGCCTCATCACGCTCGGGGCGCGTTGGGTTAACGTGATCGACATTCAGCAAAATGGTGCCCGGATTGCGCACAAGACGCTGGTGATCGCGCAAGCCGCTAAACGCCTGCGGGCTGGTGTACTCATTGAGAATCGAACGATCGATATAGAGCAGCACATGCCCTTCATCATCTAACTTACGAACCACATGCTGATCGATCAGTTTTTCATACAGTGTTTTGTTAGCCATGCCGTTGCCCACGCGAAAAGTAAAACAAGTCATTAGAGACGTTAGGGTAAATCAGTTTGTGCGCGGGGAACGAACACGCTTCGTGAAGTGATGTTTTATGAAATGTGCAGTAGGTAAGTTGGTCGCCATGAACAGCTAAAACATCGCGCACGCTTTGTAGCGGCGCAATTGATTGCGCGATGAATCGCGACGCTACGCAATGTGCATAAAATAGCAGGAGTTTTATTTGACCTAAGTCGCGTCTACCGATATAAAGAATAACCGCGCAGCTTAAGCGGTTTATCTCCGATTAATTCCCCCTTCTGCTTATATTTCACGCTATTTTCTTTTTTGTAAGTTAATTAATTAACACCAATACTTTATTAACTAAAAACAAGTTAATCATTCCGTAACAATCTCTTAATGTGCAAACCGAATTTTTAACGTTCACCTGCATTGCATAATAAGTAGGACTGGAATGACTCACACCAAAAAGATCGTGTCTGCCCTATCGCTGGCAGCGCTGCTTGTCTCTTCAGCGGTTCGCGCTGAAGATGCACCAGAAAAAACTGACGTTCTGTTGATTGGCGGCGGCATCATGAGCGCCTCGCTCGGCACCTGGCTGCAAGAGCTGCAACCGGGCTGGAAACAGCTGATGGTTGAGAAGCTGGACGGCGTCGCGCTGGAATCGTCCAACGGCTGGAACAATGCCGGTACGGGTCACTCTGCTAACATGGAGCTGAACTACACGCCTGAGCGTGCAGACGGTTCAATCGACGTTAGCAAAGCGCTGGAAATTAACGAATCCTTCATGATTTCGCGCCAGTTCTGGACGTCGCAGGTGCAGCGCGGTGTGTTGCACGATCCGCACTCCTTCATTAACTCGACGCCGCACATGAGCTTCGTCTGGGGCGACAAAAACGTCGAGTACCTGACGAAGCGTTACGATGCGCTACAGAAAACCACCCTGTTCCAGGGCATGAAATTCTCTACCGATCATCAGCAGATCCAGCAATGGGCACCGCTGGTGATGGAAGGTCGTGACCCGAACCAGAAAGTTGCGGCAACCTGGACGCCAGTCGGCACCGATGTAAACTACGGTGAAATCACCCGTCAGCTGATCGGTAGCCTGAAGAAAGATCAGAACTTCAAGCTGGAAACCTCGTCAGAAGTCACTGATTTCAAGCGTAACGGCGATAACTCGTGGCACGTCACTATTAAAGATGTGAAGAGCGGCGATAAGCGTTCAGTTGATGCGAAATACGTGTTCATCGGTGCAGGCGGCGGCGCGATTAAGCTGCTGCAGAAAACCGGCATTCCGGAAGCAGATAATTACGGCGGCTTCCCGGTCGGCGGTTCGTTCCTGATGACCGAGAACCCAGAGATCGCTAATCGTCACCTGGAAAAAGTATACGGTCAGGCTTCTGTGGGTGCGCCACCGATGTCGGTTCCACACATCGATTCACGTACTCTCGACGGTAAGAAAGTGGTGCTGTTTGGACCTTTCGCCACCTTCTCCACCAAGTACCTGAAAAACGGTTCGCTGTTCGATCTGCTGAGCGCGACCACCACCAGCAACATCATGCCGATGACGCATGTGGGCATCGACAACTTCGATCTGGTGAAATACCTGATTGGTCAGGTGATGCTGAATGACGACGACCGTTTTGCTGCGCTGAAAGAGTACTATCCAAACGCGCGTAAAGAGGACTGGAAACTGATTCAGGCGGGTCAACGTGTGCAGATCATCAAGAAAGATGCCGAAAAAGGTGGCTTGCTGAAACTGGGTACCGAAATCGTGACCGATCAGCAGAAAACCCTGGCGGCACTGTTGGGCGCGTCACCGGGCGCATCGACTGCTGCACCAATCACCCTCGACGTGATGAAAAAGCTGTTCCCAGAGCAGTTCGCTTCGCCAGAGTGGCAGCAGAAGATCCGCGCTATCGTGCCAAGCTTCGGTCAGAAGCTGAACGGCAACACCGCGCTGACGCAGCAAGTTTGGGACAACACCGCAGCGACGCTGCTGTTGACCAAGCCGCCGGTCATCAACATGGGTGATCAGACGGTTGCGCCAACGCAGGCTAAGCCGCGTACCGAATCAGGCAAACAGGATATGGCGCTGTAATTCCCGCCAGAAGTGAATCAAGCCGGACACTGTCCGGCTTTTTTATTGTCTTTTGTAGGGGCGCCATTAACGACGATCTCACGGAGATTTTTACGACTTTTTATAATCGGTGTAGGCGTTTTGTAAAACCACATGGTCGGCAATATATTTGGCATCGTGCCATACGCCATAAATAAACGATGATGCGCGATTCACCAGATTGGGCAAGCCAAGGAAGTAAATACCCCGTTCGGCGGAAATACCACGTTTATGGAACGGCGCACCATTAGCATCAAAGGCATCCACTTTCAGCCAACTAAAATCAAATTTAAAACCGGTGGCCCAGATAATGCTGGTAATACCTGCGGCCTGTAGATCCAGTTCTGATAATGGATTAATTAAACATTCTGGATCTGGCAATAATTCCCATGCTTGCGGCTCGGGCGGTAAATCCAGGCCATTACGTTCAATATAGGCATCGGCATCACGCAGTACGTCGAAATACGCTTTGTCGCCTTCCGCAATATTGTCCATTATACCCTCAGCAAAGCTCAGCACGCCGTTATCCCAGGTTTTGGTGATCCCCACCAACGTAATGCCCAAGTGCGCCAGTCGGCGAAAATCGACCGTTTTGCCACCTTCATAACCACTCACGGCAAAAGCAACGTGCTGTTTCTTCGGCTTGATTTTGACTTCATCCCATAAGCCCAGCGCGCCCAGCCACCAGCAATAATCGCGGTCACGATAGGAACGTGGCGGACGGTAATGTTCGCCGATGGAGAGCGTCACTTCACGGCCAGATTTACGCAACTCTTCCGCAATTTGTGAGCCTGAAGCACCTGCGCCCACCACCAGCACGCCGCCCTGCGGCAGCTGCTGCGGATTTTTATACGCCGATGAATGGATCTGATGCAGCGCAGCGCTTTCCGGCACGATCTGTGGAAAAGCGGGTTTCTGGAAAGGACCGGTAGCCGCCACCACATTGTCAGCTTCAAATTCACCGGCCGACGTCAGTATCTTAAAACCGCTACGTTCTGGTAGACGCTCAACCGAATGGACTTCCACGCCGGTACGCACCGGCGCATCGAGCATTTTTACGTAGTCTTCGAAATATTGCGCCATTCGCTCTTTCGGTGGGAACGCTTCCTGGGAAATATTATCGAATTTCATTGAAGGAAAACGATCGTGCCAGGCTGGGCCATTGGCAACCAATGAATCCCAACGTTCTGAACGCCAGCGTTCAGCAATACGGCTACGCTCTAACACCACATGTGGCACGCCCATTAACGACAGATGTTCACTCATCGCAATACCTGCCTGACCCGCTCCGACCACCACGGTATTAATTTTTTCTACTGACATGTGAGATCCCTAAAGATGATCGACCCCGATCTTTTCATGGAAAAGAGTAATCAGGTGCCGGATGACTACTATTCAGATTAATAAATGCTGTGCTATTCAATAAACACAGCATTCCGTGCGAATACATTAATGCCCTGCTTCGACGTTCAATATTCTCCCCAAGCCTAAAAACTTATTCGCGATAATTAACATCGTCGCCGTTACGGCAATATAAATAACCGACAGTGCAGCCAGCGTTGGGTCGGCAAATTCACGCACATAGTTGTACATTGCCACCGGTAAGGTCTGCGTCGCTTGCGTGGTAATAAACAGCGAAGCGGTAAATTCGTTGAAGGAGAGAATTGCGGCAAATAACCAACCGCCAAACAAGCCCGGCAAATTCAACGGCACGGTTATGGTCCATACCACGCGCAACGGCGAAGCGCCGAGGCTTGCAGCCGCCATTTCAATACGTTGCTCAAGGTTTTTCAGCGACACATACACGCTGCGCAGCACAAATGGCAGCACCAGCACAACATGGCAGAAGATCACCAGTGAATAACCGCGTCCAATGCCCAACTGCGAGACCAGCATCAGTAAGCCGAGGCCAATGGTGAAGTGCGGAATAAACAGCGGTGACAACAGCACGCCTTCCAGCACCTGTTTACAGGGGAAAGTGTAACGTTCAATGGCAATCGCCAGCGTGGCGCCAATAATTACCGCCAGCGTTGAGGCCCATGCTGTCACAATCAACCCCGAATAGAAGCCGTGACGGAAGTCATCGTAGTTCACAGCACGCTCAAACCAACGCAGCGACCAGCCTTTCGGTGGGAAGAACAGCACCGAGGTGCTGCTGAAGGAAGAGATCAACACCACAATGGTTGGCAGCAACACGAACAACAAAATCGCAATCACCAGCGAGCGTCCCGCCAGGGTAATCAATTTGTCGTTGAGGGATCGGGTCATTTCAGTGGTCTCCCATCGCATGGAGGAAGCGGCTCATACGTTTCAGTGCCATCAACAGCAGAATGGTCAAAATCAAACCGGCAATGCTGAGCGCAGCGGCAAACGGAAAATTCATTGAAGAGAAGCCCAGCTGATACACCATGGTAGCCACGGTGCTGACGCGTCCACCACCAATGAGTTGCGGCGTAGCGAAGGCGCTGAACGTCCAGGCAAACGCGGTGGTCAGGCTGGAAACGATGCCGGGAATCGATAACGGAATGGTCACCGTCAGCAAGGTGCGAATCGGCCCCGCCCCCAGACTGGTGGCGGCTTTCTCATAATCAGGATTGATGTGCGACAGCGCAGTCGCCAGCATCATCACCATGATTGGCATGGTCACGTGCACCAGCGCGACTACCACGCCCGTTTGGGTAAACATAAACTGGATCGGCTTGTTTATCAGACCCATCGCCAGCAGCAAGCTATTGAGGAAGCCGCTATTACCCAGCACGATGATCCACGAATATGTCCGTACCACTTCGCCGAGAAACAGCGGCGTAATGGCGATAATCAAGATGGTGGATTTGATCCAAGTGGTGCGCGTTCTCACCAGCGCATACGCCAGCGGATAACTCATCAGCAGCCCAAAAATCGCCGTTTTCGCACTGAGCATCACCGTGTTGATAAACGCATCGGCATAGATTTTCTTGAATAGACCGTTAAAGTTCGCCAGCGTGAATCCGCCTACATCAAGCGATCCTGGAATATAGGCCCGCACGCTAAACTGCATCACGGCAAACATGGCCACCACCAGCCCAATCGCCGTGAACGTGGCGGGGATAATGAACCAGGGTAAGAATGTCGGTTTTTTCGTCATAGACGTTGCTGCCTGAATAAAGTGTTGCAACTCACCGGGCGGCCAATCGGCCGCCGCTATTTATCAATGTGACATGATGTTTTCAGAGAACCACTGACGCCACTCGGCGGTTTTCTCCGCGCGCAGTTGCGGATCGGTGTTGATGGTGGCATTCCACTGCTCAGGCGTGGTCAGCATGCCAGGCAGCTTCGCCAGTTCTGGATCGATATGCGCATTGGTCACCGTTGGGCTGCCGCGATAAATTTTCGCCACTTCCTGCTGGATTTCCGGTTTCAGCGCGATATTTATGAACTTGTAGGCCAGTTCCGCATGTTTGCTGCCTTTATTGATACCGACGGTATCGACGCCCAAAATCGCGCCCTCTTTTGGCACTGCCAGCTTAATGTTGACGCCTTCTGCAATCATGCTGTAGGCGTTCATCGACAGCATCACCTGTACCGGCGTTTCACCTGTGGAGATCAGCTGCTGGCTGTTGGCATCATCGGTATAGAAGGATTTGATGTTCGGGATCAGCGCTTTCAGCCTGGACTGGCCTTGTTCCCAATGCGCTGCGTCCGAGCCAGAAAGTTTGGCGGACACCGCGATGATATGGCTCGGGTCCCAATCTGGCAGCGCAATCGAGCTCTTCAGTTCCGGACGCCACAGATCGTTCCAGCTGGTAAATTCTTTGCCCTTCGGCACTAAATCTGGCCGGTAGCCGATGGTGTAAACGTAGCCCCACACGCCAAGGTGATACGGGCTGACTTTGGCCTGCTGTACCAGATTCACCGCGTTAGGGATTTTGCTCATGTCGAGCTTTTCAAACAAACCGCTGTTGGCATACAGATAACCGACATGCGCGGTGGTAAAGGTGACGTCAGTTTCCGGCGAACTTCCGGCCAGCTTGGCTTTGTTCAAACGGTCGATGGTGCCGCCGGTGACGAACTGCACTTCTACGCCGGTTTCTTTGGTGAACTCTTTGGCGATAGTTTGATCGATCAGATCCTTAAAGCTGCCGCCCCAGGTGCTGACAATCAGCTTATCTGCGGCCACTGCATTCCCTGCGCTCAATACACACGTGGTCAATAACGTTAAGGCACCCATCTTACGCAACATATTCTTGTCCCCAATGAATGAAATGGCTGTTGTCGCTGCTTTGCACCACCGTCTGGTCCATCGCGTCGCAATGCTCTAAAACAGTGCGAAGGCGGCTCTCGGGTGTTGAAGCGATAATGCCGTTGCGGTGAGATTGGGTAAAACAGCATTTCCCTCGCTGTTGCATCAGGATTTCTGAGGCTAAAAAAGCGGCCTGCTTAACAAGGATTTTCTGAAGCAGGAGTGAGGCAGACGCGAATGGTCGCTGGCGCAAGGACAGGTGATTATGCTGTGAGTCGGAATTTGGCATGAGAAATGCTTGAGTTGAATCGACCTTATTAGAATGACTGACGCGACATGAGCGTGTCAGCGATCTCAGGAGAACCTGCATGCTCAGTCGCATCACCCAGCGTCAGCTGGAATATTTTGTCGCTTCCGGTGAAGCGGGCAGCATTATTGGCGCCTCGGAGCGTATTCACGTCTCCTCTCCGTCAATTTCCGCCGCCATCACCCACATTGAGTCTGAGCTTGGCGTGCAGCTGTTTGTGCGTCACCATGCCCAGGGCGTTTCACTCACCGCAATCGGCCACCAGGTATTAAAAGAGGCCAAACTGATCCTCGAACAGATGTCGAACCTTTACACCATTGCATCGGAATCAATGAACAACGTGCGCGGCCCGCTGCGTGTCGGTTGCCTCGATACGTTAGCGCCAATGTTGACGCCGGAATTGGTGTTTGGCTTTGGCCGCGCCTTTCCCGGCGTGCGTATCTCGCTGGTGGAAGGCAATCATGAGTTGCTGCTAAAACAGCTGCGCTCAGCGGATATCGATATCGCCCTCACCTATGATTTGGTGCCCGCCAGCGATGTGACTTTCCAGTCGCTGGCGCAACTGCCGCCCTACGTGATGGTGGGCGAGCATCATCCGTTCGCCACACAATCCGCGGTTTCGATGCAGGATCTGGCTGCAGCGCCGATGGTGCTGCTGGATATGCCGTGGAGTCGTGAATATTTTCTTGGCTTGTTCAGCGAAGCCGGGGTGACGCCGAATGTGGTGATGCGATCCAGTAGTATGGAAACGGTGCGCGCGATGGTGGCTAACGGTGTCGGCTTTGGTATCGCTAACGTACGACCTAAAGCGCATATGTCGCAGGATGGTAAACGTTTGATTCGCGTGCGGTTGGCGGGGGTTAACAAGGCGATGCAGTTGGGTTATGCCACCATGGCGCAGGTACAGCAATCCAGGGTGGTGAGCGCTTTTGCCGAGCGTTGCCGCATGTTTATTTCCGACCAATATATTCCCGGCATGGCGGCACCGAGTTATTTCGATCCGCAAGTGGTGCGAGTGGCGTGAGATCCTTGGTCGCCATGAATGGCGACCAGCGGTTAATACCCCTGCTGCGGGAAGACCTGATGCAATACCGCTTCGCCGCGTGCGGCGCGCTGGATATTCGCGGCGACCTGCGGTGCCGCGCTGGCCGGAATGGCAACCGAAGCCAGATGCGGCGTGATCAATACATTATCCATACCCCACAGCGCATCTTCGGGCGGCAACGGTTCGCGGTCAAACACATCCAGCGTCGCCTCGGCGATCTGTCCACGCTGCAACGCCTGCGTTAACGCCGCCTGATCAACAATCGCTCCGCGCGACACATTGATAAACGCGCAGCCGTGCGGTAACCGTGCCAGTCGTTCAGCACTCAGTAAGCCCTGGGTTTGCGGCGTGAGCGGCAGCATCACTACCAAAATATCGCTGCTGGCGAGGAAAGCATCCAGCGCGTCTATTCCGCTGCTACAGGTAATGCCATCGATGGTTTTCTGCGATCGTGACCAGCCGCGCACATCCAATCCCTGGCGCGCCAGCTCCTGCGCGGCGTGCGCGCCCAATTCACCCAATCCCAGCACGCCAACGCGCACGGTTTCCGGCGAACGCGGATGCAGGTAATGCCAGCGTCGTTCACGTTGTGCCCGCTCAAAAGCCGGAATGTCACGCACATAACGCAGCACGGCAAACAGCACGAAGCTGGCCATCATCCGCGCCATATGCGGGTCAGACAAACGAACAATGGGGATATCCGGTAAATCATCGCGCCCGACCAGCGAATCAACGCCCGCGCCCAGATTTATAAGCAGTTTCAGCTTGCGATAAGGGGCGAAAAAACCGTGCGGCGGCTTCCACACCAACGCGAAATGCACCTCATCATCGTTTTGCACCTCTTCCGCCCGACAAAGCGTTACGCCCGGCAGATGCGGTGCGAGCAAAGCTGACCACTGTTCAAAACTGTCGAACTCGCTGTAAAAGACTAAAATACTCATGCCGCATTCGCCTTGATCAACTCAACTACCGCATCTATTGCCAGTTCGTAACCAATCACGCCCAAGCCGGCAATAACGCCGGTGGCGGCTTTTGATACCAGTGAATGATGGCGGAACGGCTCGCGTTTCCAGATGTTACTCATGTGCGCTTCGATGATCGGGCCATCAAACATCAGCAATGCATCGAGAATCGGCACCGAACTGTAGGTTAAACCGGCGGCGTTAATGATCAATCCGGCAGCCTGCTGACGCGCTTCCTGAATCCAGTCAACCAGCACGCCTTCGTGATTGCTTTGGCGAAATTGCAGTGTGATGTTGTGTGATGCTGCCCGGCGCTGGCAGCGTTCATCAATGCTGGCAAAGCTTTCGCTGCCGTAAGTGCCGTTCTTGTCCATGCCGTATAGATTAGCGTTCGGGCCGTTAAGGAAAAAAATCTGCTGTGTCATCTGAGCTCCTGAGTCACTGTGCAGTTGTCGCCCGAAAGGGTGACCGAATGACGATTAATGGCGATCAATGCGGGCGCGTGGCGGCCATCGCGGGATGGGCATCGAACAGGGCGAACCACGCGGCAGTCAGCGGATGGTTTGCCCGCCAGTTAAGAGCATCGAAGCGGAAATCGAGATAACCGAGCGCGCAGCCGATGGCAATCAAACCCACGTCATTAGGCTGCGTACTAAAACCCGCAACCTGACATTCAATTTCCCGTAGCGCGGCATGGACTTTTTTCAGCTGAGCATCGGCCCAGCCTTGCCACTGCTTTTCCAATGGGCGGGCACTGAACTCGTAACGCGCCAGCAAGGCGGCATCGATCAAACCGTCGCCTAACGCCTGGCGCGACAAACTCAACCAGCGCGCATCACCCTGTGACGGGATTAAATCGCCCTTCGCGCGGGCATTGAGGTATTCGCATATCACGCGGCTGTCGTACAGACATGCCCCTTGTTCGGTTCGCAGTGCGGGCACTTTGGCTAACGGATTAACGATGGCGATGCGCTCATCACGTTCAACCGGATGCGCCGCCGAATCCAGAAGCTTAATCTCATTCGTGAGCCCAAGACAATGCGCAGTCACCATCACTTTGCGCACATAGGCAGAGGTGGTGGCGTAAAACAGTTGCATCATGCCAACCCTCCTTGCTGATCCACGCTCAGCAACACTTTGCCAATGTTGGCGTTGGCCTCAAGGATTCGATGTGCCTCCGCCGCCTGCGCCAGCGGCAAAATTTGATGCAGCGTGGGTTTGATTTTGCCTGCTACGATCAGCGGCAGCAGATGTTTACGGATGCACGTCGCCAGGCGCGCCTTTTCAGCAGCGCTTTTGGGGCGCAACGTGGAAGAGGTCAAACTCAATCCTTTACGCATCACCAATTGCAGATCGAGCTCGATCTTCGCGCCCTGCATAAATGACAAGCTCACATGACGTCCGCCTTGCGCTAACACGCTAAGATTACGCGCCACGTAATCACCACCCACGTTATCCAGCACCACATCCACGCCTTGCCCTGCGGTTTCCGCTGCAATCACCGCGACAAAATCCTCTTTATGACGATCAATGGCGCGCCAGACGCCAAGCTGTTGCAGCGCCGCAGTTTTGTTGGCACCGCCTGCGGTGGCCACCACACGTGCTCCACAGGCGTGCGCACATTGGATGGCAAAGGTGCCAACGCCGCTGGCGGCACCGTGAATCAGTACGGTTTCACCGGGGGCTAAACGGCCCAGCTCAAACAGGTTGTGCCACACAGTAAATGCCGCTTCGGGGATGCCCGCTGCATGCGCCAACGGCAGATTATCGGGCACCGGCAAACACAACTCAGCGCGCGCCACGCAATAGTCGGCATAACCGCCACCGTTCAGCAGCGCCATTACCGCGTCGCCGATGGTGAAACCACTAACCCCTGCACCTAACGCCACCACGTTACCTGCTACTTCCAGACCGAATACATCTGAGCTGCCCGGTGGGATTGGCATGCCGTTACGCTGCATAATGTCAGGACGATTAACGCCCGCGCTGGCGACGCGAATCAATACTTCACCCGTCGCAGGTTGTGGCACGGCACGTTCTACCACCGTTAACACCTCTGCGCCGCCCGGCTGGCGGGCAATTACCGCGTTCATCATTTCAGGCACCATCGGATTTTATCCTTGCTTAGCGGCGGTAAAGGCGCACACGCCTTCATCATCAAAGGTGATGCCCACTACGCTACCCACTGGCCAGCGGGTTAGGGATTCCAGACCCGACTGGCGCGCAAACAGCGAGGCGCTGCCGAGGGCTGGCACATCAAGATGCACATCAACGTGATCGCCCTGAAACACATGGGTGATCACCGTGGCGCTCAGGAAACAATGCGAAGAGAGCGGCCCCAATTGAATGTTTTCCGGACGCACATACACATCGAGTCGCTCGCCAACGCTCGCCTGCACGCGCTCTGCCGGCATACGCAGCGCGTTGCCGCCCAGCTCAAGCACCGCAGCGTGATCGCGCCCGGCATAACGTCCAGGCAAGATGTTGACGTCACCGACAAAGCCCGCCACAAACGGATCGCGCGGCTGGCGATAGATTTCATCCGGTGTACCGATTTGGCGCACATGCCCCGCTGACATCACCACCACACGATCGCTCATGCTAAGCGCTTCGCCCTGATCGTGGGTGACAAACACCGTGGTGACGCCTAACTTGCGCTGGATGGCCTTCAGTTCGACCTGCATCGATAAACGCAGATTCTTGTCCAGCGCGGAAAATGGTTCATCCAGCAACAAGACTTTTGGACGGATCACCAGCGCACGCGCCAGTGCCACACGCTGCTGTTGTCCGCCGGAGAGTTCACGCGGTTTGCGATGGCCGTAACCCGCCAGTTTGACCAACGCTAATGCTTGCTCAACGCGCTCCGCGATTTCGGCCTTTGGCACCCCGCGCATACGCAGGCCATAACCCACATTTTTCTCCACCGTCATATGCGGAAACAGCGCGTAGTTCTGGAACACAATGCCGATTTCACGCTGGTAAGGGGGGATTTCCGTGACCAATTCGCCATCAATAAAAATCTCGCCGCCATCAGCTTCAGCAAAACCGGCCATCAAATTGAGCAACGTGGTTTTGCCGCAGCCCGAGGGGCCGAGCAGGGTAATAAATTCCCCTTCCTCAATAGTCAGGGAAATTTTGTGCAGTGCGATAGCGTCGCCAAACTTTTTCATCACGCCATCTAACTGTACGGCGATGTTGCTGCTTTTCACTGCGGCGCGTGGCATATCGGGTTGTGGGAATCGGGTGATTTCTGCACTAACCATGAACTCTCCAAAGCAATTGGTGTGACGTTGTCACAGTAATTATTGACTCATCCATGCGGCTAAGCGCTGCAACATGGCGTCACAGGCATCCAACTGAGCGATGCTGATGAATTCGTCGGGTTTATGACCTTGCGCCATGCTGCCAGGCCCACAAATCACGCTGGGAATACCGGCCTGGTGGAACAAGCCGCCTTCGGTGCCAAAGGCTACCGTGCTGAAGTCGCTGGATTGAGTGAGATAGGCGATCAATCGCGCAGCGTCACTTTGCGCATCGGTTAATAACCCGGGATAGCCACTGATAGGATAAAAACGGATCGCGCTGTCCACTGCGACGGCCTGCATACGCGGCACCAGCTCTGATTGCGCGAAGGTCTCGATCTCAGCGGCAACGGCTTGCGCGTCATGCTGTGGCAAGGTGCGCACTTCAAAATCAAAAACACATTCAGCGGGCACAATGTTCAATACAGTGCCGCCACGGATAATGCCGGTTTGCACCGTCGTAAAAGGGGGATCAAAACGTGTGTCATGCTGTTCAGTCTGCGCCAGGCGCTCGCCGATCGCCGTTAATTGGTGAACTAACTGCGCAGCATATTCAATGGCATTGACACCCTGCGGCGCATAGGCAGAATGGCAAGCCGCGCCCTTCACTTCGCAGCGTACACCCAGTTTTCCCTTATGACCGAGCACCGGTAGTAATTCGGTGGGTTCACCAATCAGGCAGATTGACGGCTTTTCCGGGCGCTGCAACAGCGCCTCCAGCAAGGTGCGCACGCCCAGGCAGCCGACCTCTTCGTCATAGGAGATTGCCAGATGCAGCGGCTGCTTTAGCGGCTGTGCCAGAAAATGGGGCACTGCCGCCAGCATGCAGGCGATGTAACCTTTCATATCAGCGGTGCCGCGCCCGTATAACTTGCCATCACGTTCGGTGAGCGTGAACGGTGGCACGCTCCAGTTTTGTCCCTCCACCGGCACCACATCGCTGTGGCCGGAGAGCATCACGCCGCCATCGCCAGCGGGTCCAAGACGTGCATACAAATTGGCTTTACTGCGTTCCGCGTTGTGAATTAGCTCACCGCTTACACCCAAATCATTCAGGTAACGCCAGACGAAATCGATCAATGCCAGGTTGGATTCACGGCTGGTGGTGTCAAACGCCACCAGCTTTTCAAGCAGTTGTCGGCTGGTAAACATGGAAACTCCTACTCGTCGCCCGGCACGCCATAACGGGGTGCCTGCGTTGGATCGATGGCGCGCGTCACGTAATCGTTCATTTGCGGTTGATAAGCCAGCCACAGCTGGTCGAGTTTGCTAATTGGATCGCCATCCGTCCAGTCAACACGCAGATCGACAATCGGCCACACCTGATCATCAACGATCGACAAGGCAGAAGAGTGCACCGGCCCCGCTTCCCCGCCCGCCTGCATGCCCGCTTGCATCGCCGCCATTAAGCGCTCGGCTAAATGACCGGAATGCTGTTCGAAGGCGCTTACCATCGCCGGAATCACCTCAGGATTAGCCAGCAGATTGCCCGCCGCAACACAGTGATGACCGGTTTGCGCGTTATGAATGCCCAGCGTTTTGTCGCCGCTAAAGCAGGCCGTTTGGCCATCGGCGGCTAACACCGTCACCTGGCGATAAAAGGAATAGTCGTCGCTGGCGAGTCCGGCTCTGAGCGCGGCTTCTGCGGTGTCGCCTTGTTGCAGGCGATCAAGAATGCGCGGGCCTAGCGCGGGTAAGGTAATGTTCTGGGTTGATACTGCGCCCACTGCCGCGCGTAGCCATGGGCAACGTGCGCCTACCGCAATGCTGGATGAGCTAATGGCAATGCCGATTTGACCGGTTGCGTCGCAGCGTCCCACAATGGATAACGTCATCGTCTCGCGCCTCTTATTCCGCTTGCCAGTCGTCAGGAATAACCGCGATCACATCGATTTCCATCAACCATTGCGGCTGACCTAAACCGGAAATCACCAAACCGGTGGAGATCGGGAACACACCTTTCAGCCACTTGCCGACCACCTGATACACCGGCTCGCGATAGCGGGGATCAATGATGTAAGTGGTGGTTTTGACGATGTGCGATAAATCGCTGCCCGCTTCTTCCAGTAGCTGTTTAACGTTTTTCATCGCCTGTTCGGCTTGCGCGGCGGGATCGCCTAATCCTACCAGGTTGCCCGCAAAGTCGGTGCCAATCTGCCCACGGACATACACGGTATTGCCCGCGCGCACCGCCTGACAGAGATCGTTATCCAGCGCCTGATTGGGATAGGTTTCTTTGGTGTTGAATTTACGGATGCGAGTATGTGTGGTCATGCTGGCCTGCTCTGCGAAAAAGGGTTTCGCAAGGTATACCCTCCTACGCCTGGCAGCGAAAACAGCATTAACCGAGGTGTTGCTTTGAAAAATCCGAAGGAGCTAACGGTGATGATTTTTAGCATTAAATTGTGAACATCATCACCTGCCGACTAACCGGCGTTTACCGGACGTGCGTTCTGAGGTATACCACCCTCCTTATTCCCCTAACTCTCAGATAAGGATATAAAAATGTTTGCAAAGCAGTATGAGGTGGATGAAAAGCATATCGATTTTCAGGGCGTGGTCGATGGCCTTTATTATCCGTTTTATATGGAGTGGACGCGCCACGCTTATATGCGTGAAGCTTTAGGTATCGATATTGAAGAAGAGTTTAAACAGGGCAAACTTTACATGGTGCTGGAGTATTCCCTGCGCTTTCGTAAGAGCCTGGTGAAAGGTGACAAGGTGGAAGTGACCTGCGTGCTGGCAAAGAATGAGAAGCGTAATCGGGTTAATTTTGTGCAACAGATTTTGGTGAATGGTGTGGTGTATGCCGATGCCACATTTGTTGCCACCTGCCTGCAGAATGGACGCCCTTCCATGCCAGATGCGGTGGTGAACGCGTTAGCGGAAGCATAATGCGGTTTTGGTCATGGTCGCCATGATGGCGGGCGTTTGACCAGGAGAATGATTATCTCCCGCACCGGATGGCGGTGCGGGGGGAACCCGTTTTCCCCTCAGCCTGTTAATAGAGAAATAAATTTCCACATAACATCAGTGACTCAATGACTGGAATCAGTAACTCAATTTTTCATCACTGATGGTGATGCGGTCCCGGCCCAACTGATTCACGCATAATTAATTCCCCGGCAAAGGTTTTGTCATTGCGCATTTCGCCGCCATCCAGCATGGAAATCAGGCGTTCAATGGTTTCCTGAATCATCTCGGTTACCGGCATT
This sequence comes from Pantoea sp. DY-17, assembly GCF_019795975.1. Lineage (NCBI taxonomy): Bacteria > Pseudomonadati > Pseudomonadota > Gammaproteobacteria > Enterobacterales > Erwiniaceae > Pantoea > Pantoea sp. DY-17. Next base: position 60,091 of record NZ_JAIMIG010000002.1, on the reverse strand, counting down.
TTCACGCTGGATAACGCCGGAATGGTAAACGGCGCCAGCGGGATATCATCGAAACCGATCACTGCCACTTGTGCAGGCACCGCAATCTGCGCGGCCGCCAGCGCTTTGAGCGCGCCCACCGCCATATCATCGTTACTGGCCACCAGCGCCGTGAAATTTCTGCCCTGCTTCAGTAACTGTTGCACCGCTGTCATGCCGTTTTGCGCCTGCCATTTTCCTTCGACCACCAGCGCATCTTCAACGGCAATGCCATGTTTGGTCAGCGCGGCGTGGTAGCCCGCCAGACGTTCGCGGCCGGTCGGCGAATCCAGCGAACCGGTGATAAAGGCGATGTCGCGATGGCCCAGCGCAATCAGCTGCTCCACCGCTGCGCTGCTGCTGCGCTGTTGATCCGAGTAAATGCAGTAACTGTCGTGCTGACGCAGACGTCGGTTAATCACCAAAATCGGGTGTTTATGCTGCGCAATGATGCTATCCATTTCATCGGTGGTGAGAAAACGCGGATAGATGATCACGCCATCGCAGCGCAAATCGAGCAGGAACTGAATGGCCGCACGCTCCTCTTCGGCGCTGTGTTTACCATCCACCAGCAACAACTGACGTCCCTGCTGTTCCATCAGGCGCGCAGAGTGCTGCATCAACTCGCTGAAGTAGCTGCCGGTGTAAAGGGTATTGGTGATCACTAGCCCAATGGTCTGGCTGGATTTGGTCGCCAGATTGCGCGCCAGCAAGTTAGGACGGAAATCAGTAGCGGCAATCGCCTGATACACCTTCTCGCGTTTTTCCTGGCTGACATAGCCGTTGCCAGACAGCACACGCGACACAGTCGCTTTGGATACGCCTGCTACTTTTGCCACCTCGATTATCGTCGCCATGTTTCACTCTTTTTCCATGCTCATTGCAGCAGTGTACCTAAGCCACGAAATAGGCGGCAATTTTTCTGCCATCACCGCATAGCCGTCCAATTAGTCAAAGCGATCAACTTCACACTTTCAACTATCGAATTTTAAATTTCTTGCCTGGATTAGATTGCATCTTCATGATTTTGTGAAACCGGTTTCTCATGATGAAAATTCACGCAGAAACCGTTGTACCCCTACCAAATAATCAGAGATTAAAAATCCATGGCTAAAAATTATGCGGATGTCTCGCGCGCCATCGTGGCTGCGCTCGGCGGCCTGAACAATATCGAAGCGGTGACGCACTGCATGACGCGTCTGCGTTTCGTGGTGAAAGACAGCGCCAGCATTGATAACGCCACACTGAAAGCCATTCCCGGCGTGATGGGCGTGGTGCACACCGACACGCAGTGTCAGGTGATCATTGGTAACAATGTGAACCTCGCTTATCAGGAAGTGTTGAAGCTCGGCACGCCGAACAGCGATGGCGCCGTGCCAGTGAAACGCAAAATCACCTTGCGCAGCATCGGTGCCGGTATTCTTGATGCGCTGGTGGGCACCATGTCACCGTTGATCCCGGCGATTATTGGTGGCTCGATGGTAAAGCTGTTGGCGATGGTACTGGAGATGAGCGGCGTGCTGGAGAAAGGCTCTTCCACACTGATCATCCTCAACGTGATAGGTGACGGCGCGTTCTTCTTCCTGCCGATTATGGTGGCCGCCTCCGCCGCGCTGAAATTCAAAACCAACATGTCGCTGGCGATTGCCATCGCGGGTGTGCTGGTGCATCCCAACTTTGTCGATTTAATGGCGAAAGCCGCACAAGGCCAGGCGGTGGAATTTGCTTACATTCCAGTGACGGCGGTGAAGTACACCTACACGGTGATTCCGGCGTTAGTGATGACGTGGATTCTGTCGCATATCGAATACTGGGTTGATCGCATCACGCCTGCGGTTACCAAGAACTTCCTCAAGCCGATGCTGATTGTGCTGGTGGCCGCGCCGATTGCCATTGTGCTGATTGGACCGCTCGGCATCTGGATTGGTAGCGGCATTTCCGCGCTGGTCTACACCATTCACGGCTATCTTGGCTGGTTGTCGGTGGCGATTATGGGCGCGCTGTGGCCGCTGCTGGTGATGACCGGGATGCATCGCGTGTTTACCCCCACCATCATTCAAACCATCGCCGAAACCGGCAAAGAAGGCATGGTGATGCCATCGGAGATCGGGGCCAACCTGTCGCTGGGCGGTTCTTCGCTGGCGGTGGCATTCAAAACCAAGAACCCTGAATTGCGTCAAACCGCTTTTGCGGCGGCGGCATCGGCGATTGTCGCGGGCATTTCTGAACCGGCGCTGTATGGCGTGGCGGTCAGGTTGAAACGTCCGCTGATCGCCAGCCTAATCAGCGGCTTTATCTGCGGCGCAGTGGCCGGGATTGGTGGGCTTGCCAGCCATTCAATGGCCTCACCAGGCTTGTTCACCAGCGTACAGTTTTTCGATCCCACCAATCCGATGAGCATCGTGTGGGTCGCTGGCGTGATGGTGCTGTCGGTGGTGCTCTCCTTCATTCTGACGTTGATTCTCGGCTTTGAAGATATCCCGGTCACCGAGCCCGCACAGCTAAAGCCGGTGACGGATGATGCCAACCCCGCCAACGTTAATTTATCCAAGGTGTAAAAGAGGTTTTTATGTCTGAAGTGACATTTCCAGAGGGATTTTTGTGGGGCGGCGCATTAGCCGCTAATCAGTCAGAGGGGAGCTATCTGGCGGGCGGTAAAGGTTTAACCACGGTGGATATGATCCCCCACGGTGCGCATCGCATGCCGGTAAAGTTGGGCCTGGAAAAGCGCTTCGAACTGCGCAGCGATGAATATTACCCAAGCCATAACGCCATCGATTTTTACCGTCGCTATAAAGACGATATCGCTCTGATGGCAGAAATGGGTTTTACCGTGTTCCGTACCTCGATTGCCTGGAGCCGTATTTATCCGCAAGGCGATGAATTGACGCCAAACGCGGAAGGCATCGCGTTCTATCGCAGCCTGTTTGAAGAGTGCCAGAAATATGGCATCACGCCGCTGGTGACGCTGTGCCACTTCGATGTGCCGATGCATTTGGTGACCGAATACGGTTCGTGGCGCAATCGCAAAATGATCGAATTTTTCAGCCGCTATGCGCGTACCTGCTTTGAAGAATTTAACGGTCTGGTGAAGTATTGGCTGACCTTTAACGAGATCAATATCCTGCTGCACAGCCCGTTTTCCGGTGCAGGTTTGGTGTTTGAACCGGGCGAAAACCCGGAGCAGGTGAAGTATCAGGCGGCGCATCACGAGCTGGTGGCAAGCGCGCTGGTGACCAAAATCGCCCATGAAATTAACCCGGAAAACCAGGTCGGCTGCATGCTGGCGGGTGGCAACTTCTATCCGTGGTCATGTAAGCCGGAGGATGTATGGGCCGCGCTGGAGAAGGATCGCGAAAACCTGTTCTTTATCGATGTGCAGGCGCGCGGCGCTTATCCTTCGTATGCCGCGCGGGTATTCCGCGAGAAAGGCGTGGAGATTGCGATGGAAGCGGAAGATGCCGCTACGCTGCGTCACACCGTTGATTTCGTCTCCTTCAGCTATTACGCCTCACGCTGCGCCTCGGCAGAGATGAACGAGCAAAACAGCAGCGCCGCCAACGTGGTGAAATCGCTGACCAATCCGCATGTTAAACGCAGCGATTGGGGCTGGGGCATCGATCCACTCGGTCTGCGTATCACCATGAACATGATGTATGACCGCTACCAGAAGCCGCTGTTTCTGGTGGAAAACGGCCTCGGCGCGCACGATGAAATCAATGCTGACGGCGAGATTAACGACGATTACCGCATCAGCTATCTGAAAGAGCATATTCAGGCGATGGGCGAAGCGATTGCCGATGGTATTCCGCTGATCGGTTATACCACGTGGGGCTGCATCGATTTGGTGGCGGCCTCGACCGGCGAAATGAGTAAGCGTTATGGGTTTGTTTATGTCGATCGTGATGACAAAGGCAACGGCAGCCTGGAACGCATCCGCAAAAAATCATTCTGGTGGTACAAGCAAGTGATCGCCAGCAACGGGCGGAATCTGGAGGCGCTGTAAATAAGTGGTCGCCATGAATGGCGTAATGCTTGTCTGTTAAAAAGCATTTTTAGTTCTGGTGCGGGCGCTGACATGTCTGCGCCTCTGGCAAATGTGCGGTTTTCAACAACACGCATTGAAGGTTCGGAGCAGGCCGGGGGCACTTTTGGGCCGGCAATCCGCAGCGCTGAACGAAGCGAGGAAGCCAGCAGAGCCCGCAGGACGCGGGCGAAAGGCGGAGCCGGGACAGGGAAGTCCCGTCTCCGCCGGTGCGTCAGGCAGACGAGCGAAGTGAAGGTACCGCGCTAGCGGCGCGAGGACCGCCGGACCAAAAGTGACCCTGGCCTGCGCTCTCGCCGCTGATATTGCTGACGACTCTAAGTGGCTGCCTGACGCTGCAAAACTTCCCTTTGACGCGGCGTGGCGGCTGGCCACGCTTGTTGCGGGAACAGATAGAGCCGAATACTGAACAGATGAAACAGCGGCGTCAGCACCCTTTCGTCGCGCTTCGCCAGTTGTTCCAGCTTCAGCAACAGTAAATCCAGCTCCTCCTGCAAACCCGCATGCGGTGGGGTTTGCAGTGACTTCAGGCGGCGTTTGAGAAACAGCGCCAGCTCATGAAACATCTGTCCACTATCCAGATGATATTGCTGCAGCAGCTCTTTGTGGCGCGCGTAATAATCAAAGCTATTCACGCCCAGCCACACTTCCTTGAGCAACATGCCGGCGGAACGCATATCGGGATGCGGATCGAGCCGTAAGCGCGGCAACACCACATTCACTTTATCCAGCATCAGGCTGATAAAACGTTGCCGTCCCAGCAGTGACGAACCGTTTCGTTCGGTCTCTTTGATAAAGCGCAATAGCTCGCGCAGACCTTGTCGCACGGCGCGGCGCGCGGTCCATGATGGGCGTTTGTTACGCATGATGGCGGTGATGATTACCGCAAACATCACGCCCGCCATGGTGGCAATCGCGTTATTGATTAGCAGGACCAAATCAGGTTTTAAATGGTGGCCGAGGCCGATAAAGCCGGGGATCTGAATCGCTACGCTCAGGCCTATCATGTTGGTCGAGGGCCGCGCGATCATCAGCGCCAGAATCATCAGTCCGGGTGCAAGACAAATCATCAGCGCTTCAAACGAGGTGGCTTGCGGCAGCAGCAGCGCCACATAAATTACGCTGATAATGATCGCCACGATTACGCCACGTACAAACAGCTTCATTGAAGTTAGCGGCGTATCCTGGCTGGCGAGCAATGAGCAGAGAATAGCCGCCATCACCGGTGCCGATGCGCCATCACGCCAGCCCGTTCCCATCCATAACAAGCAGGAACCGAAGGTGGCACAGAACGCGGTTAACGCCGAAAGCCGAATTAACCCTTTATCAAAAAAGCGGTGCGTGCGTTTGCCGCGCGCCAGTGTAGTGTCGCCCGACAGGTCGCTTACCAATCCACCAACGCTTTGATAGGCCCCGGCAATACGGACAAAATCCGCCAGCCGTTCCATTAATCCGGTAAAAAGCAGCCAGTTTTCAGTAGGCAAGTCGCCGTTTTGCCAGGCGAGGTTAAGTTCAGCCTGACAAGCGCTTAACGTCTGCTGGATGCCGCTGGTTTCCCCTACCGCTTCACCATCATTGAGCCACTGTAGAAACAGCTGAAAGGTTTGCGCCACGTTTTCCGGAAAGGCGATTTGCAGTATCGAGAGCCGCTGCAGGCGCATCTCAATAGCCGTCAGCGTCGGGATCAAATAGGAGAGATGTTGATACTGCACGCTGACCAGGCGAATCAGTCGCCGCGCGGCGTCACCTTCATAAACGCAGTGGGTAATCAGCACTTCCACCTGCTGCGGATGCGTTGCCATGCGGATCAGAATATCGTCACGCTCGGGCGAACTGTCGCTGGGAATGCCGGAAAGCAAATCGCTGCACAGTTTCCGCGCGTTGAGATACCAGTGGCTGACACTCTGCTCCAACAGACTGCGCATCGATACCGGAAACAACAGCGCATGCACAAGGCTGCTGCAGACGATGCCGAGCGTGATCTCTTCTATACGCGAAATCACCGTGCTGGTGATCGACAGCGGCGTGGTGACTTCCGGAAAACCCATGATCGCCGCGCTGTAACCGGCCAGCATAAACACGTAACTCTTCGGCGTGCGGTCGTGCAGTGACAGATAGAGGCAAACGCTGACCCATAACGAAATGCAGAAACAGAACAGCAGCGGATGCTGCACAGTCGGCGGAAAGATAAAGAAGACGAATACGCCGCCCAATAGTGTCCCCAGCAGACGGAACACCGATTTGGAAATGGTTGAGGCGGAATAGAGCTGTGACGCGAGCAACACCGTGGTCACCGCCCACGCCGGTTTATCCAGATTCAGTTCCAGTGCGAAATAGAGTGCCAGAAAGGCGGCCAGACAGGTTTTTACAGCAAAAAAAACGGCGTTTTTTGAAAACCACTGCATGACACGGTGACCAGGATGTACTGAATGTTGCGTATCCTGCCAGAATGTGAAAAAGCCTCACCTCGATAAATATGTCGAATTATTTCGTAATCGAAAACCATGTTCATCGCGCGGTTTGCATGTGGCGCAAATGCGTAAGCACGGCTAATGAAAATCCACGTTAAAGATGCGGTTTTGTCGCTAATTTACCCGGCATTAGCGATTCAAGCCGTTTTTACACCTAGCAGTTATCAGGCCGATAAATGTGTACTGGATCACATTTTAGTGAAATGCGCCCTTTTTGGTCGTTTATCCATAAAATAATTTCGCGCAATGCCGCGTACAAATATCGCAGAAATTTGTGGAATGCTTGGATGAGTATTTTCGAGAAAAGTCGCCATGATTAGCGACCCTACGAACTGTAGGTACATTTTTAACCGTAGCGGTGCTACTATTTGCGCGCTGAATAATGCGAAGAACTCTCGGGAACGCAGTATGTTACGTAAACATCAACTTCATCGGGAAGCCGACGTACTGCTTTCCCTGCTCCACATCTGCAAAATCGTCGTAACTGCCCTATTTCTGCTGCTGTTTATTTCTCGCTCAGCAATTGCTGAAATAAAAGACGATAAAGCCAATCGTATTGTCAGCGGTATTATTAGTTTTACCCATTGGCCGGGTTTAACCGGCGCGCCGCAACTCTGCGTATTTTCCTCCGCGCAACATCTCTCATTGCCACAAAATAGTGTGCCTTCAGCCGTTCCGTTTAGCGTGGTTTATCTCTCCAGCGAAAGTGAACTGGCAACGCAGCATTGCGATGCGGTCTATTTTGGCGATCAGACGCCGCAACAACAGGTTGAACTTTTTAATCACCTCAAAGGTAAGGCGGTATTAACCCTCGCTGAAAACAATGCGGAATGTACCATTGGCGCCGCCTTCTGCCTGATTTTTAAACCCGACCACACGCTGTTCTCAGTCAACCTTGATTCGCTTGCCAGGAGCGGCGTCAAGGTGAGTCCGGACGTACTGTTGCTGTCCCGCAATGGAAGCAAATAAGATGAAAATAGAAAATTCACTAAATGACAAATCATCGATTCGTAACAAGCTGCGCAAGATTAGCACCATTAACTCTGCAGTGATTTTATTGCTGTGCTGGCTGCTACTCTCGTCAACTTCCCTGCTGTTTATTAAAAGCTACGAGAAAAGAAATCTGGAATTAATTGCCGCCACGCTCAGCACCACGCTGACGGCCGCCACGGTATTTGAAGACAGCTACGACGCGCATAATAAAATCGCGCGCCTCGGCAATGAAGGCATGTTCGATTCCGCAAAACTGGTGACTGACGATCACACTGTTTTAGTTGACTGGCATGATCGACAAGAACAGACCGGCTGGTATCCGCGATTATTGCGTGAGTGGATTTATCTTAAACCGCTCAGCGTTAATATTAACCACTCGGAAGCCAATGTCGGTACGCTGACGCTGGAAGGCACCGTTACCGGTGCGGCCGATTTCATCCGTTATTCGCTGATGATTCTGACCAGCGGCATGCTGTGCGTGTTAATCATCTCCTTCCTGCTGAGTGAATTTCTCCATCGCGGCATACTTGCCTCGTTGCGTAATATCACCAGCTCGATCCACTACGTGATCCATTCTGGTGATTTTTCCTTACGTATCCCGGAAAGCCCGACGCGCGAATTTCAGCTGTTTTCCAATGACCTCAACTCGTTGCTGACAGAGATGCAGACGCTGCAGGCTTCTCTGATCCGCGATAATCGCACGCTGGCCGCCAAAGCGCTGGAAGACCCGCTAACCGGCCTCGCCAATCGCGCCGCCTTTGTGGCGCGTTTAACCCAACTGCTCGATCAGCAACTGGCGAAAGAGCGCTTTGTTTTGCTGTTTCTCGATGGCGATCGCTTTAAAAGCATCAATGATAACTGGGGCCATGCCGCCGGTGATGAAGTACTGAAAGCGATTGGTTCGCGCCTTTCCGCATTGGCTTATAAACAGGATTTAGTCGCGCGTTTAGGCGGCGATGAGTTTGCCATGCTGGTGAGCAGCCGCGCCAGCGAGGCGCAATTGCAGTTGCTGATGCAGGATATTAATGAAGCCATCAGCCAGAAAATTGTTATTGCTGAAGGCACTCCGATTTCCACCTCGGTGACCATTGGCTACGCCTGGTCGCAGCACGGCGATACGGTTGAGTCGATTCTGGAACGCGCAGATATGAACATGTACAAAAACAAGGGAAAGAGTAAGGTGCGGAGATGAAGATGAAAATTTTCCTGATGGTGTGTGTGCTGACACTGGTCGGTTGCCAGGCAAAAGGACGTTTCAGTGATGAACAGATCGCGGCGATGCGTAATGCCGGTTTCAGCCAAAATAGCGAAGGTTGGGGATTAGGTTTGTCGGACAAAATTCTGTTTGGCGTCAACGAATCTGAACTCACTCCCGCCAGTAAAAACACCATTCAGACAATGGCGAAAAATCTGGCGACGACCGGCATTAAGCATGTGCGTATTGATGGTCATACCGATAATTACGGCAAAGCGGATTACAACCAGCAGCTGTCGTTGAAAAGAGCCAACGCCGTTGCGACACAATGGGCGCAAGGCGCAGCAATTCCGCGCGAAAATATCGTTACGCGCGGCTTAGGAATGAGCGCGCCGATTGCCAGCAACAATAACCCGCAGGGCCGTGCGCAAAACCGCCGCGTGGCGATTGTGATTACGGCGCCGTGATGATCTGGCGCTCGACTGCATAATCGTACAAACGGTCGCGCGCTAAATTCTTCATCTTCACTTCGCACATAATATCGAAGGCATCAAACGACAGCGCCCAATCATTTAAGCTTTGATTGAAGTAATAATCGGCATGGGCGCGAAGTTTGGTTTTCGACACCGCTAAATCCTGCTGATCCGGAAAACCGTGATCGGGAATCAAACCTTCCTGCGCAATCGAATAGTGCAAAACTGGCCGCACACCGCGCCACGACGCTTTTATCAGCGCGATGCGCGCATCATCAGCCTGAATATAGTGATTCTCTTTTACCCAATGATGGTGAATATCCAGCACTACCGGACACAACTCACGCGCCTGCAACACATCGTCCAGCGAACATGATATTTCATCATTCTCCACCGTCAGCATATTGCGCGCTTCAGGGGTGAGCCGCAGAAACGCGGCGCGGAATCCCTCAAAGCCTTTTTTGCCGTTCATATGGATGTTGATTTTGAAATCCTGAAACTGTCGGCCATAACCCATTAATACCGCACAGGTGGCGTGATACTCCACATCCTCAATCGCGCGATCGACCACGCCGTCATTATCGGAGGCCAGCACCGTATATTGGCCGGGGTGGAATGAAAGCCGAATATTATTAGCGCGCGCCAGCTCGCCGCAGCGGCGCAGTAACGGCGTAAGATCGGGCAATAATTCACCGTACAGCTGAGTCGCTTGCGGCACCGTGTAAAGCGGCAATAGATCGCTGCCGATGCGCATCATGCGCAGCGCGTCGGGCTGCGTGGCCAGCTTTTCAAGCGTGAGAGTGAGATTTTGCAGATTGTTTTGCGCCAGTTGGTTCAGCAGCGTGATGCGTGATTCATCATCGAGGCCGAGAAAGCGCGTGCGGGTGGTGCTTTTGAAGGGATACGGCTGTTTAGCCTGTTGATCCAGATACTTACAAGCAAAGCCTAATTTCATTTCATCCCCCGTTTAATCAGCGTGAAAGTGTAGCTGCGATCGGAGAAAGTGCCAGGTGCGCATCGAGGCGCACCTGGCTGAGATCACACGTCCGGGAAGGTCATATTGCTGCCCGGCGCTTCACGATGCAGGTGGATAAAGTTCAGGTGACGTTCGTACTGATCGAGAATATCGATGATCACCTGCTCTTTGTTATAGTCCATCAAATCATTGCCCTGGCTGCCTTCCAGCAAGAAGGTTTCCAGACGGTAATAGGTCGATTTACCGCTACGTGCGCGATAGGTAAAGCCCGGTACCGAATACTGCTGTGGCCAGATTTGATAAACGAAATCCTGCTCCTCGCCCAGCAACACGCGCAGATCAAGGTGGCCCAGCGGCTGCCCCTCTTCTGGCTCGGCACGCTCCAGCGATACACGTCCACCGCGCAGCTCCAGCTCTTTCGCCACATCCTGCATCGCCGGGAACAGCACCTCTTCCATCATCTTCTGCGTATAGCGCGTGCCCGGATAGTTCATCAGACGCGACAGACGCTTCTTCCAGCTCAGGCGATCGTTACTGGCTGAAATGTACGGCGCAGTGTCGCGGCTGGCGCTGGCGCGGCGGTGATCTTCCACCTTCAGCGATTTATACAGCCCGGCCATCACAAAGAAGATTACAAAGCTAAACGGTAAGCCCATGATCACCGTGGCGTTCTGCAAGGCAGAAATCCCGTTGGTCATCAGCATGCCCATCGTTAGCACACCAATCGCAATCGACCAGAAGATACGCAGCCAGTTCGGTGCATCGCTGTTGATGTCTTTCAGCTTCGAGGTGAAGTTACCCAGCACCAGCGAACCGGAATCCGCCGACGTCACGTAGAACAGCATGCCGGTGATGGTGGCCACCGAAGCACTGAATTTAAACGCCGGATACTGCGCCAGCAGGCTATAGAAGCCGCGTTCGGCATGCGCCATCACTTCCTGCGCAAAGCCGGCATCGCCGTGAATGATTTCATACAGCGCCGCGTTACCAAACACCGACAGCCACAGCAGCGTAAAGGTGAACGGAATAATCAGCGTACCCAACACGAACTCACGAATGGTACGACCGCGCGAAATACGTGCGAGGAACAGACCGACAAACGGCGACCAGGCAACCCACCACGCCCAGAAGAACAGCGTCCAGCTATTCATCCACTCGCGTGGCTGATCGAAAGCAAAAGTATTCAACGTCATGCCCATAAAGCGATTGACGTAATCACCAACGTTTAGCACCAGTGCGTTGAGCAGGAAATCGGTTTTGCCCATAAACAGCACGAACAGAATTAAGCCCAGCGCCAGCGCGACGTTCAGCTCAGAAAGAATACGTATGCCTTTATCCACGCCGGATGTTACTGAGATGGTGGCGATGATCACTGACAGCACAATCAGCGCGGCCTGCGCCGTGAAACCTTCCGGCACATCGAACAGCACGTTGAGGCCGTAGTTCAGCTGCACCACGCCAATCCCCAACGTGGTGGCGATACCAAAGATGGTGCCGATCACCGCGGCGATATCCACCGTGTGACCAATCGGGCCATTAATGCGTTTGCCGAAAATCGGATAGAGCGCCGAACGGATGGTGAGCGGCAGGTTGTAGCGATAGCTGAAGTAGCCGAGCGCGATACCCATTAATGCGTACATCGACCAGCCGGTGACGCCGTAGTGGAACAGCGTCCACACCATCGCCTGACGCGCGGCTTCCATGGTCTGCCCTGCACCTTCTGGCGGCTGCATGTATTGGGTTACCGGCTCGGCAACCGAGAAGAACATCAGGTCAATACCGATGCCGGCGGCAAACAGCATCGCCGACCAGCTCAGTAAGCTGAACTCGGGTTTAGATTGCTCCGGCCCCAGCTTGATGGCGCCGTAGCGCGAACACGCCATATAGATGACGAACACGATGTACAGCGTGGCAGCGAGCATGTAGTACCAGCCAAACGTGGAGGTGACCCAATTAACGGCGGTCAGAAGCCAGCTGGCAGCGAGTTCGCTGTAAAAAATCGTGACAAGTGAAAATGTCAGAATCAGTCCGGCGGAGGTGTAAAACACCACAGGATTGATTCTGTCTTTTTCACTGGCAGGTGGATTAATCATCGATTACCTCTGGTTAATTTCCTGTAGTACGTGCCAAAGAAGCTCGCGGAGATCGCCATTAACGGCATCCCGACGAGGCAAAATGCGGTTTTCGTGGGATGCGCGTGCATACGCATCCGCCGAGTCCCTTCGCTTCCCCGCTTCGTTTTTGTAACAATCCAAGCACAGCATCCTAACAAATTTCTTTTTTATATTGAACGTGCAATCAAAAAAAGTTTTAATAGTGTTCTAAGATTGAAGTGGAGCTGGAGTGTTATGCCAAAGGTGGGAATGCAGCCGATACGTCGTCGGCAACTGATTGATGCGACCCTGAGCACCATCAACGAAGTCGGGATCAACGATGCCACCATTGCGCAGATTGCGCGACGTGCTGGCGTATCGACAGGCATCATTAGCCACTACTTCAAAGACAAGAACGGTCTGCTGGAAGCCACGATGCGTGACGTAACACGTCAGCTACGTGATGCGGTAGCAGCAAGGTTAAAACCGCTGGCAGACGCCACAACGGAAGCGCGCCTGCTGGCGATTGTGGAAGGCAACTTTGATGATTCGCAGGTGCACAGCGCCGCAATGAAAGCCTGGCTGGATTTCTGGGCCAGCAGCATGCATCAGCCACAGTTGGGCCGCTTAGAACGCGTGAGCAGCCGTCGCCTGTTTTCCACATTGGCAGCCGAGTTTCGTCGCGTTATCCCGCGCGAAAAGGCGCGTCTGGCGGCACATGGCCTCGCTTCATTGATTGATGGCCTGTGGCTTCGCGCAGCACTCAGCGGCAAACCGTTCGATTTGGCTATCGCCAGACAGCTCACCACCCAATTCATTCGTCAGCAATTGGCTGACCAGAATCACTGAGGAAGGAGAAATCATGTCCCGATTCACCGAGCAACACCTTTATATTGATGGCGCATTGGTTCCCGCTGCGGCAGGTAAAACATTCCAGACCATCAACCCGGCGAACGGCGAAGTGCTGGCCGACGTGCATGAAGCGGAACGCGCAGATGTTGATCGCGCTGTTGCCGCCGCGAAAAAAGGCCAGAAAATCTGGGCGGCGATGACCGCGATGGAACGTTCGCGCATTCTGCGTCGTGCGGTCGATATTCTGCGTGAGCGCAATGACGAACTGGCCGCGCTGGAAACCCTCGACACCGGCAAACCGCTGAGCGAAACCCAATACGTGGATATCGTCACCGGTGCCGACGTGCTGGAGTACTACGCGGGCTTGATCCCTTCTCTGGAAGGCCAGCAAATTCCGCTGCGCGATACCTCGTTCGTTTATACCCGCCGCGAACCGCTGGGCGTGGTGGCCGGTATCGGCGCGTGGAACTATCCGATTCAGATCGCCCTGTGGAAATCCGCACCAGCATTGGCCGCTGGTAACGCGATGATCTTCAAACCCAGCGAAGTCACGCCGCTGACCGCGCTGAAACTGGCGGAAATCTATAGCGAAGCGGGCGTGCCGAACGGCGTGTTCAATGTGTTGAACGGTCGCGGCGCGGTCACTGGCCAGCTGCTCACCGATCATCCGGGCATCGATAAAGTCTCCTTCACCGGCGGCGTTGCCAGCGGTAAGAAAGTGATGGCCAATGCGGCCGGTTCGACGCTGAAAGATGTCACCATGGAGCTGGGCGGCAAATCCCCACTGATCATCTTTGACGACGCCGATCTCGACCTCGCCGCGGATATCGCGATGATGGCGAACTTCTACAGCTCGGGCCAGGTTTGCACCAACGGCACGCGCGTGTTTATTCCCTCTAATTTGCAAGCGGCGTTTGAAGCCAAAATCGCTGAGCGCGTGGCGCGTATTAAGGCCGGCGATCTCAACCATCCTGATACCAACTTTGGTCCGCTGGTGAGCTTCGCGCATCGCGACAACGTGATGCGCTTTATTGAATCCGGCATCAGCGAAGGTGCGCGCCTGCTGTGCGGCGGTAAACGTCTGAGCGGCGCAGCCTTTGATAACGGCGCGTGGGTGGAACCGACCGTGTTCACCGACTGCCGCGATGAGATGACCATTGTGCGTGAAGAGATCTTCGGGCCAGTGATGTCGATTCTGACTTATGAAAGCGAAGAAGAAGTGGTTCGCCGCGCCAACGCTACCGAATTTGGCCTGGCGGCCGGTGTGGTAACCCAGGATCTTAACCGCGCGCACCGCGTAATTCACCAGATTGAAGCGGGCATTTGCTGGATCAATACCTGGGGCGAATCTGACGCCGCAATGCCGGTGGGCGGTTACAAACATTCGGGTGTGGGCCGTGAAAATGGCCTGATGACGCTGCAAAACTACACGCAAGTGAAATCTGTGCAGCTCGAAATGACCCGTTTTCAGTCCGTATTTTAATTTTGGCTTTTAACCTGAGGAACGACTAATGGAATTTGATTACATCATTATCGGAGCCGGATCCGCAGGGAACGTTTTGGCAACAAGACTGACCGAAGATAGCAGCGTCAATGTGCTGCTTTTAGAAGCGGGCGGCCCAGATTACCGCTTCGACTTCCGCACGCAGATGCCTGCGGCGCTGGCGTTCCCGCTGCAGGGAAAACGCTACAACTGGGCGTATGAAACTGAACCTGAGCCGTACATGAACAACCGCCGCATGGAGTGCGGGCGCGGTAAAGGCTTGGGCGGATCGTCGCTGATCAACGGCATGTGCTACATCCGTGGTAACGCGATGGACCTCGATAACTGGGCCAGGGAGCCTGGTCTGGAAAACTGGAGCTACCTGAACTGCCTGCCCTACTATCGCAAATCAGAAACGCGCGATATCGGTGCCAATGATTATCACGGCGGCGAAGGTCCGGTGAGCATCACCACCTGTAAACCTGGCAATAATCCGCTGTTCGCGGCGATGATTGAAGCCGGCGTGCAGGCAGGTTATCCGCGCACTGATGACCTTAATGGCTATCAGCAGGAAGGTTTCGGGCCAATGGATCGCTTTGTGACGCCGAAAGGTCGCCGCTCCAGCACCGCGCGCGGTTATCTCGATACCGCGAAAACCCGTCCGAACCTGAAAATCGTTACCCATGCGACCACCGACCGCATTCTGTTTGAAGGTAAACGCGCGGTTGGCGTGCAGTATCTGCTGGGTTCTAGCAATACCTCGCACCAGGCGCATGCACGTCGTGAAGTGCTGCTGTGCGCCGGAGCCATCGCCTCGCCGCAGATTCTGCAGCGTTCCGGGGTCGGATCCGCTGAATTGTTGAAACAGTTCGATATCCCGCTGGTGCATGATTTGCCGGGCGTGGGTGAGAACTTGCAGGATCACCTCGAAATGTACCTGCAATATGAGTGCAAAGAGCCAGTTTCGCTCTACCCGGCCTTGAAGTGGTGGAACCAGCCGAAAATCGGTGCGGAGTGGCTGTTTAATGGCACCGGCGTCGGCGCCAGCAACCACTTTGAAGGCGGCGGCTTTATCCGCAGTCGTGAAGAGTTCAGCTGGCCGAATATTCAGTATCACTTCCTGCCGGTGGCGATTAACTACAACGGCTCGAACGCGGTGGAAGCGCACGGCTTCCAATGCCACGTTGGTTCGATGCGCTCACCGAGCCGCGGTCATGTACGCCTGAAATCACGCGATCCGCGTCGTCATCCAGCGATTCTGTTCAACTACATGTCACATGAGCAGGATTGGCAGGAGTTCCGCGATGCGATTCGTATCACGCGCCAGATCATCAACCAGCCGGCGCTTGATAAATATCGCGGTAAAGAGATCAGCCCAGGCCTGGATTGCCAGACCGATGAACAGCTGGATGAGTTTGTGCGAAATCACGGCGAAACGGCTTATCACCCGTGCGGCACCTGTAAAATGGGTAACGACGAGATGTCTGTCGTCGATGGTGAAGGCCGCGTTCATGGCGTTGAAGCCCTGCGCGTGGTAGATGCTTCAATCATGCCGCTGATCATCACCGGTAACCTGAACGCGACGACCATCATGATCGGCGAGAAAATCGCAGATAACATTCGTGGTCGACAGCCGCTGCCGCGCAGCGAAGCGGATTACTTTGTTGCCGGTGATAAACCGGTCCGCGCTGAACCGATGCGTGGTTGAGGTTGATTTGGGGGCGACGTTGGTCGCCCTTTTCTTTGGTGGCTAGCTAGCCCAATCCTGAAGATCCAAATCAACTACCCGAGCGAATTCCCGAGTATTGTCAGGGACTAAAATTGTGCCTGCCACAATGGCATGTCCGGCGATCGCCGCATCATTAGCACCCATCGGAGTACCAGACGCAGCCAAGGACATTGTCACTTTCGTCGTAGCATCTATAGCCGCGCTTCACTGTCACAACGACAACCGCACTGCTGCCAGGCTCACGATTAGGGAAACAATTAATAGTATGTTGTAACTACAAACCTTAACGCTTGTCCCGTCGCATTTGTTCATACATAGCAATGCCCTCTTCATCTTTTCTGCTGATTTATCTGCTTCAATAAGCCTCCAATTTCGTGAGGATCCGCCATGAACCGCCGCCATTTTTTGTCGTATCTCACTCTTTCCGCGCTGACAGTGCGCAGCGGGCTAATCTGGGCTGCTTCTAAACGCGTAACAACCCAAATCTTGCCGCTATGGCCAGATTTACCGCCGGGCGGTGGCGGTCCTGCTGGCGCTTTGGTGATTTCAACCAAAGGTGCGCAGCGTAATATCGTACAGCCCACACTCACCTTATTAACGCCGCCCTCGCCTAATGGTCGCGCGGTATTGATTGCCGCAGGTGGCGGCTATTCGCGCATTGAAATGGGTAAAGAAGCCTGGCCTGCCGCAGCCTGGCTGACGGCGCGCGGATATACCGTTTATGTGCTGAGTTATCGTTTACCGCATGAAGGCTGGAAAGATGGTGCGATAGTTTCTCTGCAGGATGCACAGCGCGCGCTGCGCCTGGTGCGGCAACGGGAAAAATATCTCAGCGTGTTAGGCTTTTCCGCTGGCGGTCATCTGCTCGGTATGGCGGTCACGCGAGCAGATTTTCGATCTTATAGGGCAACCGATGCCCTGGATAACCTGCCCGCCACGGCCGATCGCGCGGCGCTGATCTATCCCATCATCACGCTGGAAGCGCCTTACACCCACACTTCAACCCACAAAATGCTGGTTGGTAACCACGCGCCCGCCAGTGAAAACGCCGCATGGTCAGTGCAGGAGTTTGTCAATCCGCAATCGCCGCCCTTCTTTCTGGTGCAGGCAGAGGACGATCCGATTTCCGATCCGCATAACACGCTGATTATGGCTGACGCCTGTAAGCGTGAGCATGTGCCGGTTGAGATGCATCGCTACAGCAGCGGCGGACATGGATTTGGTATGGGCAGGCCCGGCACGCCGACCATGGCGTGGCCAGAGCACTACGAAAAGTGGTTAAAGAGCTAATCCACCTCAACCGTTTGCTTGCTAATTAATCCCGCCAGCAAGGTCTGCGAACTGGCTACGGCACCAAAAATTCCGCCCTGCATATGGATCATGCTAAGCGCCGCTTCGTGGTGTTTCAGCTCCGTCGCCGCGCAGCAATCTGACAACACCAAACACTCAAAACCGCGATCGTTAGCCTCGCGCAGCGTGGTGTGGACGCAGACATCAGTGGTGATGCCGCTGATGATCAGATTGCGAATACCGCGGCTGCGCAGAATCAGTTCGAGATCGGTAGCGTAAAACGAGCCTTTGCCCGGTTTATCGATGATGACTTCTCCCGGCAATGGCGCCAGTTCCGGGATAATTTCCCAGCCCGGTTCACCGCGCACCAGAATGCGCCCGCACGGACCCGGCGCGCCGATCTCCGCCTGCATGCGTCTGGATCGCCAACGCTTATTCGCAGGCAGATCACTTAAATCCGGCCGATGCCCTTCGCGCGTATGGATGATCGGGAAGCCCAACTCGCGCATCGTTGCCAGCACCTGCTGCAGCGGCTTGATAGGCGCGCGCGTTAAGGCAATATCGTAGCCCATGCTATCGACGTAACCGCCCTTACCGCAGAAATCGGTTTGCATATCGATAACGATCAGTGCGGTATCCTGCGGGCTGCAGCGACCGTCATACGGCCACGAGTAAGGGGTTGAATCAATGGCGTAATCAGGCATTTTTTTCCTCCATCACAGTTACTGTGCTTTCACCTTTTAGTTTCATAATCAGCGTATAGCTGGCGGCAGCAGTCACCAGGCCAATCACCGCTTCACCGAACTGTGGGAAGGCGATGTGCGCAATCACCGCACACAAGCTACCAATCGCCCAGGCGGCAAAGGCGCTGCCGCGCATACGGCGCAATTGGCGCTGTTCGCTGATTTTGGCCATGAAGATCAAATCAACAATCATCACTGCGCCAAACGGCGGCACCACGATGCCGAGCAAACTCAGCCATTCGAGGAAATAGGACCAGACGCCAGCCAGCGCCAGCGCCCCGCCAATCAAGCCAAGGATCACCGTCCACAAACGCATTTTGCTGCTGAACAGATGACTAAAGCCGACCGCGCCGTTATACAGGCAGTGCGTACACACCGAACCGAGATTGATAAACACAAACAGGAAAGCAATCACCGACAGCAGCATGCCGTGCCCCATTAGCATTGGCAAGAAGTTGCCGCCGTTACTCGCCGGATCAACCGCCGCGCCCACCGCCACAATCACCACACCAAACAGATAAGAGATAACGTTCGCCACCGGGAACGCTGAGAACGCGGCAATCACCGCCGATTTACCGTCTTTTGACCAGCGGGTGAAATCTGCTGTCATGGTGCCGGAATCGGCAAAACCGGCCACCACCATGGTGACGGCGGTGCCCATGCTCATCGCGCCGACTGCGCTGCTGCTGCCGGTAAACTGCGTGATGGTGCTGAAATCGTGATCCTTACTGATCAGCCACAGCGCCACCAATCCCAACACCACAAACAGCGGCGCAGCGATCATGCCGAGCACGGATAACGCGCGCACGCCGAGGAAGGTGATGGCGGTATACAGCACCATGGCAAACGCCGTCACCGCCAGCGCATTCCAGCCAAAGGTTTGATTAATCACCGTGCCGGTTAACCCGGTCTGGAAGGCGTACCAACCGATCACCACAGTTGACAGGAAGCCCGAAACCAAAATGTAGCCTTTGGTGCCAAAGGTCCGTTTCGCCTGTAGCGCGAAGTTCATGCCGGTATTACCGGCGAACCAGCTCAGCGCACCCACATAGGCAAATAGCACCAGATTTCCCAGCAGAATGGCAATCAGCGCCGGCCAGAAGCCGAGATGCCAGGTAATGATGCCGCCAAATAGCGCATTGGTGAGGATCATCGGGAAACCAAACCACACCGCCGATACCGAACCCGTCGAGTGGCGATGGCTGAGCGGAACCGGTTCATGCTCGAACTCCTGCTCTAAAGCCGGTGAATTTTTGTTAGTCATGGGCAACTCCGATTGAAACAGGTGTGATGTGATTCCAGGGATGTATGCGCTCGAACGCGGCACTCGCCGCCAGCACCAGGCCATCGTCCAGATGACGACCCACGATTTGCATGCCAATCGGCAATCCGCTGGCGGTAAAGCCCGCAGGAACAGACGCCGCCGGTTGGCCGGTGAAATTGAACGGGAAGCAGAATGAGAGCCAGTGATCGCTGCGCACCATGCGGCCATCGATGATCTCGGGTCCCTGCATATTGAGCGGAAACGGCGGTACCGCCAGCGTCGGCGACAGCAGCAGATCGTAATGCTGCATAAAGCGCCACATCTGATTACACAGCTTTTTGCGTGTGGTATTGGCGTCGGTAAAGGTTTCAGCGCGCCAGTCGCGTTGCAGCATGGCGCTGAGATGCGGTGACATGCGTGCACCCAGTTCAGCTTGCATGTGACGCATGCCGGTGAGATCGCTCTCAAAAGCCACCAGCGCGGCAAAGGTGGCACCTTCATCGGTGATACCGGGATCGACTTCATCCAGTTCAGCGCCGAGCTCACGGGCAAAACGACGCGCGGCTTGCGTGACAATGTCACGCACTTCGGGATCAACGGCGATGTAGCCGAAATCCGCGCTGAAAGCGATGCGCAGACCGCTCAGCGGCTTTTCCAGTGAGGCCAGCCAATCCACGTCGTTGCAGGGAATCGAGTGGCGATCGCGCATATCTGGCCCCGCCATCACCGACATCATCAGCGCGCTGTCGCGCACCGAACGCGTCATCGGGCCGATATGCTCCAGCGACTCCCAACTGGAAACGCCGGGATAACGCTCGTCGCGACAGCCCGGCCATAAGGGTACGCGCCCCATCGACGCTTTCAGGCCAAACACGCCGCAGTGCGCGGCGGGAATTCTTACCGAACCGCCGCCATCGCTGCCCAGCGCAATCGGACACAGGCGCGCCGCCAATGCCGCTCCGGAACCGGCGCTCGATCCGCCCGGCGTTTTAGAGAGATCCCACGGATTACGCGGTGATGGAAACAGTGGATTGTGCCCAACGCCGCTATAGCCAAACTCCGGTGCGGTGGTTTTCCCCAGCAGCACCGCATCGGCCGCCAGCAGGCGCTCAACGGTGATGTCATCTTCTTCCGGGACAAAATCAGCGTAGGCATGCGATCCAGAAGTGGTTTTCACGCCTGCGGTACAAATCAGGTCTTTCACCGCCAGCGGAACGCCCGCCAGCGCCCCCAGCGTTTCGCCGCGCGCGCGTTTTGCATCAACAGCGGCCGCCTGTTGCAGCGCCAGCTTTGGCGTAGCGGTACAAAACGCCTGAATCTGCGGCTCGCGCTGCTCCATGCGATTGATGGCGGCTTGCGTCACTTCCTGCGCCGAAACGTCTCCGCCGCGGATTAACGCTGACAGCGTAGTGGCATCTTCATCCAACAGTGCATCAAACATGCGAATACTCCCGATTTATCACTTATCGGAAACGTTGCAGTTTGCGTGCCAGAAAATTCCATAAACGCGGTCGCTAGCGGCCAGGCCAGATGGGATACGCTCTTGGATACAAGATCGAATACTTATGTTTCTTTACAATGCAGCGGTTTCGATAAGAAGCACGAAAATGGCGCAGCCATGCGCCACAATGGAGAGCGGCTTAATCAGCCGCAGGAATTAACGCATCCACAACCTGTTCGATCACTTCCACCACACGTTTGACGCGCCGCGGGATAAAGCGCGCATCCGGGAATACCGCGTAGAGAAAACGGTCTGGCAGACGATATTGCGGCAAGATGCGCACCAGCGAAGCTGATTTTAATGCCTCCTGCACCAGCGGTAACTGCATGGCGCCGACGCCGATGTCCGCCTGCAGCGCCTGCAACAACCCTTCGCTGCTGTTGGCGCGAAACACGGTATTCACGGTTAGCGCTACGGTTTCCTGGTTGGATATCAGGCGCAGCGGTGCCTGTTTGTCGATACCGCTAAAGCGAACATGCGGATGCGCGGCCAGCTCTGCTAGCGAGGTAATCGGTGTTGCGCGTACCCGCTCAGGCGCAGCAAACAGCGGCGTTTCAATACGCGCCAGTAATCTCGCCGGAAACATCTCCGGCGGCATCTCACTCAGGCGCAACGCGATATCCACGCCTTCACTCACCAGTTCGGCCACACGATCGTCGAGCGCGATGGTCAGATGCAGTTCTGGGTTCGCGCGTTGCAGCGCCAGCAAAGGCGGCAGCAAGCGCTGGCCTAATCCGCTGGGTAATTGGATATGCACGTTTCCTTGCAGCGCTTGCTGCGCCGGGCGCAACTGGCTTTCAACATCCTGCATCGCGGCCAGCAGCGGCTGCATCTGCTGTAAGTATCGCTCGCCCTGCTCAGTCAATTTCATCGCGCGCGTGGTGCGGTGCAACAACACGATGCCGAGTTCCTCCTCCAGCGCCGCGATTTGCTGGCTCACGGCGGATTGCTTCATCCCGCTCAGGCGCGCTGCTGCCGAAAACGATCCGGCTTCCGCCACGCGAATGAAGGTATTGATGGCATTGAGTTTATTATTCATTTAATGATTTTTCTGATAAGTGGCATCTGGATAGTGGGATATCAGCAATAAAAATAATAGATAACACTGTGCCTGTCTTGTTCACAGGAGAATCATCATGTCGCAAACACATCACGTCGCGCTGGTCGCGGGCGCAACCGGCATTGTCGGTAGTGAGTTGGTAAAAACACTGCGTCAGCAGGATTGGCAGGTGATCGGCCTGACGCGCCAGCCTGCAATCTCAACGCACGATATCCCTTTCATCCATGTCGATCTGCTGGATGCGCAGCACAGTGCACAGGCGCTGGCCCCGCTTAATCAGGTCACGCATATTTTCTACAGCGCCTGGCTGAATGCTGCCAACTGGCGTGAAATGGTCGAACCCAACGTGATGATGCTGCGCAATCTAGTGGTTAACATCGATAAAATCGCGCCGTTGCGCAGCGTCAGTTTGATGCAGGGATACAAAGTTTATGGCGCGCATCTGGGACCGTTCAAAACGCCCGCGCGCGAAAGCGATCCCGGCGTCGCGGGAGCCGAATTCAATGCGCAACAGCTGCGTTGGCTAAGTGACTTTCAGCGCGGTAAAAGCTGGCACTGGCACGCCTTGCGTCCCGGTGTGGTCGGCAGCGCGGTACCCGGTAATGCCATGAACCTGGCGCTGAGCATCGCGCTCTACGCATCTCTGTGTAAATCTCAGGGCTTACCGCTACGTTTTCCCGGTTCATCGCACGCCTGGCACAGCATGGTCGATCATACCGATGCGGGATTACTCGCGCAGGCCACGCTGTGGGCGGCCAATGCGCCTGGCGCGCGCAATCAAGCTTTCAACGTTAACAACGGCGATTTATGGCGCTGGAGTGAGCTGTGGCCTGCGATTGCCCGGTGGTTTGAACTGGAAAGCGCGCCGGCGGTGAATCTGTCGTTTTCTCAGCTGTTTCAGGATTACCGCGCGCTATGGCAAACCATCGCTATAGAACATCAGCTGATAGAGCCAGATATCTTGCAGCTGAATGATGGGCAGTTTGCCGATTTTGTCTTTGGCTGGAATTACGACATGTTTGGTGACGGCAGTAAAATACGGCGCGCGGGTTTTAACGGCTATCAGGCAACGGATGAGATGTTCTTTGCTCTGTTTGCGCAGTTACGCGCAGCACGCATTATCCCTTAACGCTAACAGGGAAGCCTGTGCTTCCCTGTTATTACTTCATTAATGCAGAATGGTTTTGGAGAAAACCTGAATTACCACAATGCCTAACCCGATTAACATCAAGCCCGCCATTGCAGCGAAATCTAGTTTCTGGTTGTAGAAAAAATAAGACATGACCGACACCAAAAATATACCCATTCCGGCCCAGATAGAATAAGCAATGCCGACATTCATCTGTTTAACCACTTGAGATAATCCATAAAATGAAATGGCATAACCTATTACCACAACTACGCTGGGAATAAGGCGTGAGAATCCTTGCGAGGCCTTCATCATGGTTGTGGCAATCGTCTCAGCGACGATGGATATCGCCAGTATCACGTAAACATTATTCATAAAGCCCTCTTAAATGCCCGAGAGTAAATACGCGTTATAGAGTAGCTGTTAGAGGTTGTTTTTCCAACGGATTAAATCGCGCTTCAGTAACGTCAGACCAATCGCCACCACCATAATATCCTTAAAAATAAACGAATCGAGTCCGCCTAACTGCGGTAACAGACTTAAGGTAACTAACCCGGTAAGTATCAACAATCCAGCGCCGATCATACCTAACAGTGGACATTTAAAGCCTACGATGAGCAGAATAACCGTCGTCATCTCTACTACGCCCAGGAAATAGCTGCTGCCATGGAGACCGAGGAAGTAGGGAAATATACTCAGCCATGTTTTTATAAATATGGGTTCCAGCGCCTGAACTTCGAATTCAAACCACTTCGCCATACCAAAACCAGAAAATAATAATCACCGATAATCGCAATACCATCAGTTCTTTGCTCGCGTGGAAATAGACCACTCGTGAAATTCAGACTTGATTAGCTGTTGTCAAAATAAACTCTTCAGTGATTTATGCAGCCAGCTCAATAAGAAATGAGCTGGCATAAAGTCATGGTTCATGATCTCGATTACATCTCAACGCTGTCGTAATAGGTAGCGGGCGCTGACACATCTGCTGCGTCACGGGCCTTCCTCGCGCCGCCGGTCCGTCAGGCAGACGAGCGAAGTGAAGGTACCGCGCAAGCGGCGCGAGGACCGCCGGACCAAAAGTGACTTCGGCCTGCTCACTCGCGCTGGCTTAACTGACAAACATGAGGCCATGCATTGTGATGTTAAAAACAGCCATATCTCCGCTTACTTAATCGCTATATACTCCGGTGCATATCGAATTCAGGAGCTTTTATGCATACCTCTTTTAAGCGGATTATTCTGGCGGGATTACTCACTTTCACCTCGTTTCATAGCTATGCCAGCCGCATCGTCACCGATCAAATTGGCCGTCAGGTGGAGATTCCGGACAAGATTGATCGCGTGGTGGTGCTGCAGCACCAAACTCTGAACCTGCTGGTGCAGCTCAACGCCACCGATAAAATCGTCGGGATTTTGGCGAACTGGAAACAGCAGTTAGGTGAGGGTTATGCGCAATTAGTGCCGGAACTGACGCACAAAGCGATGCTCGGTGATTTGACGCATGTCGATCTCGAAAAGCTGGTGGCACTGCATCCGCAGGTGGTGTTTGTCACCAACTATGCGCCGAAAGAGATGATCGACCAGATTTCTGCCCTGGGCATTCCGGTGCTGGCG
Source organism: Pantoea sp. DY-17 (assembly GCF_019795975.1). Lineage (NCBI taxonomy): Bacteria > Pseudomonadati > Pseudomonadota > Gammaproteobacteria > Enterobacterales > Erwiniaceae > Pantoea > Pantoea sp. DY-17. The sequence goes on along the minus strand of NZ_JAIMIG010000002.1, from coordinate 35,159 downwards.
ATCTCACTGCGTCACGATGACGCCGGTCAGCAAGGCAAAATCAATCCCAGTATGCAGAATGAAGATCAGGCTTACGATCTCGGCATTAAGGAAGGCATCACGCTAATTGGCAATGTGGTTAACAAGCCAAAACAGGCGCAGGAACTGATTGATGCCGCCTTTACCGGACGCAAAATCATCAGCGATCGTTTAAAAAATATGTCTGAACAGCAGCGCGTGCGTGCCTATATGGCGAATCCCGACCTCACCACTTACGGCTCGGGCAAATATACTGGCTTGATGATGGCGCATGCGGGCGCATTCAATGTCGCGGCCGCGACCGTGCAGGGTTTCAAACAGGTCAGCATGGAACAGGTAGTGGCGTGGAATCCGCAAGTGATTTTCGTGCAGGATCGCTATCCCAACGTGGTGCAGGAGATTCAGCAGGATGCGCGCTGGCAAACCATTGACGCTGTGAAAAATCATCGGGTGTGGCTGATGCCGGAATACGCCAAAGCGTGGGGCTATCCGATGCCAGAAGCGATTGGCCTCGGAGAGCTGTGGATGGCGAAAAAGCTCTACCCGGAAAAATTCCGCGACATCAATATGCAACAACAAGCCGATCGCTGGTATCAGCGCTTCTACCGGACGCACTATCATGACCACGCTGAAGATTCTGGCGGCCGGTAGTTTGCGCGGCGTATGGCCGGATTTAGTGGTGGCATTTAGCGCGCTTTCCGGCCTCAAAGTCACCACCGATTTCGGACCGGCGGGCCTGCTGCGCCAGCGCATCGAAGCAGGTGAACCCTGCGACTTTTTTGCTTCCGCCAATCGACGGCATCCTAAAGCGCTGTTGCTGTCGGGACGCGCAGCAGAAGTAGGATTGTTTGCCGCTAATATGCTGTGCCTGACAGTGAAGCGTGACAATGTCACGCAAGCGGATGATTGGTTATCGTTGCTATGCCGGGATGATTTGCGCTTAGCGACCTCAACGCCGCTCTGCGATCCTTCGGGCGATTACACCTGGCAACTGTTTGATAACATTGAGCAACGCCATCCCGGATTAGGGATGATGCTGAAAGCCAAAGCGCGTACTTTGGTCGGCGGTCCAGATAGTTTGGTGATGCCTGCTGGTAAGCTGGCGGCACAATGGTTAATTGAGCAGCAACACGCTGACATGTTCATTGGTTACGCCAGCTATGCGCCGCGTTTGCGGCGCTGCCCGCAGCTACAGGTGATAAACATCCCCGCGCCCTTCAACATTCATGCCGAATACGGCTGGGCGTGCTGCTCAACTGCCGCGCAGCCTTTTGCAACTTTTCTCTCATCCGCAGCAGCGCAAACGATTCTGCAGCAGCACGGTTTTATGCCGTTTACGGATCGGTAGCCGAACGCTTATTACCAGGTTGCTGCTGCAGCCAACTCGCCGCCCTTTTATAGCGACTCAAGCGCTCTGCCGGTGCCAAAACCTGGCGCAGCAGCAGGCAATAATCCATCACCAATCCCGGCGTCCAGGTCATGCCTTCCGCGCGACTGCGCACCAGGCTCAACAGCCAGAAGTCAGGATTGAACAGCACCCATAAACCCTGCAAACCGCGCTCGCCCAATAGACCTTCGGTGGCGACATCCAGCGCCTGAATCACGCTGGTGGAACAGTTACGTGAGGTCAGGTTATAGCGCGTGTCGCTGGCGTTGCTGAGCCAGAAATTACGCAGCGCCTGCTGATTGTAGTGAGGCAGCGTCAGGCGTTTGTCGGGCCGACACCACGCTTTGATCTCTTTCTCCAGTGAAGGCAGGAAACAACCTTCTACATCAAACTCCTCTTTCGCCCGCAACGTTTTCAGGAAGCCACGAAAATCGCGAGAAACGTCATCCGCAGGATAGAGGCTGATGTAAATCTCTTCGCCCATCTCCAGCGAAGTATGGCCGGTAGAGACTTCGCCGCGATGGTCAATCGCTGCCACCCAGCGATCAAACCACGGACGACGCCCCACCACATCGCCGGAACCCACCGGCGTCCAGATGTAGACGTTAAGTGGCGTGCTCACCGCATGCTGACTCATCGGCGGATGCACATAGCCTAATCCGTGCGGCGCACGCAGACCGGCACGCGTAAATATTGGCAATGCGGTGACGCTGGTGTTAGCGGGCAAGGCGTGGATTTGTGCCGTCATCACCAACAGATTGATGCCCCAACCCAACAGCAACAACGCAAAACACAGCGGCACAATCATATGCGGTGATAGCGGCCAGTTGGTGGCAATCAGCACGCTGAACACCAACTCGCTACAGCCGAGCGTTAATTTGCGCGTCCAGCGCCGACAGCGCATCAGGCAACATGAGATGACGCGGAAACCGCCATCGAGTAAAAACACCGTGGCGAATGCCAGTGAAAGGCAAACGCCGCTGTCGTGAGGAGCGAGAAACACCAGCGCGCCAAAGATCAGCAATACCGTTGATTTCAGCAGTGTCGGCCAGGCGATACCGGCAGGTGCGTAAAATGCATTTAACGCTTCCGCTCCGCCCTCTAATGCCAAAAACATGCCTAAAAGCTGCAAGGGAAAGGAGACCGTTCCATGTTGCAGCAGATCCATCACGATCCCGGCACTGGCCCCCAGACAAATCACACCTAACGCGGCGAGATAAGGCCAGCCGGATCTGAGTGCCGGCCCACCCATCAGCAGAAACAGTAATCGCAACAAATGAACACTCCAGCGCTTAACTCAAAGCTCAGTAAGCTCTGTAGACGCGGGCAATCTGCAGCAGTTCGGCGATCGCCCTCTCATTCTGACTTCGTTTACTGATGGTTGTAACAATGAGGGCACTGTGCGTGGCGAAGCTTAGAATTGGCTTAACGATTAACCTGTTTACACAGCGATAGCCAACAATACCATGCACAACAGCAGAACATAGACACGCGCATGCCAGACATCAGGCACCGCCGGAATACAGCGCCGGGCAAACACGATCCCGATAAAACCGGCGGCCACCAGCAGCAGTAAAATTTTCAGGCTGATAAAGCCGAGATAATCGCTGAAGGGAATCTGCTGCCAGCCGCTGATGGCGTAAGTTATCGCGCCAAAAACGGCGACCGGCAGCGAAAGCGGATTGGCCGCGCTGACACAGTCGCGCATGGCATAACCATGACGCCGCAGCAGCGGCACGGTCATTACGCTGCCTCCAACGCCGAGCATGGCGGCGATCACACCAATCACTGTGCCGCCCGCGCTGACGGTCAACCGTGACAACCTTCGCGGTGCAGTGCGGCTAAAGAAGCCTTTCCGCAGCAGGCAATCAGCGATAGTCACCATCATGTAAAGCATAAACAGCCTGCGCACCCAAATGTCGCTCATCACGCCCGCCAGCCACGATCCCATCACCGCTCCGAGCGCGATAAACCAAATTAGCGGCAACAAAGGAACATCATGCAATTTGCCAGCCCGCCAGTTTTGATAACTGGCCCAGCTGGCGTTGAAAATCATCACGGCGGTCGAGGTCGCCACCGCGATATGCATCGCCTGAGCCGCCAGTAACGGCTGCTGCGACAGCAGTTGATAGACAAACGGCACCACGACAAAACCGCCGCCAAAACCAAATAGCATCGTGGTAATTCCAGTGGCAAAACCCGCCAGCCCAATAATTAACAGCTCGTTCATCGCCTTTCTCTGCATCATGAAAAGAGTAATGCAGCTTACGCAGCGAGCTGCCCACTTCCCATTCGCGCAGCGCTCATTTACCCTTGCAAATCAGTCAATTTGCGGTGGATGTCGGGGATGCGAAATAGCCACATTGATGAATACGACCATATTGATCGTGACGTGGTGGCGCTGGGCAATGACTACGCGCAGAGATTTGTGCTGCCAGAGCATCGCCATCGCCGCGCACAATTGCTGTATGGCGCAACGGGTTTGATGCACGTCGCAACCCAAGCGGGCGAATGGGTGGTTCCGCCGCAGCATGCGGTGTGGATTCCGCCAAACACTGCGCACAGCGTTAAGTTTGTGGGTGTCTCGACGCGCAGTCTGTATATCGAGCCGGTTTGTGCGGCAGCTCTGCGTGAAAGCGATCGCTGTCGCGTCATCAGCGTCTCGCCGCTGCTGCGACAGCTATTGATTGAAGCCGTTGATTTACCGCTGTTATACGCATCCGATCGCGATCGAGCGCTGGTGCAGTTGCTGCTGCTGGAGCTAGCGGCGATGCCTGTAAGGGAATTTGATATTCCACTGCCGCAACATCCGGCGCTGTTGGCGCAATGCCAGAACTTCTTACAAGCACCAACCATTCACGACCCGGCCGATCGTTGGGCCAGCACACTGTTTATGAGTCCCAGCACCTTCCGCCGCCATTTCCTGCAGCAGACCGGTTTGTCTTTTTCCGCATGGCGACAGCGCGCCTGCGTGGTGACGGCGCTGGCGTGGCTGGTGGCGGGCAAATCCGTTAACGACGTGGCGCTCTCGCTCGGCTATGACAGCAGCTCCGCTTTCTCCACCATGTTCCGTCGCGTCACCGGTCAGGCGCCATCATTTTACATCGACCATAACTGAGCAAAGTTTCACCACTCATTTGGCGATTTCAGGCTGAAATCGGCTTTCTGAGGATACGATCTCATGCATAACACACTGAAAATAATCTAATTTCTTTTGAAACAGATACGTGTCGAAATTCAGTTGGTTAACTGCTGCTGCACCGCATCTAAAAACGCCCGCAGCGCCGCCGGTTGCCGTTCGCGTGACATGTAGAGGCCATAGATCGCCAGCGTTTTTGGCTGATAAGCCGGCAGCACGGTTTGTAGCTGTCCGTTGTCGAGGGCGTGACGCGCCTCCATTTCCGGCACCATCGCTAAACCGCAACCGGCAATCGCCGCATCACACAACACCGACGAGATACCGGCGCTGAAATTCCCATGCACTGCCGCTGAAAGGGTTTCGCCCTGCGCATCAGAAAACTGCCAGCTCTGCCCGGCGAAACGGCTGTAATGCAGGCAATTATGCTGTGCGAGATCGGCAGGCGTTTGCGGCGCACCGCGCGCTTGCAGATAGCCAGGCGAGGCGCACACCACCGAAACACATTCGCCTAAACGTCGGGCAATGGCGCCAGGTTCGGGATCGTCGGTAATCCGCACCGCCACATCAATGCGTTCGCCGATTAAACTCACCGGTTGATTGTTGATCTCCAGTTCGATACGCACCGCCGGAAAACGCGCGAGAAATGCCGGAATTATCGGGCCCAGAATATGCGTGGCGGTGGAGTGCGCGCAGGCGACGCGCAAGGTGCCGTGCGGTTCGCTATCCGCGCCCTGATCGGCAATCTCTTCAGCCAATCTCGCCAGCGCGCGCGATTTTTCGAGGATCTTCTCGCCAGCGGGCGTAATGGTCAGTTTGCGCGATGAGCGGTGCAGCAAACGTGCACCGGCCCACTTCTCCATTTCATCCAGATAGCGGCTGACCATCGGCCGCGAAATATCCAGCGCACGCGCTGCGGCACTTAAGCTGCCCAGCTCGCAAATACGGTTAAACACCGTTGCCGCCGTGACTCTGTCCATGTTGGCTCCATCTGATCGTTTTATGAAACTGATCATATCCAGTTTCGGGAATTCTACCAGCCAGCAATTTCTCTACAATAAAGCCCTCAAAGACGGCGAGGTGCCGGATAAAGGAAAATTCGATGAAAATGAAAACGTTGACGCTGGCATTGGCCTTTGCCGCCCTGCCTGCCTTCGCTGCGCCGCTCAATTTAGACGTGTATAACCCGCAGGAGAACGGCATTTTCCCGGTCTCTTCAACGCTGGTTTCTGGCCCGCACGAAGCGATACTGTTTGATGCACAGTTCAGCACCAAAGACGGCGAGAAGCTGGTGCAGATGATCAAAGTCAGCGGCAAGAAGCTGACGCAGATTGTTATTACCTCCGGCGATCCTGATTTCTATTTTGGTCTGGAACCGATTGTAAAAGCGTTCCCGCAGGTAGAAATCGTGGCAACGCCGGAGGTGGTAAAACACATCGAAGCCAGTAAAGCCGCCAAGCTGGCATATTGGGGGCCGCAGATGAAGGACGGCGCGCCAAAGCAGCTGTATGTTCCGCAGGTTACGCATGCCACGACGTTTAAAATTGATGGTGAAACGCTGGAACTGCGTCACGCCAATGATTACGCGGCTTACGTGTGGATCCCGGCCAACAAAGCGATTCTTGGGGGAACCGGCGTGGCTTCCGGCATTCACGTCTGGACCGCCGATACGCAAACACCTGCTATTCGTCAGCAGTGGCGCAATGTGCTGAGCGAGATGCAAAAGCTGCAACCTAAGCAGGTGATTCCGGGCCATTATCTCGGCGAGCGCCCGGCGGGTGATGCGGCTGTCACCTTTACCCTGAACTATCTGCAAACCTTTGAGAAAGCGCTGCAGCAGCACAAAGGTTCGGCACAGGTGATCGAGACCATGAAAGCCGCTTATCCGCATCTGCCGGAGGAGAGTTCGTTGGATTTGAGCGCCAAAGTGAATACCGGCGAGATGAAGTGGTAATTGATGTTCCAGTGAGTGAGGTCGCCATAAATGGCGTAATGCCGATCAGTTAAGCGCCGTATCAAATCACCGCACCTTCCGTAGCGGCGCGATTTATCGCGCAATGAATTGCGCCGCTACAATTTGTGCTCTCGGTAAATAGGGGTTTTCATGTCTAAACTGACGCGCATTACGCCATAAATGGCGACCGTTATTCCAACCCGCACTAAACCCAACCCCCGCAAATATCCATATTCCAGCAATCCAAAGCCATTTTAGTTAATAGGAAAAAAAGAATTCGCCTGTTAATTTCCCTGAGCCTGCATCGTTACTGATTATTCTCACAAAGGGTTATTACAATGAATTCATTACGGCTATTAGGTCGGATTTTATTATTTACACTATTGGGAATGCTTTTAATTAATTCTGCTAACGCAGAGACGCCGCAAAAAGGCGGCACGCTCACGCTGATTTTGCCAAGTGAACCTTCGGCGCTGGTGGCGCTGGCGACCGTGGCGCAGCCGGTGATTGCCGCCAGCGCCAAGGTCAACGAAGGCCTGCTCACCTACGATTACAACCTCAAGCCGCTGCCGCAGCTGGCGACTTCATGGGAGATCAGCCCGGACGGCAAACGTTATACTTTCCATCTGCGTAAAGGCGTGAAGTGGCATGACGGCCAGCCCTTTACCTCTGCCGATGTGGCGTTCTCGATTGATTTATTGAAGAAAACTCACCCGCGTGCGAAATCGACTTTTGCCAACGTCGCCAGCATCGAAACGCCGGATGAGTTAACCGCCGTGCTGGTATTAAGCCATCCTGCGCCCTATTTAATTACCGCCTTTGCTGCCGGCGAAACGCCAATTTTGCCGAAGCATATTTATGAAAACAGCGATGTTTTGAAGAATCCCAATAATAATGCGCCGATTGGCACCGGGCCTTATATTTTCGAAAAGTGGGAGCGCGGCAGCTATATCCTTTATAAGCGCAACCCGAATTACTGGGATGCACCAAAACCGTATATCGATCAATTAGTAGTGAAGTTCTCCACCGATCCCACCGTGCGCTCCCTCGCGCTGCAAACCGGCCAGGCTGATATCGGTTATCGCACGCCGGTGGCGCTCAGCGAGCTGAAGCGTTTGCAGGAAAATCCAAAGCTGGTATTTGAAACCAAAGGCAATAATTACTCCTACAGCGTGGCATCGATTCACTTCAATCTGGATGATCCGCTGTTCAAAGATCTACGCGTTCGTCAGGCGATTGCGCATGCCATCAACCGCAAAGCCTTGCTCAACGTGGTCTATTTCGGTTATGCCACGCCAACCGAAACGCCGGTCGCGCCGGGCCTGAAAGCTTTCCACAGCAGCAAACCTTCGCCGTATCAGTACGATCTGGCGGCCGCCAATAAGCTGCTGGACGAGGCGGGCTATAAGAAAGGCGATGACGGCGTGCGTCTGCGCGTCACGCTTGATTACAACACCTTTGACGATACTTTCCGTCGCAATGCCGAGTTTGTGCGTTCTGCGCTGGCGCGCATCGGTATCGCCGCCACGCTGCGTTCGCAGGACTTATCGACCTACGCCACGCGCGTCTTTACCCAGCGTGACTTCCAGTTCTCCATCGATCAGTATGCCAATCTCTACGATCCTACCGTCGGCGTGCAGCGTCTTTACTGGTCGAAGAACTACCGTCCGGGCGTGCCGTTTACCAATATTTCCCATTATCAGAATGCCGAGGTCGATCGCCTGCTCGAAGCGGCGCAAACCGAGAATGACAACAGCAAACGTCTGCAAGAATTCCAGCAGTTCCAGGATATCGTGCAGCGTGACGTGCCGGATGTGAATCTCGCCTCACCGCAGTTCATCACCATCAGCAACAAACGCGTGCACGATCACTCGCCTACCGCCGATGGCCTCGAAGGCAATTTATCCAGCGTATGGGTGGAAAAATGAGCCGCGCCGCTTATCAACCCGCCACCATTGGTATTCTGATGGTGAAAACCGCGTTTCGCCGCTATCAGGGCGATATTGGCAATCCGCAAACCTGGCCGTTCCCGGTGCGTTATCAGGTGGTGGAAGAAGCCATCCCGCAGCGCATGGGACATCTCGGCGAACATCAATTGCTGGAGCCGTTTAAACGCGCGGCGCAGATCCTTATTGATCAAGGCGTCGATGGCTTGACCACCAGCTGCGGCTACTTATCGTGGTATCAGCAGGAGCTGGCCGCGTGGTCGCCGGTGCCGATTGTCACCAGCAGCCTGTTGCAATATGTCAGCCTGCGGCAGATTTTGCCTGCCGATACACCGCCGCTGATCCTCACCTTTGATGAGAGCACGCTGAAAGCCGATTACCTGACGCGCGTCGGCATTCCCGCCGATGCGCAGATTGCCGGCATGCCGCCCGAGTCGGAATTTGTACGCTCGATTCGCGCCGGTGACAGCAGCGTCAACTGGGAAACACTCGCCGACGAAGTGCTTGCGGCGACTGCTGCCGCGCTACAGCGCTTCCCTAACAGCGGCGCGCTGCTGCTGGAGTGCACCAATCTGGCGCCGTTTAGCGCCCTGCTGCAACAGCGCTTTGGCTTGCCGGTTTACGACACGCTGACGCTGGTGAACAGTTTCCAGGCCGCGCTGCGCCCGCCGCACTGGGATCGAGGTGCGCAATGGACCCTTTGATGTCACGCAGCCACGCGGCGGAACAGAAACCTGCGTTGCCGCTGTCGCGCACCAGCAAGCGTGTGCTGTACGCGCTGCGCAGTGCGCTGATTCAGGCGGTGCCCGCCGCGCTCGGCATTGTGCTGGTGGTGTTCGTGCTGCTGCAACTGGTGCCGGGCGATGTGGTGGATGTGATGGCGAGCCAGTCGGGCAGCGCGTCGGCAGAAACCATGGCGTGGCTGCGTGCCGAATACGGCCTGGATCAGCCGGTGCTGACGCAGTTCTGGAACTATTTGTGGCATCTGGCGCACTTCAGCCTCGGCTATTCGCCGCGCTTTGGCACCGATGTCACGTCGCTGATTGTTGGGCGCTTACCCGACACGATGCTGCTGATGCTGTTGGCGCAAGCGGTGGCGCTGCTGGTCGGCATCGGGTTTGGTGTGATCATGGCGGTGTGGGCCAATAAATGGCCAGATCGCCTGTTAACGCTGGTCAATCTGCTGCTCTATTCGCTGCCGGGATTCTGGATCGGCTTGTTGGTGCTGCTGCTGTTTTCCGTGCAGCTGAACTGGCTGCCCAGCGGCGGCAATCAAACCATTGGCGCGAATTTGTCTGGCGGCGGCGCGCTGCTGGATAAACTGCGCCACGCGGTGTTGCCGGTGCTGGCGCTGAGCAGCTACTTCATCGCTATCTATGCGCGCCTGACGCGCAGCGCCCTGCTCGACGTCGCCGATCAGGATTTTATCCGCACCGCGCACGCCAAAGGCTTAGCGCCGTGGCGCATCGTGTCACGCCACATGCTGCGCTGCGCCCTAACGCCGGTAACCACCGTTGCCGGGCTCTATTTTGGCAACCTGCTCGGCGGCGCGGCGGTGATTGAAACCGTGTTCAGCTGGCCGGGATTGGGCAGCCTGGCGATGGAAGCGATCATCGCGCGCGACTTCAACGTGGTGCTGGGCATTTTGCTGCTGTCGGCCTTTATGGTGGTGATCGTTAACGTGCTGGTCGATCTGCTGCAAAGCCTGATCGATCCGCGCATGGAGGGCCGCGCATGAAAAGTTTAGCGCTACATTCCTCACCAGCGCGGCCGCGCTGGCATCGTCTGTTTCGTTCGCTGGAAGCGATAATCGGCAGCGTGCTGCTGGCCGCCGTGCTGCTGATGGCGTTGCTCGCCGACTGGCTTTTCCCCGGCGATCCGCTGGAGATGATCGCGCAGCCGTTTCTCTGGCCCGGCGATGACACGCAATTTCCGCTCGGCACCGATTCGCTCGGGCGCGACGTGGCCGCCGGGATTTTCCACGGTGCGCGCGTGTCGCTGCAAATTGGCGCGACGGCGGTGCTGGTAAGCCTGGTCATCGGCCTGCTTGCCGGTGCCAGCGCCGGCTATTTCGGTGGCAAAACCGACCGCATCGTCACGCGCATCAGCGAGCTGTTTCAAACCTTTCCGGCGTTTCTGCTGGTGGTGGTGTTAGTGGCAATCGGTCATCCCACGGTGAATTACATCGCCTGCGCCATTGGTGTAGCGAGCTGGCCGATGATTGCGCGGCTGGTACGCGCCGAATGTCGTCTGCTGCGCCATCAGGAGTTTGTGCTGGCCGCGCAAACGCTCGGTTATAGCCCGCTGCGGATTCTGCTGCGTGAGCTGCTGCCCAATTTGCTGCCGACGCTGATCGTTACGCTGTCGGTGATGATGGCGAGCGCCATTCTCACTGAATCCTCGCTGGGTTTTCTCGGCTTCAGCGATCCCAATCACATCAGTTGGGGCGGCATGATTGGCGATGGCCGACAATCGCTGCAAAACGCCTGGTTTCTCGCGGTGCTGCCCGGCAGCGCGCTGGCCGCCACCATTCTGGCGTTGAATCTGCTGGGCGATGCGCTGAATGACTGGCTCAATCCCCGCCGCAAAGGAGCTGCATGATGAGTGCGATTCTCGAGTTCCGTCACTTTAGTGCGCGTTTCGGCGATCGCCATGCGGTGCAGGATCTGAATCTCAGCTTGCAGCCGGGCGAAATGCTGGCGCTGGTGGGCGAATCCGGCAGCGGTAAATCGATCACCGCGCTGGCCGCGCTGCGCTTGACGCCTTCAGCCGCCACGCTCGCCGGAGAAATCCGTTATCAGGGTCTGGATTTACTGGCGCAGCCGGAAGCGACGCTGCGCCGTTTGCGCGGCAAATCCATCGCCATGATCTTTCAGGATCCGATGACGTCACTCAATCCGGTGCTTACTGTCGGCCAGCAACTTGCCGAAACCGTGCAGCTGCATCTTGGGCTGCGTGCGCGGGAAGCACGTCAGCGCGCGATTGCCTTGCTGGAACAGGTGAATATTCCCCACGCGCAGCAACGTATTGATGATTATCCGCACCATTTTTCCGGCGGGCAGCGCCAGCGCATCATGATTGCCATGGCGATTGCCTGCGAGCCGCAGCTGCTGATTGCCGATGAACCGACCACCGCGCTGGATGCCACGGTGCAAAAACAGATCCTCGAACTGCTGGATCGCCTGCGCCATCAACTCGGCATGAGCGTGCTGTTTATCACCCACGATTTAGGGCTGGTGGAGCAATACGCCGATCGCGTCGCGGTGCTGTATCGCGGAATCAAAGTCGAGGAGAGCAGCAAAGCCGCGCTGTTCGCTCAGCCGCAGCATCCTTATACGCGTGGTTTACTGGCCGCCTCGCTACACGCTGGCGAAACGCCGCATTATCGCCAGCGACGCTTGACGGAGATCGTGCATCAGCCGGATGGACCGCCGCGCCTGATGACGCCGGAGGCGTTAGCGCTGCCGGAGATTGATGCGCAATCTGCCCCGCTGCTGTCGCTGGATCAGCTGCATTTTCGTTATCCCGCGATGCCGCCGCGCAGCGCCTCGGTACGCGATGTGTCGCTGCATATCCAGCAAGGGGAAACGCTTGGATTGGTGGGCGAATCGGGCTGCGGCAAATCCACGCTATCGCGCCTGATCCTCGGCCTGCTGAAACCCGACAGCGGCGAGATTCAGTTTGCCGGGCAGCGCATCGACCACCTGCGCAACGGCCAGCGCGCCTTGCTGCGTCCGCGTATCCAGATGATTTTTCAGGATCCGTTTTCGTCGCTTAATCCACGTCACTCGGTGGAGGAGATTTTGCGCACGCCGCTGCGTGTGCACGGGCGCGGATCGCGCGCTGAGCAGCAGCGCGCGGTGCGTGACATCCTTGATCAGGTGGGTTTGCCGGAGCATGCGCTGCAACGTTATCCGCACGAGTTTTCCGGCGGCCAACGCCAGCGTATCGGCATTGCGCGCGCGCTGATTCTCGATCCTGATTTGCTGATTTGTGATGAGCCGGTATCGGCGCTGGATGTGTCGGTGCAGGCGCAGATCCTCAATTTGCTGGTGAGCCTGAAGCAGCAGCGCAATCTTTCGCTGCTGTTTATCTCGCACGATCTGGCGGTGGTGCGTTACATCGCCGACCGCGTGATGGTGATGTATCAGGGCGAGATGGTGGAGCAAGGCGATCATCAGCAGATTTGGCAGCGCCCGGTGCATGCGTATACCCAACAGTTGCTGGCGTCGGTGCGTAAGCCTGCGGTTCAGTCGCTGATGACGGGAACGGGTTAACTTTGCGGTCACTATAAATGGCGACCATCATCCCAGAAGGAAATCCAGCAAATACAAAGCACGTTTGATTTGATAGGATTTTGGCCCGAATTTGCGAAATAAGGTGGCGGGTCATGCCCCAAAAGAAGGCGACGCTGATTGGTTTGATGGCCATTCTGCTGTGGAGCGCGATTGTAGGACTGATTAAAAATGTCAGCGAAGGATTCGGCCCGGTAGGCGGTGCGGCACTGATCTACAGCGCCAGTGCGGTTTTGCTGATTTTCACCGTAGGCTTGCCAAAGTTGCGCACTTTTCCGCGCAGCTATTTGATTATCGGCAGCGTGCTGTTCGTCTGTTATGAACTCTGCCTGTCACTCTCATTAGGCTTTACCCACAGCGGACGCCAGGCAATTGAAGTCGGCATGGTCAATTATCTGTGGCCAAGTTTGACAATCGTTTTAGCGGTGATAGTGAATCGACAAAAAACCCATCCGCTGATTGTTCCGGGTTTGTTGCTGGCGGTTGCCGGCATTTGTCGCGTGTTGGGCGGCGACCAGGGTTTTTCATTCAGCGAAATCGCCCATAACGTGATGGATAATCCGTTGAGTTACGGCTTGGCGCTGAGCGGCGCGGTTATCTGGGCGGTGTATTGTGTGGTAACCAAAAAAATTGCTAACGGCAGCAATGGTATAACGCTGTTCTTTATCCTGACTGCGCTGACGTTGTGGCTGAAGTTTTTGCTCTCGCCGCAGCCGCCGTTTGTGCTATCCGCTGAGGTTTGCATCAGTCTGGCGCTTGCTGCGATGGCGATGGGCTTTGGCTATGCCGCATGGAATGTCGGCATACTGCATGGCAACGTGACCCTTTTGGCCGCTGCGTCCTACTTCATTCCGATCATCTCTTCGATTCTCGCCGCCTTTATTCTGCGCTCACATTTGAACGTCGCCTTCTGGCAAGGCACCGCGATGGTCAGCCTGGGATCACTGATGTGCTGGTGGTCAACGCGGGTGCAGCAAGCATAATGCTTATCCTTAGAACAAAATTAACTCGTTGATCCTTTCCTGCACAGATGGCGATCTGTTGCTATTATAGCGACGCAACACACAGCAATGCGTTGCTACGAGAATTTCAGATTGGTAACCTTTACTTGGCCCGCGTTTAGCGGGCTTTTTTTTGCCGGTTATAAATAACGCGGCTTTTCGGTGCGTAAGCCGAGGCCAATCAAGCGGCCAAACAGATGGCGCAGGAACGGAAAGCGGCTGATGATCTGCGGCACTTTGCTTGGTGTGCTGCGTTTGCGCTTGTTGCTGCTCATTTTGATTTGCAGGAATTGGGTGGCGACGGTTGGGAACTGGCGGCGCTGCTGCACTTTTTGCAGATCGTGCAAGGCTACATTGCCCTGCTGCAGCGGTTTGGTCAGCATATTGGCTGCGGCCACCGCATCCTGAATCGCCAGGTTAACCCCCACGCCGCCAATCGGCGACATGGCATGCGCAGCATCGCCGATACAAAGTACGCCAGGTTTCATCCAGCGATCGAGGCGGTCAATGCGAATCGACAACAGCTTAAGTTTGTCCCACTCATCGACTTCCACCATGCGCTCTGCACTGAACGGAGCCACCTGCGCCATGGTGCTTTTCAGCGCATCCAATCCCGCCAGTTTTAACTCGTCTAACTGATTTTTCTGAATGGTGTAGCCGCACTGCCAGTAATCACCACGATCGATAACGATAAAGTTTTGCTTCGGACCTTTATGACCCATGCCGAGTTGTGGATCGTCGGGATGTTTCTCCAGCCGGAACCATAATACATCGCGTGGCGCACCGAAGCTTTTTCCGGTTAATCCGGCTTTGGCTTTGACCTGCGAATTGCGGCCATCCGCACCTATCACTAAAGCGGTGCGAATGATGTGAGGCTCGTTACCCTGTAACGTTTTTACGCCACTGATTACGCCATTTTCATAAATAAAGTCATTAAATTCGGTGGATTGCAGCAGGGTAAATCCCGGAAATTCAGCGGCTTTTTTAGCGATAAAATTGAGGAAATCCCACTGCGGCATAAAGGCGATAAAGCGGCACTCAACCGGTAGACGTGAGAAATCGGCCATGGTGATCTCTTCACCCGCCACTTCCGCCTGCAGCTTCTCCGCGCGCTGGTGCGGCAAGGTGAGCAGCTCATCGAGCAATCCCAGCTGGCGCATGATCTCCAGCGTTGAGGGATGAATGGTGTCGCCACGAAAATCGCGCAGGAAGTCGGGGTGTTTTTCAATAACCACGGCGCGTAAGCCCGCGCGCGCCAGTAAATAGCCCAGCATTAATCCCGCCGGGCCGCCGCCAACGATACAACAATCCGCGCTTATCGCGTTTTCCTGTGCTGCCTGCATCCTCTGCCTCACGCCAAAAATGATAATCGTTATCATTTATAGCATAACCTGGCGTTAATGTGATGAAACGAACGTCGAGGCCTGATGCGCCGGCGGCACGGCAAAGTTGCGCTGCATGCGTTTGATCTCTTCGGCCGGCGGTAAACCGAACAGACGTTTGAATTCACGATTAAACTGCGAGGCGCTTTCATAGCCCACCGCGTGACAGGCCGCAGCCGCCGTCATTTCCTGACGTACCATCAACATGCGCGCCTGATGCAATCGCACCGACTTCACATACTGCATCGGCGGCTGATTGGTGATGCTTTTGAAATGGGTGTGAAAAGTGGGCACGCTCATGCCCGCCAGCGACGCGAGTTGTCCCAGCGTTAGCGGCTGCGCATAGTGCGCGTGAATGTGGCTCAGCGCTTTGCCCACTTTGCCAAATTGGCCTTGCAAGGTTAACGCCGCTCGCAGCGCGCTGCCCTGCGCACCGGTCAGCACGCGATAATAGAGTTCACGCACCAGCGCTGGACCCAGCATCTTCGCATCCAGCGGATGATTTAGCGTTGTGAGAAAGCGCAACACCGTCTCGCGCAACGTCTGATCCATGGGGCTCGACATCATGCTCTGCGCCGCCTGGCTCTCAAACGCCACATCTTGCTGCTCCAGCTGCAACAGCAATTCTGTCGCCACGCTAAAATCGAGATGCAGGTAAATCGCCAGCAGCGGATGTTCCGCCGATGCCGCGCTTTCCATGGTAAAAGGCACCGGCACCGCAACCGCCAGATAGTGCTGCTCATCGTAGAGATAAACCTGATCGCCAAAGAAGCCGCGTTTCGATCCCTGACAAACAATCACGATGCCCGGATCGTACAGCACCGGCGTACGCGCCAGCGGCCGATCGGAACGCAGGATGCGCACGTCCGGCAGCGCGGTGAGGTTGTAACCTTCCTGCGGCGCTAACGTTTTAAGCAGTTGTACGGTTTGCTGCTGGAGCGTTTCTTTCATCGGATAACATCACCTTCATAATATTAGGCAAGAATTAAACAAGATAAGGCCTTATGGCCGTTTCAGCGCCAGAATATTATGCATCCTCTACTTTTTGAGGAGAAACCGCAAATGTCCAACGTTAAAACATTATTCATCACTGGCGTCAGCAGCGGATTTGGCCGCGCGCTGGCACAGGTTGCGTTAAATCGTGGCTATCGCGTAGTCGGTACGGTGCGCAATGCTGCGGCAAAAGCCGAGTTTGAAAATTTGCATGCGGAAAATGCCTTCGCCTATAAATTGGATGTCACCCATTTCGCCGCCATTGAGGCGTTAATTGCCGATGTTGAAACCCACGTTGGCCCAATTGATGTGTTGGTGAACAACGCCGGTTACGGTCACGAAGGCGTGATGGAGGAATCATCACTGGACGAGATGCGTCGTCAGTTTGACGTCAACGTGTTTGGCGCTGTGGCGATGATTAAAGCGCTGCTGCCCTTTATGCGCCAGCGCCGTCAGGGCCACATTCTCAACATCACCTCGATGGGCGGTTTTATCACCCTGCCTGGCATCAGCTATTACTGCGGCAGCAAGTTTGCGCTGGAAGGGATTTCGGAAACCCTGAGCAAAGAGCTGGCGCCGTTCAATATTCATGTGACCGCCGTCGCACCCGGATCGTTTCGCACCGATTGGGCCGGGCGTTCGATGGTGCGCAGCGCACGCAGCATCGCCGATTATGATGCGCTGTTCGATCCGATTCGGCAGGCGCGTGAAGAGAAGAGTGGCAAACAGTTGGGCGATCCGTTTAAAGCCGCCAGCGCGATGCTCGATGTGATCGAAAGCAGCAATCCACCGGCGCATCTGTTGCTGGGCAGCGATGCTTTGGCATTGGTGCGGCAGAAGATGGAATCATTTAGCGCGGAGATTGATCGCTGGGAAGCACTGACGCGATCGACGGATGGCTGATGGAATAATTGCGGTGATATTCAGGTGCGCATGAATGCGCACCCTATAAAATCTCGCCACGCTGACATTCATGGCGACCGATTTACCCTCAACTGACAGGCATTATTGCAGCACTTCCAACCCCTTTCGCTCGATAAGATTGAGCAATCGCAGTGCTGCTCCGTTAGGTTTTTTCTCTTCTCGTTCCCACTTCACTACCGTCCCCACTGACATGCCGACGTAGGCGGCCAGCATCGCCTGGCTCAGATTATAACGTTGACGTAACTGATTTATTTCATCTCCCGACATCATGTGCAGGACAGGTAGCGAAGCGCGCAATTCACGCAATCTCACACGAGAATCAATTTTTTCTTTTAGCTCATCGGTGACCACGCCAATTTCATTAAAATCCTTGGCGATCTCTTGTAAATCTTTCAGATGATTAACCATCACATTTTACCTCACGCATCTTGCCAGTTTTGATGGCTACTTTTGCTTGTTCTGATGACATTTCAAACAGTTGTTTGGCCACTTCCTTGTAGAGAGCGAGATCAGATTCAGATATCTCTCGACCACTACTTTTGAATGCGGATTTAGCATAGCCGTTGACGAAAAAAAGATGTTTTTCAGTTTTAAAGGCTACAACCGCCCGGGCCCCGCCACTTTTTCCAGCAACTAAAGGAATGCGCTTCTTGTAAACTCCCCCGCCGAAACTGGCTTCATAAATCCCTGCCATGACTTCCAGCGCCGCTTTGCATAATTTTGCACTATCGATAGCGTCACCTTTGGTGTTTCTATCGAATGGCTTTAAGACATAAATTGCCATGTGTTCCCTCCGTTCTTAATGAGGACTCTCCTTGTCCTGGCATGAAAACCTATTGTACTAAGTGCAATACATATACTCAAGAACAGCCTTCATCACTAAGCATTGTATGAAATACACTCAGCCTCCCTGACCTGTTCCTTAAGTGATTGTTAACAATAAATTAGCACTTTTGGCCAAATGACTAGGCAACTGATTCGCCATATTCCTGTACATATTAATTAAACTTGTATAAGTTTGATGGCTAAAGTTATACGTCAACCTTGAGGATGGAACCATGCGTCAGGATCGTAACTTTTCCACAGCGTCGGAAGCTATTGCACGCTACTTCAAAGAAGCCTCTTTGCCTTCGCAGCAGGAAACGCTGGGGCAGATTGTGGTTGAAATCTTACGTTCAGGACGGACGTTAAGCCGTAAAACACTATGCACCAAGCTGCTGTGCCGTATGGAGCAAGCACGCGGTACTGAAGCGGAAATTCACTATCAGCAATTAATCGGCCTGATGTTTTCCGTAGAACGAGAAGCCTAAATCAGGCGCAGCTGGCCTGAGAATTAACCAAGTGGTTTCCGCCTCATTCAGCTACTGGTTAGACTGAATCCACTTCGTTATTTGCCGCAGGTCTGCCGCGGTAATCAGAGAGAATATATGTACAGAAGTGATGAAGAACGGCTCACCGACATCATCATGGGCGATGCGATTTTACAGTTGCTGAAAAAATCCGGCCCGGTTTCTACTCGCGCGCTGCTTGATAAATTGCGCGTGATGGCTTCGATTGAACGCGATCCGCCGCGCCAGCAAGCGCTGAGCCGTGCGATGTCGGAAGTGATGAATCATATCGAAACCCCGCAGCAGAGCGGAATAGCGATCAAAAACACCGATAACGTGACGCATATTTTCCGCAATCGTGACGGTTCAGGTAATGGAACCAAGCACTAAACGTTGGGCGAATGCTGGTTGATCCGCGTTCGCCCTTTTGTTTTTCAATGTAAACACATTACGCCTGTTTTCTTCGCGCGCCACCCTGGACCGGAAGGATCGCCTTTCGCCGAGAGCAGCCTGCTGACTCAGCTTATTCCTGAAATGCAGATGGATGCATTGCAAGATCGGATATTGGTGAAGCGTTATCCTAATAAACTTACACCAACTCAATACCAAAACGCTTGAGCAGCGTGGCCCAAAGCAGAAATAGCAAGATGGTGAGCACGCAACTCGCGATCAACGTCGGCCAGAATCCGAGGCGTTGATAGAGAAATGGAAAGGCGACAAACATCGGCAAGGTCGGCACCACATACCAGAAGGTGTACCACGCGTGACTGGCAATTTTGGCCTGACTTTGGCCTTCCAGCTTCATCCAGATCAGCACCAGCACCGTCACCAAAGGCAGTGCGGCAATCAGCCCGCCAAGGCGATCGCTACGCTTAGCCACTTCAGATATCAGCACCACCATGCCAGCGGTTATGGCGTATTTGGCGATGAGCCAGAGCATCCGATTCTCCTTCCTGCTGCAGGCGATTAATGCCGAATCGCACATCCGCACTGCGACATTTCGCCCGGCACATGTTTGCCGTGATGTGAATGGCGCACCTGCAATTCGCCCTGCTGCCAGGCGTTACTGGTATCGGCACGGTTTTCCAGTAAACGATTCAGCGCTTCGGCCACCAGCAAATCCCTTCGCTGCGCCCAACTGGTGAGATGCCAGGTTGACGCGCGCGCCTCATCGACATCATCAAAACCCACCACCGCAACATGTGCGCCTTGCGCGAAGTCGCGCACCGCTTGTAACGCGCCGAACGCCAGCACATCACTTTCGCAAAACAGCGCATTGATGCGCTCGGCAGCGCGCGTTTTCTTCAAGTACGCCATCATTGCCTGATAAGCCAGTTCGCGATCGTTGCCACCGGCAGAGAGCTCGATATTCAGTTCTTTCTGTTCAGCTTGCAGGCTAGCGACAAAACCGTCCATCTGGCGCGCCGGCGCGCTATTTTCCTGACTGTGCATAAAGCCGAAACGTTGATGACCTTGCGACAGCAGCAGCAGTCCCATCTCTTCGCCTGCGTCATAACCATCCGCAATCACAACGTTAGCATCCGCGCTGGCGCTGTGGCTGAGATGAACCGTTGCCGTCTGCGGCAGAATCTCGGCCGACACACTCAATTCATCGCTAAACAGCGAAGTCAGAAAAACCAAGCCGCCGACAGGAAGTTGCGCCGCATTACGCAGCGCGCTTTGAAAACTTTCGCGGGAATTCGCATTCAGCAGCAGCGTAATAAAACCACGCTCATTCAACTGGCGCGTGACTTCATTAAGCAGCTTTACGGTGTTGGGATTGATGAACTCATCGCTGACAATGCCGACGATATTAGAATTAACGGCCATGAAATGACTCTCCTGCAACTTAGCGTGCGGTAATTATTGTAGGTAACAAAGTTAAGCATTCCACGTTACCCGAATAATCCGCGAGCGCCAATCGCTGGCCGTTGTTCCTAAGATGAATTTGTTAACGACGCGTCAGCGCCAGGCGCACGCCTAAACCGATAAAGGTGATGCCCACCACACGATCAAGCAATTTCTGCAACATCACATTGCGCGACACCGCGCTAGCCGCGCTGCCAGCAACCAGAGCAAATATCACGTCAGTCATTAAACCCACAACCGCATACGTCAGGCCGAGCAACAGAAACGAGCTGGCATGATGATCGCCATCAACTACCACGAATTGTGGAAAGAAGGAGATGAAAAACAGCAATACTTTTGGATTGGTAATCGATGTAATAAAACCGCGAATTAATAAGCTGCGCGTATTAGAGCGTGGAATTTCAGCCTGCGGTGTTTTCTCTTCTTCACGGCTAAAAAAAGTTCCCCACACCATTTTACTGCCCAGATAAATTAAATACGCCGCACCGATATATTTAATCACCGTAAATAACAGTGGCGAAGCGGTAATTAGCGCCGTCAAACCGACGGCGCTGGCAATGGCATGCGTGCAACTTCCTAGCGCTACGCCACTCGCTGATATCACACCGCTACGTCGTCCATTCGCTACGCTTTGTCCTACGACATAAGCTAAATCCGGTCCCGGTGTAATACACAGCAGAAATACGGATGCGAGGAAAAGCGGAAAGTGCGTGATATCCAGCATAGTGACTCCTTGTGAAAGGTGAATAATTCCAGCGCCTATCGTAGCGGCGCAATTAATTGCACACAATAGAAGTAAGAGACACACAATGATTAAAAAAATAGCGCAATAAATCGCGTAGGCCGATCAATTAAGTACCGCATCAAATCACCGTACATTTTGTAGCGGCGCGAATTACCGCGCAATAAATTGCGCCGCTACGGTTCACTGCAGTTGCAAATGCTCAACTACGCCTCCAGCAAAATCGCGAATCCACCATAGATCATACGCTTACCATCGAACGGCATATTCTCGCCCATCTCTTTCATACGCGGATCGGACATCATTTTGGCATTGGCGGCGTCACGTACTTCCTGCGATGGGTATTCGATCCAGCTGAACACCACCGTTTCGCCCTCTTCGGCTTTTACCGCGCGATAAAAATCGGTCTGCGCGCCTTCGGGAACATCGTCTGCCCAGCACTCGACAACACGCGTGGCGCCAAACTCTTTAAACAGCGGTGCGGCTTTAGCCGCCATGGCACGATAATCCTCCTTATTAGCCTCCGGCACCGCTACAACAAAACCATCTACATACGACATAGCTCGTTACTCCGTCGTCATTTGCGCGGTCAGTAATAACCGCGCATTAATTGTATAAATGATGTGCAAGCTGAGCCGAAACAGAGATGAAAATTTGCGCGCTTACTCGCAGATTCTGCGCGCGCCAGACGATTTACGTTACACTGACGCCTTTGATCGTTACGTCACCGAGAAATCTATGCGCATCACCATTGAACCGGCCGATCAGCCGTTTATTCACCGTTTGTTGGGTGAAGAGATTGAGAGTATTGACACCGCATCCACCGATGCCACCTTATTACAGCAGGCGCTACACAGCGCACGACAGCAGAAGAATCACGAAGCCGACCTCGACTGGCGCCGCAACGCGCTGTTTCTGCTACTGTTTGTATTTTTATATGCCGCACTCGGTGCGTCGTTAACGCTGGATCTCACGCCGCAGGCATCGAGCCATAAAAGCCTCGCTTACGCGCTGGAAGCGGTGCCGGTACTGATTGCTTTTTCTGGTTTATTCATCTCGCTGCTGTACGTATTTCTGACTCGCAGTGGCGCTCGACGCTTGCGTAATTGGGAACAGGGAATATTTGTGCTGGAGAAATACAGCGGCGCGAATTTCAGTCGGCAAATTAATGAAATGGGATCACGCACCACTGATTATTCGCAATCGGCAATTAACGTTGCGCTAGCGCTGTATATTTGTGTGACCTGGGTGGTGATGTATAACTATTTCACGTTCACCACCAGCGGCGTGATTGGCAGCGTGATTTCACTGTTCATCACCACCATGACCTACGTGATTCTGGATATTCAGTTGCTGAAATCCAATTCATCCATCGCTATTGATGAACCGCTGATTCCAGTTGAAGACGAAAAAGAGAAGCCATAAGGATCTCAATGTGCGACATCCCTGTCGCACATATTTCGCTAAAGTTCTTCGCCGTTGCTGGCGATGACCCGGCGATACCAGTCAAAACTCTTTTTCTTCGAGCGGGAAAAATCTCCGCTACCATCATCGTTTTTATTTACGTAAATAAAACCATAGCGCTTGCTGTATTGGCCGGTGGTGAAAGATACGCAGTCAATACATCCCCAAGGGGTATATCCCATAAGATCGACGCCATCTTCGGTCACGGCTTTCTTCATTTGTTCAATATGCTCCCGCAGATAATCGATGCGGTAGTCATCATTGATCTCGCCCTTTTCATCCATTTTGTCGATGGCACCAAAACCGTTTTCCACCACGAACAGCGGCTTTTCGTAACGCTCATAAAGAATATTCAGCACATAACGCAGCCCAACCGGATCGATCTGCCAGCCCCAATCTGAAGCTTTAACGTGCGGATTCGGTACGCTGCCCTCAAAGCCTGAAAGCGCCGTCCCGCTGCCGGCATTTTCTTTACTGACCGCATTACTCATGTAATAGCTCAGCCCGATATAATCGGCACAGCCTTCCCGCAGGATCTGCGCATCATCGGCTTCCATTGCAATGTGGTATCCCTTGCGTTGCCATTCATTGAGAATATAAGCCGGATAATGACCGCGCATGTGCACGTCACTGAATAGGAATCGCTCCCTCATCGCTTCCTGAGCATACATCACGTCATCCGGATGACAGGAAAACGGATAGAGCGGCACCATGGCGATCATGCAGCCAATTTGTAGTGCAGGATTAATTTCATGTCCCAACTTCACCACTTGAGCACTCGCCACAAATTGATGGTGCAGAACCTGATACATGCACTCTTCAGGATTAGGCTCGTGGGTAAAAATGACGCCCGAGCAGCAATAACCAAACAGCGGGGTTTTCCAGTTGCGCTGATTATTAATTTCGTTGAAGGTCATCCAGTATTTTACTTTGTGCTGGAAACGATTAATGACCACCGCGCTGAAGTGGACAAAGAAGTCCAAAACTTTTCTATTTTTCCAGCCGCCATATTCGGTTACCAGGAAGTTTGGCATCTCAAAATGGGACAGCGTAATTACCGGTTCAATCCCGTATTTCAGCAGCTCATCGAATAGCGCATCGTAAAAATGCAACCCCTCTTCGTTCGGCTCGGCTTCATCGCCGCGTGGAAAAATACGCGACCAGGCAATTGAGGTGCGGAAGCAGCGGAAGCCCATTTCTGCCAACAGCGCGATATCCTCAGGATAGCGATGGTAAAAGTCTGATGCCTCGTGATTGGCATAAAAGCAGTCATCCTGAATGTCGGCGGTGATGACGCGATCAACACCGTGCGCCCCGCTGGTCAGGACATCGACTATGCTCGGGCCTTTACCGCCTTTATCCCAGGCTCCCTCGACCTGATGAGCGGCAACAGCACCGCCCCACATGAAATTTTCTGGAAATTGCTTATTCATAATCTGTATCTCTATTTATCAGAGGGTGCCAGGCTGCGGCACAGAGCGAACGTCAGGTTGGCTGTTTTCTTTGAATCCCGCGACCCAGGAGAAAACCATGCCCAATATGAAGGCGACGAATATGGATACCAGGAAGCCGAGGAACTGCGTCATGTGCCCCTCTTTAAAGAACACCGGCAGGACGGCAATGCCGGGAATGCAGTAACTCCATGAAACCGCGTTGAAAGCCCCGGCGATCATGCCGCCGGCAGCGCCCGCCAGGCAGCCACAAATCATCGGTCGTTTAAGACGCAGAGCCACACCGTAAATGGCGGGTTCAGTGATGCCGAACAGCGCCGTTACACCCGCAGAAAGCGCCATGCGCTTAAGCTCAGCGTCTTTCGCCTTCAGGTATACGCCCAGCACCGCGCCCGCCATACCGAATACCGCGGAGGCTTGCAGACCGGTAAAGGTGTCGTAGCCCAGGGTGGCATAGTTACCGACGGTCACTGGCGTGATGCCCCAATGCACGCCCAAGGTAACCAGTGGCATCCACAAGGCACCAACCACAAATCCGGCAATGGCAGGGCTGAGATGATAAAGGGTGTTGTAGACGCCACCGATGGCGCCGCCGATCATATTGCCGATCGGGCCAAATGCCAGAAGCGTGAACGGAACCATGATGGCGAGGCAGAACATGGGCGTGAACAGGTTGCGTATCACCATCGGAAGCAGGCGCTCGAAGAAACGCTGTACATACGACATGCCCCACACCATCAAAATAATGGGGATTACCGACGAGGTGTAACTCAAATACTCTACCGGCAGCCCCATAAAGGTCAGCGGCGCGGCATCAAGCGGAATGCCAGCGATCTGCACCATTACCTTTGAAATCTCGGGATTTTCAACCGCGCCCTTCATCAAAGCCTGCACTGCGGGATCGGCTGAGTTGGCGGTGAGGATTTTGTTGGCCGTCAACATATTCAGGTAATCCGGCGACACCAGCGCGCAGGCGGAGATAACCGCTGTGAACGGATTGACGTTGAATTTTTTGGCGGCGGTAAACGCAACCATCACGGGCAGGAAGGTAAAGCCGGTCCACGAAACGAAGTTAAGGATGCGATAAGTGCCGCTTGCCGGATCCATTAGGTCGATGGCGGTCAGCAGCGAAATGATGCCCTGCAGCACACCGCAGGCTGCCAGTGGATAGAGAAAAGGCGCAAATATGCTGGAGATGATATCCATAATGCGGCTAACGATACCGATATTAGGCTGTGGTACCGCTGCACTTTCGTCGAAAGTGAGTAGATTCTGCACTTCGCGGTAAGCATCACCAACGTGATTACCAATCACCACCTGCATCTGGCCGCTGGCCTGCATCGCGGTGATAACGCCTTTTACCCGCTTTAGTGATTCAACCTCGACCAGAGAATAATCTTTCAGCACAAACCTCAGACGTGTAGCGCAATGTGTCACACTTATCACATTATTATCGCTACCTATCAGTCTAACGATCTCTTTCGCAGAATCCGCATAATCTATTGCCATGGTTTTCTTCCATTGCCAGAGGGAATTCAGCCCGTCAGGAGCGGACTAATTCCGGCAATGTTAGAAAATCATCCCGGCAATGTCACGAGGTCACAATATGTTATAACGGGTCGCTAATTACAAAAATGTCACACCGCGTGACATATCGCTCACATTATTCACCACCAGCTTTCTGCCTATCGATTCAAGAATAAAAATGACCGGAACCTGAGTGGTAATATCGTATTCGCTTTCTATCAAAATGCGAGAAACATGGTAAGGAACAATAAAGTCAGAAAGTTTTGCCAGTGTTGAATCCGGGTTACAGGTAATAGAAATTACTTTGCACTTGTGAATAACAAACTGCCTGGCAAGCTTCAATATTTCGGGAGTTTCGCCAGAGACAGAAAGTACGATAGCCACTGAACTCTGCACCATATCGGTACTCACCGGATAATAGGGATCATCAATGTGATTACTGAACTTGCCTACATTAGAGAAGAAACGCGCACCATACCTGCCAAGCGTGCCAGAGCTGCCTGCGCCAGCAAAGAACACCCGTTCGGCATCACGAATGTATTGAGCCGCCTGGTTGATCATCTCATCAAATTCATCGTTTCTGATGCTTTTAAAAAAGGTCAATATTTCCTCAGCTCCATGAGGAATCAGTAATGTGCTATTTTTGTTCAGGTGCAACTTCATACTCGCTTTGAGTTCTGAGTAACCTTTGAAATCCATTTTTTTACAGAATCTCAGAACAGTCGCGGTAGATACGCCACAATTATCAGCTAGCTCTCTTATCGTCATATAAATAACGGCATTAATGTTTTTAATAATGTAATTATGCACGCTGCTTTCGAGGGCATTTAAGGTTGATAGTTTTCTGGCGTTAAACATCTATTCAAACATCCTGACGATTCAATTATGACGCTTATCATGTCACAAACCGTGACATCTGAGGGATGTTTAACGAGTAAACCCGCGCGGCAAACCAAAAGAAATTGTATTAATTGTGATAGCTCGCACAATTTGGATCAAGCATGGCGGAATGCATATTAGTTTTCCAGCGCAGTAAGGATCGTCGCTTCCATTTTTTCTGGTTTGGTGATCGGTGCAAATCGCTTGATCGGTTTGCCGTCACGCCCGATCAGAAACTTAGTAAAGTTCCATTTGATCCGCCCGCCCAACACACCGGGTAATTCGGCTTTCAGGTAGCGAAATACGGGGTGCGTTGCGGCGCCGTTAACCTCGACTTTCTCGAACATCGGGAAGCTCACACCGTAGTTGATGAGGCAGGTCTGCGCGATATCATCTGCTCCGCCAGGTTCCTGCTTGCCAAACTGATTGCAGGGGAAACCCAATATCATCAGCCCATTGTCCGCGTACTTCTTGTAGAGCGCTTCAAGGCCTGCATATTGAGGAGTAAATCCACAATGGCTGGCGGTATTCACCACCAGAACCAGCTTCCCGGCGTAATCGGCCATAGAGATGGGCTGGCCTCGCAAGCTGATGGCATTAAGTTGATGAAAGGTGGTCATGTATCAATCCTCAGAGCAGAATCAGTTCGGCATTAAAGACGGTGCTTTAATCAGCGGCCTCTGCGCCTTATTCTATGATTAAAGCGCCTGTGATTCATGTTAGACGTGATGTGTGAAACGTCATGACTACCGCACCAAGAAGTAATAAACCACTCAAGCCGAAAGCACTTTGCCAACCCAGACTGTCGAAAATTAAACCCCCAACGGTTGATCCAAGCGCAATGGAGAGTTGGATGACAGCAACCATCAGACCACCACCTGCCTCTGCATCTTCGGGTAGCGTCCGCGCGAGCCATGTCCACCATCCGGTTGGCGCGGATGTCGCAAGCATTCCCCACAGGCTCAGCAAAACGGCAACAATCCACATGCTGTGGCCAAACAAAAGTAACGTACCGGCAATCGCTGACATAAGCAGTGGTATCAAGATTAATGTCGAATAAAACCTTGAGTTCAGGAAGGTCGAAACAAACGTTGTGCCGATAAAACCTGCTGCGCCTATAGCAAGTAAAATCCAGGACAGGCCAGGCGCGCTCACTCTGGTCACGTTCTCCAGAAACGGTCGCACGTAGGTAAATAAGGAAAACTGCCCCATAAAGAAGAGTCCGCAAGCCAACAGCCCCATTGATACGATAGAGGCTCTGAAAAGACCAAGCACCGATCCCTGTGGCTTGCGCGCATTATCGCTTTCCATCGAAGGCAGGCTGAGGCATTGCCAGATGAACGCAACTATCGCAAGCGGTACCAGACATAAAAAGGCACCCCGCCATCCGACAGTCGCCCCCAGGTAGCTACCCAGCGGTGCCGCCACAACGGTGGCCAGCGCGTTCCCGCCGTTAAAAGTCGCCAGCGCGCGGGTAACCTTGTGCTGCGGTACCAGCCGAATGGCTGTTGCGGCCGACATTGACCAGAATCCACCGATGACGATTCCAATCAACGCTCTCCCGAGCATATAAACCGAATAACTGGCCGCCAGCGCGACAATGATTGCCGATACCGCCATCAAAATCGTTAGTCCCAGCAGAAGATATTTCCGATTCAGGTCCCCGGCAATGCGGGAGATAGTCAGGCTGGTAATCACCGCCAGCGCGCCAGAGATGGCAATTCCCTGTCCTGCCAGTCCTTCCGTGACATGCAAGTCGCGGGCAATAGGTGTTAGCAGACTGACCGGCATAAATTCAGAAGCGATCAATACAAAAACGCAGAGCGTCATGGCAAAAACGCCCCCCCAATACGACTGAGTTTTATGGTGAGAGGATTTAATATTTACTGTGGACATTATCAACTACTCTTCAAATCGATCCGACCTGATTCAGGCGAAAGTGGGAGATGCGCTTTTCAGGGAATAACATCATCATTTCACTGCGTTACATCAGGCGAGTTAATGCCTAATGCTCGTCAGTTAAGACATGAAAACCCGTAATTACCGAGAGCACGCATTGTAGCGGCGCAATTCATTGCGCGATAAATCGCGCCGCTACAAAAGGTGCGGCGATTTGATACGGCGCTTAACTGAACGGCATCAGGGGAGTTAATGCCAGCCGTGAAGTAGAGGTGGCATGGTAAATGCAAATTATTTCAAAAAGTTACCTTAAATTTGATTTGAAAAATTGTTCAAACTTAGCAAACGGGATCTTTCCAGCCACGTTGTCATATAAGTCCACATGATTTGCCCCGGGAATAATCACCAGCTCTTTCTTTTTACTCCCGATCGCCTTAAAAGCGTCTTCAGCAAAATAACGTGAATGGGCTTTTTCACCGGTCACAACAAGCGCAGGGATAGTGATTTCATTTGCATAACTCAGCAGCGGCATATTCATAAATGACAGTGGCATTGTTGCATTCCATGCGCCGGTTGAGTTGACCGAACGCGCATGGAAACCGCGTGGCATGCGGTAATAATCAAAGAATTCTTTCAAGACTGGATTTGGATTAGCGGGTAACGTTTCCGGCAGAATACGCTCAGAAGCGCTGACTTTACCTTTTTCGTCAACATCAATGTCGTGACCACCGGGCGCGAAAGTGCCGTTTTCCGCATCCTTCCAGCGCTGCGCGTTCAGATACTGCAACACAGCACGACGATCGGCGCTGGTGTAACGATCTTTGCCATCGCCTACGCCGTGGCCCATCGCGCGGCTCATGTCATACATCACGCTGGTTGCTACTGCTTTAACGCGCGTATCCATCGCAGCGTCGTTTAATGCCATGCCGCCCAGACCGCAAATACCGAGCAGCCCGATATGGTCGCGGTCCACCTCATTTTGCAGACCTAAGAAATCAATTGCCGCGCTGAAATCCTCAGTATTGATATCCGGAGACGCCACATTACGCGGGTAGCCGCCACTTTCGCCCGTATATGAAGGGTCAAACGCAAGGGTGACAAATCCCTTTTCAGCCAGCGTTTGTGCGTACAGGCCGCTGGATTGTTCTTTGACTGCACCGAAGGGCCCGCTGATGGCAATGGCTGCCAGCTTGCGCTCGCCGCGATCCTTTGGAAGATAAAGATCCCCAACTAAAGTGATCCCATAGCGGTTCTGAAAGGTAACCTTACGGTGATCAACTTTCGTACTTTCAGCAAAGGTTTTATCCCAATTTTTGACCAGCGAAATAGGTGCGTTCGGATTGCTGGTATCAGCATAACTCATCGTTATAACTCCACTTAATGATGCGCATAGCAGCATTGCAGGTAACACTGCTGTCAATTTTTTAGTGAAAACAGTCATTAAAATCCTCCTGAATAAACATCAAAGAGGCAGGTTTCATACCGACAACGCTGCTGTGCTTTGTTGCAATGTGCACATTCTAGTTAGCAGCATGCGTTCTGATTAGAGGGGAATTTTTGCTAAGATTAATATCAAATTGTTCCAAATAACGATGTAGTCATAAGGGCGAGATGATGGCAAAACGGGAAAACTACAACGATCTCTACCTGTTCATGCTGGTGGTGCGCGAGGGGAGTTTTACCGCTGCGGCGAAACGCCTTGGCCTGGCACAATCAGGTATCAGTCGTTCAGTGCGTGAACTTGAAGAAAGACTGGGCGTTCAACTCATTGTTCGCACCACGCGCAGATTATCGCTCACCCATGCCGGTGAGCAGCTTTATCTAACCGTTGAGTCAGGATTCGATGCTTTAGATATGGGGCTCGCTAAGCTGGCCCACTATCGCCAGACCCCATCCGGTACTGTGCGTATCAATGCCAGCCAGCACGCGATAGATAAAGTACTCCTGCCAAAACTTGCGGTATTCAAACAACGCTATCCCGATATCAGACTGGAGCTCATCAGCGAAAGCCGGTTTGTGGATATCATTGCGGAGAGATTCGATGCGGGTGTACGTCTGGGGCCGGAGGTTGGCAGCGGCATGATCGCTGTACGCATTTCGCCCGACATGGAGATGGCCGTTGTCGGTACGCCAGAACACTTTCGTCGCTACGGCTTTCCGCAGATCCCCGCAGATTTGGCCGTTCATCCCTGCATCGCTTATCAGTTAGGCGATGGCAGCCTTTATGCCTGGGAACTTCATCAGGATGGCAAAAAAATCACCCATAGGCCGCAAGGGCAATGGGTTTTTGCTGACAGCTATATGGAAGCGAAAGCCGCTACTCTCGGGCTCGGGCTGGCTTATGTCCCGGAAGAGCTGGTTTCTGAGGATCTGGAACAAGGAAAGCTGATCAGGGTTCTGCAACGGCACAGCCAACGTCTGGAAGCTTCATTTCTCTATTATCCGCATCGCAATGTGTCACCCGCTTTGCGCGCGGTTATTGATACATTGAGAATTTAAAAGGTTTTCAATGGAAAATATGTATACCTGCCAATATCATCATCTCTCTCATTCGCCCACTGTTAATTAATCCTGAAGTAAATAAAGGCTTCTTAGCAACCTGAAACTTTAATCAGCATTGGCACTCTCCCTCCCGACGTTTTCTGGAAATCGATTAAACACCAGCAAATACACGTATTTTTGCTGTTTGGCCGTGCATAATTTGACATGTTGGGAAGCGGCGCAAAAAGCAGATTTTGCTCTGGTATCAACAGTCTGAATAATCAAGATGAATTCAGAGCTTATCTGAAAAACCATAGCCTTACATAACCCAAATATTCTTTTATCCTCTCAATAACGAGGACATTTAAATTAATTCTGTTAATTTTTTGCACTCGCCAGCAGGGGGAAGAATGAAGATTATCGTCGGTGGAAACGGCTACCCAGAAAAGAGAAACATCATTACAGACCCTGCAAATCGCTATCTGGATTACCGTCCCAGAAATATCTGGACCTGGATCAACGTTATAAGGCGGCGCTTATTGCATAAAAATAAACTCTTTATTTTTCGACCGCTGCCCCTGATGTCTTCAGGTGATGCGGACATTATCCACCTTTTTAACGAAGTTTCTTCGGGGCCAGGCGACTGGGTAGCGACCTTTGAAACCGAACTGCCCCGTGTTCTTCCCGTTGAGGGAATACCCAAATTTGCCAACCCCGAGCTGGCGCGGGAACTCCGGTACGTCTGCTCTCCGCGCTGCAAAGGTATCATCGCTATCTCAGAAGCCACACGACAGATCCAACTGCGGCTGCTGGAACATTTCCCCAGGGAGCAGGCTATCATTGGGCCCAAACTGCACGTACTGCATCCCCCGCAACCGGTACTGCAGGAAAAAATTGCTCTGGTTGAAAAAGGTCCGCTGAATTTTACCTTCGTGGGCAAGGAGTTCTATCGCAAAGGAGGGGCAGAAGTTGTACTAGCCTTTAGCCAGTTATTAAGGGAAAACCTGATAAGTGTGAACGACGTACGCGTAAATCTGGTAGGTGATCCTGGCAGAACGCATAACGTGGCTCACCAGGCGTTCCAGGATGATGACGCATTTAGAAGAAACGTGGAGGACACACTTCGTGAATGCCCCCTATTCCAGCACCATACGTCGCTGACCAACGACGCGGTACTGGCGTTGATTAAGACCTCTGATGTCGGGCTGCTGCCCACATGGCAGGAGACATACGGCTTTTCCGTTCTGGAAATGCAGGCCTGCGGCTGCCCGGTAATAACGACGAATGTCAGAGCCTTGCCGGAAATCAATCCGGAAAATGCCGGCTGGCTGATTCGCTGCCCCCTGAATCCGATGTTGGAGCTGACGGTGGCATCAGTAAGTGACAAAACCTCTCTGAGAAGTGCCATCATATCTCAGCTTAAAACCTATATATTGCAAATTATCAGCGATAGAAAAATCGTATCAGAGCGTGCTAAAAATTCGTTAGCGCGAATATGTCTGGAACACGATCCAATATTATTTAGAAAGCGACTCAATACGATATATATGGGTGTGAAGACCGAATAAAATAAAAGGCTTATCTAATCGGGTACCGTCCTTCTACTCGGTATTAGCATCCAGTCAGGTATGTGACAGTTGCGCTCGGGCATCAGGTGAGCTAAGTAAAGCGGCAGCCGTCGTAGTCAAGCCGGCTATACGAAACATGATTGTCCCTGAGGTCACGTGACGCATCACGCCGAAATCTATAATTTTATTTCAGGGGATAATAGCGATGTGGATAGGGTATCAACCGAGTAAATAGCGAAGAAATAGTGGGCTAATCTGTTTCCAGTTAATAACCGTAGTGCACAGCATCAGCGCTAATGATGTTTGTCACATTTATTGAGTCGCTATAAGCTTTTGCGCTATATGAAGAGATAGCGAATTTTATCTAGCTCGTGACTAAAATTTCTCTTGGTTACGTCATAAGCGCGCCATTATAAATAATTTTGGTTAGTGATAGGTCATGGTAAAAGACGCCGTGGCGCTCAACGATCCTGAGCGTGCATTGGTTGAGGTCATGTAATACGCGGCCTTGAAGGGAATATTGACGACCTCTCCTGGCGAGGTCGTCGTGCCGTATTTAATAAGCTTGCCGAACTGAACGGGCACATCGTCATACTTAAGCTGAATGCCCAAACCTTTTGCTGTCGAGCTACTGTTTAATCCCAAGACTCCGTTGGCAGGATCGGCAAGCGGGCTGACGTTATCCAGCGTCACATTTACTGCGGTCTGTTCGCTACAAATAAGCGGTATGGAAAACGTTACCGGATTTTGGATGCTGCCCACGCCAGTAAACTTCGGCATCAGCGCAATTCCCATATTAATATTCAAATTACTATCCCCAATTTGACAGGATGCGGTGCTGATATTGATTGGCGAAAATATATATTTATAAAGCGGCAGGCGAGTAATGTTATTACTGACCGGCGTACTGTATTCCATATTTAGCGTCAGCGCGGGTATTGAGCCCGTCGCCGGGGTGGTACTCGTTTTGATCAGCTCAAAGGTATCCGTGAACGTTGATACGCCATTCTGAAGGATCCCTCGCCTCCAGCTCGCGTTATTGAGGTTCAATCTGGTGATAAATTCGCTGGTTCCGGTTGTGCTGGAAAAGTTTTTCCACCGGATGCCAATGCCCTGGACCTCCGTTGCCCGTACGTTGGCCAGCGGCGAGGCGCCATAATCCGCATTCGTCCCCGATAGCTGAATAAACCACGAGCCATCATATCCAATGACCTGACCCTCAGGGTCACATTGCATGGCATTACTCGTGGTTATCGTGGCTAATACCGTCCCGACGGGCGCATCCCGCTGAACGATAATATTGTTATCAAAGTTGACCGCTACGTCATTTGCAGAACACAGCGCAAAGGCATTCAGTGAGATGGCGCTACCCATCGCAGCCATCGAGATTTTAAATACGGTGGACATCTTATGTTCCTTCATTTAAGCAAGGCGCAGGCCTTCTCTCGCAAGAGTAATAATGCGAATCAAGGCAATGAGAAATTTAGCGACATACTGCAGTAGTACGTTGGATTTTACCCGGTAACGCGTTTAGGGTTATTTTGGCGCGGCAGGTTTTCGCTCCCCACTGTACCGTAATGCCGTCACCGTCGTTCAGACCGCTCATATAAACCTCGCCATCGCTTCCCACAATGCTCATCGCATCGCTTTCGTTGAGCTTTGCCGTCGCGCCAAAAGGCACAGGCGAATTCTGATACATCAGCGTTATTAGGGCGCGCCGCCCCGTTCGCGTATTGAACGTAGCGCGCACCACCGCGCCGCGCGTAGGCACAACGTTGACCACCGACTCGGCCACATCCACGTCTGCCCCCAGCGAACCCGTGTCTAATGCAATACGGTTTTCCTGATAGGCACTGGCATAAGGCACCACGGCGTACCCGCGCGAGTCCGTTTTAACGCCGGGGTTATTGCGCACCCTCACGCCGGATGCGCCCTGTGCCTCCAGTAGCACTACGGTATCTCCTAACGGCTGAGAGAACGTCACGCCATGCTCATGGCCGATAATCCCCCCCTGTAGGCCGAAATTAAGCTGACTGTTCTGTAGGCTTTGGTTGTAGCCGGCGCTCACGGTGCCGTGGCCGCCCTTGTAGGTTCCACTCAGCGAGCTTCTCGATTCACCGCCCGACGAGGTATAGCCCTGCTGGACCATGTAGCTCAGGTTATTATCGTCGAGCGCGGTGCCGCTCAGCCCCACCTGGTGCGTTTCAGGACCGTTTTTTTGCATATTCACGCTGTAGCTGGCCCAGCTTTGCGATAGCCATTTGCTCAGGGGAACCTGCAGGCTAAAGGCTATAATCTGGTCCTTACGGTCTTTGCCTGGCGTTTCGCTATAGGTGTAGCCGAGTGAATAATTGATATCGCTGATACTGGTGTTAAAGCCGGTACTGACGTTGCGTTCATAGCCCCGTTTGCTCCAGTAGTCCTGCTGGTAAGCCGCAATATAAAAATTTCCCCAACTTTGCAGCGACTGACTAAGGTTGAGCTGCAGTCGGCTTCGCTTGTTGTAGCGCTGGCTGCTGAATTCATTCACCTCCTGGAAGGTATAAAACCCTTCCGTGGAGTAGCGATAGCTGGCGAGCGTCACGGTGGTATCGGTCGCGGCCACCGTTTTTGAATATTGCACACGATACGACTGTCCCCGGCTGCGCCGGTTTTTCTCATCAACGAGTTGGCTCTCGGCAGCGGTGATGTCTGCCGAGAGCGAACCTATATCGCCAAAGCTAAGGCCGGTACCGAATACACCTGACGCATAGTTGCTTGCCCCCAGGACGCCGCCGTACAGCGTGAGATTATTGTTGAGGCCATAGGCGAGCGTGCCCAGACCGAATGAAGGCGTTAGCGCGCCATGCTTCGTGGTTCGGTATTCACCTACGCTCAGCGCATACTTTATGCGCCCTTCCCGCAGCATGACGGGA